>NZ_JARYGM010000030.1:0-372 GCF_033795525.1 Pigmentiphaga sp.
CCCCTCCGCTGATCAGCACCAGCGGCTTGTCGCTGGCTGCCAGGGTGAAGTCCCCCGCAGGCGGGAACAGTTGCAGGGTATCGCCGACCACCAAGTCATCGTGCAGGTAATTGGAGACCTTGCCGCCCGCCTCACGCTTGACGCTAATGCGGTATTCCTTGCCGTCGCACAGCGCCGACAGGGAATAGTTGCGGCGCTGCTCGGCACCGTCTATGTCTAGCTTCAGGCCGATGTACTGGCCAGGTTCTGCCTTGAGCACCGGCATGCCATCCACCGGGGCGAAATAGAACGAAACGATCTCGCTGCTTTCCTGCTCGCGGCGTACCAGGCGGAATTCACGCGTACCGCGCCAGCCACCCTCGGCCGCTTCCT
>NZ_JARYGM010000030.1:382-631 GCF_033795525.1 Pigmentiphaga sp.
TCTCTTTATACAGGTTTTCTTCAGCGCCAATCAGAATGTCGGCCAGCTGGCCATAGGCCGCGCCCCAAGCGTCGATCACCGCTGGGGTGGCAATGTCCTTGCCAAGCACTTCCTCGATGGCGCGCAGCAGGCAGCTTCCGACAATCGGGTAGTGCTGCGGCAGAATCTGCAGGGCAACATGCTTATTGATGATCTGTCCGACCAGGCCACCCAGTTGCTCCAACTGGTCGATATGGCGGGCATACATCA
>NZ_JARYGM010000031.1:0-566 GCF_033795525.1 Pigmentiphaga sp.
TTCCGCGCTGTTCTCTGACTGCTGCATATTCCACCCCAAAAAACGAAAAACACCGGAAGCGTTTACCTCGGCACGGGGTATCTTCCCACAGCATTCCAGGGCTAAGAGTCTGATTCGAACCTGGATATGAAATCGGCGTAAACCGCGGCCAAAGGGGTGAAGGCAAGGGGCTGCATTGAGAGATGGACGGACTCGGCGGCGGAGCGCGTTCCTGCTTGCGGTGCCGTGGCCAAGACCGACCAGGCATAAAGAAAGCCGCCGGGCGCAAAACGCCGGCGGCTTCCTATCAAGAATTCTGGTGCCCGGGGCCGGAATCGAACCGGCACGCCTTGCGGCGGGGGATTTTGAGTCCTATACGGATTGCCAGGATTCACGCGGGTTTTGGGCTGATCCGTTCCGCATTTTTTTGGCCTACTGGTCGTAGGGCGCACTGGCGAATGCGGAACGGATTTCAGCGTACCGGACGTAGGCGCGTTACCTTCGTGCGGTAGTGCTTGCGGGTGATGGTGACGCTGCTGTGCTGGAGCAATTGGCTTGCGGCCTCATCGCTCTCAGAGAGATCGCCG
>NZ_JARYGM010000032.1:0-550 GCF_033795525.1 Pigmentiphaga sp.
GCCAACATCGCTTCCTCCCCGAAAATGACGGCGCCGCTGCTGGACACGCCGCGTTCGGTCACGGTGATCACGGAACAACTGATGCGCGATCGCGCGGCCACGTCACTGATGGACGTGCTGCGCACCGCGCCGGGCATCACTTTCGGCGCAGGCGAAGGCGGCACACCCACTGGCGACCGGCCATTCGTGCGCGGCTACGAGGCCAGCACCGACATGATGGTCGACGGTATGCGCGACCTGGGCCGCTTCTCGCACGAAACCTTCAACCTGGAGTCGGTCGAAATCCTGAAGGGGCCGAGCTCCGCCTATTCAGGCCGCGGTTCGACCGGCGGCAGCATCAACCTGGTCAGCAAGAGCCCCAAGCTCGAGAATTTCGCGGAAGGCACGGTCGGTGTGGGCACCGACGACAACTGGCGGCTGACGGGCGACGGCAACTGGGCCTTGGGGGAAAGTTCGGCCTTCCGCCTGATTTTGATGAAGCAGGGCGGCGACATCCCGGGCCGCGATCACGTCGAAACCGACCGCTGGGGCGTCGCACCCTCGTTCTCCT
>NZ_JARYGM010000033.1:0-518 GCF_033795525.1 Pigmentiphaga sp.
TGTTCAAGAACGCCAAGATCTACCGGCTCACGTCCGTCGCGCCCTTCTGGAACCTGGACGAGCTGAACGACAAGCTGGCGGCGCACGCGTACGTGCCCGCCGGAGAGCTGCAGCGCGAATCGATCGGCTGGGTGGCGTCGCGCGACGGGGCTGAGTTGGCCCACTCGGTCAGCGGCAAGCTGCTCCTGACGCTGCGCGTCGAGTCCAAGCTGCTCCCCGGCAAGGCCATCAACCAGGCCACGGCCGCGCGCGCCCTCGAAATTGAGCATCAGCAAGGCCACAAGCCCGGCCGCAAGCAGATGAAGGAGATCCGCGAGAGGATCATCGACGAGAAGCTGCCCACGGCGCTGACCCAGTACGACGATATCCACCTCTGGATCGACCTGCTCGACCGCTGGCTGATCATCGACACCAGCACGCCCTCGAAGGCGGACATGGTCATCGGGCTGCTCGCCAAGTCCATCGAGCCGTTTCCTATCGAGAACCTGTATGTCGCCATTTCGCCGGCGCAAGCAATG
>NZ_JARYGM010000034.1:0-503 GCF_033795525.1 Pigmentiphaga sp.
GGCATCTTCATCGGCCTGGACGGCGGCATCGACGGCCTGGTCCACCTGTCCGACATCAGCTGGGCGACCACTGGCGAAGACATCGTGCGCAACTTCAAGAAGGGCGACAACCTGGACGCCGTCGTCCTGGCGGTCGATCCGGAGCGCGAGCGCATCAGCCTGGGCGTCAAGCAGCTGGAGCAGGATCCGTTCGGCCAGTTCATGGCCGTGAACCCGAAGGGTTCGAAGATCGAAGGTGTGGTCAAGGAAGTTGACGCCAAGGGCGCCATCATCGAACTGGCCGACGGCATCGAGGGCTATGTGGCTGCCCGCGATATCTCCGCCGACCGCGTCGACGATGCAACCCAGCACCTGAAGGTCGGCGACAAGGTGGAAGCCAAGTTCGTGGGCATGGATCGCAAGGGTCGTACCCTGCAGCTGTCGATCAAGGCCAAGGACGACGCGGAAATGCGCGAAGTGCTGGAGGAATACCAGTCCTCTTCGGCTTCCAGCGGCACCACCCA
>NZ_JARYGM010000035.1:0-501 GCF_033795525.1 Pigmentiphaga sp.
GGTGGAGGTAAGCGGGATCGAACCGCTGACCTCTTGCATGCCATGCAAGCGCTCTCCCAGCTGAGCTATACCCCCGTGTTGCGGTGCCTAGCAAAGAAGCGAAATTATGCACCATAAATTTTTTTTGTGCAAGTGGGAAAAGAAAAAGATGAGCGTTCGATCGAAATGGCTGGCATGTGTGCCGAAGAGCCCGCCGCAACGGCGAGGCTGTGGCCAATAAGGGTTGAAGCGCTTTTACGCGTTTCAGTAGCAATGAAATAAACGTAGAAGAAGACAAGAATTTTTGCTTGCGAGCTTTTGTAACGACGGGTGTCGAAAAGCGTACAATAGACGTCTAATGCCGATATTCAAATTTAGATGCGCCCGATTTCCGCGCACTTGATCGGCGCCCGCCTTTGCAGCAGGGCGGCTTCACAGCAGCAGTCCTATTTTTGGATGGACGGCCTATGGTTGAAGAATGGCAACGTCATCGACCCGAATTCTCCCGTCTGGATCGCATTT
>NZ_JARYGM010000003.1:0-797885 GCF_033795525.1 Pigmentiphaga sp.
GGCACGATCGCTTGCGTACTCAAAGAAATTGCAGATAAATGATTACCTACAAACTTCTTCATATGAGCACTTGATTCATTTTGCGTCGACCAATCAAGTCAGAGTGACCCAACTCGACCGTCTCGCGCCCAAACCAAGCGCCCACACTTATCGGCTGTTAACTTGTTAAAGAACGGTACTGCCACCTGCTTTTCCCCACCGATCGCTGCGCCGCTTTGCTAGCGCTGCGTCATCAGCAGAGAAGCGAGATTATGAAGGAGTTTTTTATCGCTGTCAAATCGCTGCTTGCTCACGCTTGCTACCGACTTGACCGCACCGCAGCTCAACCACCGCCACAGCCCCTCCAACCCCTGAACGTATCGCCCGCCGCATCCGCCTCAGCGCAACTGCCAGCCAGACCATCCGTTCATCGCCGCCCACCCCGCTGCGCCTGGCGCTGCGTTGTTTGCGTCGAGACAGTGACTATAGCACGTATCAAAATCCCTATGCAAATCGGCCCACACTTTTTTGTCACTTTCGTGAAGATGGAACGCCCACATGCTCGAGCAGCACGCTTGCGCCCACCGTTATTTGTTCCGGAACGCCGGAGTCCGCTTGGCCAGGAAGGCCTCCATGCCCTCTTTCTGGTCGTGCGTTCCGAACAGCGAGTGGAACAGGCGGCGCTCGAACAGCATGCCCTCGGAAAGCGGCGTTTCGTAGGCACGGTTGACCGCCTCCTTGGCCATCATGACCGAGGGCAGCGACATCGAGGCGATGACCGTCGCCATCTCGATCGCCTCCTCCAGCAGCCGGTCCGCCGGCACCACACGCGACACCAATCCCGCGCGCTCGGCCTCGGCGGCATCCATCATCCGGCCCGTCAGCACCAAGTCCATCGCCTTGGCCTTGCCGACCGCACGCGGCAGGCGCTGGGTGCCGCCCGACCCCGGAATGATGCCGAGCTTGATCTCGGGCTGGCCGAACCGGGCAGTGTCGGCCGCCACCAGCATGTCGCACATCATGGCGAGCTCGCATCCGCCGCCCAGCGCGTACCCCGCCACGGCAGCGATGACCGGCTTGCGGATCCGGCGCAGGGTTTCCCAATTGCGCGTAATGTAGTCGGAGCCGTAGACATCCATATAGGACCAGTCCTTCATCGCGGCAATGTCGGCGCCCGCGGCAAAGGCCTTTTCATTGCCTGTGATGACCATGGCGCCGACCTCGGGGTCTTTGTCGAACGCCAGCAAGGCGGCGCCCAGCTCGTCCATCAGCGCGTCATTCAGGGCGTTGAGCGCTTTGGGACGGTTCAGGGTCAGCAGGCCGACGCGGCCACGCCGTTCGATCAATACCAGGGCTTCGCTCACGGCCGGATTCCTCCCACAACACATATATATACATAGAAGCGGGCCATGCTGGGGCCCGCGGACGTGTACCAAGCATACCTGCGCGGCTTGAGTTTCGCAGCGTCATGGCGCACCATTTTCCGTTTCACACCCGCGGGGCAGAACCATGATGGCAGCAGACAGCGGCCGGACGATCATCGGACTTTTGTTGGCAGGCGGCCGTGGCTCGCGTTTTTCGGCCGACGGCTCGGCCAACAAGCTGTTGGCGCCCGTCGATGGCCGCCCCGTCTGCGTAGCGGCGGCGCAAGCGCTGCAGGGCGTCCTGCCTCGCATCGTGGCAGCCACGTCGCCGGCTGCGGAACAAGTTGCCGCAGTCCTGAGGGGAAGCGGCTGCGACATAGTGCTCTGCGACCGTGCAGGCGAAGGGATGGGTGCAACCCTGGCGCAGGCCATCGGCCAGCTCCAGGCGCGCGAAACCGCGGCCGGTAATCCGGCGCCCGCCTGGTGCGTCATGCCGGCCGACATGCCCTGGCTGCACCCGGCCACCGTGCAGGCGCTGCGCGATGCATGGCTGGCCTTGCCGCCCGGCCGCCGCGCGCAGGCCGTCCTCGCACCGGCCTATCGTCAGATGCGCGGGCACCCCGTGCTGTTCGGCCCCGCCTGGACGCCCCGATTGTCGCTGCTGCAGGGCGATGCCGGCGCGCGCGGCCTGATCGCGGGCAACGTGACGCTGATCCACGTCGACGACCCGGGCTGCGTGCGCGACGTCGACACTCCCGCCGACCTCCAGGCGGGCCCGACGCTCCTGGCCTAAGATAAGTCACACGAGCCTCACGCTGGAACTCCATGACCGACACCATCAGCTATCGACTGGAGCCGACCGACCCGGCCGGCCATCGCTGCACCGTTACCGTTTCCATCCCCGACCCGGACCCGACCGGCCAGCGCGTCAGCCTGCCCGCCTGGATACCCGGCAGCTACATGATCCGCGACTTCGCCCGGCAGATAGAAAGCATCGACGCGCGGGCATGGGGCCGGAAGGTCGAACTCACCAAGCTGGACAAGCATACCTGGCAAGCCGCGCCGTGCCGGGGTCCGCTGGTGATCACGTGTACCATCTACGCCTGGGACCTCTCGGTACGGGCCGCGCACCTGGACGAAACCCACGGCTTTTTCAACGGCACCAGCGTGTTCCTGCGGATAGCGGGACAGGAAGACCGCCCCTGCCTCCTGGAACTCGCGCCGCCGCGCGGTCTGGACTGGAAGGTCTACACCAGCCTGCCGGAAGCCGCGGGACACCCCCAGCGCGCATCCCGCCATGGCTTCGGCATGTACCAGGCGCCGGACTACGACGCGCTCATCGATCATCCGATCGAAATGGGCACTCCGCAGGTCGCCCGTTTCGAGGCACATGGGGCACCGCACGAACTGGTGTTCACGGGCAAGGTCGCCAACCTGGACCTGGAGCGCCTGGTCGCGGACATCCGCAAGATCTGCGAGAAGCAGATCGCCTTTTTCGAGCCCCGCACAGGACGTGCGCCGTTCCTGGATAGCTCGGACCGCTATGTCTTCATGACCATGGTCACCGGCGACGGCTATGGCGGACTGGAACACCGGTCGTCCACGGCTCTGATGACCTCGCGCGCCGACCTTCCGGTGCGAGGCCGGCCGGAGCAGACCGAGGGCTATCGCAACTTCCTGGGCCTCGTCAGCCACGAGTACTTCCATACCTGGAACGTCAAGCGCATCAAGCCGGCTGCCTTTGCGCCCTATGACCTGGAGCGCGAGAACCATACCCGCCTGCTGTGGTTGTTCGAGGGTTTTACCTCGTACTACGACGACCTGTTCGTGCTGCGCGCGGGCCTGATCACGCCGCAGGACTACCTGCGCACGCTGGCCAAGACGATTTCGTCGGTTCACGCGGCGCCCGGGCGATTCAAGCAATCGGTGGCGGAAAGCTCGTTCGACGCGTGGACGCGCTATTACAAGCAGGACGAGAACTCGCCCAATGCCATCGTCAGCTACTACGCGAAGGGGTCGCTGGCCGCTCTCGGGCTGGATTTGCTTCTGCGCCACGAAAGCGGCGGGCGGCACGGCCTGGACGATGTCATGCGGCTGCTATGGACCCGGTACGGCCGGAACTTCTACCGGGGCTCGCCGCAGGGAGTGCCGGAAGACGCGATGCCCGCCTTGATTCGCGAAGCGACCGGCGTGGACGTGCGCGAATTCCTGCGGCGCTATGTCTACGGACGGGAAGACGTACCGCTTGCCGACCTGCTGCGGCGGCATGGCTACGCCCTTGCCTGGAAGGCAGGCTCCTCGGTCCCGTCGATGGGCGTGAAGACCGCACGCCAGGAAGAGGAGCTGCGTCTGGCCACCGTCTATGAGCGGGGTCCGGCCCACCGGGCCGGGCTCTCGGCCCATGACGTGCTGGTCGCCATCGATGGGGTCCGCGTCCAGAACGGCAACTTCGACAAGCTGCTAGCCCGCTATCGACCCGGCGACCGCGTGGAAGTGCATGCCTTCCGGCGTGACGAACTGCGTCGCTTCACCGTGAAGCTGGAGCCAGCCCCCGAAACGGAGTGCACGATCGCGCCGTCTAGTCCAGGCGCAGGCCCGCTGCTGGGATGACCTTGCCCCACATGTGATATTCATCCACGTACATCTTGTGGAAATCCTCGGGTGAACCGCCAAGCGGCACTCCGCCCAGCGTGGTGATCTGCTTGCGGAACGCTGGCGTCGCCAACACCTTATTGACGGCAGCGTTCAGCGTCGCTACGACACTGTTGGGCAGGGTTGCCCGCCCGACCAGCCCGAACCAGGCCGCCACGTCGAAGTCGGTAATGCCCTGCTCGGCCAGCGTCGGCACATCGGGCAATTGCGCAAGACGGCTCGGCGACACCACGCCGATCGCCCGGATGGCGTCATTTCCTGCCTGCGACTGCGCCGACAGCGCCACATCGAAGAACACGTCGACCTGGCCGGCCATGACTGCCGGCATGGCTTGTCCAGAGCCCTTGAAGGGAATGTGCTTCATGTTCAAGCCAGTCTTCTGCAGGAAGAACTCGTTGGCCAGTTGCGGAATCGTGCCGAGCCCGGCCGAACCGTAGTTCAGCTCCCCCGGCCGGGCGCGGGCGGCTTGCATCAGGTCCTCCATATTCTTGTAGGGTGACTTGCCCGGCACCAGCACGACCACGGGGCTTTTCGACACGCCGGCGATCGCGCGGAAATCCTTGAGCGGATCATAGGGCAGTTTCTTATATAGCCACTTGCCGGTCACGATGATATTGCTGGCCATCATGATGGTGTAGCCATCGGCGGGAGCGCCAAGCAGTGCCTGCACGCCAACAATGGCCGCGCTGCCGGGCCGGTTGTCGACGATGACCGCCTGGCCCAGTTCCTGTTGAAGCCCTGCGGCCAGCGCACGTGCCGAGATGTCGGAGGGGCCGCCGACCGCGAACGGTACGATCAGCCGGATAGGATGGGACGGATAAGGTTGCGCCTGGACCGCTCCGCCGCAAAACAGAGCGACGACGGCCATCGCGCGGATCCACGCCTGGATGAAACGCATGACGAGCTCCTTGCTGGAAATGCCGCTCAGATGGCGGGGATCGATTCAGGTTCGGGCTGCGCCACGCGGGCGACGTCCTCGGCGGCCACCAAGGCGCCCCGGCTGCGCAGTGCCGCACGGACGTCGGCCGCGATGTCGGCCAGGTCCCGGCCCTTCGCGACCAGTGCCGCGCATACGCCGGCGGCCTCGCCCAGCGCCATGGCAGTCGCCATGTGGCGGGCGCCGCCATTGGCCTCACGGGTCGCCGATATGGCGCGGCCGGTGACCACCAGGCCGTGCACGTCCGTTGGCAGCATCGTGCGCAATGGAATCTCGAACGGGCCGTCGGGCATCCAGAGCGACACGCCTGTCCCTTTCTCGTCATGCACGTCGACCGGCCCCGCCCCGAGCGCAATAGAGTCGTCGAACCGGACGCGCCCCCGAATGTCCTCGGCCCGAAGCGTATAGCGGCCGACGATCCGCCGAGTCTCCCGCACGCCTAGCTGCTCCGCGATGCCCGAAAGCACGGCGCGCTCGAATCCGGGCACGTTGGCCCGCAGGAACGGCAGTATCCGCTTGATTTGCTGACGCCCGACAGCCATGGCCCGGCTCGCCTCGGTGCCATCGAGCGCATCGATGCCGTGGATGCGGCTCATCAGGCTGATCGCGTCGGTATCTCCCGGCGTGCTGCAGAAAGACAGGCTCTCCCACGGCAGGTCCCCGCGACGTACGCCTTCCAACGCCAGCGCCCGCTTTTCGTCGCGGGGCACCGCGCGAAAGCGCCGCACATCGATGTTGGAGAGGCGGAAAACCAGTGTGCACGGCTGACGGCCGTGCCGGTCGAAATCGGGATCAGCGCATGCGACGCCGCATGCGTGCGCCACTGCGGCATCGCCCGTAGCGTCGATCAGAGTCTCGGCGGCCACGGCGGAGCGGCCGGAGACGTTCTGGATAACGAGGCCGCGAACGCGCCCTGCTTCCATGACGGGCTCGGCTACCTGGGTATGCAGCAGCACGTCGACCCCGGCATCCGCCAGCAATTCATCCGCGACGATCTTGACGATCTCGGGATTGAACGGGAAGTTGACCAGAGGAAGCGGGTTCTTGAGCGCTTCACCCAGCGTATAGCGCCGAAACCCCTCGCTTCCGCCCGCCTGGCAAACGCGCTCCGTGAGTTCCAGCGGCAGCCCGCCCACGACGCGGGTGTCGCGATTAAAGAAGCCTAGCCATTGAGCAACCATGCTGGCAGTAGCCGTACCGCCCAGGCATCCCGCCCGCTCCACCACGGCAACCCGGGCGCCGGCGCGCGCGGCCGAGGCAGCGGCGACCAGGCCCGACGCGCCGCCTCCGGCGACAAGCACATCGTATCTTGCAACAATAGGCGGCCGTTCGGCGCCGTGGTCAAGGGAAGGCATCAGTGTCTCCTGCTGTTCGATTCTAGGAATATTGTGCGTTGTGCGCACATTTGTGCGTTAATGATATAAAAATGGGAGGAAGGCCGTCAACGTATGGACAAGATGCGTAAGCACGAGCCCGATAGTCGCAACTTTGTCGGCGGCTTTGCACGTGGCCTGGCCGTCATCGAAGCGTTCGGCAATGCCTCCGAGCCGCTTAGCCTCGCAGCGGTGGCCGAGCGCGCGGGTGTGGACCGTGCCGTAGCCCGGCGGATGCTATTGACTCTGGTGGAACTCGGTTTCGCTATCCAATCGAACAAAACGTTCCAGCTCACGCCGCGCATCATGCGGCTGGGTTACGCCTTCGTCTCCCAGGCCGGACTAGACGGACTGGTGCGCCCTTTATTGGAAGCGTTGTCGAACCGGCTAGGAGAATCGGTGTCGGTCAGCGTGCTGGACGACCTCGAAGCGGTGTCGGTGTTCCACGTCACGTCGCCACAGCGCAAGACCGGCTTTCTGCTGCGTGAAGGATCGCGCTGGCCTGCCTACCTGATGGCGTCAGGCCGGGTGCTGCTGGCCGCCCTGCCCGACGAGGAAGTAGCCCGACGGTTCGCCCGGATGGACTTGCACGCCAGCACCCCTAAGACGCTCACCGATCCCCGGAGCCTGCTGCAGGCAGTGAGGCAGGCCCGCGAACACGGCTATGCGCTGGTCAATGAAGAGCTGGAAACAGGATGGGCTTCGGTATCCGTGCCTGTCCGCGACCGCGCGGGGCGTGTCGTAGCGTCGCTCAATACCAATACGACGCTCGCACGGCAAAGCCCCGAACAGTTGGTTGCGAACGGCGTGCCCCTCTTGAGCGAAGCGGCCGCCGATCTTGGACGGATCCTGCCTGACCGAGCGTTCGGATAGGGACCGGCCCTACCACGCTATCGGTCGCCGCCCTCGTTCGGACAGCCAACGATTGGCTTGCGCGAAGTGGGCGCAACCGAGAAACGGCACCGGCGGACGGCGCGCCGATAGCGGCGAAGGATGGTTGGCCGTCAGCACCAGGTGTGTGCCATCGGGTGGCAGCAGGGCTTGCTTGGCCTGGGCGTGCGCGCCCCACAACATGAAGACTTTGGGTGAGGGCTCGCGTGCCACCGCCGCGATGACTGCGTCGGTGAAGGCCTCCCAGCCCTGCCTGGCATGCGAGGCGGGCAAGCCGTCCTCCACCGTGAGCGAGGTGTTGAGCAAGAGCACGCCTTGTCTCGCCCACCGTTCCAGATCGTTGCCGAAGACAGCGGGATCGCCGCCGAAACACATGGCGATCTCGTTGAAAATATTGCGCAGGCTCGGCGGCCGCTTGAAACCGTCGGGCACGGAGAAGGCCAGCCCCTGGGCCTGCCCCGGGCCATGGTAGGGGTCCTGCCCGAGAATGACCACGCGCACTTCTTCCGGGGCCAGCAGGTCCAGCGCGCGAAACGGCGAGACGGGATAGATGACGGCGCCTTCCTCCAGCCGCCGGCCGACGAATCGCTGCAGGGCGGTGAACGAAGGACTGGCCAGCGCCTCGTCCAACAGCTCCCGCCAGGCGCGAGGCAACCGGTCGACATGGACCTGGAGCGGCTCGGTCAGCCGGTTTCCGGGGCCTTGCGCCAACGCCGGGACTACGCTCATGCAAACAACCTCGCCAATTCCGCGCCGGGGTCGGGCGCTCGCATGAAGGCTTCGCCGACGAGGAAGGCATGGACGCCGTACTCGCGCATCTGGCGAACCTCGGCGCGGCCGAGGATGCCGCTTTCGGTCACGACACGCTTGCCCTGGGGAATTCGGGGCAGCAAGTCTATCGTCGTTTGCAGCGACACCTCGAAGGTCCGCAGGTTGCGGTTGTTGATACCCAGCAAATTCGTACGCATCTGCAACGCGACGTCCAGCTCGGCCGCGTCATGGACTTCGGCCAGCACGTCCATGCCGAGATCCATGGCCAGCGCCTCGAGGTCATGCAATTGCGCGGGCTGCAGTGCCGCCACGATGAGCAGGATGCAGTCCGCTCCCATGGCGCGCGCCTCTACCACTTGGTAGGGATCGACGATGAAGTCCTTGCGCAGCACCGGCAGCGCGCACGCGGCCCGGGCGCGCCGCATGTAATCGAGCGACCCTTGGAAGAACTGCACGTCGGTCAGCACCGACAGGCACGCGGCGCCATGCGCGGCATACGAGGCGGCGATTTCGTCGGGCTGGAAGTTTTCTCGCAGCAGGCCCTTGGAAGGCGATGCCTTCTTGACCTCGGCGATGACCCCCGACCGGCCTGCCGCGACCTTGGTTTCGATCGCTTGGGCAAAACCGCGGACGTCCTGGCGCGCTTCGGCCTCGCGCCGCAGGTCGGCTTCGCTGCGCAACAGGCGCGCGGTGGCTACCTCTTCGGCCTTTACTTCCAGTATGCGTTGGAGAATGTCGCTCATGACCCATCCGATGAAAAGACAGAGAGCCGGCCGCCCTAGCGGGCGCTGGCCTTCCTGGTGAAGGATACGAAGTCATCCAGGCGGGCGCGCGCCGCGCCGCTGGCGATCAATTCGAACGCCTTGCTGATGCCTTCGGCGATGGACGTAACGGTGTTGCCGGCATACATGGCGAGCCCCCCGTTCAGCGCGACGATATCGCGTGCGGGCCCCGGCACATTGGACAAGGCCTCGAGCACGAGCTCGCGCGACTCTTCGCGATTGGCCACCTTCAGGCTCCGGTTCGACACCATCTGCAAGCCGAAATCCTCGGGATGGATTTCATATTCGTAGACTTCGCCGTCGCGCAGCTCGCCCACCATGGTCGCCGCGCCCAGCGAGCCCTCGTCCATGCCGTCCTTGCCGTAGACGACCAGCACGTGCTTGGACCCGAGACGCTGCAGGACGCGTACCTGGATGCCGACCAGGTCGGGATGGAACACCCCCATCAGCTGGTTGGCGGCCCCCGCCGGGTTCGTCAGCGGCCCCAGCAGGTTGAAGATGGTGCGCACCGCGAGTTCCTTGCGGATCGCGGCTATGTTCTTCATGGCCGAATGGTGAATGGGGGCGAACATGAAGCCGATGCCGGTGGCCTCGATGCACTCGGCGACCGCCTCGGGCGGCAGCATGACGTCGGCACCGAGCGCCTCCAGCACGTCGGCGCTGCCCGACGACGAGGACACGCCGCGGTTGCCGTGCTTGGCGACCTTGGCCCCGCCGGCGGCCGCCACGAACATCGCGGCCGTCGAGATATTGAAGGTATGGGCGCCGTCGCCACCGGTACCGGCCAGGTCCACCAGGCTGTCGGTGTCGGCCACTTTCACGCCGTCGGCGAATTCCCGCATCACGCGCGCAGCGGCGGTGATCTCGCCTATGGTCTCTTTCTTGACGCGCAAACCCATGATCAGCGCCGCCGCGGTGGCAGGCGCCATCTCGCCACGCATCAGCATCCGCATCAGCGACAGCATCTCGTCATGGAAGATCTCGCGGTGTTCGATGCAACGCACCAGCGCTTCGGTAGGGGTAATAGGCACCTTGGACTCCTCGGGAAATCGTTGCAGCTGGTTCACGCGTTCAACCGTAGAAAATTGCGCAGCAAGCCGTGGCCGTGCTCGCTCAGGACGGACTCGGGATGGAACTGCACGCCGTAGACGGGAAGCGTGCGATGCCGCACGCCCATGATCTCGCCATCCTCGGTCTGCGCCGTCACCTCCAGGCAACCGGGCAGGCTCTCGCGCTCGATGGCCAGCGAGTGATACCGGATGACCGTATAAGGAGACGGCAAGTCCTGGAATACGTCGCTGCCCGCATGGGTGATCGCCGACGTCTTGCCGTGCATGATCTGCCGCGCGCGGACGATTTTGCCACCAAACGCGGCGCCGATGGACTGGTGGCCCAGGCACACGCCCAGGATGGGCACCTTGCCGGCATAGGCCTGGATGAGCGGCACCGAAATGCCGGCCTCGGCCGGCGAGCAAGGCCCGGGCGAGATGCATATACGGTCGGGCGCCAGCGCCTCGACTTGCTCGAGCGTGATCTGGTCGTTGCGGAACACGCGCACGTCGGCACCCAGTTCCCCGAAGTACTGGACGAGGTTGTAGGTGAACGAGTCGTAGTTGTCTATCATGAGCATGGACATTGCTCTATCCCGTTGATTTATAAAAGTTTTATCAAGGCCTTTACCCTGCGCGCGCCTGGCTAGAGACGCGCGGGCGAAGGGCCTCCGTGGCGATCGTGACGCCTAAGAGCGGGAATCCGGGGGAAAAATGCCGGTGCGGCTGGCCGCAACGCACGCCGCGAATACCCCACCCGCCTGCTCGCGGCCGGGACGCCATCGGCAATGGCCGTGGACGCGCGGCGACACATTCCCGCCCTTCAGGCCTGGGCAGAGAGAATGTAGAACCGATGGGGAGGGTAAAAACATCCTGGCAGTCTCCTAACGCTTGGGAGCCGCCGGGCCGGGAGGGGAGGAACCATCAATTCGAGCCTTGCCTGCCGGTCCGGCGGCAAGGCGCGACGCGTGGCCGCAGCACTGTGCCGCTTCCTAGTGGAAGCGCCACCACTGACCGAGGCCGAGCATCATGAATGGGTTCATTATTGAAGCAACCGAACTGAAATAAGCGATCCGCCGCCGGGAGTGCGGCGAAACCGGCTTGTATTCTAACCGAGCTGGCTCGGGCCTGTCGACACACGCGAAAAAACGCCATCCGCCGCTCGACCGCTGCGGCGGGCACACCTCGCCGCACTTGCTGACGCCCGCCCTCAAACCGGGAAAACCTGGCAATTCGGCACCAGCACCGTGTCGTACACGCAGTCGCGGCGCGAAAGCAAAAGCCGTCCGCCCCGCAGCACGAATGTGTCGCTGTATCGGCCGACCTGCAGTAATCGCGTCGGTTCGTCGATCAAGGTCTCGTAGATGGCGTAGTTCGCTTGCGCCTCGATGCCCTGCTCGTCCACGCCGAGGATGCGCGTGAGCGAGATCTGGTGCTGCACATAGCGCGGCGCGTACATTTCCGTGTGCGCAATGGCGTAGGCCCGGTCTTCCAGCATTCCGCGCCCGTCGCACAGCATCAGGCACAGCGGCAGTCCGCACTCCCAGTTGTCGCGGGCGATGACGCGATACACGGCATCGTCAGTGAAATAAGCCGGCCATTGCTCGATGTGGCCGCTGTCCAGCGTCGCGGCATAGTCGCCATGGAACTCTTCGATCATCATCCGCAGCTGCTGCTTGCGGGTCCAGGCTTCGGTCGGGGCGATGAGCGTTTCCATGCTAGAACCCCATGGCGTGCCGGTAGTGCCGGTACATGAGACGTATCGCGCGGTCGGTAATCACGGTATCGAAGGTATCGTGCTCGTTGCCTAGGGCGGCCACGCCATGGCGGGGCACGGAGCGGTTGAGGCCGTCCTGCACGAACTTGAGCGCCTCGTGATCGTCGATGCCCAGGAATCCTCCCGGGCCGAAGATGTTGTTCTGGCGCAGCCGGTGCTGCGTCATGGCGTCGGAGTCGTCCTCGTAGCCGAAGGCCGTCCATACCAGCAGGAATTTCGCCGGCCCCAGCGGCACGATCTGCCGCGCGCTCAGGATGTTCATCTGGCGCAGCAGGATCAGGTTGGGCCAGATGGTCATCGCGCTGCTGGACCAATCCGAATCGAACTCGCGGAAGAAATCCAGCACCCGTTCATCCGCCAGCTTCATGCCGGGCTTGAAGGACTTGATCTCGACCTTGTGCTCGTCCAGCGTAGGCGCGACCTTCGGGCGCGCATTGAGCAGGGCCGAGTGCACGCCCGTCGGGTCGACCACGATGCCCGTGCGATTGCCCGCCACGAACAGCCCGAAGGTCGTCAGGTAGGTGTGCAGCAACGTGGCATGGTAGGGATCCTTGAGGTTTTCCTGGTAGAGCTTCCAGTTGCCTTCCAGCGTGTTGCGATGCACGCCCAGCAGCTTGAGCTTGCGACCGCTGAAGATGGTGTCGAACTGGGCCAGCATCTCGACGCCCAGGTATTCTTCGAGCGGGGGCGTGTCGGCGCTGAACGACGCGAAAATCGCGCCGTTGCGGCATGTCACGTAGAGCTTGCGCAGGCCATGCCGGCTCTGGTCGAAGTCCTCGGGCATACCACCCTTGCCGTTGACGCCGCCACGGAAGGGTACGCCCGCCAGCGACCCATCCAACCGGAAGCTCCACTGGTGATAAGGGCAGGTAAACACACGCGTATTGCCGCGGTAGGTCTTGCAGAATTCCGCGCCGCGGTGGGCGCAGCGATTCTCGAAGACATGGACCTGCCCCTGCTTGTCACGCGCCACGACCACCGGCACCGCGCCTACGTACGAGCGGATGTAGTCGCCGGGGTTGGGCAATTCGGCGTCGATACCGACGTAGTTCCAGGCGCGCCCACCAAAAATGCGCTGCTGCTCGAGTTCGTAGACACGCCGGTCGGTATAGATCCAATCCGGGATTTCGCTCGGATCGTCCGGCCAACGCAAATCATGGAGGTCCTCCGGTGCGACGCGCGACGGCGGCGGACTCAGGGCCAGGTCATGGGACATGGGATCACCTCGTGGTTGCGCTCAGCAGGCCTTGTCCAGGATGTCCTGCGGCGTGCTGGACACCACCTCGGCGTAGGTAGGAATGAAGCGGCCGCCGGCCACCAGCTTCATGAATTCAGGCTTGATCTCCATGGCGATCTGCTTGCCGATGGCGGCATGGATCTGGATGTCGCGCCACTCGCCGATCAAGTAGAAATGGTCGGGATCGTTAGTATCCCGGCACAGCACGCCATCCTTCACCTGGGCAGGCGACTTGTGCATGGGGTTGTCGTCGGAATAGTCGAACGCCTCGAACAGGCGGATGAACTCCTCTCCGGTCCCGGGCAGGACCCGGAAGTCGAAGATATGCATGAAGTTGCCCTTGTCGGACAGCGGGACGAGCGCCATGGTTTTCCTCCTTCTATCTATGCTGCGGCGGCGGATGCCGCCACCAGCCGCGCCGACGCAATACGCGCTACGCCGGCCGCTTCGAACTGCCTGGCATAGTCGTCATTGCGGGGAGAGGGCCGTGCGCGGCAGGCATCGTCGATGATCACGCTTTCGAACCCGGCTGCAATGGCATCCAATGCGCTCATGCGGACGCACCCGTACAGCGCCAGTCCCGCCAGGAACACCCGCGAGACGCCGCGTTCGCGCAGCCAGGCCGCCAATCCGGTAGAGGTGCGGCGATCGTTCTCGACAAAAGCCGAAAAGGAATCGATGTCGCGCTGGCAGCCCTTGTGCAGCAACATGCTGGCCGCGCGCAGGTCCAAGGCATCATGCAGACGCGCACCTGGCTGGCCCTGCACGCAATGCTGCGCATGTACGGATTGCTCGCCATACGCCACGCTGACCACGTCGCCGGAACGCGCGCCGGGATGGGAACTGGCAAACGACACGTGGCCAGGCGGATGCCAGTCGAGCGTAAAGACCACGTGGCGAAACAGCGGGCTGACCCGATTGACGACCGGGATAATGGCAGCCGCATCGGGAATGGCCACCGAGCCATCCACAAAATCGTGCTGCACGTCTATCACCAGCAGGGCATCGTGCACGCCTGGCGTCATGGCTTGGCCCCACGGTGCGATACGTGCCAGGGCAGCAAGCGCCGCTCGGCCAGGTCGATGAGATGAAACAGCACGACGCCCAGCACCGACAGCACGCTGATGGCGGCGAATACCAGTGGTGTCTGATAGGTTCCCTGCGCCTGCAGCACCACGAATCCCAGGCCGCGGTTCGAGCCGACGAACTCGCCGACGATGGTACCGATCAGCGCCAATGTGATGCCCACCTTCATGCCCGCGAAGATGCCGGGCAGCGCATTGGGAAATCGGATCTTCCAGAACATCTTGAAATGCGACGAACGATAGGTCCGGGCCAGGTCGAGCTGCGCCGGATCCACCGACCGCAGGCCCGCCACCGTATCGACGATGATGGGAAAGATCGCGATCAGGAACGCCATGAGCACCTTGGACTCGATGCCGGTGCCCACCCACATGATGAACAGCGGAGCAATGGCGACCTTCGGGATCGCATTGAAGGCGACCAGCGAGGTGAACAAGGTCTTCTCGAGCAGGCGTGAATAGACGATGGCCACGGCCAGCGCCACACCGACGATCACTGCCAGCACGAAGCCGGCAATCGTGGCAGCCGCCGTCGCACCCGTGTGGCCCAGCAGGAATACGGGATCGTCGGCGATGGTCTTGATGACCTCGGTCGGCGTCGGCAGCAGATAGGCGCCGATATCGAAGATACGGCACGCGGCTTCCCAGGCAAGCAGCAGCGCCGCCACGGTCGCGGCGGTATAGCAGGAGGAGGACCAGGCGCGGCGGCGCACCGGGCGGGGTCGGGATGTCGCGGCCATGACGGCCTCGTTGGCGTTCCTGGCGTTCATCATTGCGCGGCGTGTCCCATGCGGTCGAATATGGCCCGGATGTGCGCGCTGTACTGGCTGAACCGGGCCGAGTCCCGGTCCATCAAGGTCCGCGGGCGCGGCAGGTCGATCTCGATCACTTCCACGATGCGGCCCGGATTGCGCGCCATGACCGCGACACGATCGGACAGCATGATGGCTTCGGCGATGCTGTGCGTAATGAACACTACAGTCTTGCGGGTTTCGGCCCAGATGCGCTGCAGCTCGAGGTTGAGCTGGTCGCGCGTAAATTCGTCGAGCGCACCGAAGGGCTCGTCCATCAGCAGCAGCGCGGGCTCATCCACCAACGCCCGGCAAATGGCGGCCCGCTGCCGCATGCCGCCAGACAGCTCCCACGGGTATCGATCGGCATAGGCGCCCAGCCCTACCATGCGCAGTAGCTGCATGGCATGCGGTTTCATGTCAGTCAGTTTGCGGCGCCCGGCGAACTCGAATGGCAGCAGCACATTGTCCATGACCGTGCGCCAGTCCAGCAGCACGTCGCGCTGGAACACCACCCCGAGCCCTTCCGGCGGGCCGCTGACCGCCTTGCCGTTGACCATGACCTGGCCCGAGGAAGCGTCTTCCAGGCCCGCGAGGCAACGCAGCACCGTGCTCTTGCCGCAGCCGCTAGGGCCCAGCAGGCTCAGGAACTCGCCCTCCCGCACATCCAGGTTCACATTGGCCAACGCCGTCAGGTCGCCGTTCATGGAATGGTAGACCTTGCCGACGTTGCGCAACTGCAGGTGTGCCGGCGCGGGTGCGTCGGCGTGAGCCGCCATCGAAGCCATGGTCAGAGCCCCGGAACGAATTGGTTGGTGTAGATGCTTTCGGGACGCGTGCCCGCCTTGATCAGCTTGAGGTCGGCCATCACGTCTACCGCATCTTTCCAATCGGAGGGCGGCATCCACAGCAAGGGCTTGCCCTGCGACGCCTCCGTGCTCAGATAGGGATAGACGGCTTCGATCTGCGCCTTCATCAGTGCCGGGTTCAGCTTGGCATTGGGACGATGCTTGATCAACGCGGCCACCGCCTCGTCGGCGCCGGCGCTGGTGCGCGCTTCGTTCCAGGCGCGCTGGAATACCGCCACGAAATCCTGCAGCACCTGTGGCCGCTTGGCGATCGTGGCCTCGTTCGCGACCAGGCCGAAGCTGGGGACGTTGATACCCGCTTCGGAAAACAGGATGCCATGCGAAGGCCGCGGGGTCAGGCCCTTGATCGTATAGAGCGGTACCGCGGACAGCATGGCGTCGCCCTTGCCTCCCATATATGACGCGATCTTGGCCGACAGGTCGACATTCACCATATTCACCTTGGCCTTGTCCACGCCTACCCGCTTGAGATAGATGTCGATGAAGGGCGTTTCGGCAGAGCCGGCCGAATACAGGATGGTCTTGCCTTCCAGGTCTCGCGGCGTCTTGATCCCGCTCTTCTCGTCCACCACGAGGCCCCAGTCGCCCTTGCGCAGGATCGCAGCGATGGCCTTGACCGGCATGCCCTTGTCACGCGCGATGGGCAGCGCCCCGAGGCTGATCTGGGCGATGTCGTACTTATTGGCGGCCATCAGCGCCAAGGCGGGGCCGGTACCATTGCCGTCCTCGATCTCGACTTCCAGGCCCTTTTCCTTGAACCAGCCCTTCTCTTGGGCCAGGTAGAACGGCCCATGCAGCCCATAGGGCAGGAAATCGAGCCGGACCTTGACCTGCTCGGCAGCCTGCGCGGGCGCAACGGCCGCCAGAATGCCCACTGCAATCCATGCCCGGGCCCGCATGAGGCCGGACGACCTGCGCACCGCGCAGGCAAGCTTTACCAGGAAATCCATGAACCCTTGTCCCTTGTCGAAACGATTGCAGGCGCATCTGGAACCGCAACGAGGGACAGGCAAGGATTGTGCCAATAATGGTTAAAACACTATTTTTGTTATTCCACCTACCACAGCGAAACCGGTCACACGCGCGAGGCCTTGGCGCCGTGCACCGGTAGCGGCACTGCTCATACCAAAACAGTGCGCGGGCACCATAAAGCAGCACACCGCCGCCTCTCAGTTATGGGACACCGCGCCAAATTTGCTACATGGAAAAATCGCGCTTCCTTGTCCGCCTCAGCCCGGCGGCGCCCAGGCCTCCGGCGCGGCCATGTCGATCGGCGTGGTCACTTCGACGATCGTCAGCGTATTGCTTTGCAGCGCTGCCTCGATGGCGGGCCGAAGGTCCTCCGGCCGCGTGACGCGCATTCCATTGGCACCGAAGCCCTTGGCGACCGCTGCCACCGAGACGGGATCAAACCCCGCCAGCAAATGGACATCCTCCCGGCTCATGCCTTTGGCATACATATTGACCGAGTCCTGGCCGAAGCCGGAGTTGTTGTTCACGACGACTACCAGGGGAATATCGTTGCGCAGCGCAGTTTCGATCTCTGCAACGTGATAGTAGAAGCCTCCGTCACCCGCGAAGCAGACGACCTTTCTGCCCCCTGCGGCGCATTTAGCCCCCAATGCCGCCGGAAACGCCCAGCCGAGCGAGCCTGCAGCGCGGAGGTATTCCTGTCGGGTACCGTTCAGGCCGGCATACACACTGGACCAGATCGCCGAGTACCCGGTATCGGCCACCAGAATGCCGTCCTCCGGCAGGGCTCGGCAGATCTCATGAATAATGCGCTCCACCCGGATGGGGTGGCTGTTGCTTTCCGTAAGCTCTCGCGCCGTGTGCCGCCAGGCCTGCATACGGTTGGCTGCCTCGTGGGCGAAGGCGGCGTCTCGCTCGGCCCCGTGCGCGGCGACGGCTTTGCCCAGTGCGGTAATCGAACTGCGAAGGTCTCCCACCAATGCGACGGTCTTGAGATACGACTTGCCTATGTCGTCCAGGCAACGGTCGAGCTGCACGACCGTCTGCCCTGGGCGAATGACCCGCCAGCCATGCGTGTTCTGGTCGCTCAACTGACAGCCGATAGCGATCACCACGTCGGCCTCGTGAACCACCTCGTTGGTAACGGCCATCCCGTAGCTGCCTACGGTGCCGATATTCAGCGGGTCATCGGTCGGGATCAGCGCCTTGGCGCCCACCGTGGTTGCCACGGGAGCCTGCAATGCCCGCGCCAGTTCGAGCACGAGGGTCCCGACCCGGCAGTACGCCGCCTCGTACCCGGCGACGATCACCACCTTGCGCGCTGCCAGCACCCGTTCGGCACACTCGCGCGCGCGTTCGTCGGAAGGCCGCTGCACCTCGAACCGGATTTGTGCAAGCAATGGCGACTGGACCGGCTCGACCTCCCCGTTCTCGACGTGCTCGCCCATCAGCCCTTCCACGTCGATATGCACGGGCTGCATCTTGCCGTCGTGCAGTGCGCGCCAAGCCTGGGCAAGCACCCTCGGAACCATCTCGGGAGACTCTGCGTGCAGGGAAATCTTTGCCGTGGCCGAGAACGCCTTGCGATGGTCGATCTCCTGGTAGGCGTTACGGAACTGATGGGCCTGCGGTTTTCGGCCGGTGATGGCCAACACTTGGCCTTTCCCCAGCCATGCATCTTGCAGACCCGCGGCCAGGTTCGCGGCCCCTACCGACTGCGACATGCATATTCCCGGCTTGCGGGCAATGCGCGAGTAGCCGTCGGCCATATACGCCGCGGCTGCTTCCGAGTGCGCAAGAATCGGCTTGACGCCCTGCCTGACCAACGCGAGCAACGTGTTGCGCAAGATTGCCTCGACGAAGAACACGTGGGTAATGTCGCTCTGCTTGATTTCGGAGGCCAACCACTCCGATACCTTCATTCGTTCTTGCATGAATCCGTCTCCCTCCATCAATATGCCCGGCCAACGCAAAGGTCACCGAAGCGTCAGACCCATTCGACTTGTGCGATGTTGCCTGGCTGTATCGCCTGGAGCAGGCCTTCTGTCTTGCCCGGTTCCGGTTCGACGCACTCGAAGCGCCGAGGAACGAAGGGAGGTACCGAACAGACGTCGTACTTTTCCAGCACGACGGAGTGCTCGGCATTTCGGCCCCAGATCACCTTCCACTTTCCTTCCAGGCACGTGAAGGTCTCGTTGGTGTCATGGTTGTGCAAGCTCGGACCGTTGCCGGGCTCAGCCTTGATATACGACAGCTGGAAACCTTCATCGACCGGAATGGCCGACATCGGGTCGGTCGCTCCTTCCGCGATCAGGCCGCGCCCAACCACCAGGTAGTTCTTGCGTTTATTGCCGGGCAGCTGGCTGTCGTGATAGCGGTTCGGCGGATACTTGAGCGAGTCAAACCTTGCAACCCGCTTTTCCATTTCTTCGGGCGACAGGTCGATGATGGCCATTTTGTACGCTTTCATGGACGGCTCTCCTTGTAGGCGAAAGCAAGATCGCACCGGCATGGTAGGGGATTCTCCCTCTACGAAAAATGCGGTGACGTCAATGTGGATATATGCGATTTAGATAACGCCTTGCTTGGCCGCGCGCCGCTTTGCTGGCCGGACGAAACTATGCCCGGTTGAATGCATCACCAGGGGCCAGACATGGCAGCGGGCCGGCTTCCACCATCGATGCCAGGCGCATGACAGACGGCATCGCGGCGGAGTACGCCGGCCACTCGGGCATGTCGCCGGATTGATTCGGATCGCCATGGCGTGCGAACGCCGCCCATGCTCCCTGGACCTTGGCCGCGAGGCCGCGGAATGCTTCGCGGTCTACGCCAAGCAACATGGGCGACCGTGCCCACACGTCAAGATTGTTGAAGACGAACGGGATATCCAGGCAATGGCACGCGCCGAAGCCGGCGGGCGACTGCCAGTCGAACCGGTACGCGTATACCGAATGACCGGCATCGGCATAGCGCCGCGCCAGTTCCAGGCTGGGGATCCCGAAGATTCTGGCGGTCAGCATGTCGGCCAGAATCGCACGCGGGGACGTGCTGGCCCGGTAGCGGCCATAGTGGCGGTAGACCCGCTCGGCATGGTCCGTGAAGTGCCGCATCGACCCCAAAGCATCATCCCGCGTGAGATGGGCCAGGCGCTCGTCGCCGGCATGGAAGGTGGCCATTTCCTCCCGAGTAAAGCCGATGATCAGGTCACAACCGGCGCCGTGCGCAACTGCGCCCAGCGAAGGAACAGCGCGGCCATCCACGACCGGCATAAAAGGAAGGTTGGTCGCTCCCAGAGGCGCGGGCGGCAGGGCTTGTGCATAGGCAGCCTGTGCCCGCAGCAGTGCATCGACGGGCACGGACCTCAGGTCGCCTCCTTCCCCGCCGCCCATCAAATGCTTGCGGAACTGCTCCCCCTGCTCCGCCGCCTCTTCCGGCGGCCGCTCCGGCCGCCCGAGCGGGGCGCTCTGGATAATGGCCCGGCGGAACAACCCCGCTGCTTGCGGCATGGCGGTCAGGTGCGCGACACAGCTTGCGCCCGAGGACTGTCCCGCGATGGTAATGTTGCCCGGATCGCCACCCAAGGCATGAATGTTCTCCCGTATCCATTCCAGCGCCGCGACCTGGTCGAGCAGGCCGAGATTACCCTCCGAAATACCGGGAAGATAAAGAAACCCGAGGGCGCCCAAACGGAAATTCGGGCATACCACGACCAAATCGCCCGCCCGTGCGAGAACATGTCCCGCATGCCACGCCAGCGAACCGCCCCCTGTCGTATGCGCCCCGCCGTGCAGCCAGACCAATACTGGCCGCCTCTGGCCATCTGCGGCCGGGGTATAGATGGTGAGATTGGGACAATCCTCGCTTTGCGGCCCGCTGTTTTCCCCCGTTACCTTCGATACCCGGGACTGCGGTTGCGGCGCGATGAAAGGCTCGCGCGTCGCGTCAAAGCGCCCGGCCCATCGAGCCATGGGCACCGGAGGCTGGAACCTTCTTTCCGCAATCGGCGCCAACGCGTACGGAAGGCCTTTGAAGACCAGGACATCGTCTACGCGCAGGCCTCGTGCGCAGCCGGCCGGGACTTCGATGTCGACATATTCGTCCTGCAACATAGGGCTCGACCTCATCAGGGGAAAGTAGACGGCCGGCGATACCGCCCGGCCCTGCATCACGGTGGGTAAACCAGGTCTGCGACTTCCTTGAGAATCTGCCGCATCCAGCGGTGGGATCCCAGGCCATGGCTGCGCTCGTGCCAGTACATGCCTATGGATATGCGCGCCAGCTCGAACGGAAGCCGGAAGGTCTCGATGTGCATGCTGTCGGCCAGCAGCAGCGCGACCGTCTTAGGCATGGCTGCGATCAGCCTCGTATGGCCGACGGTAGCAACCGTGGCAGGCGTGGAGCAAACGGTGCACGCCTTGCGGCGCGACAAGCCGTTCATCAGAAGATAGCGGTCGATCTCGACTTCGATGGACGACCCGCGGTTCGGCAGGATCTCGTGATAGACATGACCATGAGCGAGGTATTGGTCCATGGTCGCGCGCCCATCGATGTCCGAGTTGGAGCGGGACTTCACCCCGACCACCGTATCCTTGGCGAGCGGGCTGTGCCGCAACGCCTGCGGCACATCGTGCGCATAGCTCAGCATGAGATCTACGCGCCCGTCTTCCAGGTGGCTCTTGATCGTCGCCAGGTCCAGATGCTGGCATTTGATGCGTATATTGGGGTTGATCGATGCAACGCGCTCAACCACGCGGGGCAGGAAGTAGACCGCGATGGATTCGCTGGCGGCGACGACGAAATCCATGTCGGCGTCGTCCGCACTGAAGATTTGTCGATTGTGCAGGGACCGGTTGATGACATTGCGAGCCGTGCGCAGCTCCTCCAGGACTTCGATGGCCGCAGCCGTGGCGATGTACCCGTTGTCCGTCTTGACGAAGATCGGGTCATTGAGGATTTCACGCAGGCGCTTCAGTGCAAGACTCATCGCAGGCTGGTTGATGCCTACGCGCATGGCCGCGTTTGAAACGTGGCGCTCTTCGATCAGCGCCTCGAGATAGTCGATCAGTTTGATGTTGAAATCGTGCTTCATAGCCTCGGGTACATGAACGGATGACAAGCCCGGGAAGCCTGCGGCGGCACGGCGTGCCCTGACATGCCGGAATTCCCCTGGATCGGAAGCTTGTCTCCGCTGATGCGGCCGGCTATTGAGCCGTTATCCCGGCCTCCCTGATCAGCCTCCCCCATTTTTCCGCATCGCGGGCTACCACCGCCCGAAACGCCTGGCTGGTCCCGGGCATAGGCACCATGCCGTATTCATAGACTTTCTTCTGGAATGCAGGATCGGAGACGATCTCGAATATAGTCCGGCTGATGTCATCGAGGACATCAGCCTTGATGCCAGCCGGGGCGACTACCCCCGCCCAGGAAAATGCCTCGAAACCGGGCACGCCTTGTTCCGCAACCGTCGGCACGTCGGGCATGTTGGCGAGGCGGGCCGACTCCGCTACCCCGAGAAGACGAACCTTGTTGGCCTGGACCATAGGCATGATCGACGGCCCCGACCCGAACGTCAGGTCCACTTCGCCCGACACGACGGCTACCGCGGCAGGACCGGTTCCGGTATACGGAACGTGCAAAAGACGGGTGCCCGTCAGTTGCCCTAGCAGAGCCCCGGCAAGGTGGGTGCTATTGCCGATGCCCGCCGAGCTGTACGTCAGCTTGTCAGGATGGAGCCGCGCCCGTTCAACGAGCTGCGTGACGGATTTGATCCCTGACCGGTGGGAGGCAACGAGGAATAAGGGAAACTTGATCATGGAGCCGACATAGGAGAAGTCCTTGTCGCGGTCGTAGGGGACGGTTTTGTTGAGCGTAGGATTGACGTCCAGCGGCCCGGACGGAACCGTCGATACGGTATGCCCGTCGGGGACGGCCTGGCGCAGGGCATTGATACCGATGGTGCCGTTGGCGCCGCCCTTGTTGTCCACCACCACTGACGCCCCCGTTCGCTGCTCGATTTCGTGCGCGATCAGCCGGCTGATGCCATCGTTGCCACCGCCGGGCGGGTAAGGGACGATCCATCGGACCGGCCCCGTAGGCCACTTGCCCGCCATGGCCTGCAGGGGGAGCATGACGGAAAGGGCGAATGCCATGCCGATATATCGGTTTTTCATGCGCGGGTCTCCTCGATTGGCTGTGCCTGTTGTATCTACCGCCCGGCGATGATAGGTGGGGCGCCAAGCGCATGACTATGCGATGACACCAATGTGTTTATACGGATCTTCAATAGTCGGCCGGAGACGTCCTCGTCGGCACATAGACGCCGAACCCGCGGCGGGGCACACGCTGATCGGGAACGCCAGGCGGACGACGGACCGGCCTCGGGGCGCCCTGTCACTGTGTGCCAGGCGGAACACCTGCCCGCCCGCATGAACACTATTGCTTGAGCTTCGCGGTCGATGACGGCACACTTAACCCTGCCAGGGTGAAGCCGCCCTCCCATCCCACCCGCCAGCAGGAGGTGTCATGAGCGATGGCAAGGTCAAGCCGAGCGGTCCCGCCGGACGATTCCCCGCGGTTCCCCGCGCATCCGGGGCCGGCGTTACAGCCTGTTCGCGGCGCTGAGCCGGGCCCATCATGGACGCCCTGCTGCTCGCCCGGATCCAGTTCGGGTTCACCATTTCCTTCCACATCATCTTCCCGGCCCTCACGATAGGGCTGGCAAGCTACCTGGTGGTGCTCGAGGCCTTGTGGCTGCGCACGCGCAAGCAGGCCTACATCGACCTGTACCACTTCTGGCTCAAGGTGTTCGCCGTGGCCTTTGCGATGGGGGTCGTCTCCGGCATCGTAATGGCCTACCAGTTCGGCACGAACTGGAGCAATTTCTCACGATTTGCCGGCAGCATTACCGGCCCGCTGCTTACTTATGAGGTCCTGACCGCGTTCTTCCTCGAAGCGGGCTTCCTGGGCGTCATGCTGTTCGGGTTCAAGCGCGTGGGACCCGGGCTGCATTTCGTGTCGACCTTGGCGGTCGCGGTCGGGACGCTGATCTCCGCCACGTGGATCCTGGCATCCAACAGCTGGATGCAGACACCCCAGGGGCACGAGATCATCAATGGACAAGTCGTGCCGGTCGATTGGATGGCGGTTATTTTCAATCCGTCGTTCCCGTACAGGCTGGTCCATATGGTGATCGCCGCCTACCTGGCCACGGCCCTGATGGTGGGTGGGACAGCCGCCTGGCATCTGCTGCGCGGCCGCGACGGCGCGCCGATAAGAACCATGCTGTCGATGGCCATGTGGATGCTGCTGGCCGCAGCCCCGCTCCAGGCCATCGTGGGGGATCTGCACGGGCTCAATACGCTCGAGCACCAGCCCGCCAAGCTTGCGGCGATGGAAGGCCATTGGGAACGCGCGGCGCCTGGCGCGGGCACGCCGCTGATCCTGTTCGGATGGCCTGACATGGCGGCTGAAACCACCCGCTACGCAGTCGAGGTTCCGCGGCTGGGCAGTCTGATCCTGACGCACAGCTGGGACGGCGAAGTTCCCGCACTGAAGGATTTCCCGCCGGAAGACCGGCCCAATTCGACCATCGTGTTCTGGACCTTCCGCCTCATGGTGGGCCTGGGTCTGCTGATGATTGCGCTGGCCCTGAGCGGCCTGTGGCTGCGGCGTTCGGCCCGGCTCTACACTTCCCGCCCGTTCCTTCGATTCGCGCTGGCCATGTCGCCCGCCGGTCTGGCCGCCATCCTGGCAGGCTGGTACACCACCGAAATCGGCCGCCAGCCCTGGACGGTCTACGGCCTGTTGCGTACCGCCGATGCCGTCACGCCGCAGCACACTACCGGCCAACTGGCATTTACCTTGCTGCTTTTCGTGGTGGTCTACCTGGCAGTATTCGGCGCGGGCACGGCATACGGGCTGCGGCTCATCGCCAAGGGACCGGTACTGGACGAAACCCGGCGCCCGCCCAGCGGCGGCCCCGGGGAGCACCGGCAGCCGATGCGGCCGCTGTCCGCGGCACAGGAAGAGGGCGAGTCCGAAGGATCCACGTCAGAGGAGCCGCGTCATGGGCATTGACCTTCCACTGGTCTGGGCAGTGATCATCCTGTTCGGCATCATGATGTACGTCATCATGGACGGCTTCGATCTGGGCATAGGCATCCTGTTCCCGTTCTTTCCGGACAAGGATGAACGGGACGTCATGATGAACACGGTCGCGCCGGTCTGGGACGGCAACGAAACCTGGCTGGTGCTGGGCGGCGCCGGCCTGCTGGCCGCCTTCCCCTTGGCCTACTCCGTCATATTGAGCGCGCTCACCCTGCCCTTGATCCTGATGCTGGTGGGGCTCATTTTCCGCGGCGTGGCCTTCGAGTTCCGCTTCAAGGTCCGCGACCATGAACGCCGGCGTTGGGACTGGGCATTCGTGGGCGGCTCGCTGCTTGCCACGTTCTGCCAGGGCGTCACGCTGGGGGCATACTTGAACGGCCTGCCGGTGCAGGACGGCCAGTACGCCGGGGGCGCCTTCGACTGGATCGCGCCGTTCCCGCTGTTCACCGGCCTCGGCCTGGTGTGCGCCTATGCGCTGCTGGGCGCCACCTGGCTGGTCATGAAAACGGAAGGCGAGCTGCAAGCGCGGATGCGGCGCATTGCCGCGTGGCTGACGTGGATCACGCTGGCGGCCATCGGCGTCATCAGCGTATGGACCCCGCTGGCGCACCCGCCCATTGCGGAGCGTTGGTTCAGCTTTCCCAATATCGTCTGGTTCGCGCCGGTGCCGGTGCTGGTGCTGCTGGTCACCTGGCAGCTGCTGCGCACGCTGCGCGGCGAGGGCCATGCCTGGCCCTTCCTGCTGACGCTCGCGCTCGTCTTCCTGGGCTACAGCGGCCTGGGCATCAGCTTGTGGCCCAGCATCATCCCGCCCTCCATCTCGATCTGGGATGCCGCCGCCCCGCCGCAGAGCATGGGCTTCGCGCTGGTGGGGGCGCTGCTGATCATTCCCTTCGTGCTGATGTACACGGCCTTGAGCTACTGGGTGTTCCGGGGCAAGGTGCGGCACGGCGAGGGCTACCATTGATGGCGGCCACGCGCCGCACCTGGGCGCGCCGGCTCGCATGGCTGGTGGCCCTGTGGATGGCCGGCGTGGCGGCGGTCTTCGTGGTCGCCTCCGTGCTCAAGCTGGTCATGCGAGGCGTAGGCCTGGCCTGAGCCAGGGCGCCGCGCTGTGCGGCTCAGACCGGGTCATCCAGCCCTAATTGCACCTGCTCGGCCGCGCGCAACACAGCGCGCGCCTTGGCCTCGGTCTCCAGCCATTCCTTCTCGGGCTCGGAATCCGCCACCACGCCGGCAGCCGCTTGCACATACAGCGTGCCGTTCTTGATAACCCCGGTCCGGATGGCGATCGCCAGGTCCATTTCCCCGCCATAGCTCAAATAGCCCGCGGCTCCGCCATACACGCAGCGGCGCACCGGCTCGAGTTCGTCGATCAGCTCCAGCGCGCGCACCTTGGGCGCCCCGGACAAGGTACCGGCCGGAAACGTGGCGCGCAGCACGTCCATCGAGCTGAAGTCCTGGCGCAATACGCCGGTTACGTTCGAGACGAGGTGCATGACGTGCGAGTAGCGCTCGATGGCAAGCTGGTCGGTTACTTGTACCGATCCGATCTCGGCGATGCGACCGACATCGTTGCGGGCCAGGTCGATCAACATGACATGCTCGGCGATTTCCTTGGGATCGGCCCGTAGCTCTTCGGCCAGGGCCGCGTCTTCCTCAGGCGTCCCGCCGCGCGGTCGCGTCCCGGCCAGCGGACGGATGGTCACGCGGCTGCGAGAGGCGCCCTGCTCCTGCACGGTCTCCTGGCGTACCAGGATTTCGGGCGAGGACCCGACGACGTGAAAATCGCCGAAGTTCCAGAAATACATGTACGGCGAGGGGTTGAGCGAGCGCAGCGCCCGGTACAGCGACAGCGGCGAATCGCGGAATGGCTTGGCAATCACCTGCCCTACCTGCACCTGCATCAGGTCGCCGGCGGCAATGTATTCCTTGGCCTTGCGCACCGCGGCGAGGTAATCCGCCTTCTGGAAATCGCGGCGGGTGTCGGTCACCATGCTGGCCTGGCTATAAGGGATCTCTACCGGCCGCCGCAACTGCGCCCGCAATTCCAGCAGCCGGGTCCTGGCACGGGCATAGGCCTCGCGCTCGGACGGATCGGCGTACACCATCAGGTAGAGGCGCCCGCTCAGATTGTCGATGATGGCCAGTTCATCGATCAGCAGCAGCAACAGGTCGGGAACCGGATCGCCCATCCCGGCCGGATCGGGTTTGGTGCAAGGCCCGAGTCGCGGCTCGATGTGGCGCACCATGTCATGTCCGAAGTACCCGGCGAGCCCGCCCACGAAACGCGGCATGCCGGGACGCAGCGCGACCTTGAAGCGCTTCTGGAAATCCGCGATGAAACTCAGCGGGTCGCCCTGGTGGCGTTCGACCACCTCGCCATCGGTGACCACTTCGACATCCCGGCCGCGGGCACGGATGAAAGAACGCGCAGGCAGGCCGATGAATGAGTAGCGGCCGAAGCGCTCGCCGCCCACCACGGATTCGAGCAGGCAGCTCATGGCCCCGCGCTGCGGCCCGCCCTGCGCCAGCTTCAGATACAGCCCCAGGGGCGTGTCCAGGTCGGCATACGTCTCCGACACCAGCGGGATGCGATTGAAACCTTGGGAAGCCAGGGCCTGGAATTCGACTTCTGTCATGCGAACCTCGTCTTGTGATGATCGTTGCAACGCCGGCGAAGACCGTGTCCGGATCGCACAAGGACGCACGCCCCGACGGTCCGGCAGGACTCGGGCGGGGGAAGATTCGTATCGGGATGCTTGCTTGCGTGGCCGGTCAGCGTGCTGACTTGCGGCCGGAGAGAATCACCACCACCCGGCAGACGAACGCCACCAACGCCACCAGGCGCAGGATTGGGCGAACGACCGAGTCATGGCAACCATAAGATACGGGAAAGAACCCTCGGGAAAGACTAGTACGAGGCTGGCGGCACCACCGTGGTCCGGGACAGGACCTGGGATTGCGAAATCCACCGCGCGGCGTCCACAAGCGAGCAAACTATACCATCGCACTCCACCGCGTGCACGTCTCGCCCTTCGTTGTAGCCGTAAGGCACCAGCAGGACCCGGCATCCCGCAGCCTTTGCCGCCGAGGCGTCGTTCATGGAGTCACCCACCACCACGGCCTCGGCCGGTTCCACCCCGAGCAACGAGCAGGCATGCAGCATGGGCATCGGGTCGGGTTTCTTGCGGGCCACGCTGTCGCCGCTGACCACGGCGTCGAAAAAGGCGCGCAGGCCGATGCGCTCGAGCAACGGCATGGTGAACTCGGCCGGCTTGTTGGTCACGACGGCAAGCCTCAGCCCCAGCGCCTTCATGGCCTGCAGGCCCTCGAGCACGCCGTCGAAGATCCGGGCTTTCTCGCCGTTGACGACGTGATAGGCGTCGCGGAATGCCTGCAGCGCGGCCGGAAAACGCTCCTGCTCGACGCGCCCGTCCATGCTGTCCGACAGCGCGCGATGCACCAGATTCTCGATGCCCTTGCCGACGAAGCTGGCGATGACATCTTCCCGCAAGGGGTCCAGGCCAAATTCCACACGCATGGCATTCGCCGCGCGCGCCAGGTCCGGCACGGAGTCCACCAGCGTCCCGTCAAGATCGATCAATACCGCGCGGAAGGTCATGCCGGGCTCCTGGTTGTCATGGTAGGCGGCCTCTCAGGCGTAGGACGAGTCGCCCTTGGCGATCTGCATCCGCAGTTCCTTGATCACGGTCGCGTAGTCCGGCTTGCCGAAGATGGCCGAGCCCGCAACGAAGGTGTCGGCGCCCGCGGCACGGATCTCGGCGATGTTGTCCGCCTTCACTCCGCCATCGACCTCCAGCAGAATGGTCCGCCCGGTATCGGCCTGGTAGCGGTCCAGCCGTGCCCGTGCCTGGCGCAGCTTGTCGAGCGCGGAAGGCAGGAAGCTCTGGCCGCCGAAACCCGGGTTGACCGACATCAGCAGGACCAGGTCGAGCTTATCCATCACATGGTCCATCCAGTCCAACGGCGTCGCCGGATTGAATACCAGCCCGGCCTGGCAGCCCTGGTCGCGGATCAGTCCTAGCGTGCGGTCGACATGGCGCGAGGCCTCGGGATGAAAGGTGATGACGTCGGCCCCCGCCTTCGCGAACATGGGAATGAGCGCATCTACCGGCTCGACCATCAGGTGCACGTCTATGGGCACTTGCACGTGGGGGCGGATGGCTTCGCAGACCATGGGGCCGATGGTGAGGTTGGGAACGTAATGATTGTCCATTACGTCAAAATGTATCCAATCCGCACCCGCGGCTACGACATTGCGCACCTCTTCCCCCAAGCGGGCGAAATCGGCGGATAGAATGCTAGGGGCGATGCGCGTGGAGGCAGGCCCGGAAGTGGTAAAGGCTGGCATAAGATGTTCCGTTTACGAGGGCCATGTGCCGGAGACGCCGGGACGCTGCCCGCGCGGACCCCGGTCCGGCCCGATGCATCCCATTTTAGAAGCTTGTCATCTCCCCATGGCGCACGCATGAAATCTCATGAATTCACGGTAACCGTACAGCCTCGCTACCTGGCGGACCAATCCGACCCGGACCAGCGGCAGTATGTCTTTGCGTACACCATCCGCATCACCAATACGGGCTCCGAGCCGGCTCAGCTCATCAGCCGCCATTGGATCATCACCGACGGCAACCAGCAGCAGCAAGAAGTAAGAGGCCTGGGCGTGGTCGGCCAGCAACCCCTGCTGCAACCGGGCGAAAGCTTCGAATACACCAGCGGCTGCCCGCTCTCCACGCCAGTCGGCACCATGCGCGGCACCTACCATTGCGTGGGCGAGAATGGCATGCCGTTCGAAGTCGAGATCCCCGAGTTCGTCCTGGCCATGCCCCGCACCTTGCACTGAGACCGCCTAATCCCCTTGTTTAGGGCCAGGATGCCGCGGATCCGGCTCCGCCGGTCCGCCAGCATCGCCCCCTGCGGGGCGTGCGTCAGCGCGTAGGGGAGGCCGTTTTTTCGGCCACATGGTCCAGGCCACGATGAACACCAGTAAGGAAAGCGCCAGAAACGCTTCCAGCAGGAGCAACCACATAATGTCCCTTCGCGATTTCGTTGCGAAAACCTTGCATTGTCCTGAATTTAACCGCTTCCATCTGTCCGCGCTTGCGTTCTCCGCGCTCGTCGCGGGCTGCGCCCAGCCTCCCGGTTCGGCCCCCCCTTCTCCCGGCGTCCCGGCGCCCGCTGTGCCGACGGCTCCCGCGCAGCCTCCCACCGCAACGCCGGAACCCGACAGCGTGCGGCCCTTGCCTGCGCCCGTACCGCGCCCCGCGAACCGGCCGGCGCTACAGAGCAGCAAGCATTTCTCCCGGGCGTCCTGGACGCAGCTGCCCGGCTGGAAGACCGATCCGGTCGACTCGCTGTGGCGCCCTTTCATGGCCAACTGCCGCTCCATCATGCAGCGCACGGGCAGCCCGATATCCAATACCGCGCCGCCCCTGGCCGACCCCTATGCCTGGCAGCGCACGTGCGCTGCCGCCCGTGAACTGCCGACCGCCCCGCCGGCGGAGCAGGTACGCGCCTTCCTCGAGCAATGGCTGCAGCCGTGGTCCGTACGCGGCCCCGGCGGCGAGCAGGCCGTCAGCCTGGCGACCAGCTACTACGAGCCGCTGGTGCACGCGTCGCGCGAACGCGGCGGGGCCTATCAGTGGCCGCTCTACGCGGTTCCGACCGACCTGCTGACCATCGACCTGGGCTCCCTCTACCCCGAACTGGTAGGCAAGCGCATACGAGGCAAGCTGGATGGCAAGCGGGTCGTTCCCTACGATACGCGCAGCGAGATCGAGCGTCCCGAGCGGCAGCCACCCGCCATCGTCTGGGTGGACGACCCGGTCGATGCGTTTTTCCTGCAGGTACAGGGCACCGGCCGCGCCATCCTTGATACCGGGCCCGGCCAGGGCAGCACCATCCGGCTCGCCTATGCCGACCACAACGGCCATCCCTACATCTCGATAGGAAAGTGGTTGATCGACAAGGGAGAACTGAGCATGGCGCAGGCCTCGATGCAAGGCATACGCACGTGGGCGCAGCGCAATCCGGGACGCGTGAAGGAAATGCTGAACGCCAACCCCGCCGTGGTCTTTTTCCGTGAAGAGGCGGTGATCGACCCGACCGAAGGTCCCAAGGGAGCCATGGGCCTGCCCTTGACGCCCCACCGGTCGGTTGCCGTGGATCCGTCCATTGTCCCGCTCGGGACCCCGGTCTTTCTCGCCACTACGCAACCGAACTCGCGGCAGCCCATGAATCTCGCCGCGCTGGCGCAGGATACCGGCTCGGCCATCAAGGGGCCGGCGCGAGTAGACCTGTTCTGGGGTTTCGGCCAGGAAGCCGGCGAGATGGCGGGCCGGATGAAGCAGCCGAGCCGGCTCTGGGTACTCTGGCCCAAGGACGAAGGCGTGCCTGCGCCTGCTCGCTAGCGCGGCAGGCGTAGCGCCGGCAACGGACCGGGCCCGCCAGCGGCCGGGGGCGCGCCTAGCCTGCCTTCATGGAGTCCAGTTTCTGGCGCAGCCGATCGGCGGGGATGGCCCCGCCCACGCGGGTGTCGTCGCCGAAAATGATGGTGGGCGTGCCGTCCACCCGCAGCTTGCGGCCCAGGGCCAAGAGGTCCTTGATCGGCGCGTCGCAGGCCGCTGCCTTGGGCGCCTTGCCGTTCAGCATCCAATCGTCCCAGGCCTTGCCGCGGTCCGCCGAACACCAGACCGCCTGCGACTTGGTGGTGGAGTCGGGCGACAGGATGGGATAGAGAAAGGTGTAGATGGTGACGTTGTCGATCCCCTGCATAGAACGCCGCAGCTGCTTGCAATAACCGCAATTGGGATCCTCGAACAAGGCGATGCGCCGCGAGCCGTTGCCGCGCACCTGCTTGATGGCCAGGTTCAGGGGCAGATCGTTGAATTTCACGGCCAGCAGCTGCTCCTTGCGCTCTCGCGTGACGTTCTTCTTGGTAGCGGCATCGATGAGATTGCCGTCGAGCACGAAGCTGACTTTCTCGTCGGTATAGACCAGTTCCGACCCGATACGGATTTCATAGAGGCCATAAGGCGTGCGGGCCACGCCCTCGATGCCGACCTGTCCGAAGCGCTGCAGGAAACGTTGCTTGACCGCTTCCTCCGCGGCCGTGGCGTCCTTCGCGGATGCGCCCTGAGCAGCGGCCGGCGACCATGGCAGCGCGGCAGCCGCGGTCAGCAAGAGGGACATAAGCAAGCGTTTCATGAGATCTCCTTCCTGGCATGCGCCACCGCGCCTGCCTCCATTGCCACGTAGTTCTGTGGACCGGCTTACCCGGGGGCGGGTTCCGGCGGCCCACCGCTGGTCATGTCCCCGAGGCGCCGTTCACTAGCAGGCGCTTGAGCAAGGGCAGACGGTCCACCACATCGAGCCCGGCATTGCGCAGCCACGCCACAGGCGCCGCCCGCGTACCGAACAAGTGAAACAGCCCGTCGGTCACGACGCGCATCGCCAGCAGGGGCTCGGCGCGCGCGCGTTCGTAGCGGCGCAGCAGGCGGGGATCGTCGATCGCCCGGAACGGCTCCCGGCCGCCCAGCACATCGGCCAGCGCCTGCACGTCGCCCAGCCCGAGGTTCAACCCCTGTCCGGCCAAGGGATGGACCACGTGCGCCGCGTCTCCTACCAGCACCACGCCACGGCTCGCCAGCGGCGAGGCATGCTGCAGCATGAGCGGAAAACCGAACAGGGGGCTGCGCACGCGCAACCGGCCCAGCCGGCCGCGGGTCACGGCGTCCAGGCGTGCCTCCAGTGTCGCGGCGCGCTCCTGCTCGGGCAGGGCGAACAAGGCCCGGGCCTGCGCGCGATGCATCGACCACACCATGGACACCTGGGGGCCGGCGTCGGTATCGGGCATGGGCAGCAGCGCCAGCACGCCATCGTCTGAAAACCATTGACAGGCGCACTCCTGGTGCGGCAACTCGGCATCCAGATGCACTACCACGCCGGTCGCACCGTAGTCGGACCGGGTGGCGGAAACCTGCGCCGCCTGCCGCAGCCGGGAATCCGCCCCGTCGGCGGCAACCGCCAGCAACGTCTGCAGCGACTGGCCCCCGGAGGTCCGCAGGACCATGCCGGAAGCGCCCGGCAGCCATTCCAGGCCGACGAAATCCTCGGTCGTCCAGCGTACGCCGGACCATTGCACGGCTTGCCGCAGCACACGCTCGAGTTCACGCGACTCGACGATCCACGCGAGATAGTCGGAACCGGCCTGCCAGGCGGAAAGGCCGAGATGCCCTGGGCGATCCCCCCACGCGGGCCGGTCACCGAGGATTTCCATGGCCCGGACGCCGGTTATCCGATCTTCGGGAAGGGCTTCCCAGATGCCGAGCTCCGCCAGCAATTGCCGGCTCGCGGGCGACAGCGCGTACACACGCGGGTCGTAAAGACCCGGCTCGGGCGCGGGCAACGCGGGACGCGGTCCAAGCAAGCCGACGCGCGCCCCGCCGCGGGACAGCGCGAGCGCAGCCGCCAACCCCACAATGCCGGTGCCGGCGACCACGATATCCGCATGGAAAGAAGAAGCTTGAGTCATGACTTGGAGGACGGTGCAGCCGCCAGTGTACAGCGGCGGCTCAACCGCCCTGGCCCTGGTCGCCCTGGCCCTGGTCGCCCTGACGCTCGCCTTCGTCCCGCACCTGCTGGTAGTAGTTCTCCAGGATCTCCTGTCCCGAGCGCAGGCGCCGGTTGCTCGGACACGGGAATCGCAGCACGATGTCCAGCCGCTTGGGATCGACCGGCTCGATCACGGCCAGCGGTTCGCTGGCCGGCAGCGCAATCAGGTAGGCGCCCTCGATATGGCGGAAGTGCACGTCGGCCTGCTGGAGCCACGGCTCGCACACTTCTCTTCCCGCTTTGAGCAGCCGCGCCTGGGCCGCCGGAATGTCGTCGCCGGGCTCCAGCGGGATCCGGACGGATTCCAGTACGAAGGTGCCCATGGCCGAGATGGTCCGCACGGGATTGAGCAGCAGCAACATGTTGGGAAACCGGCAGATGCGGCCGGTGACCAGTCCTGACGGCGCCTGTTCGAGGAGCACGGTGGAGAACAGGTCGATAGTCAGTACCTCGCCCTTCAAGCCGTTGATTTCGATGACGTCGCCCACTGAATAAGTGCTCTGCGTCGCCCGCATCAGCGACCCGAGCGCGCTCATCACGTATTCCTTGCTCGCGATGGCGGCGGCGGCGGCCAGGGCCGCGACTGACAGCGCGAAATGGCGCAGCTGCCCGCCCCAGATGAACAGCATGAGCAGCATCGTGGTGATCACGATGGCGTTGCGCGCCGTGAGGTAGCCCGTGCGCCGCTCTTCGGTCGAACCGGACCCTTTGCCGCGGTAATAGCGCGTGGCCGCCCGCGTAGCGAAAGTGGCGGCAATCAGCACCAGCAGCGTCGTTACGAGTTGGGCGGGCGTATCGGAAGCGTTGAACCACGCAACCAATCGTTCCCAGTAAGAAGAAATGGCGTCCATGAAGCGAAAACGGTCCGCGCGGGAAGGCAATGCCGCCATTCTACGTTGGCAGCGCGGCCATACGGGGTGTATGGTATGCACTTGGGCGCAGCCGCGCCCCGGACACGCCCGGCAAGTGGCGTGCCCACCTCGCGATCCGGCTGGTTGCAACTGCCGGCCCGCATTCAATCGCGTCCTTAGACGCACTCTTTCGAGCTCGTCCCGGGCTTCCCGCCGCTGTGCGGACATGACCGCGGGCTCGTCCAACCCTCCGAATGGCACGCCGTCATTGCGGACGCCTTGCCGCACGCGCAACGCATGCGGCGCGGCACAACCTAGGAGCGCATCGATGCATCACGCCCAACGCCTTGTTCCCATCGCCTTCCTGCTCGTGGCCGGCCCGGTTTGGGCCCAGCCCCCGTTGGAGCCCGATGGCAAGTGGCGCGGCTCGATCAGTGCCGGGGCAAGCCTGGCCTCGGGCAATACCGACGCGACTTCGCTGAACATCGGAGCCAACGCAGGCCGTGCCACTGCCATGGATCGCCTGAACTTCAACCTTACCGGACTGTACGGGACAAAGGATGAAGACGGCGAACGCTCCGAAACGGCCAAGCTGCTACGAATGGGCGGCAAGTACGATCGCGACATTACCGACCGCATGTTCGGCTTCGGCTCGCTCGATCTCGAGCACGACAAGCTCCAGGAGCTGAATCTGCGCGGCGTGGCGGCCGCCGGCCTCGGGCGCCACATCATCAAGAACGACCGCACGGTGTTCGACCTGTTCTCGGGCCTGGCCTATAACCACGAACGATTCACCGAGGAAACGCGCAACTCCGCGGAATTGCTGCTCGGCGAGGAATCTAACCACAAGATCTCGGACACCACCTCGCTGCACCAGCGCCTGGCCATCTATCCCAACCTGACCGACAGCGGCGAATACCGGATCCAATTCGATGCTGGCCTGACCACTTCCATCACCAGGAAGATAGAGCTGAAGATCACGCTTTCGAACCGGTACATGAGCAATCCGCAGCCGGGCGTGAAAAAGTCCGACACGCTGCTGCTGACCAACATCGGCTACCGCTTCGGCGACTGAGGCCTATAAAAAAAAACCCGCCGGCGGATAGCCGGCGGGCGACGCGGAACCCTGGTGGGGTCACGCGGTGCGGGAGCGTCATCGTCCTGGGCAGCGGGGAACTACATGTTGAAGGGATATTCCCCCGGGCCCCCGGCGCGATGCGCCAGTTCCGCCCGCTTGAGCTCCTTGACGACCTGAGCCCGGCTGACTGGCGCGCTCTGTTGCCTGGGCTCGTCGGGGAAGCCTTCCTGGCCATACACGATGCCGCCATGGGCTTTGGCTTCGGCCAGTTCGGCCAGCACTTGCCCGCGGGTCAGTTCGTGGGTGGTCGAGATCCCGGGAGGGGGGAAATCGTTAGCGTAGTCGTTGCCGGCATCGGCGTGCGCGGCGGCGCCGATCATGGAAGCGGCGATGAGAGCGGTATATGCGAAGACTTTCATGGTGAACTCCTTATCTCTTCTGATTCATTTGCGGGCCAGAATCAAGGGTATGTACGTATTGCTTGATCGACCGTGAATGAATATTGCGCCTTCCACAGGCATAATAGAAATCAATTGATTTGATTCTTGGTATAAGGATTAGATGATGCCTGCGCGCGTGGACCTCAACCTGCTCCTCACCCTGGAGACCCTGCTCGACGAGCTCAACGTGACCAAGGCGGCGGCCAAGCTGAACAGCAGCCAGCCGGCGGTTTCCGCGCAGCTGGTCCGCCTGCGGCGCATGTTCAACGATCCCCTGCTGATCCCGGGCGCGCGCGGCATGACCCCCACTCCGCGGGCGCTGGAGCTGGCGCCGCGGCTCTCGGCGCTTCTCGACGGCTTCCGCGCCATCGTCCAGCCGAACGAGTTCGATCCGGCCACGGCACGGGGACGCGTCCTGATCGGCACCACCGACGCGACGCAATGCCGCTTGGCCAAATGGCTGGGAACACTGGGCAGGACGGCGCCGGGCATACAGATCGGCTTTGTGGCCGCCACCCGGATGATGGCGCCGGACATCGAGCACTACATGGCAGCCGGCCACCTGGACATCGTCATCACGCGCCGATCGGCATTTCCAGACCGGCTGCACGTGCGGTCGCTGCACGAGGAGCAGTTCGTCTGCGTCATGCGCTGGGACCACCCCTACCAGAAGAAACAATTGACGGCCAAGGCCCTGTCGGCCATGCAACATGTCATCGTCTCGCCGCTGGGCGGGGACTTCGACGATGCCACCGATGAAATGCTGCGCCACCTGGGTTTGTCGCGCAGTACGGTGGTCTCGGTGACCAGCTTCCTGGTGGCCGAACGCATTCTTCGTTCGACGGACTTCGTCGCGGTATTCCCCGCCTCGCTGGCACGCGGCCTGCTGTCCAGCCTGAAAAGCTATCCCCTGCCCTACGCCTTGCCCAAGATGGAATTGGCGATGGGCTGGCACGTCCGGACGCACTTGAGTCCGCTGCACCGCTGGGTGCGCGAGCAGATCGCCGAACAACTGTCGGGACCATGGGAGGAAGACGGCGCGCCCTTGGCCCAGGTCGCCTGGTGAACCGGCCCCTGCAGGCCGGCGTTGTCCCGTTTGCTTCCTTGTTGTCTGTTCAGGCGGCGCACTGATCCGCCACCACGGCCTTCGACGCGGCGGCATAGCGGTCGAACAGCCCCTGCAGGCGAACGGCGTCCTCCTTTCCGCTGTCCGCCAGAAAAGCCAGCACGTAGCGATCTGGCCTGACCAGCACGGCATGCGCCCCCGCTGCAGCGAGCACATCCTGCATGACGCGTTCGCAATCGCGCACGACGATACAGCCTTCCCGTTCCGGCGCGGGTGGCCACGGAAAATCATCTTCGGCGCGCACCATCTCTATCCGCCGCATGCCGGTAGCCTCGGCCAGACTCTCGACCTCCGGCGCCAGCGGCCGGCCGGCCCAGCTCAGACACGCGAACCCGGGGCCAAGCGCCTCGTCCAGTAGCCGCCGCGCACCGCCCGGCCATTCCATGCGGGGCTGGGGCAACAGCTGGCCTGCCTTGACCGCCGCGTCGGGCGCCCGGCAGGGCAGGAAGAACCCTTCGGAAAAGCGCGGCTTGGGTTTGAACTTCAACTGCAGGATGTAGTCACGCGCCGGCGGATACAGGCTGCAGGCCTTCAACGCCCATTGCGCCGCCATCGCCTCCAGGCGCGACTTTGGCTGCATGTAGCGTCCGATTGTTATCGCCATCTTGATCAATGCCCAGGCGTGGGGTTTGCGCTCGGTTTCATAGGTGTCGAGCACGTCCGGGCCGAGCCGGCCATCGACGACCGCGTGCAGCTTCCACGCCAGGTTGGTGGCATCGCGTACGCCGCTGTTCATGCCCTGCCCGGCGAAAGGCGGCGTCAAGTGGGCAGCGTCGCCGGCCAGGAAAACGCGGCCCTCGCGCCAGCGCTCGGCCAGCCGCGCGTGGAAGGTGTAGACGACCTTGCGCGCGATGGGCAGGTCGGCATCGAGCGGCTCGCGGTCCCGGATCCAGGCTCGCAGGCGCGGCTCATCGAGCACATACTCGGGCGTCTCGCCCTCCTTGAGCATGAACTCGTAGCGTACGGTGCCCTGCGGCCCGGGCAGGCGGATGGCGGGTCGCACGGGGTCGCAATAGGTCCGGGTATGGCGGAATGGCGTCTTGCGATCGAGCAGGTCCACGATCAGCCATTTCTCGGCGAACGTATTGCCCGACAAGGCGATCCCCAACTGTTCGCGCACGCCGCTGCGGCCGCCATCGCAGGCCACCAGCCAATCGCAGCTGAAAGTGACCGGCGTGCCGCGGTGGTCCACCTGTAGCGTCACTTTGTCGCCGTCCTGCACGAAGCTGCGCACCTCGTGCTGGAACCTGGTCTCGACATGGGGAAAGCGCCGCAGCCCGGCGCATAGCTGGGCGGCCAGCACAGCCTGCCGGAACGCGTTGCGCTTGGGGAACCCATACTCCGCCGATTGCGGCTCGATACGGGCGAACTCGCGCCCTGCCCACGAGAAATAATGCACGCCATAGCCCTGGACGATGCTGGGCAGGATCTCGTCCACCAGTCCTGCGGCCTGCGCAGTACGCAGGCTCTCGTCGTCGATCGACACGGCTCGCGGTTCGTCCACGGTGGACACGTTGCGTTCGAGCAGCAGCGTCCGCACGCCGTATATCCCGAGCAGGTTGGCGAGGGTCAAGCCAGTCGGGCCGGCACCGAGGACGATGACCGGATAATGGGATGTCGCTTGCATGGTTCTTATCTTCTGCTTCTTGCCCGTAGGCGTTCGTTTTCAAGGGCCGACTCGATCGACGAAGCGACCGAGAAGACCTTGGACAGCATGGCCTTGCTGCGTCCGGGCGGAAGGTGGGCGAGCGGAATGACGACGCTCAGGCTGCCCAGCACGCGCTGGCCGTCGAGCAGCGCGACCGCGATGCCCGCCAGTCCGGGGTCCACTTCGCTGTGCGTCACGCAGGCCTTGGCCTCCCGCAACGGTTCGAGCTCGGCCAGGAACCCCTTCCAGCTCGGCGAGAAACCGGCCGCGATGATCGCGGCGCGGTCGCGTTGCCACAGCCGCTCGAGCTCGGCCCGCGGAAGATGCGCCAGGATGACCTTGGACGTCGCCCCTCGATAGAGGGGCATCGCGCGGCCCCGCTCGTAGCTCACCGGCGTCACGGACTCGGCCGGCACTTCCTGGTGGATACACAAGACCTTGTCGCGGTGCACCCGGCACAGCAGCACGGTCCCCTTGGTGTCCGCGGCCAGCTTGCGCAGCAGCGAGCCCGATGCCTGCAGCAGCGGGTCGGCGAGCCGTATCTGGCGGTCCAGCTCGACAATGAGCGGCCCCAGCGCATAACCGCGGTCAGCCACGCGCTCCAGCAGCCCAGCCTCCTCCAGCGCCTTCAGGTCGCGGTAGATACTGGCCCGCGACACACCCAGCTCCTCCATGAGCTCGGCGGGCTTGCGCACGGGCCGGCTCAGGTCGAACGACGCCAGGATGCGGAGCAGACGACCGGACACACCCACCTCAGTCGCGCATGATCGCCTTGCCCCAGAGGTTCAGCGTGCGCTCTTCGTGCACCCAGACTCCGGCAGGCCGGTCCGGCGCGCAGACTTCAATCTCAGCGGAGATCTCGGCCAAGTTCCCATCCGGGTCGCGGACCATGAAGAACACGTCGTTGCCGGGGCCATGCCGGCCGATACCCCAGACAATGGTCTCGCGAATGGCGGCCATGCGGTCGCCCCAGGTCTTCATGTCGTTCCAGGAACCAGTCTCGAAGGACTGGTGATCGAAACAGCGCATCGGCGCGCGGAACAGTGCCAGCGCGTGATGCAGGCTCTCCGTGCGCAGGAAACAGGCACGCAACATGCCCTCCTCGTCCTGCACCTTGTCCGACAGCGTGAAGCCCAGCACCCCCTCGTAGAACGCCAGCATGGGAGCCGGGTCGGTCGTGCGCAGCGCGAAGTGCTGCAAGTGCGCCGACGGCAAGTCGTCCTGGGCCGGCACGCCAGCGGGGAGGCCGGGCCGAAGCGCGAAAACGATCACGTTGCCGTCGGGGTCGCGGACTGCCAGAGCGTCTTCGCAATCGACCGGCAGCGCCGGCGTCTCGGCACGCGCATGTGCCGCGACCCGGTTACGAAAGGCCTGCCAGCGTGCGGGGTCTTGGAAACCGAACGCGGCATAGGCCAAGCCGTTTGCGGGACCGGACGACAGCACCAGCGTGCGGCCCGGTGCTGCGCACACCCAGCGCCCCGGGTCCGCACGGGCCTGCAGACCGTGCGTCCGGGCATAGAAATCCGCCAGCCGCTGCGGGTCCGGCGAGGTCAGATGCAGATGATGCAGGGATGCTCCCAATTCCATGGCCATTCCACCCATGTCGTTCTAGTGATGGGGGAACTATCCGCGCCGGCGCGGACGGCGTCAATGGAGTTTCTCACCTATTGAGACGAAATCGGGCCAGGGGAAACGGAGATGGACGCGCCCCTGGCTGACCGCCGCACATCAATTCGGCTGGATGCCCCTGGCCTTGATGACCTGCGCCCAGCGCGTCAAATCAGACTCGACCAGGGCAGCCAACTCGGCCGGCGTACTGGATGCCTCCACCATCCCCTGGGACGCTAGACTCTCCCTGACTTCGGGCAGCTTCAGCGCATCCTGCACGGCCCGCTGCAGTTGCGCTACGACGGGGGCCGGTGTGCCGGCCGGGGCGAACATTCCATACCAGAGGTCCACGTCGAAAGGCTTGCCGATCGACTCCGACACCGTGGGCACGTCCGGCAATGCGGCGTGGCGCCGCGGGCTGGATACCGCCAGGGCATGCATATGGCCCGCGTCGATCTGCGCCAACGCCGATTGAATAGGGACGAAGCCGACTTCGACCTGCCCGCCGGCAATCGCGGTCACGGCTTCGCCCGCCCCTTTATGCGGAATGTGCAGGACGTCCATGCCGGTGGCGTCCTTGAGCAGTTCCATGGCAAGGTGCTGCGGCGTGCCGACGCCCGCGGATGCATAGTTGTAGCGGCCGGGCGCCTTCGCGGCCTGGTCGATGAACTGGGACAAGTCGCGCGCCGAAACCGTCCGCCCGCCAACCAGCACCATCGCTCCCTTGAAGAGCAGGCCTATCGGTTGGAAATCCTTTACCGGATCGTAAGGAAGGTTCTTGTACAGGCTGGGATTCATTGCCAGCGTATTGGCAACGACCAGCAAGGTATAGCCGTCGGGCGCCGCCCTGGCCACGAACTCCGAGCCGATGTTGCCGCCCGCGCCCACTTTGTTCTGCACAATGACGGACTGCTTCATGTTCTGTCGCAGCTTTTCTGCCAATGCCCGCGTTGCGGTATCGATGCCGGTACCCGCGCTGTACGGCATGACAAGCGTAATGGGCCGGTTCGGGTATGGCTGCCCCCTCGCGTCCCCCCCGGATGCCAACACTGCCGCCACGCCGATACAGGATACTGCCAAGGCCTTCTTCATCACTAACCTCCGCTGTGCGCCATATACGCCATCCCGGCCGGGATAGTTCGGTAATCTGTTGGAGCCCGCGCAGGCGCCCGTGGCAGCAGCGGCATCGCCGCCACACGCGGCGTCAAGCGGGAAAGACCAGCGACGCCGGCGTGGGCGTCGGCTCATCGGCCGGCGCGCGCACGTTCTGCGTCTGCTGCGCGACGTACGCCGCCGCCAGGCGCCGCCGGATCCGGATCATGTCGCGGTCCGGCGCAAACAGGACTTCGTTCGCGCGGGACTCGACCAGATCGCCCGCCACGCGCGCCATTTCCTTGTCTTCCTCCGCGGTCTTCATCTGCCGCGGCTTGACGACCTTCTCGAAGTGCTCCTTGAGGCGTTCGCGGTCATCCGGCCCTTCGATACGCCATGCGGCATAGCGGAACAGCCGCGTGCGGTGGTAGTCGATGGGCACCTGGAACAGGCGCGAGACATACGGCGCGGCGTTGGACGTGGGCCTCAGCAGGTTGGACACCAGGCCGGGCAAGTTGAAACGCTCGCCCTTGATCTTGTCGAGCCGGTGGCCGTGGTCCAGCATGTTGCCCTCGAGATCCACCGATACCCCGCGCAGGCCGTGTCCATCAGTCTCGACGATCTTGACCCGCCGGTCAGCCAGCGGCGTCAGCGGCTTGGCGTGCGCGGCATCGCCGCCGGCCGCCAGATACCGCTCCACGGCCTCGTGGAACTGGGATTCCATATGCAGCGTGACGGCGTGATAGGCATCGCTTCCGTCGATCACCAACAGCCAGTTGGCGTCCCACTCTTCCGTATCCAGCCGGAAGTGCACGAACCGGTCGGGATACAGCAGTTCTTCCGGTATGCAGGTCTCGATGGGCGGAGGCGGAAATCGCTCGACCTCGCCAAGATACGCCCAGACGTACCCGCCGATTTCGGTACAGGGATAATGTTTGGCGCAGACCTTGGACAACTGTTCCTGTCCGGCCTCGGGCTCCCACGGAATCAGTACGCAGGCGCCTTGCCCGTCAAAACGCAGGCCGTGATAGGCGCACTGCAACTGGCCATCGAGCACCCTGCCGCTCGAGAGCTTGACGAACCGGTGCGGGCACCGGTCGTACAGCACGTTGGGCCTGCCCTGCCCGTCCCGGAAAACCACCAGGTCTTCGTTCAGGCATTTCAGTCCCAGGGGCTTGTCGGCCGGCAACTCTTCGCTCTGGATGATGGGGTACCAATAGTTGCGCAACCCCAGCTCCAGACCTTGGGGTACGCCACGCACCAGTTCAGGCCAGTCCTGCTTGTCGCTCATTTCGCTCTCCACATCCCGCGCCTTCGCGGCCGCCGTTCAATTATTTAGATAGCTAACGTTTTATAATGCGCCATTCCCGGGCTTACGCCCGTGGCGGACTCTCCCCCGGCCCCACCGAGGTCAACCGGCATGAATACTATACGCCGATTATATTAGATCGCAATCTAATTAAATGCCAGTAAGCGACGGATTTTTTTTAGTCCATCCCGGATCCCTGCGCGCTCAGTCGGCTGGCGAGATGTTGGCCTCGATCTTCCGCAGCACACGCTGGAAGGTCGCCAGCTCGGCATTGCTGATACCTTGCAGCGCGACTTCGTTGATGTGCTCGACCCGCGGCAGGAGTACCTCCTCCAGGCCCTTGCCTCGTTCGGTCAGGAAGACCAGTACGCGGCGCTTGTCCTCTTCGTCCGGCCGCAAGGTCACCATCTTCTGGGCTTCGAGCTTGCGCAGGGCCGCCCACGCGGTCGGCTGGGTCAGCCCGACCATTTCGGCGATTTCGCGCTGGCTCACGCCGTCCCGCTCCCACAGCGCGCGCAGGAAGAACCACATGCCATAGGAGATTCCGGCGCTGTTGATCTGCTGTTCCATGATCGGTCGCAGCCGGCGGAATGTCCTGCCTAATTGGAAGCCGATGCTGCGGTCGATCGGATAGTCTTGTGCACGCATAATCGTGGATCGTCGTTATGGCCGGGCAATGATAGCGTACGACAGATTCCCGGACGCCCGGGCGCGGTGCAGCCGGCCAGCGCAGTACCGGCCGCGACAGCCCCAAAAAAAGCTCTGCGGACACACCGCGGATCCGGCTCGAGGCCGGTTCCGCAGGTGCCCGCAGAGCAGCGCGTATTGAAATGCCAGGGCGCCGTGGTCTGCGGCGCCCTCTCGGTTTAGACGCCTACCGAATCGGCCACATCCTTGAAGTCGGGAATCTGGTCGAAATTCATGTAGCGGTAGATGGTCTTCTCGTGCTGGGACAGGATGCCGGCCTCGGCCAAGTACTCTTCCTTGGTGGGAATGCGTCCCAGGCGCGAGCAGATCGCGGCCAGTTCGGCGGACCCCAGGTATACGTTGGAGTTCTTGCCCAGGCGGTTCGGGAAGTTGCGGGTGCTGGTGGACATGACCGTGGCACCCTCGCGCACTTGCGCCTGGTTGCCCATGCACAGCGAGCAGCCCGGCATTTCCATGCGGGCGCCGGCCGAACCCAGCACACCGTAGTGGCCTTCCTCGGTCAGCTGCTTCTGATCCATCTTGGTGGGCGGAGCCACCCACAGCTTGACCGGAATGTCACGCTTGCCTTCCAGCAGCTTGGACGCCGCGCGGAAGTGCCCGATATTGGTCATGCAGCTGCCGATGAACACTTCGTCGATCTTGGCGCCGGCAACGTCGGACAGCGTCTTGACGTCATCCGGGTCGTTCGGGCAAGCCACCAGCGGCTCGTGGACGTCGGCCAGGTCGATCTCGATGACGGCGGCATACTCGGCGTCGGCATCGGGTTCCAGCAGCTGCGGGTCGGCCAGCCAGGCTTCCATGGCCTTGATGCGGCGGGCGATCGAGCGCTCGTCTTCGTAGCCGTTGGCGATCATCCACTTCAGCAACGTGATGTTGCTATTGATGTATTCGATGATCGGTTCCTTGTTCAGGCGCACCGTGCAGCCGGCGGCCGAACGCTCGGCCGACGCGTCGGACAGCTCGAAAGCCTGTTCGACCTTGAGGTCGGGCAGCCCTTCGATTTCCAGGATGCGGCCCGAGAAGATGTTCTTCTTGCCCTTCTTTTCGACCGTCAGCAGGCCCTGCTTGATGGCGTAGTACGGAATGGCGTTGACCAGGTCCCGCAGCGTGACGCCGGGCTGCAGCTTGCCCTTGAAGCGGACCAGCACCGATTCCGGCATGTCCAGCGGCATCACGCCGGTGGCGGCGGCAAAGGCCACCAGGCCCGAGCCGGCCGGGAAGCTGATGCCGATGGGGAAGCGGGTGTGCGAGTCGCCGCCGGTGCCGACCGTGTCGGGCAGCAGCATGCGGTTGAGCCACGAGTGGATGACGCCATCGCCCGGACGCAGCGAAATGCCGCCGCGGGTGCTGATGAAGGCGGGCAGCGTGTGGTGCGTTTTCACGTCCACGGGCTTGGGATAAGCGGCGGTGTGGCAGAACGACTGCATCACCAGGTCGGCCGAGAAGCCCAGGCAAGCCAGGTCCTTCAGTTCGTCGCGGGTCATGGGGCCGGTGGTGTCCTGGCTGCCGACCGAAGTCATGCGCGGTTCGCAGTAGGTGCCCGGGCGGATGCCCTTGCCTTCCGGCAGGCCGCAGGCGCGGCCGACCATCTTCTGGGCCAGCGTGTAGCCCTTGCCGGTGTCGGCCGGGTTCTTGGGCAGGCGGAACAGGGTCGAGGGTGGCAGGCCCAGCGCTTCGCGCGCCTTGGCCGTCAGGCCGCGGCCGATGATCAGCGGAATGCGGCCGCCGGCGCGCACTTCGTCGAACAGCACTTCGGACTTGAGCTCGAATTCGGCGATGACTTCGCCGTTCTTCAGCGCCTTGCCTTCGTAGGGGCGCAGCTCGATGACGTCGCCCATTTCCATCTTGGAGACATCCAGCTCGATCGGCAGCGCGCCCGCGTCTTCCATGGTGTTGTAGAAGATGGGAGCGATCTTGCCGCCCAGACAGACGCCGCCAAAGCGCTTATTGGGAACGAAGGGGATGTCTTCACCGGTCCACCACAGCACGGAGTTGGTGGCCGACTTGCGGGAAGAACCGGTACCGACCACGTCGCCCACGTAGGCGACCAGATGGCCTTTTTCCTTGAGCTCGTTGATCTGCTTGAGCGGGCCGACCTTGCCCGGTTCCTGCGGCTCGATGCCGGGACGGGGGTTCTTGAGCATGGCCAGGGCATGCAGCGGGATGTCGGGCCGGCTCCAGGCGTCCGGGGCGGGCGACAGGTCGTCGGTGTTGGTTTCGCCGGTGACCTTGAACACGGTGACCGTCAGGCTCTCGGGCACTTCCGGACGGCTGGTGAACCATTCGCCCTCGGCCCAGCTTTGCATCACGGCCTTGGCGTTGGCATTGCCCTTGTCCGCCTTTTCCTTCACGTCGTGGAAGGCGTCGAACATGAGCAGGGTCTTCTTCAGGCCGTCGGCCGCGATGGTGCCGACTTGCGCATCGTCCAGCAGCTCGACCAGGGCGCTGATGTTATAGCCGCCGAGCATGGTGCCCAGCAGCTCGGTTGCCTTGGCGCGGTCGATCAGCGGGCAGGTTTCCTTGCCCAGCGCGACGGCGGCCAGGTACGAGGCCTTCACCTTGGCGGCGTCGTCCACACCCGCGGGCACGCGATGGGTCAGCAGATTCAGCAGTTCCTGCTCTTCCCCGGCGGGGGGATTCTTGAGCAGCTCGATCAGGTCGGCGGTCTGCTGCGCCGACAGCGGCAGCGGCGGGATGCCGAGCGCGGCACGCTCGGCGACGTGTTGACGGTACGATTGGAGCATTGACGGTGTCCCGATATGGTTGGGATGAGGGCGATAAGCGGGGGATTGTAGGACTAGCCGCCGCCGCCCGCAACTGTCTTATATCTTATATAAGACATGCATCGCTGCACAGCGCCGCCGTCTCCCAACAGGAACTCCATGGAACTTCGCCAACTCCGCTATTTCGTTCGTGTCGTCGAGCTGGGCAGCATGGGCCGCGCCGCGCGCGAACTGGATCTCGTCCCCTCCGCCCTCAGCCAGCAGATCAGCCGTTTGGAAAGCGAGCTGGCGACGCGCCTGTTGCAGCGCACCGCTACCGGCGTCATTCCGACCGACGCGGGGCTGGCATTCTGGCGGCAGGCGCAGATGGCGCTGCGGCATGCCGACAACGCGATCGTGGCCGCGCGCGAAGCACGCCTGTCCGGCGCGGTCAGCCTGGGCTTTGCCCCGTCCACGGCTTCCTTGCTGGCCCGGCCCTTTATCGCCGCCATGAACGAGCGCTATCCGGACGTGCGGCTGCATCTGGTCGAAAGCCTGTCCGGCCACTTGGCCAGCATGCTGAATGCCCGCCTGCTGGACCTGGCCGTGCTGTTCCAGACGGAAAGCGGACGGCACTGGAGCGTGATGCCGCTGCTGGACGAAAAACTGTTCGTGCTGGCCCGGCCCGGCATGCTGGACGTGGCCGATGGCCAGACGCTGGAACTGCGCCAGACGGCCCGCTTGCCGCTGGCCATGCCGAGCAAGACCCATGGGTTGCGCATCCTGGTGGACGCGGCCTTCGACCGGGCGGGGATCGAACCCAACGTCGTGCTGGAAGTGGACGGTCTGGCAACGCTGCTGGACGTGGTCCTGGACAATCCCATCGCCACTATCCAGCCCGGGGTGGCGGCCGGCCGCCTGCAAGCCCACGATCTGCGCATGTACCCGCTTTCCGAGCCCGGCCTTTATCGCCGCAACGTGGTCACGAGCGTCTCGGACGACGAACTCTCGCCCCCCGCGCTGGCGGCCCGGGTGGTCCTGGTGGATGTCATGCGGGCCCTGGTGCGGGAAGGACGCTGGCCGGGCGCAACCATTCACGAATCGTGAACACCCCTTGCCGGCGCGGCCTCTAGGCGCGCCGGGCGCGCGGCTCTACAGTGCCGGCACACTGACCAAAGGAACCGCATGGTAGACGTACTCGTGATCGGCGGCGGCAACGCTGCCTTGTGCGCCGCCCTGATGGCCCGCGAAGCGGGCGCCTCCGTACTGCTGCTCGAAGCGGCACCGCGCGAATGGCGAGGCGGCAACTCGCAACACACCCGCAACCTGCGCTGCATGCACGACGAGCCGCAGGACGTCCTGGTCGGGGCCTATCCGGAGGAAGAGTTCTGGCAGGACCTGCTCAAGGTCACCGGAGGGGCCACCGACGAAAAACTGGCGCGGCTGGTGATCCGTGCCTCGTCCAGCTGCCGAGACTGGATGCGCAAGCACGGCGTCAATTTCCAGCCGGCCTTGTCGGGCACGCTGCACGTCGCCCGCACCAACGCCTTCTTCATGGGCGGCGGCAAGGCGCTGGTCAATGCCTATTACCGGAGCGCCGAAGCGCTGGGCGTGCAGATCCGCTACGAAACGCCGGTGCAATCGCTGGAGCTGGACAACGGCCGCTTCGTGGCCGCGCATACGGGAACGGAACGGATCGAAGCCAAGACCTGTGTCCTGGCGGCCGGCGGCTTCGAGTCCAATATCGCCTGGCAGCGCGAGGCGTGGGGACAGAACGAACGCGGCGAATGGCCGGCCGACAACTTCCTGATCCGCGGTACACGCTATAACCAGGGCGCGCTGCTGAAGTTTCTGATAGAAGCCGGCGCCGACATGATCGGCGATCCCACCCAGGCACACTGCGTCGCCATCGACGCCCGCGCGCCCCTGTACGACGGCGGCATCTGCACCCGGATCGACTGCGTGTCGCTGGGCATCGTCGTCAACCGCGACGCCCAGCGCTTCTACGATGAAGGCGAGGACTTCTGGCCCAAGCGCTATGCCATCTGGGGACGCCTGGTAGCGTTCCAGCCCGGGCAGATCGCCTATTCCATCATCGACTCGAAGGCGGTGGGACGCTTCATGCCGCCTGTGTTCCCGGGCGCCCAGGCCAACAGCCTGGCCGAGCTGGCGCGCCAGATCGGACTGGACGAAACCCGGCTGGCAGAGACGGTGGCGCAGTACAACGCTGCCTGCCGCGGACAGAACTTCGACCACACCATCATGGACGACTGCCATACCGAGGGTATCGAACCGGCCAAGACGCACTGGGCGCGGCCGATCGACACGCCGCCATTTTTCGCCTACCCGCTGCGCCCGGGCATTACCTTCACTTACCTGGGTCCCAAGGTGAACGAAAACGCCGCCGTGCACTTTGGCGGGGAACCGAGCCCGAACCTGTTCGCCGCCGGTGAAATCATGGCGGGCAATGTGCTCGGCAAGGGCTATACCGCGGGCGTAGGAATGTCCATCGGCACCGCGTTTGGCCGCATCGCCGGCACCCAGGCCGCGCAGGCCGCACTCGGCCAACAAGAAGGAGCGCAGAATCGTGAAGCAGCTTGAAGCAACCCAGTCGGCGCAGCGCGCGCGTCCCGTGACTGCCGCGTCTACCTCGGCCGCCGCCATCGAGCCCGTTCCCGTGCAATGGGTGGACCGCGCCGCTCGCGACAAGGCCACGGCCGCACTGACGCCCAACGAAGCCGAAGTGGGCCGCGTGCTGCAAATCTGCAATGCCTGCCGCTATTGCGAAGGGTTCTGTGCCACCTTCCCGGCCATGATGCGCCGGCTGGAGTTCGGCAAGGCCGATGTGCACTATCTGGCCAACCTGTGCCACAACTGCGGCGCCTGCCTGCATGCGTGCCAATATGCGCCGCCGCACGAATTCGCGGTCAACGTGCCGCAGGCCATGGCCAAGGTCCGCATGCAGACCTATACCGACTATGCCTGGCCGCCGGCGCTGGGACGCCTGTACGCGCGCAATGGCGTCACGGTAGCCATGGCGACCGCAATCGGCCTGGCGCTGTTCCTGATCCTGGCCATCGCCATGAACGGCTCGCTGCTCCATGCCCCGCTGGCCGGCAATTTCTATGCGATCTTCCCGCATAACCTGCTGGTGGCGATGTTCGGCACCGTGTTCGTGCTGGCCTTGGTGGCGCTGGCCGTAGGGGTGGCCCGCTTCTGGCGCGACGTCTCGCCGGGAAACCCGTCCGTGGCGGCTGCCGCCGAAACCGCCGGCGACGCATTGCGCCTGAAGTACCTGGACGGCGGCCACGGCAAAGGCTGCAACGAGGCCGACGACGCCTTCACGCTGGCCCGCCGGCGCTTCCACCACTTCACCTTCTATGGCTTTATGCTGTGCTTCGCCGCAACGTGCGTCGCTACGCTCTATCACTATGTGTTGGGTCTGCCGGCGCCTTACGCCTGGTCCAGCCTCCCGGTGCTGCTGGGGACCGCGGGCGGCATAGGCCTGCTGATCGGGCCGGCCGGACTGCTGTGGCTGAACATGCGCCGCCACCCCCAGCACGGCGACGCCGCGCAACGGCCGATGGATCGCGGCTTCATCTGTCTGCTGTTCTTCACCAGCCTGACCGGCCTCGCGCTGCTGGCCGGCCGGGACACCTCCGCGATGGGGCTGCTGCTGGCCGTGCACCTGGGCTTTGTCATGGCACTGTTCCTGACCCTGCCCTACGGCAAATTCGCGCATGGCATCTACCGTAGCGCGGCCCTCCTGAAGTGGAACCTGGAACGGCGCCGGCCCAATGACCTGGGGTTGAGCTCCGATTGAAACCGGCCTGCCCGGCCTTCACGCGGCATCGGCGGCAGCCGCTGCCGCAAGGGGCCGGGCCAGCTCATCGGCGATGCGCGCAGCCGTCCGCCGCACCAGTTGTACCACCTTCGGCATGTCGACCACTTCCACCCTCGGCATATCGATCACCAGCGACAGCGCGCCCCACACGCCCCCCTCGGCCTTGGGGATCGGCGCCGCAATGGCGGCCAGCTGAGCTTCCAGCTCGCCCATGGAAACGTAGTAGCCGGCCTTGCGTATGGCGGCGTAGTACTTCCTGAACGCCGGCCAGTCGGTCGGCAGGCCCGCCCGGGCGATCTCGTCCGGGTGCGCATCGAACAGGCGCCGCAACTGCGCCGGCGGAAACGAGGCCAGGATGACCTTGGGCGCCCCGCCGCTGAACAACGGCCGGGGGCGGCCGCGGCCGTAGGCCAACGCGGCGGGGACCTTGCCCATCTCGCGATGCGTGTCCAGGATCTGCGATCCGAACCAGGCCGAAGTGACGCAATCGAAACTGGTCTTCTCGACCAGTTCGGCCATGTGGGGAATCGCCACGCGCAACAGCGGATCGGCGCGGCGGATGTAATAGTCCAAGACCACGATGCGCGGGCCCAGGGCGTAGCGCGAATCGCCGGCACGCTGCAGCAATCCCGCATCCCCCAGGGTTTTGACGTAGCGATAGCCGGTAGGCAGCGACACATCCAGCAGCGTGGCGATTTCCTCGGCCGTGCGGGTCAGGTGTTCGTCATCGAACAGGTCCAGCACCCTCAACAGGCGTTCCAGGCTGGTCGCAGATTTTTCTTCCATGCAGTCGTCAGCATAAGGCGGCCGCGGCCGTCGGCAAACGGGCCGTGATCCGCTCGAGTTCGTCCGGTGTGCGCGCCATGCCCATCAGATAGCGGTCCGGGCGCAGCACGACGGCTCCCACGCCATGGGCATCGAGCCAGTCGGCTAGTGTACGGTCGGGACGATCGAGCACCACTGCACCCAGCCTCTCCCATCGCTCGCGCGTCCATTCGCCGACGTCGCGAATCACCCCCGCATGTCCGATCACGGCCATGCGATAGCCCAGTACGTCGTCCATCAGCCTTCCATCGTCCATGCGCGGCTGCGGAAACGGTTGCCCTACCGGCGGCCGGTCGCTGTACTGCAGGCCGGCTCCCAGCGCGGGCGACGGGAATTCAAAGATTTCCGGCCCGCCCGCCTCGAAGCGCCGGTCGCGCTCGCGCGCCCGTTCGGGATCGGTGGTCTGGATGATATCGCCCAGGCGCACCGCCAATTCGACGAAGGCGCGCACGTGCGGAGCCCGTTCCGCCTCGTAGCTGTCGAGCAGCTCGGCCGCGGCCCGGCCACGCAGGACGGCTTCCAGTTTCCACGCCAGGTTGGCGGCATCCCGCATGCCGGCGCACATCCCTTGCCCCAGGAAGGGCGGCGTCTGGTGCGCGGAATCACCGGCGAGCAGCATGCGGCCCTTGCGCCAGCCGTGGGCCAGCACGGAATGGAAGGTGTAGACCACCGCCCGTTCGAGCGCCGCCTGTTCCGGCCGGATCCAGCGTCCGACCAGTTTCCACAAGGTATCCGGTTGGACGATCGCCGCGACGTCGTCATCCGGCATGATCATGATTTCCCAGCGGCGGCGGCGTCCGACGACGTTGCAATACGTCATGGGACGGGCTGGGTCGCAGTACTGGATGGTGTGGCCGGGCAGAGCGGGACTTGCATCGTCGAGGATCACGTCGAAGACCAGCCAGGGCTGATGCAGGCCGAGGTCTTCCATCCGGCTTCCCATGGTCTTGCGCACCAGGGAGCGCGCGCCGTCGCATCCCACGACGTAGCGGGCGCGGGCCACGCGCCGGTCCGCGCGCACACTGTCGGTCAATTCCAGTTCCACCCATTCCGGCTCTTCCCGCAGGGCGGTTACTTCGCAGCCCAGGCGTATTTCGACATGGGGAAAGCGGCCCGCCCCCTGGCGCAAGACCTGTTCGAGTTCCGGTTGGTGAAAATAATAGTTATTGGCGCAACCATGCGGCCCGAGCTCGGCGGTACCGCCACGGATAAGCAAGGTCCGCCCTTCGGCATTGACGAAGTGCATGCCCTGGGTGCCGGGGCGCACGACCTCCAGAACCGCTTGGCGCAAGCCCGCGCTTTGGAAGACGCGCATTACTTCGCCATCGAAATGGATGGCGCGCGGGAGCGGATAGATGCCCGGCTCCTTGTCCAGCACCAGCACCGACAATCCCAGCTGCCCCAATAGATTTGCCAGCAGCGCCCCTACGGGACCGTAGCCGACGATGGCTACGTCGACCGTCGCCGTTGACGTCTCAGCCATGCTGATCGGCTTCCATACGTTGCGCGATCATGGCCTGCCATTCGGCCCGCGGCTGGAAGCGCGGATACTTGCGCGCGATGGCCTCGGCCTTGCGCAGGATTTCCTCGTCGCTGTCGCCAAAGTCGACCGGCTCGCGCAATGGCTGCTCGCAATACCAGTCCGTATCCATGAACAACTCCAGCCGGTTGCCCTCGGGATCGCGGCAATAGATCGACACCGCGTTGCCATGCGTAACGGGCTGTACGTCGTCCACGCGCGCCGCCACCAGCAACTCGTGGAATCGCCGCAGCGTCGGCAGGTCGGGCACACGGAACGAAATCTGGTTCACCACACTGAAGCGCAGTTCCTCAGGGCGGCCCGTGACCAGCACGATCTGATGGTGCTCGGCCGGGTCCCGGCTCAAGAAGATCAGCCGCGTCGTCCCCAGGTTGCCCCGGTCGGTCTCGGTAAACCCGAGTACCGTCTCGTAGAACGCCGCCATGGCGTCCAGGTCGCGAACGAACAGCCCAAGGTGGCTGAATGCGAGCCGCAGACCGCGCGGCCGGACCGAAGGTTCGGCAATCTGACCTGCACCCATTTTTTTCCTCCTCGTTCTCTTTATAAGAGAACTCTATTGATTTTTATCTTAGTTCCTGGTTTTAATATACACAAATTCTTGTATTTTGATAATAGAAAACAAATCACGCGAACGTGATGACTTCCGGAGACGACAAATGAACGCTTTCTTCCGCTGCGTCGGGCTTTCCGCCATAGTCCTCGGCGCCTGGGCGTCGGCCGGCGCACAAGCCGAGGACTACCCGGCCCGGGCCATACGCATCATCGCTCCCTTTGCCGCCGGCACGGGGCCCGACGCCAATGCCAGGGAGATCGCGGCCGAGCTCAACAAAGTCCTGGGCCAAACCGTCATCGTGGACAATCGCCCGGGCGCCTCGGGCATCATAGGCACAGAAGCCGCCGCGCGCGCCGCGCCGGACGGCTATACGCTATACATCGGCACGACCAGCACGCTGTCCGTGGTGCCGCACCTCTACACCAAACTACCGTTCGACGCGGCCAAGGACTTCGCCCCGGTCAGTCTGCTGGGCATTCTGAATACCGGCCTCATCGCCACGCCCAAGCTGCCGGCCAACGATGTCGCCGGCCTGCTCGCACTGATGAAAGCCAAGCCGGACGCGGTCAACGTGGCCACCCAGGGGCCCGGCAGCTACTCCCACCTGTCGGGCGAATGGTTCGGGTTCAGCGCGCGCACCAAGCTCACCTTCGTCCCGTACAACAGCAACAGCCCGTACGCCGACCTGCTTGCCGGACAAGTGCAACTGATGTTCGATGGCCTGCCGGCGGCCGCCGGCAACATCCGGGCCGGGAAGCTCAAGTTGCTGGCCATCACCGGCAAGCAGCGGCATCCCACTTTCCCGGACGTGCCCACGTTTTCGGAAGCCGGCATCGCGGACTTCGAGCCGATTGCCTGGCAAGGGCTGCTGGCTCCCGCGGGCACGCCCAGGGCCATCGTCGACAAGCTCAGCGAAGCGATGCGCAAGGCCGCCCAATCGCCGGAGCTGGCGCAGAAGTGGCGCTCCTACGGCGGCGAGCTGAAGGGAAATACGCCGGCAGAATTCGCGGCGTTCATAGCGGCCGATCGCGCCAAGTGGGGCGAAGTCGTGCGCAAGGCCAACGTCCGGCTGGACTGAGACAGGCGGCCGGCCCGGGCACCGGCCGCCTGTCTCGCGCTACTGGCCCTTCAAGCCGAGCTTCTTGATCAGCGGCGCCCACCGCTTGAGCTCGTCGTCCATATACCGCTGGAACTCCTGGGGCGTGGTGGCCGCCGGCTCCATGTACTGGGCTTCGAGCCTTTTCACTACCTCGGGATCCTTGAGGACGGCGATGAGTGCATCCGATAGTTTCTTCTGGATGTCGGCCGGCGCCTTCGAGGAGATGACAAAGCCTATCCAGGCGGAGCCTTCGATACCCGCTACACCGGCTTCGCCCAGGGTCGGAATGTCGGGCAGCAGGCTGGAACGCTTGGACGAAGTCACGGCCAGCGCCTTCAATCTGCCGTCCTTGACCATGGGCATGACGGCGATCGGCGGCAAGGCAGCGAACTGCGTATCCCCCGAAAGCAGCGATGTCAGCGCGGCGGGCGAAGACGGATAAGGCGCATGCACGGCCTTGGCGCCGATCTGCTGCAGCATCAGTTCGACCGACAGATGAGACACCGTGCCGGCGCCGGTCGACGGAAAGTTGAACTTGTCGGGCTGCTTCTTGAGGGCGTCGAGCAGTTGTGCAACGCTACCGATCCCCGACGCGGCAGGTACCACCAGCACATTGGGTTGATGCACCGCCAGAGTGAGCGGCGCCAGGTCCTTGGCCGGCTCGTAAGGCAACGAATCGAACAGGACCGTGTTGTTGACCAGCGGGCCGGTGATCGACACGCCGAACGTGTAGCCGTCCGGGGTCGCCTTGGCAATGGCATTGGTGCCGATGTTGCCGCTGGCGCCGGGGCGATTCTCGACCACCACGGTCTGGCCCAGCAAGCCGCCCAGCCGGTCGCCCACCACCCGCGCCACCTGGTCGGGACTGGAACCGGGGCCGAACGGCACGATCAACTTGAGCGGATGCGTGGGCCATGCCTGCCCCTGCGCCGCGCCCACCGGCACGGCGCACGTCACGATCGCCGCCGCCATCGCGTGCGCCATGGCGCTTTTCCATCGATGGCTAAACATCTCCGTCCTCCAGGCTGGTCATCTTGTCGTGATAAGTTTGTTCGGCCGCTATGAATGCGGCCACCAATGCGCGGTAACCGGCCTCGACCACGTCTTCCAAGCCCTCGAAGCCCTGGTTATGGCGCGTGGCCAGTGCCCGCACCTTAGCGAACACCTCGGCCTGGCGCGCCGGCGCGCTTACCTGATAGGCGTCCTTCTTGAAACGCGCGGCATCCTTGACGTACATGGCGCGCTGCGCAAGCAGCGCCACGATCTCGTCGTCAAGCCGGTCGATGTTGGCGCGCACCTCGGCCAGCGTGGCGCACAGCGGCCGATAGGCCGGATCGGCATAGGCGCGCAACGGGCGGCCGTCCTGCTCGGGTTCTTGCATGCTTATCTCCTTGTATCAATGACAGGCGGCCGGGCATCCGCGGCCGCCTGTCAACCCAGCTGCAGCCAGATACGGCCGTCTTCGACCTTCACCGGATAGGTCTTGATGTCTTCGGTCAGCGGGGCGCACAGGGCCTTGCCGCTGCGCACGTCGAATTTCCCCTGGTGCAGCGGACACTCGATCTCGTGGCCCTCCAGAAAGCCGTCGCACAACCGGGCATGACCGTGCGTACAGATGTTGTCGGTCGCGTAGAAATCGCCCTCGACGCTATAGAGCGCGACGTCCTTGCCCGCCGCCTGCACGCCGATCACGTCGTCTTCGGGCACCTCGTCGGCTGCCGCCACGTCTATCCATTCAGCCATAGCCACCTCAAATGGGATAAATCAGGGAATTGGGAATCATCTCGGTGTCGAACACGCACAGCCGAGATTCGAACTTCAGGCCATCAGGCGTGCGGCGTATCCGGTCGATGTAGCGGCCGACGTTGAATACGGTCGACTCGCCCGTGAGCTTCGTGCGGAACACGGCGTAATGGGCCTCGACGTGCAGCACGCCGGCCTCTTCCTTCAGGATGCGCGGCATGCCGCACACGTGGCGCTGGTAGTAGGGGTCATGGAACAGTGTCTCGGTAATGCCGTATACCCGGTCCTTGAGCATGTTCTTGCTAATCAGGTAGAGCGTGGCAAGCGGATAGCCGTGCTCGAAGTTCTCGCGCGGCTGTATCTTGTATTCGCACTCGTCGAGAAAGAACTCGGGCCACTCCTCCCACCGTCCGCCATCCACTACCGCGGCATAGTCGGCATGCATGCGGGCCACGTCCAGGTACGTCTGCAAATCTTCCATCTCACATTCCTCCACTGCGCCGGCGCGCCTCAGACATCCATCGCCTTGCGCCAATAGGCGTACATGCCCCGGATGAGGGTCTCGGTCACCATATGGTCGGTATTCTCGACGCCGGTGCCGCCGAGCTCGGCAAGCGCGCGGTGAAAGGGCTTCTGCTCGAATCCGCTTTGCGAAAACTCGATCACCTCGCCGTCGTCGGCCGAAACGAAGCCGGCCGGGCCGAACAGGTTGGCCTGGATGAGCCGGCGCTGGACCATTTCGGGCGTGTCGTCCTCGAACGCGAAATGGGTCCAGACGAAATCGAACGAGCCCGTGCCGTTGGGCTGGATATGGCGGGTGGAGACGCTATTGACCTGTTGCTGGAAGATCACGCTGGGGAAGATGGTCATCATGACCGCGGTTGGCTCGCCCCACCACGGTTCGTGCACGATGTCGAGCAGCCGCTTGTCCTTGATCTCCATCGTTTCCTTGAAGCTGGTCACGCCGGCTGTGACCTCCGACTTCACGCCGGCGGAACCACGCGTGGAAATCATGGCCGCATGGCGAAACTGCTCGTCCATCTTCAATTCGGACTTATTGTCTGCCCGCCACAGGCCGTAGGTGATGAACCAGGTATGCAGCAGCCCGGGATGATACGGATCCTTGATGTTCTCCTGCATCAGTTTCCAGTTGCCCGGGATGCGCTGGCGGTTGTAGCCCAGGATCTTCAGCTTGCGCCCGTTGAACAGGCGGTCGTAGTAGCCCAGTATGACCGGCCCCAGGAATTCCTCGAGCGAAGGCACATCGTGATCGAACGAAGCGAAGACCACGCCGCCGCGCGTCGCTACCCTGAGCTTGTTCAGGCTGTGGTCGGCCGTCTTGAAGTCCGCCGGCATGCCGCCGTTCACCTTGCCGTCCTGCTTGACGCCGCGCCGGAACGGCACGCCTTGCAGATCGCCCTTCAGCGAGTAGTTCCATTGGTGGTAGGGACAGACCAGTTCCTTGCGGTTGCCACTGCGTTCACGGCAGAACTGCATGCCGCGGTGCGCGCACACGTTCTCGATGACGTGGATGGTTTCGTCCTCGGCGCGGGTCATGATGACTGATCGTTCGCCGATGACGGTGCGCTTGAAATCGCCCGGGTTGGGAACCTCGGCTTCCAGGCCCACGTAGTTCCAATGGCCCGAGTAGAAGAAACGCTCCAGCTCTTTCTTGTATAGCGACTCGTCGGTATAGGCCCAGAACGGGATGCGGCTGGAGCCGCTGCCCTGCCATTCGAGTTCGCGTGGGAAGACGGTGGTATCGCCCATGCTTGCCTCCTTATGGTGATGCGCGATGACGCGCGGACCGCGCGCGTCAATCGCTGCTCGGATAGAACGCGTCGGCGTAGATGTGTTCGGCAGATAGCCCCTTGCGCGCCAGCAGCAGCGTGGCCGCATCAACCATGGGCGGCGATCCGCACAGATACGCGCGCCAGCCGGACAGGCGGCTCCAGTCGGCATCGACCGCGTCGGTCACCAGGCCGCTGCGATGGCCCAGCCGCTCGGCACCGGCCGCCACGACAACGTGCACGTTCAGATTGCTGTGCTGCGCCGACAACTCGTCGAGCCAGCGCTTGCCATAGACGTCCTGCTCCGACCGCACGCCGAAATAAACATGGATGTCGTTGCCCATGCCGGATGCCAGCGCACCGCGCACGATGGACAGCACGGGAGCGAGCCCGGTGCCGCCGGCCACGCACAGCATGGGTCCAGCGTGCCTGCGGCGCAGGTAGGCCGTACCGAGCGGCCCGCTCACCCTGACCTGGTCGCCTGGCTTGAGCTGCGTGTCGATGTAGCCCGAGACCTTTCCTCCCGGCACCACCCGGACATGGAACTCCAGCTCGTCGCCGGGCAGCCCCGCCATGGAATAGGGGCGGATATGTTCAGGCGTGAATTGCAGTGTCGCGTACTGGCCCGGAGAGAACGACAGCGGCTTCGAGGCCCGCAGCACCAGCCGGCGGATATCGTGGGTCACCGGCTCGAGCTCGGTCACAGCGGTCTTGAGCACGCGCGCCGGATGCACCACCAGCTCGTCGATCTCCGGGATCTCGATGGTGCAGCTTTCCGTCAGGACGCTCATGCAAGCCAGCACGTAGCGCCCGTCGTGAGGATTGGTCAACTTGGCTTCATGGCCCGATTCCAGCACGCCGCCCTCGAGCACCTTGCAACGGCAGGTGCCGCAGCGGCCCGCCATGCAGCTGTAGGACACCGGCACCTCATTGCTGCGCAACGTCTGCAACAGATTGGCGCCCGGCTCTACCGCCAGGGACCGGCCCAAGGGCTGTACCAGCAGCTCCATCGATGTCTCGCGCCTGGAATAGTTATACGTCGAGGCAGTATAGGAAGGCGCGAAATATTTATATATAGAATATGGTGAATAGACTCAATCACCAGCGTGAATGGTGGCGGCCATGGAACTCAAAGACATCGACCTGAACCTGCTGGTCGTGTTCAACCAAATGTTGATGGAACGCAAAGTATCGGGCGCCGCCGAAAAACTCGGCCTGACCCAGCCTGCCGTCAGCAATGCCCTCAATCGCCTGCGCAAGCAGCTGGGAGACGAATTGTTCCTGCGCACCACGCGGGGCATGGAGCCCACGCCCTATGCGCGCCAGCTGGCCGAGCCCATTGCCTATGCGCTGAGCACCATCCAGGACACGCTCAACTTCCGCAGCACATTCGACCCGGCCAGCAGCACCCGTACCTTCACCATAGGCATGACCGACATCGGCGAAATTTATTTCCTGCCGAGGTTGATGGAGATCACCGCGCGCATTGCACCCGGCGTCTCGATCAATACCGTACGCAATACGGCCGTGAACCTGCGTGACGAGATGGAGGCCGGCCACGTGGACCTGGCCATAGGGCTGCTACCGCAGCTCAACGCCGGCTTTTTTCAGCGCCGGCTGTTCAGCCAGAAGTATGTGTGCATGTTCCGGCGGGGGCACGAGCTGGACGGCCGCAAAGTCACGCTCGATGCCTTCCGCAAGGCGGATCACGTGGTAGCCGTGTCGGCCGGCACCGGCCACGGCATGGTGGACGAATTCATGAAGAAAAAGGGCATACCGCGCAAGATACGCCTGACCGTGCCCCACTTCGTGGCCATCGGCCACATCCTGCAATCGACCAATATGATCGCCACGGTGCCGGAACGCTATGCCGACGAATGTCTCGAACCCTTCGCGCTGATGGCGGTCAACCATCCGGTGGCCCTGCCCAAGATCGGGATCAATCTCTTCTGGCACGCCAAGTTCCATCGCGAGCCCTCCAACCAATGGCTGCGCAACCTCATCTTCGAGACATTCTCGGATAAATGACGAGCGGCCCCTACTTGGGGGTATTGCCGACTTTGGGCGGCGCGTCCTGCTGGGGTGTTTCCTCCGCACCCCCACGGTTGAACAGCATTGAAACGCGGATCAGCAAGTACATGAAGCCAACGGTACAGGCGATGACGATAATGAAAAGTAGAACGGTCCCCATGGAGTCCTCCTCAAACGGTAATCCAGTCTAGTTCCGGCCGTATTGCCGCGACCGGGCTGCTGGTTACGATTCGGAAAGGGGGGATCGGGCGCTTGCCGCGCACTGCCTGCAACGTAGTCCAAAAACATCATTACCAAGCCGCAATATGTGCGCCGCGGGCCTGAAGAAGGTGGCGCGCCGGACCGGCGCGGGCTGGACTGCCGATGGCCGGGGGGGCGACCGTGCCCTGGGACGCCGATTCCTATATAGTCTGTGGGCTAAAGAACTATTCAGGACGCCGATGGACGAGCGAGCGGCCAGAGACGTGGTTCTGGCCCGTGCCATTGAAACCACAGACCAAGAGCATCAATTACTGCGCGCCGACGAAATCCGGCAGGCCGGCCTCAGTGCACGCAACATGGGCCATCTGCAGGGCGGCGGCGATGCCGCGGACGCCTTCCTGAGCAGGCGCGCCGCCTTGTTGCTCGATGCGCTGGAACGCAGGATGCCCGCGCTCGCCGCGGCCCGGCGGCCCTATCGCATCACGGTCCTGGCCAGCTGGGCACTGCCGCCCGCGGGCCTGGTGGCCGGGGCGCTGACCGAGCGTATCGCCAATCCCCATCGCATGGACCTGTTGTCCTTGCCCTTGCTGGGCGTACTGGCCTGGAACCTGCTCATGTACCTGGTCTTGCTGGCGTTCCAGGCCATACCGGCGCTGCGGCGACGCCGGACGATGCTGCTTGACCATGTATGGAAGCCGGCCGGCGGACCCAGGCGGCGCCGCGCACCCGCGGCCCTGGCCTCCGCCATCGCGCGTTTCAGCGGGGACTGGCACCGCCTGGCGGCGCCGCTCAACCTGGCGCGCGCCCGCCGCACCCTCCACCTGGCTGCCGCGCTGTTCGGCGCGGGCATCGCCGCCTCGCTCTACGTGCGAGGCCTGATCGTCGAATACCGGGTAGGCTGGGAAAGCACTTTTCTAGGCGCCGAGCACGTCCATGCCATCCTGCAGGTCTTGTTCGCTCCCGCGACCTGGCTGTTCCAGCTTCCCGGCTTTTCTCTGGCGGACGTCGCCGCGCTACGCTTCGATGCCAACGGGGGCCAGCCCGGGGGGGCCCGCTGGGTCCACTCCTATGCCGCACTGCTCGCAGTCGTGGTCATCATCCCACGGCTGCTGCTGGCCGGCGGAGCGGCCTGGACCGCGGCCCGCCTGCGGCGGGAATTTCCGCTCGACGTCGGCCAGCCCTACTATCGCAAGCTGCTGGGTGCGCTCAGCCCGGTGCCGCTGCGCCTGCGCATCATTCCCTACAGTTTTTCGGTGGACGAAGAACGCAACCAGGGACTCCAGGCGGTCGCCCGTGCCATGCTGGGGGACACGGCCCAAGCCACGGTCGGCGCCGGCTGGGGCTATGGCACCGATCCGGAAGAGCGCCCGCCGCAGGACCTTGCCGGCGAGCCCGCCACCGTCACGGCCGCACTGGTCAATCTGTCTGCCACGCCGGAGCGGGAGAACCACGGTGCGTTCCTGGACGCGTTGGCACGGGCGCTGCCGGGCAAGCTGGTACTGATGGTAGACCAGTCTTCCTATGCGTCCCGCCTGGCCGGCCAAGCGGACGCCACGCGCCGGCTGGAGGAACGCAAGCGCCTCTGGCAGGATTTCGGGCGCCTGCACCAGGTGCCTGTGACCGTCGTCGATCTGCTCGACCCACCCGCCGATGTCCGATAAACCCGTTCGCATCCAGCTTTGCCTGGTCTCGCATACCAATGCGGGCAAGACCACGCTCGCCCGCACCCTGCTCGGCGCCGACGTCGGCGAAGTACGGGACGCGGCGCACGTCACGCAGACCGCGGACGCTTTTCGCCTGCTGGCTACCGAAGACGGCGATGAACTGTACCTGTGGGATACCCCCGGTTTCGGCGACTCCGCCCGCCTGGCCAAGCGGCTCGCGCAGGCGGGCAACCCGCTCGGCTGGTTCCTGACCGAAGTGTGGGACCGGATGCGGGACCGGGCCTTCTGGCTCAGCCAGCGCGCGCTGCAGGCGGCCCGCGACAACGCAGACGTGGTGCTGTACCTGGCCAATGCGTCGGAGGACCCCCGGGACGCGGGCTACGTCGAACCCGAAATGCAGATCCTGCAATGGCTGGACAAGCCGGTGGTCATCCTGTTGAACCAGATGGGGCCGCCGCGTCCGGCGGCCCGCGAGCGTGAAGAAGTCGAGCGCTGGGCACGGCATGTCCAGCCCTACGGCATGGTGCGCGAGGTCGTGCCGCTGGATGCTTTTGCTCGCAGCTGGGTGCACGAACGCGTCCTGTTCGATGCCATACGCGATTGCCTGCCCGCACCCAGCCAGGCCGGCTATGCGCGGCTGGTCGGGGCATGGGAGAAACGCAACCTCGATCGCTTCCATCAGTCCATGGCGCTTATCGCGCAGCAGATCGTGGCCGCCGCGCGGGATACCGAACCGCTCGGAGAAAGCTCCCGGCTCAGGACCGCGCTGGGCACGCTGGGGCTGGGCCAGTCGGCGTCGGAGTCAGCCCGCGACGGCGCCATGGCATCCATCGTCTCGCGTCTCTCGAGCATGGGCAGCCAGACCACGGCGCGGCTGCTTGCGCTGCATGGCCTCCAAGGCAGCGCTGCGGCGCCGCTGAACCAGCGGCTGCGGGAGAACTTCGCGTTCACCGCTCCGGTGGACGTCACGCAAGCGGGCCTGCTGGGCGCCATTGCCTCCGGAGCGGCGACGGGCGCCTCGGCCGACCTGCTGGCGGGCGGCCTCACGCTGGGCGGCGGCATGCTGGTCGGCGCGGTCGTGGGCGCGGTCACCTTCGCCAGCGCCGCATGGGGCATCAACAAGGCCAAGGGCACCGAGCACGCGACCGTACGGCTGACGGACGACTTCCTGCGCGCACTGGTGGTGGCCGACCTGCTGCGCTATCTGGCCATCATCCATTTCGGCCGGGGGCGCGGCGACTATGTCGAAGGCGAGGCGCCGGCGTTCTGGCGCGACGAGGTCATGGAGGTCGTCCAGGCGCGCGACGCCTCGCTGCTGCGCATCTGGGCGCGCGCACGGGAGGACGACACGCCGCAGCCCGCGGTGGACGAGCTCGCCGGTGTCCTGGAAGACGCCTGCACGCAGATACTGCGCAAGCTGTATCCCGGCGTCGAACTGGCGATCGCCGCGCGTTGAACCCAGGGCGGGCGCCATGGAACAACCGCCGCTGTTCGACCTGCCCCCGCCCCCCGGACTCCTCGAAGGCTTGACCTACGAACCCGACTTCCTGAGCCTGGACGAGGCCGCCCGGCTGGAGGCGCTGATGGCGACACTGCCCTTTGCCGCGGCGCGGTACAAGAACTACACCGCTCGCCGGCGCGTGGTCAGCTATGGCGGCAGCTTCGACTACGACGTCAATCGCCTGCAGCCGGCCCAGCCGCTGATCCCGGAACTGCACGGGCTGCGCGACCGGGTCGCGCACTGGCTGGGCGTGCCGCCGCAAGCCCTGGTTCATGTGCTGGTGGCCGAGTACGCCCCCGGCGCGCCGCTGGGCTGGCATCGCGACGTCCCGGACTTCCAGGACGTGGTCGGCATCTCGTTGGGTAGCGACATCGTGATCCGGTTCCGGCCATATCCCCCTGTCAGCCCCAGGAAATCCGACATCGTGCGCATGACCCTGGCCCCGCGTTCGATCTACCTGATGCGCGGCCCCGTGCGCTGGGAATGGCAGCACAGCATCGCGCCGGCAAAGGCCCTACGCTGGTCGATCACGTTCCGGACTGCGTCGGCGCAATACCGCCCCGGCTGAGCGGGGAGCCGGCCTACTCAGATCACGATCAGCCGCAGGTTGCTTTTGCCCTCGCGCAGCTTCTTGGCGGCCTGGTACGCCGGCGAGGCATACCAGGCAAGCGCGGCATCCCGGTCCGGGAACTCGATCAGCAGCACGTTGTGGGCCGGCCCGCCTTCGAGCACGAACGGTTCTGCGCCGCGAGCCAGGTAGCGTCCCCCGTGCGCGACCACGGCATCGGCCACCATGCGGCCATACCCGCCCATCTCGCCGGGCTTCAGGATCTTTACCTCGCCGATGACGTAGGCCGGCATGTGCTGTTCCCCTTCTTTCGGTGATCGATCGCGTCGCTGGTCACGGACACTGCTACGCTGCATTCTTGCTCGGCATGATGCGCGCGACGTTGCGCGCCTTCAGTTCGCCGTAGACGAAAGGCCTGTCCCGGGGGAACGACGTGGGCAGGTCTTCGGGCGCGACGTTGGCAGGATCGGGATTCCGGATCAGCGGACGGATTACCGCATCGAAGCTGGGATACATGAAAAACGGAATGGAATAGCGCTCGTTGCCGGAGCGGTTGATCACCCGGTGCACGGCGGACGTGAACACGCCGTCGCTCCAGACCTTCAGCACTTCGCCTACATTGACCACCAGCGTGCCCTCGATGGGCGGAACCGCCACCCATTCGCCGTCGCGGTTGCGCACCTCCAGCCCACCATTGGCATCCTGCGCCAGGATGGTGAAGGCGTTGGTGTCGGTATGCCCGCGCGCGCCCAGGTGCTCGCCGGACTCGTCCGGGCGCTGCGGCGGATAATGCAGCAGGCGCAGTGAATTCATGTCCTTGGCGAAGCTGGCCTTGAGCGCCCCCGGTTCCAGCTCCAGACTCAGCTCGAACAGCTCCAGCAGCCTATAGCCCAGGTCATTGACCTTGTCGTAGTAGGCCATCATCCGCGGCTTGAGATCCGGCATGGCCGAGGGCCATGGAATCCGTCCATGCAAAGGCTTGCCGGCCAGCAGGTCGGGATCGTCGTCGGCCAGCGGGCGGCGGATCTGGAACGCCTCCTGCAGATTTTCCTTGATCTTGTCATCGTTGCCCTTGCTCATGCCATGCAGGTAACCCTGGGCATGGTTGTTGAGCTTGAGCGAGACCTCCATCTTGGCTTGCATGGGCAGGCTGTGGAAATCCACGGCAGTCTGGAAGATGTCCCGGATGTCCTGGTCGGCCAGGCCATGATTCCTGATGTAGAAAAAACCGACGGTTCCTGCGGCACTGGCGATGGCGTCGGCCACTTCTTTCCTGCCGCCGGTATCGCCGCGCCAGGCCGGCTCGAGATCGACGATGGGCACTTCCGAAAAGACAAGCTTCCTTGCGGTGGGCAGCATAAAACGGTCCTCGTTGAAATCGGTCTCCTCCGCCGCTCTCGAAGCGGGGATCGTGCACGACGCACCTTGGGGCGGGTCGCCGTCAGGCCTCTGGCCTGATGTTTTCCCTGCGAGCCAGCTCGTTCCATCTGACGAACTCGCTGCGGTTCCAGGCCAGGAAATCCGCGTGGCCGCGAACCGTTACTTCGAACCCCGCGGTTTGCAGTCGCTGGATGTTCTCGGGCATCTTGCCGCCCTCGACAATGGCGTCGCCCAGCTTGTCGATGTTGGCCTGGGGCGTTCCCGTCGGCGCATAAGCGCCCAGCCATCCCGTCGCGACGAAGTCGGCCATGCCCAGTTCCACCATGGTGGGCACATCGGGCAGCGCCTGAGAGCGCCTGGCGCCCGTCACGGCGATGGCGCGCAGCGAACCGGCGCGGATCAACGCCGCCACCGACGGCAAGTTGGCAAATGAGATCTGGATGTCGCCGTTCTTCAGGCCGGTGACGATCTCGCCGCTGGAGCGGTACGGGATATGGACGAAGTGTGTGCCGGCACGCTGGTTGAACAGCACCGACGTGAAATGGGCCAGGGTCCCGACGCCGTTGGATCCGTAGTTCAGCTTGCCTACCTGGGTCTTGCCATAGGCAATGAGCTCGGGCAGTGTGCGTGCCTCGACGTCGCGCCCGACCACCAGCACGTTCATGAGTTCGGCCAGCTGGGCCACGGGCACGAAATTCTCCTGCGGATTGATGGGCAGGTTGGGATTCAGGATGGTGGGCAGTATCAGCCCGCCAAGTCCGCCGGACAACAGCAAGTGGCCATCACGCGGCTGCTGGAGAATATATTGCTGGGCCACCGTGCCGGTGCCGCCGCCCTTGTTCTCGACGATCACCGGCTTGGCTGGAAATTCCTTGGCAAGGATGTCCGCCAGGACTCGCCCCAGCAGATCGGTAATCCCGCCAGGCGGGTACGGCACGACGACCTTCATCAGGCGGTTAGGAAACGCTTCCTGTGCCCAAGCCCCCCGGGCCGCGAACAGGCCGGCGGCCACCCCCATACGCAGTACATCGCGACGATCCATAGACTGCCCCCCTTAAGAACAGATATCCCGCACGATTCCGGTTTGTCCCCGCCCCATGCCGGCGCATTCGCCTCTCTTCGCCGCAGCCCGGTGATACCCCCCTGCGGGCGTAAGATACGGCGGTACCCGGATGGGCAACGGCCGCCTTGCCTCATGCGCGTATAGACGCGACAGGAAGCCCGATACGCGCAGACAACGTTATCGGAGACGTCCGCCCCTTCACAAGCGACGTCTCATCATGAATTCATGAGCAGGATTAATGACATGCGCCGCAAGATTCCCTCGCCCGTCATGCTCCAGGCATTCGAGCTGTCGGCCCGTACGCTGAGCTTCACCCAGGCCGCGGACTCGATGAACCTGACGCAAAGCGCGATCAGCCACCAGATCCAGGCGCTGGAAGAGTTTCTCGGGGTAAGGCTGTTCGAACGCGTGCGCAAGCGCCTGCAGCTCACGCCAGCGGGGGAGATTTTGCTGCTCCGGTTGACACCGGCACTCGATGCGCTGGAGTCGGCCATCATCGAGACCGTCTCGACCGAGCCGGCTTCCAGCGTCCTGCGGCTGGGTGTGGTTCCCTCGGTCGCCACGCAATGGCTGATTCCGCGCCTCGGCCACTTCCAGCGCGTACACCCTGATGTTTCGCTCACGCTGGTCACGCGGCTTCCGTTCAACTTCCATAACAACAGCCTGGATGCTGCCATCAACCTGGGCAATACCCGCTGGCCCGGGGCCCGGTCGGATTGGTTGATGGACGAATACATGCTTGTGGTTTGCACACCGGAGATGGCCGCCACCGAGCTGCACTCGCCCGCCGACCTTACGCGCGTCCCCAAGCTGCAGATGACGTTCAGGCCGCATGCATGGCGCGACTGGCTGGCCGCCTGCGACCTGCCCGCCGACAACGCGGCGCGCGGCATGAAGTTCGAATCGTTCGCCCTGATCCTGCGCGCCGCCATGGCCGGTCTGGGGGCGGCGGTCGTGCCTCGCCTGCTGGTGGAAGAGGAATTGGCCGACGGGCGGCTGGTGTCGCCATTCGGGCCGGTCGTGCGGTCGCCGACCTCCTATTATCTGGTCTATCCGCCGGCCAACGTCACGCTGCCCGCGCTGCAGACATTCCGCGACTGGCTCAAACGGCAGACGAACGCGCCGGCCGAGCAACAGCCTTAGAAAAGCCGTCCCTGGCGTGGGGCTTGGCCGCCGTCCCGGGTGCGCTCCTGCCGCCGCAGCCACTGCCCGATCACGCCCACGACGTAGGCCTGCTCGGCTGAGCTCAAGCCCCTTCCCACTTCGATGCCATGCCATTTCGCCAGGCACCCTCGGCAGCACGTCGCCGTCGCATGCTGGGCGACGAACACGGGATGGCCACGCATCGGCGTCTGCTTGCCGTCGTTGTGCGGCACGGCCGGGGCGAGGCGGCGTGCGACGAACTCGGCCGCGTGCGCCAGCACGGCATCCAGTCCGCGGCTGCGCAGATACTGCTGGTCCCGCGCGTTGAGCCGGAACCGCCGCCGGAAGGCGGATCGGGCCAGGCGTTCGAACAAAGCGTCCGGCGAGGCCGGCATGGCAGGCCTGGCGGCGACCCGTTCGTCACGCTTGGATGGCGCCGCACCCGTGCGGCGTTCTTCTTGCTCGGCCATGCACTTTCCGGAAGAGGATACGGCGTCCGCTGCAGGGGCAAGGAACGCGCCCGGCGGTCCCTTGGATCGGGAGACCGGACGTCGAAATTCTATCGCTTCACGTATTGATGACATGTCTTGCGAATGTCGTAGTGTTGTCGGGCGGTAAGCGCATGTGTTTTCTTGTTATCTGCGCTAGCGATTGAAAATTTCCGTTGGATAGACTTCGGCTTCCTTAAAACGGCGAGATCCGTCTTTGCCCGTCCTGGTAACCGATGCATATCGATCTTCTGCTCGAACCCTTGTCGCCCGAGACGCCATGCGGCGACAACCTCGAATACGACGCCGACTTCCTGGCCTTGCAGCAAAGCATCGTCGTGCGGGGCGAGCAACAGTTCGGCACCACGATCATTCCGGCCGAGGCGCCTGCGTGGAACCAAGTAGAAAAAGGCGCGCTGGCGCTGCTCGCGCGCACGCGCGACATCCGCGTTGCGGTCTGGCTGACGCATGCATGGACCGAGCTTCATGGACTGGCCGGCTACGCACAGGGAGCAGCGGCGGTTCGAAACATGCTGGAGCGGTTCTGGGACACGCTGCATCCGACGCTGGACGTCGATGGCGAGATCGACCCGATGCCGCGGATGAATGCCATCGAGGCACTGGCCGATGCTCAGGGCATCGGTCGCTCTGTGCGGACCAGCACCTTATTGACCTCGACCTTTGGCGCAGTCAGCTTGCGCGACGCCGAGTCGCTGCTCGACGGAAGCCGCCAGGACAGCCAGGCCTACCCTGGCGGACGGTCACGCTTGGTCGACGATCTGCGGCGCGCCCGCCACGAGGGCAAGCCTGAGCTCGCGGACGCGCTCGCCGCGCTGGACGAACTGGAGCGCATCCGTGCCCTTTGCAGCGACCGCCTGGGCGTGGACTGGGCGCCCCAGTTCGCGGGCGTCGCACGGACGCTCGGGACGGTGCGCGACGCCGTGGGCGCCAGCCAACCGGAACCGGCCGAGACGGCGGGGGCACCTGCCTCCGCCCAGGAGGCAGCGCCGCCAGAAGCCGGTCCGGCTGTGCTGGAGCAGCGGATGACGGAAGCGGCCGTACATGCCCGCTGGTGGCGGGACGCCGTCATTACCGACCGGGCCGACGCCGTCGCGATGCTGGAAAAAGTGTGCAGCTATTTTGAAACGAACGAACCGAGCCACCCGGCTCCTTTTCTGATTCGGCGCGTGCAGCGGCTCGCCTCGGCGAACTTCCAGGAACTGGTACGCGACCTGGCGCCCGCCGGCCTGACTCAATTCGAAACCCTCGCGGGTCCGGGGAGCGCGGACGCTTCCTGAATGCCACCCATCGCGACCCGCATGCGCAGTACAACGGAGAACCACCATGGCGACAAGCCGAGCAGGCAGTAGCGGACAGAAATTCATCGCCCGCAATCGCGCCCCCAGGGTGCAGATCGAATACGACGTGGAAGTCTACGGCGCCGAGCGCAAGATCCAGCTTCCGTTCGTCATGGGCGTGTTGGCCGACCTGGCCGGCAAGTCGGTCGAGCCGCAACCGGACGTGGCCGACCGCCGGCTCCTGGAAATCGACATCGACAACTTCGACGACCGGATGAAAGCCATCAAGCCGCGCGTCGCGTTCCAGGTTCCGAACACCTTGACCGGCGAAGGCCAGCTGAACGTGGACATCACGTTCGAAAGCATGGACGACTTCTCGCCCGCCACCGTGGCACGCAAGGTCGAGGCGCTGAACAAGCTGCTCGAGGCCCGTACGCAGCTCTCCAACCTGCTGTCCTATATGGATGGCAAGAACGGCGCCGAAGAACTGGTGGCAAAAGTGCTGCAGGACCCGGCGCTTTTGAGTGCGCTGGCCTCGGCGCCCAAGCCCCAGGCCCTGCCGCAAGCCGGCACCGAAGCCGATACCAGCGAGAGGTGAAAGCATGAACAGCATGGAACGCCAGCTGGAACCCGCGCCGCAGGCGAGTACCGACGAGTTCTCCGCCCTGCTGCAAAAAGAGTTCAAACCCAAGACCGACGAAGCCCGCGTGGCCGTGGAAAGCGCCGTGCGGACGCTGGCGCACCAGGCGCTGGAGAACTCGGTCGTCGTCTCGGAGGATGCCTACCGGACCATCCAGGCCATCATTGCCGCCATCGACGAAAAGCTATCCGAGCAGATCAACCAGATCATGCACCACGCCGACTTCCAGCAGCTGGAAGGGGCATGGCGCGGCCTGCACTACTTGGTGAACAACACCGAAACGGATGAACTGCTCAAGATCCGCTTCATGTGCATCACCAAGAAGGAGCTGGGCCGGACGCTCAAGCGGCATAAGGGCATAGGGTGGGACCAAAGCCCGATCTTCAAGAAGGTCTACGAGGAAGAGTACGGCCAGTTCGGCGGCGAGCCGCTCGGCTGCCTCGTCGGCGACTACTACTTCGACCACAGTCCGCCCGACGTCGAGATGCTGGGCGAGCTCGCACGCATCGCGGCGGCTGCGCATTGCCCTTTCATCGCCGGGGCCTCGCCCGCGGTGATGCAGATGGACTCCTGGCAGGAGCTGGCCAATCCGCGCGACCTGACCAAGATCTTCACCAATACCGAGTATGCGTCATGGCGCAGCCTGCGCGAATCGGAAGATTCGCGCTACCTGGGACTGGCCATGCCCCGCTTCCTGGCGCGCCTGCCCTATGGTGCGCGTACCAACCCGGTAGACGAGTTCGACTTCGAGGAAAACACCGACGGCGCGACCCACGACCGCTATACCTGGGCCAACTCGGCCTATGCGATGGCCGTCAACATCAATCGTTCCTTCAAAAACTTCGGGTGGTGCACATCGATACGTGGTGTGGAATCGGGCGGCGCGGTCGAGAACCTTCCTTGCCATACCTTCCCCACCGACGACGGCGGCGTCGACATGAAGTGTCCCACCGAGATCGCGATCAGCGACCGGCGCGAGGCCGAACTGGCCAAGAATGGCTTCATGCCGCTGGTGCACCGGAAGAACTCTGACTTCGCGGCTTTCATCGGGGCGCAATCCCTGCAAAAGCCGAACGAATACCACGATCCCGACGCGACGGCCAACGCCAAGCTCGCGGCGCGGCTGCCCTACCTGTTCGCGTGCTGCCGCTTTGCGCATTACCTCAAATGCATCGTGCGCGACAAGATCGGCTCGTTCCGCGAACGGGACGACATGGAGCGCTGGCTCAACGACTGGATCATGAACTACGTCGATGGCGATCCCGTCAACTCATCGCAGGAAACCAAGGCGCGCAAGCCGCTGGCCGCCGCCGAAGTCCTGGTCGAGGAAGTGGAAGACAACCCCGGCTACTACGCCGCGAAATTCTTCCTGCGCCCGCATTACCAGCTTGAAGGCCTGACCGTATCGCTGCGGTTGGTGTCGAAGCTGCCCTCGGTCAAGCAGAACGAGGGCTAGACCCAGGGCAGGCCTGGGATTTTTTCAACGTCCGGCGGATAGTACCGGCATAGGGAGAGAACAGTGGCTGTTGATATGTACATGAAGGTCGAGGGCGCCAGCGGCGAATCCAAGGATGCCAACCACAAGGACTGGACCGATATCGTCTCGTTCTCGTGGGGCGCGAGCCAGCCCGGCTCGATGGCGGCAGGCGGCGGTGGCGGCATCGGCAAGGCCAGCTTCAACGACCTGCATGTGGTCGCCCGCATCGACCGGGCCGCGCCCGCGGTCATGAAGCACTGCGCGAGCGGCAAGCACCTCAGCAAGGTCGAAGTCTCGGTCTGCAAGGCGGGCGGTAGCCAGGTCGAGTACTCCAAGATCACGCTCGAGGAAGTGCTGGTCACTTCGGTGCAGATCACCGGCGAGAAGGACTCGGAAGCCGTGCTGGTCGACTACGCCTTCCAGGCGGCTCGCGTCAAGCAGCAGTACTGGGAACAAACCGACAAAGGCAGCAAGGGTGCGGAAAGCCTGGTGGCCTGGGACGTGAAGCAGAACAAGGAAGCCTGAGGCTTCGCTTAGCGGCCGGCCATGCCAGGCCGGCCGGAATCGGGCGATGCCGCGGCCGCGGCATCGCGCTTTTTAGCAGGATTCGTCAGGAACATGTTGAGGCTAGAGGCAGGATCCGGCGTCTCGCTGGCCCAGGCAGTGGAAACCGCGCAGCAGGCGGTACGGGACCGGCCGGAGGATGCGGACCTCCGCGCCAGGCTGTTCCAGGTACTGGCCGTATGCGGCCTGTGGGACAAGGCGCACAGGCAGCTTGCGCACTGCGCGCGCCTGAACCCGGCGGCGCATTCCTCGGTACTGCTCTACGACGCCGCGATGCGCGGCGAGATGGAGCGCGAACAGGTCTTGGCCGGACAACAGTCGCTGCGCCTTCGAGAAGGAGACGCGGCCTGGATGGGTTGGCTGGCGCGCGCCCTTGAAGCCGACACCGCGGGACATTGCGAGCAGGCCGACGAACTCCGGTCCCGCGCCCTGGACGAAGCATCGGCAGCCAGCGGCGCCCTGATCATCGCCGAAGGCAAGGCCACGCGCCTGCACGACTTCCAGTGGCTCGCCGACGGCGACAGCAGGCTGGGGCCGGTCTGCGAGATATTGGTCAACGGCCGCTACGGCTGGATCGCATTCGCGGACATCGCCGAGTGCCGGCTATCGCCGCCGCAGGGTCTGACGGATTTATTGTGGACCCCCGCGGAACTGGTGCTGCGGAGTGGCCGCACCCAGCCCTGCCTGATCCCGGTGCGCTATTGCCCGGGCGCGGCGGACGGCTACGCACGCCTGGACGACGCGGCCAAGCTTTCTCGGCGCACCGAGTGGCACGAAGTCCGGCCCGGGCATTATGTGGGCACAGGCCAGAAGATGTGGGTAACCGACGAAGGCGAATATGCCTTGCTCGATATCCGCGCCATGCAATCGGCAAGCGTAGACGGAGCGCCGCATGCCTGAAGAGTACGCGGCGGCCGACAGCGCCCTCGCGCAGCGCCCTCTCCGGCAGGCCCGGCCCGAACGCGACCGGCTGCAGCCGGCCTTGCTCGATCGGCTGACCGACCACGCTCCCTGGCGGGCGCAGGACGGACTGGAAGACCAGGCCATGTCACGCGCGGCCCTGCGCGCGGCGGTTCTGCGCGACATGCGCTGGCTGCTCAACTGCGTCAGTTTTGAATCGGCCGGCAGCCTCTCGGCATTTCCGAACGTGCGCGCCTCGACCTTGAACTACGGCGTGCGCCCCCTGGCCGGCAAGCGCATGTCGGAAATCGACTGGGTCGATGTCGAAGAGTCCATAAGTATCGCCATCCGGCACTTCGAGCCGCGCATACTGCCCGAATCGCTCGAAGTGCGCTGCGTGAGCGAAACGCAGATACTGGATCATCACAACATCCTGTCGCTGGAGATCAAGGGCCGCCTCTGGTGCGTGCCCTACCCGCTCGAGATCCTGTTCCGCACCGACATCGACCTGGAAAGCGGCCATATGAGCCTGCAGGACCTGGGAGGGGCGTGATGGAACAGCGCCTGCTGGACTACTACAACCGCGAGCTGCACTACATCAAGGACCTGGGCGCCGAGTTTGCCCGCGCCTACCCCAAGGTAGCGGCCCGGCTCGGTATGCACGGCGTGGACGTCGCCGACCCGTACGTCGAGCGCCTGCTGGAGGGCTTCAGCTTCCTGACGGCCCGCATCCAGATGAAGATGGACGCCGAGTTCCCGCGGTTTTCGCAACGGCTGCTGGAAATCGTCCATCCGCAGTACCTGGCGCCCACGCCGTCCATGGGCATCGTCGAGATCAGTCCTAACGCCTCCGAGGGCAACCTGGCGGGCGGCTTTACCCTGCCGCGCGGCACCGCCCTGCGCGCCAGGGTGGCACCGGGGGAACAGACGCCGTGCGAGTTCCGCACCGGGCACGACGTGACGCTCTGGCCCTTGCGGGTGGCCGAGGCCGAGCTGACCGGGGTGCCTCCCGACCTGCCCCTTGCGCAGATGGGGCTGGCCGGACGCCAGGCCAGCCTGCGTGCGGCGCTGCGTTTGCGGCTCGAGACCACGGGGGGCGTGCCATTGAAGGACCTGGCCGTGGACCGCCTGGAGTTTTTCCTGGCCGCCCAGGAGACCGCGGCCAGCCGGCTCCTCGAGCTCCTGCTCTCGCATACCCGGGCCGTCCTATGCCACGACGCGGCACGTCCCATGCGGTGGGTCCGCCGCCTGCCGGCCGATAGCCTCAGGCACGAAGGACTGGACGACCACCAGGCATTGCTGCCGTGCGATGCCCGCGTCTTCCAGGGATACCGGCTGCTGCAGGAATACTTTGCGTTCCCCGCCCGCTGCCTTTTCTTCAGCATCGGCGGACTGGCCGACGCCCTGCGCGGCACGCTGCGCCAGCAGGCGGCGGACGAGCGCCAGGCATTCGAACTGACCCTGCTGCTGGACCGCCACGATCCCGAGCTGGAGAACGGCGTCGACGCGCGGCATTTCGCGCTCCACTGCACCCCCATCGTCAATCTGTTCGTCAAGCACGCCGACCGGATCCCCGTTACACCGCGTACCCATGAATATCACCTCGTGGTGGACCGCACGCGGCCGCTGGACTACGAAGTCTATTCAGTCGAGCGGGTCATCGGCCATCTGGCCGCGGAGCGGGCGCAGCAAGAGTTTCGCCCGTTCTACGGATCGCTGGGCAGCGACGAGGAAGACTACGGCGCCTACTACTCCGTGCGCCGGGAAGCCAGGCTGCTGTCAGACAGCGCACGCCGCAACGGCCCGCGCACCGGCTACATAGGCAGCGAAGTGCATCTGTCGCTGGTCGACCAGCGCGAGGCGCCCTACCCGGACGGCTTGCGCCATCTTTCGGTCGAGGCGGTATGCACCAATCGGGACCTGGCGCTGCTGCTGCCGCACGGCTCGGGCAGCGACTTCAGCCTCAAGGTCTCGGCCCCGGTCGCGGCCATCAAACTGGTACGGGATCTATCGCGGCCGCGGCCGCCGCTCGCCGAAAACGAAATCGCCTGGCGCCTCATCAGCCACCTCGGGCTGAACTACCTGGCGCTGACGGAGACGGATCCGGAAGAAGGGGCCCAGGCCATCCGTGAGCTGCTGCAGCTCTACGCGGCACGCGCGGACGCAGCGATGCGCAAGCAGATCCATGGCGTACGGCGCGTGGCGGTAGAACCGGCCTACCGGCGCCTGCCCGAGGCCGGTCCCATCATCTACGGCCGCGGGGTCAAAATCACCCTGGAAGTAGACGAGAATGCGTTCTCGGGCGGTAGTCCCTATGTGCTGGGAGCGGTCCTGGAACGCTTCTTGTCGCGCCATGTGGCCATCAATACGTTCACGGAAACCGTATTGCGTTCGCTGCAGCGTGGCGACATCAGCCACTGGCAGCCCAGGATGGGAAGGAGAACCGTGGCATGAACGGTCCCGCACCCGACACCGCGGCCCTGGACGCCGCGTTCTGGGAACGGCTGCGGCGCGATCCCTACGGCCACGATTTGTTCGCGGCGCTGAGGTGGATCGACGCACGCTCGCCCGGCCGCCTCCCGCTTGGCCGCGCCGCCCTGCCGCGAGAGGAACCGGTCCGGCTGCGCCAGGAACCGTCCCTGGCTTTTGCGCCGGCCACACTGGCCTCGGTGTCCGACGCGGACGGACGGCCGGCCATATCGGTCTACAGCTTCGGCCTCTACGGGCCGAACGGTCCGTTGCCGCTTCACATGACCGAATATGTGCGAGAGCGCGCGATCCATCACCAGGACCGCACGCTGCAGGCCTTCTCCGACGTTTTCCATCATCGGCTGATCCTGCTTTTCTATCGCGCCTGGGCGGATGCTCAGAGCACGGCCAGCCTGGACCGGCCTGACTCCCGCTTCACCCGCTACGTGGCCAGCCTGGTGCACCTGGGGCTGCCCTCCCTGCGCCGGCGGGATGACGTGGCCGACCATGCCAAGTTCTTCATGGCCGGACATCTGGTCCGGGACACGCGCAACCCCGAGGGGCTGGCCCGCATCCTTAGCCACTACTTCGGGATCGCGGTCCGCATCCGCGAGTTCGTTCCCGCCTGGCTTCGCCTGGACGCGTCGCAGCGTCTCTCGCTGCGCGGAAGCCGGAACGGCGGCGGACTGGGCCGCGACACCACCTTGGGCGTCGCCGTGCTCGATGCCCAGCACAAATTCCGGATCGAACTCGGGCCCATGCCCCTGGCCCAGTATCGCGCCTTCCTGCCGGGACGGAAAAAGGCCCGCCAACTGGTGGACTGGGTCCGGCAGTACATCGGCCTGGAACTGGCATGGGACGTCCGGCTGGTGTTGCGGCGGACCGATGTGGCGCCGGCGCGCCTGGATGGCGAGTGCGCGCTGGGCCTGGGCACGTGGCTCGGCAAGCGCGACCCCGCGCTGGGCGACGCCGATGACCTGTGTATTGACCTCGAACGTCGAGCGGCCGCATAACGGCCGGGAGTGAAACGAACCCATGTCGGAAATCAGCCGCGCCACTTTATTCGGGAAACTGGATCCGCTGCTATTCCAGTCCTTGGAAAGCGCCACGGCCTTCTGCAAGCTGCGCGGCAATCCTTTCGTAGAGCTCGTGCACTGGCTGCACCAGCTCCTGCAGGCACAGGACAGCGATCTGCACCGTGTCCTCCGCCGTGCCGATGTCGACCCGGCCACGCTCGACCGGGACATCGCCATCGCGCTGGACCGCCTGCCGCGCGGCGCCGGCACGGTATCGGACCTCGCCTCGCACATCGACGAAGCGGTCGAACGGGCGTGGATCTACGCCACGCTGAAATTCGATGCCCAGCGGATACGCGGCGGCCACCTGCTGGTGGCGTTGACCAAGACCTTCACGCTGCGCAACGTGCTGCACGGCATCTCCCGGGAATTCGAGAAAGTCGTCCCCGACGTGCTGGCCCGCGAGCTTGCCTCCATCGTGCAAGGCTCGCCCGAAGACCAATGGGAACAGGCCGGCGCGCCGGCCGCCGGCGCCGCGCGCGGCCGATCCGGAGACAGCGCCTTGGCCAAGTATGCGGTCGACTTGACCGAACGGGCACGCCGCGGCGAGATCGATCCCGTCTCAGGACGCGATGAGGAAATCCGGCAAGTGATCGACGTGCTCATGCGCCGCCGACAGAACAATCCCTTGCTTGCCGGCGAGGCCGGCGTGGGAAAGACCGCCGTGGCCGAAGGCTTGGCACTGCGCCTGGCAACGGGCGACGTGCCCCCTCCGCTGCGCGAGGTCGCGCTGCTGCAGCTGGACATCGGGCTGCTGCAGGCCGGCGCGGGCGTAAAAGGAGAATTCGAAGGACGGCTGCGACAGGTGATCGACGAGGTGCAGGCCAGTCCCCGCCCGGTGGTGCTTTTCATCGACGAAATCCACACCTTGATCGGCGCGGGCGGCGCGGCAGGCACCGGCGATGCGGCGAACCTGCTCAAACCCGCGCTCGCCCGCGGCCTGTTGCGCACCGTGGGCGCCACCACGTGGGCGGAATACAAGAAGTACATTGAAAAGGACCCGGCGCTCACGCGGCGCTTCCAGGTCATCCAGGTAGGCGAGCCGAGCGAAGAACAGGCCATCGTCATGCTGCGCGGCATCGCAGGCCAGCTCGAGGCTCACCATCGGGTGGTGCTGCTCGATGAAGCCATCGAGGCCGCGGTGCGGCTTTCGCATCGCTATATCGCGGCGCGGCAACTGCCTGACAAAGCCGTCGCGCTGCTCGACACCGCCTGCGCGCGAGTAGCCGTCAGCCAGCACGCGCAGCCGCCCGCGGTAGAGGACTGCCGGCGGCGCATCGAAGCGCTCGAAATCGAGCATCGCATCGCCGAACGCGAGCGGCGCGCCGGCGATGGAGACGCCGACCGTCCGGCCCGCCTGGCCCGGCAGATCGACGCCGAGCGGGCCGCCTTGCAGGCCCTGGAAGCGCGCTGGCGGCAAGAACGCAACCTGGCGGAACAGATTGCCGGGTTGCGGGTGACCCTGGACCGCGGCACCGACGATGAAAGTGCCGCCGCGGCCGCCCGCGAGCGGCTGTCCGGGCTCCAGCACGCCCTGCGCACCCTGCAGGGCGAAGCGCCTTTGCTGCATCCCTGCGTAGACCACCATGCGGTATCGGCCATCGTCGCGGACTGGACCGGCATTCCCGTCGGCCGCATGGTACGCGACGAGGCCGAGGCAGTCCTGGCGTTGGCAGACACCCTGAGCCGACGGGTGGTGGGCCAGCGCCCGGGGCTGGAAGCCATTGCCAGGCGGATCCAGACTTCGCGCGCCCGGCTGGACGATCCCGGCAAGCCGGTCGGCGTTTTCCTGCTGTGCGGACCGAGCGGTGTCGGCAAGACCGAAACCGCCCTCGCGCTGGCCGAAACACTGTACGGCGGCGAGCAGAACCTGATCACCATCAACATGAGCGAATTCCAGGAGCCGCATACCGTCTCCACGCTAAAAGGCGCCCCGCCGGGCTACGTCGGCTATGGCGAAGGAGGCGTCCTGACCGAAGCCGTACGGCGACGCCCCTACAGCGTCGTGCTGCTGGACGAGCTGGAGAAAGCCCATGCCGACGTGCACGAGCTGTTCTTCCAGGTGTTCGACAAAGGCTGGATGGAGGACGGGGAAGGCCGGGCCATCGACTTCCGCAATACGGTCCTGATTCTTACCACCAACGTCGGCACCGACAAGATCCTGGCCCTTTGCGCCGACGAAGACCTCATTCCCGCACCCCAGGCGCTTGCCGACGCGCTGCGGCCGGAATTGCTCAAGGCGTTCCCGGCGGCGCTGCTCGGACGCATGGTGGTGGTCCCCTATTACCCGCTGGGCCCGGCACAGCTGCAGCAGATCGTACGGCTGCAGCTCGATCGGATCCGGGACCGGCTGCAGGAAAACCACGGCATCGCCTTGACCTGCCACGACAGCGCGGTGGCGCTCGTTGCGGCCCGTTGCAACGAGGTCGAGTCCGGCGGACGCCTGATCGACGCCATCCTGACCAATACCGTGCTGCCCCGCATCAGCCGCGAGCTGCTGGAAGCGTCAGCGTCGGGCCGCGCCTTGGAGGCCATCGAGATCGCGGCCTCCCACAGCGACTTCGATTATGTGTTTACGGAAAGGAGCAGCCTGTGAACCGAACCATACAAGCCCACACGCCGCTGGGACCGCTGCTGGCATTCCGTTCGATGTACGGCAGCGAAGGCCTTTCCAGGCTGTTCGAGTTCGAGGTGGACCTCGTCGCCTCCACCCACTCACTCGATATGAAGCAACTGCTGGGCAAGCCGCTGACGCTGGAAATCCAGACCGACTGGCTGTCGAGCCGGTTCCTGAGCGGGCACGTCGTCCGCTGCGCCCTGGTGGGTCGCGATGGCGGCACCTCGCGCAACTATATCTACCGGGCGTCGGTCCGTCCGTGGCTGTGGTATCTGACGCAGACCTCGGACAACAAGATATTCCAGACCAAGACGGTGCCGGAGATCCTGGACGAGGTCCTAGGGGAATACGGCTTTCCGGTCGAGAAGAAACTCACCGGCAGCTATCGGCCGTGGAACTACTGCGTGCAGTACCAGGAGACCGACTTCGCCTTCGTCAACCGCCTGATGGAGCACGAAGGCATCTATTACTACTTCAAGCACGAGCAAGGGCAGCATACGCTGGTACTGGCCGATGACTTGAGTGCCCACGAAGCCGCCCCCGGATACGAAAGCGTGCCCTACTACGGTCCGGACCGGGTCGCAGTGCCGCAGGAGGAATACATCGACCGGTGGGTGGTGGCAGAGGAAATCACGCCGGGCGGGTTCGCCACGGTGGATTTCGACTTCCGCAAGCCCCGGGCCGGCCTGGACTCGCAGCGCAGCAACCCCGGAACCTACGACTACGCCGACATGGAAGTCTATGACTGGCTGGGCGGCTATACCGAACCGGAACAGGCGGAGTTCTATTCGCGCATCCGTCTGGAGGAACTGCAAAGCCGGCACGAGCGCGTCGCAGCCCATACCAATGCCCGCGGGCTGGCTCCGGGATATCGCTTTGAACTGCGCAACCACCCCCGTGCCTCGGAGAACCGCGAATACCTCGTGGTGGACATGAACTACCAATTGCGGGAGGGCGGCTATGCCAGTGGCGACGACGGTCCGGGCCTGTTCGACGTCGACCTGGGCGTACAGCCGACCGGCATACCCTTCCGCCCGCCGCGCGCCACCGCCAAGCCCCGCACCCACGGGCCGCAAACCGCTGTCGTGGTGGGGCCCGAAGGCGAGGAAATCTGGACCGACGAGTACGGCCGCGTGAAAGTCCAGTTCCACTGGGACCGCTATGGCCGGCGCGACCAGAACAGCTCGTGCTGGATACGGGTTTCCAGCTCATGGGCCAGCGCCAACTATGGCGCCATCTTCCTGCCGCGCATCGGCGACGAAGTATTGGTCGATTTCATCGGCGGCGAGCCGGACCGGCCCATCATCATCGGCCGCGTCTACAACGCCGACCGCATGCCGCCCTGGCCGCTGCCGGGCGCCGCCACGCAAAGCGGCGTCCTGACGCGCTCCAGCAAGGGCGGTTCGCCCGCCAATGCCAATGCGCTGCGCTTCGAGGACAAGAAAGGCGCCGAGCAGGTGTGGCTGCATGCCGAGCGTAATCTCGATACGGAAGTCGAAGCAGACGAGACGCGCACGGTCGGCGGCAACCGCACCACCGCCATCACGGGCAACGAAAAACTCGACGTTACCGGCACGCGCACGACAAACGTTACGGGCCTGGAAACCGCCACCTATAACGGCGGCGAGCACCGGCTGGTCAACGCCGGCGCAGTGGAAACCATCAACGGCGGGCAGACGCGCACGGTCAATGGCGGCGTCACCGAAACCGTCACGGGCGGCGAGAACCGCAACGTGACAGGCGGGGTCAGCGAAACCATCGCGGGCGGGGAGACGCGCGTGATCGCAGGCGGCGTGACCGAGAACATCACCGGCGGGGAGTCGCGCACCATCGTGGGGGGCGCGACCTGGGCCATCACCGGCGCGTTGACTGCGACCGTCAACGGCCAGGAAATCCTCACCACCACCGGCGGACGGACCGAGACGGTGAACGCCTTCCACACCTCTACGGTGAACGGTCCCGTCACCAAGACCACCACCGGACCGATCACTGTCACCGCGCCCGCGGTTACTGTGAATGCACCGGGCTGGCAAGTGAACACGGCCAGCGAAAGCTTCTGGACCGCGAAACGCGCCTCGGGCACGGGCTTGCGATTCTCGATCATCGGGGCCTCGCTCGACCTGTGGGGCGCCCGGCAACAGATCTACGTCGTGAACTCGCAGGCCGCGCTGGTCAAGCTGGAGTTCTCGCTGTTCCAGAACAAGAACAGCACCCTGAAGATGGTGAACAACGTCGTCGAGGCGCGCCGGGCCGCGGCGAGAGTCAGCAACTCCGGCCTGGACCTTCGGGCCAACGGCCTGACGGTGGAATCATGATGGACGGCGTCTGGACCGCATGGCTGGTGGCCGCGCTGGTTACCGTGGCGGTCGCGGGGACCGTGATCTTCTATACCGTCCGTAGCGGCGCCGTCTACAACCAGGAAGAAGCGCGCTGGCTGCGCCTGGCGGAGCGAGGCGTATCGGCGGAAGCCACCGTGATGACGCTCAAGCGCGGCCGCGTCGGCCGCACCTACGACATGGGCATGGACATGACGGTGCGCTATGTCGACACCGCGCAGCAGCCGCAGGAGGCCACCCTGCGGGCCTATATCGCCGAAGAACTGATCGCCAACTTCGCGCCCGGCAAGCATATCCACATCGTGCTCGATCCGGCGGACCCGGCGCAGATCGCGGTCGACCGGCGCCGGACACCGACGGTCTTGCCATGAAGATCGTCAAGCCATTTCGTCTCGGTGTCATGCACCGGCCGTTCCTGCACGAAGGCCGCTGGCTGCTCGGCATCGGCGTACTGGCGATGTCTGGCCTGGACGACCTGGACCAGCTCTATCCCGAGCCGGAAATGTGGAAGATGGCGTCGGAAGAACTGGGCGAAGGCGCAGTACTCGACATGGCCGTTCCCAAGGCCTGTGCCGAGTTCCTGGTTTCCGGCCGCGCCTATACCGCCCACCAGCAGGACAAGACCGCCTGCGCCGTAAAAGTGCGCGTGGCGGAAGTCGAAAAGCCGCTGCTGGTCTTCGGTGACCGCTACTGGCTCAATGGCCGCGCAACCGCGCCACAGCCCTTCGAGTCGATGCCTATAGATTGGCGCCATGCCTACGGCGGCCCGGATCACACCGCCAACCCGCTAGGCCGGGGAACGGTGGACGAGGTCGTCAATGGCGTACACGTGCGCCGGCTGCCGAATATCGAACGGCCGGACGACTTGATGAACCGGCCGGACCGCAAGCCTCGCCCGGCCGGATATGGGCCGCTGGACCTGAGCTGGCCTGAACGGTTCGAACGCATCGGGCGGGCCTATGACCAGCGCTGGCTGGAGGAATCGTTCCCAGGTTTTGCGAAGGACATGGACTGGCGGCTGTTCAACGCGGCACAGCCCGACCAGTGGTGGCCGGCCAGCGGCCGGGTGCCGGACGACGCCGTCTACGAGATCTGGAACATGCATCCGCGGCATCATTGCCTGCGCGGCCGCTTGCCTTCATGGCGGGCGCGATGCTTCCTCACCCGGCAAGGAAAACAAGACCCCGAGGCCGTCGACCTGCGCCTCACCACAGCCTGGTTCTTTCCGGACCGCGAACGGGTGATCCTGGTCTATCACGGCGCCGCTCCGATCGCCGAAGACGATGCCAGCGACATCCTGAATCTGATGCCAGCGCTCGAGAGCGCCGGCGAACCGCGCACCGACGGTCACTACCGCTCGGTATTGGCCAGCCGGCTGGACCCGGACAAGGGCGCCTTGCATATGTTCCGCGATCGCGACCTGGTGCCTGACGCTGCGCTCGGCCCCTGGCTGGATACGGTGGCCCTGACGGAACCATCGAGCCCGCTCTGGCGCAACGCCCGCGCCCGCGGAGAGGCGGCGCGGGCCGACATGCGCCAGCAGCTGCTGGACGAAGGGCAGGATCCGGAGCGCTATGCCATGCCGGCATCGCCGCTGGAAGAATTGCCGGACCTGGACGGACTGCCCGGCTACATGGAGAAGGCCGAGCAGGTCGAACGGGAACAGCGGGCGGAACTCGAAGCCAAGCGTCGTGAATTGCGCGAACTGCTGGCTTCGGCAGACGGCCCCCAGACGGCATCCGGCCTGGCTCCGGAGATGCTGGAAGCCGTGCTGGACCAGCGGGCCGACCGGCCCAAGGGACCGCCTGCGCTGCAGACGCGCGGCGAACTCGCGGCCATGCGTGAAGCTGTCGCGGCGCTGCCTGTCGACCCAGACGAGCCTGCGCGCTCGCCGTCTGCCTTGATGCAGCGGATGGACGAGCACGAGGCCGCGCTGCGCAAATTGTATCGGCTCAGCGCCCATGAGCAGGCCGCGGCCGACCCCATGTCGCCGGCCCAGTCGCGCCGGGTGCGGGAGGACATCGAGCAGCGCATGCGGAATGACCGGAATCTCGCCCATCTGGATTTGACCGGCGCGGACCTGTCCGGCATGGACCTGCGCGGCGCGACCCTGGCGGGCGCCCTGATGGAGTGCGCGGACCTGCAGGGCACGCGCCTCGATGGCGCCGACTTGACCGAAGCGGTGCTGGTACGCGCCGACCTGAAAGGGGCGTCGCTGTCCGGCGCCAATCTGGCTGCCGCGAATCTCAGCCTGGCTCGTTGCAGCGGAACCGGCTTCCAGGGCGCAATCCTGCGCGATACGCTGCTCGAGGGACTGGAAGGCCACGACTGCGATTTCTCGCAATCGCGGTGGGAGGACATCTCCCTGCTCAAGGGCCGATTGCTCTCCTGCAGTTTCGAGGCCGCGACGCTCAAGGGAGTGATGATAGGCGCCGACGTGATGCTGGACGGCCTGCGCTTCGACCGCGCGGTATGGGACAAGGTCAATGTCATTCGCGCGACGCTGGCCCGGCTCTCGTTCACGCAAGCGACGCTGCAGGCGTGCGCCTTCATCGATGTCGATGCCGATGGTGCCCTGGACTTCACAGACGCGGAACTGCGCACGACCTGTATCGCCGGCAAGAGCTCAGCGCGGCAATCGACACTGCGCGGCACGCGGCTGACCCAGTGCTGCCTGCGCGGCATAGACTTGGCTGGCAGCGACCTCAGCGGCGCCAGGCTGGAGAACAGCGACCTGTCGGCCTGCGGCCTGGAAGGCGCGGACTTGTCGCGCTGCACGGCACCGGATTCGCTCTTCATCCGCGCCCGGCTGGCCGGCGCATCGCTACGCGATGCCGTCCTCATCGACACGATGCTGGCCAAGGCGGACCTGGCCGGCGCCGACCTGCGCGGGGCCAACCTGTTCCGGGCCGACCTGGCGCAGGCTGTGCTCGACGACACCACCCGGCTGGAGGGCTCCTACACCCGCCTGGCCAAGACACGGCCTCTGCGGCGGGAGGCGGCTGCATGACGCCGGGCAGGCTTCAGTCCATGGTCCGGCGAGGCGATGTCATCGAAGGACGGAGCTGCCGCGGATGGAGCCTGGCCGGGCTCGATCTGTCGGGTGGCGTGTTCCGGCAGGTGGACTTCCGTGGCGTCGATCTATCCCACGCCGATCTGCGCGAATCGCAGTTCATCGAATGCGACTTTTCGGGCGCGCGGCTGGTCGAAGCGGACCTGCGCCAGGGCGCCATGCTGGACTGCTCGCTTCCGGACGCCTGCCTGGCCGGCGCCGCGATGGACGAAGCTGTTCTCGGCAATTGCCGCATCGAGCGGGGCGACTTCGAGCGCGCGGCGCTGCGCGAAACGAAGTTCAACCAGACCGTACTCGACGGCAGCCGGTTCTTTACCGACGCGCTGGAGAAAACCGTGTTCTTCGAGTGTGCACTGGACGGCACGCGATTCGACGGCGGAGTGTTCAAAGGCGCGATCTTCTACCAGCTCGACCTGCGCCGCGCGTCCCTGGCCGGAGCGCGTTTCGATAACGCCATCTTCGTGGAAGCGGACCTGCGCGGCCAGGATTTGTCCAACCAGCACTTCCGGCTGAGCCAGTTCACAGACGCCCGGCTGGACGACTGCTCCCTGCAGCGGGCAGGGCTGGAGCAATGCGTGTTCAAGGGCGCATCCATGGAGCGCGCGGTGCTGGCGGGCGCCCAGGCGCCCTACGCCATGTTTCCCGAAGCGCTGCTGCGCGGCGCGGATTGCCGCGGGGCCAACTTCGACCAGAGCGCATGGGTCGATGCCCAACTGGACGGCGCCGACTTCAGCGGCTCTAGCCTGGTCCAGGCGGTGCTTCACCGCGCCCGTGCCGAAGGAGCGCGCTTCAACGCGACGCAATTGCGATACGCCGACTTTTCCTACGCCGATCTGCGCGGTGCCGATTTCCGCGAGGCCCGGTTCGAACGGACCAAGATCCACCGGGCGTTGACGCAGGATACCCGTTGGGGGCACCGCGGCGGACTGCTGGAAAAAGACGATGAACTGTTCGAGGCCGAATTGTGGTCCGCCGCAAAACACCGATGAGACCCGACGGCTGCCGATGAACCCACACCTGGAACGTACGAGAGGAATGCCATGCCGATAACCGCACTGCGCAGCGCAACGCCGGAGCAACCATCCCCGTCGATCAACCTGCTTGGCACGGTCGCGGAGGTGCTGCCGGGCGATATCTATCGCATCGACTGCGACGGCACCGCATGGCAGTGCCGCCGTGCCGCCAGTTGCCTGCTGCGGCCCGGCCCGGGTGACACGGTCCTGATCGCCGGTCCCGACCGGTATCGCGTGTACCTGCTTGCCGTCGTCGAACAGGCCGAGCCCGGCGCGCTCTGCATCGACGCGCCGGGCGACCTCTTGCTGCGAACACCCCGGGGCAGCGTCGCCATCGAAAGCGCGGACGTCGTGCGTTTGTCGGGCCGGGAGGCGATCGAGCTCGAGTCGCCCCGCCTGGCGGTGGCCGCCGAGCAAGGTGAGGCCCGCATTGCCTCGATGCGCTGGATCGGCTCGGCGCTACATGCCGCGGTGGGACAGGTCAAGCTGGTCGGCAACCTCTACGAAGCCGTGCTGGACCGGCTCGTGCACATCAGCCGCACGGCTTTCCGGCTCGTGGAGAAGACCGATCAGGCCCGGGTCGGGCATCTCGACATCCAGGCCGAGCACCTGGCGCGGCTGCACGCGCCGCAGACCATCGTCACCGGCAAGCATGTGGTGAAGGTGGACGCCGCGCAGATCCATATCGGCTAAAGGAGATCCCATGTTCGCCAACTGCCAGATGATGGGAATGGACCTGGCCTTTCCCGACGTGTGCAAGACCCCGCCGGCGGCGCTGCCGATTCCTTATCCCAATATGGCGATGGGCCCGACCGCAATCCCCAATGCCTGGAACATCCTCTACATGGGAACGCCTGCCCACAACCTCGCCACCACCACGCCGATCACGATGGGGGACACGCCTGGCGTGATGCTCGGCATTGCCGCGCCCTCCGTGATGGGCCCATCGCGCCATATCACCGGCGCCTTTACGGTATTGGTCAAAGGAACGCCGGCCACCCGGATGACCAGCCTGTCCATGCAGAACCGCAATAACGCGCTGGGCATGCGCATTGTGCCGAGCCAATTCAAGATCCTCATGCTGGCTGCCTGACGAAGGGGGCGACATGGGGATCTCCGTCTGCGCACCCGGCGAAATCGCGGTCCTGGAGCGGCCCGGCGAGCGGCTGCTGGTGGGCCCGGCACACTGTTTCGACCGCCTGGCCCCGCCGGCCTTGCTGCAGGACCGCCAAGTGCTCGAGGCAGCGCTGCGGCCCTACCTGACCGACGGCGCTGCGCTGGCAGCGTTGCGCGGCGCATACCAGCGCATCAGCCGCGACAGCCTGGGCGCCGCGCGGCTGGCCCCGCCGGAGCTCGCAGGCGCTGTCACGACGCTGGCCCAACGGCGAACCATCGGTGTAGTCCGGCTGCCCGATGCCGGCGTACCGTCGACCCGGCTGCCCTCCGCGGCGGCCGCGCGGCCGGACGTGGTGGCGGCCGGTGTGCCGGCCGTGGCTGCGGCCGCACCGCGGCCGGTATCGCAATGGTCGTTGGCCGAGCGTTTCTCGGAGGTCCTCAGGCTCACCTTGCCCAAGCTGCCCGCCGAAATGCAAGGGGCGTTCTCGGCGCTGCTTGCACCCGAAACGCTGATCGTGGTGGTAGGCACGCTGGTGGTCTGGGCAGGTTCGCATGCCGCCGGCGTCGGATTCATCGCCGATGCGGCCCTCATTGCCATTGGCTACGCGATGGTGGGCTGGAGCATTTTTGGCGCCATTCGCGCCATCGCCGAATTCATCCGCCTGACGGTATCGGCCGGCAGCCATGCCGAGCTCGACCGCGCGGCGGAGGCATTGGCCGAAGCGGTCGCCGCCATCGGGGTCGGCACGCTGGTGGCCTTGCTGACCCGCGGTGCGGCGCGTAACGTCCGCGCCAGGGCGGTGCCGCGCGTGGCCGAACCGACCCAACCGGTGCGCCGCACGCCGGCGGAAGTCCTGGCGGCCAACCGCGCGGCAGGCCGCGCCGCCGAACGGCAGGCCGCCATCGACCTGGCCAGCGAAGGCAATACGATTCTGGGCAGCCAGGTTACGGTACGCACCAGCCAGGGCAACCGGGTGATCGATCACCTGATCCAGACACCGGATGGCCGTATCATGGCAGTCGAAGTGAAATCGGGAAACGCCGTGAGAAACGCGGCACAACTGGCCAAGGATGCCGCCCTGGCAAGCGAAGGCGGCGTCGTGACGGGTGTCAATGCCCCGGCCGCGCTACGCGGACAGCACGTGATCCTCGAAACCATAGAACGGCACTACTAGCATGAAGAATCCCCACCTACGGCAGCATCAGCAGCAGTTGCTGCAAGCGGTCGCCGCGGGCGTGACGCCGCATGGGTTCACGCCGCAACCCAAAGAGCAATCCTTCGTCCGTCCCTTTCCGGAAGGACGGCAGGAGTTCCACCTCGGATTCATCGAGCACGAGGCGGATTTCGATGTAACCGCCGACGTCGCCATCCGCTTCGAGCGGCTCGAAGAACTCGTCAACGCCGACAACAAGCTGCTATCCAAGAAAGAAAAAGCCGCTACGGCCTCGCTCGGCATCGAATTGGGCAACCTCGTCCAAGGCGCGCAGTTCCGCTGGACGGTAGCCGGCGAGCCGGACGTGGCGAAGGTCGCCGCATCGCTGATCGAATGGTTCGCGCAGCACGCCCTGCCCTATTTCGAACGCTACTCCGACCTGGCCGCCGCCTATGACCTGCTTGCGCCGGCCGACCGGTCCGCCTGGGGGCACCATCCCTTGCATGGATCGCGTGCCAAGCGGGTGCTGGGGCTGGCAGCGTTGCTGGGGCGGGACGACCTGCAAGCCGTGGCGGCCCGGCAAGAACAGTATCTGCAGGAATTGAAGGACTTCGGACTGGCCGACTTCAAGCGCTTCGCAGACCGGGTCCTGCAGCGCGGCTAACGTCCGCTTCCCTCGCCGTCCGGCGCGGGCGGATCGGACAAAGCGTCGCGCAGAGTGGTCGGTCTCGGATCCGACAGGATATGGGGGATCGACGGATCGGAATGCCGGAACAGCGCCAGCGGATCGGTTTCGTTCCGGCCTATCTGCGACAGTTCGATGGGCGAAGCCACGCGCGCGAGCGGATCCGGGTCGTTGCGCCCCATCGCGGAATCGAGCTGGAAGGGATGGACCGCGGTATTCGACGGCTGCGCGAAACCGCGCGCCGGCGGCGTCGACGGCCGGGGTGCGGCGTCGCCGCCTACCGGCAAGGCGCCGGGACCGAACAGATCGCTGAATACGTCCTGCGGCGCGGGCTGCGGTGAATCACCCGCAGTGTCGCCGGCAGCAAGCCGCGCCGACAAGCGCCAGGCGCCCAGCTCTATCCGGTCGCCGGCTTGCAAGACCGCGCGACCGCCGCGCGCCAGCGGCGCCTCGTTGACGCGCAGCGCGGCCGGGCCGCCCAGGTTCTCGATCTCCCAGTGCGTACCGGCGTAGCGCAAGACAGCTTGCAGGCGTCCGATGTCCTGATCGGGATCAGGCAGGCACAGGTCGTTCTCGACCCGGCGCCCGATCGTACCGCCGGGAGCCGCGATCTCGACATGGCGCTCGGGCAGACTATCGTGCGTCGCGTCGAGCGTAATGCGCGGAATCGAAACTTCGTGCATGGCTATCCTCCATTGCCGCGCGCGTCGCGAACGGTGGCGAACTCTTTGCCCCAAATGGGGTGGCCGCGCTCCGCGGCGCCCAGTTCGAAGCCGGGATCGATCGCGAGCAGGCGGGCGAACTGTTCGCGGCACAGCGCCGTATGGCCGGTCAGGCAATAACTGAACGCCGACAGCTTCAAGGCTTCCTGCTGCACGCTGCGAGCTTCTTGAAGGCGCGCGTCGGTGGCGGCCAGGCGTATCGTCCGGCCGTAGTCTCCGGCATCGTAGGCCGCGCGCAAGGCCTGCAGCGCCGCCACGGCCTCGGCCGAGGGCCCCTCCTGGCGGGCCGCCTGATAGGCCTGTCCGGGCGAAGGTGGGCTGTCGTTCTTGACGGTCGAACATGCTGCCAGCGAGCCGACGCACAAGAACAGTGCCGCCACCGGGATACCGCGCGCAGGCCGCGTGCGATGCGCCTGAAGTCTGAACATGAGAAGTCCCGTTTGAAGAGAACGGCCAGTCGATCCTGGCCCGCCTTATTGTGCCGTCCCGCATACGCGGCTTCTATGACGACGCGGCAGCAGAAGTGTTAGAACCGGGTGCGCGAATGCAAGGAATGTATAGGGGTGTGACTTACATACAAGTGTCACATCTGCTTCCTATACAGGAGGGTCTTCGTCGCCATCGCTCTCATTTCGTGAAACCCGATTTACTCCTGACCGGCTCGAAGTTGCTGTGCGCAGCCGTGCTTGCCGGCGTGACGGCGGGCTGCGCATCCACCGCGAGCCAATTACCGGTTCCCTACACCGTACGCTTCACCGCGTCGAAGGACGTCAACCCCGACAGCCGCGGCCGTCCTTCCCCCATACGGCTGCAGATATTCGAGCTCAAGAGCGCCACGGCTTTCGAATCCAGCGATTTCTTCGCTTTGCAAGGCAACGCATCGGCAACGCTGGGGGCCGAATTGATCAAGAACGAACAGATCATGCTGCGGCCCGGCGAAAGCGCGGACTTCTCCGGTGGCGGCAACCTCCAGGCGCGCCAGCTCGGGATCGTCGCGGAATACCGCGACCTGGAGGCCAACCGATGGCGCGTTTCGATTCAGCTGCCTGAACCGCGCAGCACCAACTTCTACAAGATCTGGCAGTTCTCGCCAGGCAAGAAAGAGCTTCAGGTATCGGTCGGAAACGGCGGCCTGGACGTGTCGCCGGAGAAGTAAACCGCATGGCATCCAAACATCGCGTGGTGTGGTCGGAGGGGATGTTCCTGCGTCCCCAGCATTTTCAACAGTTCGAACGCTATCTTGAAAACTACGTAGAGACCCGCATCCGGCCGCAACGAAGCTTTTATTGGGGTTTTCACACCCTGGAGCTGGACGAGGACGCCCTGGCGCTGGGCAAGATACTGCTGCACCGGGCCCACGGCGTGATGCCCGACGGTACGCCCTTCGCATTCTCAGGTGGAGACGACGCACCGCCGCCGCTGGACGTGCCTGCCGGCACCTCCGACGTCGGCGTCGTGCTGGCGCTGCCGGTCGCGCGCCAAGGCGGCGTCGCGGTTTCCTTCGACGGCGACGAGGCACCGTTGGCGCGCTACGCGGTTCTGGAACAAGAGGTGGCCGATGCCAATGCGGTGGCGCTCGAACCGGCGGTGATGCAGCTGGGGCGCCTGCGCCTGCGGCTGATGCTGGCCTCCGAGCTCACCGACGAATGGCAGGCGCTGGGCGTGGTCCGTGTGCTGGAGCGGCGCAGCGACAACCGGCTGGCCCTGGCACGCGACTATATCCCGCCCATGCTGGCGGCGGGCAACCACCCGCTGCTTGCGGGGTTCGCGCGCGAACTGCACGGACTGCTGGACCAGCGCAGCGCTGCGCTCGCCGGCCGCGTCATCCAGCCCGACCGCGCAGGCGCCGGGGAGCTGGCCGACCTGATGCTGCTGGAACTGGTGAATCGCCATATGGCCGCGACCTGGCATGCGCAGCACGCCCACCGGCATCCGGAACAGCTGTTCCTCGAATGGCTGGAACTGGCATGCGGCCTGGCCACCCATACCTCGCCGGACCGCCGTTGCCACGTCATGCCCATCTACCGGCATGACGATCTCTGGGGCACCTTCGCCCCGTTGATGGAAGAACTCAGGCGCTCCCTCTCGATGGTGCTGGAACAAAACGCCTTCCAGATTCCCCTGCACGACCGGGGCCATGGCGTCAGCGTCGCCCAGATTCCCGATATCGATCTGGTACGGCACGCCGGCTTCGTGCTGGCTGTCCATGCCGACATGCCCGCGAGCTTGCTGCGCGCCCGCTTTCCGACCCAGGCCAAGATCGGTCCGGTCGAGCGCATTCGCGACCTGGTCCATCTGCAGCTGCCGGGAGTGACGGCCCAGGCGCTGCCCGTCGCGCCACGCCAGATCCCTTATCACGCGGGACACGTCTACTTCGAACTCGACAAGGGCAGCGAGCTCTGGAAGCAGCTCGAACAGTCCGGCGGGCTGGCGCTGCACCTGGCCGGCGAATTCCCGGGCCTGTCGATGGAATTCTGGGCCATACGTCAATGAACACGATCGTTGGAGCTCCAAGCATGGCGTCGCCCGATGCCCGACCGCCCGCCAGCAACCCGCAGGCCGCCCCGCCCGCCGGCCACGGCGCGGAAGACCTGAACCCGAGCGCCGCCAATCCGCTGGTGGCGGCGGCCAACCCCTTGTTGAACCTGATTCCGCAAATACGCGAAACACCTACCCATCCGGATCCGGCCAGCCTGCGCGTCCACCTGATCGACGAAATCCGCCGATTCGAACTGCGCGCCCAGCGGGCGGGCATTCCCAGCGAAACCATCATCGGCGCCCGGTATTGCCTATGCACCGCGCTCGACGAAGCGGCTGCGCTCGCCCCTTGGGGCGGCGGTGCGTGGGCCTCGCACAGCCTGTTGGTGACCTTCCATAACGAGACCTGGGGCGGCGAAAAGTTTTTCCAGCTGCTGGCGCGCCTATCGCAGAATCCCGCCGCGCATCTCGATCTGCTGGAGCTGCTCTATTACTGCCTCGCGCTCGGCTTCGAGGGCCGCTACCGGGTCCTGGACAATGGCCGCGGACAACTCGAAACGCTGCGGCAGCGGCTGCTGCTGATCTTGCGCAATGCGCGGCCGCCCTATGCGCAACCTTTGGCCCAGCACTGGCAGGACAGACCGGCCCAGGTCGCCACCCGCAAGCTGCCCCTGCCCCTGTGGGCATGCGCGGCGCTCGTGGCCGCCCTGGGCCTGCTGCTGTTCCTGCTGCTGGGATGGAAGCTGGCCAATCGATCCGACGCCGTATTCGCCTCCATCCACGGCCTGCTGCCGGAGCGCGCCATCGCCGCGCCCGTGCCCGCCCCGCCTGCGTCCACCCCTCAACGGCCACAGCGGCTGGCCGGGTTCCTGGAACCCGAGATCCGCGAGGGCCTCGTGGCGGTGCGGGACGAGGCCGACAGGAGCGTGGTCATCCTGCGCGGCGACCAGATGTTCGACTCGGGCGCCGATGCAGTACGCGATCGTTATTTGCCCGTGATCTCCAGGGTGGCCGACGCGCTGAACGCGACGAGCGGCAACATCCTGGTCACCGGCCACACCGACGACGTACCCATACGTAGCGCACGCTTTCCATCGAACTGGCATCTCTCCCAAGCCCGCGCCGACTCGGTCAAGGACGTCCTTGAACGCCGTCTCGCCACACCCAACCGGGTTCGCGCGGAAGGCCGGGGTTCGGCCGAACCCGTGGCACCCAATGATAGCGCCCAGAATCGCGCCCGCAACCGGCGTGTGGAGATCACCCTGCTGCTGGGGTCGCAAGGCCCCGCTTCGGGAGGCGCCCGATGAACATGCTCCTGAACTTCCTGCTTAGCCGCGGCCTATGGAACTTCCTCGGGCTGCTCGCGCTGGCCGTCCTGATCTGGGCCGCCGGCCCCTTGGTGGCCATCGGCGATATCCGTCCCTTGGAAAGCCGCACCAGCCGGATCGCGCTTATCGCGGCGATCTTCACGATATGGCTGGTGCGCCTGGCATGGCGCAAATGGCGCGAAGGCCGCCTCAATGCGCAACTGCTCGGACAACTGTCGCGACCGGCGAGGACGGAAGAAAACAGTACCACCCAGCCGCCCGCCTCCGAACTGCGGGAACTTGAAGAGCGTTTTGCCGAAGCGGCCGATCTACTCAAGAAGACGCGCTTCCACAACCAGTCGGTGCCGCTGTTCGAGCGCTTCTCCCGCCAGTATCTCTACCAGCTGCCCTGGTACGTTTTCATCGGTGCGCCCGGGTCGGGCAAGACCACGGCGCTGGTGAACTCCGGCCTGGAGTTTCCGCTCGCCGACCGGTTCGGGAAAATGGCGTTCCGCGGCGTGGGTGGCACCCGCAATTGCGACTGGTGGTTCACCAACGACGCAGTGCTGCTGGATACGGCCGGCCGCTACACGACCCATGAAAGCGATCGCGTCGGCGACGAACGCGAATGGCAGGGATTCCTCGGCCTGCTGCGCAAGTTCCGGGGCAGGCAGCCGATCAACGGCGCCATCCTGACCATCAGCGTTGCCGATCTGTTGACCGCGTCCGAAGCCGAGCGCGCCCAACATGCCGCGGTCCTGCGCCGGCGTCTGCAGGAACTTCGCACAGGCCTGGGCATCCAGTTCCCGATCTATGTGCTGGTCACCAAAATGGACCTGCTTTCGGGATTCGAAGAATACTTCTCGGACTTTTCCCGGGAAGAACTGGCGCAGGTCTGGGGCTTCACGTTCGAGATGGAGCGGGTCAATTCGCCCGACTTCGACCTGCTCCAGGCATTCCACGATGAATACGAGCTTCTGCATCGCAGACTGAACGATGCCCTGCCGGATCTGCTGGCCGAACAGGCCGACCCCGCCAAGCGGGCACTGTCGTACCTGCTGCCGCAGCAGTTCGCCGGCCTGCGCTATATGCTGGCGCGCTTTCTTTCCGACATATTCGGCCGTTCGCGCTTCGAAGAAGCGCTCAGCGTACGGGGGGTGTACTTCACCAGCGGCACCCAGGGCGGCGAAATGCTCGACCCGGCCATGGGCGGCATCAAGCGTTACCTCGGCGTAGCGGGCGCAGCCCCCAAGGCCGTCGCGCTGGTGCCTGGAGAACACGGCCGCAGCTACTTCCTCAAGCATGTGCTGCAAAAAGTCATTTTCGAGGAAGCCGGCCTGGCCGGACGCAACCTGCGCTGGGAACGCCGCAACCGGCTGGTGCACTGGGCCGGCTATGCCACGGCGGCGGTACTGCTGGCGGCGCTGGCGGCCGGCTGGCTCAACAGCTACCGCAACAATGCGCGCTACCTGGACGAGGTCGCCGCGAAGATCCCCCCTCTCCAGCAACTAGGGGCGGAGCTGGCGGCCGGCGGGGACAACCGGCTGGGAGACGTGCTGCCCTTTCTCAGCCGGATCTGGGAACTGCCGCGCAGCGAGCGTTTCGACATCGATGCCCCGCCGCTTAGTTATGGACTGGGTCTCTACCAAGGCGACAAGATCCACGCCGCCGCCCGCGGCGTCTACCAGCGTGGCCTGGACCAGACGCTGGCGCACCATGTGGCCAGGCGCATCGAGAACGCATTGCGCAACGCGCCGCCCAACGACCTGGAATACACCTACGAAGCATTGCGCGCCTACCTCATGCTGTACGACGCCGGCCGCTATGACGGCGACTTCATGCTGACGTGGGTGCTCTCGGACTTGCTGCGCACCATGCCGGCGGGCTACACCCGGCAACAGTACGACACCTTGCACTTGCACCTGTCGAATTTGCTGCGGGACAAAGTGCTGAAGTCGCCCTTCGTGTATGACGAAAACCTGGTGCAGCAACAGCGTGAAAGGCTGGCTTCCTATTCGCCTGCGGAACGCGCCTACAGCCGCTTGCGGCGCATCCTGATGCGCATGCCCATGGACGAATTCAGCGTATCGTCCATGGCCGGGCCGCAGGCCGCATCGGTATTCCGGCGCACCAGCGGCCGTCCGATCACCGAGGGCGTGCCAGGCCTGTTCAGCTACCGCGGCTACTGGGACCTGCTGAACCCCCGGGTCGACGAGATCGTGGCCCGCATGCGGCGCGACGATGCCTGGGTGCTGGGGCTGGAGGCCCCGGTCGAGGCCGCCAAGGAAGAACACGCCCGCTTCGTCGCCTCGGTCAAGCGCCTCTACTTCAATGACTACATCAAGCAATGGGACGCCTATCTGGGCGATCTAAGCCTGCGCAAGGCTGCCACGCTGCTCGAAAGCATACAGGTCGCGCGCACCCTGTCGGCCTCCGACTCGCCGCTGATACGGCTGGCCAACGAAGTCGCGCAGCAGACCACCCTGCTGCGCGACAGCGACAGCACCGAACGCTCCCTGGTAGACCGGGCGCGCGAGCGAGTGCGCGGCACGGCCGATGCGCTGGAACAGATGTTCGGGCCCGTCGGTCCGCCCACGGCATCGGCGGCACCTGCCGAAGACAAACCCGAGGCGGTGGTGGACCGGCACTTCGAACCCTGGCGCCGGCTGGTCACGGAAGGCACGAGCGGCCAGCCCCCTGTGGCAGGTACGGTTGCCTTGATCAACGAGCTCTACACCTTCCTGACCTCGGCCGACGCCGCCCTGCGCAGCAGCACCGAACCGCCGGCCTCCGAGGTGGTCACCAAGCTGCGCGTCGAAGCCAGCCGCCTGCCGGGCCCCTTGAACGGCGTGGTCAACGAGCTATCGCTGAGCTCGGCCAACAACGTGTCGGGCCGCTACCGGGCCAGCCTGGAAGGAAACGTCGCATCGACCATCGGGCTATCCTGCCGGCAAACGCTCGAAGGCCGGTATCCGTTCGCCCGCCGTTCCCAGCGCGACGTGGCCTACAACGACCTCGCCCGGCTATTCGGCCCCGGCGCGGCGATGGACCAGTTCTTCCAGAACAACCTGGCCAGCCAGGTCGACACCCTGGGCGCCAGCTGGCGGTTCAAGCCCGGCATCGAAGGCGGCGGCGGCACGCGTTCGGCCTATCTGGATGCCTTCCAGCGCGCCTCGGTCATACGGGATGTCTACTTCTCGGGCGGCAAACAGACGCCATCGTTCTCGGTATCGATCAAGCCGCTGGAAATGGATCCCGGTATTTCGCAAATGACGCTGGACGTGGATGGCCAGATCATCCGCTATGCGCATGGCCCGCAAGTGGCCACGACGGTGCAATGGCCGGGGCCGCGCGGCGGCACCCAGGTCCGGCTGCAGTTGACCCCGCAAGTGTCCGCATCGGGCATCGCGACGGAAGGGCCATGGGCCCTGAACCGATTCGTGGACCGCGCCGCCCTCGCACCGGGACGCTCGCCGGAAATCGTGGTGGCGACGTTCGACCTCGACGGCCGCAAGGTGGCGCTGGAGATCGCCGCGCACAGCGTCAAGAGCCCTTTCCGTCTGCCCGAGATGGAAGGCTTCCGTTGTCCCGGCGGCGGCACCTAGGATGACGATGACGACGACATGCACCGTACTCGTTGCCGCGGACGGGCCGGCCTGCCCTCCTTGGGAATTCCCGACATGAACCGACAGGCAGAGAAGGTCTTCGGCTGGTACGGCAAGATTCCGTCCGCCGGCGATTTCGTCAGCCGGCGCATTCCCCGGGACCTGCTGGAATGGTGGGATCGATGGATGCGAGGCGGCATGGCGGGCCTGCGGCTGCAGCCGGGCGCCTCGCAGATCTTCCGCGCCGGCCAGGTCTGGAACTTCGCCATTCCCGCGAGCCTGGGCGTTCCCTACGTACAGGTAGGCAGCATCGCCGCAAGCCACGACAGGGTAGGACGCGAGTACCCGGTGTGCGCGGCACTGCGGGTCCCGCGCACGGACTATCGCCCCGCGCTGCTGGCGTCGTCGGGCGAGTTCTACCATGGCCTCGGCGCCGCGCTGAGCGGCGCGCTGGCCCACCGCCGCGGCCCCGACCAGCTGGACGACGAATTGCTGCGCGCAGCATCGAGCGTGGTGCGGCATGCGGGCATGCCAGCTGCCGAGCGGCCCGCTCGAAAACCTACCGACACCGCGGACCGGACGCCCTACCTTCCTTCAGCGTCTCTCCCACCTGGACCGAACCAGCCGGGGGACGACATCCTGGCCATCCTGAACGGCCCCGCCGGCGCACCGCAGCCGGGCGCATACCCGGGCAGCGGCGACATCCTGGACGTCCTCGGCACGAGCGGGCTGGCCACGCCCGAGACGGCTCCGCTCCCCGACTTGGCCGCGCCGCCCATTATGCCGACGCCGGTGCCCGCGCCCACCGTTACGGCCGGCGGCCATTCCGCCAACGAAGGCATGCCGCCCGGCTGGCCCGACCTGGCCCTGTATTTCGATCCGGATGGGCGCACCAGCTATTGGTGGACCAACCAAAGCGCGGGGCAGCCGCTGCAGACCTGGCTGCACGGCGGCGGCCTGAATACCGCGCTTTTCTGCCATTTGTTCGCACCGACGGGAGCACCGCGCCCCCTCGGCCTGATCTAGGAGAAAGCGGTGGAAGCCATAACGGGACATTCTCAGGTTCCCGGCCTGTCCGCGGGTGTACGCATCGGGCCTTACGAAATTCGCCGGGAGTTGCGCCGCACCCCCGTGCAGGTCGAGTACCTGGCCTTCGACACCCAGAGGCAGTCGCCTGCCCTGCTGCGGGAATACTTTCCGGCCGCATTGGCCCGGCGATCCAACACCGACGGCGCGATACTGCCGCCAGAAAGCCAGGGCGATGCATGGCAAGCGGGACTGCGTGCGTTCGCCGACGAGGCCGAATGGATGGCGCATCTTCATCATCCGGCCTTGCTGGGCGTGCTCGATGTCATACACCGCAACGGCACGGTCTATGCGGCCTCTCCTGCTCCGGCCGCGGTGCCGCTCAAGCCCGCCGGCGGGTGCGGAGCCGACGAGCTCAAGGCGCTCCTCGAGCCTCTGCTGGGGGCACTCCAGGCCGTGCATCGTGCGGGACACTACCACGGCGCGGTCGCCTTCTCCCATCTGATGCGCCTGGCCGATGGACAGCCCCTGCTGCTGCCGGGAGATGCCGCCGCCCGCGCACTGGCGGCGAGCCTGGACGACTATCCCGCGCCCTGGGAGGATGGCTATGCCGCACTGGAACAGTATCTGGACGACCCTGCCACGCGGCCCGGCCCATCGGCCGACATCTATGGACTGGGCGCGCTCGCCTATGAAGCCGTCACCGGCAAGCGGCCTCCCGCTGCGCCGCGCCGTTCCATTGCCGACGAATACGAGCCACTGACTCGGCAGCCCGCCGGGAACCATCCGGCCACGGTACTGGCCGCCATCGATGCCGCGCTGGCACTGTGGCCGTCGGACCGGCCCGCGTCGATCGAGACTTGGACCGATATGCTGCAGATGCGCCCGCAAGCCGCGCACGCCACTGCGCCCCTGGAGCCAGCTGCGGCCGTCGCTCCCATGGCGGCAGCCGCGGGAGTGGATGCCCTCGCCGGCCAGCCCGTGGAAGCACCGGCGTCCCGCCCTCCTAGCGAGGCGCCCCTTTCCGCCAAGGAGACGCCATCGCGGCGCGTGTCGCCCTGGTATGCCGCCATCGTGGCCGTGGTGCTCGCGGCCGCCCTGGGTTGGCTGCTGGGCCGCGAATGGGGCCCCGCGCCGCAGGCGCCTTCGCCCGCCGCAACGCCCGAGCTTGCCGCAACGCCCGAGCATGCCGCACAACCGGCCGAGCCCGAGCCGGAACTTCCTGCGCCGCAGCTCGCCGGGCCCGAGCTTGCCGCCCCCGAAGTGCCCACGCCTCCAGCCGTCGCGCACGAGGAGACCGGCACCACCCAGCCTGCATCCGAACCCTCGGCCCTGCCCGTAACGCCGGAATCTGTCGCGCTACCCGAAGCGGCACCTCCCATGGCGCCGCCACCGGCCCCCCCGACGCCTGCTGTCCCCGCCGCAACCATGCCGGACCACGATGCGGCCCCGCCCCCGGCCGCCATGGCGCCGGCCGCCCCACCGGTGCCCGCCCCCGCCGATACGCAGCCCGTGCGCGTACAGCTGAAGATCAGCCCGTGGGGCGAAGTCGTCGTGGATGGACAGTCGCGCGGCCCCAGTCCTCCGCTGCGCGAACTATCGCTGCCGCCGGGCAAGCACCGGATCGTCGTACGCAACGCCGATCTCCCGCCGTATGAAACGACGCTGACCATCCAACCGGGCAAGCCGGCATCCATCGAACATCAGTTCTGAGCATCACGGGACTCGGCCGCACAGCGGCCAGGACCGGTGCCGTCGCTACAATCTCCTGCCGGATCGCCACCATAGCGAACGAGGAGACCCCGATGCCGTCCCCCATCGACATCCGCCGCCTGCGTAGCGGCGACATCCCGGCCATGCGCGCCCTGAACGCGTTGTTCGCCGTCGAATTCGGCGACACCGACAGCTATGCCGCGCAGCCGCCGGCCGACACCTATCTGCGCAAGACGCTGGACAAAGACCACGTCATAGTGCTCGCGGCCCTCGAAGCCGGCCACGTAGTCGGCGGCCTGGTTGCCTATGAACTCGACAAGCTGGAGCGCGCGCGCAGCGAGATCTATCTGTACGACCTGGCCGTGGCCTCGTCACGCCGGCGGCGAGGCATCGCCACACGGCTCATCACTGCGCTGCGCGCGATCGCCCGCGAGCGCGATGCATGGGTCGTCTTCGTCCAGGCCGACTACGGCGACGACCCGGCCATCGCCCTCTACCAGAAGCTGGGAATACGGGAAGAGGTGCTGCACTTCGATCTGCCCATCCACTAATATCCCGCTGTGCACGCGGTCCGGCCAACAGGCCTTTGCCGCGAGGCGGGGGACAAGGATGACCATACAGACCGTTGCGATCGCGCTCCATGACGGCGTCCAGGCGCTGGACGTCGCGGGCCCCGTGGACGTCTTCAACGAGGCAAACAACTATGTGTCGCCGGAAGACCGGTACGAGACCGTATTGGTCGCCGCCCATCGCGAACCGCTGCGGGCCTCCAACCACATGCAGCTCGTTGCCGACCGGACATTCGCCGACGCAGAGGGCGGCTTCGACATCCTGCTCGTTGCGGGCGGCCCGGCGCTGCCCCACACCGGACCGGACCCCGCGCTGGTCGACTGGGTACGCGCCGCCCCGTCCCGGGCGGCGCTTTACGGCGCCATCTGCACCGGCGCCTTCGTATTGGGCCATGCCGGCCTTCTCGACGAACGGCGCGTCACCACCCATTGGCAGCACGCGCAGGCATTGGCCGCGCGTTTCCCGAAGGCCATCGTGGAACCCGATGCCATCTACGTGCAGGACGGCCGCCTGTTCACCTCTGCCGGCGTAACGGCGGGGATAGACCTCGCGCTGGCGCTGGTCAGACAACGCCACGGCGCCCAGCTTGCCCTGACGGTCGCCAAGCGGCTCGTGGTCGTCGCCCAGCGCCAGGGCGGCCAGTCGCAATTCAGCCCCTACCTCACCGTGTCCGCAGACACGGACTCACCGGTGGCGCGCGTGCAAAGCCATATCATGGCCAACATCAAGGCGCGCCATACGCTGGAATCGCTTGCCGCCCAAGTCGGCATGAGCGCCCGCAACCTTGCCCGCTACTTCGTCCAGGAAGCGGGTGTCACGCCTCACGAATTCATACAACGGGCGCGGATCGATGCGGCGCGCATGATGCTCGAAGGCAGCAACCGCCCCCTCAAGACCATCGCCTATGAATGCGGGTTCGGCACCGCCGACCGGATGCGCCTGGTATTTACCGATCGCCTGGGCGTAACGCCGGCGCAGTACCGCGCCAGCTTCCTGCAGCAGGGCCAGGACTCCGTCCAAAACGAAGCCTCCTTGTCCTGATTCGCTGTCGCGCTTTGCTTGTCCCTCCCCCGGGCGGCTGCTGAAATCTACCCGTGCGCGCTCCGGCCCACGCCGACACGCGAAGCCCCGCGGCCATGGCGCTTCCGGCGGCGCCGCGCCCGCATCCCGCGCCTTTCCAACAAGGAGTATGACCATGACAGAAACGATTGCGGGCATACGCGTGCCCGACAGCGCGATCGCCCGTGCCGCCACCCAGCTGGTTCGGGATACCGAAGACGACCTGCTCTACAACCATAGCCGCCGGGTTTTCTTCTGGGGCGCGCTTACCGGCGAGCGCCGTGGACTCGACTATGACCCCGAGCTGCTCTACCTCGGCGCCATGTTCCACGACATGGGACTGACCCAGCCCTACTCCAGCCCCGACCTGCGCTTTGAAGTGGATGGCGCCAACGCCGCGCGCGACTTCATGAAAAGCTACGGCGTATCCGAACGCGAGATCGAAGACGTATGGACCGCCATCGCGCTTCACACCACGCCCGGCATTCCCGAACACATGCGCCCCACCATCGCACTGGTCACGGCCGGAGTCGAAATGGACGTACTGGGCATCGCCTACCACGACTTCACGCACGAACAGCGCGAACACGTGTGCGCGCACCATCCGCGCGAGTCCAATTTCAAGGAAAACATCATCGACCACTTTGCCGACGGCATCAAACACAAGCCGCACACCACCTTCGGCAACGTCAAGGCCGATGTGCTCGCCTTGAAGGACCCGACGTATCGCCGGATGAATTTCTGCTCCATCATCCTGTCGTCCGCCTGGCCACGATGACTGCCGCGACGCTCTACCAAGGCGGCCCGGGCGTATCGGCCGGGACCACGCTCAGAACGTCTTGGTGATCGACACGAACCCGGTCGCGCTGCCCAGATACCGGCCCTTCGGGTTCGTGTACACGGCCCGATCGGCGTTGGTATCGAGATAGGCAACCGATGCGCTGAAGCCGCCACCCAGGTCTTTCGTCACCCCCAGCTTCCAATCGGTGTACGAACCATTATCGACGTGCTGCACCACCTGGCGCCCCACATGGGTATTGAGCACGAGACCCCACACGCCCACATCGAAATTGCCGTTGAGTTCGACATAGTGGCTGTTCTTGCTATCCGCAAATCCGAACAGATTCGTCAAGGCATGCGAATACTTGACGCTCAGCGGGCCGTAGCCCACGCTTGCATAGACCTCGGTCGTATCCGGACTCACAAAACCCGCCGGATAATCGCCGGGATACTCGTAGCGCAGGACGCCTACGTCGAGATTGACACCGTTGCCCCAAGCGTGGCGAAAGCCGCCGTAGAAGTCCATTTCCAGCGGCGCCGACACCTCGGCATTGCCGTCGCCGAGCCAGCTGATGCTCGAGTTCCAGTTCCCGAGGTAGAAGCCGCTCGCATGCGTAAAGTCCACCCCGCCCTGGATTGCCGGCCGGCGGTTCGTCTGCATCAGGCCCCGATAGCGGTACTCGCTGGCCAGGGTTGCGTTGGCTGTGAGGGTGTAGCTCGACGCAGGGTCAGGGTCTGCGGGTTGCGCGTAAAGGGGGTGGCAGACAGCCAGCGCAGAGCTGAACAACGCCGCGCGGCCCATGGGATGCAACATAAGCGTCTCCGGAAATGGGAAGGGAGACGCAAAGATAGGCAACGGCGAATAAAGACAGTATCAAGAGTGACTGGGCGAACGTAAAGATTGCGTCAAAACGGGGTGGGATCGCGACATTTGACCGGGGAAGCCGGAGCATGCGAATCCGTTTAGCTCACACCTTGATCAACTCACCGATGCGACAATAGACACGGCCGCCAACGCGACCCAGGGGTCCATACGCCCGGATGTCGACCTTGTAGTCGCGTACCAGTCCAATCCTGGCATGGGCCATGACGGCCTCGCCAACCACCAGGTGGCTTTCCCCTAAGCGGACGATGCTGTGCAGACGACATTCGAACTGCACGAGGGTTTCCGCGACTCTCGGTGTTCTGATCATGGAAGATGGCACCGTAGTCAAACCCAGCGCATCGACCTCGCTTACCTCCGGCAAGAACGCTTGACCACATGCCTGTACCGTTTCGGCTAACGTATCCGGCACGGTATTGACGACGAATTCCCCGCTCATCCGGACATTACGTAGCGTGTCCTTCTCGGTATTACTCGCACGCCCTTCCGAACCGACCGCAAACGCCAGCAAAGCGGGGCTCGTAGAAACCACCATGAAATTACTGAATGGCGCCGCATTGACTCCGCCTGCCGCATTGAGTGTCGAAACCAGTGCAATGGGCCGAGGCACGACGCTGCCCATCAGGATTTTGTAGCGCTGCAACCGCTCGATCGGCCCCAAGGCGATCGGTTCGAACTCTCCGGCCGGCCCGTTCATGCACGTTGCTTCCATGGAATGACCACCTGCTCGAGTTCCTGAAGCAGCAACGTGGTCAAGACTCCGAGGATTCCCATCGTCACGACCCCGACGAACATGCGGTCCACCTGGAGCAATTCCCAGGATGTCCATATAAGCTGGCCAACCCCCTCGTCAGCAGCAACGAACTCTGCCGCTACCACGATCAACAGGGACAAGCCCAGCGCCAAGCGCAGCCCTGTGAAAATCATCGGCATGGCGCCTAGCAGCACCACTTTGCGAAACATGATGCCCGGCGTCGCGCCGAAGTTACGAGCGGCATCGATGTAGATTTTTTCGATATTTGCGGCGCCAGAGTACGTATTGATCAAGATAGGAAAGAAGGCAGCAATCGCCACCACGGCTATCTTCGACGCTTCGCCAAAGCCGAAGGCAAGCAACAGCAACGGCATCAGCGCGATCTTCGGCACTGGAAAAAGCGCGGCGATGAGCGGGTCGAGCGCATAGCGCACTGGCTTCCACATCGCCATCATAAGACCCAGTGCCACACCAGGAATGATCGCAATCGCGTAGCCGGCACCGACCCGAAACAGCGTCGCGCCAAGGTGGCCAAGGAGTTCGCCTGAACCGAGCATCGAGACGAAAGTAAGGGCGATGCCGCTTGGCGGCGGTACCAGTCGACGATCCGCCATACCAAGATCGACGGCAACCTCCCAGACGAGCAGAAGAGCCAGCGGAGCCACTATCGCGAGTACTCGCTGGCGACTCTTTTCGGAGGCGGCTCGCGACCTGGCCCTCCTGCCGAGCGTCCCCGAAATAATGCGAACAGAACTTCCTGCGATATCACTCATGGCCCTCCACCTCCTTCCGTGCCCGCGTAACCTCCTCCTCCAGCGTGCGCCACAACCGCAATTTCATTGAAGCGAACTCAGGAGTGGCACTGATGCTGATGATGTCGCGGGGACGAGGAAAGGGAATGTGCATTTCCTCCTTGATTCGGCCCGGCTGTGCCGTCATGATGATGGTGCGGTCGCCAAGCATCAGCGCCTCTTCCAACGAGTGAGTGACGTACACGACTGTCTTGCGGCTGGTTTCCCAGAGGCGCACCAGCTCATCCTGCAAGATGGCACGGTTCTGCGCGTCAAGCGCCGCGAAAGGTTCATCCATCAGCAACAACGCCGGGTTCGTGACAAAGGCACGCGCGATAGCCGCACGCTGCTTCATGCCTCCGGATAGCTGGTGTGGGTAATGCTTCCGAAACTTGCCCAAGCCGACCAGTTGCAGCGCGTCGGACACGCGCTGTTCACACTCTCGCCCTGAGACCCCGCGGTTGCGCAGGCCGAACGCAACGTTATCGAAAACGTTCATCCATGGAAACAGGCCGGCCTCCTGGAAGACCATGGCGTTTTCGACGGGCCAGCCGGTGGAATCTATCGCCACCGTCCCGGAGTCCGGCGTTTCGAGCCCCGCTAAAATGCGAATAAGCGTCGATTTTCCGCAGCCTGAAGGTCCCACGAGACACAAGAATTCTCCCGCTCCGATCGACAAATCGACGTGATCGAGCGCCACGAACTGGCCACCCTTGCTGTCGAAGGCCTTGTATAAACCCTGGATCTCTATCTTGGCGCCCTGACGGCGGGATAGCTCGACATCGGGACGCACATGTCCGCGAGGTTGCGCGCTCATCGGCATCCCTCCCGCCCGTCATCTCGCGCGGGCTTGTAGGGACCAAGTTCCTCGGCAGCCCGCTCGATCAGGCTGGTGTTGACCATCTTCGAGAACGCATGCTTTCTCGCGATCAGCCCTTGTTCGAGAAAGAAATCCTGTATAGCCATCAGGCTACGCTCGGCCACTCTGCCGTCAGGATCAATCGCGGTCCACGAAATGCGGTCGATGAATTTTTCATCGTTGATCTTGGTGTATCGCGCCATCATCCGCACAACCTCCTGCCGGTTCGGGCCGAAGTGGTACGCATCGCAGTAGTCGCGCCGGGCACGCATCAATGCCAGCACGAACTTGTAGGCCGCATCCGGGTTGGCTGCTGCCCAGTCGGTATTGATCTGCATCAGTGCGATGTCCGTCGGCTTGACCTTGATGACATCGTCCGGGTTGATCCAACGGAACGCGAACTTTTTCTCCTCTGCGACCTCGATCGACGGAGAAATCATCATCGCCGCGTCGACCGCACCCGTATCTAGCGCCACCGGCATCTGGCTGAACGGCATGAATTTCACGGTGACGTCCTTGAGACTCAGTCCGCCGGCTTCCAGCACCTTGCTGATCTGATACATCGTTACCGACCCGCGATTGTTGGTAGCGATGGTCCGCCCCTTTAGATCCGCGGGCGTGTTCACCACTCCCTTGAGCTCGCTGCGAAGCATGATCGCCTGGTTGTACGGGCTACGTGCTCCGGACATGATGATTTCAAGCGGCAACCCCTTGTCCACCGTATTGAATAGGCCTACCGAAGGTGCGCCGGAGATGGCTTGCAGCCGTCCCGAGGCCAGCATCGCAGCCAGATCGCCGGAGGATCCGACCGGCTGAGCTTCTACGCTTAGCCCATACTCCTTGAAGTAGCCCTTGTCGATCGCGATATACAGCGGTGCGCCGGGCAGCGACGGTACGGCGCCCACCGTGATCCGATCCGGCTCCTTGGCGTCGGCACCGCCAGCCAGCAAGGCCATTCCCAGAACCATCGAAAGCCATATTCTTTTCATCGTCTCCTCCTTGGTCTCATTTGCGGCCCGGTTAGTCCGACGGTGGCTCGCACTCCATCAGGAAGCGGAGGATCTCCGGACCCAATACGTCACCGGGCAGTCCTAGGTGCAACAGGCCGGAGAGGTGGTTATGCCCGGCGAGCTGCACGAAGCGAGGTAAATGCCGCCGGCTATCGAGCAGCGCCCCGGCAAGGAGCAAAGCCTGCCGCTCGAAACGCGACGGGTCGAGTTCCGCCACTCCCACCCACAAAGGCACGCCGGCGTCGGCGATGCCCGGCAGCGCTGACCGCTCGGCAAAGCGGGCAGGATCATCGCCGTAATAGCCCACCGCGACGGTGCGAGGGTCGTTTGCGACAAGGTCGTAGACCCCGGAAAGCAAGAGCCCTCCGGCGAGCCCGTGTCCGCCGGCGCCGTGGAACTGCCGATGGCCTATGTATGCAGCAACGTGCGCTGCGCCAGCGGACTGTCCGAAGACAAACACGCGCGCCGGGTCGACGTCCAGGTCGTTCGCGTGGTTGCGGATCCATCGGATTGCCGCGCCCACGTCCTGCGGACCCGCCGGCCAAGGATGTGCGGGCGCCAGCCGGTAGGTCATGTTCACCCCCACCAGCCCCTGGCGCGCGGCCCAAATGCCGACATGCTGGTTGAACGGACTGCCCGGCCGGCGCTTGTCACCGCCCACGAATCCGCCCCCATGGACGAAGAGCAGGGCCGGTCGCCGGGCGCCAGGCCGGTCCGGACGAAACACGTCCAATCGATGCCGCTCATCGGGCCCATACGGGTGGTCATTCTCTACCAGCACGCCGGAGGCCGGCTCGCTGGCATGCAAGGGCGCATAGAGCCGCTGTGACTCGGCAAGCGTCTCGGCATCGAGTTTGCGGCCGATCGCCCGGATGCGGGCAGTAATTCCGGCAAGCGTGGTTTCTGAGTTATGTGTCATAGGTTTTCGGCCCTCGGCCCGGTTTCTTGGCCCTGGAGTATCAGCACGAGGTCTTTCTTGATGATCTTGCCCGTGGCATTGGTAGGCAGCGATTCGAAAAACCGCACGGACTTGGGGCGCTTGGGGGCGCCGAGCCGCTCGCGGCAATAGGCAAGGATTTCCTCTTCGGTACAACTGGACTGCGGCACGATGCACGCCACCACGCGCTCGCCCCAGTGCGAGTCTGGCACGCCGACCACCGCCGCCTCGCGGACGGCGTGGTGGGCCAGCAGCACGGGCTCGATCTCCGCCGGATAAACGTTGATGCCCCCGGAGCGGATCATGTCACGCTTCCGGCCGCACAGAAAGAGATATCCCCGCTCATCCCTATAGGCCAGATCGCCGGTCAGCAGCCACCCGTTGCGGATCGCCTTGGCGGTATCTTCGGGAAGTTCCCAATAGCCGCGGAACATAGCCGGTCCGCTGATGGCGATCTCGCCGACCTCGCCAACCGCCACAGGCTCCAGTTGCTCGTCAACGCATTCCACCTGGCACAGGCGACCTGGACGACCACAGGAATGGGTCCCTGGAAAGGCCGGGTCGGCGAAGGCTTGACGGAAATCCATCGGGGTCTTGAAGGTCACCAGCCCGCCCGCCTCGGATGAGGCATAGCCCGCGGTAATATCGGCGCGAAAGGTAGGCTGCGCGCGCCACGAGTCGAGAGACCGGATCTGGTTGATGCCATGCAGAATGCGAAGAGATCCCAGATCTCGTCCCATAAATCCCGGGTGGGCAGACAAGCGCCGCGCCATCCAGTCCATCGCCGTCGCATGGGTTATCCCTTCGCGCTCGACGGCGTCCAGATAGAGGTCCGCATCGAACTTGGGCAACATTACAACCCGCATACCCTGGTATAGGTAGAGCAGCAGGTAGTAAACCGCCATGCCGGCGGCCAGCGGCTGAGCCACCAGGCCCACGTCGTCCTGACGTAGGGGATGCTCGGTAAGCGCGCTGAGCAGCCCCATGATGAAAGCCTGGTGCGTACGCACGCAACCCTTGGGACGGCCCGTCGTACCGCTGGTGAACTTGATAGTCAGGTCGTCGGTCGGTTCTACCTCCGTATCCGGAACGCAGGAAGGGCAGAGTGCCGTCGCCGAAGCGTAATCGATTGGCAACCCGTGATCGGGCCCAACGCCGATTACCTTCTCGACTGACGCCAGTTCATCCGCGATCGACCGATACATGCCGGCGGCTGAGGCCTCCACGATCATGAATCGCGCGCGCAGCTTGTTGGCGATGAATGCAATTTCGGACCCCACCAACGTCGGCATCACAGGCGCGCTGATGCAACCGATCTTCGCGATGCCAAAATAGCTTTCGACGAACTCGACCGAATTGTTGAGTAGCAATACGACCCGGTCCCCGTGTTCTGCACCCAGCGACTGCAGCAGATGGCCGACGCGGTTGGCGCCGGTATCGAGCTCGCGCCAAGTCAGACGCCGGGCACCGAATACCAGCGCCTCGCTATCCGGATTCAGGCCGGCATGATGTTCCAGGATCCTGCCGACGGCCATCGAGCTTCTTTTTCTCACCTGTTGCCAGCGGGAAGCCCCGCCCTCCTTTCAAAGCGGAACTCAACCCACCGTCAACCGCCGCCGACGCAGCATGCCGCCGCGATCCACGCGTGTCCGCAGCATTTCCAGTTCCCAGTCCGTAGGCGCGGTGGTGGTCGGCACATGGTCGGGAATCACCAGCTCGAACCCGGTATTGGCGACGACCTCCTCGACGGTATGGCCTGGGTGGACGGACACCAGGCGCATGCGATGCTCGTCCTCGGTAAAGTCGCACACGCAGATGGGCGTCCACACCAATTGCGGGCCTTCGCGACCATCCAGCGTCTCGTAGCGGCTGTTGCCGCCTTCCATCCAGCCCGCGCCGCTCCGGTAGTCCACCTGCTCCACGAAGGTGCGTTTGTTGTGGTGCTCGAAGTAAAGGTTGATCGGACCGGTCCCCATCCATAGCACGCCCACGGTACCCGGCCCCCTGACCTTGAGATCGGGATAGGGCCCGCCGATACCGATCATGTTGATATTGCCGTACTTGTCGACCTGCATACCGCCGAAGCCGGAACCACCGCGCCTGATGCGCTGCTTGCCACGACGGCCCTTGGTCCCGTTGTCCACCACATCGGCAAGATAGATCTTGCATTCGGCACCATAGGCTGCACGGGGATCCCACGTGCCGATAGGAAGCGTGTCGAACTTGGCGTTGTATACGCCGGCACCGCCGCAGAACAGCCACATATTGGGGGTAACCGTCAGCTGTGCCAGCCGGTTGGCCGCCAGCGAGATAATCTGGTTCGCCCCGCCGCTCCCAAGGACCTCGTCATCGCCGGCGCAGGAACGGGCGATGATGATCGCCAGCAGTTCAGCAGTCGAATACTTGTCCGTGCCAGGAGTCGCGATTTCAGACATGTCGTCTCCGTACGAAGGGAAGGATTAAACCGCCAGCATCCGACGCAATTGCGTCAACTTGCGCAGGCCGCCGACCTTCTCCAGGTACTCGAAGTGATCGAGGCCGAGAATGAATTCCTCGACGTACTGCTGGCCTTTGCCATCGCCCACCATGGACAAGTAAAGCTTGAGATGGTCCTCGTCCAGGGCATAGTGGCCCGACGAGAATGTGGGATGGGCACCGAAAGGCGCATGCACGACATAATCCACCCAAAGGCCGGGAATCGTGGTCTTCACGGGATCCTTGGTGATGACATCCGGCCCGACGATTTCGTCCGCCTGGACGATGACGATATCCGCCGCCTTGGCCTTGTCACGCTCCTGGCCGGTGCCCCCCCAGCATTGCGCGTTGCCGTAGGCGTCGGCCACTTGGGCATGCATGATGAACACGTCGGATTTCAATGGCGGAATGGCATAAACCTCCCGACCGGAGAAGGGATCGACCACTTTTTTCAGTTCGGGATTAAGACTTTTGGCGGAGATAGCCTCATAGAGATACTGGACCGGTGCAAACGGTCGTCCGCCGGCTGCTGCCTGCGTGCCGAGAATAATGAAAGGTTCGTCGGCCTCCACGATTTCCAAGGTATGGTCCCGGGCCGCCTGGCGAAACGCCGGTGCCATGCCCAAGTACTCGAAGCCCACGTACGACAGATAAAGTTTTTTCAGCATCCCCGCCGCAATAGGGAGATCAGCCGCGATCGATGCGGTGACTGGCGGAATCATGGTCATTCCGCTCGCGCCGGCACGTATCGCCGCGCGCAGCAGCGACATCGCGCCGTCCGCCGAGTGCGAACCGGCCAGCGACAGGGTACGCTTGGACGCGATGATACGGCCGGCTTCATCGAGCGAAATGATCTTGCTGCGACGATTCGGATCGGCCGGTAGCTGGTCCTCCAGCGGAATCATGAATGAGTGGCGTGTCTCTTCCATCTTGGCTCTCTGAGAGTTGTCCATGCCGGCGTGGCCGTTTCCTGCCCGCTCTCGTCGCTGCACAATCTGTTGGTGCCGTCGGCGCACCAGCGTGCCCCCGAACGGCTTGCGATAGTTCAGCACACTCGAATTCGTAGGTTAAGTAAGATTGTCGGATCAATTCATACGGCCGATTTATGAATTCGACTACCCGCCACCTCCGCGCCTTGCTCGAGATCGCGAGACTGAAGAGTTTCACGCGTGCCGCCGAGCGGTTGCACATCACTCAGGCGGGCTTGAGTTCGATGATTCATGAGCTGGAGTCGCAACTGGGTTGCCGCCTGTTCGACCGAACGACGCGGTCCGTGTCGCTGACCGAAGCCGGCACCGTGCTTGTGGCCGCAGCCGAGGAGATCATCAGCAGATTCGACCGTGCCATCGCCGAGACGGGCGAGGCCACAGCATCGGCTCGCCGAGTTCTCTCGGTGGCGGCAACACCCTTCATTTCGTCTAGTCTTTTGCCTGCGGTCTGCGAACGCTTTCGCAACATCGTCCCGGACGTCTCGGTGCGGCTCAACGATACCGTCCACAACGAAGTCCGGGCCTTAATCGACAGTGGCGAATGTGATTTGGGCGTCGGGATCTTCTTCAAGCCGACAGCGGGGATCGAACGAACGCCGATCTTCGATTTCGATTTCGCCGTTGTCTCCCGCGCCGACGAGCCCATGCAGGAGAGCAGCCTGAGAGCCATTTCGCGTAGCCCCATCGCTTGGAGCGCGCTTAAAGACGAGCCATTGCTTGGTATGCCGCCAGGACACGCCATTCAGCGCCTCGTCGACACGCACCTCAAACCGATCGGGCGTCACCAGGACAACCGGCCGTTCTATAACAGCTTCCACACGCTGTTAGCGATGGTCGAGGCCGGTTTCGGGTCTGCCATCCTGCCGTCGTTCGTCGGCGCCGCGGCGGTGGGCCGGCGGCTCAAGCTCCAAGTCGTCGAGCAGCCCCGGTTGCACCTGCAGCTCTGCAGCATTTCGAAGAAGGGGCGAAACTTGCCTGCTGCCGCAGGGGAATTCAACGCGAGTCTCACCAGGGTCATCGCCGAACGCTGGGGCACGGAATACTCGTAACGCTGCAAAAGCATGAAAGGTTTCCGCATGCGCACTTTCGTCGTCTAATAGAATCCCAGGCGCCACTTCGGCCGTCCGGGTATACGAATTGCGCCCAGAATACGCATCGGACACGTCCGCAAGGAGGGCAACGATGGAGCAAGCGATTACCAAGCTGTTCGAACGCTACGAGCACGCCTTCAACACCGCGTTGGCCGGTGACACCGACCTGGACGAAGTCTCCAGCCTGTACACGGATGTGTTCGTGTCCGCCACGCCGGCTGGAATCTCCACCGGCACCAATGACGAGAGCCTCAAACGGGTAATGAAAGCCGGGTTCGAGCACTACCGGGCCATCGGGACCACGCGTATGGCCGTGCACCAGCTTCACGTCGATCCCATCGACGCATTGCACGCCATCGCGTTCGTCGACTGGATCGCCACCTACGACCGGCAGGGCTCAACGCTGAACATCCCCTTTACGAACGCCTATTTCGTCCGCTTGCAAGGAGACGCGCCCAAAGTATTCGGCTGGGTGACAGGAGACGAAGAAGCGGAGCTGCGCAAGCATGGGATCGGGTAATCCAGGCGCTGGCGTCTGCCGAGCGCCTATGGCCCTACGCGGCCGCCCAGGCTAGTGCTTGTGCCCGGGCTTTCCCTTCTGCTTGGTCGAGGCCATGTCCTTCAGTTCCTTCTCGCTCATCGACTTGTACATGGACTTGGAGGCGCCCTCGAGCTCGCCGACCTTGCGTTCGCCACGCTTGGCCGACAGCGCTGCGCCGGCCGCCATTTGCTGGGCCTTGGACTTTGCTGGCATGTCTGGCTCCTTGAAAGTGGAACATGCCGCGCAGCAAGCGCTATGCCTGGGCAGCCTGGACCTGTGGCCCTGCCCCCTCCCCCTAGATACCCTGGCCGCCGGACACTTCGATACGCTGCGCGTTGACCCAGCGGTTGTCCTCGGACAGCAGGCTGGCGATCATCGGCCCGATGTCGTCGGCCACCCCAACCCGCCCCAGAGCCGTCATGCCGGCAAAGAACTGGTTGAACTCCGGCGTGTCGCGCACGGCCCCGCCGAAAAAGTCCGTTTCGATCGCGCCCGGCGCCACCGTGTTGACGGCAATCCTGCGATGCCCCAGCTCCTTGGCCATGTACACCGTAAGGACCTCGACCGCGCCCTTGACCGATGCATAGGCGGACCAGCCCTCGGCGGAAACGCGGGTCAGCCCGGATGAGAGGTTCACGATGCGCCCGCCGTCGGCCAACAGCGGCAGCAGCTTCTGGGTCAGGAAGAACACGCCCTTGAAGTGCACGTCGACCAGCTTGTCGAACGCCGCTTCGCTCATCTGCGCCAACGGAGCCACATCACCGTGGCCGGCGTTGTTGACCAGGTGATCGAAGCTGTCACGTTCCCATGTCAGGCGAAGGACCTCTTTCAAGCGCTCGGCAAACGCCGAAAAGGTCGACGACCGGCCTGCGTCGAGCTGCAGGGCCACGGCCTTGCGGCCGAGCCTTTCGACCTCGGCAACGACGGCCTGCGCCTCTGCCTCGCGGCTGTGGTAGGTGAAGATGACATCGCCGCCCTTGCGGGCGATGGAGAGAACCGTGTTGCGGCCCAGACCCCGGCTGCCGCCTGTAACGAGGGAAATCGTGCTCATCATGAAACTCCCGTTCTGGTGCTTGGTTGGACAGGGCTTCATTCTGGGGCGGCGCGCGTGCACCTCCTTTGCCTGAATCTCCGTGTCGCTGGCTCGTTTCTCCAAAGGTGCCAAACAGGACCAGAAAAGCCGGTACGATGGCCCAGCCAAAGAAGACCACGGTACCCGGGCATGGACGACACACTTCTTGATGCGGTTCGCCGCTACACCGAGGCCTACGCCGGCTCGACCGGTGTGGCCCAAACGCCCATTCCGGGGTTGACCGTCATCCGGTCGACCCACCCCAGCGGCCTGGAATACGCGATCTCCCGACCCCTGGCCTGCCTGGTCCTGCAAGGTAGCAAAGAGGTCACGATGGGAGCCAAGACCTTTGCCTTTTCCGCCGGCGATTCGCTCCTGATCACGGCGGACGTGCCAACGGTCAGCCAGATCACACACGCCAGCGCCGCCGAGCCGTACGTTTCCCTCGTGCTGGACCTCGATCACGCGCTTATCGCTGAACTGTCGATGGAAATGAAAATCGGCCCCGTCGCCCAAGGCGTACCGGTACGAATCGAACCGACCGATTCCGAGGTAGCGGACTCGGCGCTGCGGTTAATGCGCCTGATCGAGCGTCCCGCGGCCTTGCCCATGCTGCAAGCCCAGCTCCTGCGCGAAATGCACTACTGGCTGCTGGTGGGCCGGCATGGCTCTGCGATCCGCCAACTGGGGTGGCCGGACAGCCATGCCCAACGGGTGGCCCGGGCCGTTGCGCTGCTTCGGGCCGAATTTGCGCAACCGCTTCCCATCGAACGGCTGGCCAAAGCGGCCGGGATGAGTCCGTCATCGCTCTACCAGCACTTCCGTGCAGCCACCTCGCTCTCGCCGCTGCAATTCCAGAAGCAGCTTCGCTTGATCGAGGCTCGCCGGCTGATGACCTCGAACGGCCTGTCGGCCAGCAGCGCGGCGTACGCAGTAGGGTACGAGAGCGTGCAGCAGTTCACGCGGGAATACCGCCGCATGTTCGGATTGTCCCCGGCCAAAGACGCCGAGTCGATTAGGGGGCCGGTCAAGGCCGCCTCGTGCTCCGACCGCCGGCCTTGCGGCGAATAGGGGGCTCAATCACCGTAGATAAAGCGGTGAATAGCTTGCTGGCGCGGAGATTATGGCCCATAATCTCCGCATGAAAAGCGGAGATTACCGGTACATCTGGCAGGCAAACGACTGGCCGCACTGGCGTTTCGACCTGGCAGCGCTGGCAGGCCCCATGGCTGACGTCAGTCGTGCCCAGGGCGTATTGCTGGGGCGACTGGCCGACGTCGGCATGCCGTTGCGCAATCAGGCGAGCCTGGCCGCGCTCACCGACGATGTGATTAAGACCAGCGAGATCGAAGGCGAGCAGCTCAAGGTCGAGTCCGTGCGTTCGAGCATAGCGCGCCGGCTGGGCGTCGACATCGGCGCGCTGGCACCGGTGGACCGGCATGTCGAAGGCGTGGTGGAGATGGTGCTCGACGCCACGGTCAACTACCAGGCGCCCATGTCCAGGGAGCGTTTATTCGGCTGGCATGCCGCGCTATTTCCTACCGGCTACTCCGGCCTTTCAAAAATCAAGGTCGGCAATTGGCGCGACGATGCCCGTGGCCCCATGCAGGTAGTATCCGGCCCCATCGGCCGCCAACGCGTACATTTCGAGGCGCCGCCCGCCATTCATTTGGACGCTGAGACCAACCGGTTCATCGACTGGGTGAATGGCAGGTCCAACGGACTACCGCTGCTCGATGCCGGCCTCGGTCATCTGTGGTTCGTCACCTTGCATCCGTTCGACGACGGCAACGGCCGTATCGCCCGGGCCATTGGCGACCTGCTGTTGGCGCGTGCCGATGGCAGCCCCCAGCGCTTCTACAGCCTGTCGGCGCAGATCCAACGGGAACGCAAGGCCTACTACGACATCCTGGAGCGGACCCAGAAGGGGTCGATGGATGTTACCGAGTGGCTCGCCTGGTTCCTTGACGTCTTGCATCGTGCCGTCGATCAAGCGCAGCACACGCTTGACGCCGTGCTGCGCAAAGCACGCTTCTGGCAGCACTGGGCGGCCACGCCCTTGAACGAGCGACAAGTGAGGTTGCTCAACCGGTTGCTGGACGGCTTCGAAGGCAAGCTCACCAGCAGCAAATGGGCGGCCATTGCAAAGTGCTCGCCGGACACAGCGCTGCGCGACATCAACGACCTGCTTGCACGAGGCGTGCTGCGAAAATTGGATGCAGGGGGGCGCAGTACCAGCTACGAACTGAACGATCTTCCGCAGTAGCCGCGCTTTGCAGCCCAGCCGGACGGCACCGGCCATGGTCAGGTATTGGGTATCCGACTGCGTTCGGATCGAATCGCCCACATCTGCAGCGCTGAACCCAGCACAAAGATCACCAGCCAGGCCGCCAACGCGCCGCGCACGACAGGAGACTCGGGCCCCGCGGCCAAGGGATGGGCAACCGGCAGACGCGTCAACGTCTCGTTGATACCCGGAACCAGCAGAAGAAAGAAGCTGAACGTGAACCCGAACTGCGATAGATAGGCCCGCATGCGCGTAAGCGCGGGCACCCGAGAGATAAGCAAGCCGCCACCGACGGCCAGCAGCGCCAGAATACCCAGCGCGTGGCCGACATTGAATCGGCCCGTACTGGACAGCCCGAACGATGTCAGCACGGCCAGCACCAATCCGCCCAAGTAGACCTTCCCAGAAGCGGAGGCGCTATTGATCCCGCGGTAGCGCCAGAAGCTGTAGATACCGGCTGCAATCGGAACGACGCTGATAAGCGTGTGAATCGCGCCCAGGGATGAAAGTGGATGAGGCATTTGAAGATTGCTCCGATAATAATTGGGCGACCAGAATCACCTACCGACTAGTTGGTTGCCTACGAGGGTAAAAAAATGTTGCGGCTCCTGCATTCGCCGCGATCAAGCCGCCTTTAATCGACCGATAGCCGCCCGCGAAATTGACTCGAATGCCTCCGGATTCTTGGACGCCCGTGCCGTCAGCATCGCCCCGTGCACGGTAGACAAAAACGCCTGGGCCTCCACGGCTGGGCTTTCAGTGAGCTTGAATTGCCCCTTTGCAGCTCCTTCCGCCAACACCGCGGCAATCCAGCTGGTCAAGTCTTTGAAATAGCCGCTCACCTCGACTGCGATGCCTTGGGGAATCATGGGCAGCTCGGCAGCCAGCATGGCGCAAATGCATATGGGCGCCGAGCCCTCGCGTATGCACTTGGACCAATACGCGGTATAGGCGCTGAGCCGCGCCAGCGGATCAGTAATTTGACTATCCAGCGCAGCCAACCCCTCGCGCGTCTGCTGGCGATGTAGCGTCACCACAGTCTGGACGAGCTCCGCCTTGCTGGGGAAATGATGGTGGATACTCGGCTTGCCTATGCGCACCCTTTCGGACAAATCGGCATAGCTGAACCCGTTGTAGCCCCCGGCGGCCAACAGCACTTTCGTATGCTCGGCGATCTCGATGGCTCGGGGAGACAGTTCCAAACTCATGGGTTTCACTGTGGAGGAAGGCGATGAAGGGGACGACAATACCGACCGGTTCCGATAAAACAGGTTTGCAAGTGCCACCCAATCTACTAGTTGGTCGGTTTTGTGTCAAGCGCTCTCGGCGCATAGTGGTACAGGCAGGCGCCGCCATGGCGCCTGCCTTTCCTTCTACTGAGCGCTTGGCGCGCTAACTCTGACGCAAAATGGGCAGTTGTCGCGACTACGGGAGCCTGGCGGTAATAAACCCGACCTCGTACTGATAGCCCGGATACTTGCCATTCACCCACGACGCAAACTCCTGCTTCGTGACGCGCTTGCGATAGGCATTGTGTAGCCACACCGTGAACTCTTCCTGCTGCGCGCTAGTGTCCAATGGAATGCGCTTGTATTTCGGATCGGCTTTTATCTGATTGACGAGTGTGTCGAGCCAATCTTGGAACGGCTTGTCCATGCCGACGGCCACCATCTGGGGATTTTCCTGGCTGCTTGTTGCGCAACCTTGGAGCAATGGCGTCGCAAGGGCAAACACGGTTAGAACGGTGGCGCTAACGCGACTGAGTCGGGTGATCATGGTTGGGATCCTCGCAGTTTCGACCGAAGGGCTTGGCGTCACCCGGGAGCATCGATCGCGCGGCGGGCAAATCAGAATAGAAGCGGACCGAAACCCGGGTGGCGCACCATGATGACCATACATCAAGAAAAGGACCGGCGTATAGACGTCTTCATGCGCAGCGAATTGTCCTGGACCCCGGCCATCCATGTGCTGCACCTGTCCGAGATGCGGTTCCCCGCAGCGGCATCAGCTGTATCGCGGTAGCCCACACATCCTCCGGTGCGCTTCGCCTGGCACCGTCCCACTGCCCGGCAGGTTTCAAAAAACGCAAGAGCGGGATGATCTGCTACCTGCATTCAAGCCGAAAACCCGCCATCGATGGTCAGATTGGCGCCGGTGATATAGCCGGCATCGGGCCCGGCCAGGTAGGCAACGAAGCTGGCGATTTCTTCGGCAGACCCGTAGCGGTTGATCGCCATCAGCGCTTTCAATTGCGTGGCGAAATCGCTGCCGTCCGGGTTCATGTCAGTGTCCACCGGACCGGGTTGTACGTTATTGACGGTAATGCCACGCGGGCCGAGGTCGCGCGCCATGCCCTTGGTCATGCCAATCAGCGCCGACTTGCTCATCGCGTATATCGCGCCGCCGCCAGAAGGCATGCGGTCAGCATTGGTACTGCCGATATGGATAATGCGCCCGCCGTTGCCCATATGACGCGCCGCCTCCTGGCTGGCGACGAACACGCTGCGCACGTTGACCGCCAGCGTTTGGTCTAAATCGTCCAACGTCAGGTCATTGGTATCGCCCCACTTCAGCACCCCGGCGTTGTTTACCAGAATATCCAGCCTGCCAAAGTCGCTCGCCGCCCGGCGCACCGCCTGCTGCAGCGCCGCTGCGTCGGTGCTGTCGGCCTTGATGGCGACTGCCTTCCCGCCGGCGGCACTAATTTCGCTTACCACGGCGTCAGCCTGGGTATTCGAGGCGATATAGGTCAGTGCCACGGCTGCGCCATCGCGCGCCAGGCGCTTGGCGATCGCGGCGCCGATGCCGCGCGAGCCGCCTTGAATGAAGGCGACTTTGCCTTGCAGGGGTTGTGCTGCTGTCATGATCTTTCTCCATAGCGTCCGAGGTTCGAAGGGTTGCGAGCTGAGTATGAGAGAAGAAAGACACCGGCACCATCCGTAAAACGCTATGATCAGCTCAAACCATTAGTTTGAAATCTGACGGGGGTATGCATGCTTCGCCACCTGGAGTGTTTCGTCAGCAGCGCCGAAAACGGCAGCTTTTCCGCCGCCGGCCGCACCTTGGGCATGAGTTCGGCGGCAGTGGGCAAAAACATCACCAAACTGGAAGCCCTGGTGGGTGTGCGGCTGTTTCAACGCAATACGCGCAAACTCACCCTCACCGAAGCAGGCGAGCGCTTTCTGCAGGAGGTCAGTGGAAGCGTGCAAGCCCTTCAATCCGCGCTAAAGGGCCTGAATGGTGGCGGCGAGGCGGCCGGGACCCTGAAAATCAGCATGGGCACCGCTTTTGGTCTGCATTATGTGCTGCCGATGCTGCCGGACTTCCTGGCGCGCTATCCGGCCATCGTGCCCGACTGGCACTTCGACAATCGCCAAGTGGACTTGATCGGCGAGCATTTCGACGCGGCGTTGGGCGGCGGTTTTGAATTGCCGCAAGGCATGATTGCGCGCGAACTGGCTCCGGCCCACACGGTATTGGTCGCGTCAGCGGCGTATCTGCGTCGTCAGCCGCCCCTGTGCAAGCCGGATCAGTTGGGAAGTCATGCGGGCATTTTCATCCGTTCGCCGCAAACCGGGCGCATTCGCAACCTGCCGCTACGCAACGAGCGGAACGAACAGCATGCGCTGACGATGACGGTCAGCATGACGGTCAATGAACCGGAAGCAGCGGCTCGGGCCGCTGAAATGGGCGTGGGCATTGCAGTGATCTCCATGCCGAATGCCCTGCCCTATCTTGAAAGCGGCAGGCTGAAGCGCGTGCTGCCGGGCTGGTATGTTGATCGTGGCAGCGTGTGTCTGTATTTCCCTACCACCAAATTCCTGCCGGCCAAGACCCGGGTGTTCGTCGACTACGTCACCGAGCAGTTTCGGCAGCAGAAGCTGGCAGCACGGCTTGATGCCCGATGACGGGAAATACTGGGAAGAGGTTGTCGCCGTCGTCCGGCAGATGCTCTTTCGAATCCGGCTTCGCACAAATGAAAATGCCCAGCCTTTAGGGCTGGGCATCGAATCCTTGGTGGCCTGGGGCGGAATCGAACCACCGACACGCGGATTTTCAATCGGGTCTTGCACGCTCTGCCATGATTTGTAATCCGATGGTTTCGGGGCGCTTACAACAAGGGAAAACCGCGACTTAATGGCTTTCAGAGGGCAGAAACGACGTGCCTGAACACAACATCTTGTGGTGAAAAACCGTGTTCGCGTCGTGGCCCCGAACCTCTGGAGCCAACACTTGAAAACCAAGATCACCCAATCGCTCGTTGAGCGCAGCCCCACGCCCGCTAAAGGTCAGTCAGCCCTGTATGCCGACACCGAAATGCGGGGTTTCTACCTCATCGTCACGCCAACGAAGCGCAGCTTCTACGTCCAGTCTCTGGTCAACGGCAAGCAGGTTCGCACGAAGCTCGGCGATCACCCTGCCCTCGACGCCAAGCAAGCCCGCGACATGGCACGCAGCGTTCTCGTCGGCATGCGAGGAGGCACCAATCCCAATGAAGAGCGCCGCAAGGCCAGGGCGCGCGGCATCACGCTGGCTCAGGCCCTGGAATTGCATCTTGCCGCACGGCCGCTCTCGCCCCGCACAGTCGAAGACTACAACTACTATTGCAAGCAGTACCTCGGGGACTGGCTGAACAAGACGCTGGACGAGCTCGGCTCGGACCGTTCTGCGGTACGTGAGCGCCACCGCCGCATCACCGAGAAGCACGGTTCGACCTGCGCGGACAGCACTTTCCGCATCTTCCGCGCTGTCTACTCGCGGGGGCTGCGCGAACATCCCGACCTCCCGCCGAATCCCTGCGCGAACGTTGACTACCACGGCCTCAAGCGGCGCAAGGTGGACGCCAGCACCGACAAGCTCAAGGCGTGGGGTAAGGCGGTGCTCAAGCTGCACCCCGTGCGGCGCGACCTGCACCTGTTCATGATGCTCACAGGGATGCGGCGCACCTCGGCCTGCGAGGCCCAGACGACCGACCTGCACCTGAGCGACAAGCGCCTGCACGTGCCCAAGCCCAAGGGAGGCGCCAGCCGCGCTTTCGACCTGCCACTGTCAGGCCCACTCGCCGACTTGTTCGGCCACCGACTGGCTGAGAGCCCCAAGGTACAGCGCAAGAGCAAGTGGCTGTTCCCCGCAGACAGTGAGAGCGGTCATGTCGCCGAAGTCGCGCAGCATGAGTTGGGTGGGCTTACAGGCCACGCTCTGCGGCACTGCTATTCCACGCTGGCCGTCGAGGCCAGCAAGGTGCCGAACCATTGCGCCGCGAGATCGCCCTCATCCACTGCGTCCACGTCATCGCGCCAGACCTTCACGCGGCGGCGCACGCTGTCGTCATCCTCGATCACGTCTATGGGAATGTCCAGCCGCGGCTGGCCTGGAGCCGTCACCACCAGATAGCCATCGCGCAAATCGGTCCTGATGCGGGCCATGGCCGGGTGGCTGCGCTGCGTCAGGAAAACGCCATCCTGGTCGACCACCATCCAGCGCCTGTCATGGTGCAAGCCCGCCATGCCGACGGGTGAAGACTGCAGCGCGATCCCGCCACAGGATTTGATGGGATAGATGTACAGGCCGGAAATAGCAATCATAGCGAGGCACCCAGCGCAGCGACCCGCCCATGAGGTAACGCGGGCAGCCCGTCCTGGGTCGTGGGGCGGTATCGGAATCGTAGCGGTATGTTATCGCGCGTCCAAGAATTACTGCGGAGCGGACTACTTGAACAGCCCTTTGAGGCGGTCGCGCACGGCGTCGCGCAGTTTGTCGCCCGATTCGGACGGTTCTACTCCCAGTTCTTCCTGGATTTTTCCTTCGAGGGCCTTCTTGAGCACGTCGCCGGCGACCTTGCTCCATTCAATGGTATAGGAGGGAGCATCGAAAGGCCCCGCCACGTGCACGGGCACGGTCACGTTACGCAGTTCCGCCAAGTCCTTGCCGTCCTGGCCGGTCGTGGTGTTGACGACGGTCACCCGCGCCTCCAGGTCGAAGCGCCCTTGGGGTATGTCGATGCGGGCCGGCTCGCCTTCGGCGATGCGCAGCAGCGGGGCCTTGACGCTCAGGCTGCGTACCGTCCCCACGCCGGCGGCAAAGACCAGCTGCGCCTGCAGTTCGGAGAAGTCGGTCTGCCGGGTCGCTTCATGCGCCAGCACGCCGTCCTTGCGCTGCGTGAGCATGGAACGGAACTCGCGCAAGGACTGCGCCAGGTTCACACCCTTGATCGCCCCGTCGCGCAGCGCAATATTGGCCGTGCCGTTCAGCCCGCGCTTCATGGCCTCCACCGTCTTGCCGGTCGCGGTCAGATTGAGCGCCACCGTGCCCCGGCCCATGAGCGTGTCTTTGCCCGACAGATCGGCCAACAGCGGTTGCACCGATATGTTGGACAACGTGGGCGCCAGGCCGATACGGTTCGTGCCCGCGTCGGCGAACAGGCTGCCCGACAGCGTGCCGCCGTACAGCGCAGCCCGCAGCCCGCTCACGTCGGCGCGCCCCTTGGCAACGCGAATCGATGCCGACACATTGGCCGCCTTCAGGCCGCGGGCCACCAACTGGCCGATCTTCAGATTGCCGCTTGCCGTCACGCCCTTGAGGACGGACAGGTCGACGGGACGCTCGGCCGGTTCGCGCGAAGGCGTGCCGGCAGCTGCGGGCGCCCGAGGCGGTCGAGGCGATTGAGGCGGCGCCAGCTTGTCGAGGTCCAGGGTCTGGGCAGCGGCCGAGAAAGTGATGCGGGGCTCGTCGAACTGCGCCACGTCCGCCGTCGCGCTGAATTCGCCGCCTTCGATGCTGCCGTCCAGCCTTGCCGCCAGGTGTTCCTTGTCGAGGTTGGCACGCACGCTGCCCTTGACGGGGATATGCATAGGCCCGGCCGGCAACGCCGGATCGTCGATGTCCACTTGGCCCGTTATCCGGGACAGGGCCAGCGTCTTGCGCCGCAGGCTCGCCTCGAGCGGCGAGGCGCTCGCCAGCTTGACCAGGCGATCGCCCTGGCGCAATTCGCCGTCGAGCGTGGCACGGCCGACTTCCACCTTGTCGGCATTGCCCGAGATACCGGTCAAGGCCAGCCTCATGTCGAGATCGCGCGCGCCCGACAAGCGCAGCCGGCCGGTCACGGCCTCGCCCTCGGCTTCCTGCGGCGATACGTTCAAGGCCGGGGCGGCCAGCGACACATCGAAAGGATCCGGGCCCAGCTTGCCCTGTGCCGACAGGGAAAGCTTCTCGGCCCGCAGCCGTCCCTCGGCCAGGCCGGCAGTCAGGCGAGGCGCCTCCACGCGCAGGTCCACGCCGGTCAGCGGACGGTTTCCCGCCACGTCGCCTTGGAAGACCACCGATACGCCGGAAGCATCGATCGCCTGCCGCTGGCCATCGTAGGCGAGATCCCCGCGCGCCGTCAGCGCCGTGGCCCGTACCGAGGGCAGTACGCCCGAAGCCTTCAGGTCGAACCCCTCGACGGAGAACGCGCGCGACCCCGGATCGAAGGTCAACCTACCCTCGCTCTGTACGGTGGCGTCCACACGCGGACTCTGTCCCAGCACACGTGCCGACACCCGGAAATCGAACGGCGTGCGGGGCGCCACCCGGCCGGTGGTGGCGGCAAGCCGCTCCACCCGCATCGACGTGCCACGGACGTAGTCGCGCAGCGCCAGTTCGCCGCCACTGAACTCCACGCCGGCCACGTCGAACAGCAGCGGCTTGCCTTCGGCCTGGAGCGGCCCGTCGGCCGGGCCGCCCGGCGCCGGGGCCGACTTGCCGAGCAGGTCCTCGAAGTTGAGCTTGCCGTTCTGGTAGCGGACGATGTTGGCCTTCAGGCCTGCGACCTTGATGCCATCGACGACGATGCGTCCCGACAGCAGCGGCAGGACGGCGACGGACGCGCGGGCCCGGTCGACGGCCGCGAAGATCTGGGTCGAGCGGGGCTCGGACAGCGATAGCCGCTCGACCTCCACTCCCAGGTTCGGAAAAACGCTGAGCTTGAGGTCCCCGTCGATACGCAGCGTACGGTCGTATCGTTTCTTGACTGCATCGGCGACCGGACCCTTGTAATGATTGGGGTCGACCAGCAACACCAGGGCCAGGACCCCGATGGCTGCGAGGGCGAGCACGGCCGCCGCGCCGATTGCGATGCGCTTGAACCACCGCATGTAACACGTCTCCGAAAATCCAGGGCGGCCGATCTGCCGTAGCCGGCTTTTCTGCGACTTTACCCTAGCAGCCACTATCATACCGAGGTCGCATGACACGCCGCCGCAGCCTGCGGTGGCCCAGCGGACAAGGAGACCGCGATGGCAGAACAGGATTCCGGCATAGAGCGCATCAGCCCGCGCAGCGCCCACATCGGCGGCGGCATCAGCGTGGATCGCGTTCTTCCGGTACGCCAGCGCCGGCGCATCGGAGCCTGGTGTTTTCTCGATCATGCGGGCCCCGCCCGCTTCGAGCCCGGAGGCGGGATGCTGGTCGAGGCCCATCCCCACATCGGCCTGCAGACCTTCACCTGGCTGATCGAAGGAGAAGCCTTGCACCGGGACAGCCTGGGCAATGAACAAGTGCTGCGTCCGGGCCAGGTCAATCTGATGACGGCCGGCATAGGCATCAGCCATACCGAGGAGTCGCTGCCCGACCAGCGGGTCCTGCATGCCGCCCAGCTCTGGATCGCCTTGCCCCCCGGCAAGCAAGAGATCCCGCCTGCGTTCGACCATTACCCCGACCTGCCCCGCTGGACCGAAAGCGGCGTGGCCTTCACCCTGCTGGCCGGCTCGTATGCGGGGCGTAGCGCACCGGCGCGCGTCTATTCGCCTTTGGTCGGCGTCGACCTGCAGAATGCCGCGGCAGTTTCCCTGCGCCTGGCCCTGGAGCCGGGCTACGAGCACGGGCTCATGGTGCTCGAAGGCGGCCTGGCCGTCGAGGACGAGCGATTCGGGCCCAACGAACTGGCCTACCTGCCCGCCGGCCGCGCCGACGCGGGCCTGGCGCTGGACGCGGGAAGCCGCGTGCTGCTGATAGGGGGAGCGCCGGCTACGGACGACGTCACGATCTGGTGGAACTTCGTTGGCAGCAAGGAAGCCATTGCGCAGGCACGGCAGGATTGGGAAAACCGCAGCGACCGCTTCGGCTCGGTCCAGGGTTACGAGAATCGGCGGCTGACTGCGCCCCCGGTACCTTGGAAGTAGTTTTCGCTACGCGAAAACTGATAAAAATACCCTTGCCGGGCCCGGGCCAGGACGCGACGATCAGTTTCCTTTCCTACAAGAATCCAATGGAGACTGCTCATGCCCACGTCCACGCTTCTTGCGCGGGCCGGCGCCGCGCTTGCATCGCTTTGCGCCTTCATGCCCGGCGCCGCCACTGCCGCGGACTATCCCGCCCGACCCGTGACCTTGATTGTCGGCTACCTGCCGGGCGGCGCCATCGACCAATCGGCCCGCCTGGTGGCCAACGAACTCTCGAAACGCTGGAAGCAATCGGTAGTCGTCGAGAATCGGCCGGGCGCCAACGGTACCATCGCGGCGGCCGCGGTAGCCGACGCCCGGCCGGATGGCTACACGATGCTGGTCACGGCCACGAGCCACAACCTGAACAAATTCGTCAACAAGAACCTGCGCTATGACGTGGCAAGGTCCTTTACACCGGTGGCCCTGACGGTAGAAGTGCCCAACGTCCTCGTGGTCAGCGCCTCCTCGCCCTACCAGGACCTGGGCCAGTTGCTGGCCGCCCTGCGCGAGAAGAAGAAAGCGTTCAGCTACAGCTCGCAGGGCGTGGGCGGCGTCCCCCATCTGGCGGGCGAGCTGTTCAAGATCCGGACCGGCACGGAGATCCTCCACGTTCCGTACAAAGGCGCCGCCCAGGGCATGACGGACCTGATCGGCGGCGTGGTCGATATGTCCTTCCCGTCTCCCGGCTCGGCCATGAGCTACCTCGCCCAGGGCAAGCTGCGGGCACTGGCCGTGGCCGCGCCCGAGCGCCTCGCGCAGCTGAAAGACGTCCCGACCTTTGCCGAGGCCGGTGTGGCCGATTACACCATCAGCACCTGGCATGGCATCCTCGCCCCGGCGGGAACGCCGGCCGATATCGTGGACCAGGTCAACGCCGACGTGAATGCGCTGCTGCGCGATCCCAACGTGCGGAAAGCCCTGGAAGCCCAGGGCAACCTGGCGGCGCAGCCGCTGACGCCCCCTCAGTTCGGCGAGAAACTGGCCAGGGAGCTGGCCATTTATGGCGACCTGGCCGCCAAGGTGGATCTCACCGCCAACTGACGCGCCTAGGCGCGATCGGCCAACGGCAAATAGATCCGCGTCCTGAGGTCCGACGGCGGCGTGCTCTTGGGATCGTCCAGATACTCCTCGAACACCGGGAAGTCGGCCGGCTGCTCGCCGCTGCGCGGCAGCCAGCCCCCGAACAGCCATTCGTAGGCCGTCTCCAGCTCGCTGTACGGTCCGATGTGCTCGAGCACCGCGCAGCGGCCGGCGCGCAGATCCACGCGGTGCAACGGGTCCGCCAGCGCGGCGGCGGCGGAAACTTCAATACCCGCGTCCGCCCGCAGCTCTTGTAGCTGCACCTGTTTCGGGTCGTCGTAATACACGCCGAAGCAGCGCTGCTGCCCGCGCAGCAAGCCCCGGTTGGCGGCAAGCATGAACAGCCGGTCGAAGGTGGCCCCGACCTGGAGATAGTCGCCGACATGCGGCAACGCGGCGAGCGACAGGCCTGGGAATGATTCGATCTTCACGGTATGCATGGTGAGCTCCTTGGTGCGATGGATGACTTCGCGGGAACGGTCCTCACGATATCGCCCCGGCGGCATACCGAACGCCGTGCCGAACGCACGGCTGAAGGCGGCCGTCGATCCATACCCGGCGCGCCGGGCGACTTGGTCGAGCGAACGGCTGCCGGCCTGCAACTCGGCCGACGCCCTGAGCAGGCGCACCCGTTGTACGGTGGCCGCCACCGTCTCGCCTACCATCGCCCGGTAGACGCGATGAAAGTGATACGGCGACAAGCACGCCAGCTCGGCGAGGCGGTACAGGTCGGCGTCCTCGTCCGGGTGGGCTGCCAACCAGGCCAGGACGGGCTCCAGGCGCCGCTCGTAGTGGTTGCGGGTTTGCGATTTCATGGGACCTCCCGGACCGCACTGTAGGGCAGGCCGCATTGCAGATTTTGCGGTTTTTCGGCCGCCGGTCGCAAAGGCGGCGGGGCTAGAATATAGCGGTCCGCCGCGCTAGGAATTACGGCAATGCCCGCGACACGCCCCGTCCCCCGCCCGCACCTGGCCGCGCTGCTACAGGCCATGCCCAAGGCCGAGCTGCACGTGCACATCGAAGGAACGCTCGAACCCGAGCTCATCTTCACGCTGGCGCGGCGCAACGGCATCGCGTTACCGTATCCCGACATCGACAGCCTGCGCCGGGCCTACGCCTTCCAGGATCTGCAAAGCTTCCTGGACCTCTATTACGCCGGCGCAGGCGTCCTGCAGCGCGAAGAAGATTTCTACGACATGGCAATGGCCTATTTCCGGCGCGCCGCGCGGGACAACGTGGTACACGCCGAGATCTTCTTCGATCCCCAGACACATACGGCACGAGGGATAGCCTTTGGCACGGTGATGGCAGGGCTGCTACGTGCCCGGCGCGACGCCCGGCAAGCGCTCGGCGTGGGCAGCGAGCTGATCATGTGCTTCCTGCGCCACCTGCCCGAAGAAGCGGCCTTCGGGACACTGGCGCAGGCGATGCCCTATCGCGAACACATCATCGGCGTGGGACTGGACAGCGGCGAAGCGGGCAACCCGCCCGAAAAATTCGCCGCCGTCTTCCGGCGCTGCCGCGAACTCGGATGGCATGCAGTCGCCCACGCCGGCGAAGAAGGCCCGCCGGCTTATATATGGAGTGCCCTGCACGAATTAGGGGCCGAGCGCATCGATCATGGCGTGCGCTGCGTCGAAGACCCCGGCCTGGTTGCCTACCTGGCCGAGCGGCGGATTCCGCTGACGGTCTGCCCGCTTTCCAACGTCATGCTCAAGGTGCATCCCGGCATGGCGGAACATCCGCTGGCCGCGCTGATGAAAGCGGGACTTTGTGTCACCGTGAACTCGGACGACCCCGCCTACTTCGGCGGCTACGTTACCGATAATTTCCTGGCTTGCTTCGAGGCATTGCCGGAGTTGGGCGTGGAGCACGCAAGGCAACTGGCACTCAACAGCTTCGAGGCCAGCTTCGCCGCCGAGGCGGACAAAAAAGCCTGGCGGCGCAGGCTGAATCAGGCGTTCCGGGCGGGCGGCCACGGCAGCGCGCCGGCGGCATAGGCCAGGCCGCCTCCGGCACGCAAGCCGTGCACACGCCCCGCACCGCCGGCATCAAAGCCCTTCCGAGAACCCCGTGCGAGGCGCGTTGACCACCGGCTGGTCTATGGTGGTCTCCTCGCCACGGCGCCGCCGCCAATAGGGCTCGGTCCCGTAATGGCTATGCAAGGCGGTCGCCCAACCTGCGTCGGCGAAACTCGGCCAGTGATCCTTGTCGAACCCTTCGGCGTTCTTGACGACATCGGCACTCACGCTGAGGATAAATGCCTTGCGGTCCGTATCCAGCGTCAACGCATTCCACGGGATAGCCAGCAGCTTGCTGCCCATGCCCAGGAATCCTCCGCTGGAGAGAACGGCATAGGCGATCCGTCCGCTGTTCACGTCCAGCATGATGTCCTTGATCGATCCGACGTCGACGTCGTCGGCGCTGTAAACCGTGTTTCCGTCCAGCGTGGCCGCGGCCATGATGTGCGGACCTGGCCCGTCAGCCGTTGCGCTGCCCTTGCCCACGATACCGGCTCCGCCTTGCGGCGTGACCGTGCGGTCGATGTCTGCCATGGTGATCTCCTCTCGCGGCCCCGGCAGCTTCCATGCCGGCGCCGATGCAATGGACACTAAGTGGAAGCCATGGCGACTCAGCAAGGAATGTGCCGCGACGGAGCATTCAACCGGAGTAGGAATTTCCCTGCCGCATGAGTTCAGGCGTACCGATCAGTTCGTTCAGCGTATCGAAGTCCAGCATGCGCTCGCGCCAGGGAGCGGTGGTGCCATGCGCGAGCAGGCTTCCGTAATAAGCCTGCAACGTATGGGCAACCGCGCGCGCGGTGCCGCCCGGAAAGATGGCGATGCGAAAACCGTGGCGCTGCAGTTCCGCCGCGCTTTGAACCGGCGTCTTTCCGCCTTCCACCATATTGGCCAGCAGTGGCGCGCGGCCGTCGAAACGCCGGCACGCCGCCGCCATCTGCTCGGGCGTCCTGAGGGCTTCGATGAACAGCGCGTCGGCCCCTGCCTCCAGGTAACGCTCGGCACGCTCGAGCGCCGCCTCCAGCCCTTCCACCGCCACGGCATCGGTACGGGCAAGCACCAGCGTGGCCGTCGATACGCGGGCATCCAGGGCGGCCCGGAGCTTGCCCACCATTTCGCCGACCGGCACCACGGACTTGCCGTCCAGGTGCCCGCAGCGCTTGGGGAAAGTCTGGTCCTCCAGCTGGATGACCGCAGCACCCGCGCGCTCGAACCCGCGCACCGTACGCATGACATTCAGCGCATTGCCGAAGCCGGTGTCGGCATCGACAATGACCGGCAGCCCGACCCGCTCGGTAATGCGGGCCAGCGTATCCTCCACCTCGGTATAGGTGGTCAGGCCTACGTCCGAACGCCCCAGCCGCGTATAGGCAATGGAAGCGCCCGACAAGTACAGGGCTTCGAAACCGGCCTGCTCCGCGATCAGCGCGCTGAAGGCGTCGTACACGCCGGGGGCAAGCACGATGTCGGGCCGCGCAAGCCGCGAACGTAGATCGTGAGACACCGCATTCTCCTTCAGAGTGATCCTGGCGCGGACAGGCTCCGCACGAAGCCGAGGCAATCGGTCACCTCGCCGATACCCGCCATGTCTGCCAGCGCGGTCGCGTGCACCTCCTCGCGGAAGGCCGCGCAGCCGTCGGCCAGCACGATGGTGTGGTACTCGCGCATATGGGCGTCGCGCACCGTGCTGGCCACGCCGCCATTGGTCACGATCCCGCACACGGCGACGGTATCGATGCCCGCATGGCGCAGCACCCAATCGAGCTGGGTATTGAAGAACGCGGAATAGGCCACCTTGCAGACCGATACGTCGACGAGGCCATCCAGCGCGGGCACATTGGCCTGCCCCCGGCTGCCCGGCGCGAAGTCGCCCTTGCGCAGGAACGGGCGCAGCGCGGCCAGGTGCGGAGCGATCATGGGCTCCCCGCGCGCGTCCGGCCACAAGGTGAACTGGGTCGCGACCACCATGCCGCCGGCAGCCTTGAGGGTGCGGGCCACTTCCGCCACCCGGGCCGGCAGCCTGGCGGCGGCCGGGCTGACCGCCCCGCCTCGCGCATAGGCACCGTCCGGCGCGAGAAAATCATTCTGCAGGTCGACGATCAGCAGCGCCGTACGGGCGGGATCGGGAGAAGAAACGTTGGAGGCCATCGGGGCGATCGTCCTATGAAAACGCGCCCGGGCGCTCGCGGCCCAGGCGCTTGCGCAGCTGGTTCAGGAGTCCTCCGCTGCGCGCCATGTCAACCAGGAATCCGGGTATAGGCTCGCATGCCAGCAGCCGGCCATCCTGGGTCAGGATCTCGGGGGTATCGCGGAACCGGATTTCGATCTGCTCGGCTTCTTGCAGGGACTCGGCTTCGGGACAGGTCAGCAGCATCAAGCCGACGTTGAAAGCGTTGCGGAAAAACAGCCCGCCATACGAGGGCGCGATCACCGCCGCCACGCCCAGGCGCACCAGCGCGGCAGCGGCCTGTTCGCGCGATGAACCTATGCCGAAGCCCGGGCCGGCCGCCACCACATCGCCCGCGCGTACGGTGGCGGCAAATTCCGGCCTCGCCGATTCCAGGCAATGCGTTGCAATGACATCCAAGCCATGCTGCATGACATATCCCGGCGCCAGCAGATCGGTGTCGATATCCTGCCCCAGTTTCCAGACCCGATGCGTTGCCGCGCTCATGCCAACACCTCCCGTGGATCGCTGATCGTGCCGCGCAAAGCCGACGCCGCCACCGTATAAGGCGAGCCGAGGTACACGCGGGCGGTGGGCGACCCCATTCGTCCTTTGAAATTGCGCGCGGTCGTGGAGATTACCGTCACGTCATCGCCCACGGCGTTGCCATAGCCCGCGCACGCCCCGCACGAGGTCGGGAACAATTCGGCGCCTGCATCAAGAAGCGCCTGCAATACGCCTTCGCGCTGGGCCGCTTCCTGATCCCGCAGGCTGGCCGGCGCAACGATGAGCCGCACCCCCTGCGCCACCCGCCGGCCCCGCAGCACGGCGGCCGCGGCGCGCAGGTCATCCAGCTTGGCACCGGTACAGGCCCCCACATAGGCGACCTGGACCGGGGCGCCGGCATGGTCAGCCACCGGGGCGGCGTTGGCGGGACTGTGCGGCGCGGCCACCATGGGTGCAAGCACGTCGGCGTCAAACGCATGCTCGGTACATGAAGCATCGCTGTCCGTCGTCCACCCGCTCAGCTCAGGCACTTGGGCGCCGGTAGCGGACAGCCACTCCCGCGTGGTGGCATCGGGCGCGATCAGGCCCACTTGCGCGCCGAGCTCAGCGCTCATATTCGACAGGGTCATGCGTTCCTGCATGCTCAAGGCCTGTACCGCGGGGCCGCAGAACTCCACCGCCTGGTAGCCGCCCCCGTTCATGCCGAATCGGCCCAGCATGTGCAGCATCATGTCCTTGGCGGTCACCCCGGCCTGCAACGAGCCGGACCAGAACATGCGCAGCGTATCGGGCACGCGCAGCCAGATTTCTCCGGTCACGACCACCCCCAGCATCTCGGTTGCGCCGATGCCGAACATGTAGGCGCCGAATGCGCCGCCGGTGGGCGAATGGGAATCGCCGCCGACGCAGAACATGCCGGGCAGGATATGCCCGCCTTCGGGAACCACTACATGGCAGATGCCCTTGCTGTCGTAGACATGCGGCAACTCCTGTTCCCGGGCCCATTCTCGGGCGATGTGCACGATCTTGCGCGAGCCTTCGTCGCGCTCCGGCACATAATGGTCCATCACCAGCACTACCCGCGATTTGTCCCAGATTCCGGCGCCCAGTTCCTCCAGCATCGGCTTGAGCCGCCGGGGACCGGAAGAGTCGTGGAACATGGCGAGATCGACCTTGCAGGTCACGATCTCGCCCACGTCCACCCGCGTGCGCCCCGCAGCGCGGGCAATCAGCTTCTGCGCCAGCGTCTGGCCTGCATGCGACGAATTATTCAAACCCTCACCCGACGTCCTCGAAGAGCGCGCCGCCCTTCCTAACTATTGTCCTAACAATAGTACATTTGATTCGCGGGTTTGTGTTCGATTTCTGCAGGCACGGCACGGGCAAGCGCCATCACCGCATATACGCGTTGAAATCCTTGCTGACCCAGACCTTGGCATCGATCTCGCCCACCCGCGACAGTTCCATTTCATACTCGTAGCGGTCCGGGCAATACAAGCCTTGCAGCCACAGCACCGGACGGTCCTTCACGTCGTAGACCACCCGGTTCACGGACAGCAGCGCCGATCCCAGCGGCATGCCGAGCAGGCCTGCGACCGCGGCGTCGGCCTGACGCGCCGAAATGGTCTGGTGGGCGCGCCCGATCTCGATCCCGGATTCCTCCATCAGCACCAGCATGGCCTTGCGCCCCAATTGCCGGCGGCCCAGGTTGCGGGCAAATTCCCGCGGCACCCAGGTCGTGATGCAGGAAACCGGCCCGGCCTTGGTGCTCCGGACCCGGACCGCGCGCAATACCTGGCTTTTGGGCTCGACCTGCAACATGCGGGCCACCGGCTCGGTGGCGGGAACGTATTCGTGCTCGATGACCTTGACCGTGGTATCGAGGCTGGCGGTAATGAGATTGTCCAGCAGCCCGGTCATCCTGGTGGGAGGCGGCGCGTCATGCCCGGCCGTGGCAGGCGGGGGCAGCCGGCGCGTCCCGCGCCCGGCCGACCGTTCGATCAGGCCTTCCTGTGCCAGGTTCTCGAGGGCCTTGCGAACGGTGGCGCGCGAGACCGCGAACTCCTCCATCAACTCCAGTTCGCCGGGTACACGCTCGTCATAGAGGCCATCGCGCAACCGTTCTTTCAATACGAGATAGACGCTGTGGTACTTCGGCAGGGGCAGGGTTTGCTGCATGGGCTCAGGTTCTGTCTTATTGTCTGTCCAATAGAACATTTAGCTTGACGCCATGACAGAACCTGATCGAATATCCATATCGCCGTCATACATATCTCAGGTCATGTCATGCGCCATCATATTACAGGGGAACCCTGCGCCCGCCCCGGCGCACTGAGCATCAGCCGCCGCGCCGTGCTGGCCCTCGGCCTCGCGGCTGCCGCGCTTACCGTCCAGGCCCAGACATACCCCGACCGGCCCATCAAACTCATCGTGCCATTCAGCCCGGGCGGCACGACCGACGTCATTGGCCGGCTGGTGGCCACTGCGCTAGGCGAGGAAATCGGCCAGACCGTCGTGGTGGACAACAAGGGGGGTGCCGGGTCCATACTCGGCACGGACCTGGGCGCCAAGGCGCCTCCCAACGGCTATACCCTGGTCATTACCAATGGCGCCGCCATCACCACCGGCCCGCTGCTCGGGCAGAAGGTCCCGTACGATCCCTACAAGGATTTCACGCACATCATGCTGCTGGGGACCTTTCCCAATGGCGTCATCGTGCGCACCAGCCACCCGGCCAAGGATTTCAAGGAATTCGTGGAGCTGGCCCGGCAGGCTGGCGGGAAGTACAACTATGGATCGGCGGGCGTAGGGTCGGCGGGTTTCCTGGCCGGGGAAATGCTCAAGCAGAAAGCCCACATCGACATGACGCACGTCCCGTACAAAGGGACCGGACCGGCCATGAACGACCTGATCGGCGGCCAGCTCGACGCCATCTTCAACAACATGGCGGTCGCTTCGGCGCAGGCGCGGGCCGGAAATGTCCGCATACTGGCGGTCAGCGGTCCCAAGCGGGTGCCGGCCTTTCCCGACGTGCCGACCATGAGCGAAACCATACCCGGCATGGTGGGCGAGGCCTGGTTCGGCGTATCGGCGCCGGCCGGCACGCCCGCCGCGGTGGTGGACAAACTCGAGGCGGCGCTGGCCAAGGTCATGTCCAACGCCGAGTTCCGGGCCAAGCTGGCCGAACAGGGGCTCACCCCCGTCGGCGCCCCGCAGGCGGAGTTCGTGAAGTTCCTGCACGAGGAAGAGCGCAAGTGGGCGCCCATCATCAAGGCCGCCAACATCAAACTGGAATGAAGCCATGTCCGTCGAGTACGCGCCCAAGGGGCTCATCGGCCTGCTGACTCCCCAAGCCAATACCACCGTGGAGCCGGAGCATTACATCCTGCTGCCGGCAGGCTACGCGCACATCAACGCCCGCTTGATGAGCGACAAGTCCACTATCGAGGCACGGCTGGTGGACTACGTGGATCGGCTCAACGATGCCTGCACGCAGTTCGCCAATGCTCCCATAGGCGCCGTGGCGGTCGGATGCACCGGTGCCTCCTATCTGGTCGGCCGCGAACGGGAGGCCGAAGTCCTGGCCCGGATCGAACATGAACGGGGCGTGCCGGCGTTCACCGCGGCCACCGCCGTCGTGGCGGCGCTGAACCAGCTGGGCGCGCGCCGGGTAGCGCTGGCCTCGCCGTATCCCGCCGGCCTGACCGCCGCCAGCAAGGCTTACTGGGAATCGCAGGGGTTCGCCGTATCGCGCATTGCGTCGGCCGACATGGACCACTCGCAGTTCCACCCCATTTATTCGATGAAGGCCGACACCGCCGGCGCGCTGCTGGACGATCTGGCTTCCGACGATACCGATGCAATCCTGATGTTGGGCACCGGTATGCCGACGTTGGCGCCGCTGCTTGCCGCGAACGCGCGCTCGCGTGTCCCGGTGTTGTCGTGCATGCTATGCCTGGCCTGGATGGGCGTGTCGTCGCTCGAGGGCTATCCCGTTCCGCTGGCGCCCTGGCTGACCGGCGGCCACTGGCGCGAACGGCTGGCCGCGCAACAGGCGTAGCTGCCGGCCGGATTCTCGCCGGCGCGGCCGCTATTCGATGGCGGCGGCTTCCCGCAGCCCCAGGATCATCGAGGTTTCAAGCAGGTACTCCCGCGCCAGCCGCGGGTCTCCGGCTTTGCGCTGCAGCTCGCCCAAGGTCGCGCGGCGCTGCTTCTCGCCCCGTTCCTGCATGCGCGCCCGGTTGCGGCCCGACTGCTGCAGCACGTGCTTGATCGCGATGGGCCGGCGCTGGCGCTCGTATTGCGCAAGCAGCGCTTCGCTTTCACCGGCATAGATGCGCTTGAGCTTTTCGGTCAAGTTGAAGGCGTCGTGTATTCCGCCGTTCATGCCCATACCGCCGCTGGGGCTGTTGATGTGGGCGGCATCGCCCGCCAGCACGATCCGCCCGTTCACGTAGGTGTTCACCACCCGCTGGTGAATCCGGTAAGGCCGGATTTCCATGATTTCGTAAGGCTCGTCCCGCGGCAGGATGTGCTGCAGCTTCTTCTGGATCGAGTCCGGTTCCAGGGCGTCCTCGACCGTTTCCCCTTCCCAGGGATAAAGGCTGACCCGCCACAGGCCCGGCAGGCGCAACAGGCTGAAGGTTCCGGTCGATGCCCAGCAGTAGTTGATGTAGGAAAGGGTGGGTATGTGCTCGTGGAACGGGAATCGCGTGGTGGCAAGCACCGTCGTTTCCGGAAAGGTCAAGCCTTCGAAGCTGAGGTCCAGCGCCGCGCGGACCGTGCTGCGCGCACCATCGGCAGCGATCAGGTAGCGGCCGGCCAGTTCCTGGCGGCCGCCGCTGGCCGACTCCACCACCGCGCGAACCCCGCCTTCGTCCTGTTCCACCGCCACGCAGCGATGCCCCATCAGCACGCGTATGCCGGGCAGCTTGGTGCGGATATGCGCCAGCAGCAGTTCGGACAGCTTCCATTGCTCGACCTGCAGCCGATAAGGATGCGCGGTATCGCCCTTCAGCACGGAAAGATCGAACTCGGCGTATTCCCCCGTTTCGTGCATGCGGACTTGCCAAGTGGGCGCCACCAACCCGGCCTCGAGCAGCCCGGGGGTGATGCCATACTGGTCCAGCATTTCCAGCGTCGGGGGATGGAAGGTGGACGCTTTCAGCGCCCGGGAAACCTGGTCCTCGGCTTCCACGACTACCGCCGGAATGCCGAAATGGCCGAGCCGCATCGCCGCCACGAGGCCCACCGGACCACCACCTACGATAATGACCTGCTCTGGGGTCCCGCTGCTCACTCGCTACCTCGCTTGATGGGTGATTGCCTTCCGGCGGTATCGCCGTCCCCGCACGGGCAGGCGGCAGGGCATTTCACAATTATTCTATTGACCTGTCAATAGGACATTTAATAGATAGAGCGCTATAGGCAGCTGCTGGCACGGGACCCCGGCCGCCTCGCGTGCGGACGAACGGGGGCACGTCACAAATCGTACGGCTGGATCGTCGAACAGATGAGAACTGTTTCCCCATCCTTTCTATGGAGCCGATCGCCATGTCCAGTACCGCCGCCATCAACCCCGCCGTCCAGCTTCCGTCCGTCTACAAGGCCTTTGCCGAGGCACAGGCCGTCATCCTGGAGCAGGGCCTGGAACCGAGGCTACACCATCTGCTGGTATTGCGGGCCTCGCAAATCAACGGCTGCGCGTTTTGCGTCAAAATGCATACCCGGGAAGCCAGGGAAGACGGCGAAACCAATGACCGGCTCGACCGCCTGGTCGTCTGGGCGCACGTCAACGACTTCACTGAAAAGGAAAAAGCCGCCCTGGCCTGGACCGAAGCGCTGACCACGCTCGATCCCAAGACCGATTATGGCGCGCTGCGCGCCCGATTGCGGGCGCATTTCTCCGACAAGGAAATCAGCACGCTGACGGTTACGATTGCAATGATCAATCTCTGGAACCGGGTACAGGTGTCACAACACTGATAGGCCCCGTGCGCGCCCGCGCACGGGTTCCCCCAAGCGAATGCTCACGATGATGCCTGGCGACAGCGATTTCTTCGAAACACGGCGCCGCTTTCTATTCGGGCTGGCCTATCGCATGCTGGGCACGCGCGCGGACGCCGAGGATGCAGTACAGGAAACCTACATCAAGTGGTTCCACGCAGACCGGGCCTCGATCGAGAACCCCGCCGCCTGGCTCACCAGCATATGCACCAATTTATGCGTGGACATGCTGCGCTCGGCACACAAGACGCGGGTCGACTACGTCGGTTCGTGGCTGCCGGAGCCGATACATACCACCCTGGACGAAACACCCGAGTCGCGGGTGGAGCTGGCAACATCGCTGACCACGGCGTTCCTCTTAATGCTGGAGCGCCTCACCCCCAAAGAACGCGCGGCTTACCTGCTGCACGAGATTTTCGACCTGCCCTACCCGGACATCGCCGCGACGCTCGGCATGCAGGAGACGGCTTGCCGCAAGCTGGTGTCGCGCGCGCGGGAAGCGATCGAAGCAGGCAAGGTCCGGTACGTGACGCCGGAAGGCCGCCAGCAGGAATTGCTGGCGGCCTTCCGGGACGCGATCGACGGCCGGGGCACGGCACCGCTGGCCGCGCTGTTGTCGGACGACGTCCGCTTCTCGTCCGATGGCGGCGGCAAGGCCACCACGCTGCGCCAGGACCTCATGGGCAAGGCCTCGGTACTGCGGTTCGTCGAACGCGGATTGATGCGCTTCTGGCGCGGCATGGAGTGGATCGTGGCCGACATCAACGGCGCCAAGGGCGTGATCCTTCGCGAGCAGGGAGTAGCCACCGCCGCGATGACCTTCGCCTATCGCGAGGACGGGTCGGTATCCGACATCTACCTGGTACGCAACCCGGACAAGCTTGCCCATCTATAGACGCGCCTCGCCGCCCGTCAATGAGTCCTCGTCTCCGGAGCAAGAGGTAACAAGTTTTGCGGCCCGGGCTGTGCGCGCGCCCGGGGCGTTCTATCATGGAGCTTTGTTTGGACGGGCAACGACGATGCGCGCCATACCTTCCGGTTTCTCGCCGCTACGCAGGCATGCGCTGGTCGCCTTGTTCGCGCTGGCCGCCGCGGGGTGCGCACACCTTCCCGGGCGCGATCCGCTCGAAGTCCAGGTCGCGGGCATCGAGCCTCTACAAGGCGAAGGTCTGGAAATGCGGCTGGCGGTGAAGCTCCGCGTACAGAACCCCAACGACTCGGTAGTGGACTACGACGGCGCGGCCCTCGAGCTGGAACTCAACGGCAGGCGTTTTGCCACCGGGGTCAGCAGTGAACGCGGCAGCGTGCCGCGCTTCGGAGAGACGGTGCTGACGGTGCCGGTCTCGGTCTCCGCATTCAACGCCATCAGGCAGGCGCTCGGCATGGCCGACAGCGCGCGCCTGGACGACATCCCCTATGTGGTCCGGGGCAAGCTGTCGGGCGGGGTCTTCGGCACGACCCGCTTCTCGGACGAGGGCACGCTGAGCCTGCCCGGCTATTGACGGCACAACCGCTACAAGCCCTTTTCCACCATCTCCAGCAACCGCTTCCCCACTTCCTCCATCTGCGCCGGCGTGAAGCTGCGCAATGGTCCATCGATGACCAGCATGGCCAGGCCGTGCACCGCCGACCATGCCAGGTACTCCGCGGCAAAGCGGCGCTGTGGCGTGAGCAGCCCCGCTTCGGCCATGCGGTCCAGCGCCCCCGCGAGCAATTGGAAGGGATTCAGGCCGCTCTTGCCGGCCTTGGCGGCATCCGGGGCATCCGGGGCAGCCGGCGGCCCATCGACAGACACGAAAGCCGTACGGAACAAACCGGGCTCTGCCCGGGCGAAGCGCAGGTAGCCCCTGCCCACCGCGCGCAGGCTGGCGCGCGCATGGTCGGCCGCGGAACTGTCGCCGTCCACCCGGTCCAGCTCTGCTTCCATGGCCTGCGCCAGTTGGGACAGCGCCGCGGCCCGTACCGCCATGAGCAGGTCCTCGCGGTTCGCAAAGTGCCGGTAGGCCGCGTTCGGAACCACGCCGGCCCGACGCGTAGCTTCGCGCAGCACGACCGCCGACGGCCCCCCTTGCCTCGCCAGTTCGACCCCCGCATCCAATAGTGCACGGCGCAGGTCTCCGTGGCGGTAGGTGCGGCGGGAGGCGGGCGTAGCGTTACGGGTCATACCGATGTCAGGCTTCATGTGGACACTGTACATTATCTCTGATAACTTATGTGGACGCCGTCCACAAAGACGCCGCACGTCCCCACCGCAGTTCCACCAAAGGAGTCCACCATGCCTATCCAGCCCTATCTGTTCTTCGAAGGCCGCGCGGAAGAAGCGGCCGAGTTCTATCGCCAGGCGCTAGGCGCCGAAATCACGATGATGATGCGGTTCAAGGACAGCCCCCAGGCGCCGGGCGATGGCTGCTCGCCCCCGCCGGGTTCCGAAGACAAGATCATGCACATGTCCCTGCAGATAGGGGACGCCATGCTCATGGGCTCGGACGGCATGTGCCAGGGGCCCAATTTCCAGGGTTTCGCGCTGTCGCTCAACGCCAACGACGAGGCCGACGCAAAGCGCAAGTTCGATGCCTTGGGCGACGGAGGCAAGGTCCTCGCGCCGCTGGGCCCCACCTTCTTTTCTCCGAGCTTCGGCATGGTGGCCGACCGATTCGGCGTGACCTGGATGGTGCTGGTCACTCCTTGATTGGAGCCTTGGATCTGTTGCGCCCTATTGTTTCGGCAACGCGTAGGCGATGACGTGATCGCCCGCCTTCGTGCCCAGCGATCCATGGCCGCCGGCAACGACCAGCAGGTATTGCCGGCCGTCCTCGCCCGTATAAGTCATCGGCGTCGCCTGGCCGCCGGCCGGCAGGCGGCTCCGCCATAGCTGCCTGCCATTGCGCACATCATAGGCCCGCACGTAGTAGTCGAGCGTGCCTGACAAGAAGGCCACGCCGCCCGCGGTAATGATGGGACCTCCGAGATTCGGCACTCCCATTCTGAACGGCAGCGGCAGCGGCGAGCTGTCCCGTACCGTGCCGTTCTTGTGCTTCCAGACGATGCGGCCCGTACGCAAATCGGCCCCTGCAACGTAGCCCCATGGAGGCGCTTGGCATGGCAACCCCAGGGCCGACGTAAAGGCGCTGAGCTTCACCGCGAAGGGAGCGCCGAAGTTCTCGTTGAGGGAGGGCAGGCTGTCGTGCGGACGCTGCCCACCCTGCACGTACAGCGAGGTGTCGTCCTGCCGGGGCACCAGCTGCGAGATGAACGCCAGGTAGGTAGGGGTGGTAAATGCCATCTGCCGCTGCGGATCGACCGCGATACTTCCCCAGTTGAAGACACCAAAGTTGCCGGGGTAGATCAGCGATCCCCGGGTGGACGGCGGCGTATAGCGGCCTTCATAGCGCAACTGGTGGAACCGGATGCGGCAAACCAGCTGATCGAACATGGTGGCGCCCCACATGTCGGCCCCGGTCAAGGGAGGCGGATCGAACGACAAGGCCGACACCGGCTGGGTGGCAGCGGTATGGTCGCCCTGCGCCGCGCCCTGCGGGACAGGCTTTTCGGTCACGGGCAGCAGAGGGCGGCCGGTGCGCCGGTCCAGGACATAGAGCTCGCCTTGCTTGGTCGGCTGCACCAGCGCGGGCACGGTTTCTCCGCCCACGTTCAGGTCGATCAGGCTGGGCTGAGAAGGAACGTCGTAGTCCCACAAATCATGATGGACGGTCTGGAACGACCAGCGGACCCGGCCGGTTTCAAGGTCCAGGGCGACGAGAGACGACGAATACCGTTCCACGTTCTCGCTCCGATTCCCGCCCCACTGGTCGGGCGGTTGGTTGCCCAGGGGCACATAGACCATGCCCAGCTCCTCGTCCACGCTCGAGATCGACCAGCTGTTGGGCGAGTTGGGCGTATAGGTCCGGCCTTCTGCAATGGGCGCGGTATCGTCCGGATTGCCTGAATCCCAGTTCCATACCAGGCGGCCGGTACGGATGTCGAACGCACGGATCACGCCGGAGGCCTCGTTCACCGAGACGTTGTCCAATACCGTCCCGCCCACGATGATGAGGCCCCGCGCCACCACCACGGGAGAGGTCGAGTAGTAGGAGCCGGGCTTGACGTTGGGCATGTTGCGCCAAAGATTGATCTGGCCGGTCCCGCTTCCGAAATCGAGGCAGACACCTCCGTCCTCCGGATTGAGCGCAATAATGCGGCCATCCGCCGTGGGCATGAACAGCTTGGACGAACAATAGGCGGAGGTCTTGCCGTCGTGGGCCGCGACCGGCTGGCCGGGATTGGCAGCGGCGGTTTGCCCGGGATTGGCCGCGGCCGGCTGGGGCGCTGCCGCCGTGCCCGCGGCGCTTGCCCCGGGTCCGGGCACCGATGCCCCGCTGTAATAGGACAACCCCCGGCAGGTAAGGTGCTGCAATGCCAGCTTGTCCTGCACGCGAGGATCGTAGCGCCACAGCTCTTCGCCGGTGGTCGCGTCCAGGGCAATTACCGACTGGTGTGGGGTACACAGGAACAGGCGGTTGCCGATCTTGAGCGGCGTGACCTGGAAAGTCGTCTCCTCGGGATCGCCTTCGCGGCCCCGGACGTCGCCGGTGCGGTATGTCCAGGCTTGTTCCAGGCGCTCGACGTTGTCGGGAGTGATCTGCGCCAGCGCCGAGTAGCGCTGCCCATATCCGGTCCCCCCGTAGGCGGTCCATTCGTCTCCGGCGGCAGGAGCCGCGACAACGCCGCGCGGTTCGCCGCCAAACTCCCCTTCTACACGGTGCGGGTCGATGAACCACGACACCACGCCCACCGCCAGAAAAAGCCCCAATGCCGCGGCCAGCGCAATGCGGCCATGCTGCACCGGCGCCTGCGACGACAGCAGCGCCCCGGCTTCGAGGCCGGGCGGCTCCAGCCGGCGCCGGATCCACGGCGTGAGGAGGAACAGGCCCAGCACGAACAGCACGTCGCCCCGCGCGGCCAAGGGCCACCAATCGATGCCCACCTCCCAGAGCGCCCATAGCAGCGTGCCGAGCACCAGGGCCGCATAGATCCAAAGCGACCAGATATTGCCGCGCGCAAGCTGCACGCCGCAAGCCACCAGGGCGAGGCCGGCGATGACGTAATACCAGGAGCCGCCAAGCGCGGCCAGCCACGCCCCTCCCGCTGTCAACGCGAGACCGAGCAACGCGATGACGATACCGGTGACGATCAAGAGGCCGTGTCGGGGAAAGGCAGGCATGGCGTTTCCTTGATGCAATGGGTGGACGTGCGAGCGCGGCCTCAACAAGATTCGTGCCTGGGCGCCGCGCGGCTGCGGCGCCCAGTGCCGGTGATAACATCCATGGGACCTGCTATTTTTCATCCGGGGCCGGCGCACCGTGCCTAACTGGAAAACCCTTTTGCTTCGCCTCGCCGGACTGGTCCAGCGCTATCCGGGCACCATCGCGGCCTTCGGCTTCATTTCCGGCGTCATCAGCTTCCTGACTGTCGAGCGCCACGAAGGCTTCGCCCGCGGCATCGCGATCATCATGCTCGTCAGCTGGATATGGCTGGTGTTTGAACAGGCGACGCGGCAGCGCCTCGCGCAGCGCTTTGGCTGGACCATCCCTACGCCTGTATTGCGCTACGCCACCCAGTTGATCCACCAGGAAGGACTGTTCTTCGTCCTGCCTTTTCTCTATGTCTCCACCACCTGGAACAGCGGCCAGGCTCTGTTTACGGGCCTGCTCGGCGCGGCGGCGCTGGTCGCGCTGGTCGACCCGCTCTATTTCAAGTGGTTGTCTTCCCGGCGGTGGCTGTTCCTCACCTACCACACCGTTACCTTGTTCGCGGTGCTGCTGACGGCCCTGCCGCTCATCCTGCGCGTACCCACTGGCAATAGTTACAAGCTGGCCCTTGGAGTGGCGGTTCTGTTGTCCTTCCCCTCGCTCGCGGATTTGATCCCGCTGCAGGCACGTTGGCGCAAATGGGCGGTGGTGGGCCTGATGCTGGCGCTCGGCGCCGTGGGATGGTTTGGACGGCTATGGGTTCCGCCCGCCACGCTCAGGCTGACCAAGGTCGCCATCACGACCCAGATTGACAGCCGCGACATGGAAGCCCGCAACAGCCTGCGCACCGTCGGCCCGGCGCAGATGCGCGGCGGCGGCATCTATGCCTACACGGCTATCAACGCGCCGCTGGGGCTGCGCGAACACATCTACCACGTCTGGCTGCACAATGGCCGCGAAGTGGACCGCATCGCGCTCGACATCCAGGGCGGACGCAAGGAAGGTTATCGCGCCTGGACCCACAAACAGAACTTTCCGGCGGACCCGCGCGGACGATGGCAGGTCAAGGTCGTGACGGACGCTGGCCAGATGATAGGCACGCTGCGCTTCCAGGTAGAAGACGCCGGGCCGACGCCGGCCGGCCCTTAGCGCGCAGCGCTCACTTGCGCAGCAGCTTGCGCCCCAGTTCGACGACCAGCACGATGGCCGCGCCGACCGCCAGTCCGACCGCGATCTCCAGCAGGAACGGCAGCACCGCGGCTGCCACCGGCCCCACTGCCGGCCACGCCGCGGCCAGACTGGCCAGGTGTTCGATTCCATGATGGACCGGGCCCAGTCCATGGGACAGGATGGAGCCGCCGACGGCAAACATCGCCAAGGTGCCGATGATGGACAGGGCGTGCATCAGGAAGGGCGCCGCGGCGACGATGCCGCGCCCCACGAGCCGTGCCAAGCCCGAGCGCGCTCCCACCAGGTAGCCGCCCACATCGTCCAGTTTCACAATCGCGGCCACCAGTCCGTAGACACCTACCGTCATGAGCAGGGCTATGCCGACCAGCACGGCTACCTGCATCCCGAAGTCGGCGTCGGCCACCGTCCCCAACGTAATCGCGATGATTTCGGCCGAGAGGATGAAATCGGTCCGCACCGCGCCCTTGATCTTGCCGCGTTCGAAGGCCACCATGTCGACACGGGGGTCCTCGAGCGCCTTGAGCCGTTCTTCGTGATGCGCCGCTTTGTCGTGGCCCGGCAGGAATTTGGCGGCCAGCTTCTCGGCGCCTTCGAAGCACAGGAAGGCGCCCCCCACCATCAGCAGCGGCGTGATGGCCCACGGCGCAAATACGCTGATCAGCAGCGCGGCCGGCACCAGTATGGCCTTGTTCAGCAACGAGCCTTTGGCGACGGCCCACACCACCGGCAGCTCGCGATTGACCGAGACCCCGGTTACCTGCTGCGCGTTCAGCGCGAGATCGTCCCCCAGCACTCCTGCCGTCTTCTTGGCGGCCACCTTGGTCATGACCGAGACGTCGTCCAAAACGGACGCAATATCATCGAGCAACGCGAAAAAACTGCTGCCAGCCATCAACACTCCTTGGGCGTCCAAGCGCCATGGAAAGAACCGGGCGGAACAAGACTCGCGCCCGATGTTAGAAGCTGTGATTCATGCCCAGTCCCAGATTGGTACGGCTGCCCTGGTTGGCGGGACGGCCATGACCGAGCCCGGCATAGAGCTGCGTCCGCTTGGACAACGCATACGATACGCCCGCGCTGACATAATTGGTGGCGCCGCTGCGGCCATAACCCTGGAAGTCGCGGCCTATGCCGAGCTTCAGCGTCGCCGCGCCGATGCGGTGGGTAGCGGCCAGCATGGCGGTAGTCCGGCGCCTATGGGCTTCGCCCAGGAAGGCCTGGCTGGCGGCCGTCAGGCTGGTCAGGTTGGCTGACGCCATGACGCGCGTATTGCCGCGCCCATAGGCCAGCCCGACGAAATAGGTCTTGTCGTTCACGCTGTTGCGTTCGCCGGAAAAAAGAAAGGTCACGTTGCCATTGTCGTAATTGATGCCGGCGGCGAGGCCGCGCTTGCTTTCGACGGTACCGTTGGCATCCGGAATCCTGCTGCGATCGCCGTTGGCCGACAGGTGGACCGACCAGCCCCCCATGGCAGGCGAATCGTAGAACACTCCATTGTTCACCCGGCTGTAATCGCCTACCGGCCCGTTGCGGTATGGATCGGCGCGATAGGACGGATGGTAGATCTGCCAGGCGATGGAGGCCACGCGATCGAAGTTGTACCAAGGGTCGAACTGCCAGTCGAGCGACCACATCGGCGTCATGGCCCGGCCCAGCCGCAGCTGTCCGAAAGGGCCGCTCACCCCCACGGTCGACTCGCCATAGAAGAACGGCGAACCGCCGCTGGCCTCGAGGGTGCCGGTATCGATCTCGAAACGCGACTGGAGATGAAAGATCGCCTTATAGCCATTGCCGAGGTCTTCCGACCCCCGAATGCCCCAATAGCTGCGCTGGATGTTGCCCAGAGACGTGGGTCCGCCCGCCAGCTTATAGATGCCGGCATCGACGACACCATAGAGTGAGATGGAGGAATCAGCGCAGGGCGCGGCGGCCGGTGCCATGCCCCCGCACAAGGCGAGCACCGCGGCGCCGTGTGATTTCTTCATATTCCGGCTCCCAAATAACACTGCGCCCCAAGTTTCGCGTGATTGACGCATCTTGGCAAAGCCAAGCATGCCGGCGGAGAAGTACGCAGGATCCACGACGACCGAATGGTCCCATTGGCAGCCCATGCGACGGCCAGGAGAGGCCTAATGACGCCGGTCCGCCGCCATCGTCATACGGCGCGCCCTTACCGCTCATGCACAGGAATATCGCCATGATCCGCCTTGGTCCCGCAACGTTCTTCACCGTGCTCCTGCTTGTCGCCTGCGGCGGCGAAAGCGAGACTCCACCGGCATCCGTGCCCCATTCCGTCGAAGACCTCGAAAGCCAGGGCCAGCTTCCCGTGCTCGACCGGTCTGCCGATCTGGCCGGACCGGACATCGACAACAATGGCGTACGCGACGATATCGATGCCTGGATCGGCCGGCAGGGCGGCGCGGACGCATGGCAGAAAGCGCTCCGCCAGCTGGCGCGTACGTACCAGGGCGCCGTGCGGGCGGGCGGGGACGCGGTAGCGGCCCAGGATGTGGCCGCACGCACCGGCCGCGCCATTGCCTGCGTCATGACGCGCAGCGAGTCACCCGCCCAAGGCTCCGCCGCCATTGCCGACATGCGCAAAATGACCGCCAATACCAAGGCCCGCGTCATGGCCTATCTCGACTATTCGGCAGCGCTCGACGGCGCCGTCATGTCGCTGCCCCCCGGGGACGGCTGCGATGACTAGCCTGGTGACCCGATGGCTGCAGGCCACCACGCTGGCCATCGCGAGCGCGCTGGCGTGGCCCAGCTTTGCCGCCGACCTTTGCCCGGCCTACACGCACACACTGGCCTTCTTCAATGGCGTCTGGAACACCCCCGATGCGGCCATGACCGGCGCCCGCGCCCTATCCGCCACGCTGGACGAAGCGCTGGTTGCCGGCCCCGGCCACGCGGGCATAGAGGTCGGCGCCGAGGTGTTCTACAACGCCAGCGGACTGCAGCGGAGCACCAGCGGCGGCATCGAAGACCTGGTCGAGGTGTTCCAGCAACGCACTGCCGAACTCGACGCCGCGCTGCGGCAGCGGTGGGAATTGTTCTGGGAAGTCGTCGATGGCCGCCAGGACTGGTGGCGCAAGATAGCCAGCGTGCTGCCGCGCGCCTACGCGGTCGCCACTGCCCTCACTGAAGCGCGCAACGCGCGCCTCATCGCCCAGATAGCGTCGCTCGGCGCGCGCCCGCCTACCGAAGTCGATTACGCCGCCCACCTGTTGCGGTTGCGCGCGCTGCTGGCGTTGGGCCGCAGCGTACTGATGGTCGGGCATTCGCAGGGCAATTTCTTTCTCAACATGGCGCATCGCGCGGTGGCGGGCACGGCGCCGACGGCAACGGCGGCCGTCCACATCGCTCCGGCATCTTCCGAGGCCAGCGGGCCGCACTTGCTGTCGGGCAACGATACCGTCATCGCGGCGCTGCGCGGCCTGATTCCCGGAACGCCCCCGCCGCCCAACATCTGGCTTGTGCCGTCCACGGCCGACGTGACGGGGCACATGCTGGTCGAAACCTACCTCGACTCCGCGCGTTCAGGCCGCGCCACGGCAGGCAGGCTGATGGCGGCCGGTCTTCTGGGGCTGCGCAGAGCCGAACCGCAGGCCAGTCCGGGATTCTTCACCGCCACGCTGGCCTGGGACGGCGAAGGCGACATCGACCTCCACGTGATGGAACCCGGCGGCGCACACGTGCACTATGGCGCCCGGATCGGCGCAAGCGGAATGCTGGATCTCGATGACACGTCGGGCTGGGGCCCGGAGCACTACCACGCCACCTGCGATTCCGACCGATTGCAGCCGGGCCTCTACAGCGTAGGGATCAACAACTACGATGCGCCGGCAGGCCGGAAGGCAACGGTGCAGATCGCGACCGCAGACCGGGGCGTCGTACGCACCGTACGGGTCGACTCCGGGCCGCGGCGAGGGCCTGCCGGCGATGCCGCGCCGTTGTCCCTCCTGGGTGTGAACGTCGCGCACACCTCGGACGGATGGACTGCGACCGTCCATTGAGGCCAGCGGGATGTAGCGCGCGTATCATCTGCCGTCTCCGTTATTGTGGTACGTCGTGACGCGGCGGTTGCGCCTTCGCAGAAGGTAGAAGCTCCGCCTGGGGGCCGCCATAGCGGCAATCCAATGCCGCCATTGCGCGGATATGATGATGGTGGAGAGCTGCCGCCCTGCGGCTGAGGTGCCCTCATGCAGAATGTCGTTTCTTCGGTGCCGGAGCTTGCCGGGACCGAGCCCTTCTTCATCGTGCTGAACACCGGCTCGGGCCGCGACGGCGCGTCGGACAAGCGCGCGGTCATCGACCGGGTACTGGGAAGAGCCGGCCGCCGCCACGAGATGCGCCTGGTACAACGGCCGGCCGACTTGGCGAGCGCGGCCCGCTGGGCGGTCGACCGGGCCCGCGACGAGCGCGGCGTCGTCGTCGCGGCAGGCGGCGACGGCACGCTCAATGCCGTCGCCCAGGTCGCCCTGGGCACCGGCCTGCCCTTTGCCATTTTGCCCCAGGGCACCTTCAACTATTTCGGCCGGACCTACGGCATTCCCACCGATACCGAACGGGCCGCGGCTGCGTTGCTCGATGCCCGCATCCTGCCGGTCCAGATCGGCATGCTCAATGGACACGCATTCCTGGTCAATGCCAGCGTCGGCCTCTACCCTCAGTTGCTGGAAGACCGCGAGGCGTTCAAGCAGCGCTACGGGCGCAGCCGCGCCGTCGCGCTGGTCTCGGGGCTGATTACGCTGCTGCGCCGCCCACGCCAGCTGCACCTGGAACTGGTACGGGACGGCCAGCTCCGTCATTTGCGCACTCCCACGCTGGTGGTGGGCAACAACGCCCTGCAGCTGGAGCGGCTGGGCTTCAAGGACACAGATGTTCTTGAGCAAGGGGGCCTGGTTGCCCTCAGTCCCAAACCGGTAGGCACGCCTGCGCTGTACTGGATGATCCTGCTCGGCGCGCTGAGCCGCCTCGGGGAAGCCGACAATGTCGTCAGCTTCGGCTTTCAGCGGCTCGTGGTGACGCCGCGGGGCGGACGCAAGACCCGGTACAAAGTAGCCATGGACGGCGAAGTCTCGCGCATGCAGGCGCCATTGACGTTCAACGTGAGCGAGCACCGGCTGCCGCTGCTGGTTCCCCGCCGGATGGATCCGGCCGACCGCGCATGACCGCCATCCTCCACGTCAGCGATACCCACTTCGGCACCGAGCGCCCCGCCGTGGTGGACGCCCTGGTCGACCTTGCCCGCGCATGCGAACCGGAACTGGTGCTGCTGGGCGGCGACATCACCCAGCGGGCAAGGCCAGTGCAATTCGCGCGCGCACAACGTTTTGTCGCACGGCTGCCGGCGCCGGTGCTGGCCGTGCCGGGCAACCATGACATCCCCTTGTTCGACGTGTTTACACGGCTGACCGCTCCCTACCGGCGCTACTGCGAGGCCTTCGGCCAGCAGCGCGAAGCGGTCTACGAATCCGATACGGTGCTGGCGATAGGCGTGGATTCGACCCGTGCCTACCGGCACAAGCAAGGCGAGGTGTCGCGGCAGCAGGTGGAGCGGGTGGCAGGCATCCTGGCCAGGGCGCGCCGCGGCCAGCTCAGGATCGTGCTGCTGCACCATCCCCTCGTTGCAGCGGAAGAGGGGGACCGGAAGAATCTCGTGCGCGGCCGCAAGTACGCGATGCGCGTGTGGTCCAGCATGGGCGCGGACCTGTTGCTGGGCGGCCATATCCACCTGCCCTACGTCGCCCCCCTGCCCATGGGAGCGCCGCACACGTGGACCGTCCAGGCCGGCACGGCGGTGTCGAGCCGCGTACGCAGCGGCATCCCCAATTCGGTCAACCTGCTTAAATGGCTCCCGAAAGAGGATGGCATGCGCGCCTGCATCGTGGAAAGATGGGATTATGGCGGCGACGCAGGCTTCGTGCTTCATACGGACCGATCGCTCGCGATTGCGCCGCGCGCTTAGGAAACGGCCCGGGCTAATCACCGCCTTGGGAAACACCGGTAATGATGACCATGGAACGTATCGCGGAACAATATGCAGGCACGGCATTCGCCGCGTGGCTGGCATGCGCCTGCGCGCTGGGACTGGCGGTAGCGTACGCCCTGGACGCCTCTCGCGCAGGCCCGGCCGGGCGTGCCCGGCTCATGGCGGCCTTGACTGCATTCGGGGTGGTCCTGTTCGCCGTCCTGGCCATCAACGTCGTGATGGAATCCCGGCTCGTGGCCTTCGACAACGCCCTGGCCGAAACCATAGCGCGCCACGCCTCGTCGGATTGGCTGCGCGCCTTGTCGGCATTGACGGTGCTGGGCAACCGCGACTTCCTGATCGCCCTCGGCACGGCCGTGTTTCTAGTCCTGCTGTGGCGGCGGCGACGGGGGGATGCGGCACTGTGGGTCGCGGGAGCACTGGGCGCAGCCCTCCTCAACGTCCTGCTCAAGCACATCTTCCAGCGCGTGCGCCCGGAGCATCTGCACGGCTTCGCCCACGAACTGGGGTGGAGCTTCCCCAGCGGGCACGCCAGCGGCGCCATGTCCGTCTACGGGCTGCTCGCCTACCTGCTGGCTGGAACGGCTGCCCCCGGGTGGCGCAAAGTCATTGCCATGGTTGCCGCGGGCTTGATCGCCAGCATCGGATACAGCCGCGTCATCCTGCAGGTGCATTTCCTCAGCGACGTCATCGCGGCCTTCGCAATAAGCGGCGCCTGGACCCTGCTTTGCATCCGGATACGGGAAAGCATGGCGCCAGGCCATGTCCGCCCGGCCGCGGTCAGGCCCGGCCGCCGAACAGCGTGCCGCCGATCTTGATCAGGTCCTCCATGCCGACCTGGCCATCGCCGTTCTGATCGAGCAGGGAGTCCAGCAGCCCGCCGCCTTGCTGGCGCGCAGCGTCGCGCTCCTGCCCCAGTGTGGCGCCGAGGCTGTCGGGGGTCATCCCGCCCGACTGTACGCGCTGTGCGAGGAAAGCCATCACGATGGGGGCCAGCATCTTCAGCAGATTGGCGGCGTTGCCGCTGCCCAGGCCCGTGGCCTGGCCCAACCCGTTCTCGACGCGCTCCTGGCTGCCGCCGAAGATATGGCCCAGAATACCGTCCGCGCCGGCGGGCCCGCCCTGGCCCGCCCCGCCAAGCAACGAGCCCAGCATGCCCTGCAGCCCGCCGCCTCCGGCGTGGTCCTGTTGCAAGGCGCCGAACAGCGCCTGCGCGCCCTGCGGCTGCGCGGCGTTCTTGCCCATCGCGCCTAGCAGCAGCGGCAGCGCGGTACTCACCGCCTGCTGGGCCTGGCCCGTATCGGTACCCAGTTGCTGGGCAAGCTGCTGCAGGGGAGCACCCTGCAGTTGGGACATCAGTTCTTCGGACAGGGAAGTCGGGGCGTTCATAGCCTTCCTCGCAAGAATATTCGCCGGCGTGCCGCCGGCCCAGCGGCAATCGTAAGCTGCCCAAGCATGAGCCGGGCCGCCATTAACAGACTGATACGACTTGCCTGCAAGAAAGCGCGGCAGTGCCGCGTGCTAACGGCGGCTGGGCAAGGCGTAGAAAGCTTCGCGCACGGCCTCGGGTCCGTGGGCCCGCTCCAGCCGGCGTATCGTGAAATGGCCGCGTCCCATGTCCTGGAAATGGTCGATGAACAACGCGTTGATGGCGCCGCCGCCGATGGCCCCGATCACCGGGATGGACTGCGCCAGCGCCTTTTCCGAAACCGCAATGGAAAAACGGGAAGCGATCTCGGAAACCAGGCGCACCAGCACGGGCGCGCTGCCTTTGGCGGCGCCGTGCTGCGCCAGATACTGGCTAGCCGAGGCAATAGCCTGCGCCAGCGCCGTGCGGGAGGCGAAATAACCGGCGTCGGTCGCATCGTCGACCCGCGACGGGCCGCCCAGCGCCAGCACATGCAGGCACTCGAGCCGTGCCTCCGCGGTCTTCAAGTCTTCACCCTGGCTGCGGGCGATATCGGCAATCGAACGAAGCATGATGGTCGTCGATATCGGGAGTTCCACGGCCAGCCCCGCCATGCCGAACGCCCCGCCCACGGCACCCGAGGCCCCGGCTGCAAGCTTGTGCCAGCGCTCCGTGGGGGCCGCCGGCTTGGCCGGATCCATGGTCAGCAAGGCGACGTCCAGGGCCTTGCCAATGGAACGGCGAGTGACCTCGTCGATCATCGCCGAGACCTTGGCAGGCAGAGCGGCGAGCGTGCGCTCGATCGGCTTGCCGGCGAACCCCGCTATACGCGCGGCGATACCGGGATGTTCGAGCAGGTACTTGGCATGGGCAAGGTCTTGCAGGTCGGTGTCGGACAGCGGCATGGACAGTCCTCGATTGGATTCCGGTCCATCTTAAACAAAAACCCGGCTGGAGACCGCGCCGGACAGGCGGTCGCACCGGCTAACCCAGCCGGCCCAAGCAGGACTACAATCATTGATCGATCAATGATTTCGTCTTCCATCTTTCCATGTCCACGCTCCCCCAGCATTCCGAAGGCCAGGTACTGCCGTTCCGCCAGTCCCTGATGGCCGTGCTCGGCATGTGCTTCGTCATGGTCATGGTGGCCATCGACCAGACGGTGGTGGGCACCGCGCTCCCAACCATCGTGGCGGAGCTGCAGGGATTCGATCTCTACGCGTGGGTCGCCACCGCCTATCTGCTGCCTTCGGTCATCACGGTTCCGATCTTCGGCAGGCTGGGCGACTATTACGGACGCAAGCCGTTCGTGATCGCGGCGATCTTCGTCTTCACCATCGCCTCGGTCCTGTGCGGCGCCGCCAACAGCATGCTGGGCCTGGTCCTGGCCCGCGCGCTGCAGGGCATAGGCGGCGGCATGCTGGTCGGGTGCGCCTTCGCCTGTATCCCCGACCTGTTTCCCGAGCCCCGGGTCCGGCTGCGCTGGCAGATCATCGTCAGTTCCGCTTTCGGCATCGCCAATGCCGTGGGCCCTTCGCTGGGCGGCATCCTGACCGAGCAGTACGGCTGGCGCTCGGTATTCTTCGTGAACGTGCCGGTCGGCGTGCTCGGCGCGTGGTTCGTCTTCCGCTATCTACCTCGTATCCGCCACCATACCGCGGCCAAGGTACAACTCGACTGGCCCGGTGCGGTGCTGATCGCGCTGGCGCTCGGCAGCCTCCAGATGCTGGTCGAAATGCTCCCCAAAGGCATGTCCACCACCGTGCTGCTGCTGGGCGTAGGCAGTGTCTGCGCATTCACGGCACTCTATTTCTGGGAGCGGCGCTGCCCCATGCCGCTGCTGCCCTTCGACATGTTCCGCAACCCGGCACTGGCCGCGCTGTTCCTGCTGGCCTTGCTCGTGGGCTTCATCATTTTTTCGCTGCTTTTCTATGCACCGCTGCTACTGCAGGGAGGATTCGGCATGTCGCCCCAGGAGGCCGGCCTGCTGATCACGCCCATGGTGGTATGCATCACCGTCGGCAGTATCGTCAATGGCCGCATCATCACCCGCATCGAAAAGCCGAACCGCATGCTCTATGCCGGCTTTGCCGTGATGGGACTGGCGTGCCTGGGCATCATCACGACCCACCACGACACACCGCGCGCACTCATCGCGACCTACATGTTCCTGGCCGGACTGGGCATAGGCTTCATCATGCCCAACCTGACGGTGTTCGCGCAGCAGATGGCCAGCCGCACCGACCTGGGCATCGCCACCGCCATGCTGCAGTCACTGCGCATGGTGGGCGGCATGCTGGGCACCGCCATGGTCGGCACCATGGTCACGCACAGCTATCTCGCGCATGTCACCGAAGCGCTGCAAGAAGGCCAAGCCATGCAATGGCTGCCGCAGCTGCACAACCCCCAGGTGCTGGTCGACCAGCAGGCACAGCAGGACCTCGTCTCGCAGCTGGTGCAGCACGGACGGCACGGGGCGGACCTGATCGAACAGGCGCGGGTCGCCCTGGTGCACGGCATCCACGACGGCCAGCTGCTCGCCCTGGCCGTCGCGCTGCTGGCTTTGTGGCTGGTACGCCGGGTGCCGCCGGTCCAGATCATGCAGCCCGAGCGGCGCGACAAGGCCTAGCCATGAAGCATCAGCAACGAGGCCTCCAGATCATCCAGCGGCTGGGCCAGACGTATCGCGCCATGCAAGCCGGCTTCAGCGCCAGGGTCGGCCACGCCTTGCCTCGCTGGCGCATCCTGCTGGCGCTGGCCGAGAGTGGGACATGTTCCCAGAAACAGCTCGCAGAACGCTGCCGGCTGGACCCCGCCTCGCTGACCCGCCTGCTCCAGGCCATGGAGCAGCAAGGCTGGATCGCCCGGCACGTGCATCCCCAGGACAACCGGCTCACCAACGCCAGCCTCACCCCGCAAGGGCAGGCGGTGGTCGACGAAGCCATGCCGCGGCGTGCCGCGTTCTTCGACGAAGCCTTGCAAGGCCTGTCGACACAGGACCTCGACGCGCTGCTGCGGACGCTGGAGATCCTCGAGCAGAATTTCAAGCGCGCCGCTGGCGAGCCGGGAGGCAGCGACTAGGCCGGCTGTACGGCGGCCTAGTCGCGTACCGCTACTCCTGCATCGCCTCAGGCGGCAAAATCCGTCGACTGCGACAACGTCTTCCACTGCTCCACTTCGCTGGCCACCTGTGCATTCTTCTTGGCGATGGCGGCCAACGTATCGGTACCCAGGGCCAGGCGCAGCGGCGGTTCGTCCGCATCCACCAGCTTCACCACGGCTGCGGCCAGCTTACGGGGGTCCCCGGGTTGATTATGGTTGAGGCTTCGCGCCGCGCGCCGCACCGCCCCGGATGTCGCATCATAGTCCTCGATGACCAGCGGTGCTACCGCAAGCGAGGACGAATCCAGGAAGTCCGTACGGAAATACCCGGGCTCGACCACCGTGGCATGAATACCCAGCGGCTTCAGTTCCGCATGCAAAGCCTCGGTAATCCCTTCGACAGCGAACTTGGTCGAGCTATAGACACCAAAGCCTGCTGCCGCGCGATAGCCGCCGATGGACGACAGGTTGATGACGTGCCCGGCACGCCGGGCACGCATCGCAGGCAATACGGCGCGCGTCACGTTCAACAGGCCGAATACGTTCGTGTCGTACATGCGGCGCACGTCGGCATCGGCGGACTCTTCCACGGCACCGAGCAGACCGAAACCGGCGTTGTTGATCAGCACGTCGATACGTCCGAAAACCTCGAGCGCGCCGCGGACAGCTTCCCTCGCCTGGGCCTCGTCGGTCACGTCGAGCGCCAGCGGCAGCAGGCCGGGTGCCGATCCCAAGCTTTGCGCGACGGCGGCTGCATTGCGGCCGGTGGCGACGACGGCATTGCCGTCTTCCAGTGCGGCGCGCGCCATCAGCGCGCCCAGGCCGCGGGCTGCGCCGGTGATGAACCAGACGCGCTTGAATGAAGGCTTGGTGAATTTTTTCCCCGCAAGCCGCGAGCCAGGCGGTCATGCAACTGGAAAGGGCGCTGGGCGTGCGCCTTTTCCATCGGACCACGCGCAAGCTGACCCTCACTGACGAAGGCCAGCGCCTGCTGGAACAGGCAGCCCCGGCACTGTCCCAGCTCGTCGCGGCCCTGGACGAGGTACGGCGCTCTGGCCACGAGGACAGCGGCCTGCTCCGGGTGAGCGCGCCGTCGGCGCTCGGCCGTGCGGTCCTGTGGCCCTACATGCTGGAGTTTTCCGCCGCGCATCCGGGGATCCAGCTCGACGTGCAATTCGACGACCATCTCACTGATCTGGTCAGCCAGCGCGCGGACGTCGGGTTCCGCGGCGGCATCGCACCGGCTGGCGGGACCATAGGCCGCCGCCTGCTGCCTATCCAGCTGATCGTCTGTGCGGCGCCGGACTACCTCGAGCGCCACGGCGCGCCGCGCTCCGTCGACGATCTTGCACATCACCGCTGCACGGGATACCGGCGCGCCAACACCGGAAAGGTGGCGCCATGGGAGTTCGTGGTCGGCGGCGAGACCGTGTACCGGGACTTTCCGGCGACGCTGTGCAGCAATGATCTCGACGCCGAAGTCGAAGCGGTGCTCACCGGGGGCGCGATCGGCCAACTGGGAAGCTTCTCGGCCGTGCCCCATATCCGCGCCGGCCGCCTAGTTCCCTTGCTGCTCGATCATGTCAGCGAGCGAGACGCCCTCTACATCTACTACCGCCGGCGTACGGAACAACCGCAGCGGGTCCGGGCGTTCATCGACTTCATGGTGGAACGCCTGGCGAACAATAGCCGCTTCTACCTGGACCGCACGGAGTTGACCCAGGCCGCCGGGGGCTCGCGCCGGAAGACCGCCACCGCGCCCGGCGGACGGGCGGCTCGATAAACGATGAAGCGACGGAACCTGCGGTCGGTGGCGGTCGGTCAGCTCAGGCTGACCCCGCTGCGCTTGACTACCTCGCCCCAGTGGCGAAACTCGCTCCGGATGTAGTCATTGGCTTCGGCAGGACTTTGGCTCAGGCGTGGAAGCGCCCCGATGGCGCGCAGGCGAACAAGGCGGCGGCGAGCGCGCGGACGCGCAGTTTGCCTCTTATATGAAGCGATTGCCCATCCGCGCGCCATGCGAACGCTCCAGCCACGATGAGATCGACCAGGCAGCCTTCTGCTCGACACATGGAGCCTCGCTGTTCACGGGCATGGAAACGATGTACCTGTTGATGAGCGTACTCCATGCGGCGCCGTGGCTCAGGCTGCTTACCCGGCGGCCCGGCGCACCGCTGCCCGAGCGTCGGTCAGAACGCACCTTTCTTCATCGCCTGCAGCATGTCCGCCGAGATGGCATGCAGGTTGTTCAGCCCCGTGCCCACCACATACCAGGCATTGGGGCTCGCGTAATAGACGCGGCCTTCGCGGAACGCGCGCGTGCGGCTGATCTCCGGATGCGCCGCCAGCGTTGCCGCCGCGGTCTTCTCGGCGCCGTTGATGGCGCCGCGGTCCAGGACGATCAGCCAGTCGGGCTCGGCCTGGGCCAGCGCACGAATCTCCTCGGCGCGCTTTGCGGCGGCGGCCTTGGCTTCGGGTGAACCGGCCGCGGGGCGTGTGGCGGGTGCAGCCGCAGGTTCGCGGCGCGGCACGACCGAGGTCAGGCCGGCGAGCTCATAGGCATAGCCGAACCGGTCTCCCGGCGCATGCGCCATGACGTTCTTGTTGGCGACGAACAGAAAGGCGCCGGTCTTGCCTTGGTTGACCCGGTGCAAAGCATCGAACTGCTTCTGGATGCGGTCCAGTGCGGCCGCCGCCTCGGCTTCCTTGCCGAAGGCCTTTCCCAGGGCCAGCGTATCGGCTTTGAACGAGGCGATAAAGCCGTCGGTATTGGCCCCCAGCGTAACGGTCGGCGCGATGGCCGACAGTTCGGGCACGGCCCTGCGCGAACGCCCGCTGGCAATGATCAGGTCCGGCTTGAGCTGCTTCAATGCGGCGTAATCGGGCTCGAACAGCGTGCCGATGACCGGGGTGCTGTTGTAGCGGCTCAGCGCTCCCTCGTAGCTGGACTTGGGCACGCCGGCCACCGGGACGCCCAGGGCATCGAGCGTGTCCAGCACTCCGAGGTCGAATGTAGCGACGGTTTTCGGGGCCGATGGCAGCGTCAGCGTGCCGTTGTCGTGGGCCAGCTCGAAAGCATGGGCCGGGACGCCGGCCAACAGGGCCGAGCCCAGGACGCAGGCGCTGAGGGTATGTCTGATCATTCTTCTTCCCGCATTCGATAATGAGAACCATCATCATTATGGGCCAAACACGGGTCCTGGCGCTACCGCAACCGCCGCCTGGCCGGATAACGGCCCCTGCGGATGCTAGAATTTTTGACCCCAAGCCGCGCCATGCCAGTCCGGCGGCGGCCTCCTCCCTCCTTCCGCGACTGCTACCGCCTCACATGCTCCCCGACCGCAAACCGCTGTACATCGTTCTGGCTGAGAAGATCGCGCGGGCGATCGAGGAAGGCGCCTATCCCGTAGGTGGGTTCCTGCCCACCGAAACCCAGCTTTGCGACGAGTACAAGGTCAGCCGCACGACGGTCCGGGAGGCCGTGCGGGTACTGCAGGACCTGGGCGTGGTCTCGCGCAAGCAGGGCAGCGGCACCGTGGTCGAGTCGACGAAAGCCCGTGGCAAGTATGTATTCGAGATCGATGCCATCCCGGACCTGTGGCAATACGTCGAATCGACCGAGCTGAAAGTCGGCAACACGCGGCTGATCGATCATTCCGACGCGCTGGTCACCTTGCCCGCCGGGGAATGGTATCTGATCGAGGCAGTCCGTTTCCTGGACGGCGAGCCGCTGGCATGGAAGCACGTCTACCTTGACGCGCGCTATGGCGAGGCGGTGCAGGATGTCGGCACGCGGCGCGTTCCCATTTACTCGCTGCTGGAGCAGCGCTACGGGCTCAAGACCGAGCGCATCCACCAATCCATCGGCGCGGTGACCATGCCGGCGCCGGCAGTGGCCGCGCTGGGCATGGCGGACGGCGCCATCGGCCTCGAGATCCTGCGCACCTACTACGACGACAGCCACAGGTTGTTCGAGGCCACCCTCACCATTTATCCGCCCAATCGTTTCAAGTACGACAACGAGCTGAAACTGCAGTACGGATCGGTCGGCGCCTGACGCGCCACCGCCCGGCGGTGGCTGAGCGACGGCGGCCGCTTATTGCGCTTTCACAAGGCTCGCCATCTTCGCGTACTTGGCCATGTCGCGCTCGATCAGCGTCGCCAAGGCGCCGCTGGGCCCGCCTATGGGCGTGCTCCCTTCGGTTGCCAGCTGCTTCTTCACGGCATCGTCGGCCAGCGCCGCGTTGAACGCCTCGTTCAGGCGCGCAACCACGGCTTCCGGCGTCCGGGCCGGGGCCAGGATGCCGTACCAGCCCGCGAGCTCGTACCCCGGCACGCCGCTTTCCGCGACGGTAGGCACATCGGGCATGGATCCCACACGCTTGCCCGTGCTGACCGCCAACGCGCGCACCGCGCCGCTTTGCAGATGTGGCGCAGCTGACGGCACGCTCGAGAAATACATGGTGACATCGCCCCGAATCACGTCGATCAAGGCGGGCGCGCCGCCCTTGTAGGGCACGTGCTGGATCTGCGTCCCCGTCATGCTTCCCAGCAGCGCGCCGGCAAGATGCGGCGCGCTGCCCGTGCCCGACGAGGCGTAGGTATAGCGGCCGGGGCTGGCCTTCGCCAGCGCGGTCAGTTCGGCCAGGGATTTGGCCGGCACGTTCTTGCCGACCACCAGCACATAGGGAGACTCGGTCAGCTGGATGATGGGGGCGAAGTCCTTGACGCCGTCATAACCGAGGTTGGGGTACACCAAGGGGTTGATGGCGTGGGCGGCGGACACCAGCAGTATGGTGTAGCCGTCCGGCCGCGCCCGCGCCACCAGCTCGGTGCCGATAGTGCCGCCCGCGCCGCCCTTGTTGTCGATCACGATCGGCACGCCCAGGCGCGATTCGGCGCTGCGCGCGACGATACGCGCCACGGCATCGTTGGCTCCGCCGGGGGCGAACGGCACGACCAGGGTGATCGGGTGGGAAGGGAACTGCTGCGCCGGCGCGGGCAACGCGCACAGCAAAAGGGCAGCGCCCAATACGGCGCCCAAGGGTCGCTTCATGTCTGTCTCCTCGATATGTATTTGTAGGGTCTGCTTGCGTGGTCAGGCCGGATACTCCCGCTTCAACATGCTGCGCCGGCTGTTCTGGAACACGCCTCGCATCCTCTCGGTCCACGGCGTCTTGCGGGCAGCCAGCGCCGCCGGCGATTCCCATGTTTCCGGCGCATCGATGTCGTAGGCGGTGAGGTAATACGGGGAAGCGTCGATGGCGGTATAGCGGCGCGCGCGCCGCACGCCCGGCACCTTTACCAGTCGTGGCAAGTGCTCTTGGTCGTACCAGTGGTTGTATTCGTCCACGAGCTCGGCGGGAATATCGGCCTGGACGATGTAGCGAAAGGGCGCGGGCGGGCCTGCCGTATCGCCCACATCGGCCTTCAACTCCAGGGCGAACCTCTCCCGCGCATGGCCGTTGAGCAGCTTGAGCCAGATCGGCAGCGGAGGCAGGTCGTTGTCGGCCGCGGCCACGCCATGGCGCAACAGCGCCGCATCGACGCCGTACCAGCTGACTTGGACATGCTCCCCGGCGATCACGCCGTACCGGCAACCGTGCCCCGCTACGCCCAGCGCAGGCAGGTATTCGCCGTCTTGCCAGGCGATGAAGTCGGCAAGCTTGTCCGTGGGCAGCCGCCACCAGTCCGTCACTACCGCTTGCATGAGCGTCTCCTTTGACAGTTCACGGCTACGGGCATCGCCACGATGCCCGGACGAACCCGCTCAGTACGGCACGCTGCCGCGGACAGTCGTGCGGTACATCAGCCGGCGCAGCGGCAACGCGTAGTCGAAGGTTGCCTTGTGCTGGGCGGCGGTGTTGTCCCACATCAGCAGGTCGCCGCGGCGCCAGCGATGGGTATGGCGAAACTCCGGCTTGATGATGTGCGCGTAGAGCTCGGCCAGCAGCCGGTCGCCTTCTTCCTGGTCCATGCCGACGATATGCGAGGTATGGGCTTCGTTCACGAACAACGCCTTGCGCCCCGTCACCGGGTGGGTGCGGACAATCGGGAACGACATGTCGGGCACGCTGCGCAGCTGCTCCTCGGACAGCTCCGGCTCTTCGATCACCCGTCCGCCCCGGGCGGCCTCTTCCATCTGTGCCAGCCGGTTTTTGCGCCGGTAGTAGGCATAGCTGTGCACGGCAGACAGGCCCTCCAACCGCTTCTTCATGGCATCGGGCAGGTGATCGTAGGCGGCCACCACGCTGGCGTAGTGGGTATCGCCATAGACGACCCCGTCTTTCTCCGGGATTTCCACCGAATACAAAGCCGACAGCATGCTGGGATGCTGCTTGTAGGACAGGTCGCTATGCCAGAATCGACCGGCATCCAGCGCGCCGATGGGCTTGCCTGCCTCGTCCAGGATGTTCGACAGCACGAAGATCTCGGGATAGCCCTCGAGCCGGCTCTCCTTGCGGACGTGGTGCTCCAGGGTGCCGAACCGCTTCGTGAAATCGATCTGTTGCTGGGGCTCCAGCCGCTGGTCCGGGAACACCACCACCTGGTGCTCGAAGAAGGCCTGGCTAACGGCCTCGAACTGCGCGTCCGACAGCGGCTTGGATAAATCGACGCCGCGGATTTCGGCGCCGAGGTGCTTTCCGGTCTTGATGACTTCCATCTTGTCTCCTGCCTGGGGGTGGTTAATTCATCATGATGACATGATGTCGTAATGTAGCGGTGTCCGGGACAAGCAGTCAATGGATATCGCTCAAGGCGGGGGCCTGGGACATTCCCGAGCTGTGAGCCCGACCTGCGGGAGGTCCGGCATCACGCGCACCTTCTGGTTGACAGGGAGTCATTAAATAGAACATCATAAGTTACATGAAACGCGACAGCCGCCTCTCCTCCGTCCTGCACGCCCTGCTCCACATGGCCGAACATCCAGGACCCCTCACCTCCGAAACCCTGGCGCTATGCATGGGCACCAACCCCGTGGTCGTCCGGCGCACCATGGGCTATTTGCGCAAGGCGGGCATCGTCACGTCGGATCGGGGGCATGCCGGCGGCTGGCGCATCCGGGCCGACCTCGCCACGGTCACGCTGCTGCAATTGCATGAGGCGCTGGGCGAACCCGCAATGTTTGCCATCGGCAATCGCAACGAAACCCCTGAGTGCCTGGTCGAGCAGTCGGTGAACGCGGCGCTGGAAAGCACGCTGGACGAAGCCGAAGCGTTGCTGCTGAAACGCTTTTCCGAGGTCACCCTTGCCGACCTGGCCGCGGACTTCGCGCGCCGGCATGCGGCCGTACGAAGCAAAAGGAGCTGACATGCGTTACGACGTGATCGTTATCGGCGGCAGCTATGCCGGAATGGCGGCGGGTTTGCAGCTCATCCGCGCGCGGCGCTCGGTGCTGATCATCGATGCTGGCGAACGGCGCAACCGGTACGCCAGCCATTCGCACGGGTTTCTTGGCCAGGATGGCGTCGACCCCGCCGAGATCGCAACGAACGCGCGCCGCCAGCTCGAAACCTATCCGACACTGTCTTGGCTCAATGACCGGGTCGAAGCCGTTTCAGGAGAGGTCGACGACTTCACCGTCATGACCGCCGGCGGCCCGTCCCATCGCAGCCGCCGTATCCTGCTGGCCGTCGGCGTCGTCGACCATCTTCCGTCCGTGACGGGGCTGGCCGAACGCTGGGGCACCAGTGTCTTCCACTGCCCCTACTGCCATGGCTACGAACTCGGCCAGGGCCGCGTCGGCATCATCGGCGCCAGCCCCCTGTCCATTCACCAGGCCGAGCTGCTGACCGATTGGGGCGAGGTGACCCTGCTGGTCAACGGCGCCTTGGCAGTGAGTCCCGATGCCAGGTCCGCGCTGGAAGGACGAGGCGTGACGATCGAGGAAGCCCGCATCGACCGGATCGACGCGCATGCCGACGTGGTCATGGCCGACGGGCGGCGGCTGCACTTCGCGGGCCTGTTCACCGCAACGCGCACCGCTCCGGCCGGCGCACTGGCCGAAGCGATGGGTTGCGCGCTGGAGGAAACGCCCATGGGCGTGCAAATCCGTACCGACGCCGAAAGCAAGACCGGCGTGCCTGGGGTGTTCGCTTGCGGCGACGTGGCCCGAGTACCGCATTCGGTGTCATTGGCCGTGGCCAGCGGCGCCTGGGCGGGTGCGCAACTGCATCGTTCGCTGGTGTGGCCGGAGAGTCTTCGGCGCGCCGAGCGTAGGCACGGCGCGACGCCGTGAAGGTTTCATCGATCGGTCGGCCATGGCCCATCACCACAGCGTCCCGCGCGCCATCCACCACTTCGGTCTACGCGTTGGCGAACGCCGGCAAGCTGCTTAACCTGGGTGCAATTGGCTGATGCAGGGGTCGCTGCTGCGATGGAGCAGCGGACTGCTGGGTCAGACGTTGAACACACGTTTAAACGTTGATCGGTCGGCAAAGGGCGGTGAACACTAGGTTTCGCGGGGAAATCGGGCCACAGCCTTTGCGGGAATCGCTGGAAGTACCCCCAGTTGTACCCCCAAGGGGGTATCGGGATCATAGATCAGTCTGGATGCCGGTGCCAGGGCTGTGCATGCAGGATAAAACGGTTATGGCGCAGACCGCATTGTTGGCTGACGCATGGAACGGTACGCGATGAGATGCAGGGGAACGGGCCGCTGTGGCCCAGACCTTGGAGAACTCTCATGGCAGACCATCACACTCGCCACAACCCGCTGGGGCAAGACGCCCTGTTCACCACGCCCGCCTCGCTCATGCTCGATACTCGCCTCACGCCGCTGGAGCGCAACGGCTGGCAGGTTCTGCGCATGCTGCGCTCTGCGGAGGGCATCAGCCCGCTGGCAAACCTGGGGCAGTTGCGCCGCTATCTCACCTCCACCCCGCTGGGGCAGCGGGCCGGGTACGAGACGGCCCGGCGCGTTCTCGTCGTGCTTCGGCTGACGGGGTGGATCAGTCAGGTGGGCCAGCAACGCGATCCTCTGACCGGCCATGTGCTCAGCGAGCTGTATCAGGTTCACGAAAGCGCCCTCAGCTTCCAACAGGCTTGCACGCTCGATGCCAGCCTCCCCGCGCTTCTGCAATCTTCCATCGGCCACGAAAACAACCAGGTGGATCGGGTGGCCGTCCACATTCAGGCAACGCTGGCGCAGGCACCTGAAGCATCCTCCATTGCGACCCACGATCAGCTCGGCGATGACGATGATTTGCCCCCTACGTCGCCGTCTCAGGCGAACGAGGCAGCCGACCCACTGCCATTGTTCGGCGATTCCGCTAGCAGCACGCTTGTTCCGCAACAGACCGGACACGCTCGCCACATGACGGCTGAGCAGGGCAGTACGTATAAGACGTATATGTATAAAAAAAACGTACGTTCCGCGCGCGTGAAGGCGACAGCGATTCGGCATCCCAGTCGGTGAGCTTGCCGCCTTGCCTGAGCAATGCCCAGGCAGATCAGCAAAAGGACGTGCAGGCCGCTTTGCGGCGGCTGCCGCCGCAGCATCGCCAGGAAGTACTCGACGAGTTGCAGGCACGCAGCCAGAGCGGCACCGTGCGCAATGTCGTGGCCTACTTCTTCGCCTTGGTGAAGCGCGTTTTTGCGGGCGAGTTCCGCTTGTGGGCAGGACGCAAGGAGACGTCTGCCGCCCCACGGCCTGCCGAAAATCGGCCTGCTGGTGTGCCACGCACCGAACACCGCCCAGAACCGACCACGCGACCGGCATCACGTGAAACCGCCCTGGCGCACATCGCCAACATCCGCAAGATGCTGAACGCCTCGACGAACGCTGGGGACATCGCGGCACAGGCAATGCAGGCCGGGGGATGGCAACCGCGTCCTGCGTAGCAAATGCTGCCGCGAAACGGATCGTCACTGCCAGCCGCAGTGACGATCCCGCCCACGCCAGCAACAATGCGGGCAAATGCCGAATCCTATTGCGTGCGGCATACATGATGATGGCCGTCCTACACTGACCGGGCAGTTGCCAAGACCGATGGGCTTCGTACATCGGCACCCCCAACAGCGCAGGTTCCTGCAAGCGCTGGCCCGTCAGGGCGGAACCACCCCAGGTATGCCCAGGCTCCGATCGCATACCGGCCCTACCCACGGGCGGAGCCCTCTTCGTCTGTTTGAACTCATCCCTACCGCGCCGCCTGGCGCGCTGTTCTTTGCGGCAATTCCCTGTGTGCAACGCACAGGGCTCCTGCTGCATTTCTCATCCCACTCGCTTCATAGGAGGACTCGTCCACGTTCGCATCACTTTCGTCTTGTCGTACCCCCGTCCGGGCTTCTAGCAGGGAGCAAGACGGACGCCTCATTCGAGGCCCTGGTGTCTCCTGAACACCATGCCCTTGCCCCCACAGGATCTCGCCTTGGCGAGCTGGCACCAACACTAACCACTGAATTTCAGGACAACGCGGTGCGGCGCTTTGCGTGGAGGCCGGAAGATGGACGACTTGACCTACACCCTGCGACAGCTTTGCCAGCGCAACCGTGACGGCAGCCACAACACACAGGCTGACCGGATGCGTTCTCTCTCGCTGGCTGCGCGGCAACTACGTGAGGCAGGCTTCCGCCAGATGCGAGCCGCCTCGTTGAAGGGCAAGCATGTCGAAGCTTTGCTGCAACGCTGGCAAACCGAAGGCCTGTCAGCCGGTACGTTGAAGAACCGTATGGCGCATTTGCGCTGGTGGGCCGAGAAGATCGGCAAGGCCGGCATTCTGCCGGCGGACAACACCAAAATGGGCATTCCCGAACGGCGCTATGTGACCAATGAAAGCAAGGCCAAGGAGTTGGGTGATAGGTTGGACCGCATCACCGACTCTCATGTCCGCATGAGCCTGCGTTTGCAGGCTGCCTTCGGCTTGCGGCGAGAAGAGTCCATCAAGTTCCAACCCCGTTATGCCGACCGTGGCGACCATATCGCCATCAAAGGATCGTGGGCAAAAGGCGGGCGTGATCGAACAGTGTTGATCACGACGCCGGAACAGCGGGCGGTGCTGGATGAGGCCCATCGCTTGGCAGGTCCGGGATCACTAATCCCATCGCGTAAGACCTACATCCAGCAGCGGCATGTCTACGACGGACAATGCAAAGCGGCAGGGTTGAGCAACATGCATGGACTGCGGCATCGGTATGCGCAGATGCGGTATGAGGTGCTGACGGGGTGGAAGGCGCCGGCTATGGGCGGCCTCAGTACGGTGCAATTGGATTCGTCTCAACGCCTTCTGGATCAGCAAGCCCGGCAACAGATCAGCCGCGAACTTGGTCATGAGCGGGCGGCAGTGACAGCGATCTATCTGGGAACCTGATGCATTTGTCCTTCGCTCTGTTGAACTATCCGGAGTCTCCGGATAGTTGCTTCAGGTGCTTGCCGACGGTGTGCATCGCCGGCGAATAGCCCGGTCATTCGTCTCTACGACAGCCGAAAAGGCTTGCCTGCTGTATTCATTATTCCCCAGCCTCGAATTCAGCGTTCTTGAACTTCAGCACATTGCAGTTCTCCTTCACCGCACGCTGAAGACCTTCATCGAACCCAACAGGGGAGTCGGCCTGAATCTCGATGGCAATCCTCACCCTCACGCCAGGACGCAAGGTAAATTGCTGGACCACCTCATCCACCAAGTCGGCGAACTGCTTCTTGGCCAGGATGGGATCCAGATCAATGCTGCCGTAGAACTGCTTCTTTGCGGCGAGGCCCGCAGCACCAGTCCCTGTGGGATAGCCTCCGATCGGCTCATTGACACGAGGTGTGTCACCACCACCAGTAGTTACGGGTGCCACGCCATCGGTGCCTGTGGTAGTTGCCTTGGCCCGCGATGCTTCCTCCGCCGCGCGCAATGTTTCCAAGTAGGCCCCAGCGGCAACCGGCTCAATCAGCAGCAACGAGCCATCCATGATCAATGAAGTTCGTTTGCCATAGCTGAAACCGATGTAGCGGCCATTTTCCTTGCCTTGTGCGAAACCAAAAAAGTCTCGGCTTTCGGCGCCTGCGGCCATCGTCATCTGAAAGACCGTATCGTCCTTCAGGCGTGGCAAGTAGAGTTGCTGGCAGCTTTGCTGCCAGACATTGAGGGCGTTGGCTTCCTTGATGTCCTCTTTCCAGAACCAGTCCTTCAGCACCTTAGCCAGATGGATAGGTGCCCATTCATTGATGAGCAGTTCGTTCTCTTTGAGGACTCGCTCGATTTCCTGCGACCAGTTCTGCGCGCCGGGATTGACCTGGAAGTGTTCCCAGCGCAATTCGGACAAGCCTTTGCCGGGCCGGGCCTCCTGCATCGGCGCTACGATCCATTTGTAGGTCTCGCGGATCATGCGGCGCACAGTTTCTTCGGCCTGCTCCAAAGCAGCACTCGCCTGCTTGGCCATCAGGTTGTCGAGGACGATACGGTTGTCTTTGTAATCGGCAACAATGCTGCGCCATGCCAAGTAAGAGCGAACGTGGTCCTTCAGCCGGCTGACGCTATCGTAGTCGGCCGCCAGGAAGATCAACCTGTTCTGCTTGAAACGGGGCTGATCTCCACGCTTCTTGAGGATCTCGGTAGCACGGTCGATGGCCAGGCTCTGGCCGCTCTTGCTGAAGGCCGCATCGGGTGGCATCACCACAAGGCGCAATGCCCAATCATCGGGCACGTCGCCGCTGTCCGTAAACACATGGATACCGCCGAAAACTCCGCTGGCAAAGCCGCGCTGTACTCGTTCTCGAACCATTGGGAACACGTCTTCCCGGTCCTGGAAGCGACGCTTGCGCTCCTCCATTTCACGCCGCAGGTTCGGCCGCGTATCGAGCCAGAAGCGGTTGTTGGCGTGGTTGAGGTAATGCAACCGGTCCGACAGCCGCCGCAGCGCGTCCTTGAATAGGCCGATCTGTTGGCCGGGCTGGATGACGCCGAGCATCACACGCTCCAACTCCAGGCCCCGCACCAATTGATTCGTGGTGCTGGGCGCACTGCCCAGGAACACGGCGCGTGCCGAGCGGCGGCAGGCCTGGACGCTGCCGAATCGGGTGTCCTTGTTCTCGATTTCCGTGGTCTCGGCGCGCTCACCATCCACATCGCGCTCGATCACCGGATCCCAGCCCTGGGGCAGGTAATAGATCACCTCGTTGCGCGTATCGGCGTCGTACAGCGGCAAGCTACCGGGCATGATCAATGGATCGTTGTTGCCGTCCTTCCATAAGCGATGGATCACCTTGGCCATCAACTTGAGCACACCACGCGTCCGTTGAAAGTTATCCAGCGTGGACCAGTCCTCGTACAGCCGGTCGAATACCTCTGGGTGAATTGGGTAAGCATGGACCAACCGTTCGTAGTAGCGGCTATCCTGGGTTTCCTGTGGAAAGTCGTCACGGTTATCCGCATAGAAGTCGGCGAACCTGCGGCAGACAGACTCCATCGCCAACCGGTCGTTGATCGAGGCGAAAAGACGACGGCGAACGATCTCGAACGCCTCCTCTGTTGCCACCGGCTTCCAAAGGGCCTGCACCCGGCCAAAGTAGTGCGACAGCGCCTCCAATGCCTTTACGCCTCGCTGGCTACCCGCCTCCTTGTCGGACTCCGGCAGGGAAGCCAGCAGAACAGCCGTGGGCACGGCCTTCAGTGCCTCGGTCAGCGCTTGCACGAACGACAGGTTGGAATCGAACGTGCCTCCGCTCAGTGCCTTGCCTTCCTCGAACTGGCGCACGTAAGCGACCAACTCATCGACCAGGATCACACAAGGTGCGCAGCGTGCCAGCAGTGTCTCCAGCACTGCTTTGCCAGGCGAGGTTCCCGAAGCATCGGCCTCGGCCACCAGCGCGTAGCCCTCAGCGCCCCCGAGCTGCCAAGCCAGATCGCCCCACAGCGTGCGTACTTCCTGAGCATCTCGCTTGAGGGGTTGGTTGGGCGAGGACTTGACCCCATCCAGCACCGCGACACGGGCACGCGGCAACTCCGTTACCTGCGCCGCATCCAGGATAGCGGCCACCCCCTGCAAATCACTGGCCGCTACTTCACCCTTGGCCATGTGATAGACCGCCAACATCGTGTGCGTCTTGCCACCGCCAAAGGCCGTCTGCAACTGGATAACGGGATCGCCGCCACAGCCCGACAGCCGTTTCACTACCGAGTCCAGCAACAGGCGCATGCCTTCGGTAATGAAGGTGCGCTCGAAGAACAGCGAAGCGTCCTGGTATTCAGCAGTCGCTGTACCTGCATGCACGCGGGACAGGTCGGCTGCGAACTCAGCCTGCTGGAAGGTGCCCTTGAGCACATCTTCATGGGGGACGGCGATCTCACGCCACGGTTTCAAACTCATGGTTCCTGCTCCATACGTGCGCCGTAGATGACCAGCATCAGTTCGTTGTCATCGTTGAGACGATACTCGGGGCGGCGGCCCGCCAGACGCTCACTCGTTTCAAGAATGATGGACACGCCTTCACCGCGCTTGTCCATGATGTGCTGGCGGTGTACGGCCAGTGTGTCATCGTCGATAGGGCAGCGCGCAAGCAGGCTGGTCAACGCCTCGTTGCGTGCTGCCTGGCGGAACGGCAGACTCTCCGGTGTCATGGTGTTGGGCAGCATACCGGGCGAATACAACTCCAGCCTGTCGTCGAACAGACGCAGCCGCACCTTGGCACCGGCCATGGAGTAATCCCGGTGGGCGACCGCATTGGTCACTGCCTCGAACACCGCCAGCATGTCGAATTGTGGAATATCCTCGCGTCCGCCTTGCGCGTGTTTGTAGGCAGCCACGCGCATGTTCTTGCGCACGAAGGCACAAGCGTCGATGATCTGCCGGTCCAGTGGCCCTGTGATGTCCTGGGCATCGCGCTGGTACATCGCTTCGCCAGCGGGCAAAACATTGGTTCCCTGGTATGCCACGGCCTGGATGAATGCGCCTGGCAGGAACCGCTGTGCAACACGACTCCCCATGAGCAGGCCGGCCACTGTAGGGCGCCAAACGCCTTCTTGATCATCGTGCGCAGCCATCGCAAGTTTACCCAGCAGAATCTCAGGCGCATCGGCACTTTGTGCAGGAGCGAAGCGCCGCCACAAAGCTTCGTCCAGATCAGCCAGCGTGGCGCGCGCGACGGGTGTTTCGTCGAAGCGAATCAAACGCGATTGGCTGCGCTGCTGGAACAGACGTGCCAGTTGGTCAGGCGGAATGGGGCGTTCTGATGAGCCAATGCGCTGCATGTAGCCGCCCGGGCTTTGATGCACGAACAGGCTGCGCGGGACCTCGACGCGAATGACCGGTTGCTCTACGCCGCCGGCATCGGGCAAGGTCATGCGTTCGATTACCGGGGCCAATGGCGGCCTGATCGCGTCTTCACATGCCTGGCGCAGCAGTGCCTCCACGGCATCGAGCCTGTCCAGTTCGATGCCGATCACCTCGCGGCTCCTGTCCTCCACGCCCAGCAGCAACACGCCGCCCGAGCTGTTGGCAAACGCAGCCAGTTCATCGGCGAGGTCATTCTGTGAAGGGCCTCGTATCTTGTCGCCGGCAAATCGGACTTCCTTCAACTCGAGGAAGCTGTCTTCGCCTAACCGGATCTTTTCGATCAGTTCGCTACGGGTTGCCAACATATCAAACCTCCGTTCCCAGTCGCTTCCAGCGTCGTGCAAACGCCTCGTGCCCACCTTCCATCACGCGGCAGACCTCACGGCGCACAGCCGATTCCTGCAAGGCACCGCTTTGCTGCACAAAACACTGTCCACGCCCGAACTCCATCACATGCACCAGTTCTGCATCGCCGTTTACCACCACATTGGGGTTGTGCGTGACGATGATGAGCTGACGGTGCAACTTGTTTTCCCGAATCTGCCGCACGATCAGGTCGTAGATCAGGTGGTTGTCGAGGTCGTCCTCGGGCTGGTCGAGCACGATGGGCTCCTCGCCGAAAGCCAGCAGAAAGGCCAGCAAGGCGGCCGAACGCTGTCCCTGTGACCCCTGGCTGATGGAGGTCCACCGATGATCGCGCTGGTACTCGATCCGCAGGTCGTCCTCTGGAAACCAGGCCAGGACATGGTCGGCGAACTCCGGCTTCTCATGCTTGCGTTGCAGATAATTGCGCAGACGACCACCCAGGGTGGCATCGACGTCCAGTAGCCGCTGCTTGACGGTACCGACAGCCCCGATCTTGCCAGGATCATCCGTCTGCGCCAGATCGAAGGCCATTCCGCTGGAGGCCTCGCCGTCCTCCGTTAGCAGAATGTCGTCGGCAAAGCGCTCGTCGGTCGCCTCTATCAATTCGCGCAACTCGCGTTCGATCTGTTTGGCCTCGAACCCGAAGGGCACCACGGCAATCCGCACATGCGGATTGCCTGCCAGTGCGTTCTGGATAAACGACTGGCGCACTTGCGTGATGGCTTGCCGCTTCTGCGTCAGCAGCGCTTGCTGCGCCTCGATCTGTTGCACCAGCGTCTGCCGGTCGCTCTGCATCTGCTGGAGGGCCTTGCGCTGGACTTCCAGTTGCTGGCGTTCCTGTGTCAGGCGTGCAAAGGCCTGCGGGTCGCTGACGCCTTGCGCAACGAGTTGCTCTTGCAGTGCGGTATGTGCCTGCTGCGCCGCAAGGGTACGCGCTTTCCATTGCGCAAGCCGATCGTCCTTTTGCAGCGACTCGATACTGGCGTAGAGCTTGCGTGCCCGCTCCAGCAGATCGAGACAAAGCTGATCCACCTGCTGATCGACATCCTTGCGCCACCCCAACAGGTCGGCATCCTGCTCGGTGAAGTGCTGGCTGGGCCAGTCATCAAGTCCGATGTTCTCCGGCAGCTCGGCAATGCGGGTGGCGATGTCATTCAATTGCTCGAACAGCGTCTTCACTTCCCTGGCCTGGTGCTGTGCCTGTGCATAGGCGCGCAGCACTGCAGCATGGTCGGCCTGCGACAGCGCCGCCAGCTTCTTCCCGGCCTCATCCAGCTTGCGTTCGACCTCGGCTTGGCCGGCCAGCTTGCCATCCAATTCGCGCAATCGGGCACGCTGCGTGAAGAAGGTCCGTTGCGCCTCGTCGAAGGCCTGCCTCAGCGGCTCGACGTTGGCGGCCTCGTCGATGATCGACAGCAGGGTCTGCCGCCCACTGCCGGCCAAGGCCGCAATCTGCCCCTGTGAAAAAATGCGCAGAGGGAAGCGTGCCGGATTCACGCTCTGGCTGGGCGACGCCTGCCACTGGTCGTCGTGCCATTCTTCCACCGCCGTGCCTTGGCCATCGGCTCGCCACAGCATGCGAAGCCGCACGTCCTCGTGCAGCCACTCCACACGGATAACAGTATTGGCACGCAGCGCGCCCTTATCGTCACGACCATTGACAACCTTGCGGAAGGCGTCGAAATGCGCACGCGGCTCGTTGCCCTGGCCCAGCGCCATCAATTCCTGGTCGCGCCGCGCCGCCAGCCGCAGGGCATGCACGACGGTGGACTTACCCGTTCCACGCCCGCCGACAACCGCATTGAAGAACGGCGAGCAAGGCAGTCTTGCTGGCTGGCCATTGCCCATGTAGCGCGCATTCTCGATTTCGATGGCGGTGATGACATGGGCGGGTACCCGGAAGGGGTCGAATGCGCCTTCATCACTGCGCCGGATCGACACACCATTGCCATCCAGCAAGGCCAGACGAAGCCCTTCGAGCGTCGGGCTGGCCATCTTGACCCAGGTGTAACGGCTGCCGGGAACAGCCGCTCCCTGGAAACTGTGGCAGTCGCTGCCCAGAACCCGAGTCAGTTTATCTGCCGCCGCCTTCACACATTCAGGTGATGGCCGATTTATGTCCTCCCATTCGACAGCCAATAACTGCACGTTATCCAGAACGCCGCGAATGGTGTTCGCATCCAGGCGGCTTGCGCCACCGCTGTCTCGAAGCGCGAGCAACCCTTTACCGGTGTCATTGGGACGATCTGCGTGCGCCGGTATAGGAATACCTCCGGCATTCAAAATCTCCTCGACAACTTTCTCTGGCCCTTCCCGAGTCACGCCGTCGCTGTCACCATCTGTCCCTTGGTAACGCGCCGCAGCCAGCAGATCGGTGATAGTGCGTGTGGTTGCACTGGGATCAAAAATTGCCAGCAAGTGAAATCCGCCGCTAACCGAAATTTCTACTCCAGGGAACAGCGTCAACTCCCGAAACCCGGCAGGTGGCTGCCCCTGATCGGCCAACACCTTCATGGCCGCATAGGCGGCCTTGAGCAGGTCGATCCAGGCACCGCTGTTATGGTCTGTCACGGCCACGCAGTCGATCTCCGCGGCCATGTACTTGAGCAGCCACGTTTCAGGCGTCAGTTCATTGGGCGTGCCTATCGCCTGCTGCCAGCCGTTGGTGTCTTTAGAGGCCGGCGTATGGGTATGGAAGTCGAACTTCCACCAGCGGGAACCGGGAAAAGGCCATTCTGTCGTTGCCATGCGTCATTCTCCCGGTCAGATATCCAGTTGTGTTTGCGCGCCGAGCACACCGGCCTCGCTTGCCGCTTGTTCCATACCACTCCACGCTCCCACCAGTTCGTTGTAGGCGCGGGCTTCCTCGGCCCAGCCCTTGCGTTCGCACAGAGTGTAGAGGCGGTAGGCCAAAGCACGGATGGGTTCGGCGCGAGCAGGCATGCGGGCCAGCAGTGTGCCGGCAGAGGATTCGCCGTCCTGGTTCAGGGCACGGATGAGCTGGTGCAAAGATTCCCAGATGGGTGTGCGGACATCGGACTCGGGGGCCCAGTCTTTCGGCAGCTCGGCCCAGCGCAGCAGGCGCAGTTCGCCCTTGCTCGACTCGACCACGCCACTGGCTTGCAGGCCGCCCACGCTGGTGCCCTTGGCGCGGGCCAGCACATCGGCGTCGCCGTACTTGCCGGTGGCCCAGCCCTGCTGCTCGAACCAGTGCAGGCAGAACTGCGTGTCGTGGTCAAAGTCGTCTTCGGCAAGGAAGCGGTTGATCAGTTGCAGCGCAGTGCGCACACTCATCGGCGTGCCGTCGGCTTCCAGCACGGCGGCGTATTGGCTGAAGATGGCCATGCCGGGGCCGATGATGGCTTGCGACAAATCCACCGGCGCGACGGGCGAGTTGACGCCGCCGCGCGTCATGTCCAGCAGCGCCTCGGGCAGCACGGCGTTGAGTTCGCGGATGAACTCGCGACGCGAGACGGTGGGCGCATCAAAGGGGCGTTGGCGGCAGACGAGAACAATGCTGGAAGCGAGGGCGTTGGTGCCGGAGCCGATCATGCGATTGCCAAGTTCCGTTCGCGTCGGCCAGGTGCCGGTGAGCGCGAAACCAGCCTTGAGCACGGCTTCGAGGAAGGTTTCCCAGCCCGTGCTGGAAGTGCCCGCTTCGCTCTTGGTTTCGGACTGCTTGAAGGCGTAGTAGATGGTGACGGGGAAAGCAGCGTGCGCTTGCTGTGCCAGGTTGCGCAGTGCCTCGGTCATGCCGTCGAGAAAGAACTTCTCGGCTTGTTCCTTGCCGCCGTGACGGTAGGGAGTGGCAACCAATTCTTCGGCCTTGGGAACGGCGACAGTGGCGAACAGATTGGGGTAAATCTGCCGCAGTGAACGGCGCAACCAGACATAGAAAAAGTCGGACAGGTCGGCGTAGCCAATGTTGTCGTAGTACGGAGGGTCTGATGAAACGAGCTTGTTCTTGCTGGTCGTTTGCGTCTGGGCGTCTTGCTGCACGACATAGCCGCCCGCGCGAGCAGGAAAGAGTTGAACAGCCTTCACACCCCACTCAATGTTGAACATCCAGTTGCCGCTAGATTCCGAGAAGGGATTACCTTCCGCAAAGTCCCAAGTCATCGGAATAGCTTGTCGCCCAAAGGTATTCCGCAACGCTTCCATCTTCGGGCTGCTATCCCATGAGCAAATCGTTGAACCACGATCCGCAGTTCGACTGATGGCGAACGTGAGATACACCCCTACCGCCTGCGCATACGCCGTCGCGCCAGCGCCTCCCGCATCAAGACCTGCATCGTCATCGGGCAGGCCAGCGGCGATAGCATCGGCCTTGACCTTGGCGATGGCTTCGCCCACCAGATCGGAGAAGGTGGTCAGCGCCACCAGTTGGCGCGGGGTGAAGAGGTCGCCGTATTTCGTCAGGCCGTAGCTGATCGTCCAAAAGTTGCGCGGGTCATCCGGCAGCGCCGTTTCGGGCTTCCATTCGGGTCGCGCCTGCCGCGCAATGGCTTCGTGTTCGGCGGCCGGAGCGAGATAGACGCGGCCACGCGCACCTTCGGCGACGATGGCCATGAGCTTCGCTCCCATTCGCCCGGCAACACCTTCCGCCTTGATGTAGTCCGGTTCGATGGGCGAATCCGACACCAAGCAGCGAAAGTTCGCGCCACGCGCCAGCTTCGTTCCGTTCTTCGCTGCTTCCGGCGGCGTTCCCGCCTTCACTGTGAAGCGGTAGTGGTCGCCTTCGACCACGGGCTGCACATAGCTTTCCTTGCCTACCTTGCTGCTGAGGATGAAGGTGGACGCCAGCGGCACGTCCACATGGCTGAACGCAGGATTCGGGCTTTTCACCGTGCGTGCCCACAACCATGCGATGACCGTGAGCTTCTGGCCCAACAATGGCTTGAGGTCAGGCCGCTCCTTCACGATTTCGGCGGTGATCTCGACCTGCGGATACAGATGGCCGATACGTTTCTCCGCCTCTGCGCGCATCCATGCGCCGTAGCGGCGCACATCTTCAGCCAGCCCCTTCGCGCCGCTCCAGTCCTCGCTCAGCTTGCCCTGCTTGTCACCCAGCACGCGTGGCCCGACCGGTTCGCGACCGGCGAAGCGCGGCGGGATTTCGATCATGGCCTTGTTGATCGTGACGGCCACGGGGTTGAGATCGCTGGCGTAGCTTTCCAGTCCCAGGCGCTGCGCTTCCAGCGGCAGCGCGCCGCCGCCCGCAAAGGGGTCGTGAAAGGCGGGCAGCTTGTCGGGGTTGAACAGTTCGGCGGCCTGCGGGTGGCTCTTGTTCAGCTCGCAGACCTCACGCCACGAGCGGCGGATTTCAGCGCGGGCGCGCTCCAGGACTTCCTCGTTGTTGGTGTTCTCCCACTGCACCAGGTCTTCGATGATCTTGAACAGCCGCTCGCGCTCGGCCTGCGCCTTTTCTTTGTTGACGCCGTAGCGGAACCCGCCGCCCTGCTGGTAGCCGGGGTCGTTGACCATCTGCGCGAAGATGACCGCCCGCGCCGCCGCCAGCGGACGCCGCGCCCACCACAGGTGCAGCGTGCTGGGGTGGCCGTGGCGGATGGACTTCTCGCGTGCGGCGGCCTTGTTGATGGCATCGAGCGGCAGGGCGACTTCGATCAGCTTTTTCGGTGTTTTGATGTTGTTGTTCATTTAGTCGTCCTTCTCCCAGCCGACCTTGCCATCACATTGGCTACAGCCGACCGAGTAACTGTGTTCCATATCGCCGGTGTTGTATTCGTTGCACCACTGGCACTGCTCGATGCCGTCCGAGATGTCGAAGCAGTTCGCGCAGAAGTAGCGGTCGCCGCGCCTGACTACCGTGTGGTAGCCCTCGCAATTGCCGCAGTTGGCAGGCTCCCAGCGGTCGTCGCCGTCCTTGATGCCGATGTGCGCGACAGCATGATCCGTCAGCGAGTCCGCCACATGCTCTGGCTCGATGCCTTCCCCGCAGTGCTCGCACGTCGCATAGCCCTCGTTCGCAATGGCGATCAGTTCGCCGCAGTGCGGGCAATCGAGTTCGACCTGCGTTTCGACGTGATCGCACACCAGACAGCGCAGCGACGCGATCTGGTCGTCAAGGGCATCCGGTATGGCGGCCTTGAAGCCGCAGGCGCTGCATGCTTTCGGCTTGCCGCCCGCATTGCGCACGGCGTCCAGTTCCGGGGCGAGCGCCTTGAACTTGGCGGCCAAGTATTGCCGGTGGCCCTTCATCGCCCGATCCGCGTGGGCGATTTCGCCGCTGAAGTCGTGGAAGTAGCCGTTCCATCGATTCAACAAGCGGTGCAAATGAAACCACGAGCGGCAGTGCTCGGCGACGATCTGCGTCTTGGCCTTTTCGTTGTTCTCCAGCCCGTTGTGGAAGAAGTGAACCATCTTGTTGCGATGGTTCGCCAGCGCGCGGAAGCTGCCGTAGGCTTCGTCGCCGATGTCCTCGCCCGCGACATCACGAATCCGCGCCCTGGCATCTTCCAGCGTGACCGAGGCGAAGTCACCGGCCATGAACTTGGCGAGGTTAGCCTGATCGGGCTTGGAGACGATCAGCGACCAGTGCTCCTTCATCAGCCGTGCCTTGAGCAGCATCTCAACCGCCGCGCAGAAATGGATGACGGAATACTTGGGGGACTTGTCGAACTCCCCGATGCCGCGTTCCAAAAAGTCGAAGGCGTTACGGGTCAGCGAGTCGAAGATGTCGTGCTGATTCATTCGACACACTCCGCTTTAGCCAACAACTGATCCAAATCCAGGTTGATGCTGGTCACCGCCCAATCGGGTTCCTGGGTAAAAGGATTCCTCACGTAGAACGGCCCTTCGTGTTGGTCACCATCCACCAGCACGATGGCCAGGATGAACTTGTCGGCCTGGTTGAGTCCGTAGAGGATTTCGTTGCGAGTCACCGTGATCGTGGTCTGGCCCTTGGCACGGCCCTTGACCTCGATGTGGCGTGAAGGCGGCAGCAGGCCGCCCTGCGCTTTGGGCAGGCTGGTGATGTCCCAGCCGCATTTTTCCGCCGACACGTCGATGACTTCATGTCCCAGCGCTCGTTCGGCGCTCATCACCGCCTGCATCGCCACTTGCTCAACACGGGCCCGGGCGGCTGCGTCGGCAGTCCAGCCCGGCTGGCCCTTGCGCTGCAACAGCAGGCCTGCGGGGATAACAAGTGCGCCGCCAAGGATGACCGGTGTGGCGGAGATGACATGGCGCATGGCCAGTAGTTCCTTCTCGCGTGATTCACGGCGGGCGGTCAGATCGTCGATGGTGCGGCGGACGTTCTCCAGCGTGAGACGCACATCCTTGCCGGCAGCGATATCGTCTTGCAGCTTGATGTAGCGATCGGACCAGAAGTTGATTTCCCGGACCAAGCGCTCGTGGACGGCTGCCAGCGTCTTGTCCACAGTCCTCTCACGACGGGCACGAACCTCATCGAAGTGTTCGGGAACCAGATGGGTGGAGGCGTGAGCAAGCGCGGCTTGTTCCAGATCCTTGGCGATCCAGGGAGCGGCCAGTACATCTTCGATCAGGACCCTGTCGGCCGAGGCCAGTGGCTCCAGATCCAGGTGAGGTGCCCAGCCTGCATTGATGGCGTTACCCGATGCGTCGATTTCGACGAACTGCATGCGGCGCGACGCCACATGCGTCGAAGAATGTGCTTCGCTGTGCTGACCGCTGGGCGCGGCGCCTTCCTTGACCGAGTGGTCAATGATGAACATGACCTTTGGCGTCAACCCCATATCGCTGGGATCTACCAGCACGGCGCCTTGCTTGAGCTTGGCGCGATGGGCTTCCAGTATCAGGTCGGTCACCGACTGCATCAGTGGATGCCCGGGGTGCAGCAGGCTGGCCATGGGTGCACCGACACGCTCGGTCAAGCGCACGTATTGTTTTTCGAAGCAAACACGCTCATAGCGGCGCAGCACCGGGTTGGCGTTGCGCCTGTCGCGGCCACTGATCTGGCGGTCGCGTTCGCGGATGATGGCAGGGACGTTGGTGATCTCGTAGCGACCCGGCTCTCGTTGGCGCAGTTCCCCGCCCAACTGCTGGAAGGCCTGGCCGAAGAAGGAGCGGATGAAGAAGGGCTGCAACTTGCGCGCTTCGGCCTTCTCCATTTCTTCCTTGACGGCGAACAGGCGCTTCTCGTCCATCACTTCTTCGCACAGCGCGTTGCGCTTGATGATGGTTTCCAGATGCTGGGTGTCCAGGGCACCTTCCACCCGGCGCAAGAGCCGGGCACGAACCTCAGGGTCGGAGCCGTAGCGGATGGCTTCGATCAGCAGATCTTTGAGACTGCGATCCTCGAACACCTCACCCAGGATGTCGAACACACGGCCACCGAGAGCCGCGCGCTCGATCTCCAGCTTCTCGAACAGCCGCTGGAAGACATCGCCCTCGCGGGTTTCGGCCGCCACCATGTTCCACAAATGGCAGACTTCAGTCTGGCCGATGCGGTGGATGCGGCCAAAGCGCTGTTCCAGGCGGTTCGGGTTCCAAGGCAGGTCGTAGTTGACCATCAGGTTAGCGTTCTGCAGGTTCACGCCTTCGCCAGCCGCATCGGTAGCGATGAGCACCCGCGAGGCGGGATCGTTGCGGAACAGCTCCTGCACTTTGCGACGTTCTTCGCGCTTGACGCCACCGTGGATCATTACCACGGCTTCCTCACTTCCGATCAGGCCACGGATCTTGGTCGCCAGATAGTTCAGCGTGTCGCGGTGCTCGGTGAAGATGATCAGCTTGCGCTGCCGGCCTTCGGCGTCATGCATTTCCGGTGTGTCCTGCAGCAGGCGCGAGAGTTCGTCCCACTTCCGATCCTGGCCTGAATGCACGACCTGACGGGCCTGTTCTTCCAGCCCTTCGAGAATGATGATTTCGGCTTCGAGCTCCTGGATCGTCTGGGCGGCCGTGGCCTGGTCCACCACGGCTTCCTCGAAGTTCTCGTAGTCTTCAGGCAGGAGTGCGTCTGCCGACTCCCAGATGTCTTCCGGCGCGCCATTCGTGCCCGTACTGAGTAGGGTTTCGGCCAGGATCTGGCCGCACTGACGCAGTTTTTCGTCCTCGACACGGCGCTTGAGCTTGTTGCGGCGGCGTTTGAGCGACTGATAAATGGCCTCGGGGCTGGATGCCAGCCGACGTTGCAAGGCTGTCAGCGCGAAACCGACGGTGCCTTTGCGTCCGCCATCGGCCAGTTGATCGGCCTTGGCGAACTCAGTCTTCACATAATCGGTCACCGCTGCATACAGGGCGGCTTCGAGATCGGAGAGCTTGTAGTTGACTGTGTAGGCCCGGCGTTCGGGGAAGAGCCGCGTACCGTCGAAACGGAGCATGTCCTCCTTGACCATGCGACGCATCAGGTCGGTGACATCGACTTTGTGCGTGCCATCGCGGAACTTTCCATAGAAGCGATCTGCATCGAGCAGCGACATGAAGAGCTGGAAGTCCTCCTCCTTGCCGTTGTGCGGCGTCGCTGTCATCAGCAGAAAGTGGCGGGTGATCGAGCCCAGCAATTCGCCGAGCAGGAAACGCTTGGTCTTGTTGACCTTGTTGCCAAAGTAGCTGGCCGACAGCTTGTGTGCTTCATCGACGACCACCAGATCCCAGTGGGAAAGGCGGAGCTTTTCCTGGAGGTCTTCATTGCGGGAAAGCTGATCGACACGGGCCACCATCAGGTCGATGTCGTCGAAGGGATTGCCGCTGCGGGATTGCTCGACCTGCTCCCGCGAGAACAGCGTGAAAGACAGACCGAACTTCTCGAACATTTCGTCCTGCCATTGTTCGACCAAGCTGCCGGGAGCAACGATCAGTACACGCTTGGCGTCTGCACGCATCAGCAGCTCTCGGATGAACAGCCCCGCCATGATGGTTTTGCCCGCACCCGGGTCATCGGCCAGAACGTAACGCAACGGTTGGCGCGGCAACATCGACTCATACACCGCCGTGATCTGGTGTGGCAGCGGTTCCACATTGGACGTGTGCACAGCCATCATCGGATCGAACAGATGGGCCAGGTTGATCCGGTAGGCCTCTGCGGCAAGTTTGAACGCTTCGCCTGACGCATCGAAGGCCCACGGCCGGCCTGCTTCGGCAAGCGAAAGGTTGGCCTCGTCGGTACGGAACAGCATTCGTTCAAGGAGCTTGCCGTCGGCCGTCTTGTAGTAGACGGTGAGCGCGTTGTCACCAACCGGCTCGGTCGTGACGATGCGAACCACCTGGCCGGGCTCTACCCCCGAAATGGCCGCATTCTTCTGGATCTGTTCGAGCTTCAGCATGATGCGATCATTCCTTGCCAGAGGCGTTGTAACCCGGTGCCAAGATCAAGTTGGCCACGCCGTAGAGCGCCTGGCGATTACGCAGCCATAGGTGGTGCTCGCCGCCCTTGAGGCTATGGTCTTCAGTGCAGTCCACATTCCAGTGGCGTAACAAATAGCCCGCCATTGCCGCACGCACACGCACGTTGATCACGCCGCCCTCCATGCCGTACTCGGCTTCGATGGTGTCGGGGTGCTGCACGTTGGCTGGGTGCGGTACGAGTTCAAGCTCGGTGATGCGGGCCCACTGAATGTCTTGCTCGGATTTCTCATGTGAAGCCACAGGGCCGGGAAGGATGCGAGCATCCTCAAGTCGCCCCAGCACGAAATCGCGAAACTCGCCGCTGCGCCGATCAAAACCACGTACATGCCAGCGCAGGCCGTTGTCGGCCAGGGCGAACGGCACGATTTCACGTGTCGTCCGCCCGCTGGACAGCGCTCGGTAGGAAATTTCGACAGCGCCACCTTGATGAATGGCGCGGGTCAGAACCGAAAGCAACTCAAGATTGATTCTTCCAGGCAGGTTGACGCCTTCCCATGACACGATGCTCTTCCATTGAAGGGGCTCCCCATCTCCATAGCTTTCGGTTAGCCAGGTCAGCACCCGCCCTGCGGGAAAGTCGAACAACGGTCGGAACCAAGTGCTACGGACATAGACCTTGCTTCGCGTGTCGTACTCCAAGTTGCCAGCAGCAAGCTCTTTGTACTGCGCAAGATCCCTGGTTGCAGCCGCCATCTGGATGCCAAATCGCGCCATCAAGTCCTGCCGCCGAATCTCACCTACGAATCGCAGCCGCAGATCGACGAACGCGAGACGGTCGCGTTGCGCTTGGGTGAGTGACAGGAGAGATTCGCTGGACATGTACGGATCGACGCGCAAATAGATGAACGACGCGCAATTATCGTCCCTATCGGGCCTCAATACAATCAAAATGAATCTCTTCATAGAATCATTTTGATGATAACTGACAGATATCCGGGGATAGCAGGGCCACGTGGGTATGAATGCTTCGCTCGAAACGCACACGCAGCTTTGTTAGCCGTTCTAAAGCCGCGCCGTGTCAGATGGACACCAAAAAGGGCACAAGGGAACGGCACTCAAGGGACAACGGCCGTATCCAGAAAAGGAAAAGGCCGCTCTGTCCATTCGTTCTGCAACACCCGGCCAAATCGTCCCTATGCTATGCCGCTGCCCTCCGCAGCACTCAGATAGTCCGCCCAGTCCTGCAACAGCGTCCTTCTCTGATCCAGCAGCAACGCCTTGTTGTACGTCGCCCGCACCTTGTTGCTTTCCACGTGGGCAAGCTGCCGCTCAATCGCATCAGGACGGTACCCATTCTCGTTGGCCCAGGTCGAAAAGGTCGTCCGCCAGCAATGCGGCGTTGTGCCCCGGCCCAGGTTCATGTCGCGCATGGCGTAGGTCAGCCGATTGGGCGTAGTGAAGCCCTTGCCGCTCCGGTGTGGGAACAGATAGCGGCCGCCGCCCGTGATGCACTGCAAATCCTTCAGCACGGCAATGGCCTGCACCGACAACGGGCTGACATGGTCACGCCGCGCTTTCATCTTCGCCGCAGGCCGACGCCATAGTGCATCCTCAAAGTCGAACTCGTCCCACTCGGCATCCGCCGCCTCCCCTGGACGGCATGCGGTCAGCGCAATCAGCCGCAGGCACAACGAGGTTTCCGGATAGCCCCGGTAGCCGCGCAACTCCTGACAGAACTTCTGGATTTGCTCTCGCGTCATCGCCGCCTTGCTCTCGCTGAACGGCACGCGCAGCAGCCCGCGAAGACTGGGAATTGGATTGGCCTCTACCAGGCCACGCACCACCGCAAACTCGAAGATCGCCGAAAGATCACCTTTGACGTGAATGGCCGCCCATGCGCCATGGGCCTTGCACTCTTCCAACAGCGGACGAATCTGCTTCACGCCGATATCGCTCATCGGCATCCCGTCAAACTTCGGCGACAGGTACTTCCTGATGCGGGACTCTTTCGTGCGGTAGGAGCTGAGCGCAAAGACTGGCTTGATCTCGGCCAAGTACGCCTGTGCCACCTTGGCGAACGAGCTTTCCTTTGCGCGCTTGCGTTCCTCCAGCGCTTCAAGGTTGCGCTGCTTGACCTGCTGCCGCTCATGGGCAGGATGAATGCCTTGCTTGACCAAGGCGCGTGCCTTCTCACGGGCCGCACGCGCCTCTGCAAGGCTTACTTGAGGAAAGCCGCCAATGGCAAAGAGGTTCTCCTTGCCTTGCAGGCGGTACTTCCACCGCCAGAGCTTGCCGCCGGTAGGCTTGACCAGCAGGAACAAGCCCCCGCCGTCTGAAAGTTTCCAATCTCGATCAGTTGATTTGGCCGACCTGATCTTGGCGTCGGTGAGTAGATTCTCGGGCATCGTTGGACTCCACTGCGGGGAAAAGTACCCCCACGGTTGAACACGAGTACCCCCAACGCTACCCCCGAATTTTTCAGACCTCGATGAACAATAGGAACGCTCAGCAGACCGTATTGTTAGGCAAGCCATTGATTTCAAAAGGCCTGCTCATTCCATCGTGCGCTATTGAGCGCTCCTGAGTTCAGAAAAAATCGTCAGACGTTGAACAAGAAGTTCATCACATCGCCATCCTTGACGATGTAATCCTTCCCTTCGGCACGCATCTTCCCCGCTTCCTTCGCACCGGCCTCGCCCTTGTACTGGATGAAGTCCTCGTAGGAAATGGTCTGCGCGCGAATGAAACCGCGCTCGAAATCGGTGTGGATCACGCCCGCGGCCTGCGGCGCGGTGGCGCCGATGGGAACGGTCCAGGCGCGGACTTCCTTCACCCCCGCGGTGAAATAGGTCTGCAGGCCCAGCAGCTTGAAGCCGGCGCGGATCAGGCGGTTCAGGCCGGGCTCTTCCATGCCCATGTCGGCCAGGAACACCGCACGGTCCTCGTCGTCCATTTCGCCCAGCTCGGCTTCGATGGCGGCGCAGATGGCCACGGTGGGGGCATTCTGCCGGTTCGCGTAGTCGACCAGCTTGTCCAGCAGCGGGTTGTCGGTAAAGCCGTCTTCCTTGACGTTGCCCACGTACATGGCGGGCTTGGCGGTGATGAAGCACAGCGGCTTGATCAGCGCCTTTTCATCGGTCGACAAGTCCATGCCGCGAATGGGCTTGGCCTCGTTGAGCTGCGCGACGCATTTTTCCAGCACGGCCACCAGCTTGGCGGCGTCCTTGTCGCCGGCGCGGGCAGTCTTGGTGTGGCGCTGCAGGGCCTTTTCCGCGGTCTGCAGGTCGGCCAGCGCCAGTTCGGTCTCGATGACCTCGATGTCGGCAATGGGATCGACCTTGCCGGCCACGTGGACCACGTTGGGGTCCTCGAAGCAGCGCACCACATTGACGATGGCGTCGGTTTCGCGGATGTGGGCCAGGAACTGGTTGCCCAGGCCTTCACCGGTGCTGGCGCCCGCCACCAGGCCGGCGATGTCGACGAATTCGACGGTGGCCGGCACGACCCGCTCGGGCTTGACGATCTCGGCCAGGGCCTGCAGCCGCGGGTCGGGGACCTCGACCACGCCCACGTTGGGTTCGATCGTGCAGAACGGGTAGTTTTCAGCGGCGATGCCGGCTTTGGTCAACGCGTTGAAAAGGGTGGACTTGCCGACGTTGGGCAGGCCCACGATGCCGCACTGGAGGGCCATGGGGGTGTTCCTTGGAAATCGTGATCAATGTCGGGCCGGACCGGCCAGCCCGACATTGTAGCCTCCGCCGGCCCTGCGGGGAGTCAGCTGCGCTGCAGGCGCGCCAGGATGGCCTCCACGGCGTTCCGGGCCGATTCCCGCAGCAGTTCCCGGCCCTGTTCGGCCGAGGCGTCGGCGGGCGCGCCGAAATAGCCCATGGGGGTTTTGCGGCGCGCATGCTCGAAGCCTTTGCGCCACTCGGCCAGGTCGTCGGGACCGTAGTTGGTGGGCGCCAGGCCGCGCCGCGCTTCTTCATGCACGAGGCTGGGCGTGACTTCCATCATGATGGAGGTTTCCCATTCGCCGGCATGCACATCGAGGAAGCGCGAGGGCGCCGCGCCCGGCAGCGAGGCCGAGGGCGACGAGCCGGCCACCTGCATGGAATCGGGCGGGGCGGCCGTGGGCCGCAGCGCCACGCGGGGATCGTCGCGCGAGAGTCCCAGGCGCTGGGCCAGCGCGTCTTCGATCACGAAGCTGATATCCATGCCGGTACGTTCGCGGCCGAGCGCGATGCCTTCGCAGATGGTCTTGTTGTGCAGGGCGTCGCCATGGCCGGAAAAACAGAACACGCGGCCAAAGCCGTCCGTCTCGAGGCTGGCGAAGACGTCGGCCATCAGCTCGCGCATCAGTTCAGGACGGACCCGGTACGACGACGGGAAGGCGCCCGACACCACGTTCACCCCCCAGTAGTAGGGCGGTACGATGAGCGCGCGCACCCCGTGTTCGGCCAGCATGTCCTTGACCATGCGCAGGCGCGCCATCGGCAGGTAGACGTCGGTGCCGGTGGGCAGGTGCGGACCGTGTTGTTCGATCACGCCGAAGGCCCAGAGCAGGATGGCGCCCTCGCGGGCCGCGGCCTCGATCTCGAACCAGGTCATTTCGGCCACGGTACCGGCCAGGATATTCGTTCCAATGTCGCTCATGCGTTTCCCCTTGCGGTTGCGGGTTCAGGTCACGTCCACGCCCAGGTAGCGGTCCAGCGTTTCCTGGTCGGCCTGGAGCCGGCTGCTGTCGGCGGTGTGTACGGCGCGCCCCTGCTCCAGGATCAGCGCGCGCCGGCTCATGGACAGCGCAATGACGGGATGCTGTTCGACCACGATCAGCGACATGCCGGTGCTGCGCACCAGTGCATCGATGGAACGCGCCAGTTCGTCGACGATGATGGGCGCCAGCCCTTCCATCGGCTCGTCCAGCAGCAGCAGGCGTGGATTGGTCATCAGGGCGCGGCCGATCGCGAGCATCTGCTGTTCGCCGCCGGACAACTGGCTGCCCAGGTTCCCGGCACGCTCGCCCAGGCGCGGAAACAGCTCGAATACCCGCTCGAGGGTCCACGGCCCGCGCTGTTGCACCACGGTCAGATTGTCCGTGACGGTCAGCGATCGAAACACCTCGCGCTCCTGCGGCACCCAGCCCAGGCCCAGGCGAGCGCGGCGGGTGGGCGAGAGCCCGGCGATGGACTGGCCGGCGAAGCGGATCGTGCCGCCGTGCAGCGTGGTCAGTCCCATCAGGGTTTCGAGCAAGGTGGTCTTGCCGGCCCCATTGCGGCCCAGCACCGCCAGGCCCTCGCCTTCGGGCAGGGCGAACGAGATATTGTGCAGGGCGAGCGCCGGGCCGTGTCCGGCCGTCAACGATTCGACTTCAAGCAGCATGGCGGCTCCCCAGGTAGACTTCGCGCACCTTGGGATCGGCGGCGATCTCGGCGGGCGTGCCTTCGGTAAGCACCGCGCCCGCCACCAGCACCGATATACGCTGGGCGAAACGGAACACCAGGCGCATGTCGTGCTCGATCAGCAAGATCGCCAAGTCGCCCGGCAGGCGGTCGATCAGGTCGAACAGCCGCTGGCTGGCGTCGGTCGAGACGCCCGCCGCCGGCTCGTCCAGCAGCAGCACCTTGGGCTTGCAGGCCAGCGCCAACGCGACTTCGAGCAGCCGCTGCAGGCCATAGGGCAGCAGGTCGGTGCGCTCGTGCAGGTAGTTGCCCAGGCCCACGTCGTGCAGCAGCGCCCCGGCTTCCTCGACATGCTTGCGGCCGGCGGCGGCAAATCCCCACATCCGCATCGCATCGCCTTCCCGCTGCGCGATGGCCAGCGCGACGGATTGCAGCGGCGTGTATTCCATGAACAGCGAGTTGATCTGGAATGTACGCACCAGCCCGGCCCTGACCCGCTGGTGCGGCCGCAGCGGCAGCAGGTCGGCGCCATCCAGCGTCATGGATCCGCTGTCGGGCGCCAGGTGGCCGGTCAAGAGATTGACCAGGGTGGTCTTGCCGGCGCCATTGGGGCCGATAAGCGCGTGCCGTGCGCCCGGCGCCAGCGCCAGGTCCACCGACTGGGTCGCGGCGAGCGCGCCGAAGCGCTTGCAGAGTCCGCGTACTTCAAGCATCGCTCTTCCTTTGAACCACGGGCATGGCACGGGTCTTGCGCGTGCGCAGCCACCCGCGCAGGCGGTCGGCCGCGCCCATCAGGCCGTCCGGCATGAACAGCATCACCAGGACCAGCGCCAGCCCCAGCCAGAACTGCCAATACACGGGATTGATGCCGGAGAGCGTGTCCTGCAGGATGATGAACAGCGCGGCGCCGAGCACGCCGCCATACAGATAGCCGGCCCCGCCTATCACCAGCATGGTGACGATGTCGGCGCTGCGGTGGAAGGCCAGCACGTCCAGCGCGACATATTGGGTGCTCTGGGTCATCAGCGCGCCGGCCAGGCCCGCCAGGCCCGCCGAAACGGTGTAGGCGATGGTGATGGCGCGGCGATTGTCCACGCCCAGGGACGCGGTGCGGCGAGGGTTCTGGCGCACGCCGCGCAGCGTCAGCCCATATGGGCTGCCCACCATACGCCGCACCAGCAGCAACGACAACAACAGCCAGACCGCGACATAGATGTAGGCAGTGCGGGAAGCAAAGTCGAAGCGGAACAGCCCCAGCACCGGGTCTACCGTGATGCCCTGCATGCCATCGACGCCACCGGTATATTCGGTGCCCTTGTTGGCCGCTTCATATAGCAGGAGCCCCAGGCACAGCGTCACCATCAAGCCGGCCAGGTGCGTGCCGGCCGCCACGACGCGCGTAGTCATCAGTCCCATCAACGCACCGGCCGCCAGCGCCAACAACGCGGCACTGATAGGCTCGGTCCAGCCATACTTGCCCAGCCAGCCGGCGACGTAGGCGCCCAGGCCCAGATAGGCGGCATGGCCCAGGGTGACGATGCCGGCATAGCCCATCGCCAGGTCGAGCGAAAGCGCGAACAAGGCCGCGATCAGCACCTGGGTGCCCAGGCCCAGGCGATCGGGCATCAGGAACCAGACGGCTACGACGAGCACCCACAGGCCCAGCTCGCCGGCGTGCCAGGATTTGCCGAAAGGCTCGCGCCCGCGCGGCGCGGCCAAAGGTAGACGTGAATTCATGCGGAAGCCCCCTTGGCGCCGCGAATGCCTTGCGGCCGGACCATCAGCAACAGCAGCATCAGGCCGTACATGGCAAAGGCGCCGATCTCCGGCACGTAGTATTTGCAGGCGATATCGAATACCGCCACCATCATCGAAGCGGCGAAGGTACCCATGATGGAGCCTGCGCCGCCGACCACTACCACCAGCAGCGCCAGGATCAGGTTCTTCATCGCGAAGGCAGGATCGAGGCCCAGCGCCTCGACGCCCAGCGCCCCGCCCAAGGCCGCCAGGGCCGTGCCCACGGCGAACGTGGCCATGAAGACCGCCTGGATGGGCACGCCAAGGGCGGCCGCCACGCGCTGGTTGTCCACCGCGGCGCGTATCATCGTGCCGAAGCGGGTGCGTTCAAAACCCCATTGCAGGATCACGACCAGGACCAGGCTGATCCCCAGCAGCATCAAGCGGTAGCGCGATGCGTCCAGCACGCCCAGGCTGACCCGGCCGCGCAGCGCCTCGGGAATCTGCACCATCTGCAGCGCGGGCCCGAAGAAATAGATCATGGCGGCCGAGATCATCATCATGACACCGATGGTCAACAGCACCTGCACCAGCGCATCGCGCCGGTAGATCAGGCGGAACAACGACCGCTCGAGCACCACGCCCAGCACCGTAGCGACCGCCACGGCCCCGAGCACGGCCCACCCGAAAGGCCACCCCATGCGTTCCCCGAACAGGACCGTGAAGTAGCCCCCGACCATGGCGAGCGCGGTATGCGCCAGGTTGACGAAACCCATCAGGCCCAGCGTGACCGACAGCCCTATCGCCATCAGGAAGATCAGCGCGCCATACGACAGTCCGTCGATCAGGACGCCCAAAAAAGCCGTCATGGCCGCCTCCGCGCAAGGTCTTGTCCCGCCCGCCGCGTCATTTGCCGGGATCCTTGACGTTCGGGATGGTGGCGAACTCGACGTTGTAGAGCTTGCCGTCATCGCGGCGCTCCACCCGGCGGATATAGACGTTCTGCACGACGTCGCGATTCTCGTCGAAGCTGATGGGCCCGCGCGGGCTCTGGATCTTGAGCGAGCGCAGCACCTCCACGGCCTTGTCGCCATCGATCTTTCCGTTGAGGCGGCGCGCCGTCTCGTAGATGGCGGCCATGCCGTCCCACGAGCCCACCATGTAGAAGTTGGTGCGGGCGTCAGGCCCGTAGGCCTTCTTGTAGGCATCGACGAACGCCTTGTTCTCGGGCGAATCGTGCGCCATCGAGTAGTGGTGGCTGGTGATCAGGCCCAGGGCCGCATCGCCGATGGTCTCCAGGAACACGTCGTCGGTCAGGTCGCCGGTGGTGATCAGTTTGATGCCATCCTTGGCGAGCCCTCGGTCGGCATAGGTCTTGATGAACTGCACGCCGATGTCGCCCGAGGGCACGAAGCCGAATACCGCATCCGGCTTCGCATCGCGCGCCCGCTGCAGGAAGGGACCGAACTCGGGATTGGACAGCGGCGCACGCACGCTGCCAACGATCTTGCCGCCATGCTCGGTAAAGGCCTTGACGAAGGCTTTTTCGGCATCCAGCCCGGGGCCGTAGTCCGACACGATGGTGTAGACGTTCTTGATGCCGTTCTTGGCGGCCCACTCGGCCAGCGGCGCGGTCACCTGCGGCAGCGTGAAGGACATGCGCACGATATAGGGCGAGCGCATCACGATGGAGGAGGTCGCCGCCGCGTTCATGATGATCATCGGCTTCTTGGCCTCGGTCATCACCGGGGCCGGTCCCATCGCGTTCGGCGACAGGCCGAAGCCGGCGATGAAGTCCACCTTGTCGCGCAGGATGAGTTCCTGCGCATGGCGCCGCGCGATCTCCGGATTGGGGCCGGTGGTGTCGCGATACAGTACCTCGACCTTGCGTCCGGCAACCGTGTCGCCGTTCACCTTCAGGAACAGGTCGATGGCGCTGCGCACCTGTCGGCCATAGTCGGCAAACGGACCCGACATCTCGGTGATGATGCCGATGCGCAACGGCGGTCCGCTCTGGGCCTGCGCGAGCGGGCTGAGGGCAAGGAGCGCGGCGGCCAGCACCGTGGTGTGGAAGGTTCTACGCTTCATGGTGATCTCTCTTCTCAGGCAAGGGTCAGGAGGAACGGAAGACGACACAAAACGTGGCGCAGGTCGCGCCCGCCGCACGCCAGGTCGGCGCCGCGGCAGCCCGGCCGGCAAGCCATCACCCGGTCGCCGCGGGAAACGCGCGGACCCGTCAGGCAGCCGCCGCCGGCGCGCCGGACCAGGCCGCACGCACGTCCGAGACCGCGCATACGTCGCCGAACAGGAACTGGATGTTGGTCAGGCTGCCTTCGTGCAAAGCCTGGGTGTGCGAAGCCACCGCGTCCCGCGGCACCACGCAGAAGTACCCCAGCGAATGCGCGTCGCGCACGGTGGACTCGACGCATATCTGCGTCTGGACCCCGCCGAACACCAGCGTGCGCCGGCCGAGCCGCACCAGCACGCTGGCCAGTTCAGTGCCGATGAAGCCGCTATAGGTGTGCTTGAACACCACCGGTTCGCCCGGCTGCGGCGCTACGCCAAAGGCCTCGGCGCCCCAGGTGCCGGGCTTGCAGCATTCGGTCTGGATGCCGCGCGCCTTGAGCTTGACGCGCATGGAGTCGGGCGCCAGCGCGTGCGAATAGTCGGCACATACCCAGACCACCGGCACGCCGGCAGCGCGGGCCGTCGCGACCATCTCCTGCAGCGCGGGCACGATGCCGGCGGCCGCGGTCACGTCTTTGCCCATCACCCGGTCGACATAGCCGCCAGGCGCGCAAAAATCGTTCTGCATATCGATGACCAGCAACGCGCAGTCCGAGGGCAGCAGCTTGTCGGCCAACGCGACGGGCAGCTCCGCGTCGTCGCCGCGCGGTCTTCCAGGAAGGCCGCCCATTACGAGAGATCCCAGTAGGAACCGCCCATGCCGCAGCGCATCGGCACCGAAGGCACGTAGAACACGCTCTCCGCCTGGGGACGGCCCAGTTCTGCCGCCGCGCCCATGGCCACCAGCCATGCCAGCAGCTCGCCCGCGCCCCCGTCGCCGCCGGTCAGCAGCTTCTCGAAGGTCACCTCGCGCTTGACGCGCTCGAGGTCGCCCGTGGTGAGCAAATCCATGAACCAGCGATCGAAGTCCTCGTGCACGGTGAAGTAGTCGGGACCGCCGGGATCATGCGAGAGCCCGCCGGTTCCCATCAACACCACGCGCTCGTTGCCGGGGAAGGCCTGCACGATGCGCGCGATCTGCGCGCCAACCTGGAGGCAGCGCTCCGCGGTGGGTACCGGCGGCACGATGGGGTTCATGTGAATAGGCACGAAGCGCACGTCGTACCGCGGGAAGAGGAACATCAAGGGGACCGACCAGTTGTCGTCGAACAGCAGCTGTTCGGCGAACGCGTGGTTGATGCCGGCCCGCGCCGACTCCCGCACCAGGGTGCGTCCCAACTCGCGGTGTCCTTGGATGGCATAGTCGGGCACGTTGAGCCAGTTGCGGAACCAGGGAGCCGGTCCGGACCAGTGATCGCCGATGCCCACGCAAAAGTCGGGAATGTTCTCCATCGGAAAATTGAGCAGGTGATCGTTGGCCACGCCGATCACCACGTCGGGACGCAGGGCCTCCATGCGCTCGTGGAAGGCTGCATAGCCTGCCAGCACCGCGTCCTGCTCGGACTTGGGACTTTTGTCGATCCAGCCTGTCACGCCGGGTGCATGGGCGATGCCCAGGGCCGCTACCAGTTTTGCCATGTTCGGTACTCCCGCTCAGTCCTTGCCGCCGATGCCCATCTTTTGCGCATATAGACGCGCGGCATCGCTGTCGTTATGGTTGTAGTCACCGCCCTTGAACAAGCGCGAGATCTGCGGGAGGAAGTACGGGTGCACGCCCATGGCGCCCAGCGCAGGCAAGTCCACGTCGCGCCACGCGCGCTTTTCTTCCTCGCTCAGGCCGTAGGCCTGCATGGTGCCCTCCAGATCCGCCTTGAAGGCCTCATACTTGGCTACGTCGCGCCGCAGTTCGAACACCATGCGGTTGGACGGCAGCGTCCGATCCGTATCGCGAATTCCCATAAAGCACCCCGCTGAATCGATGATTACCAAATAATCGTTTTTACAATCTATTATTTCGTAAAATCGATGTCAATGAAAAAATCGATTATTTGTAAAAGCCAGGGAAATCCCGGACCAAACAAAAACGGCGCGCCCTGAGGGCACGCCGCATGAGAACGCAAAGAAAAGAGCCGGTGCCGCAGGGGGAGTCCCTTAGCTTCCGGCGCGCCGCCTTATTCAGCCTTGATGCCGGCCTTGCGGATGGTTTCCTTCCAGACCGCCGCCTCCTGCTGGATCTGCACGGAGAAGTCCGCCGGGCTGTTGCCCACGGCATCGAGCCCCAGCTTCTCGAACTGCTGCATGATATCCCGCTTGGACACGGCCGCCTTCACGGCATCGGCCAGTTTCGCAATGATGGCCGGGTCGGTGCCGACCGGAGCGGCCAGCCCCCACCAGTTGCCGGCCACCATGGCATGCCTTGTTCGACCGTGGTTTTCACTTCGGGCAGCGCCGGCATCCGCTGCGGGGCCGCCACCGCCAGCGCCTTGAGCTTGCCGCTGGCGATATGTCCGGCCACGGTGCTGATGCCGGCCGAAGCGAAGAAGATCTGCACGTCGCCCGCCAACAGCGCCTGGACCGCCGGCGGCGAACCGCGGTAGGGCACGTGTACCAGCTCTATGCCGGCCGACTGCGCATAGAGCGCACCGATCAAATGAGGTGCCGTACCGCTGCCCGGCGTACCGTAGTTGAGCTTGCCGGGATGCTTCTTGGCATAGGCCGTCAACTCGACAAGATCGTTGACCGGCAGGCTGGCGTTGACCACCACCACGGCGGGCGCGTTGTTGATGACGCTGATAGGGACGAGGTCCCGCGTCGGGTCATAGCGCAGCGTGGCGAGGAACTGGTTGGTCACGAAGTTGTTGGTCGCGCCCAGCAGCAGGGTGTAGCCGTCGGGCGCGGCGCGCACCACATCCTCGGCGCCGATGTTGCCGGATGCCCCGCTCTTGTTGTCGATAAAGAAGTTGGCGCCCAGGCGTGCTTCCAGTTCCTGCTGGACGATGCGGAAGGTCACGTCCCCGGCATTGCCGGGTGCGTACGGCACCACGACCCGTATGGGGCGCGAGGGCCAGGTGTCGGCCCCCTGCGCGCCGGCGCTAAAGGCGCTCAGGAGCAGCAACGCGGCAAGCGCGCCGCGACGTGACGGGACAGAAACAGGATAGCGGAACATGGCGGTTTCCTTGGTTAGGTTGAACGGATGCCGTCCCCTCCGGCCAACTCCATGACGGCTCGATACAAGGCGCTCGACCGGTTGCACAGGTCGAGAATCACGTCGAAATGATGGCGGTCCTCGAAGACATGTTCGGACGCCAGCAATCCCCGCGCGCGCCAGTAGCGGGCGACCTCGCCGCTCTGCCGGCGGAATTCGTCGGTATCTCCCCGGGCCACGGCCACCACCACCGGCGTCCGGCCGCTGGGTTCGTTGCGTAGCAGCGAGAACTCGTTCACCTGGGCAGGCGTCAGGTGCAGGCGCTGATTGCGATACGACAACCGCACCGGTTCGAGATCGCCCAGGCCGCTCACCAGCACCGCGCCGGCAAAATCGTTGCCCGGCAGGCCCGCGGCCTTCCAATCGTGGATCAGGCACTGCGAGACCAGGTGGCTGCCCGAGGAGTGGCCGATCAACACGATACGACGCGGGTCGCCTCCAAAACGCGCGATATTTCGCACGATCCAGCCTATGCCTTCGCGCACGGCGGCGACCATGTCGGCAAAAGGCACTTGCGATGCGCGGGGGAATCCGAGGGCCACGTACATGCACTGGTCCTCGACGAATGCCGGGGCAGCGAACGCGCTTTCCTCCTTGCTCTGTCCCAGCCACGCGCCGCCATGGACGTAGACCACCACCGGATACGGCCCCGGCCCGGCGGGCCGGTAGATATCGAGGCGGGCATCCGGGTGCTCGCCCCAGCGCACGTCGCGCTCGGTGCACAACGGCGACGCTTCAAGACTGAGGCGCGCGCCCTCGTCCAAGGTCTCGCGGAAAGTGGGGCAATAGCGCTGGTTGTCGTACTGCCGGTCCAGTTCTTCCTGGTCGTAGTCTCCGTAAACTGCTGTTTTCATTCATGCATTCCGATACAAGATCAGCCCCAAGGTAACAAAGGGCTTTCTTTTTCGGAATTGAATTGTTTGTATAGATTGATCGGCAAATCGTATAGATCGGCGCGACCGCTTTCCGGCGGTCACGGATTGAAACGCGATCGAAATCCTCGTCGGAAAGACGCTGGGCGAAGCGATGGGTCTGCTGGATGTGGGCCGCCATGAGCTGTTCGGCACGAACTCAGATGAACGGCGCCGCGCACCCATCCATCGGGATGACCGCCCCCGACACGTAGCTGGCCAGATCGGACGCGAGAAACATCGCTACGTTGGCGATCTCGTCCGGCTCGGCCAAGCGTCCCATGGGGATGTCGGCAACCTGCTGCGCCAGGACCTGCTCGGGGCTCTGTCCGCTGGACTGCGCCGCCACGGCCAAGCCCTCTTCCACCCGGCCGGTGCGGGTCAAGCCGGGATTGATGGCGTTGAACCGCACTCCCGCCGCTGCATAGGCACGCGCATAGCCAACGGTAGCCAGCATGAGCGCCGCATTGGCCGCACCGCCGGCGATATGGAAGGAACCCGGCGACTTGCCGCCCTGGCCGATCACATTGACGATGCTGCCCCGCTTGCGGCCGGCCATGCGGCGGGCCACTGCGTCGAGTACGTGCATGTAGCTGAAATACTTTGCGTCCATGGCCTGGCGAAAGGCCGCGCCGCCCAGTTGCTCGGGTGCATAGCGCCGGGCAGCGCCCGCCGAGTTGACCAGCACCGAGAGAGGGCCGATCTCGTCCTCGACGCGCTGCACGGCCGCCAGTGCCGCGGCTTCGTCGGTCAGGTCGGTGGCGATCGCGTGCATGTCCAGGCCTTCGGCCCGCAAGGCGGCCCGGGCGGTGTCGAGATTGGCCTGGCTGCGCGATATGCCGGCCACCGTGGCGCCGGCCCGGGCAAAGGCCAGCGCGCATGCAAGGCCGATTCCCTTGCTGGCGCCGGTGATCATCACGACCGAAGCATCGAACGAAAGCACGGGCGCTCGCGTCATGGCACGTCTCCTGGATTCAAACCTTGGCAGCCATTATCCATCCAGCCAGCCCGGCGCATACTTCTGCAGTGCCCACAGCAGCGCCATGGGCCCGGCATTGAAGGCGGCATGCATGGCCATGGAAGTGCCTATGCCGAACCGCACGCGCATCCATCCGAGCGCCAGTCCCGTTGCCCATTGCGGCAGCACCAGCAGCGGCAGAAGCAGCCAGCCCGCCTCGCCCAGGCGGAAGTTGAGCAGGTGCAGAAAGGCGAACGCCAGCGTGGAAAGATGGAAGATGGCGGGAAAGGCGTCGCGATAGCGCCGCAGCCACCGCCATGGCCAGCGGTAGCGGCGCCAGGCAAGGACCGCAGCGATGATGGCGCAGGCAAAGGCAACGCTGGCCGCCATCGCAGGAGTGGGACGCAACAACAAGGCCGCAAGCAGCACGGGCAGCAGCCACAGCGCCGTGGCGGGGCGACGCAGCCCGAAGCGGAACAGCATTTCCTCGACCACAGGAGCCCAGAGCACCACGTGGAACCACGAAAGCTGCAGCGTGTCCAGCCGGCGCTCGGCGCCGGAGGCGGTCGCGACAGAGGCCGCTACCGGCCCCAGAACCAGCAGGTTGATGCCCCACAGCACCGCCAACCAGGCGGCCAGGTGCGGCCCCGCTATGCCGCCCAGCCACTCCTGAGACGCATAGCGGGGCCGGCTGCCGTCCAGGCGGCGATAGCCGTAGGGCGCGCGAGGCAGGCGTGGCCCCAGCGCGGGTCGCCTGACGAAGGCCAGGAAGTCGGCGAACTCCTCGCGAAATCCGGGACGGCCCCGGCCAGGCGCGCGCGCCGCCGATGCGCCGGGCCAATCGGTATCAGGCATTGCCACTGTGCAGCTGTTGCATGGCCTGTTCGAATTCACCCTTGAGCAACGCCGGGACGATTGCGCGCGCGCGGTCCAGCGTTTCGTCGATGCGGGCCTGTTCTTCGCGGCCGGGAGGATGAAGCACGAAGTCGACGACCTGCTGGGCCAGGCCCAGCGATCGCGGATGTCCGATGCCCACGCGCAAGCGCCAGAACGCCGGTGACCCCAGCGCCGCCTGGATATCCTTCAGGCCGTTGTGCCCTGCGTGGCTGCCCCCTTGCTTGAGCTTGGCCTGGCCGGGCAACAGGTCGAGCTCATCGTGTGCGACCAGTATCTGCTCCGGCCCAAGCTTGTAGAACCGGGCCAAGGCGCCGACGGCCTGGCCCGAGCGGTTCATGTAGGTCATGGGCTTGGCCAGCAGAATCGCGGCGCCGTCCACCCGGGCCTTGGCAACGTGGCCAAAGAAGCTTTTTTCGTTGGTAAAGGACACGCGCAAATCGTCGGCGATCTGGTCGAGCAGCCAGAAGCCCGCGTTGTGCCGGGTGCGTTCGTATTCAGGACCGGGATTGCCCAGGCCGGCAATGAGGCGTATGGGTTCTGACATGAAGGGAGCGATGCGAAAAACAGAGGAATGCACAGCCGGCCGGGACGGCATGGCCGCCGAAACCCGGACGAAGGCTTGTATCTTAGTTTAAGAACGCCCCGCTGCCGCGGTCCGCCGCTGGACGAACTCGCAGAATCGCACGGCGGCGTCACTCGCGCCGCTCTGGCGCACGGCCAGCACGATGGGATAGGTGACGGCGTCCCCCTGCTCGGACACCACTTCCACGTATACGACGCCATCCATGCCTATGCGCCGCATCGAATCGGGAATCAGCGCCAGGCCGACCTCCAGCCTCACCAGACCCAGCGTGGCAAGCAAGTGGGTTTCGGACTGGTGCACGTGCACGTGTGCGCCGGTCTGCTGCAAGGCAACGCTTACTGCGGCGTGATAGCCGGGGCTGGCCGCATGCGGGTAATGGGTGACGATGTGCTCGCCCGCGAGTTCGGGCAGCCGGACCTGGGCGCGGCCCGCGAAACGATGCGAAGCATGGACGGCCAGGCAGAAGCGTTCGCGGCCGAAGGGAAAGGTCCGCAAGTGGGGATAGCTGGCGCCCCCTGGCACGCATACGCCCAGATCGATACTGCCGCCCTCGACCGCCGAGATGACGTCCTGGCTGGAGCCCGTGGTCAAAGACAACCGTATGCCTTTTTCCGTGGAGCAGAACCGTTCCAGCCATTCCGGCAGCAGGTTCAGCATCGCGCTATCTATGCTTTTGACCCTGAGGATCTCGCGCGCGCCGGCCGAGGCGGCCCGGGCCTCGGCAAAAGAAACTTCGGCCTGGCGAAGCAGATAGCGCGCTTCGCGCAAGAGCACCACACCGGCCGGCGTGAGCGACACTGCCGAGCGGTTGCGCTGGAACAGCGGCGTCCCGACCGCTTCTTCCAGCCGCTTGATGGCCGTGCTCAGCGGAGGCTGCGTCATGCAGAGCCGGCTGGCGGCGCGGCGGAAATTCAGCTCCTCGGCAACGACGATGAATTGCTGCAGCTGGCGAAGATCCGCCGGACACGACGGCCGTTGCGGGCTGCTCATGGACGATGCGTCAGCCGCGTACGGGACATCAGTTCAAGGTGATGCCGGTCTTGTCCAGGAGCTGCGTCCAGTACTTCAGGTCGTCGGCCATCATGGTCTCGAATTGTTCCGGCGTCACGGCGCGCGCCTGAATGGCGCGCTTGGCCAGCGCTTGCCGGAATTCGTCGTTGCTCGCCACGCGTGCCCAGGCGGCCCGCAGCTTTTCCTTGACCGGCTGGCTCACGCCCGACGGCGCAAAGATCGCCAGCCACCCCTCGTTCTCCATGCCTTCGATACCGAGCTCCTTGAAGGTCGGAACCGTCGGAAACGCCGCGGGACGCTCGGAGCCCGTGGAGGCCAGCCCACGGATGCGGCCGCTGTGCAGCAGCTCTTCGGCGCCGGCCACGGTTTGCAAGGTCACCTGCACGTCGCCCGCCAGCAAGGCCATGATGGCCGGATTCTGCCCCTGATACGGCGCATGCACCATGTTCAGCCCCTGCTGGGCGCGGAACTGTTCGGCCAGCACGTGCGACGGCGCACCCACGCCACCCGACGCATAGGTATAGGCGCCGGGCTTGGCCTTGATGCGCTCGGCCAGTTCGTTCACGTTGGCGACGTCGAAATGGGCGGGAGCGACCATGAGCACGAAGCCCTGGTCGCCTACATAGCCCACCGGGGTGAAACTGCGCAGCGGATCGTATTCCACGTCCGGCCGCAGCTTTTTGTTGATCAGCAGGCCGAACGACCCGAGCGCCAAGGTGTAGCCGTCGGGCTTGGCCTTGGCCAGCCGTACCATGCCGATGGTGCCGCCGGCACCGGGCACGTTCCTCACCACCACAGGCTGGCCCAGTTCCTGCGCCAGATAAGTAGCCGACAGGCGCGCTGCGACGTCGAGCAGGCCTCCCGGCGCATACGGGACGATGAGTTCCAGATTGCGGTTGGGGTACTGTTCGGCTGCGCCGGCCGGGACGACGAAGGCCAGCCCCGTGAAGACCAATACGGCGGCGATCAGCCCACGAATGCGTGCGATCCCATAGACAAGGCGTTTCATGGCAGTCACTTCTCCTTCTGTCGTTCAATCCGCGTGGGCACGCAGCGATTCGAGATAAGCCTGGGGAAATTCCAGCGCCGGGTCCCGGCGTTCCAGCCAGAGCCGGTGGTCTTCGTCGGAATGCATCACTTGCCGGGGGGCCAAGGGCGGCCACTCGGGCGCGCTCAGCCAGACCCGGAGCAAATGCCGCCGCTTGCCGATATCGTCCTCGTCGGCGTAGTCGGTCCGGCCATGCAAGATAACGCGGTTGTTCAAGAACTGGATGTCCCCATCCTGGAATTGCATGTCCAGATAGAACTCCGGCGACTCGGCCATGGCTTCGAGCGTAGCGACGGCTTCCTGGTCCACTGCGCTCAGGCTGCCGAATCCCTCCTTGGCGGCGCGGCGAATATAGCTGCCCAGGAAATAGCAGGAAACCTGTTGCGGCCAGCCGGGGAGCCGATCGAACACCGGGACGGGGGCCACGCTGACTTTTCTGCCATCACCCAATTGTGCATCCTTGTCGCCGCGCCGGAAGTAGTAGCCGGCATAGAGGCTGGCCAGCAGGTCCGGCCGCTGCTCGGCCAATGCATCGTGAATGGCGAGCGCGCTGCAGATCCGGCTTGCGCCGCCGGCTCGGGCGGTACGCAGGCACATGAGTCCGATGATGTCGCAGGAATCGGTATGCATGTTCATATGCCCGCCGTCCTGGTAGGCCCGCGCCACCTCGCCATAGCCGGCCAGGTTCAGCACGTGCCCCAGCAATTCGCCGCGATGCGACTGCGAAATCGGGACGCCCAGATACACCGACAGGCCGAAATAAATCTGGGCCATTTCGTCGGCGCTGTACCGGGTCCGCGGCAAGCCGCGCAGCATGGCAAACCCCTTGCCGCGGTAGAGTTGTTCGCCCACGGCCTGCAGCTTGCTCGCCACTCGCTCGAGGGGGAAATCCTGGGGCCGCAAGGGCAGCGGCCGCTCGATTGCGCCCGCGTTCAACGCCTTGAGCGCCCGGTCGATCTCGGCGATATCGGCGTCATCCAGCCGGAACAGGCACTCCTGTGTCCAATCGACGTCGGGGCCGCGCCAGGCGGCGGGAGCCCGGGTCGGAGACGGAAAATGCGTGGTAGTAGACATGGTCGTCAGCGATAGAGTGGTAAGAATCCGGTATGGGCTGTCAGCCCCGCACGACCGAGTGTGCCCCAAGGCCTCTGATATATCTAATTCTTTTCAATGGCACGGCTGATATCTTTTTTGTTTCAGCCGGCGTTTCGGCGCTCAGCCATAAAAAAACCCCGGCGCAAGCACCGGGGTTCCATGATGGCCGAGCGCCGGACGTGGGGCAATCAGCCCTCTGCCGGTGCCTCCGCTTCGTCGGCCGCGCCGCCGGGCTTGGCGACCGCGGTGGCCAAGACGGTCTCGCCGCCCACCGTGAAGGTCACGCCCTTGGGGGCCTTGATGTCGGACAGGTGCACCGATGCGCCGGCCACGATATTGCCCAGGTCGACTTCAATGAACTGCGGCAGGTCATTGGGCAGGCAAGTGACTTCGATTTCGGTCAGCACATGGGTGATGATCGCGCCGCTGAGCTTGACCGCAGGCGAGGTCTCGGCGTTGATGAAGTGCAGCGGAACCTTGGTGTGCAGGGCCTGGCCGGCGGCGACGCGCTGGAAGTCCACATGCAGCACTTGCGGCTTGTAGGGGTGCCATTGCACGGCACGCAGCAGGACCTGGGAGCTCTTGCCGTCGAGTTGCATGCTCAGGATGGAAGAATGGAACTCTTCCTTGCGCAGGGCATGGTAGATCTCGTTGTGGTCGAGTTCGATGGACAGGGGCGCTGCGTCGGCGCCATAAACGATGGCGGGAACACGGCCGGCGCGGCGCAGGCGGCGGCTCGCACTCGAACCCTGGACGCTACGCGAAGTGGCGTTGAATTGCATGGTTTTCTCCAAAATGCGGCGGGCGACATGCCCGCGAGCGGTGCACGGAACGCGACCATCGCGTTCCGCCCGGCAGCGCCGCGACCAGCGCTTCCGGTTCGCCTTTGCGCCTGCCTGCGGCAAGGCGCAAAGGACAAAACTTATTCGACGAACAGCGAGCTGACCGAGTCGGCCCGCGAGATGCGCAGCATGGTCTCGCCGATCAGGGCCGCGCACGACAACTGGCGGATGCGGCTGCAGGCCTTGACCTCCTCACTGGCGGGAATGGTATCGGTCACCACCAGTTCGTCCAGGTCGGACTCGGCGATACGGCCCACCGCGCCGCCCGACAACACGGCGTGCGTGCAATACGCATAGACCGCCAGCGCGCCCCGCTGCTTGAGGACCTGGGCCGCCTTGCACAGCGTGCCGGCGGTATCGACCATGTCGTCCATGATGATGCAGGTGCGGCCTTCGACGTCGCCGATGATGTTCATCACTTCGGACACGTTGGCCCGCGGGCGGCGCTTGTCGATGATGGCCAGGTCGACCTCGAGGCGCTTGGCCAGCGCACGGGCGCGGACCACGCCGCCCACGTCGGGCGACACCACCATCAGGTTCGACAGGTTGCGCTTCCAGATGTCGCTGAGCAGGATGGGCGCGGCGTAGATGTTGTCGACCGGGATGTCGAAAAACCCCTGGATCTGGTCGGCGTGCAGGTCCATGGTCAGGATCCGGTCCACGCCTACCACCTGCAGCATGTTGGCCACGACCTTGGCCGAGATCGCCACGCGCGCCGAACGGGGGCGGCGGTCCTGGCGGGCATAGCCGAAATATGGCATGGCGGCCGTGATGCGGCCGGCGGATGCCCGGCGCAGCGCATCCACCATGACCATGATTTCCATCAGGTTGTCGTTGGTCGGGGCACAGGTGGGCTGGAGCACGAATACGTCTTTACCACGGACGTTCTCGTTGATCTCCACCATGACTTCGCCGTCGGAGAAGCGACCGACGCTCATCTTGCCCAGTGGTATGCCGAGATGACTCGCGACGTCCGCCGCCAGCTTGGGGTTGGCAGTCCCCGTGAATATCATGAAGCTTTCTTGCGCCATGACGCATTTGCCCGTGGCTGTGGCCCGGGTGACCTGTAACCGGGACCGATCGACAAAACAACAAAGCTGTTGACCCTGTGAAACACGGACAGGCATCAACAGCTTTCGGTCAAAGACTTTGGCTGGGGAGGAAGGATTCGAACCCTCGAATGCCGGAATCAAAATCCGGTGCCTTAACCAACTTGGCGACTCCCCAACTCGTTGCCCGCGCAGAAACCTGCGTGGACATCGAAACTTGTCGCGACAACGTCCGGCTGCGACGAACATTGCCGACTGGTGGCCATTTACTTCCGGCCTATGCGGCCCAGTCCAGCAACGGATGCGTATCGAGCCCGGCACATGCCAGATTGACTCTCAACGCCGGTAGCCCGCTGGGCTGATCCCGCATTGTAGCGGCGATTTTGCATACCGCGCCATTGGCCTGTGCCTGCGTGTCGCATTCGACAAATAGGCACGCGCCCGATCCGGACATTCTGACCCTGGCACCACCAAGCGCCTGGGAAACCACCGCCCGGATCCGCCCAACTTCAGGAAAGCGGGCAAAAACGACAGCTTCCAGATCGTTCCCAAAGACAGCATCTGGTGCAGCATTAAATGCGCCGTCAGGAAAGTCCGCTATTTTGACGCGTCGCGTGTCTCTTGTCAATTCCGGTGCCCGGAAAACCTCTGCGGTCGGCACGCTGGCATCGGGCTGGACCAGCACGTACCAGCGCGGTGGCAGGACCAGCCCGGTCAGCTCTTCTCCTACCCCTTCGGCGAAGGCATTGCGGCCGAACACGAACACCGGGACATCCGCACCCAGCGGCAAGGCCAGCTGCATCAACTGGCGCCGCGACAGGCCAGTCTTCCACAAGCGGTTCAGCGCCAACAGCACCGAGGCGGCATCGCTCGAACCCCCGCCCAGCCCGCCGCCGGCCGGGATCCGTTTTTCGAGCACGATCTCCGCCCCCAGGGCACAGCCGGTAGCCTGTTGCAAGGCGCGCGCCGCCCGCACGACCAAGTCCGCGTCCGCGGGCACGCCGGGCAATTCGTAGGCACGCACGATGCGGTTATCCGCGCGGACGCGGAAATGCAGCGTGTCCTGCAGGTCGATGAAGCGGAAGACGGTTTGCAGCAGGTGATAGCCGTCGGCACGCCGTCCGACCACGTGCAGGAACAGGTTGATCTTCGCGGGCGCGGGTACGTCGTTCAGTTCTGTGGCCATGGCAAGAGTCAGGCCGCTGCCCGGCGTCGCCCGAAGGGTCCGGGAAGCAGGTTCATCTAGGGATTGATGACGAGGCGCAGGTCCACTTCCTGACCGGCTTCGTTGCGCGCCAGGTGCAGCCGGGTCGGGCCCATGGCGTCGTACTCGCGGGCTGTCACGCGCCAGCCGGCCTGGTCGAACACCAGGGGCCGGCCCTGTTCGTCGCGTTCGACGATCACCGCGGCGGGCCGGGCCGCGATGCGGCCGCGCAGCCAATCGCGCAACCCGGATACCGGAATATCGCTGCCGAGCACGATACCTACCAATTCGTCCGGATCGCCGGCGCGGGTTTCCTTGCCGTTCGATTCGCGCAGCACGGCCCGGCCTGGAGCGGCCTCGACCCGGGCCAGCGTGGCGCCCATGGGAGACACCAAGTCGAGCGCGAGGCTGCTGCCGTCGTCGCGCCAGGCAAAGCTTCCTTGCACCGCGTTCTGCTTGCCGCTGATCTCTTCCACGCGCAACGCGAAACGCCCGACCCGCGACAAAGAGCGGCTTTCGTCCGCGCCCTGCGGCGCGGGAATCGGAACCGGCACGGCGCAGGCGCCCACCAGCGCGATCAAGGCGCCAGTCGCCGCCGCACGCGCCAACCGCAAGCAGCAATGGCTCACAGCGTCACATCCAGGCGCACAAGGGTGCCCTTGAGCGCGGCGTTGGAAGGATCCTTGGCCTGGACTTCGCGCCACAACTGGCGTGCCCGGGCCTGCTGGCCCGCGGCCCAGAGGACCTCGCCCAGATGCACGGCGATTTCAGCGTCCGGCCGCAGCTGGTAGGCCCGCTCGAGATAGGACAGCGCCCGCGTGTTGTCGCCCATCCGGTAGTAGACCCAGCCCATGCTGTCGATGATGAAGGGATCGTCGGGGGCCAGGTTCAACGCGCGCTCGATCAGCTTCTTGGCCTCGTCCAGCCGGACGTTGCGGTCGGCCAGCGAATAGCCGAGCGCGTTGTAGGCGTGGGCGTGGTCGGGCTTGATCGCGATGATGCGGCGCAGCCGGCTCTCCATCTCGTCGATCCGGTTCTGCTGTTCGTACAGCATGGCCAGGTCGTACATGATGTCGGGCGTATCGGGATAGCGTTCGTTCGCCGCCTCGAGAACCTTGACCGCTTCGTCGCGCTGCCCGGCCGACCTAAGGATCTGCGCTTCGGTCAGCGCCACCTGCGTGCCCTCGCGCGTGCTGCGCGGATCGATGACCGAGAGTATTTGCCGGGCTTCGTCGACCCGCCCCTGCTTGGAGCGCAGCACCGCCTGGCGCAGGCGGGCGGGCAAGGCGGCCTCCGGGTCGTCGACCTTGTCCAGCAGCTCGAAAGCGTCGTCGTAGCGCTGCTGGTCTTCGGCGATCTGCACGCGCAGGAACAGCGCATTATCGGCTTCGGGCAGCGGCGCAAGCCGCTTGTCGGCGCCGACGCGTTGTTCGTGGATGTCCAGGTACTGCCTGAGGTAGCGGTCCGCGTCCGACAGGCGCCCGGACTGGTAGGCCAGCACGCCTTGCATGTAGAGGATCTCGAAATCCTCGGGATTGGCCCGCGCCAGGGCATCCAGCTCCGACCGGGCGCCTTCGTAGTCCTTCAGGGATGCCAGCGCCCGCGCGAGCAGGACCCGCAGGTTGCGCGACTCGGCATGCGTGGCAATGAAGGCGCGAGCCCGCGCAACCGACTGCTCGGGCTCGATTTCTATGCCCAGCTGCAGGGCCAGCATGGCTGCCGCTTCTGAATCGGGCTGCGCATCGAGCGCGGCACGCGCCTCGCGCAGCGCGCGGGTATTGTCACCGGCCGCCGCGGCGACCCGGGCCAGGGCAAGGTGCGCCTCGGGATGGTTGCGCACATCGGCCAGCGCTTCCTCGAGAATGGTCAGCGCCCGGCGCTTGTCTTCCAGGCGGGCAACCACGCGGCGGGCTTCGACGATCGCTACGGATTTGTCGGGCGCGGCTGCGATCCTGGACCGCAGCGCGGACCCCATGCCTTCGACGCGGCCTGCGGCGGCTGCCAGCGAAAGCGCGGTCTGGCGCGCTTCCACGTCGGCCGGATCGAGTTCGGCCCACGCCTGCGCCGCTTCCAGCGCGCGCACCAGATCGCCCCCGGCCAGCGCGAACTCGACCGCCCGGCGAGCCAGGCGGGGGTCCCCGGTATTTTCCGCGAGCTCCAGGGAGGTACTGGTAGCGGGGCCGAAAGCGCCGCGTTGGGCCGCGATCTCGGAAGCCAGGATCTGGAACAGGACGTCGGCCGATAGCTCGACGCTCGGAAGGGCCTTGGGCCCGATCGCCCTTCCGCTGAGCGGCGAAAGGCTCAAGCCCGGAACCAGCAATTCGTCCGAAGCGGCCGGCTCGGTCTGGGCAAGCGCGCCCGGGACCATGGCCGCCAGCCCCACGCACGCGGCCGCCAGCTTCAAACGATAAGCGTTAAACAACATGGCACAATTCCTTGGCGTACCGCCGACGCCGTCCATATTAGGTGATGTTAGCACTGCGCTTATCTGCCCAACCGGTCGGCGAGCCCGCCGGCGGGCCAGGCATGCCGGCGGAGATACGCGGGTTCATAGGCTTTAATCATCGGACTGCCGGCGGCGCGAACAGTTCATTGGCGCCGGCAGCAATCAACATGCCCGAACTTCCAGAAGTAGAAACCACCCGCCGCGGCATCGCGCCCACGGTGGAAGGCCGCGAGCTGCGCCGCCTGATCATACGCGAGCCCCGCCTGCGCTGGCCGGTCCCGCCGGATCTGGCCGCGCGGGTAGAGGGGCGCCGCGTCCTGACCACGGGCCGCCGCGGCAAATACCTTTTGATGCAATTCGAGCATGGGTGGCTGATCGTCCACCTAGGGATGTCCGGATCGCTGCGCCATGTCGATCCGGGCGAACCGCCGCGCAAGCACGATCATGTTGACTGGATCTTCGACCAGGCCGTCCTGCGCCTGCACGACCCCCGGCGTTTCGGCGCGGTGCTGTGGCATGACGCCGAAGCGGGACCGGTCGAAGACCACCCCTTGCTGGCCAAGCTCGGCATCGAGCCCTTCGATCCACGCTTCGACGGCGCTTGGCTGTTTCGCCATACCCGGCGGCGCAGTGCGCCGATCAAGCAGGCCCTGCTTATGGGCGATATCGTCGTGGGAGTCGGCAACATCTATGCGTCCGAAAGCCTGTTCCGGGCCGGTATCCACCCTCGCACGCCCGCCGGCCGCATCTCCGCGGCGCGCTATGAGACACTGGCGGCCGCGGTGCGGGCCACGCTGGAAGACGCCATCCGCGCGGGCGGCAGCTCGCTGCGCGACTACGTAGGCGCAGGTGGCGAGTCGGGCTATTTCCAGATCGACGCCCGCGTCTACGACCGGGCCGGGCAGCCCTGCCGGGTATGCGCCACGCCGATCCGGCGGCTGGTGCAGGGCCAGCGGGCGACGTATTTTTGCCCGCGGTGTCAGAGATAAGCGCCCAACAGGAGGTGTAGTGAAGTCGTTTTCCGAGCGTGTGGTGGCGTGGCAGCGGACCCATGGGCGGCATACGCTGCCGTGGCAGAACACGCACGACCCTTATCGGATCTGGCTGTCGGAGATCATGCTGCAGCAGACGCAGGTAGCGACGGTGATTCCGTACTACGAGCGTTTCCTGGCGAAATTCCCGACGGTGGCCGATCTGGCAGCGGCGGACGAAGAAGACGTCATGGCCTTGTGGGCAGGGCTGGGCTACTACACGCGCGCCCGGAATCTGCATGCGTGCGCCAAGCGGATCGTGTCGGACTGGGGCGGGCGTTTTCCGCCTACGGCGGCGGATATCGAAACCCTGCCCGGCATCGGCCGCTCCACGGCGGCGGCGATCGCCGCGTTTGCCTATGGCGAGCGCAGCCCCATCCTGGATGGCAACGTCAAGCGCGTGTTCGCGCGCCATTTCGGAATCGAGGGCGTCCCGACCAAGCGCGTGGTGGAACAGCGCATGTGGGCTATCGCCCAGGCCGAGGTGCCGGCAGAGGGGCCCGACGCCGCGGAGGAAATGCGGCGCTATACCCAGGGGCTGATGGACCTTGGCGCCACGCTTTGCACCCGCGGCGATCCCGACTGCGGACGATGCCCGGTACGCGACACCTGCACGGCGCTGCGCGAGGCGCGCCAGCACGAACTGCCCACGCCGCGCGAACGCAAGGCCGTGCCGGAACGGCATACCGGCATGCTGGTGATCGAGAAAGGCGGCGAGATCCTGGTGCAGCGCCGGCCTTCGCCGGGCATCTGGGGCGGGTTGTGGAGCTTGCCGGAATTCGCCGACGGCGATCCGGGACTGGCCTGCCGGCATCTGGGGGTGGCGCCCGCGCAAACGATACGGCTGCCGCGGTTCTCACACACCTTCACCCATTTCCGGCTGCATGTGGACCCCTGGCACGTGCATGCAGGTTCGCTGGCGCTGCGCGACGCGGGGCAACCGCAGATCTGGCTGCCCACCAGCGAACTGGCCGAAGCCGCGCTGCCCGCGCCGGTGAAGAAGCTGCTGCAAGGCTTGTTTGCCCGGGGAGGACTGGTGTAGGGGGCCCCGTCGGCCGTCAAGGCCAGGGCACCAGCCATTCTTGCTTCAGGTCGATGCCGAATCCCGGCGCATCGGAAGGCCGAACCTTGCCGTTCACCGGCACCTGGACACCGGGCAGGCGCATGGCTTCGGCCAGCGGCACCCCCACATCGGCCCCCAGCCAGTACTCCGCCAGCTGCGCTTCGGGCATGGCGAAATGGAAGTGCTGGCCGAACGGCAGGCTGGCCCCGGAATGCGGAAAGGTCGACAGGCCCGCGGCCTCGGCCAACGTATAGACCTTCAGCGCCTCGGTCAGCCCGCCAAACCAGCGCAGGTCGGGCTGCAGCACGTCTACGCATCGCCGGTCCACCAGTTCCCGGAACGCATGGCGGCCTTTGTGATCCTCGCCGGTGGCGATCGGCAGGGTCGGGACAGCCTGCTTGAGCTGGGCGAGGCCATCGACGTCGTGCGGCATCAAGGGTTCCTCTATCCAACGCAGCCGGTACGGCAACAGCCGCTCCATCAGGCGGGCGGCGAACTCCACGTTGAACGACATCACGGGATTGAGCATCAGGTCCGCATCCGGTCCCACCGTCTCGCGCGCCTTGGCGACTTTTTCTTCCAGCCGATTGATGCCTTCGGTGCTTTCCTCGTAGTGAACGGGATTGCTGATCTTGAACGCTTTGAACCCCAGCTCCATCGTCCAATCCAGATCGTCGCTGGTGCAATAGCAGTCGATCTGTTCGCGGCAGGGTCCGCCGATCAAGCTGTAGACCGGCACGTCCAGCAGCTTGCCCTTGAGATCCCACAAGGCCAGATCAATGCCGCTGCGCGCCACCGAGGCGAGGCCCGTCGCACCAAACCGCTGGCATGACCGCCACATGAGATCGTTCAGGTATTCGATCGCCAGGCAGTCGCGCCCCGTCAGCAGCGGCGAGAAATGCCTGCGGACCAGCGGTTCGATCAGGCTGCCCCAGTGGCACAACCCCACGCCCCAGGTGCCGTCTTCGGCGGTCACCTTGATCCAGGCCTCGTCGGCCACTTCGCCGGGGATCTTGCGTAACTGGCGCGGGAACTCGGCATATTTGTTGATCGGAAAAGCGCGCTTGGCGGTCTGGTTGTAGCTGGACCGGCGCGGCGGGGTCGATGGCGTCCGGGGAGGCAATTCGAGTTTGCAGATCTCTACGGATTGGATCTTCATGCCAGTACTCCATCGTGATTGCTGCGCGTCCGGCTAGAGCAGGTGGGAAATCAGTTCCGCCGTGGCCAGCGCTTCGCCGACGTCCTTCTCCAGCGGTTCCATGGACCGGCCGCTGACGCTGATGGCGCCGACCGGGAAATCGTTCCGGTCCAGCAAGGGCACGCCTATGCAGCTGGACGTAGGGGAGTTCTCCCCGCGCTCCGTTGAATAGCCCCGCTGCCGAATGGCGGCGAGCTCTTTCATCATCTCCGGGATGGACGTGATCGTGTTGGGCGTGCGGGCGACCATGGGCCGCGCCTCGAGCAGGGTAAGCGCTTCTTCGGACGGCATGAAAGCGAGCATGGCCTTGCCCAGCGCGCAGCAATGGAGGGGCACCGACCGGCCGAAGCGGGAATAGATCGTGGGCAGGTTGGGCTTTTCGGTGCCGCCGATGATGAGCACCTGGCCCCGGTGCAGGATGCCCAGGTTGACCCGCTCGTTCATTTTCTGCGCCAGCGCCTGCAGGTGCGGCAAGGCTTCGAGCCGAAGGCGGTTGTTATCGAGCAGCGAAGACGCGAGCGGCAGCACCGCAAATCCTATGCTGACCCGGGCGTCGGTGGTGTTCTGCTGCAGAAAGCCGGCGCCCACCAGGGTCTGTACCAGCCTGTGCACCGTGGGCCGGGCCAGGCCCAGCAAGGCGGCCAGTTCGCCGACGGTCGGCGGATGCTCGCACTGCGCAACCGCTTCGAGCACGGCCAATGCCTTGCCCAGCGTCTTGACGGCACTGGGCGAAGCCTCGTCGCTACGCCCTGCTTTCTCTATCCGGATCTTGTTTGTGACTGCTGACACGCTATCGCCCTCTGTCCACATTTTGGACAATTAGTTTGAATTTACACCAAACAACTCGTTTTTTTAAATTTCTTGTTCAATAAAGATTTAGATTCATGCTAGATTGAACAAAACACCAAAAAGATAGGTGGCGACTGTAGCGCGCCGCCACATCTGGAGGAAGACATCTTGGCCGCTGCGACAGGGCTCCCCGCGGGGAGCGAAGCGATCGTACGGGTCAGTCACCTGACCAAGATCTACCCGGGTGACGGCCGCAAGGGGCACGACGGCGTACTGGCGGTGGATGCCGTGGATCTGACCGTACGCCGCGGCGAGCTGGTGGTATTGCTAGGGCCGAGCGGCTGCGGCAAGACCACCTTGTTGCGATGCATTGCGGGGCTCGAAAAACCGGACGGCGGCGAAATCCAGATAAACGGCAAGACCGTTTTCTCGTCGCGCCACCATGTCTATGTCCCGCCCGAGCATCGCCATATCGGGATGATGTTCCAGTCGTATGCACTCTGGCCGCATATGACGGTGTTCCAGAACGTGGCCTATCCGCTGACCGCGCTCGACGGCTACGACAAGGAATCCATTCGGGCCCGGGTCGCCGACGTGCTGGGCCGGCTGGGGATAGTCGGCATGGATCACCGCTACCCCGGCGAGCTGAGCGGCGGCCAGCAGCAGCGGGTGGCGCTGGCACGGGCATTGGCCGGCGCGCCGTCAGTGATGCTGTTCGACGAACCGCTGTCGAATATCGATGCCAAGGTGCGGCGCCGGCTGCGCCGGGAACTGCGTGAGCTCAAGGCGCAGGCGGGGTTTTCGGGCATCTACGTCACGCACGACCAGGAAGAGGCCATGGAACTGGCCGACACCCTGGCGGTGATGGAGTCGGGCCGGATCAGCCAGTCGGCGAGCGGACGCGACGTCTATGAACACCCGGCGTCGATCTACGTGGCCGAATTCGTAGGCGAGATCAACCGCTTGCAAGGGCGGGTGGAAACCATTTCCGGAGGTGAAGCGGTCATCGCCACGCCCCTGGGCAAGCTGCCGGTCTCGGGCGTGGGGCTTGGCGCCAGGACCGGCGACGACGGATGGCTGACGATACGCCCCGAGCAGGTGGCCGTGGCGCCGGCCGGTTCGCCGCCATCGCAGCCCGGCCCGTCGTTTCCCGGGGTCGTGCAAGATGCCATCTATTTCGGCGCACGGCAGGAGCTCCGGCTTGAGGTCGCCGGTACGCCGATGACGGCGTGGACCACGGGGCGGGCATGGAACCAGGCCGCCATGCGGCCGGGCGATGCCATCGACGTCACGCTGCCCGCGGCCAGCCTCAGGTGGTTCCCGGCATGAGCGCGACAACCGCCGGAGACCTGGGACAGCCGCCGGCGCCCGCTCGCGGAGGCAGCTCGGCGACCTGGTTCGTCGTGCCCTTGCTGCTGGCGGTCAGCGTGATCGTCTTCTACCCGATCGCGATCATCCTCGTACGCGCCATTGCGCCCGAGGGCCGCCTGGACTGGGCGCTGTGGGCCAGTACGCTGACCGCCCCCGGTTTATTGGCCGCAGTACGGAACACCGCTATCCTGGCGGCGACCACAACGTGCCTGGCCGTCCCGATCGGCGTTTTCTTCGCTTGGCTGATTGAACGCACCGACGCCCGGTGGGGCAGCCTGTCGCGCCTGCTGCCCGTCATACCGCTGTTGTTGCCTCCGGTCGCCATGGCCATCGGCTGGCTGTTCCTGGCCGACCCCCGGGCCGGCTTCCTGGCGCGCCCGCTCATCGATGCGCTGCAGGCACTGGGGCTGCCGCTGGATGCGGACCAGGTCGCCATACAAAGCTGGGCCGGGCTGATTTTTCTTTACGTGCTATGGGCCGTACCGCACGTCTACGTCATTGCAGCCGCGGCCTTCAGCGGCCTGGATCCAAGCCTGGAAGAAGCCGCGCGCATATGCGGCAAAGGACGCATGCGCTGTTTCCTGGGCGTGTCCCTGCCGGCGATCCGCCATGCCGTCGGCTCGTCCGTCCTGGTCTGCGTCATATCCAGTATCGGCCTGTATTCGATCGCGGCTTTGATCGGCAGCGCCGCACGCATCGAAGTGCTGTCGGTCTACATCTATCGCCTGCTGAATTTCTCTTATCCGCCGCGAACCTCGCAGGCAGTCATTATCGGGCTGCTGCTGATGGTGCTGATCGCTTCGATATGGCTGCTGCAGCGGCGCATCGCCTCACGTACCGGCCACGCGCAAATCGGCGGCATGGGCATACGCCCCAACCTGCTCGCGCTGGGCGGCTGGCGCTGGCCCGCGCGGCTGGCCGTGCTGCTGTACGTCCTGCTGACCTCGGTGCTGCCGCTGCTGGCCCTGGTGGTGGTGGCACTGCAGCCCTTCTGGCGCTCCCGCATCGTGCTGTCCGATCTTTCGCTGGGCAATTTCGCGGAATTCGGCGCATCGGCAGCGGCGCGAAGTGCGATCTCGAACAGCGCCATGCTGGCCATATGCGCGTCGACCGCCGCGGTGCTGGCGGCCGGCTTGGTCGCAGTCATCGCCCGGCACGCCGGCGGCCGGCGGGAACAAACCCTGGGCATCGTCACCAAGGTCCCCACCGCCATCCCCCATATCGTCTTCGCGGTCGGCGTACTCGTGGCCTTTGGCTTTGCGCCTTTCCACCTGGGCGGCACCTGGCTGATCCTGTTTCTGGCCTATGCGGCGATCTACTTGCCCACCGCGTCGATCGCCGCCGAATCTTCGGTCCAGCAGGTAGGCAACCAGCTGACCGAAGCGGCGCGCCTGTTCGGCGCCTCGCCGGTACGCACGTTCCGGACCGTGCAGCTGCCCTTGATCCTGCCCGGCCTGGCCGCGGGCTGGGCGTCGATCTTCGCGCTGGTGCTGGGCGAACTCAATGCGGCGGCCATCCTGTCGGGCCCGCGCAATCCTGTCATCGGCTATCTGATCCTCACGCTTTTCGACAACGGCACGTATTCGCAACTGGCCGCCATCGGCAGCATCATCGGCGTCGTTTCCGCCGTCGCCGTATCCGCGGTGCTTTTGCTGGGACGTCCGCGCTTCGCCCGGTCTGCGCCGCGAGGCGGCTAGCCGGCCGATCCCTTCAAGGAGAACGGAACATGTCGCGCCCTTCCTCCACCCGCTTCGGCGGTTTTCTCCATGCAGCCCGCCGCGCCGCCCTGGGCGGCCTGATGGCGGTATCGCTACCTGCCCTGGCGCAAAGCACCGGCGACGTCGAGCAGCCGGCGGCGCTCGTCAAGGCTGCCCAGGCCGAGGGGCAATTGATGATCTACTCCTCGTCGGACGAGAACCAGACCAAGACCCTGCTGGCCGCCTTCGAAAAGCGCTACGGCATCAAGGGCAGTTTCATACGCTTCCCCACCGGCCCGCTCATGCAGCGTTTCTCGACCGAGTACGACGCCAAGGACGTGCGCGCTGACATCGTGAGCGTGAGTTCGCCCGTTCCCTACGAGCAGCGCCCCGATCGTTTCGCGGACCTGGGCCGCTCCGTCCTCCCCAACCTGGCGAAGTGGCCCGACTATCGCGTGGCCGACAAGCACATGATCTGGACCACGGACCTCGTGGCTCTGGCCTACAACACCGAGCAGCTCAAGCCGCAGGAAGTGCCCAAGACCTGGACGGAACTGGCCGATCCGAAATGGAAAGGCAAGTTCCTGTTGACCGATCCGCAGGTGGCCGACAACTACATGGGCTGGCTGGACGCCATCGAGCGCGCACGCGGGGTCGAACTGCTACGCAAGATCGCCGGGCAGAACTACAAGATCACCCAGAGCGGGGCCTCCGGTGCGCAGATGGTGGCCGCGGGCGCCTACCTGTTCAACGCGCCGACCTTCGCGTCGTTCTCGGCGCGGCTGATCGAGAAGAAGGCGCCCATCGCCATCCAGTACCTGCAGGACCCTGCGGTGGTCTCGCCCCGCAGCATTGCCATCGTGGCCGACGCTCCCCATCCCAATGCGGCCCGGCTCTACCTGAACTGGCTGCTTTCGGAAGAAGGCTTGAAGCTCACTTGCTCGATCAGCCCGACTTCCCTGGCCATGGCGCCGGACGACAGCCGCGGCTGCATACCGGTGCGCAAGGGCATGGAAATGCGCTTTGACGTGCCCGATGAACGCAAGCGCATGTTGGCCAGGGAACTGGGCGTTGCCCGCTAATCCTCCCGCGCAGGAGACGCGCCATGACATCGATATGCCGTACGCCCATTGACCATCCCAGCGCCTGGACCTCCCGGGACCTCGGGGGCCGCGGCGCCATCACCCGGCCGCTGCGCCAGAACGAGCTCGACGATATCGATCGATTGCTCGAACAGACCGCCCATCTGGCGCCGCAGGCCGTCACGCGGGGGGACGTCCGCCAACCCGCGCTCGTCGGCCTGCTGGACGAGCTGCGCGCGGACATCATGCACGGGCGTGGCGTCGTGCTGGTGACCGGCCTGGACCCGTCGCGATACGACCCCGAGCAGCTCGAACGCATCTACTGGGCCGTGGGCACGCACCTGGGCGAAGCGGCCGTGCAAAGCCACGCCGGGGACCGGCTGGGCCGGGTGGAGCAGGACGACAAGGACCCCGTCGCACGCGGTTACCGCAGTAGCGGCGAACTGGTCATGCACACCGATTCCTACGAAGTCGTGGGCTTGCAATGCATCCGCCAGGCAGCCCGCGGCGGGCAAAGCGCGCTGGTCAGCTCTCTGGCGATCCACAATGCCCTGCTGCGGGAAAGGCCGGACCTGCTGGAACCGCTGTATGAAGGCTATTACCTCGCCATCCCGGAAGCTCGGCTGAGCAGCAAACCGGTCACGGACGAGAAGATTCCGGTCTTTTGCCACGTGGACGGGCAGGTGAGCTGCATGTATGCAGCCAGCTTCATGCGCGAAGCCGCCCGCCGCAACAACACGGCGCTCCCCGACAAGCTGTCTGAAGCCCTGGAAGCGTTCTCGGCCATCGCGCAGCGCGACGAGCTGGCACTGCGCTTCATGCTGGCGCCGGGCGAGATCCTGCTCTGGCACAACTTCACCAATCTGCACTCCCGCACGGAATTCGAGAACGACGACCAGCACAGGCGGCTGCTGCTGCGGCTCTGGCTGACGGTACCCGATGGGCGGCCGGTCGTGCCTGAGTTCTACGCCCGCGGGCAAGCCTATGCCCGGGTCTACCGCGAGCATCAATCTACCGGAGCCGCCTGACCATGCGAGTCATATTCAGCACCAGAATCGCCCGCGCCCCGGTGCAGCGCGCGCTGGAGTCCTTTCCCGGTCTGGACCTGGTCATCTGCGAAGACCTGTCGGAGGTTGCGCCGATCGCCGCGCAGGCCGACGCGCTGATCCTGTCCGATCCCCGCGGGGCGCCCGGCCGGGAGATTTCCGCCGCCATCAAGCAACCCGGCAGCAAGGTGCGCTGGGTACAGCTCTTGTCGGCCGGCGCGGCCGGCCTGCTGGCGCATGGCGTGCCGGCGCACGTCGTAGTCACCAACCAGGGCGGCGCCGTCGCGCCCGCGGTGGCCGAGCATGGGATGGCGATGATGCTGGGCATGGCGCGCCGGATCGCCGACATTTGCGAGCGCTCGGCGCGGCATGAATGGAACAAGGAGTTCTCACCGCCGCTCGTCTCGCTGGAAGGCAAGACACTCGCCATCGTCGGCTTCGGCAACATCGGCGCGCAGTTGGCCAAGCGGGCGGCGGGCTTCGACATGAAGGTGATAGGCCTATCCAGGTCGCTCCCCGCCAGCCCGCTGGCCGAGATGCGGCCCATGGAGGCCTTGGACGAGGCCCTTGCCCAGGCCGACGTCGTAGCCCTTTGCATCGCCTCGTCGCCCGCGACACGCCACATCATGAACGCGCAACGGTTCGCGGCCATCAAGCCCGGCGCCTTCTTCATCAACCTGACCCGAGGAGAAACGGTGGACCAGGATGCCCTGAGCGAGGCGTTGACCTCAGGGCGCCTGGCGAGCGCGTTCATCGACGTGACCGAACCCGAGCCGCTGCCCCCGGATCATCCGCTATGGGATGCGCCGAACCTGTTCATTTCGCCCCATACCGCCGGCGCGGGCAGCGTGCATACGGGAAGGCGGATCGCCGACGTGGTCAGCGAGAACCTGCGGCGGTTCATGGGCGGCGAACCGCTGCTGCACATGGTCAAGGACTGACATGAAGATTGTCCGGGTCGAGCAATTGCACGTGGATGGCGGATGGGACGACTGGTCCTTCCTGAAGCTGACGACCGACGACGGCCTGATCGGCTGGTCCGAATTCAACCAGGCCCGCGGCAGGCGCGGACTGGCGGCGGTAGTCCAAGGCATGGCCGAGCTGATCATGGGCGAGGACCCGCGCGACGTCGGGCGCCTGTCCGCCAGGCTGTACGCGCTGACCCAGATGACCGCGGGCGGCTTGCAGGCGCTCGCCATAGGCGCCTACGAGAATGCCTGCCTGGACATCAAGGCCAAGGCGCTGGGCGTTCCGGTATACGAGCTGTTCGGCGGCGCGCTGCGCCACGACATACCGGTCTACTGGTCGCATTTCGGCATGTACCGCGCGCGCAATGTCGACCTGTTCGAGCAGGTCATCGGCAAGGCGGCCGTGCGGGGGCTCGACGACCTGAAGCGGCTGGCGGCCGAGGCGGCCCGCAACGGCTTCAAGGCGCTCAAGACCAATCTGCTGGTTTTCCACCCAGGCAAGCCGGCGGCCATCGGCCGCGGCACCGGCAGCTTCGAGCTCAACATCGACCATGCCATCGAGCGCCGTGTCGTGGACCAGCTCGCGGCGCTGCGCGAAGGAGGCGGCGCGGACATGGGCCTGATGTTGGACCTGAACTTCAACTACAAAACCGAAGGCTTCCGCCGCCTCGCGCTTGCCGCCGAACCGCTGGGCCTGACCTGGCTGGAAATGGACAGCCAGAATCCGGAAGCACTCGGTCTGATCCGGCGTACTACACGTACCCCTATTGCCTCGATGGAGACCGTGCTGGGAAGGCGGGCGCTCAAGCCTTACCTGGATGCACAGGCGGTAGACGTGGGCATCGTCGACGTCGTATTCAACGGCATGGCCGAGTCCGTCAAGATGGCCGCCCTGCTGGACGCCTGGGAAATCAACGTGGCCGCGCACAACTCCCACGGCCCGCTGGGATCGCTGATGAGCGCACATTTCTGTGCCGTCATTCCCAACCTGCGCTTCATGGAATACGACGAAGACGAAGTGCCCTGGCGCCGCCATCTCCTGACCCGGCCATGGACCCTGCGCGACGGCTGCTTCGCCTTGCCCCAGGGTCCGGGTTGGGGAGCGGACATCCAGGAAGACGTTGCACGGGAACATGCCGCCAAGCGCATGCCGGGCTAGCACGCCCCACGACAACTCGAGACAGGAGACACCATCATGGCGATCAGCGTATTGCAGGACGGCCCGGCCCACGCGCGCCGCCGCTTCCTGGCGGCTTCGGCCGCAAGCCTTTGTTGCGCGGCAGCGGGACGCCGCGCCTTCGGCGCGTCGACGTTGACGCAGGCGACCATCCTGGTCGGATCGCCCCCCGGCGGGGCCACCGACAAGCTCGCGCGCATGTTTGCCGACGGACTCGGCCGGCGCTATGCGGACCGGGTCATTGTCGAGAACAAGGCCGGTGCGGGCGGCGCTATCGCCTATGCCCATGTCAAGCACAGCGGCGTCAAGGACGGCAGCCTGATGTTCCTGTCGCCGGCCTACCCTATCGTGATTTCGCCGCACGTCGTCTCTACGCTGCCCTACGATCCCCTGCGCGACTTCGCGCCCGTAGGAATCGCCGGCCGCTCGATGATGACCATCGCCGTCGGGCCGGCCGTCCCGGCCGAGGTCCGGACGCTGGAAGACTACGTGCGCTGGTGCCGCGAGCACCCCGGCCAGGCGCTCTACGCGGCCCAGACCGGATCGAGTCAGCACCTGGTGGGCACGAGTTTCTCGCAGGCGGCCAACGTGAAGCTGGACAACGTCTCGTACAAAGGCGATGCACCGGCCTTGCAGGACCTGCTGGGCGGACACGTGCCTGCCATCATCCTGCCCATCGCCAGCGCCATTCCCCAGCACCAGTCGGGCGGCATACGGGTGCTGGCCGTAACCGGCGCCAAGCGCTCCCGCTTCCTGCCGGATATTCCGACCACCGGCGAGCTCGGCTACAAGGACATCGTCTTCCAGGACTGGCTGGGAGTCTTCATGGTGGCGCGCACGCCGCAAGCGGTGCTCGAGCGCATGAACCGCGCGATGAATGAGGTGAGCGGTTCGGAACAGGGGCAGCAGGCGCTCGCCAACCTGGGATTCGAACCCGTGCAGGTCACCACCGAGGTCTTCGCCGGCATGGTCAAGGCGGACTACGAGCGCTACCGCGGCATCATCGAACGGACGCGCTTTCGCGAGGTGTTCGAAAAATCGGTCGGGCGCTAGCGTCCGGCGGGACGACCTACTACGGGAAGCATAGCCATGCGCATCACACCAGTCACCTCCAACGTCGGCGCGGAAATCGAGGGGGTCGATTTATCGGTCGAGCAGCCGGCCGAGGTCTATCGGCAGATCCGGCAAGCCCTGATCGACCACGGCGTCGTCTTCTTTCGCGACCAGACGCTCAGCTCCGAACAATATGTGGCCCTGGCGCGGCGCTTCGGCCGCCCCACGGTGCCGACCAGCGGCATCATCCCGCCCATCCCCGGGTCGGAGGAAATTGCCGAAGTCCGCAAGGAAGCAGGCCGCGATCGGAACGTCGGCGGCAGCTGGCACACCGACCAGGCTTATCGCAAAGCGCCCAGCTGGGGCACCATGCTGTTGTGCCGGAAAGCGCCCGCCACGGGCGGCGACACGCTGTTCTCCAGCATGGCGGCTGCCTACCATCGGCTCTCGGACGGACTGAAGCAAACCTTGGGAGGCTTGCGCGCCGTGCACTCGAACGCCGGCGTGCAGGCGCGCATGGGCACCGGGCGCGCACCCGACCCGGAGGTGACACATCCCGTCGTGGTCCGGCACCCCGAAGGCGGCAAGCCCGTCTTGTACGTGAATCCGGCCTACACCGTCCGGTTCGAAGGCTGGACCGAGGCCGAAAGCCGCCCGCTGCTGGAGTTCCTGTTCCAGCAGGGCCAGCACCCGGAGCTGTTCTGCCGGTTCCGTTGGCGGCCCGGCTCGCTCGCCTTCTGGGACAACCTGCAGACCTGGCACTTTGCCGTCAACGACTACGGGGCGGGCGAGCGGGTCATGCACCGGATCGTGGTCGAGGGCCCGGAGTTCGACCACTAGCCGTCTATCGCCGCCGGCGCTACTGCGTCAGGTTGAGCGTAGGAATCAGTTGTGCCTTGGCGCGATAGTCCGCAGCGATGCGCTCGGCGAAGGCCTTGGCGTCCAGGTACTCCGACAACTGGAACTGCCTTCTGGCCAACGCCTGGTAATCGCTGTCGTTCATGGCCTTCTGGCATGCCGCCTCCAGCCGCGCCAGGGACTCGGCCGGCAGCCCGCGGCGGACGAACAGGCCGCCGTAGCCCGATGGCTTGATGGGATATCCCAGTTCCGCGCTGGTGGGCACGTTCGGGAACTCCTCGAGCCGCTTGTCTGCGAACACGAGCAGCGGTTGCAGCTTCTGCGTAATAACCATGGCCGCGGTGACCGAGCCCAGCTCTACCTGGCCGCTCAACAACTGGGGCGCCATTTGCGACTCGCCCTGGTAAGGCACGTCGCTGAGCTCCAGCTTGGCGGCTCGCCATAGTTCGAGCGCCGACAAATGGGGGGACGAGGCCGGGCCAGGATGTCCGTACGTGATCTTCCCCGGCCGGGCGCGCGCCGCGGCACTCAGGGTCTCGAAATCCTTGTAGGGCGACCCGGGCGGCGCGGCAATCAAGAAGGCATTCTCGAACGTCTGGCACACGGGCACGACGTCGGCCGGCGCAAAAGGCATGCTCTTCATGCGGTGGGGCTGCACCGTCAGCGGCGTCACCACGCTGAATGCCACGGTGTGCCCGTCGGCAGGCGCATTTACCAGCGAGGCCATGGCCACCACGCCCCCCGCGCCGGCGCGGTTCACCACCACCACGCGCTGGTTCAGGTACTTGCCGAATGCCGCCGCAAAGCCGCGGGCCATGATATCCACCACGCCGCCGGCGGTGAAGGGCACCAGTATTTCGACGGCTTGCCCGGACGAGGCATCTGCCGGCTGGGCCTGCGAGGCGCCGGCGAGCAAGCCGGCGCTGGCTACACCGGCCATGAGGCGTTTGAGTAGTTTCATGTCTCCCCTCCTTGATGGGTTGTAGTCCTGATGTGCCTGCCTCGTGGCAGGTCATAGGGGGGCGGCCATGGTCTCCCTGGCACGCCCGAGCAATGCGAACAGATCGAGACCAGGTTCACGCCCTTGTTCGAATTCGCCGATCCGGAAGGAGGCCCCTTGGATAAAGGTCGCCCGGTCGAACCGGCGCTGCATGTAGTTCGCCACCAGCGCTTCCCAAGGCAATCCGCGGCGCACCAGGTCGGCCAGCACGACGGCATCTTCGATCGCCATGGCGGCACCCTGGCCCAGATGCGGCGTCGAGGCGTGCGCCGCGTCGCCGATCAGCATGACCCGCCCCCGGTGCCAAGGCGGCGGCATCATGACCACTTCCATCGGGCGGTATACGATGCCGGCCGGGCCATCGATCGTGCGAGAGGCTTCCGGCACCATTCCGCCGAAGCCCTTCAGCCTTTCCGCCAGCAGGTCGTGCAAGCGGCCCGGGGGCATGAAGGCTCCCGGCTCCTCCTGGGTGACCAGCAGCAAATACATCTGGTCCTGGCTGATGGGAATGAACCCCGCCTTGCTGCGCTCGCCTACCATCATGACGCCCCAGGTCATCCAGGATGGGCGGGGCATCATCACGCGCCAGACGCTCTGGCCGGTTGGCCGCGCGCGGATGCCGGTCCCGAACAGGGTGCGGCGCAGCCAGGAATAAATGCCGTCGGCGCCGACCACGCAGGCATAGCGCTGCGCGCGGCCATCGCTGAATATGACGTCGACGCCGTGTTCGTCCTGCTGCAACGACTCGATGGCGCAACCGCTGTGCAGCCTGGCTCCCGCATCCCGCGCGGCCGTGAGCAGGATTTCCTGCAGCGCACGCCGCGCGATGCCGTTATAGGCAGGCCGATGCGCGCCCGCGGCCTTGGGCCCGGGCATTTCGTTCAGCAACGACCCGTCGGCCGCCAGATAGCGATAGCTGTCGTAGCCGAACCCACGGGCCAGGCATGCATCGGCCAAGCCCAAGGTATCCAGCGCGCGCAGCGCGTTGGCGGGCTGGATGATGCCCACGCCGGCCACTTCCCATGTAGTCTTGATTTCCACCAGGTCGACCTCGCAGCCCGCCTGGCGCAGCGCCGTCGCCGCGGCCAATCCGCCGATGCCGCCGCCCGCGACCAGTATGCGTGGATAGACGGAATTGCTCATGGCGCCACCTTGGCGGCAAGCCGGGCCGACGCGGCCAGCAGGGCCGGATGATCCGGATCCAGGCCAAGCAGGCGGATCGCATTGCCGCCGAGCACGGCGGCAACCTCGGACGCGTCCCAGCCGGTGGCGCGCAACAGGTCATGAAGCGCGTAGTCGCCCATGTCGAAGGGATAGTCGGTGCCCGCCACGATTTGCCCCACCCCGGCGATGTCGGCCAGCGCGTGCAGCGCCTGGGGCCGGAATACAACGGTGTCGTACCAGATCTGCTTCAAATAGGTGCTCGGGGCGAAACGGCATCCGGCCGCTTCCGGCCGCACGCCATGGGCATGGTCCGACCGGCCTATGGCGTACGGCAGGTAGCCGCCGCCGTGCGCGGCACACAGCTTCAGCCCGGGATGCCTGTCCAGCACGCCGCCGAAGATCAGCTGCGACAATGCGACGGTGGTTTCCAGCGGCTGCCCGATGACGTTGGCCAGGTAGTAGCGATTCACGCGCTCTCCCAGCGAGGTGCCCAGCGGATGGAGGAATACCACGCATTCGAGCCGCCGCGCCTCGGCCCAGAAGCCCTCCAGGGCCGGGTCGTCAAGGCCTCGCCCGCCAGGATCGGACGAGATTTCCACGCCATGCAACCCATGCTCCGACACAGCCTCGCGCAATTGGCGCACGGCGAGCGCCGGGTGCTGGAGCGCTACCGCCCCCAGCCCGATGAAACGCCGCGGATGTTCCCGACATACCTGGGCGATGCGCGCGTTCTGTACGTCGACCAGCTCGTCGGCGAGGCTTTCGTCTGCCCAGTAGTAATACTGCGTAGGCGATGGACTGAGCACCTGGATGTCGATACCCAGGCGGTCCATATCCGCGAGACGCCGGGAGATATCCGTCAGGCACGGGGCCAGCTGCTCCCGCAGCGCCATATTGTGGGCATGCGAGGCCGCGCCCATCAGGACCGGCTGCAACGCCGACTCCCTGCGCTTTTCTTCACGGCCGGCCACGAGCGTTTCCGCCTCGGCGACCAGCAGGTGGCAATGCATGTCCAGCGTGGGAAACGAAAAGCGGGGGCCCGGCGGCGCCTGCGTGACTCCCGCGCCGTAAACGTGGTGCCCGCAGCAATGGCAAAGCATCATGTCAGCCCCTCCGCCCGAGCCGATACGCGGCCAGGTCGGGAATGTCGACATCGTCCTCCGACGCGAGCACCCGCACGTCTGGCGCCGCGGCTTCCTGCAGGAAGGGAGGCAGGTTCGCGCACCAGCTGATGAAGCCGAATTTCGGATCCCATTCGCGGGGCATCCAATGGTCGTCCAGGTAATCGGTATCCGCGCCGTACTCGATCTCGCCGCCGGCGGGACAATCCAGGTAGTAGAACAGGGCCGACGCGATGCGATGGCGCCCCACGCCCAGTTTGCTGCGATGTCCCAGCCGCGCCATGTAGTTGGCGCCGGCCATCAGCTCGTCGATGTCCTCCACGCCGAAACACGCATGCAGGAAACCCGGCGTACCGGGCGCGTGGTAGTGGCAGTTCTGCAGGAACAGGGTGTGATGCTCCGGCGCCCCGTCCGCCCGCAGGAAGACGCCAAGGCCCCGCGAATGATCCGATAGCCGAAAGCCCAGGCGATGCCGGAAGAAATCCCACGATGCCTTGTAGTCATCCACGCCATAGACCACGTGATTGATCGTCCGGGGTGCCGCCCGCGTGCGCCACTTGCGCCAGGTATCCAGCCGCTGCACGCGGCCGGGGGCATTGACGGGGTCGGGCGCGCACAGCACCGGCTTGCGCTCGAAAACGGCCAGCCCCATGGCCATGCCGCAATCCGACTGGAAACGGAAGACCCCGGTCTCGTCCAGCACGACCGTGCGGTCTTGGGCCAGCCGGCTTGCTGCGGCCTCGAGGTTCGCCAGCGTATCGACGCCCCAGACGGTTTCCACCGTGCCATGCCCTTCCGGGCGAGCCGCACGGCGCAAGAAGACGGTGGCCCCATCCGGGAGGCCGAACCGGGCTTCTTCCGGACTCCTTGCCACGCGGGCCAGTCCGAAAGCTTCCATGAACGCGGTGCAGGTATCGAGATTGGAAACGTGGTAGGTCAGGGAATGAATACCGACGATGGCCATGTCACGCTCCTTCCGCCACGCAGAGGTTGCGCTGCGTGCCCATTCCCGCGATGCGTCCCTCCATGACATCGCCGGGACGCAAGAACCTGCCGTAGTGCATGCCGTTGCCTGCCGGCGAACCCGTCGCCACCAGGTCTCCTGGAAACAGCCGCACATAGGAACTGATGTATTCGATCTGCCTGGCCACGTCGAACAGCATGTCGGCGGTGCTTTCCGACTGCATGACTTCGCCGTTGAGCCGGAATTCGATATGCAGCGACTGCGGATCAGGAACGAAACGCGCGGGAAGCAGGAACGGCCCGCAGGGCATGAAGCCGGGCCCGCTCTTGGCGCGCAGCCAGTCCGATCCCAGCGACTTGATGTCGGGGCGATAGACCAGCTCGCGCCGGGTCAAGTCGTTGACCACCGTGTAGCCGGCGACGAAGTCCAGCGCCCGCTCGCGCGGGACTCGCCACGCTTCGCGGCCGATGACCACGGCGAGCTCCAGCTCCCAGTCGAACTGCTCCGCGTCCCGGGGGATGACCACCGGGTCGGATGGCCCGCAAAGCGCGCCCGACAGCCTGGGAAAGGCATAGGGGATACCGTCGCGGGCCCGCGCATCGGTACGGCGGGCCACATGGTCGCGCCGCTGCTCCACCGACATGTTCTCGGTCTCGGCCCCTGCTCCCTGGGCCATCACCAAGTCGATCACATGCTTGCGGTAGTTCGCGCCAACGCAGACGATCTGCCGTGGCGCAACAGGCGCATGGGCAAGCAGGCCATCGACCGGGATACCCGGCGGCATGGCGCCGGCGCGGGCGAGGATACGGTCGATCCGCGCAAGCGCGCCATCCCAGTCGCCCAGCAGATCGGCAACGCTGTTTGCGCTCCATGGCGTGCCGGCCTCGGCGGCGAGCGGCGCCAGCGGCACTGCGCGCTGCTCCTCCACGACGAGCGCGACGAAAGGCGTCCCGTCCGGCTCGGAGAATGTACCGAGCGCGAACGGGGCAGGATGGGTCTCCATGCTCTTTTCCTTATGGAACAACGTATTGCCCACATCCTAGCGAGCCGCCTATCATCTAACCAATGAATTCGTTGGATGCTTTGCATCCATGCCATGGATAGGTTATGCGCTATCACAAGCTGGATCTCAACCTGCTGGTTGCGCTCGATGCCCTGCTGGAAGAAGCCAGCGTCTCCCGCGCAGCGGAACGGATCTATCTCAGCCAACCGGCGATGAGCAGCGCGCTGTCGCGGCTGCGTGAACACTTTGGCGACCCGTTGCTGGTGTCGCTCGGCCGGCGCATGGTGCTGACCGACCGGGCACAGGCCTTGCGCGGCGAGGTCCGGGAGATCTTGCTGCGCATCCAGGAAGTGACACAGCCGGCGGGCGACTTCGAGCCCGCCCGGGCGCAGCGTACGTTTTCCATCGCCGCGTCGGACTACTTTTCCGTCGTGGTGCTGCCGCGCTTGCTGGCCCACTGCGCCAGGCACGCGCCCGGCATTCATCTCGAGATCTATCCGCTCTCGCCCAAGCTGTCGGAGGGGCTGGAGCGCGGAGAGATCGACCTGCTCATCATTCCCAGCGTCTACGCGCTGCCGGACTATCCCCAAGCGACGCTGTTCGAAGACCCCTGGCTCGCGATTGCATGGCAGGGCAACGCCTTAATCGGGGACACGCTGACGGAAGACCAGTATTTCGACCTCGAGCACGTGATCAAGCGCGAAAACCACCCCATGTTCCCGCCGCTCGACGAGCGCTCGCTCAGCAGTTTCAAGCGCCGGCGCAAGGTTGCGGCGGGCGTGCCGCAATACAGCCTGCTGCCTATGTGCCTGCCCGCCACTCCCCACATCGCCACGGTCCAGTCCGGCCTGGCCCGGCGCTACGCGCAATGGCTGCCTTTGCGCCTGATGGATTTGCCCATCACCATCCCGCCGCTGACCGAAGTCATGCAATGGCCCCGCCACAAGGCGGGCGATGACGGCATGCGCTGGCTGCGCGACAGCATCAGCGAAGTTTGCGCCCAGCTTTTCCGGGGACAGCACATCAGGGCGCGTTAACGCTCCTTTTCACGTGACACGCCCTAGGTCTGCACCAGCGTCTTGTGCCGCTGTATCCCCATCAGGATGCCGGCCGCGCAGCCCAGTGTCAGCAGCGCCGTGCCGCCATAGCTCATGAACGGCAGCGGCACTCCCACGACAGGCAGGATGCCGCTGACCATGCCCATGTTGACGAAGGCGTAGACGAAAAACACCATGGTGAGGGCCCCCGCCAGCAGGCGCGAGAAAACCGTGGGCGCGTTCGCGGCAATCACCAGCCCGCGAAGCAGCAACAGCAGGTAGAGGAACAGCAGCAGCAGGTTGCCGACGAAGCCGAACTCCTCGGCGAAGACGGCAAAGATGAAGTCGGTGGTGCGTTCGGGAATGAAGTCGAGGTGGGTCTGCGTGCCCTGCATATACCCCTTGCCCAGCATGCCGCCCGATCCGACCGCGATGGCCGACTGAATGGTATGGAAGCCCTTGCCCAGCGGATCCGATGCCGGGTTGAGCAGCGTGCAAACGCGGTGCTTCTGGTAGTCGTGCAGCACGACCCAATCGAAACCATCGACGCATAACGAATCTTCCATCACGACCAGCGTCCCCAGGCAGAGCACGCTCACCAGCGTGACGGGCACCAGCAGGCGAAACGACAGGCCGGCGAAGAACAGGACGAAGAACCCGGCACCGAACACCAGCAGGCCGGTGCCCAGGTCCGGTTGCAGCGCAATGAGCGAAAACGGCGCCAGCATCAGCACGGCTGCCACGATGAAATCACGTACCCGCAAGACGCCCTGGTGCTTGTGGAAGTACCAGGCCAGCATCATAGGCACGGCGATCTTCATCATCTCGGACGGCTGGATACGGGTGAAGCCAAGGTTCAGCCAGCGGGTTGCGCCCTTGCTGGTTTCGCCGGCCACCTCCACGCCGATCAGCAGCAGCATCCCGACCAGGTATACCGGCACGGCCAGCCGCATCAGCGTATGCGGCGAGAGCTGCGCCAGCAGCCACATCGCCAGCAGCGCAATGCCGTAGTTGCGCAACTGGTCGGCAAAGCGCCCATCGAAGCCGCCTCCGGCCGAATACATCGACATGAGCCCGATCCCGGCCAGCGCGATCAGGATCAACAGCATCGGACCGTCGAACACCGCTACCGTGCGCGACAGTATGCTCCGCCATGTCAGGCGGTTGAACAGGCCCGGACTGTCAATCACCGGAGGCCTCCATGGGTTGCGGCGTGGGCGGCGCAGGTTCGCCAGGGCGTTTGCCCAACAGCCAGAAGTCGAACACCTGCCGCGCGATAGGCGCGGCCACCGTGGCGCCCCACCCCGCATTCTCGACAATCAGCGCAACGGCAATGCGAGGTTGCTCGGCCGGGGCAAAGGCCATGAACAGCGCATGGTCACGCAGCCGCTCGTCGATCTTGCTGGCGTTGTAGCGCTCGCCGCTGCGCAGGCTGTAGACCTGCGCCGTGCCGGTCTTGCCGGCCGCCACGTACGGCGCGCCGGCAAATGCCCGCGCGGCGGTACCGCTCTTGGTGACCGAGGTCATGGCCTGCTTGACTGCCTGCACGTTCTCCGGCTTGAGGGGAATGCGGTAGCTTTCGTGCGGTACGGTCAAGGTCTGCTCGCCGGTGATGCTGTCCTGCACGGATTTCACCAGGTGCGGCTTCATGTAGATACCGTCGTTGGCGAGCACCGAGGTAGCTTGGGCCAGCTGCAACAGCGTGAACGAGTTGTAGCCCTGACCGACGCCGATGGAAATGGTTTCGCCGGCATACCAGCGCTGCTGTTCGGGCTTGGAATAGGCCCGCCGCTTCCAGGTAGTGGACGGCAGGATGCCCGTCTTTTCACCACCCAGGTCGATGCCGGTAATCTGCCCGAATCCGAACGGTTTCATGAAATCGTGGATCGCGTCGACGCCCAGGTCGGCCGCCAGCGAGTAGAAATAAGTATCGGACGAGACTTCCAGCGCCCGCTTCATGTCTATGGTGCCGTAGGCGCGCTCCCCCGAATTGCGGTAGCGGCGATCGCCGAACTCGAAAAAGCCGGGGTCGTACATGGTCCAGGTCGCGGTCCGCTTGCCGAGTTCCAGGCCGGCCAGCGCCATGAAGGGCTTGTAGGTCGAGCCTATGGGATAAGTGCCGTACAGCGGCCGGTTGATCAGCGGATGGTCGGGCGATTCGTTCAAGGCCTTCCAGCTCTCGACGTCGATGCCGTCGACGAACAGGTTGGGATCGAACGAAGGCCGGGAAACGAAGGCCAGGATGTCCCCCGTGGCCGGCTCGATGGCCACCAGCGCGCCGCGGCGGTCTCCGAACGCCGCCTCGGCGATCTTCTGCAACTCCAGGTCGATGGACAGGATCAGGTTCTTGCCCGGCACCGGCGGCGTGCGCGACAAGGTGCGCACCGCGCGGCCCGACGCCGTGACCTCGACTTCCTCTACGCCCGTCTTGCCGTGCAGGACCGCCTCGTACGACTTCTCCAGCCCTTCCTTGCCGATGTAGTCGGTGCCCCGGTAATTGGCGATGAGGCCGTCTTCTTCCAGGCGGTTGAGATCCCGTTGCGAAATGCGGCCGATGTAGCCGATCACATGCGCCGCGGTCTCGGCCTGCGGATAGCTGCGCAGCAGCCGCGCCCGGATCTCCACGCCCGGAAACCGGTAAGCGTGGGCGGCAAAACGGGCCACCTCCTCGTCGGTCAGGCGACTGCGTATGGGCAGGCTTTCGAAGCGCCGGGACTCGCCCAGCAGTTGCCGGAACCGGCGGCGGTCGCGCGCGTCGATTTGCACCACCTCGCCAAGCCGGTCGATCGTTTCTTCCAGTTTGCCGCGTATCTTGGAAGGGGTGATCTCCAGCGTGTAGGCGGAATAATTGCGCGCCAGCAGCGTGCCGTTGCGGTCCACGACAACGCCCCGGTGCGGCGTAATGGGAACCACCGATATGCGGTTCTGCTCGGCGCGCGCCGCATAGGCGTCGTGGTTGGCCACCTGCAGGTACCAGAAGCGCGACGCCAGCAAGCCGAAGCAAACGACGACGAACCCCACCGCCACCAGCAGGCGCAGGCGGAAGTGCTGGAGTTCGCGCTCGGTATTCTTGAGTTCGGTCATGTGCTGCGAAGGCGCGGCCCGCATGCGGACCGGGTATTACTGGACAAACCCGCCGGTCAAATGGGCCGGGTATCGTCGGGATCGACCGGCCGGCGCTGGGGCGCCTGCAGGATCCAGCCGGCCAAGGGCCAGAGCAGCGCTGAAATGACGCTGTTCATGGCCCACCACCAGCCGGGCCAAGTCCCATCGAGCCAACCGCGGATAGAGAATACCGTGAGTTCGGAAACGAAAAAAATCGGCAGCACGTGCAAAGCCTGCAGCCAGGGTGAGAACCACGACAGCCGGCGGTGCATCACCAGCGCCAGATAGACCATCAAGGTGTAGGACAGCGCATGTTCGCCCAGCCGGGATGATCCGTGCACGTCCATCAGGATACCGAATATGAAGGCGGTCAGCATGCCCACGCGCCGGGGCTCGTGCGCGCTCCAGAAGACCAGGCAGATCGCCAGGACGTCCGGAATGCCCCCGACCTGCCCCCAAGGCAGCAGGTTGAGCAGCCAGGCAAGGAACAAGGTGAGCCATATGAAGCGGGGCTCGACCGGCAAGAGCAGATGTTCGGCCGGTACGCGGGAGCGCGGCAGAGTGGAGGGCGCTTTCATGGCGACTACGGGGACGGCAAGGAAGATTCGTTCCTGGACGGACCGGCGGCTTGCGCTTCGACATCCTGCGCCTCGACGGTCTGCAGCACCAGGAAATGGCGATAGCGGTCCAGGCCGGCCACCGGTTTGCAAAGAATGCGCGCAAAGCCGGAACCGGCGTCGCGCTCGACCGACTCGACCGTGGCCACGGGCAGGCCTTCGGGATAGATACCATCCAGCCCGCTTGTGACGAGCGTGTCACCTACCTGGATATCGGCATCCGCCGCCATGAACCTGAGGCCCAGCCTGCCCGCGATCTCTCCGCCGTGGGTGATGCCACGCAGCCCGTTGCGCAGCACCTGGATGGGAATGGACTGCACGCGGTCAGTCAGCAGCGCGACCTCGGAAGTCATGGGCGTGGTGCGCACGACCTGCCCCACCACCCCGCCGTCGTCGATGACGGGCATGCCGGCCAGGATGCCGTGATGGCTGCCCTTGTCGATGATCAGGCGGCGCGAAAAGGGGTCCCGGGATTCATACAGCACCTGCACCAGCGCGGCCGGCGCCGGCACGCGCTCGCTCGCGCCCAGCAGGCGCCGCAGCTGCGCGTTCTCGGCGGCGAGCTGGGCGGCCTGCGTGGTGACCTGCGCCATCTCGATACGCTGGCGCCGCATCAGTTCGATTTCCTGCTGGACGCTGCTGTTGACCTCGAAGAATTCGGCGACGTACTGGACCCCGTCGCGCGGCAGCAGCATCACGCGCTGGAACGGGTACAGCACCACGCTGACGGCCTCGCGCACGGCATCGAGCGCCCGCATGCGGGTATCGGCCACCAGCATGACCAGCGCCAGGAACACGAAGAACATCAGCCGGATCCAGGCCGGCGGACCTTGCTTGAAAAACGACGGTGGACTGTATTGCATGGGATCGGATGTCCAGCGTCCAGCGATGTCGGGACTTCATCCCGGGAAAAAACACCGGGGCGAATCGCCTTTCAGCCGCTTCGCCCCGTCGCGATGCAACCTGCTATAGAGGTTACTCGTTCGTGAAAATGGCGCCCAGCTTGTCCATGCGCTCGAGCGCCTCGCCACAACCGCGCACGACGCAGGTCAGGGGGTCTTCGGCCACGATCACGGGCAATCCGGTTTCTTCCTGCAGCAGCCGGTCGAGGTCGCGCAGCAGCGCGCCGCCGCCGGTCAGCATGATGCCTTTTTCGGTAATGTCGGCGCCCAGTTCGGGCGGGGTCTGCTCCAGCGCGATCTTGACCGCCGAAACGATCTGGTTGAGCGGGTCGGTCAGCGCTTCCAGGATTTCGTTGGACGATACGGTGAAGCTGCGCGGGATGCCCTCGGAAAGGTTGCGCCCCTTGACTTCCATTTCCTTGACTTCGGAACCGGGGAAGGCCGACCCGATGGCCTTCTTGATGAGTTCGGCGGTGGGTTCGCCGATCAGCATGCCGTAGTTGCGGCGGATGTAGTTGACGATGGCTTCGTCGAACTTGTCGCCCCCGACGCGTACCGATCCCTTGTACACCATGCCGCCCAGCGAAATGACCGCCACTTCGGTGGTGCCGCCGCCGATGTCCACCACCATGGAGCCGCTGGCGTCCGAGACCGACAGCCCCGCGCCGATGGCGGCCGCCATGGGTTCCTCGATCAGATAGACCTGGCTGGCGCCCGCACCCAGCGCCGATTCCCGGATCGCCCGCCGCTCCACCTGCGTGGAGCCGCAGGGAACGCAGATGATGATGCGGGGGCTGGGGGCGAAGAGGCCCTTGGGGTGGACCATGCGGATGAACTGCTTGAGCATCTGCTCGGTCACGGTGAAGTCGGCGATGACGCCGTCCTTCATGGGCCGGATGGCTTCGATGTTGCCGGGCACGCGACCCAGCATCTGCTTGGCTTCCTTGCCGACGGCCTGGATCGTCTTCTTTCCGCTGGGGCCGCCTTCCTGGCGGATGGCCACCACCGAAGGTTCGTTCAGCACGATGCCCTTGCTGCGAACGTAGATCAGCGTATTGGCGGTGCCAAGATCGATCGCCAGATCGTTGGAAAAATAACTGCGCAGGAAACTGAACATCGGGAATCTTTTATGAAGGACGGATGCGGGGGTGGCGGTTCCGGTAAACGCAAAATGATAACTTATAATCCTGCGTTAATACCCCGAAACTGCATCAAAGTCCTGCATATCTCTCGATTTTTGCGGCCTTCGAAGTAGTGCTACGACTTACCCGGCCCCGAAGCGCGGAATGCCCCGTCTGCCGTCGTTTCGCAGCCTTTCCATCACACTTGCCATGGCCCTTACCGAAAACGACGTCACGCGCCTTGCGCGGCTGGCCCGGCTGGAACTTGCGGGCGATGCCCATGCGCGCGTGCTGAAAGACCTCAACGGCATCTTCGGCCTGATCGAACGATTGCAGGCGGTCGACACCCAGGGGGTGGAACCGCTCACCCATCCCATCTCCGCCATCGAGGACGTGGCCCTGCGCCTGCGCGACGACGCGGTCACCGAGCCGGCCACGCCCGCCTCGCGCGAGGCGCTGCTGGCCAATGCCCCGGCCGTCCAGGACGGCCTGTTCCTCGTGCCCAAGGTCATCGAGTAATTCCATGTCATTGCCCCTGCATACCGAATTCGCCGGCATCGCCGAACTGCGCCAGGCGCTGGCCGAAGGCCGCGTGTCCGCCGTGGAGCTGGCGCAAAGCGCGCTGGATGCCATCGCGGCGCGCCACGAACTGAACGCTTTCCTGCACGTGGACCCGGCATTGACGCTGGCCCAGGCCCGCGCAGCCGATGCCGCTCGCGCGCAGGGCCAGGCCGCGTCCCTGACCGGGATACCGATCGCGCACAAGGACGTATTCGTCACCCGCGGCTGGCGCACCACGGCCGGCAGCAACATGCTCAAGAACTACGTCAGCCCGTTCGACGCCACCGTGGTCGAGCGCCTGGCCGCAGCTGGCGCCGTCACCCTGGGCAAGCTCAATTGCGACGAGTTCGCCATGGGTTCGTCCAACGAGAACTCGGCCTACGGGCCCGTGCTCAATCCTTGGGATACCTCGGCCGTGCCCGGCGGTTCATCGGGCGGCTCGGCCGCGGCCGTGGCGGCGGGACTCGTAGTGGGCGCCACCGCTACCGATACCGGGGGCTCGATCCGCCAGCCGGCGGCCCTGTGCGGCGTCAGCGGCATCAAGCCGACCTACGGCACCGTGTCGCGCTACGGCATGATCGCCTACGGCTCGAGCCTGGACCAGGGCGGCCCCATTGCCCGCCATGCCCGCGACCTGCTCGAACTTCTCGATCCCATGACCGGCTTCGACGAGCGCGACTCCACGAGCCTGGAACGCTGCGGCAGCCAAGCCAACGCGCCTGGCCGCGTGCGCGCCGCCTTCGACGCCTTCGTGGCCGGCGCCCGGGGCGACAAGCCGCTGGCCGGTCTCCGCCTGGGCATTCCACAGGAGTTCTTCGGCCCCGGGCTGGCAGACGACGTGCGCATGGCCATCGAAACCGCGCTGCAGCAGCTCGAAACGCTGGGGGCGGTGCGGGTCGACGTCTCGCTGCCGCGCACCGAGCTGTCCATTCCCGCCTATTACGTCATCGCGCCGGCCGAAGCCTCGAGCAACCTGTCGCGCTATGACGGCGTGCGCTATGGACACCGCGCGAGCCAATACACGGATCTGGCCGACATGACCAGCCGCTCGCGCGCGGAAGGTTTCGGCATCGAAGTGCAGCGCCGCATCCTGACCGGGACCTACGTACTTTCGCATGGCTACTATGACGCCTATTACCTGCAGGCGCAGAAGGTGCGCCGCCTGGTGGCCGACGACTTCCAGAAGGCGCTGCGGGAACAGTGCGACGTGATCGTGGGACCGGTCTCGCCCACCGTGGCCTGGAACCTGGGCGAAAAGGCCGACGACCCGGTCGCCATGTACCTGGCCGACATCTATACGCTGAGCCTGAACCTGGCCGGCTTGCCGGGCGTGGCGATACCGTGCGGCTTCGGCCTGGGCCCGGTGCATGGCCGGCGGCCGGTCGGGCTGCAGATCATCGGCAACTATTTCGACGAAGGCCGGCTGCTGGGCATCGCCGACGTCTTTCAGCAGGCCACGGACTGGCACATGAAGTCCCCCCCAGCGCGCTGACGCGCCCCCCCCGGGGCGATGCGGGTGGACCGGCGGAGCCGGATCCGCCGCATCCTGGGCCTGGTGAAGTTATCTTGGTGAGTTGCGTGAGTTGCTTCGCTGGCTACCGGAAAGATTAGAGAGAACTTTGAAAATGTCTGGCACAACTTGGGAAGTCGTCATTGGTCTGGAAACGCACGTGCAGCTGTCCACGGCGTCCAAGATCTTCTCAGGCAGCAGCACCCGGTTCGGCGCGCCGGCCAACATGCAGGCCAATGCGGTCGATCTCGCGCTGCCGGGCACGCTGCCGGTGATGAACCGAGGCGCAGTGGAGCGCGCAATCAAGCTCGGGCTGGCACTGGGTTCGCACATCGCCCCGCGTTCCATCTTCGCGCGCAAGAACTACTTCTATCCCGACCTGCCCAAGAACTACCAGATCAGCCAATACGAGATCCCGGTGGTGCAGGGCGGCTCGCTCACCTTTTTCGTGGGCGACCAGGAAAAAACCATCAACCTGACCCGCGCCCACCTCGAGGAAGACGCCGGCAAGTCGCTGCATGACGACTTCACCGGCCCGCACGGCGAAAAGTCCTCCGGCATCGACCTGAACCGGGCCGGCACGCCGCTGCTCGAGATCGTCTCCGAGCCGGAACTGCGGTCGGCCGAAGAAGCCGTAGCCTACGCCAAGGCCTTGCACGCACTGGTGGTCTGGCTCGGCATCTGCGATGGCAACATGCAGGAAGGCTCGTTCCGGATCGACGCCAACGTGTCGGTGCGGCTGGCGGGCCAGAAGGAATTCGGCACCCGCACCGAAACCAAGAACGTCAATTCGTTCCGGTTCCTGGAGCGCGCCATCCAGTACGAGGTGCGCCGCCAGATCGAGCTCATCGAGGACGGCGGCAAGGTCGTGCAGGAGACCCGCCTCTACGACCCGGACCGGGACGAAACCCGCAGCATGCGGTCCAAGGAAGATGCGCACGACTACCGCTACTTCCCGGATCCCGACCTGCCGCCGTTGGTCATCGCCGGCGACTGGATCGAGCGCGTGCGGACCGAGATGCCGGAACTGCCGGCCGCCAAGCGTGCCCGGTTCGAATCGGACTACGGCTTGCCGGCATATGACGCCGCGCAACTCACGGTCTCCCGCGACACGGCGGACTACTTCGAGGCCACCGCCAAGGCGCTGCCCGCCGGCCAAGCCAAGCTGGCCGCCAACTGGGTCATGGGTGAACTGGCGGCGGCGCTCAACCGCGAGGAAAAGGAAATCGCCCAGAGCCCGGTGTCCAGCGCCCAGCTGGCCAAGCTGCTCCATCGCATCGCCGACGGCACCGTTTCCAACAAGATCGCGCGCGATGTCTTCGCGGCCATCTGGCAAGGCGAGAATGGCGGCGACGCGGATGCCATCATCGAGGCCCGCGGGCTCAAGCAGATCAGCGATGCCGGCGCCATCGGCAAGATGATCGACGACGTGCTGGCGGCCAACCCGGCGATCGTGGCCGAATACCGGGCGGGCAAGGAGAAGGCCTTCAACTCGCTGGTGGGCCAGGTCATGAAGGCCGCCAAAGGCAAGGCGAATCCGCAGCAGGTCAACGAGCTGCTCAAGCAGAAGCTGGGGTAGGACGCCCGCTCCAGCGCACGCCATGACCGGATTGGGCGGATTTCCTGGATAGTCCATCCAGCGCGGACGGGCTGATCGGATTCGCGCGGGCTCCTAAGCTGAACGCCTCCGTTCCTTATGCTCAGGAGTCCCTCATGGCAGACCATTCCATCCGTGGCAAGGTTGCGCTCATCGCCGGCGGCGCGAAGAACCTGGGCGGGCTGATCGCCCGCGATCTCGCCGCGCAAGGCGCCAAGGCCGTCGTCATTCACTACAACAGCCCGTCGTCCAAGAAAGACGCGGACGCCACCGTGGCGGCCATACGTGCCGGGGGTGCCGAAGCCTTGGCCTTGCAAGCCGACCTGACCAGCGCCGGCGCGATGGAGACGCTGTTCGCCGACGCGGTCGCCTTCGCCGGACGCCCCGACATCGCCATCAACACGGTCGGCAAGGTATTGAAGAAGCCCATCGTCGAGATCAGCGAAGCGGAGTACGACGAGATGTCCGCGGTGAACGCCAAGTCGGCTTTCTTCTTCCTCAAGGAGGCCGGCAGGCACGTGAACGACAACGGCAAGATCGTGACGCTGGTGACCTCGCTGCTGGGCGCGTTCACGCCCTTCTATGCCGCCTATGAAGGCACCAAGGCGCCGGTGGAGCATTTCACGCGCGCCGCGGCCAAGGAATTCGGCGCGCGCGGCATCTCGGTCACCGCGGTGGGTCCCGGCCCGATGGACACTCCCTTCTTCTATCCTGCGGAAGGCCCCGATGCCGTGGCCTACCACAAGACGGCGGCTGCGCTTTCGCCTTTCTCCAAGACCGGGCTGACCGACATCGAGGACGTGGTCCCCTTCATCCGCCACCTGGTCAGCGACGGCTGGTGGATCACCGGGCAGACGATTCTGATCAACGGCGGCTATACCACCAAATAGGCTGTCAGGCGCCGGTCCGCTTCGGGACGACCGCCGCCCTGGCGGCGTCGGGGAGCCGCCCTGGCCGCATGCATCTTCGTCTATGCTTGCCGGGTACCGCCGCCAGGAGGTGGGGCGGCGCGATATTCCAGGCAACGGGCGGCAAAGGAGCATGGATCGGTTCGATCAGTATCGGGTCTTCGTCCAGGTGGCGGAGATGGGAAGCTTCATTAAGGCGGCGCACGCGTTGGCATTGCCGCGCGCTTCGGTCTCCGCGGCGGTGCAGCAGCTGGAAACCCAGGTTGGCGCGAGACTGCTGCATCGGACCACCAGACGCGTCAATCTGACGGCCGATGGTCAGCAATTGCTGGAACGACTGCGGCCCTTGCTGGCCGAGATCGAGGAAATCGACCAGTTCTTCCAGATCCGAGCCAGACAAGTCGCGGGCCAGCTGAACGTCGATGTCCCCAGCCGCATCGCGCGCCGGTTGATCGCCCCGGCCTTGCCGGGCCTGTTGCAGCGTCATCCTCGACTGCGGCTGATGCTGGGATCGACTGACCGCGCCATCGACCTGATCCGCGAGGGCGTCGACTGCGCGGTCCGCATCGGCAGCCTGCAGGACAGCAGCCTGGTGGTGCGGCCGCTCGGCAATATCGCCCTCATCAACTGCGCGAGCCCGGCCTATCTGCGCCAGCACGGAGAACCGCGGCACCCGGGTGAACTGGCCGAAGGCCACTGGACCGTCGGCTACGCATCGGCCACCACGGGCCGCGAAGTCGCCTGGGAGTACGCCGGACCCGACGGCCGGACCGCCACCGTGGATGTCCCCAGCCAGATGGTCGTGAACAACGCCGAAAGCTACATCGCCTGCTGCCTCGCCGGCCTGGGACTGATCCAGATTCCCCGCTTCGACGTGCAACACCTGCTCGAAGCCGGCGACCTGGCCGAGGTCATGCCGGGGTTCCGTCCTCCGCCGATGCCGGTTTCCCTGCTCTATCCGCACCGACGGCAGCGGTCGCGCCGCCTTGCCGTGTTCGTGGAGTGGTTCGAGACGCTGATGCGGCCGCACCTGGGGGCCTGATCGCGCGGAGACCGTCGTCCACGGCGACCCCGGCCGACATGTCGGCCACGGCCGGCGGGCCGCGCCCGGCTCACGCCCGAGCCGTCTCGCCTGCGGGCGAACGGGAAACCGCGGCTGCGCCGGCAATGAACGCCTTGCTCCCTTCGATCCAACCCGGCACCCCGCCCGACAATATCGCCGTCGTCATCGCATCGATCATCTCCTCGGGCGTCACGCCGGATTTCCTGGCAAGCCGGGCATGCGACCTGGACAACTCGGGACGTCTCTGCAAGGCGATTGCCGCCGCTGCCTGGCTGTCATGTCCACCGGGCAGCGACTTTGCAAAGCCGAAAACATTATCGATAACACGAATGATATTGAGAATTAATCTTGATTAAAATCCGGATTTGCTCAAGAATCACGGCTTCGATCGTTTCCGCGCCAGCCCGGTTGGTTCCATGTATCCTCCCTTCGTCCTGTTCCCCTCGGCACCGCGCGTGCGCTGGGCCGTCTGCGCCGCCCTGAGTGCCCCCGTGCTGGCGGCCGGCGCGGCCTCGGCCGAAGAAGCGCACTCCCTGGCGCCCATCGTCGTCACCGGTACCCGGACCGAAAAATCGCTGGACGACACTCCTATCCGCACGGAAATCGTCACCCGGGAAGAGATCGATCGCACGCATGCCCGTACCTTGACCCAGGCGCTGGAGAACATTCCGGGCCTGCAGTTGCGCGAAATCCACGGCAAATCAGGCTATGAGCTTTCCCTGCAGGGATTGAGCAGCGACCAGGTCCTGGTGCTGATCGACGGCCTGCCCATTTCGGCCAGCACGGGCTCCACGGTGGACCTGAGCCAATACCTGCTTACCGACGTCGACCATATCGAAGTCGTCAAGGGCGCCACGTCGGCGCAGCACGGCAGCGCGGCCATGGGCGGCGTCATTAACGTCATTACTCGGCCGGCACAGCCGGGGCTATCAGGCCGCGCGACGCTGGATGCGGGCAGCTACGGCGACCAGAACAGCAAGGGCGGCTCCTGGCGGCCCGCCAATCGGCACGGCCAGTTCTTCCTCCAAGGCGGCAACGAACAGCTGCGAGGCCGGATCGCGGCCGACGTGCTCGACGACGACGGCTTCGGCATCAACCCGGACGCCTGGAGCCGCCAAGGCGACGAGATCCGGCGCCAGCAGTATTCCGCACGGGTCGACTGGCTGCCCAGCGCTCGCCAGCGCTACTTTGTGGACGGCAGCATTTATCGCGAAGACGATACGCAGCGCTATACCACCTTCGTGCCTCCCAACCTGCTGCCGCAACGCAAGACCGAAATCATCGAACGCGACCGCATCACCGGGGGCGGCCAATGGAGCCTCGCAAACGGCACGCGGCTGCAGCTCAAGGGCGTGGGGGAACGCTACGACAGCACATCCCAGGCCTATTCCAACGAATTCCCCACCACACGCCGAAACGCCAAGCAGGACATGGGCCACCTGACCGCGCAGGTGGACCTTCCGGCCTGGCGCGGCCAGCTTTGGCAGTTCGGCGCTGACTACCACTACGAAAAGCTGAGCCAGGACAACAACGGCGTGTCTGAATTCGTGCGCAGCGGCGCTGTGGACCGCTCCAGCAAGGAAGTCTTCGTTCAAAACGACATCATTTTCAACGACACGTGGGAACTGCTGCTCGGCGCCCGCTACCAGGACGACTCGGATTTCGGCGGCCATTTCGCGCCCAAGGCCAGCCTGCGGGGCACCCTGCTGCGGACACGCGACTGGACCGGGGTGCTGCGCGCCAGCGCGGGGCAGGGGTATCGCGTTCCCAACCTGAAAGAACGGTACTACCTGTTCGACCACAGCGCGCTGGGCTACATGGTGCTCGGCAATCCCGACCTCAAGCCGGAGTCGTCCAACAGTCTCCAGCTGGGCGGCACGCTGACCTTCCGGGAAGACGTCACCCTTGAGGTGAACGCATTCCTGAACCGGGTGAAAGACCTGATCCAGACGGACATGAACAACGTCAGCATCATCGACGGGGTGACGGCCTACACCTATCGCAACATCGCGCGCGCCCGGACCCGGGGGATCGAAACGGGCGTGCGCTGGCAAGCCACGCCGGCATTGTCGCTGACCGCCGGCTACACCTTCACCGACGCGAAGAACCTGGATACGGGCAGCGAGCTGACCCGTCGGCCCAGGCACATCGGGCGGCTGGGAATGGATTGGCGTGCCTTGCCGGACACGACGATATCGGTGCGCACGCGCATGCAAAGCAGCGAGCTGGTGTCGTCCGACGACGTGGCGCAGTCGGGCGGCGGGGCATCAAGCGGGGGCCGTTCCCCGGGTTGGACCACGATGGACCTGGTCGTGAACCAGAAAGTGGGGCGCCAGCTTACGCTGTTCGCGGGAGTCAACAACCTGTTCGACCGCCAGCGCGATTTCTCCAACTCCACGGATTTTGGTCCCTTGCGGGGACGATTCATCTACGTCGGGGCGCGCTACGCCTTCGGCGCCAATCCATGACCCAGGGAGGGCAACCCACTATGTATTCCAGATCGACTTTGGCATTGGCCGCGTTATGCAGCGCGCTCGCCCTTGCGGGCTGCGGCGGCGGAGAAGGTGGCGATGGCGGTAGCGCCGGCGGCGGTACGGGCGGAGGGGGGGACGGGGGCGGCTCGACGCCCACCAGCAAATTCACCCAGAGCGGCAGCTGGACGTTTACGCTGCCAGCCGCGGGAGGCTCGGTCTGCTACGACTTCGACACCGGCGTGGAGGTCGCTGCGTGCACCGGGGCCGCATGGGACTTGAAGGTGAGCAGCGGCAGCCGCAGCGCGACGTTGTGGACCAACAGCGGGACCAGCGGCACGGGCCAGGGCGGCGCGTTCGGCGGCCCGTTCGATCATACCTGGACCGAATTGCAGACCTACCAGGACGCGACGGTCGACCCGGCCAGCGGCTCCCCGCTGCCCGCGGCGGTGTACACCGCCGATAGCGCGGCCAGTGTGTTTACGGGCACCAACGATATCCAATCGGCCGCGTTCGAGTACGACATCGCCGGCGACCACCGCCTCTATCCGAACTTCCGCGTCTTCCTCATCACGACGGACAGCACCGCCACCGTCAGCGGCGGATCGGCTCCCGTCACCGATGGGCCCAACGTCTTCGCCCTGCAGGTCACGGGCTACTACGGCGGCGCGGCCGGCACGACCTCGGGTCACCCGTCTTTCCGCTGGATTGCCCGCACCAGCGAAGCGGTCCCGCGCACCGCCACCGTCGATGCGACCGCTGGCTGGGTCTACTACGATCTGATCAACGGCAGGGAAGTTGCCGAATCCGACAGCTGGCACATCGCATTCAACCGCTACACCTTCAAGTTGAACGGCGGGACCTCCGGCTCCGGCAACGTGGCCGGCTTCGTCGGCAAGACGCCAGCGGGCTTCTACGATATCCAGGGCAACCCCATCAAGAGCCAATTCACCGTCACGACCAACGTGTCGGACACCCTGCCCGACCTGACAGCCAGCGACATGGCGGTACCCACGAGTACCGCGGGCTGGATCCGCGACAATCTCGCTTCGGCACTGAACCCGGCCGCGCGCGGATTCGATTTCGGCTGGTACACGTACAACCTGTCGAACCACACCCTGACGGCCAACCCGGAGGCCGGCACGCTCATTCGCAACGGCGAGGGCAGCAGCTACACCCGCCTGCGCCTGGCGGACATCGCCTACGAAAACCCGGCGGTACCGACCAGCCCGCAGACGTGGACCTTCGATTACGACCTTCAGCCGGCCGCCGACTGATCGGTCATTCCTGGCGTTTGTTCTTGGCCGCTGCGCTTCGGGCAGCGGCTTTTTTTCGACGTGCTGCGGCCGGCTACAGGACGCCGTAGCGTTTGCGGTAGGCCAGCACGGCTTCGCGGTGCTGTTCGAACTCGCCGCCGCCGCTTTGCTGGATCATGTCGAGGATGTCGTCCAGCGAGGCGATGCTCACAACGGGGCAGCCGTTGGTGCGCTCCACGTCCTGCACCGCCGAATGCTCGGACAAGGCGTCATCCGGGCCGACGCGCTCCATGCGGTCGAGGGCGATCAGCACCGCGGCCGGTTTGGCCTTGGCCGCCTGGATCATCCGCACCGATTCACGCACCGACGTGCCGGCCGAGATGACATCGTCGATGATGACGACACGGCCCTGCAGCGGCGCGCCCACCAGCGCGCCGCCTTCTCCGTGGTCCTTGGCTTCCTTGCGGTTGAAGGCGAACGGCACGTCCCGGCCGCGCGCCGCGAGCGCGACCGCCGTGGCGGTCACCAGCGGAATGCCCTTGTAGGCGGGGCCGTACAGCATGTCGAACTCGACCCCCGAGGCCAGAAGCGCCTGGGCGTAGAACTCGGCCAGCCTGCCCACTGCCGCCCCGCTGTTGAACAGGCCGGCGTTGAAAAAGTAAGGGCTCAATCGGCCGGCCTTGGTCGTGAACGCGCCGAACCGCAGCACGCCAAGCTCAGTGGCAAAGCGCACGAAATCGGTGCGGAAGCGCCCCTGGTCGGCAATGGGATCGGGAACGGAGGGAGTGGAGGCGATAGCGGTCTGGGGCACGGCGGTCACGGTACGAAATCACAACGGCACGGAGGAAGGCCTTCCCCCGGCGGCTCGGTGGGCCGGTGTGATTGTAAAACGGGTGGGGGCCGAAGGGCCAACGAGGATTCCCTGGGCCCGGCCGAACTTGTATCAGCCGGCGGTGGACTGCCCGCCGTCCAGATCGATGACCGTGCCGCTCAGGTATCCCGCGCGCGGGCTGCAGCCGAACACGACCATGTCAGCCACTTCTTCGGGCTCCTGAAGTCGCCCGAAAGGCAAGTCCTGCAGCAGTTCTTCCCAGCGGTCGGCGTGACCCAGCCGCTCGGCCGCCTGCGCGCGCATCACCTGTTCGATGCGCGGCGTACCCGTCTGGCTGGGATTGACGCCGAATACCCGCACGCCCTGCCTTGGCGACGCCCCCCCGAGCGCGCGCGTGAACGCGACCAGCGCCGCGTTGGCCGTGCTGCCGCACAAATAAGCCTCCCGAGGGGCGACGCCGGCCATGCCGATGATGTTGGCGATCACCCCCGAACGGGCGGCGCGCATGCGGGGCAGGTACGCCCGCACCAGCGCAATGTAGCCGTACACCTTCAGTTCCCACGACGCGTGCCACCGTGCATCGTCGACCGTCTCAAGGCTGCCGCCCGGGATGGCGCCCGCATTGTTGACCAGGATATCGATGTCGCCGACCAGTTCCACGACCCGCGCCGCGGCATCGTCGCTGGCCAGGTCGATGGCATGCCAGCTCGGGGCCACGCCGGTCTGCGCATGGATGTCGACGGCGGCCCGCTCCAGCTTGGCGGCGTCTCGCGCTAGAAGTACGGGCCGAGCTCCTTCCCGCGCGAACGACAACGCGCAGGCCAGGCCGATACCTTGCGAAGCGCCGGAAACAAGGACTCGCTTGCCGCTCAGCCCGAGATTCATACGATTGCTCCCTGGCTGGCGGGCGATTGCGCGGCGTACCAGTCTGCGATTTCGCTGCCGGTGAAAAAACCTACTCCATCGGTGTCCATCAGCCGGTCCAGCATCTGCTCGAAATACCCAAAGCGATGCGGCACGCCCATCAAATGTGGATGCAGTCCAAGCGCCAGCACCCGCGGCCTGTGCCTGGACTCCTGCTCGAACAGTTCCAGGGTGGCCTCCAGGCGCAGCAGAAACTCCGGCGACGAGTGCTTCTCGATGGCATAGATGATGGAATCGTTCAGCTCGAGGTTATAGGGCATGGCCATCAGCGGTCCATTGCGGGTGGAGAGCCAGTCGGGCAGGTCATCCATGCACCAGTCGCACACATAGTCCACGCGGGCCGCTCGCAACAGCTCGGGCGTGTCCGCCGTTTCGCGCAGACCCGGCCCCAGCCAGCCGCGCGGACGCCGGCCTGTGAATGCGGCGATCTTGTCGAGGGTCGCGTCAATCAGCTGCCCTTCGGACGGCTCCTGGTCGATGGCCTTCTGGTGCAACCCATGGCCAATGAACTCCCATCCCGCCTCGAGCATGGCTTGTGCGGCCCGAGGGTAGGCATCGATGACGCTGGCATTGAAGCTCGTCGAGGCTGGCAAGCCACGATCGGCGATGGCACGCATCAATCGCGGCAAACCGGCACGCATGCCGTAGTCCACCCATCCGAAGTTCGGCACGTCCGGCACGGTGTGCTTGCCGTGCGGCGGCGTGATGATGGTGCGCGGCATGGGGTGATCGAAGACCCAGTTCTCCACATTGACGACGAGATGCACCATGATTCGCCCCCGCCCGTGCGGCACCAGCGGAGGACGATCGTCGGAGAAGCGGTAGGGGACACGGGGATTGGCCATGGCGGTCCTTGTCGGGCTTGCAGCCACAGTGATTTGGGCAGGGCCGCGGGTCAGCGGCCGCGAAAACGAGGGGGGCGCTTTTCCATGAAAGCGCGCCGCCCTTCGACGTAGTCCTCGCTATCGAAACAGCGCTGGACGGCGGCGTCGATGCGTGCCAGGTCGGACTCCCCCGGATGGCCGGCGCACAGGCCGATCGCCATCTTGGCCGCCTCGATCGTCAACGGCGCGTTGGCAGCGATCTGCGCCGCAATGGCATCGACAGCGGCGTCCAGTTCCGCAGCCTCATAGACCTGGTGCACCAGGCCGATGCGGGCGGCCTCGTCACCGTCGAAGGTGCGCGCGGTGAAGAACAGTTCGGCTGCCCGGGCGCTGCCGATGACCTCCACCACCCGGCGCATGCCCTGGTAGCCGTAACCCAGGCCGAGCCGTGCCGCCGGCATGCGCCAGCGAGCGTCGCGTGCGCAATACCGCAGGTCGCACGCTAGGGCCAGGCCGATGCCCCCGCCCATGCAGACACCGTGGATGTTGGCGATGACGGGCTTGGGCAGGGCGCAGAGCCCGTCTTGCGCCCGGGCCACGGCGTCGTTGTAGTCGCCCGCCGCGCCGGCATCGCTGCGGCGGTCTTCGAATTCCGAAATGTCGGCACCGGATACGAAGGCCCGCTCGCCGTCCCCACGCAGCACGACCACGCGCACGTCATGGCGCATGGCCAGGTCGCGCGCCGCATCGGCCAAGGCTTGCCACATGCCAAAACTCATGGCGTTATAGCGCCGCGGATTGGAAAGCGTGATGCGCGCGATGCCCGCGTTGACCTGGATGTCTACGGTACTCATCCCTGCTCCTCAAATAACGCCGTCGGCGCGCAAGGCCGCGATCTCGCAGGGGCCGTACCCTAATTCGCGCAGGATCTCTTCGCTGTGCTCGCCCCAGTCCGGCGCCGCGCGCGCCACTTGTGCCGGCGTGCGCGCCAGCACCACGGGCTGGGTAATGAAATGGCGCTCCGGCCCCTGGGGCGTGGGCGCGCTGGCGATGACGCCCAGATGGCGCACTTGCTCGTCCTCCAGGACCTGAGGCACGGTATAGACGGGCCCCGCGGGCACGCTGTGGCGGTTGAGCAGGTCCACCCAGTACGCCACCGGACGCGCGATGAAGATCTCCTGGATCTCGGCGTTGAGCCGTGCACGGTGCCTGACTCGAAGTTTCTCGGTCGCGTAGTCGGGGTCCGACAACCACTGCGGACGTTCGATCGCGTGGCAAAAGCGCTCCCAACTGCCCTCGCCCGATGCTCCCAGGTTGAAGTAACCGTCGCTGGCCTGGAACAGCCCCATGGGGCTGCTGGTCGGATGGTCGTTGCCAACCTGCACCGGCAAGTCGCCGTCGTTCACATACCGGGCCACCTGGAAATCCATCATCGCGATCTGCGCATGAAGCAGGTTTACATGCAGCCATTGCCCTTGGCCGGACACTTCGCGCTCGAGCAGCGCCGTCAGAATGCCGAGGGCGGCATACAGCCCGGAGCTGGAGTCGGCCACCGCCAGCCCTGCCCGCACGGGACCCTGACCTGGATGCCCCGTCACCGACATCAGTCCGCCCATGCCCTGCACGATCTGGTCAAACCCGGGCCGCTTCGCATAGGGCCCGTCCTGCCCGAATCCGGAAATGCTGGCCAGAATGATGCGCGGATTGATGGCCTTGAGGGATTCGTAGTCGAGTCCGAGCCGGCCCTTGACATCCGGACGCCAGTTCTCGACAACGACGTCCGCCTCAGCCACCAGGCGGCGGATGACCTCCAATCCCCTCGGCTTCTTGAGATTGAGCGTAAGCGAACGCTTGTTGCGATTCAGGTTCTGGAAATCACCTCCCAGGCGGTCCGCAGCGAACATCGCTTCGTTTGGATCGACGCCTGGGGGCGGCTCGATGCGAATGACGTCCGCGCCGAAGTCGGCAAGCATGCGCACGCAGGTCGGACCGGCGCGCACGCGCGACAGGTCGAGCACCCGAAAGCGGGACAAGGCAGTGGACGCGGTGATCTTGGGCATGGATGGCTATGCGAGTGAGGGAGTCGGCAAGGAGAAGGGCGGCACACCGTGCAGATGTTCCCAATGGTGGACGAAGGCAAGCAGCGTGGCCTCGCCGCCGGGCCGGGCCACGGCCTGGGCACACAGCGGCCGCCCGGCGGCGTCGCGCCCCACCGGGAAGACGACGGCTGGCAGCCCCAGGTAGTTGGCGTATGGCATCCATGCATGCAGGCTGTCCAGCGCCGCGCGATCGAAGCGGCTGATACCGGGGGTAACCGCCTCCCAATCCGGCACGCCCAGGGCCATGGCGGGAAGCAGCAGCAGGTCGGCATCGCCCAACGCTTGCGAAAGGAAGCCAGCGAGCATGGCCGGCCGCGCCGCAACGGCTTCGCGATACCAGATGGCAGGCACGCCCAGCCCAGGCAGAAGCACCGCCCGCGCCGCGGGTCCGATGCTGTCGGGTGCCTGGCGCAGCAGCGCCATATGAGTATCCGTGGCCTCGACATGCAGCATGACGCGCGCAAGGCGTGTCCACTCGGCGAAGTCAGGCAGGGGGACCGCTTCGCAGTCGCTGTATAGATCGGCATCCAGCAAAGCCGCCAGCGCCGGTCCGCACGGCCCTTGCATGACGGGCACAGGGAAGTGATGGCGCACGTGCCAGCGACGCGGCGCGGACAAGGCCGCAAGCAGGCTCGCCGCGTCTTGCGCCGGCAGTCCGGCACGGCCGGGAACATCGGCGGCATTGGCCAGTACCAGTGCCGCATCGGCGGCGCAACGGGCCAATACGCCTACGGTATCGAGCGAAGGCGCCAGCGCTTGCAGACCTTCGCGGGTAATCGCGCCGTAAGTGGGCTTGAGCCCGACCAATCCGCAGGTCGCGGCCGGAATACGTATGGAGCCCGCGGTATCGGTGCCTAGCGACGCATAGGCGAGACTGCTGGCGACCGCCACCGCCGATCCACTGGACGACCCGCCCACCACCGCTCGGGCATCGCAGGGATTGACCGGGCGTGGCGCCCAAGGATTGTCGCCCGTGGCCCCACACCCGAGTTCGGCCATGACCAGCGCCGCCAGATTGACTCCGCCGGCGGCGCGCAGACGCTGCAACGCCGGGGACGGGGCCTGCGGGCGGTCGAGTGGCTGGGGCCGGCCGGCGCACATGGCGCCATCGCCGGTCGCGAAGACGTCCTTATGGGCAAGCCCGAGCCCGGCAAGCGGCCCCGCCGGCGGGGTGCCGTCCGCGTCGTGCCAGCGAGCCACGCAGTGGAAAGCCGCATCCAGCACCGCCGCCCGCTGCCGCTGCGAGCGCAGAACCTGCGCAGGATCGGCCTCGCCGCTGGCGACTGCGAGGCACAAATCGACGGCGCGCGCAGGCAACTCAGTCATGCCGCGCCAGCCTTTCCAGCAGGAGCTCGAAACACTGCGGGTCCTCGATACGCCGGGCCGGTCCTGGCGCAAGAGCCGCCACCGCACGCGCGATGCGCGCGGCCTCGCGGCCGTCGAGCGCCACACCGGAAAGTGCCGCCCATTCCCGGCAACCCGCTGCGGTGGGGATCCCTGTTCTGTTCAGGGGTATCGCCGGATCGAGGTCGGCTTGCATGCGTGCTCCAAAAAATATTGACCTGCCGATTTAAATATATTTATAGTGGCCGAAAATATTTTTTGCAACCGATGTCGAAATATTTATGAGCAGCAACAAAATCAGCGAACAAATCCGCCAGGCCGTGGAGGAGTGCATCCGGACCGGTACGCTGCTGCCCGGCGACCCTATCGACGAAGCGGAGTGGAGCCGCCGCTTCGATGTTTCCCGCACCCCGGTACGGGAAGCGATTCTGCAGCTGCAAGCCCAGGGCCTCGTTATCAGCCAACCCCGTGGCGGCATGGTGGTGGCCAAGCTGGACCTTCAGCAGCTGGTGGCGATGTGGGAACTGCTGGCGGAACTGGAAGGCTTTGCCGCCAGGCTGGCCTGCGAACGCATGATCGAGGAGGAACGCCAGGAGCTGGCTTCCATCCACGAAGCCGCCGCCGTATCCGTCGACAACGACGACCTGGAAGCCTGGTACGGGCACAACTCGGCGTTCCATGAAGTGCTCTATACCGGATCGCGCAACCCGTACCTGCGTCACGACATCCTGCGCATGCGCGCCAAGACGGCGGTCTACCGGCGCCATGCCTACGCCGCGGTGGGCCACCTGCGATCGTCCTACGAACAGCACGGCCAGATCCTGGCCGCTGTCATGGCCAACGATTCGCAGGCCGCGTTCGAGGCGATGGTGCGCCACATGAGCCCGGGCACCGGGACCCAGAGCCTGGCCGACCTGATCGTCCGGCTACCCAGATCCTTGCTGAACTGAACGGAGCAACGCATTCCATGCCCAGTCCTGACTCCACGCGCCGCGTCATCATCGCCGGTGCCGGTCCGGTAGGCCTGACCGCCGCCGTCGCACTGGCAAACCAAGGCATTCCCGTAACGGTGCTGGAAGCCGAACCGGCGCTCACGCACGACCTGCGCGCCGGCACTTTCCATCCGCCGACCATGGAGATGCTGGCCGCCTACGGTGTCACGGACGCCATGCTGGAGCAAGGACTGAAGGTCCCCCACTGGCAGGTGCGCGACCGTGAAATGGGCGTAGTTGCGGAATGGGACCTCGGCATGCTGGCGGATGTTACGCCTTATCCCTTCCGGCTTCACCTCGAACAGCACAAGCTGGCCCGCATTCTGCTGGACAAGCTGCTGGCGTATCCCGACACCGAGATCCTGTTCTCCACGCCATTGAGCGGTATCGAGCAAGACGCCGGCGGCGTGACCGCGTTCGCGAGCCGCGACGGTGAAACCCTGCGTATACGAGGCAAGTGGCTGATCGGCTGCGACGGCGGCCGAAGCTTTACCCGGAAGGCCATCGGCTCCGAGTTCGAGGGATTCACCTGGCCCGAGCGCTTCGCGGTGCTGAGCACAGACTACGATCTGTCCGCCCATGGCTATGCCAGGAATGCCTATATTGCGGATCCCCAGGAATGGGTAGCCGTCTTCTGCGTGCCGCACGACGGCCCGCCTGGACTGTGGCGCGCGGTATTCCCCATCACCGATCCGGACGAACCCGACGAGGAAGTGCTCTCCAGCGACGGCGTGCAACGCCGGTTGAAAGGCTTCATGCCGTGGCGCGACCACTACGACGTTCCTTACGCGAGCATTTACCGGGTGCACCAGCGCGTCGCCAAGGACTGGCGCGTCGGACGCGTGCTGCTGGCCGGCGACGCCGCCCACGTAAACAACCCCCTCGGCGCCTTTGGCCTGAACGGCGGCCTGCACGATGCCATCAACCTCGCCGGCAAGCTTGGCGCGGTCTGGCATGGCCGCGCGGACGATACCCTGCTCGACCGCTACGTCCGGCAGCGCCGCAACACCAATATCGACTTCGTGCAGGCCACGTCCATCCGGAACAAGCGGCTGCTCGAAGAGCGCGACCCGGGCGTGCGGCGCGAGCGTTTCGACGAACTGCGCCGGCAGGCCAGCGACCGGAATTCAGCCATCCCTTTCCTATTGCAGAGTTCGATGATCATGAGCTTGCGCAAGGCGGAAGAGATCCAATGACCTGACGCCCGACAACCAGAAGGCGGCGGAGACAAACGAGAGCACCTGATAACCAACCATGGGAATCCAGCATGAAACTCAAGTCCGTCCTGGCACTATCCGCTGCCTGGTGCGCCGCCATCGCACCGCTTCTCGCACAGGCCAGCAACTGGCCTGAACGCTCCATTCGCGTCATCGTTCCCTTTGCTGCCGGCGGCAATACCGACGGCATCGCCCGGTTGACCGCCGAGCGTCTGACCCAGTCCCTGGGCCAGTCGGTCGTGGTCGAAAACCGGCCGGGCGCCAACGGCTCGATCGCCGCGCAGGCCGTCCAACGCGCGGATCCCGATGGCTACACGCTGCTCATGGCCGCCATGCCCATCATCGCCATCCTGCCCAAGGTACAGAAGGTTCCTTACGATCCCGTGAAAGACTTCGTGCCGATCAGCAACATCGGCAGCAACCCCTTCGCGCTGGGCATCGGCAAGAACGTGCCAGCCACCAACCTGAAGGAATTCGTCGAACTGGTCCGGAAGAGTCCCGGCCGGTACAACTACGCGTCAGGCGGCTCGGGCAGCGTCTCGCACCTGTCCGGCGCGCTGTTCCTCAAGCGGACCGGCCTGGAGATGATGCACGTCATGTACAAGGGCGACGCCCCCGCCATGGCGGCGGTGCTGGGCGGCGAAGTGTCCATGTACTTCGGCAACCTCTCGGCCATCGCGCCCCAGGCCAAGGCCGGCAACGTCCGGATGCTCGCCGTCTCCAGCTCCCGGCCCACCCCCCTGTTTCCCGACGTCCCTGCCATCGCCGACACCTACCCAGGCTTCGAAACACTGACCTGGAATGGCTTGATGGCGCCAGCGGGCACGCCCCGCGCGGTGGTGAACCGCATCGCCGACGAGGTTCGCAGGCTTGGCCGCGACAGCGCCTTCGTCGATCGCCTCGCGGCGCTGGGGGTCGACGTCGTAGCGGACGGGCCCGATGAATTAGCCGCCACCGTTCAATCCGATATCGCCCTGTGGACGGATGCCGTCAAAGCTGCTGACCTCAAGGAGTAATCATGCAATCCCCATCGCTAGGCCCGGACGTCCTCGGCCATCGGGCAAAAATCGGCGTCATCGTGCCCGCCACCAACACCGTCGTGCAGCCTGAGTACGAAAGCATGCGTGTCGACGGCGTGACCAACCACGTCTCGCGCATGACGCTTCCCGTACGGCCTTACGATGATATGGCGCGCTACCGGGAAGCGCTCGATACCGAAGAAGGCGACCTGGAACAGGCGATCCGGCTGGTGACCTGCTGCGAACCCGACATCATCGCGCACGGTCATTCCATCCACTCGTTCCGCGGCGACGCCCAGCGCGCAATGGCATCGCAGGAACGACTGGCGAAGGTGGCCGGCGTGCCCTTCGTCACGCCATCGGTAGCGGTGCTCAAGGGACTCGAGGCAATTGGCAATCCACGGCGGCTCGGCGTCCTTACGCCTTACTGGCCGCCGGCCGACGACCTTGTCGCCGGCTTCTTCCGCGCCAGCGGCTACGAAGTCGTCCGGGTCGACGGGCTGAAGTGCCAGGGGCCGACCAACGTAGCGCGCACGCCGCTGGCCGCCATCAAGGCCGGCTTCGCGTCGGTGGACCATCCCGACGTGGAGGCGCTGGTGCACGTTGGAACCAACCTGCCGGTCACGGGAATCACGCAGGAGCTTGAGGACGAACTGGGCAAGCCGCTGATCGGCGTGAACGTCGCCACGTACTGGCTGGCGCTGCGCACGCTGGGCCTGAAGGACCGGAAAGCGGGGTTTGGGAAGCTGTTGGCTGAGTGCTGAGCGCAGGTAAAGTCAGGACAGAGGCCGGCTCGTAACCATCCGGTGCGCGGCCCTTGTCCTGACGGTGAACGATTGTCTATTCCGCCCGGATACCGGCTTCGGCCACCACCTTCGACCAACTGGCTTTTTCGGCCGCGATGCGCGCCGCCATCTCCGCGGGGGTACCCGTCGACGCCTCAATGCCGTGTTCCAGCAATGCGTCGATAACATCCTGCCGTTTCAAGACCTCCCGCACATCGCGATTGATTCGCTCCAGCACTCCGGCCGGCACACCCGCGGGCGCGCTCAAGCCGATCCAGCCCTCATTCTCGAAACCGGCAATTCCGGCTTCCACCAGCGTCGGCACCTGCGGCAAAGCCTTTACGCGCTTGCTCCCCGTTACCGCAAGCGCTTTTAGCCGACCTGACCGGATGTGGGGAAGCACCGACGGAACAGCGCCGAACTGCATATCCACTACGCCTCCCACCACGTCGACGATGGAGGCGGGCCCTCCCTTGTACGGCACGTGGGTCATGGGCGCGCCGGTCAGCGACCGCAACATTTCAGCAAATAAATGCTGGTTGCTTCCCACACCGGAAGACGCGTAGGTGATCCCGTTAGGCCGGCCGCGCGCGGTTTCGACGACAGCCTGTACCGAGTCAGCCGGGAGACTGGGGCCGGTGACCAGCAAAAAAGGCGTAATGCCGACCAGCGTCACCGACGCGAGATCCTTTTCAGGATTGAAAGGCATGCGCGAAAACACCAGCGGGTTGATTGCCGGGATGTTATTAGGGACCATCAAGAGCGTGTGACCATCGGGCGGTGCCTTGGCAACAAAATCCGAGCCGATATTGCTCGATGCGCCCGGCTTATGTTCGACGATGACGGGCTGCTTCCACATAGGCGAAAGCTTGTCGCTGAGCAGACGCGCGATGACGTCGGGCGTCCCGCCTGGCGGAAAGGGGACGATAAGCCTCACAGGCTTGGTTGGAAACTCCTGCCCAACCGACACTGAGGGACAGAAACCGAGCGAAGCAACTGCGATAACGCCCAGCAAGGCGGGTTTAGAAGCACTGAATTTGGTTTTCAGAATTGACATATCAGATCCCGCAAGAAAGTAAGGTCCGCGAATAGCGGCAGATGCCAGAGCTGCCAGACAAGGGTTCCAATACAAAGCTCTTTGGCCGTTCTTGAATTTTGTCTTGATTGGGGCGTTCACCAATGGGCACTCGCGCTAGAGAGCAGCCTCGGACCGACGCCTCCAGACCGGTTCAACGTGCGGGTTCTTGCAGATGCTGGGCAGGCGCCCTTCTAGCACATTGAGAATGTTTTCCACTGCCACGCGAATAACGGCGTCGATGCTCTGCCGAGTGTGCCCCACGATGTGAGGGGTAAGGATCACATTGGGCAAGCTCCGCAGCTCGCTATCCTGGGGAAGCGGTTCGGTTGCAAAGGTATCGAGGGCAGCGCCCGCAATGCGCCGATCGCGCAATGCCGCAATAAGAGCAGGCTCGTCGATAGCATCGCCTCGTGCGACATTCACAAGATAGGCGCTGCGCTTCATCAAGGCGATGGCGTCGGCGTTGATCAGCCTTTTGTTGTCGGGCCGCACCGCAATGAATACCCCGACGAGATCGGACTCGCGCATCAACGTCGCCAAGTCCACGAGTGTTACGGCGTCGGGGATTTGACTACGTTCTGCGCGAGGGCTATAGGCAAGCAACTTCACCCCGAAGGGCAGCAGGCGGTCCACGACGGCCCGTCCGATCCGTCCAAGACCCACGATGCCGATGGTGGCGCCAAACAACATGTTTGCGTGCGGCCCCTCTTCGGGGTCCGCCGGCCGCCAAGTTGACATCAACCGTTCGGACTGCCGTAGACCGTACATGAGGTTCATCATTAGCATGATGGCTGCTTCGGCCATGCTCAGGACATGTTCGGGAGCACCGCCGTGCCCGACGATGATCCCCATCTCGTCGGCCGCCTCGAGGTCGACCGTCTCCAGGCCGATTGTCGCGTTGACGATTCCTTTCAATCGCGGCAAAGCCGATAACGTCTGGCGGTCGCAACGCCATCGGGAACTGAACATTGCAACGTCTGCCCGACGCAGATCGTTCTGTACCGTCTCGGGCGGCAGCGGGACCACCACCCCCGGTGTGTTGGCAGGACCGCGGATGACCTCGACACCTCGCGCAGCAAGCTCGGAAGCAATGGTGTCCAGCAAGCCGTCCATCGTGTGGTCGCGAACAAGAAAAACGGAGCGTGGTCTTCCGGGACTCACCTCGAGCGGCAACCCTCTTTCAGGCATTTTCACGGGACGGTCCGAATGACAGACCGGACAAGACCGGCTCCACATGCTTGTTCTCGGCCGAGTTGCCATCCATTTGCTTGCCGTCTATGCCTATCCTGGCGAACATATTGCCCCCCTCTTGCGCGGCACAGCCGATGCGCAGCATGACCAATGGCTCCCCTTCTGAGGCACGAAAACGATAGAAGGAGCCAGCAGGAAGCATCACGCCATGCATAGGCCCGAAAGTCCGGACCTCGTCGTTGGGTCCGTAGAAGTTGACCTCGCCCTGCAAGACGATAAATACATGGTCCTCGGTGGTATGGGCATGCAGCGTATTCTCCCCCGAGGCGGCGTAGCACTTCAGGATCACCGTCAGGTTCGGCGTAGCGGCCAACGCAGTGTCGGTGCGCCCGATTTTGGGCAACGGGCCGGCCACCGTAAAGAACGTTGGCTTATCGCCGCGATAAAGCGCCGTGAAGGCCGCTATGTAGTCGTCATTTGTGCTGAGCAGGTGCTTTCCACCAGGAATGTCTGAGGAAGTTTGCGTGTTTTCCATTCGGTGCCCCTTTGTTTGTTCCGGCAGTCCCGAGGCAATCAATCCCCCCGGATACCTGCCTCCGCGATGATCTTGGCCCACTGCCTTGCCTCCCGCTCGATGCGGGCGTCGAGCTCCTCGCCTGAGGTAGTGGCAACGTCCACCCCCTGTTCTGCCAGCGTCCGGGCGACGTTCGGATCCACCATGGCGGCTCTTACATCCCGGTTCACCTTTTCCACGACATCGTCGGGAGTATTCGCGGGAGCCGCCAATCCGATCCATGGCTCGCTGACATAACCCGCTATGCCGGCCTCGATCATGGTCGGGACGTCTGGCAGCAGGGAGGTTCGCTGCTGCCCGGTCACTGCAAGTGCCTTGAGCTTGCCGCTGCGCACGTGGGGGACCACGGCAGTCGCGGCGCCGAACTGGATGTCCACTTGGCCGCTCACGAGGTCCACCACGGCAGGTGCCCCGCCCTTGTAGGGCACGTGCACCAGCGCAAGCCCGGTCAGGGAGCGAAACAGTTCACCGGCCAAGTGCTGCACACTGCCGACGCCCGATGAGGCGTAGGTCATCCCGTTCGATCGGCCCTTTGCCTCGACGATGAGTTCACTGACCGTCGCCGCCTTGACGCTCGGACCGGCCACTAGAACGAAAGGGGTGTTACCGATGAGCGTGATCGACCGGAACGCCCGGCGGGCGTCGAACGGCATCGAGCGGTAGAGTGCGGGGTTGATCGTCTGAATATTGTTCGGGATCACGAGCAGCGTATGCCCATCAGGCTGCGCCTTCGCGACGACATCGGCGCCTATCATCGCCGCCGCGCCTGGCTTGTTCTCGACGACGACGGGTACCCCCCACATGGGAGTCAGGCGCTCTGACAATAGCCGGGCGATCACATCGCCGCTGCCTGCCGGGGGAAACGGCACAACCAGCTTGACCGCCCGTGAAGGGAATTGGTCTGCGGCCCCGGACGGCGCAACCCAGAGCGCTGATGCAGCCAGGAGCCAGGCAACGAAAGAGACGACATAGCGAGACATAGCGGACCCGAAGCAGATGAACGGCGAAGCAATACTCGATAGCATCTCCCACGCGGCGCCCGGCTTGAGGATACGTCTCGATCCGCGAAGGCTCACTTGGTCGACTCAGGCCATTATGGCTGTCGCTGAATCGTCACGTCCAATACATCTTCGATGCGCAACTTATACGCTTATCGTCTTAGATCGCACCGCGATGCACAAAACAGCAACGCGGCCGCCGGTCCTTCCGTCCGTCAGGCCGACAGGCTGTTTTCCAGCGCCAGCTCTCGCGCCGCGTCGACGAACAACTGCACTGCGGGAGACTCATTGTCGCGCCGCCACACGGCCCCGACGGTCGAGCGCGGCGAGTTCTTCAACGCGACATAGGCGACACCATCAGGCCTGGCCCAATGCATGGATTCCGGAATGAGCGCAATCCCCATCTCCACGCCCACAAACCCTAACGCCGTATTGAGGTTGGAGGACACTTGAGCCACCTTGGCCTGAAAGCCTGCCCGGCGGCATATTGCTTCAATCGACTCGAACAACGCGGCTGAGTGCCTCGACGCCTTAAGGAATACTTCGTTCTTCAAGTCCAGAAGCGAGACTGCCTTTCTTGACGCCAGCGGATGGGACACGGGCAATGCGACCATGAGAGCCTCGTCATACAAAGGCATCGTGGTCAGGTAGGTCTGATCGACGGGCAGCCTCATCACGCCGACGTCGACAATACCTTTGATGATGGCATCCACCTGCATGCCCATCGGCATCTCCAACACTTCAACCGCAATGTTGGGGTGGCACTCCCGATAATTCTTCACCAGCCTGGGCAACAACGCTTGCGCCGTAGAGAAACTGCAAGTGACGTGCAGTTGGCCCTCTTCGCCCTGGCTGATGCGGCGTACTCTATTGGCAATAGCGGTGAGGTCCGCGAGCCAGGGTTTCACTTGCTCGTAGAGCTCACGTCCCGCAGGCGTCAAGTTCACTGAGCGTTTTGTCCGCTGGAAAAGCAGCGCGCCGAGCTCGGCTTCCAGCATCTTGATCTGCTGGCTCAACGGCGGCTGACTCATATTCAGCCGCCGTGCGGCCTTGGTGAAACTCAGCTCCTCCGCCAGCACGATGAAATACTGTAATCGTCGGAAATCCATAGTTTTCTCAAATAAGTCGCACTGCGTCTTAGTTGGATTCTATATAGATCTCCGGCCTGCATGGGTTTCAAGGTGCTGCCAGCTTGAAGACCGAGACAGCCGCGCTGCCCCCTAGATGATCGTCACGACCACTCCAACGACCACAACGGCCACGGCTCCAATCGCCCATGCCCACGGCTTGGACAGCAGGCCCTGTATCGCTCCGCCCCGCACGGGTTTTGACGGGGATCGCTCGCGTGCTACGGGAACGGCCTCCTCCGCGACGGCCGGGGCTCCGGCGAGAGCGGGGTCTCCCACCAGCTGGTTGAAGGTCGCGAAAAAATCCTCCGCAAGCTTCCTGCCGACACCTTCGATAAGACGAGAGCCGATCTGCGCCAGCTTACCGCCCACGTGCACATTGGCCCTATACGAGAGACGGGTACCCTTGCCTTCTGGCGAAAGCGAAACCGCAGCATCGCCTTTGCCGAAGCCGGCGACTCCCCCGCTACCTTGAAAGCTCAGCGAATACGATTGCGGCGGCACAGCTTCAGCAATGGTGAGCTTGCCACTGAAGCGCGCCTTTACCGGTCCGACGACGGCCATGATGACCGCCTTGTACTCGGTAGGGGATACCGCTTCCATGGACTCGCAGCCAGTAATACATTGCTTGAGCACCGCGGGATCATTGAGCGCCTGCCAAACGCGCTCCTGGGTCTGGAGAATGACTTGGTCGCCTTTTAGTTCCATCTTGCCTCTACTTCTCCATCCTGGCTTGCCGGATCGCCTGCCACACCTTTTCGGAGGTCAGGGGCGTAGGTATGTGCTTGACCCCATGGTCCCATAACGCGTCAACCACGGCGTTGCCTATGGCGGCGGGCGGACCTATCGCACCACTCTCGCTCCCCCCCTTGACTCCGAGCGGATTGCTCGGCGCCGGCGTCTCGAGAAAGGTGGTGGTAAGCCGCGGCATGTTATCGGCGCGGGGCATAGCGTAGTCCGTGAAGCTACCGGATATCAGTTGTCCGGTGTCATGGTCGTAGACTACCTGCTCGAGCAGCGCCTGGCCCAGGCCTTGCGCCAGCCCTCCATGCACTTGCCCCTCGACGATCATGGGATTGATGATCGTGCCGCAATCATCCGCAGTGAAGTAATCGGTACACCGTACTACACCGGTTTCAGGGTCCACCATGACTACGGCAAGATGCATCGCCTGCGGATCGTTCGAATCGGGAGGATCATAGAAGGCGGTCGCTTCCAGCCCTGGAGTAATTGAGCCGTCCTGGGGCAGGTTCGCTGCGTGATAAATGACATCAGCGACCCGGGCGAAGGTGATCGATTTATCGGTGCCAGGCACGCGGAACACCGACGCTTCGTAGACAAGCTCATCAACAGCGCAACCCAGCAGATGAGCGGCTAGGCGCGTCGCCTTGTGAATCACCTCCGTCGCCGCCTTCAGAATCGCGCTGCCCGCGACGGAGGTCGACCGCCCGCCCCACGTACCGTTGCCGAATGGCACCTTGTCGGTGTCACCTTCAAGAACGTCCACGTGCTCCACGGGAATGCCCAGCTGCTGCGCCGCGATGGCCGCGTAGGTGATCCGATGACCCTGTCCATGGCAATGCGTACCGGCCATCACGGTCGCCCGGCCATCGCTATGTACCCGAACCACCGCACTTTCATAGCCTCCGTGCAACCCGCCTCTAGACGCCAGATTTGCGCTCGGGCCCGTACCTGCCTTGTCCAGAAAGCATGCCAGGCCAATACCCATCAGCTGCCCCTGGCGGCGCAGCTCCGCTTGGCGGCGCCGTAGACCGTCGTAGTCGGCGATATCGAGCAGCTTCCTGAACAACTGCGTCGGATTGCCACTATCGTAGGTGCGGCCGGCTAAGGTGCGATAGGGAAAGTCTTCCGCGTTGATCATGTTGCGCTTGCGGATTTCGACGACATCGATGCCCAGCTCACGCGCGCCATTCTCGAGCAGCCGTTCGTTGACCCAGCAAGCCTCGGGTCGGCCCGAGCCGCGGTAAGCATCGACAGGAACAGTGTTGGTATAGGCGCCGCGAACGCGAAGAAACAGCTTAGGCGTTCGATACAGGCCCGTGATCGTCTGCGGGTAGGAGTTCCCCGGAATGCTGGGTGCGAAGTTGCTCAAGTAGCCACCCAGCGCAGCCACGGTGTCGACGTATAGCGCAACGATCTGTCCGTCCGCGCTGAAACCCATGCGCGCCGTCGTATAGTGGTCCCGGGCCTGGGTATCGGACATCAGCGCTTCGGATCGGGTAGCGGTCCATTTGACCGGACGGCCGATAAGCCGAGAAGCCCACACTACGGTCGACACCTCGACAGGAAAGTTTCCCTTGATGCCGAAGCTGCCGCCGACCGCCGGCGAAATGACTTGCAGTTTGTGTTCCGGGATGAATAACGCGTAAACGGCCAGCCACCGGCGAAGATAGTGCGGCTGCTGGGTCGGGGCCCAGAGCGTGTACCGGTCGTCCGCCGCGTCGTAGCTACAAACATACGAACGCGGCTCGATGGGGCTGGGCGCCAGCCGATTGCTTGGCAAGACCAGCTCGGTAACGTGATGCGCGGCGGCCAATGCGGCCAAGGTTTCCGCTTCGTCGCCTTTCCTGACCTCGAACACGGCATTGGTACCGAACTGCTCGTGCACCAGCGGAGCGTCGGGATCGAGCGCGCGCGACACGTCAGACACCGCCGGCAGCGCTTCAAACTCCACGATTATCGACTCGACACCCTGCAAGGCGATGTCACGCGACTCCGCAATGACGGCCGCCACGATGTCGCCGACATGCCGGACTTTGTCCTTGGCGAAAGCGGGTCTCGTCGCCGTATTCATGGGCCTGCCATCGCTGAACGGCATGGGATGCACCACCGTCAGCTCACCCAATCCGGATTCAGTCCAGTCCTTGGCGGTTATCACCTTAAGAACTCCGGGCAATGCCTCGGCCGCATCTGTATCGATAGAAACGATGCGTGCATGCGCATGCGGACTTCTCAGGAAACAGCAAAATGCCATATCGCGCAGCTGCACATCATCTACATACTGGGCACGGCCACTGAGCAGTTTCCGGTCTTCGGGACGCAGCAGCGGCTTTCCGATGTATTGGGTGCCCCGCACACTGGACGGCTCGACGCCAGAGACACGCTCCAGCGACATTGCCTGCTCCGCTTCGCCCCCCTCGCGATAGACTGCTTTCATGGTTGTTCATTCCCTGAGCTGATGGGGGCCCACTCCCCGGCAGGCCCGGTCTGCCCGACTATTGCCACCTGCACGGCCCGCTTGGCCATTACGGTGATGAGGTGCGCGCGATATTCCGCAGAGGCATGAATGTCCGAGCTCAGCCGGTCAGGCGGGACGGGAATGCCATCGAGCGCTTCCGGCACAAAGTTCGCCCCAAGCGCGCTTTCCATATCCACAAGCCGGAAAACACCTGCGCCGGCTCCGGTAACGGCCATCCTGACACTTGACCCATAGTCCGCAAGGAAGAGGCCGACAAGCGCAAAGCGCGAGGCCGGGTTCTTGAACTTTATGTATGCCGCTCGACGGGGCACCTTGTAAACAATCGACGTAATCAGTTCTCCGGGCTCCAGCGCGGTTTCATAGATACCCAGAAAAAAGTCATCGGCGGCAATGCTACGGAGATTCGTGTTGACCACGCCATTCATAGCCAGCACTGCAGCGGGATAGTCCGCTGCAGGGTCGTTGTTGGCAACCGAGCCGCCCATCGTGCCCATGTTGCGAACCTGCCTATCGCCAATACCTGCCGCCAAGGCGCAGAGGGCGGGGACCGTAGCCGCGAGCTCGGGCGAGGAAGCGACCGCGGCATGGCGGACCATGGCCCCGATGACGACCTCGTCAGTTCCGACCTCGATGGACGAAAGTCCTGGCAAATGGCCCAGATCTATCACTGCGGAAGGTACGGCAAAACGAAGCTTCATCGCGGCGATCAAACTCTGACCTCCCGCCACCGGCCGAGCCTCCGGCATATCGGCAAGCAGCGCGACGGCTTCCTCCAGTGAACTGGGGCGCTTGTACTGCGTGGGATACATGAACATCGTCTGCCCCCCTCAAGCGGCCATAAGCCGGGATGCTGCGTGAATGGCCTTGACGATGTTGTAGTACCCCGTGCAGCGGCACAGGTTCCCGTCCAGGCTTTCGGCGATCTGTTCCTCGGTGGGATGGGGATTGCTTTTCAGCAGATCCAGCGCGCTCATGACCATACCCGGCGTGCAATAGCCGCATTGGAGGCCGTGGTGCTGCCGAAAAGCCTCTTGCACGGGATGTAGTCTGTCGGGCGCGGAGGCGATGCCTTCGATAGTGGTGATTTCGCATCCCGCAGCCATTGCGGCGAGCTGGTTGCAGCTTTTCACGGCGCGGCCGTCGCGCAAAACTGTACAGGCGCCACATTGCGCCGTGTCGCATCCGACATGCGTCCCGGTCAGACCAAGATGCTCCCGGATGTAATGCACTAGCAGGGTGTGATCGTCCACCTCGCGGCTGACCGTTTTGCCATTGACTGACAAGGAAACATTAATGGTCATGATCTTCTCGCACTGGTTCCGTCAGCTATGAAACACGGGCTGGGGTTTATCGGCTGAAGGGCTCCTGGCGGCCAACTTGCGGCAAAAGTAATTCCAGGAATGCTCGATATGTACGGGACTCATGATCTGCGCATTGCGGCGAGCCCGAATAGCAGGTGTTGGCATCGAAGCCTGAAAGCCTGCGCTCGCGCCCACGATGTGCGCGCGCGCAGCCTTCTCGAGGAACACGCCTATGCAGGTGGCGTGCTCGATGGACGTGCCGCAGAAAGTAACGCCATGGTTGCTCATCAGCACCGCGAAGTGCGGCCCGAGCGCCTTGGCCAGCGCAAGGCCCTCATCGACTTGAGTGATCAGTGCAACGTCGTCGCTGTGGCGAGGAACTTCGAGAAAATAGTCGGCATCCAGCGTAAACGGCCTCAAAGGCTCCGTCGATGCGGAAAGCACGCAACCGTAGAAGGGATGCGTATGCGCAACCACGTTTACATCGGGCCGCATCTTGAAGATTTCCGAATGTATGGGCCATTCGGAATGCCGGCCGCCTTCACCTGCGATTTTTTCCCCGTCGAACGTCACCAGAACGAAATCCTCCGGGCCGCATACTTCCCCGAGACCTATCCTGTTCCGTTTCATCCAAAAACCGCGGCCCTCCGGGTCCCGAAGAGACAGGTGCCCCAGAGAAAGATCGCCATGTCCTTCCATCTCCAGAATGCGGCAAGCGCGCGCAAGCTCGTCAAGCAACGCCGTGATTGGTTGTACTGAAGTCATCAGAGAGATCGTCTTCTAGAGGTTTCGCATTGCTACCGTCGGACAGCGTACGAACTGCGCCAGCCTGATCACAGGGCGCAGCACCGATCCCGATAGGTCGTGAAAGCCTCAGACGCGTTGTGCCGCCTTGTTCGAAGCGAAAACGACGAGAGATACGAGGACGCTGGATGGAGGAATTCTGCGGGAGCCGGACAGGTCGCGTCCAATACTAAATCGACAAGCAACTAAGACTTTTCTCGTATTAGTTGCTTGTCGCGGCTCAGCGTCCCCGAGGGCGTTACTTCAGCACATCTCGCAGCCAATCGGCGCATTCCTTGGCGCCCTCTACCGGCCAATCGACTTTCAACGATGTCTCTCCCCGCCGCAGCTCGACGCGAATCACGCCGGCGGCGCCGGCGGGCGTCCGGCCGAGCAGGCGCGATAGCCATCCTGCCTGGGGAACCCCGCGCGAGACCGGGGTGCCGTTGACGCTGCCCTGCAGCGGCTCGGCAGCCGGTGCGAACGACGATGCTGCCGCAGGGGCCGACGTGGACGCCGGAGCAGGTGCAGGCGTCGGCGGAGCCGCGGACGCGGATGCGGTTGCCGACGCCCCTCGCACGACGATGGCCTGGGGGACGCCAGCCGGCACCTTTCCGCCCAACCGGTCGGCGAGGTTCTGGCTGAACTCTTCCCACATCCGGTCCGCCTTGGTTTTCATCACGCTCAAGCCGAATGTACCCAGTCGGCCGAGGACATCGACCTTAACCTTGGTGCGCAGCTCGGTCTGTCCGTCGGGCAGCTCGGTCAGGAAGATTTCGCTCTGCTGCTTGAGCGAGCTGGCCACCGAGGCGTCCTCGCCGGTGCCTTCGGCGCGCAGGTAATTAGGCGCACGGCGCTCGACGATGCGGGTCTTGAGCTTGAACTTCGCGCTGATGAAGCTGATCTTGACGTGAATGACGGCGTTATATTCATCGTCGCTGATCACTTCGATGGATTTCATGCCCGGCACGCAGCTGGCCATGACCGTGGGGTCCAGCAACATCTCCCAGACTTTGGCGACCGGGGCCGCCACGGTTAAGACTTTTTCAATTTCCACGCATTTTCTCCGAAGCGTCGAGAATGGACTCGACGATCTGGGCATAGCCGGTGCAACGGCACAGGTTGCCGTTCAGTCCTTCGCGGACCTCGTCCGCGGTGGGATGCGGATTGCAAGCCAGCAAATGGCAGGCGGCCATCAACATGCCGGGCGTGCAATAGCCGCACTGCAGGCCGCCGCATTCCATGAAGCTCTGCTGCAGCGGATGCAATTGGCCGCCCTGGCACAGGCCCTCGACGGTGGTAATGCTGCGCCCATTGGCCTGCACCGCCAGCGAGAGGCAGGACTTGACCACTTCCCCATCCACGAGGACCGAACAGGCGCCGCAAATGCCGGTTTCGCAGCCGCGCTTGGTGCCGGTCAGGGTCAGGTCGTCGCGCAGGAAGTCCGACAACAGGCGGCGTGCCGGCACTTCGACGCTGTGCTTTTCGCCGTTGACGGTGACCTCGATCAGGTGCTTGCTCATGATGCTTCCCTCAATTCGTCGCCAGGCCGTAGAGCCCGGCAATGGTGCGCTTGGCCACGACGCGCACCATGTCGCGGCGGAACTCCGCGGACCCGCGCCCATCGGATACCGGTTCGATGTCGGCGGCGACGATCTCGGCGGCTTCCGCAGCGACGTCCAGCGTGATGGTCTTACCCGCCAGGAAAGCCTCTGCCCGCGGCACCCGGCACGGGATGGGGGTGGACGCGCCTACGGCCAGAACGGCCTCGCGGCACTGTCCGCCGCTGCGGCGCGTCGCCAGGGAGACACTCACCAGTGGCCGGTGTTCGGCGGCGGTCCGCAGAAACCGGGTATACAGACCGGCAAAGTCCGCCGGCGGCGCGGGAACGCGGATCTCAACGACGATCTCGTCGGGCGCGATGGCGGTCACGTAGTAATCGACCAGAAACTCCTCGATAGACAGGACGCGTTCTCCGCGCGCGCTGCCAAGCACGACTTGCGCGTTCAGCGACATCAGGCAGGTCGGCGGATCAGTAGAAGGATCCGCATAGCAGAGATTGCCGCCAAGGGTTCCCTGGTTGCGAACTTGCGGATTGGCGACGCGCGCGGCCATCTCCGCGAGCATGGGATAGTGCTGGCGCACGACAGGTGATACGGCCACGTCGGCATGGCGCGCCAGCGCGCCGACGCGCAGTCCGGTGTGCGGATCGAAACTGATGCCGCGCAGGCTCTCCAGGCGCGCTACCGACACGATATGCGAGGGCATCAGCATGCGCTGGCGCATGGCCAGCATCAGCGCCGTGCCGCCGGCCATGACGCGGCAGTCATCGCCAAGGTCGGCGAGCATGCGGCTCGCCTCGGCCACCGAGGCGGGTTCCAGGAAATCGAAATCACGCATGGCGGGCTCCTTCCTGCTGGCGGCTTTTCAGTTCCCGCAAGCCGGCCAGCACCTTCTCGGGCGTGATGGGAAGATCGGTAATGCGCACGCCGATGGCGTCGTAGACCGCATTGGCGATGGCCGGCGCCCCCGGCAGGATGGCGGTCTCGCTCGCGCCCTTCGCACCGTAGGGGCCATTCGGATCGTTGGATTCGACGATGCCCGAGCGCAACAGCGGGATCGAATCGGCAGTCGGCATGGTGTAGTCGGCGAAGTTGCCATTCACCAGGCGCCCGTTCTCCATTTGCAACTGTTCGTACAACGCCCAGCCCATGGCCTGCGCCGCGGCGCCGTTGCTCTGGCCATGGACAGCCAGCGGATTGAAGGCCTTGCCGCAATCGTCGGACACGAAGCTGTCGACCACCGTCACCTGGCCGGTTTCGGTGTCGACCTCCACCTCCACAGCCTGGGCGGCATAGCTGTGTGCGGGCGCGACGTTGCCGTGGACGTCGCCATGCATGACGGTTTTCGGGTCCCAGGTCGCGCTGACCTGCAGGCCTTCGCCGTCATGGCGCCAGATGTGCAGGCGCGCGACTTCCGCCAGCGTGACCTGCTTGACGGGTTGGCCCTGGACGCGAATGAAGCCTTCGGCTATCTCCAGGCGCTCGGCGGGTTCCTGGAGTTGTTCGGCAGCGAGCTTCAGCAAGGCCTCGCGCGCCTTGCGGCCGGCCAGGATAGCGGCATTGCCGGCGGTGATCGTTACCCGCGACGCCAGCGAGCCGATGGCATAGGGAGATACGTCGGTATCCGGCGCGACCACGTGCACGTGATCCAGCGGAATATTCAGTTCATGGGCGACCACCTGGCTGAGCATGGTCATCGCGCCTTGTCCCATGTCGCATTCGCCGCTGTGGACCAACACTCGGCCATCCTCGTTCACCTTGACCACGACAGTAGAGCCGTCCCAATTGCCGATGGTGCGATTGCCGCTGACGTGCATGGCCGCTGCCATGCCCACTCCGCGGCGCTTGGATCCGCGGCCTGGCGCCTTGGCGGCGCGCTTGGCCTGCCACTGGATTGCTTCGGTGCACTGATCGATGCACGCGCGCAGTCCAGTACTGCCGATCTTCCAGCCATGGATGGAGGTCTCGCCGACGTTCAGCGCGTTGCGCTTGTGGACTTCGGCCGGATCGAGGCCGAGCTTCTCGGCCATCATATGGATGTGGCTGTTGAGGGCAAACTGCATCTGTGCGCCCCCGAAGCCGCGGAAGGCGCCGTGCGGGGGATTGTTGGTGTAGACGAGCGTGGCATGCGAGCGCACGTTCTGGAGCCGGTGCATGTTGTCGCTGCGCATCGCGGTCACGTGCATGACTTCGGCCGACAACCCGCTGTACGCCCCGCACTCGGCAATGATCCTCACGTCCTTGGCGATGATGATGCCTTCCTTGGTCATCCCCAGCTTGAGCGTGACCCGCTCGGGGACGCTGGAGCAACATGCCTGGAAATCCTCCAGCCGGTTGTTGACCAGGCGCACCGGCTTGGCGGTCTTGACCGCAAGCAGGCCGGCGATGAGATTGTTGGCGTCTTCCACGATTTTTCCGCCGAAGCCGCCACCGGTGGTCGCCTGCATGACGCGGATCCCCGACGCCGGCATCTCCAGCGCCGCCGCCAAGCGCATGCGCGCCAGAAACACGGACTGTGTGGAAGTCCATACCTGCAGCCGGCCATCCGCGTCGATGGTCGCCACCGTCGCCATCGGCTCCAGGTAGCCCGGGTACTGGGCATGGCAATCGTAGGTCGCTTCGTAGACGAGGTCGGCCTGCGCCAGGGCCGCGTCCACATCGCCGATGTGGAACTTGATTTCGTGCGAAACATTGTTGCGCCCGGGATGCACGCCGGGCGCCTCCTCGTCCAGGGCCTCTTCCGTCGTCAGAATGGCCGGCAGCTCCTCGTACTCGACCTCGATCAGGTCCAGCGCGTCGCGCGCGACTTCCTCGGTCACGGCGGCGACGGCCGCCACTTCCTCGCCCGCAAAGCGCACCACGCCTTCGGCCAGTATGCGCCGCTCTTTATGGTGCACCCCCCACATGGCGCGAGGCGCATCCGCGCCGGTCAACACAGCCTTGACGCCAGGCAGCGCCAGCGCCGCCGACGTGTCGATGCGCACGATGCGCGCGTGCGGATACGGGCTGCGCAGCACCTTGGCATGCAGCATGCCGGCGACCTTGACGTCGCCCGCATACAGGGCCCGTCCCATCACCTTGGAGCGGGCGGTCACCTGGGGCACCGCCGTGCCCAGCGTAGAAGCGTTCATCTTGAACTCCTATTGCTCTGCCGGGGCCGCGGCCCTTACTGCGCGGTAATGCCGAGCGTCTTGATGATGCCGCCGACAACCTCGTATTCGCGGGCGTTGGTGCGGCCCAGCACCTGCGGCTCGCCGCCATGCGGGAACGCACCGTAGGTGGCCAGTTTCTGCACCACGTCCGGTTGCTTGAGGATCTCGTTCAAATGGCCGTTGAGCAGCTTGATGACCGACGCCGGCGTACCCTTGGGCGCGAAGAAGCCGTTCCATGCGCCGACCACGACGTCCTTGTATCCGGCTTCCACCAGCGTGGGTATGTTGGGCGCCAACGGGGAGCGCTTCGCATCGCCAATGGCCAGCGGCACCAGGCGCCCCTGCGCGAAATATTGCGTGACCGGACCCAGCGTGACCCACGCCGTGTCGACATGGCCGGCGACCACATCGGTGACCGACGGGCCGACCCCGCGATAGGGAACGTGCTGGATCTTGGTGCCCGCTTCGCGGTTGAGCCATTCCGCCACGACGTGCATCGGGGAGCCCGCACCCGGGCTGGCATAGCTCACCTGCTTGCCCGCCTTGGCAGCATCGATCATGTCCTTCACGCTCTTGAAGCCAGTGCCAGGATTGGCAACCAGCACCAGAGGCTGCACCGCGGTCTGGATGATGGGATCGAAACCGTTCAGCACGTCGTAGCTCGCGGACGGCGAGAGATTCAGCACCATGGGCGCGGTCGTGAAGGGGTTGGGCGTAAATAGCAGCGTGTAGCCATCCGGGGCCGCGCGGCCTACGTAGCCATTACCGACCGTTCCGCCGGCGCTGCCCTTGTTCTCGACGATGACCGTGCTCTTGAGGCGCTCGCCCAGCTTGTCGGCGAACAGGCGGGCGATCGCATCGGTATCGCCGCCCGGCGGATAGGACACGATCACGCGGATCGGCTTGGTGGGGTAGTCGGCTGCGGCCTGCGCGCTGCCCAGGCCGCCACAGCATACGAGAGCGGTGGCAGCAGCAAGAATGTGGCGACGGTTGAACTTCATCACTGGCTCCGGAAAAAACGACCGCTCGACCGGCATGGCGTGAGCGAGGGTGGACGATGTCGGGTGAAGCGGGTTCCGCATACGAAACACGAGTTCGTGGCGAAAACGGGATAATGCCTCTTTACTGTTGATGCATCAACAAGAAAAATCTCCGGATTGACAAGCCCGCGATTTTTTATTTGAACCACCCATCGAAATATTTTTCTGTATACGACACCTTCGGCCGCTGTGGAATAATCGGCCTGGCCTTCGCCCCATCGATCGACATTCCCATGCCTAGAAGAAAGAACGACTTGTCCGGACCCCACCCCACCGACCCATGCCCGTGGACGGGTATCGACGAGAACGGTACGGACCTGTCGGTGGACGACTTCATCACCACGCTGGTCGTCCGCACGGCCAATTCCCTGCGGCGCGTGGTGACGCTGCCCTACTCGGAGCAGTTCGGACTGACGATGGCCGAGTGGCGCATGCTCTCGGTCGTGGCCGAAGCGGACTCCCTTCCGTTCTCCGACCTGGTCAAACGCTCGGAAACGGACAAGTCGCTGGTCAGCCGCGCCCTGCGGCTGCTGGAGACGCGCGGGTTGGTAGAACTCGAGGCCGTGGACGGCTCGCCCCGCCGCGGGCTGACCTGCCGCCTGTCGCCCGCAGGACGGACGCTCTATCGCCGTGCCATGCCGGTCGCCCAGCGTGCCCAGGCCGCGATGATCCGGGTATTGGACGAAGAAGAGCGCAGGGTTTTGTACCGGACCCTGCACAAGCTGCGCCGCGCCTGCCGGGACGAAGAAGACCCGGAGCAGGAGGCCTAGCGCGCACCGCTGCGGGAACCGGCGCCGTACCGCGTAGAATTCGGGCCAGTCATCGTTTTTGCGGGAGCCGATTTTGCTGCGCATCGTTTCCATCAACCTCAACGGCATCCGTTCCGCCGCCCGCAAGGGCTTCTTCCCATGGCTCGCCGCCACCCAGGCTGACGTCGTCTGCCTGCAGGAGCTCAAGGCGCAGGATGCCGACATTACCGACGAGATGCGCCATCCGCCCGGCTACGAAGGGCATTTCTTTCCCGCGCAGAAGAAGGGCTATAGCGGCGTAGGGGCCTATGTGAAGCGGGCTTGCGAATCCGTCATCTGCGGATTCGACAAGGAAGAATTCGACGCCGAGGGCCGCATCCTGCGCATCGACTGGCCGGGCCTGACCGTGGTCAGCGCCTATCTGCCTTCAGGCAGCAGCGGTGACGAACGGCAACAGGCCAAGTACCGCTTCCTGGACCGCTTCGCACCCTGGCTCACCGGCCTCATGGATGAACACCGCCACACCGGCCGCGAGTTCGTGATCTGCGGGGACTGGAATATCGCCCACAAGGAAATCGATCTCAAGAACTGGAAGAGCAACCAGAAGAACAGCGGTTTCCTTCCGGAGGAACGGGCCTGGCTGAGCAAGGTGTTCGACGAGATCGGCTGGGTAGACGTCTACCGCCGCCTTCATCCGGAAGCAACGGGCGAGTCCTATACTTGGTGGAGCAATCGTGGCCAGGCCTGGGCCAAGAACGTGGGGTGGCGCATCGACTACCAGATCGCCACGCCGGGCATTGCGGCGACGGCTCACGCCGCGAGCATCTACAAGGAAGAACGGTTTTCCGACCACGCGCCGCTGACGGTGGACTACGACTGGAAGCTGGGCTGAAGGGGCGCCATCAATCAATAGTGGCGCCCGACGACTTGACTGCCTCGCCCCACATGGGACGCTCGCCGTCTACTTTCTTCGCGAACTCCGCCGGCCCCAGGTACTCGGGCTCCACGCCGAGCTGTCTCAGCTTGGCGGCGATGTCCGGACGCGCCAGCGCCTTGTCCACTTCAGCCGCCAGCCTGGCCACGATATCGGTGCCCGTGCCCGCGGGCACATGGAAGCCGAGATAGGACGTCGGCAAGGCGATGCCCATCCCCGATTCGGCGAAGGTGGGAACGTCCGGCAATACCGCCAGCCGCCGGGATGCGCTCACCGCAACGGGAATGACCTTTCTTCCCTGGATGAACGGAATCACCGGCCCCACGGCATCGATACCGAGCTTGAGCTGGTCGCCGGCCACCGCCGAAATGGCGGCCGGACTGCCTTTGAATGGAACGTGCTGGACCGTCAAGCCCTCGCGCGTGCGCAGCAACTCCATGGTCAGGTGAACGGTGGTGCCGCTGCCAGGAGACGCGTAGGCGAATTTGTCGGGATTGCGCTTGAGGACATCCAGCACATCGGCCAGCGTCCGGCCCGGAAACGACGGGTGCACATACACGACATTGACGGCATTGCCGAACTGCGCGACCGCCGACAAGTCCTTCCGGACGTCGTAGTCGAGCTTCGAGTACATGAAGGGACTCACCGCCGTATTGACCGCGGCCCCCAGCAGCAGGGTATAGCCGTCGGCCGGTGCGCGGACGGCCTGTTGAGTGCCGATATTGCCCGACGCACCGGGCTTGTTTTCGACCACGATAGGCTGGCCCAGCGATGCCGCCATGCCGTCGAGCACCAGGCGCGCCGCGACGTCGATAGCGCCCCCTGCAGGAAAAGGCACGATGGCCCGCAGCGGCCTTGCCGGATAACTCGACTGGGCGGCGGCGGGTTGAACAGTGGCCAGCATCGCAGTTGCGGCCAGACAGGCAAGTCGGAACATCATGGCATTTTCTCCCTGAAGGGATGAACATTCGGCAGCGGACGTGCCGGGTCAGGATCGAGGACGCACGACCCAGAGCAGGCCCCCCGCCTCGCACTGCAAGCTGCCGCCGGCGTGGACCTCGAGCATGGACTCTGCACCGGTTTCCAGGTCGATGCGACGCGCACTGCCGCCTCCGACCTCCGTGGGCAAGTCGACGGACCAGGCGGCATCGGGTACGGGCTTCAACGCCAGCACCACCCAGGCGTCTCCAGCCTGGGCCACGCCCACCAGCCCCTGGCGGATCTCGTGCCAGCACAGGCTCTGCAACGGCGGCAGCTCCGACAACGCCCCATTCAGGTTGCGCAGCGAGCGTCCCGCGCGGCGCGGATTGCCGAGGCGGTCGATGAGCCCGACGCGCGGAAAATAGCCCCGGTCGACGTCGCTCAGCGTGTCGAGAAAAATAGTGTGACCACGGTAGTAGTGGCTGCACAGCGCAGCCTCCAGCACGCGGCTGGTATTGCTCCATTCGTCGCAGCGCGCCCGGGCCGGACTGTCATCGGCCAAGCGCATGTGTACCTGCGCCCGGAGCCCGGCACGCTCCGCGGCCGCGACCGCCTGCTCGATGCCGGTGCGGGCGGCCGTCTCGCGATCGATACGGAACACGATGCCCTGGACCGACTCCGCGCCGGCCGCGCCGAGCAGCGCAGGCAACTTGTCGTCATTGCAGGTAAACCCGTGGTCGACCAGCAGTTTGATTTGCTTGCCGTCCCGCGATTCGCCCGATGCGTTCCAGAATCTCGATAGCACCAGCGGCACGCCGGCTCGGTCCCGGATGGCGATCAAACGCGCCTTCAAGTCCGGGGCAGGCGGCCACTTCAGGATCAATTCCAAGCCCTCGACGGCACCCCGGGACTGCCGTATCCGATCGAGCTCAGCGTCGTTGGGCATCCCGAAATGGAAGACGGTGAAGCGGCCGCCCGACGCGGCCAGGATTTCCATCCGTTTCCGTGCGGAGTCGTCCAGCAGATCGTCGAGCGGGACGCGCAGCTTGCGCACTCCCATTTCCCACAGGGCCAGGATCGGGTAGTCGTTGCGCGCGCGCTTGCGCCGGAACTCATCCAGCATGCTGCTGTAAGGGATGTCGTACAACGCCGTCCAGCCATAGCGAAGTTCGAGGCCCAACGTGGGCAACTCGCCTGCGGCGGGCGGCAGGCGCGGCCAGTCGCGTTGGGGCAAGACCTCGTCGCCGGCGCGCGACATGCCGAAGGTCCTGACGAACTGCGGCACGACGGCATCCTCGTAGACGTCGACCACCATGACCCCGAGCTTGGCCGCATCGTTGCGGCCAAGCTCGTGCTCGGGCGGCTGCCCCGCATGCAGTGCCTCCGCATAGTCGGCACGCACGAACGCGGTGGAAGGCATCAGGTAGAAAAACGTGCCGGCGTGCCGGTTCACGAAAAAGTTGTGGACATGGCCGGTGAACGCCACGGCAACGCCATGGCGCGCCACCACATCGAGCAGCCACGCGCGCCCGGGCGGGTCGATGTTGTCGTAGTGGCCATGCTCGTCCTCGGTAGCCACGAACGGCGGGTAGTGCATGAAAAGGAAGCACCGGCCGCCCTGGTTCGCAGCGAGGTCCGCTTCCAGCCACCGTGCCTGTTCCTGCTCTTGCGGCAGGCCCGAGTTGATGAGCGAAGTATTGATGACCACGAAATGGCAGCCGTGGGCATCGAAGCTATAGAAGTGCCGGCCGAAATGCCTGCTGTACAGCTCCAGGTAGTCCGGGCGGATGGCGCCCGCCGGGACGTAATCGGCCAGTTTGTCTCCCACGTCATGGTTGCCCGGCACGAGGTGAATCGGGCATTCCAACTGGGCCACGGCTTGCCGGAACTGCTCCGCCGCCTGCGGATACGAGACGGCCTCCGGAACCGGATGGATCATGTCGCCCACGTGCATCACGAAAGCAGGACGCAGTCCGTTCAGCGTGCGGACGGTATGACGTAGCCTGGCGTTGGTCAGCCGGTGCGATTCGAACGGCGAAATCCTGTCGTGCTCCGACGGATTGACGTGACTGTCTGCAATGACGGCAAAACGGAATAATGGCTGGCGCGACATGCGTAGCTCGGAACATGGGGATGGAAATCCAGTATCCGGCACGGCAGTAAATAAATAAAATTCATTTTTCTAATCCATGAATATAAAAAAATCATGGTCACGCTCAGACAGCTGCATGCCCTGGCAACCTTGGCCAACACCGGCAGCTTTACCGCCACCGCCAATACGCTGGCACTCACCCAATCCGCCGTGAGCGTCATGATCAAGGAACTGGAACAACAGGTGGGCGTCGTGCTGGTCGAGCGCGGCCGCACCGTGCGCCTGACCGCGGCCGGCAAGACGCTCTGCGAAACGGCCAACCGGGTGCTGGCGGACATCCACCGCACGCTGGACGGCATACGCAGCAGCGGCGAGCTGCGCGGCGGCCGTATCCGCGTGGCCGTGGGTCCGCTGACCGCCGCCACGTTTTTTCCTCGCGCGCTGGCCCTGTTCCGCGAGCGGCATCCGCTGGTCGGAATCGAAGTGCTGGATGTCCCCGTCGAGCAGGCGTCGCAACGATTGGCAGCCGACGAAGCCGACGTCGCCATCGGTTCCCCCGGGACCAGTCCGGCCCTGGCGACGACGCTTCATACCGAGCTGCTTTTGCGCGACCGGCTGTACGCGGTATATGCCCGCGGCAAGGCACCGCCGGCGCCTGCCGCCGGCCGGCGCTTGAAACCGCAGGTCTTGCAGAAGGCGGAAGTGATACTGACGGACCGGGTCAGCGGGCAGTGGCGCGACTTTTTCCTTCAGCTATCGAAGGCCGGCGTGGCATTGAACGCGGTCCAGGAAGTCAAGCTCTACTCGACCGCGCTCGAAATGGTCCGGTACGGCCTGGGCATGACCCTGCTGCCCGCGTTCGCGGCGCGCCACCTCGACCCCGGCCATTACGACGTACGCGCCATCGAACACGGCGAGGCCCGCTGGGAAGTGCATTGGATGACAAGGGCGGCCGCTACCCCGACAGCGGCAATACGGGCTTTGCGCAGCGCCACGGCCGAGGCGCTGGCCACAAACGAATGCGGGAAGCGGCGCCCCGCACGGTAGTCGCGCTCGAAGAAGGCAGCGCCGAATTGCTGCCGGGCGCCTTGCGCAAAGGGGACATGGATGGTGCTTAGACAGCGGCTCGAAGTGCTTTTCATGCAGCACCATTTGCCTATCCCGCGCTGCCACATCGAATCGTCGGTCTACGCGACGAACCAGGCGCTCCTGCCCCTCGGGGACGAGGTAAGCCTGTTCCCGCCCGCGCTTGATACCTTCGTCAGGGAAGCCAAACCGGCAGCCAGGCAGTGGATGTAATCAATGCGGGCAGACAGGCTAGCCCAGCTTGGGCAGCGACTCGTAAAGCACCTCCACGCCCGCCATGAAATCGTCGATATCCATCGACTCGGCGGGATTGTGGGACCCGTTCTCGTTGCGAATAAAGATCATGGCGGAAGGAATGCCGGCATTGGCGAACAGCGCTGCATCGTGGCCGGCACCGCTAGCGACGCGCTCGGCGGGCAGGCCCAGTTCCTTCGAGGTATCGAGCAGTACCTGCACCAGCCCCGCGTCCATGGTGGCCGGGGCCGATTCGATGCGGCGGTCGAATTCGAAACGCACGCCGCGCTGGCGCGACACCGCATCGCATTCGGCACGCATGACGCGGTAGAACTCTTCCAGCGTATCGGTGCTTTCGCTGCGCACTTCGAAGCTGAAATCCACCCGCCCCGGTATGCGCGAGACCGCGTGTTCGGCGGGATCGGTGCCCATCACACCCGCCGTCACGACGAGGTCGTTGCCGCGCTCGAGCAGTACGCGCCAATGCTCGTCCAGGCGCATCAGCAGGTCTGACACGGCAAAGACCGCATCGTTGCGCAGCCAGCGGGGTACTGCGCCGGAATGCCCGGGCTCGCCTATGCAGCGCACCGCATTGTGCCGGATGTTCCCGCGTATGCCCGAGACGATGGCCGTGGGCCACTTGCGGGCGACCATCAGCGGACCTTGTTCGATGTGGAGCTCCAGGTAGGCGCGCACCGCCGCTACCCACGGCATGGGCTTGCCCGCCGCAATCATGTCCACGTCGGCGCCGGCGCTGGCCATGGCTTGCGCCAGCGTACGGCCGCTGCGCTTGCTGTGCAGCGCCAGGTCTTCCGGCTTGAGCTTGCCCAGGATGGCGCTGGACCCCATATAGGCCTTGCCGAACCACGCGCTTTCCTCGCCGCGCATCGCCGCCACCCATAGCGGATGCGGCAGGCGCCGGCCTTCGTCCTTCAGCCGCTTCAGGCAGAGCAGGCCCGCGATCACCCCCGCCAGGCCGTCGTAGTTGCCGCCTTGCGGAACCGAGTCGACGTGCGAACCGCAGACGATGGGCGCCTGGTCCCCGGCGTCCGGCAAGGAGAACAGGACATTGGCGGCAGGATCGGTCGATGCCGCAATACCTCGCTTTCCGGCCCATTCCACCAAGGCTTCCAGGCAGGCCGTCTCGGTCGAGCCGTAACTCTCGCGCGAAACGCCGACGCCGTCGAAACTGAGCTTGCGGATCTGGTCGAACAAGTCGAGCGCTTCCTGCCGCCCGGGAACGACTCTGCCGCCAGCCGACGTGGTTGCTGCTGTCATAGCACCCTCAAGCCATCGCCTCGAAAGGAACAAAACCGGTGTCTTCCACCGCGCCGACGAGTCCCGCCAGGTTGGGCAGGTCGCTGCGGCGGCAATACTGGACCAATCCGTCTATGACCTCGATCATGGCAGTCGGATGGACGAAGGTGGCCGTGCCGACCTGCACGGCGGTCGCGCCGGCCAGCATGTACTCGATCGCGTCGTCGGCGGTCGAAATGCCGCCGCAGCCGATGATGGGGATCGACACGGCACGGTGGCACTGGTAGACCATGCGCACGACGATGGGCTTGATGGCGGGCCCGGACATGCCGCCCATGACGTTGCCCAGCTTGGGACGCCGCGTTTGGATATCGATCGCCATGCCGAGGATGGTGTTGGCCACGACAATGGCATCGGCACCTTCCTCCTGGGCCGCGCGGGCCACATTGGCGATCTCGCCGGTATTGGGGGTAAGCTTGACCCACAGGGGGAGCCGGGTCGAGGCGCGCAGGGCCTTCACCACCGCGGCGGTGGAACGCGCATGCATGGCGAACGCCTTGCCGTCTTCCTCGATGTTGGGGCAGGAGATGTTGGCTTCGATCGCGGCTACGCCCTCGACCTGCGACATCTCGGCGGCCAGCCGCGCGAACCCGTCGTTGGACGGCGCCGAGATGCTGACCACCAGGGGTGGCGAGAACTGCCGGTAGAACGGCACGGTCTCGCGCATGAAATATTCCGAGCCCTTGCTGGGAATGCCGATGGCATTGAGCATGCCGCCTTGCACCTCGGCCACGCGCGGCACCGGATTCCCGGTACGCTTCTCGTGCGTGATGGTCTTGGTGACGAATGCCCCCAGCCGGTTCAGGTCTATGGTGTTGGCCAGCCCATCGGCAAACGTGCCCGAGGCCGGCATCACAGGATTGCGCAGGCGCAGTCCGCCTACGTCTACGGACAAGTCGATCATCATGCCACCTCCGCAAGGGGAAATACCGGGCCTTCCCAGCAGACACGCTTGCTGACCAGCTTGTCGCCCTCGCGGAAGGCGCGCACGCAGCAATAGCACATGCCGATGCCGCAGGCCATCTGCTGCTCCATCGCCACTTCACCCGGTACGGACAACTCGGTGCCCAGCCGCTGCATCAACAGCGTCAGGCGGGACGAGCCGCAGGTATAGAAAGCATCGGCGCGGCCCGCCGCATGCAGCTCGCGCAGCAAGCGCTCCACGTTCTCGACGGAACTCGTGCCGTCCTCGTCGGTAAGCTCGATGATGGTGGCGCCGATGGCGGCGAACCGGTCCTGCGACATCAGGCTGGCGGCGTTACGGGCGCTGAGGATGGCGGTCACGCCGACCCCCGCGCCGGCTGCCAGTTCGGCCAACGGAGCCAGCGTGGCCAGGCCCACGCCGCGCCCGAGCACGACGATGTGGCGGGCGCCGGGCGGCAAGGTGAAGCCCACGCCCAGCGGCCCCAGCATGGGCAGTTTGTCGCCGGCTGCAAGCGTGGCGAGACCCCGCGTGCCGGCGCCGGTGACCTTGTAGAGGAACTCGACGCGCCCGGTCGCCGGATCGGCCCGATAGGTACTCATGGGGCGCCGGAAGAACGGCGAGTCCTGTTCCGTGGCGGGACAGAGCAAGTGGAAGAACTGCCCTGCCTTCGCGCCGGCCGCGGGCATGCCGGCATCGAGCACGAGGTGCTTGTAGTCCCGGTTGACCCACTCGTTGCTGACCACCACGCCTTGCGTATCCGGCGCGGGCGCACCGGCGCAACAGGCAACGCGCGGTTCGGACGAGATGACTTCCATGGCGATTCCTAAAGCATCAGGAGGACCACGAACCGTGGTCCCCGTATTCAACCGAGGACGCCGCCGACCGGCCTTGCCGGTCCGCCGGCGCCCCCCGGAGACGCGGGCGGGCGCGCCGGGGATGGACGCTTACTCCAGCGCCGCGCCCTTGCGCTCCGGGATCAAAAACAGGGTGGCGATGATGTCCAGCACATAGATGGAGGCCAGCAGGGCGATGGCGTAGCTGAACGAATACCGTGCGGCAACGGCGCCGACCGCCAGCGGTCCGAAACCGCCGACCGCGCGGCCGATGTTGAACAGCACGTTCTGTGCCGTGGCGCGGGCCCGGGTCGGGTACAGTTCGGAGATCAGGGCGCCGTAACCGCCCAGCATGCCGTTGACGAACATGCCCATGATCGCGCCGCCGATGAGCAACGCGTACTGCGACGTCAATTGCGAATAGGCAAGCACCGAGAGCACCGCGCCGACCTGGTAGAGCAGGAAGATCGGACGACGGCCGACCCGGTCGGCCAGTTGGCCGAACAACCAGATACCGAAGGCCATGCCTATGATGGTGATGGCGGTCCAGCCGGCCGACTTGGTCAGCGAATAACCGAACTGGTTGCTCAGGTAGGACGGCATCCAGATCATCACGCCGTAGTAGCCGAAGTTCTGCACCGACGTGAGGATGACCACGCCCAGGCTGGCCATGGTGGTTTTTCTGTCCGCCACGAGAAGCTTGAACGAGTTCTCCTTGGGCGCCGCGGACTTCTGGCTTTCGACGAAGATCTTGGGTTCGCCGATAAAGTGGCGGATGACGAACGCCACCACCGCCGGCAACACGCCGATGGCGAACATCCCACGCCACCCGACGATGGGCAGCAGGACCGGCGTCACCAAGGCGGCGGCAAGTACGCCTGCCTGCCAGCCGAGGCCGACATACGAACTCATACGGGCACGCTGTTCGGGCCGGCAGGCTTCCGCGGCCAGCGCCATGCCGATGCCGAATTCACCCCCCAGCCCCAGGCCGGCGATGGTGCGGTAGGCCAGCAGGTCCCAGTAGCCCTGGGCGAGCGCGCACAAGCCGGTAAAGATCGCGAAGAGCAGGATAGTCCAGTTCAATACCCGGACCCGGCCGAATTTGTCGCTCAGCCAGCCGAACACCACACCGCCTACTACGGCACCGACCAACGTCCAGGTCACGAGCGACCCGGCCTGCGTGCTGGAAAGCCCGAGATCCGACGATATCGCGGCCAGGATGAAGCCGAGGATCAAAAGGTCAAAGCCGTCCAAGGCGTAGCCTACGGTCGACGCGATGACCGCTTTACGGGCGTAGCTCTCGCCCTCGTTCACCGCACCGGCGGGGACGTCCGCGGGGCCTGCGGCATACTTGTCTGCCATTTCCTATCTCCGAAAGGAAGAGGTATCGATCAATAAAAACGCGCCCCTTGCTTGTCCGCCGTGGCGGCGCCGCTGTCCGGGCTGGACTTCTCAAGCCGCCGCACGTCGATTCGGTGGAAAGAGACGAGCGGGGCCATTTACGTCGAAAGTCTTTTTTTTTAGACTAAGACAATTTTTCTTACCTTACAAGCGAAATTTCACTAAGCTGATAGGGTAGATCCCGGCGTTGTCCACAACGCACAAAAATGGTGCCAGGCCCGCACTGGTACTGGGCAAATGGCAGGTTCGCACCCCAATAAAGGGCGCCGCCGGACAAACCTTCAAGATCAGGAATTCTAATTTTTTAGACCGCTCATGAATAATAACCCGTCCAGACCGCGCACCGTCGATTTCCACGCCATAGGAGAAAGGCTGCGCGCCTACAGGATGGGCGCCTCGCTGCGCGCCGAAGAGGTGGCAGCCCAGCTGGGCGTGTCGCGGGCCGCGGTGTACCGGATGGAAAAAGGCGAGATCATCAAGATCGAAACCCTGGAACGGCTTGCCCACATCCTGGACACCACGCTGGCCTCGCTGCTGGGCGTGGGGGCCGAGTACTACACCTCGCCCGTGGCCTATATCGAACGCATGCGGCAGCTCGAAACCGACGCCACCCGCATCATGGCGCACTTCGAGCCCATATCCTTCCTGCTCACGTCCGATCAATACGCCGGCTACCTGGAACAAATGCTGCGTGAAGCGCATCCCGATCTCGATCCGGCACGTACCGAAGCCCTGATGAAGATCCTCGGCGAGCGCAAGCGGGCCTTCGCGCGGCGCCGCCCTCCCATCATCAGCCTGATCGGCCTGCGCGAGATCGAACGCTTCGTGCATTTCGGCCTGGTCGGCCGCATCGACCTGCCACCCGCGATCCGCATGGAGCGCTCGCTGGCGGCCCGGCGCGAGGTCGAACGCATTATCGAACTGCTCCGGGCCCATCCGATGGATATGCAGATCGGTATCGTGGACGACAGCATGCCCAACGCCACATTCCAGGTGTTCGAACGCCCGAGCGCCTCATTCGTGGCGATCAGCCCGTTTCGTTTCGGCGAGCTGCCCAACGTCGCCACCGGTATTGCGCACGTGACATCGGCGCCGGAGGCGGTCCAGCTTTATACGAAAATGGTGGAAGATCTCTGGCAGCGGGCCTACAAGGGCCAGCAAGCCGCGGAACTTCTCAGTAGCATGCTAAAAGTCGTGTGACCCGCCGGCGCGCTCGCGGCGGAAGGGCTCTTTATAGGAACCATTCTTGAAAATGGAAGAAACATCGATCGGATCGACCGTCGCGCGGCTGTTGCTGGAATCGGGGGCCGTGCACGTAACGACCGGCAAGCCATTCATTTTGCGGTCGGGCTGGGCCAGCCCGGTCTACGTGGACGTGCGGCGCCTGATATCGTCGGTGGCCGGCCGCCACGTGCTGGTCGAGGCGGCACTGTCGGTCGTGCGCCACCGTATCGGGGTGCATAACATCGACGCCATCGCGGGCGCCGAAACCGCCGGCGTACCCTATGCCGCCTGGCTGGCCGACCGGCTATCCCTGCCGCTGCTCATCGTGCGCAAGAAGCCGCTCGGCTTCGGCCGCAACGCCCAGATCGAAGGCGTCGCCGCTGCCGATGCGCGCGTGCTGCTGGTGGACGACCTCACGACCGACGGACAAAGCAAGCGCAACTTCTGCAAGGCGGTGCGCGACTCCGGGCTCAGGCTGGAACACGCATTGAGCATCTTCTATTACGATACGTTTGTCGAAAGCCGGCGTACCATGGAAGAAATCGGTGTCGCGATGCACGCGCTGGCCACCTGGCAGGACATCATCGCGCAGGCGCGCACGGGCAACTTCCTGTCCGCCGCCGACATAGAAAAAGTAGAGGATTTCCTGCGCCATACTTCCGAATGGTCCAAGGCCCACGGCGGCATCGCCCGCCTTCCCTGACTTTTATCATCACCCTTGCGTTATGAACTTCACCGACCTGATCCAACGTTTCGCCGCCCAGGCCCCCGGCACCGACAGTTTCCTCAAAGTCAAGGAAGGTTCCCTCGCGCTGATTTCCAGCGACTCCGAGCACGCCGCCGCCTATTTCCTGATCTACGGCTTTGCCCGCTCTTACGTGCTGCTGTATGAAGACCAGGGCATAGAGCCTGCTTTCGCGGAAACCGCCAAGGCCCAGCTACTTTCCTATATGACCCGCCTCGATGAGGCGTTCAAGTCCGGCACGCCCGACGATCTCGTCGCCGCGATGAACTGGATCGTGCTCGACTACGGCCGCAGCGGAAAGATATTTTGAGCGCCCGCCCGGACGCGCCGCCGGCTGCTTCGTCGCTCTACACGAACCGGCGCGTTGCGCCGCTGCTCGCACTGGGCTTTGCCAGCGGCCTCCCGCTCGCGCTCACCACCGGCACGCTGCAGGCGTGGGCGACGGTGGACGGCGTGTCGCTGCAAGCCATCGGGTTCCTGACGCTGGTGGGGTCCGCGTACACCCTGAAGTTCCTGTGGGCGCCGCTGATGGACCGCTATACACCGCCCCTGCTGGGCCGGCGCCGCGGATGGATGGTGGTGACGCAATTGCTGCTCGCGCTCGGCATCATGGCAATGGGCCTGCTTTCGCCCGGCTCGGCATTGTTGCCGCTCGCGCTGATCGCGGTGTTCGTGGCCTTCTGTTCTGCCTCGCAGGACGTCGCCTTCGACGCCTACCGCACCGACGTGCTGCGCAAGGAAGAACGCGGCGCCGGCGCCGCGGTATCGGTGTTGGGCTACCGCCTGGCCATGCTGGTCTCGGGCGGCCTTGCTCTGGTCATCGCCGACAGCTGGCTGGGCTGGGGCAACATGTACGTGCTGATGGGCGGCCTGATGGCACTGGCCATCCTGGCGACGCTGTGGGCGCCCGAACCCGAAGCCCCGGCGGCGGCGCCGCGGACGCTGGGCGAAGCCGTCACGGGCCCGCTGCTCGAATTTTTCCGGCGGCCCGGCGCGGTAGTACTGCTGGTGCTGATCGTGCTCTACAAGCTGGGCGATGCGTTTGCCGGCAGCCTGTCGACGGCCTTCCTGATCCGGGGCGCGGGCTTTTCCGCGACCGAAGTGGGCACCATTAATAAGGTGCTGGGCCTGGGCGCCACCATCATCGGGGCACTGGCCGGCGGGTCGCTGCTTGCGCGGCTGGGCGTCTTCCGGTCGTTGATGCTGTTCGGCCTGCTGCAGGCCATCTCCAACCTGGGATTCTGGCTGATCGCCGTCAGTCCCAAGAGCATCCTGCTGATGGCGGCCGCGGTGGGCGTCGAGAACCTCTGCGGCGGCATGGGTACCGCGGCGTTCGTTGCACTGCTCATGGGGCTGTGCGACCACCGATTCTCCGCCACGCAATTCGCCCTCTTGTCGGCGCTGTCGGCCGTGGGACGCACCTATCTGGCGGGCCCCTTGGCCCCCCCCATGGTGGAGACCTACGGCTGGCCCGCCTTCTTCCTGGCTACCGCTGTCATTGCCTTGCCCGGTATGGCGCTGCTTTGGTGGCGCCGCGCCGACATACGGGCGCTGGACCAGGCCTGAACGATGCGCAGGCGCCAGGTCGCTGCCTGCGCGGGCCCGTTCCTCAGATCAGGTCGTCGTCACTGAACGAGCCGCCTTCGTCGAACCAACCGTCGTCCTGGGCCGCGGCATCATGGTCCTGGGCTGCATCGGACTCCCGGTGGGCCGGATCACCGACATGATCGCCGGCATGGGCGACGGGGGTTTCCGCCGCCGATGCCGCGGCGTCGCCGGCGGAAGGAGTGGCCGCGGCTCCGTTGTCACCCAGCAAGTGCTGGATCCCGTTGAACAGGAACATGCCGCCCGCCACGCCAGCCGCGGCGGCGGCGGCATTACCCAGAAAATTGCCCATGCCGCTGCCCATGGGTTGAGCGGAGGCAGACGCCGGCGGCGCCAAGGGACGGCGCCCCGCGGCACCTTGGCCGATACGGCTGCCTAGCGTGGCCGCCGGAGGGGACGCCGGGGCGGAAGGACGGCCCCAGAGATCCCCGCCGAGCAGCCCGCCGAGGAAGCTGCCCGAGGACTTGGCGGGGCCCCGGGCGGCTGCTTCCAAATCCGCAACCTGCTGCTGCAGGGCCGCGATCCGCTGCTGGGAGCCCTCGAGCGCCTGCTCGAGCAGCAAGGCACGCTGGATCGTAAGGTACAGCGCATCGGGCTGGCTGCCGGCGCGCTGCCGGATCAGGGCATCGGCCTCGCCATCCTTGTCTACTCCCCGCACGCTGGCAAGCTTGTCCAGAAAATCTTCGAGCAAAGCACGTTCTTGCGGCGTCATGGCGATTCCTCCGGGAGGCTGGCGCGGCTAGGCCATCATGGCCGCCTGCGTTCTTGATTCAGGCTCGAGAACCGGCGCATTGTTCCCGTGCCCAGTATCCTCGCAGTCGATCGTAGACCAGGTTGTACAGAAAGGTATAGGGTAGGAAAAACAGCACAAGGCGATATCCAGCACCAGCGCTTCCCATAGCGAAATATCCAGCCACCAGGCCACGAGCGGCACGACGACCACGATCAGCCCGACCGCGATGAGCTCGAAGCAAAGGGCATGGACCAGCCGCTCGCGCAGGGTTTTCTTGCGCATCACGTCCTCTTGTCGATTCAGAGCCGGTATCTTGGGCCGGACCCGGACGCGCCGCTGCGGAGGACCCGGTTCGCGTCCGGGTAGTTCACTGGGAGATCACGCGGGCGCGAGCCGGTCGATGGCCTCGCGCTCGGTGCGAAACACGTGGTCGGGCGGCAGCAGGCTGGTGATGCCCGCCGTATCCAGCACGTCCTCCACCTGCTTTTTGACGCCGGCCAGATAGAGCTCCACGCCCTGGTCACGCAAGGTCCCGATCAAGTACATGAGCGTGTCGACGCCGGTCACATCGATGCTGTTGATCGGGCCGGCGTAGAGCAGCACCCGCTTGATCGTGGAGTCCGTGCGGCAACGTTCGGCAATGAAGTGCTCGAGCGGATTGGATGTGACGAAGCTGAGCGCGGCATCCATGCGTACGGCCAGGATGTCCGGGGCGAGACGCGGCAACCCGAAACGCTGGCGGTCGCGCAGGGTGCCGTCCTCGTGCACGCCGACCTCGACGATGCGCGGATGCGAACGCTGGTACAGGAAGTAACCCAGCGACAGGATGAAGCCTGCCAGGATGCCCCATTGCAGTTGGGGCGCGGCGATCAAGGTGGCTGCCGCGGTAGCCGCCGCGATGGCGGCCTCGGGACGCGAGGTCTCCCACAGCCTGATGAAGAATGCGGGGGAAATCAGGTTGGTGACGGGCACGATGATCACCGCGGCCAGGAATGCGCGCGGCAGGTGCGCAATGGCCGGCGTCAGGAACAAAAGGCTGATCAGCACGCAGAGAAAGGCGAACAGCGCCGACCAGCCGGTGCGGGCGCCGACGAACAGGTTCAGCGCGGAGCGCGAGAAAGAGGCACTGACCGGGAAAGCGCCACTCAGGCCGCTGGTGACCTTGGCCAAGCCCTGGCCGATGAATTCCTGGTTTTCGTTCCAGCGCTGGCGGGTACTGCGCGAAATGGCCTTGGCGCTGGACAGCGCCTCGACGAAACTGACCAGCGCGATCACGGCCGCCGCCGGCAGCAAGCTGCGATAGTCTTCCCACGCCAATGGCCGGGGCAGGGTGAGCATGGGCAGCCCGGCCGGCAGGGTACCCACCACCGCGCCGCCGCGTGCGCCATATCCGATGGCCCAGCTGATGACGCCGGCTGCCAACGCGGCCACCAGCACGATAGGCAGACGCTTGCTATGTTTTTTCAGCGCGAACAGGAACGCCAGCGTGCCGATGCCGAACGCAAAAGCCGTCCAGTCCACGCCCGCCACCAGCGCGGCAACATCGCCGTCGGCCAGCTGCGCGCCCGCCACGCTCCAATCCAGCCCCAGCATGGCGGGCACCTGCGACAGCATGATCAACAGCGCCGCCGCCTGGGTAAACGCGCCCACCACCGACCCGGGCAGGAAGTTCACCACCATGCCCAGGCGCGCCGCCCCGATGAGGATCTGGATCGCGCCGGCCATCAACGCCAGCCATATCGCCAACTCCACCCAGCGCGCCGACTCGGCGGCGGCCATGCCCGACAGAGAACCGGCCACGAGCATGCTGGTCAGCGCGACCGGGCCGGCTCCCAGCAATTGGCACGAGCCCCACAGCACGCTGACCACCGGCGGGATGAGGGCTGCGTACAGGCCCGTGATGGGCGGCATGCCCGCCAGCATCGCGTAGGCGACCGCCTGCGGCACCAGGATCAGGCCCAGCGTAAAGCCGGCGCGGGCATCGGCAGACAGTTCCGAAGCCGTGGGACGAGGCCAGTTCAGGAAAGGAAAGTAGCGACGGAAAGAAGCGTGCATGGAGGGACGTAGCCTCGTCGGATCGATTCAGGAATGTCGGGGTTTGCGCGGCGCGCGCACGGCCAGGCGGTCGTACAGCGGGTCCGGGATCAACCGCATCAGCTTGGCCACGATGGCCATCTGCCACGGAATCACCGTATAGCGCGTGCCCCGGTCCAGGGCGCGCGCGGCCCGGGCGGCGAACGCATCGGCGTCCATCAGGAACGGCATGGGATACGGGTTGCGGGCGGTCATGGGAGTCCGGATGTATCCGGGCGCGAGGGTGGACACCCGGATGCCGTACGGCGACAGTTCGCTGCGCAGGCTTTCGCAATAGGCAATGACTGCCGCCTTCGACGCGCTATAGGCGCCGGCGCCGGGCAATCCCCGTATGCCGGCCACGCTGGCGATGCCCGCCAACTGCCCGCGCCCGGCCTGCTTCATGGCGGGAATGAAGGGCTCGAACGTTGCCACCATGGCGACCAGGTTGGTATCGATGACGGCGCGAAAGGCGTCGAAATCGCCCATTTCTTCAGTGAGCGTGCCGGTACTGATGCCGGCGTTGGCAATGACCAGATCGATGCCGCCATGGGCAAGGAAATCGCCGGCCGCCTCATGCAGCGCCGGGCGGTTCCGCACGTCGACCGCATAGCAATGATGAGTACCCGGCAGCGACGCGGCCAGTTCGCGCAACGCCTGCTCGCGCCGGCCCACCAGGCCCAGGGAGGCTCCGCGTGCCGCATATTGCCGGGCGAAGGCCTGGCCGATCCCGCTGCTTGCGCCGGTAATGAAGACTTTCATGCACGCCCTTCCGAAACAAGCGCCATTATCGCCCTTGTTGGATCGCCTCGCGCGGTATAGTAGGTTGCTCCCCTGGACTTTCCTCCAGCATCGAGAGACGAAGATGTCATCTACCTCCATTCCTGACCTGCACGGCGCACTCGCCGCCTTGGTGGGCGAGGCCCATGTCTACATCGACGCGGCAGACAAGGCCCGCTACGAGACCGGCGCCCGCTACGGCAATGGCAGGGCGGCATTGGTCGTGCGCCCGGGATCGACTGCTGAAGTTGCCGCCATCGTGCGTCACTGCGTGCAGAGCGGCGTGCCGCTGATCGCGCAGGGCGCCAACACCGGGCTGGTGGCCGCCAGTACGCCCGACGAAAGCGGCAGCCAGGTGGTGCTGAGTCTGGAACGGCTGCGCGGCGAGATCGCCGTCGATCGCGCCAACCGCACGGCCACCGTGGGCGCCGGCGTGACCTTGCAGGAGCTCAATGACAAGCTGGCCGAACATGGCCTGTGCTTCCCGATCGACCTGGGCGCGAACCCGTCGCTAGGCGGCATGATCGCCACCAATACCGGCGGCTCGCGGCTGATCCGCTATGGCGACGTGCGCCACAACCTGCTGGGCGTGGAAGTCGTGCTGGCCGATCCGCCCGGCCAGGTGGTCGACCTGATGAGCGGCCTGCGCAAGAACAACACCGGCTACGACCTGAAGCAGCTCTTCGTGGGCGTCGGCGGGGCGGGGGGCGTCATTACCCGCGCCGTGGTGCAAGTCCACCCGCTGCCCCGACAGACCGCCACGGCGCTCATCGTGCCGACCGGACAGGAGGCCATCCTCGATCTGCTGATTGCGCTGGAGGGCGAGTTCGGCGATTTCCTCACCGCCTACGAGGGAATGTCGCGTGCAACGGTGCAATCGGTCATCGACCACGTGCCGGGCGTCACCAACCCGTTCGCGCCGGACCCCATTCCCGACTACTGCCTGCTGGTCGAGCTGGCCGCCACCTCGTCGCGCGAAGTGCTGGGCGTGGACCTGCAATCCGCGCTGAACGACTTCCTCGAGCGTCAATTCGACGTGCTGGTCGCCAACGCCGTGCTCGACGGCGGTCCCGACCTATGGAAGATCCGTCACTCCATCAGTGAATCGATACGCCACCAGGGCAAGCTGATCGCCTTCGACATCGCCGTGCCGCGCTCGTCCATGGTGGCCTTTCGCCACACCGCGCTGCAACTGCTCGAGCGCGATTTCCCATGGCTGCGCCTGTTCGATTTCGGGCACTGGGCCGATGGCGGCACGCACTTCAACATCGTCTGGCCGCACGACGCCTCCATCGCCTACGACCCCGAACAAGTCGAGCGCCTGCGCGTCGCGATCTACGACCTGGTGGTACGCGAGTTCGGCGGCAGCTTCAGCGCCGAACACGGCGTCGGCCCCTACAACGAGCGCTTCTATCACCGGTATGCCTCGCCCGAGACCCAGGCCCTCGCCGGCCGCGTGCAACAGGCCGTCGATCCGCGCGGCGCGCTCGGGCAGGTGTGGTATGGACCCCCCCCTACGCGCTGACGCGCGCCCCCCAGAGGGCGATGCGGGTGGACCGGCGGAGCCGGATCCACCGCATCCTGGGTCTAGTTCCGCTTTCTTGGATTGCTATACCGTTGCTGACGCTGGCAGGCAGCGATAGCAACGCGCATCAAGCCAAGAGGGCAGTCCCAGGCCCAGGCACAGCGGATCCGGCTTTGCCGGTCACCCGACCGTGCTGCCGCTGGCAGCCAGCGATAGCACGGGCGCACCAAGCCAAGAAATCAGCCCTAGACCCAGGGCACCGCGGATCCGGCTTTGCCGGTCCGCCAGTGCCGCCCCCTGGGGGGCGCGCGTCAGCGCGTAGGGGGGGACCTCTTTTCTTGCCCGATCAGGAAATCGGCTACTTGCAACGCGCCGACGTTGCTGCCGGCCAGGGACGGGGAAGTCAGGTAGCGGCCGTTGACGGCCAGGGTGGGTACGCCGTCGATCCGGTAGGCCTCGGCCAGTTTGGTGGCGCGCTGCACCTTGGACTGGACGCCGAAGGAGTTGTAGGCGGCCATGAACTGCGCGCGATCCAGGCCTTGTTGCTGGGCCCAGTCGAAAATGCGGTTGGCGGTATTGAGCGGCTGGCGCTGTTCGTGGATGGCAGTGAACACCAGGCGGTGGAGCTGGTCGACCTTGCCCAGGGCTTCCAGCGTGTAATAGAGCCGCTGCTGCGGCTCCATGCCGGCGTTGAAGCGCACCGGCACGCGGCGCACGACGACGTCCTGCGGCAACTTCTTGATCCACGCTTCGAGGGTCGGCTCCAGCGCATTGCAATGCGGGCAGCTGTACCAGAAGAATTCGGTGACTTCGATCTTGCCCGGCGAATCGGTGGTCTGCGGCTGCTGCAGGCGGATATAGTCCGTACCCTCGCGCGGCTGCTGCGCCAGGGCCGTACCTGGCAGGAAGGCAACGACGCCCGCGGCGAGCGCCAGGCCGCTCAACAGGCGGCGAAAGCTGGAACGACCAATCATAGGATTCCTCTCGTGATGAGGCCCGGCCGACCTGTGCGGCAGGGCGCGATGGAAACTCGGACTGCGGAAATCTCCGCGAAGTTCCGTCTGCTCATTTCTTGATGACAGCTGCCTCGATGCCATTTTCGGCCAGGCGGGCGCGGGTGCGGTTCATGTCGTCCAGCCGCGTGAACGGCCCGACCCGCACGCGGTGGACCGTCCCCGCGGCCACGTCGGCCGTCTCCAGGCGCGCCTCGAACCCCATGAAGGCCAGCTTGGCCTTGAGCGCCTCGGCATCTTCGATGACCCGATAGGCGCCGACCTGCAGGAAGTAGGTGCCGCCCGACGCCGACGGCGCTTTCGCCTGCGGCGTGGCCGGCGCGTTCTTGTTCACGCCTTGGCTGGCCAGGAAATCTCCCAGCGGATCGCGGGTCGCCTGGGGCACCGGCGCGGGCGCCGGCTCGGTGGCCGAGGGCCCTGAGGCGGACGGCGCGCCGGCCGGGCCGTCCTTGCCATACAAGCTGCGGTTGGGATCAGGCGCGTTGGCCGGGTCGGGCGGCGGCGCCGGTACGGCGGGCCGGGAACCCCGGGTCACGAAGGGCACGGGTGCCTTGGTGATGTAGAACGCTACGAGCACCGCCACCAGCAAGCCAACCAGCAGGCCTGCCATCAGGCCGAACATCGTCCCGCCGCGCTGGCGCCGGACAAGGTCGTGGGACCGGCTTGCCGGCGTGGCGCGAGCAAGCATCAGCATCGTCGCTCTGGATACCATAGGCGCTTACATCCGCTGCGGGGCGGAGACACCGAGCAGCGCCAGCCCGTTGGCCAGCACCTGTCGGGTGGCCGCCAGCAGCGCGAGCCGTGCCGCCTTCAGCGACGCATCGTCCACCAGCACCCGTTCGGCGTTGTAGTAGGCATGGAAGTCCGCCGCGCAATCCTTGAGCCAGAAGGCGACGTGATGCGGCGCCAGGTCCGCCGCGGCCTGGCCGACCATGGCGGGGAACTCGGCCAAGCGCTGCAACAGCAGCAACTCGCGCTCGGCGGTCAGCAGCGAGGTATCGGCACGGGCAAGGCCGGCTTCGTCGCCGCCCCATTGGGCCAGCACCGAGCAGATGCGCGCGTGGGCGTACTGGATGTAGTAGACCGGGTTCTCGTCGGTTTGCTTGAGCGCGAGATCGACATCGAACACGAATTCGGTATCGGCCCGGCGCTGGATCAGGAAGTAGCGCACGGCATCGCGCCCCACCCAATCGATCAGGTCCCGCATGGTGACGTAGCTGCCGGCGCGCTTGGAAATCTTGACCTCCTCGCCGCCACGCACGACCTTGACCATCTTGTGCAGCACGTAGTCGGGATAGCCTTTGGGAATGCCGACGTCGAGCGCCTGCAGTCCCGAGCGCACGCGTGCCACGGTGCCGTGGTGGTCCGAGCCCTGGATATTGATGGCCTTGGTGTAGCCGCGTTCCCATTTGGTGACGTGGTAGGCCACGTCGGGCACGAAATAGGTATAGCCGCCCTCGGACTTGCGCATCACGCGGTCCTTGTCGTCGCCTTCGCCCAGCTCGGTGGTGCGCAGCCACAAGGCGCCGTCCTGCTCGTAGGTATGACCGCTGGCGATCAAGCGCTGCACCGTCTGCTCGACCCGGCCGGAGGTATAGAGCGAGCTTTCCAGGTAGTAGTTGTCGAACTTCAGGTCGAAGGCCTGCAGGTCCAGGTCTTGTTCGCGGCGCAGGTAGGCCACGGCGAACCTGCGGATGTCTTCGAGGTTGTCGGGGTCGCCGGAACCGGTGACCGGTTCCGCATCGGCGGCTTGCACGGTCTTGCGGGCCAGGAAATCGGCCGCGATGTCGGAGATGTATTCGCCGCGATAGCCGTCGGCCGGGAAATCGGGGTGGTCGGGCCCGTATCCGCGCGCGCGGGCCTGCACGCTGATCGCCAGGTTTTGGATCTGGTTGCCCGCGTCGTTGTAGTAGAACTCGCGGGTGACGTTCCACCCGCTGGCGTCGAACAGCCGGCAGATGGCATCGCCCAGCGCAGCCTGGCGGGCGTGGCCGACGTGCAGCGGCCCGGTAGGATTGGCCGAGACGAATTCGACCAGCACCTTGCGGCCATTGGCCGGCGCCCGGCCGAATTCGCCGCCGCGCACGCGGATGGCGTTGATGACCGCCTGCTTGGCGGCGGGCGCGATGCGCAGGTTGATGAAGCCCGGACCCGCCACCTCGGCGCTCTGGACCAGGCCCGCGGCTTCGGGCTGCGCAAGCAGCGCGTCAACGATGGCTTGCGCCAGTTCGCGCGGATTGCGTTTCAAGGGCTTGGCGATCTGCATCGCCACATTGGTGGCGGCATCGCCATGGGACGCCACCTTGGGCCGCTCCAGCAGCAAAGTGGGCGTGGCCTCGGGGGCGACAGACTTGACGGCAGCGCCCAGAAGGCCAAGAAGTTGTTCCTGTTGCTCGGGGAGCATGGCTGGGATATCGCGGTAAATAAAAGGCTAAGAGCGGAATGTTAACAGCCGCGCGCGAGGGTCAGGAAAAAGCGGCGGCCTGCAACGGGCGGGCTAGTCGCCTTGCAGGTCCAGCATGTCGGCCAGCGAGCGGGATTGGGACGGCGCATCAAGGTCGAGCTGGTCTTCCAGGCTCTTCAAATGAGCGACCAGAATGGCGCGGGCGCGCTCCGGATCACGGGCGGCAATCGCCTCGACCAGGTCGATGTGCTCGGCGTGCGTCGCGTCACCCAGGGCGGGGACCCGGCCGTGGCTGAGAGTGACCAGCGGCATGCGCGAGAGCAGATCGTCGAGGAAACGCGCCAGGATGCGGTTGCCCGACTGCGCAGCCAGTACCCGGTGGAAGGAAATCGCCAGCCGCATGCCTTCATCCGGCCGGCCCGCCATGAAGGCGTCGCGCTGGGCTTCGACGTGCCGCTGCAGGATGGCGATGCTCTCGTCCGTGCCGTGCAACGCGATCGTTTCGACCATCGCGACTTCCACGGCACGGCGCGCCGCCAGCAGCTGCCGCACGTCGTCGGCCGAGAGCCGGGCGACCGCAGCACCGCGATTGGGCATCAGGTCGACCAGGCCGGTATGCGACAGCCTCAGCAAGGCACTGCGCACGCTGGTGCGGCTGACCTTGAACAGTTGGGCGAGCTCCACTTCCTTGAGCTTGACCCCGGGCTGAAGGCGGCGCTCCTGCACCGCCCGATAGATGGCGGCGTAGACGCGTTCGTCGGGACTGCGAGTAATCCGGGACGTATCAGTCATCTGCCCGCTCCGGAATAGCGAGCCGTACCGGCCGTGCTGGGGCAGCTCGCCTCGGTTTGACCAAGGTGGCACGATTCTTTCTTCAGACAATTCATAAATATATTGTCCAACAAAAATTCCTCGGATTGTCATAAAAAATGACCCAAAACCCTGCACGCCGCCGGCGAAATCTGGTGCAACCTGTCTTTCGTGCACCAATGAAGGGCGCGGCATGACCTCGCTGCGCAATTTTCTGGATACGCTTCCCGCCCACGAGATCCTGGACGTCCGGGAGCCGGTGGGCCTGGACTTCTGCAAGACGGCGCTGGCGCTCGAACTCGAGGCCCGCAAGCAGTTCCCGGTCATCCGCTTTACCGCGCCTGCCGGCTACGACGTGCCCGTGGTCACTAACCTGTTCGCCGACAGGGACCGGATCGCGCGCATGGCCGGAACCACCCGCGAAGGCTTCAACGCCACCTGGACGGCGGCGCTCGACCGCATGATGCCGGCCCGCATTGTCGACGACGGGCCGGTGCATGAAGTGGTGCTGACGGGCAGCGAAGCGGACGTCACCGCACTGCCGATCAGCCGCCATTTCCAGGGCGATGCGGGCCGCTACGTCAGCTCCGGCATCCTGGTGTGCAAGGACCCGGATACCGGCGTGCGCAACCTCAGCTTCCAACGCATGCAGATGAAAGGGCCGGACCGGTTTGGCGCCAGCCTGCACTCGCGCGGCCACATCTGGGAACATCTGCAGCGCTCGGCGGCGCGCGGCAAGAACCTGGAGGTCGCCGTCGTCATCGGCTGCCATCCGGCCATCTACCTGGCCGCGGCAGCCAAGGTGGCGATGGAAGTGGATGAATTCGCCATTGCCGGCGGACTGTTGGGACAGCCCGTGGACCTGGTCCGTTGCAAAACCATAGATGTCGAGGTGCCCGCCGAGGCCGAGTATGTGATCGAAGGGGAAATCCTGGCCGATGAGTTCGAGGACGAAGGCCCCTTCGGCGAATACACGGGCTATTCCACCTCGCGCTCCACCCGGAACGTCTTCGTGGTGAAGGCGATTACCCGGCGGCGCCAGCCTATCTTCCTGGATATCGTGCCGGGTTATTCGAACGAGCACTTGCTGCTGGGCCGCAGCGCCAAGGAAGCCCACGTCTTCGCGCGCCTGAAGGAAATGGTGCCCAACGTGCTGGCGCTGAACTATCCCAAGAGCGGCACACATTTCCACGCCTATGTTTCCTTGCGCAAGACCGCGGAAGGACAGGCGCGCCACGCCCTCATGCTGCTGCTCGGGCTCGACAGCTACATCAAGCTGGCGGTCGCCGTAGACGAGGACGTGGACGTCTACGACGAAGACCAGGTGTTGTGGGCCCTGGCGACCCGCTTCCAGGCTGACACCGACATGTTCGTGGTACCCAAGGTGTTCTGCAACCGTCTCGATCCATCCTCGGTGGACGGTATGTCGGCCAAGCTGGCACTGGATGCCACGGCACCGCTGCAATCCGAAGCCGAACGCACCGCATTGCCGGCCGAAGCCGTGCAGTGGGCACGCGACTTCCTCACCCATCCCTGACCGTACCGGAGATCCCGCATGTCATCCTTCAAGCTCAAGCTGGCCGCCTTCGGCGCGGCGCTGTTCCTGGCCCTGCCGGCTGCACCGGCCCTGGCCCAGGCTGGCAAGGCGCCGGCCAAGCTCACCTTCAGGCTGGACTGGAAGCCCAGCGGCGCGCATGCCCCTTTCTATATCGGCAAGGCGCTCGGCTATTACGCGGAAGAAGGCATCGACCTGGAAATCATTTCCGGATCGGGCTCGTCCGACTCGGTCAAGCAGCTGGGCGCCAACGCGGTCGACATGGCCCTGGTGGACGGTCTCGTGCTGGCCCAGGCAGGCGAGCAACGGGTCCCCATTAAGTCGGTCGCCGCCTACTACACCCGCACGCCTATCGCCGTGATCAGCCCCAAGGCCAAGCCCATCACTTCGGCGGCGCAGCTGACCAGCGGCGCCAAGATCGGCTCCAAGCGCGCCAGCTCGACCTACCAAGGGCTTACCGCGCTGCTCGCGGTCAACAAGATCGATCCGAAGCGGGTCAACATCGTCGACATCGGCTTCGGCGTGCAGCCGCTGCTGGTGGGCCAGGTGGACGCGCTGATGGGCTTCACCATGAATGAAGCGATCGAGGCCGAATCGGCCGGCATGCCGGTGCACGAAATGCTGATCGCCGACCAGGGCGTTGTTGCCTATGGCCTGACTTTGGCCAGCGGTGACCGCTTCCTGAAGGCCAAGCCCGAACTGGTCCGCGCTTTCCTGCGCGCGACGCGGCGCGCGGTCCAGTACACGGCCACCCACCAGCAAGAGGCGGTCGCCGCGCTGGCCAAGTCGGTCAGCGAAATGGATCCGGCCCGCGAGCTCAAGGTGCTCGGCAAGGCCATGCCGTTCTGGTCCGTGCAGGGACAAGACCTGTCCAGCTTCGGCACCCAATCCCTGGAGGGCTGGCAGCAGACGGTCGAAACCGCGCAGCGCGTCGGACTGGTGGAAAAGGCGCCGGCCGCCAAGGACCTGTTCGCCGACGGATTCCTCAAGTGATGGCTTCCGTCCGACCGGCCACGTCTCCCTGCATCGCGCTCGAGGGCGTGGGCGTGAGCTACGCCGCCCGAGGTGCCACGGTACAAGCCATCGCCGACGTTACCTTGGACGTTGCCGAGGGTGAGTTCATCGCCCTGCTGGGCCCCACCGGCTGCGGTAAAAGCACGTTGCTGCGCGTGGTCAGCGACCTGCTGGCGCCCAGCCAGGGGTCCGTCAGCATCCGCGGCGGCTCGACGGCCGATGCTCGCCGCGCCAACGATTTCGGCTTCGTGTTCCAGGAAGCCGCGCTGCTGCCCTGGCGCACCGCGCTCGACAACGTCAACCTGCCGCTCGAAGTGGTGGGCTATCCCGCTGCCGAACGCCTTGCCCGCTGCCGCGAATTACTGCAGTCGGTCGGGCTCTCGAAGTTCGAACAGCACTATCCTCACGAGCTGTCGGGCGGCATGAAACAACGCGTGGCCATCGTGCGGGCGCTGGCCTGGAACCCCTCCATCCTGCTGATGGACGAGCCCTTCAGCGCCCTCGACGAACTCACCAAGAACCAGTTGCAGGACGACTTGCTCGAGATCTGGAACCGCGAGCGCAAGACCGTCCTGTTCGTGACGCACAACATCTCCGAAGCCGTCTACCTGGCCGACCGCGTGGTGGTCATGTCGGCCCACCCAGGCGGCATCAAGCGCGTCATCGACGTGGACCTGCCCCGCCCGCGCACGCCCGGCATGCGCGAAACCCTTGCCTTCATCGAACAAGTCCGCCTCGCACGCGAAGCCTTGCAGGCCGAACACAGGACACCGTCTTGATCTCGTACGCCCGCCGCCTTGCGGACCGCTACGGTCCGCCCGTCCTTATCCTGGCGCTCGCCATCGGCGCATGGGAGGCCATCGTCCGCTGGCTGGACCTGGCCCCATGGCTGCTGCCCGCGCCGTCGGCAATCGCGATGCGTTTCACGCGTACGCAGGATCTCTGGTATCACACCGGACTCACGCTGCTCGAGGCAGGCGCCGGTTTCGCGATCTCCGCCGTGCTGGGCGTGGCGCTGGCGGCAGGCATCGCCAACTCGCGCTTTCTCGAGCGCGGCATCCTCCCCTACGTGATCGTGTCGAACGCCGTGCCCATCATCGCCATCGTACCGTTGCTCAACATCTGGCTGGGCTTTGGCGTGGTCACCAAGATCGTCATTGCCGCCATCATTACCTTTTTCCCCATCGTCACCAACGCCACCCGCGGCCTGAAGGCAGCCGATCCGCGCATCGTCGACTTGATGCACTCGATCAACGCCACCACCGCCCAGATGTTCTTCAAGGTGCAGCTTCCCAGCGCGCTGCCGTTCATCTTCGCCGGCTTCAAGATCGCGGCCTCGCTCAGCCTGGTGGGCGCGGTCGTGGGCGAGTTCTACGGCGCCGACCGCGGGCTCGGATACCTCGTGATCACCGCTGCAACCCAACTGCGGACCGACCTGCTTTTTGTCGCCATCATCGTGCTCGCCGCCATAGGCATCACGACCTTCTCCCTGTTCGGCTGGCTGGAGCGCCAGGCCCTGCGCGGCGAAACGCCGCGGGAACGGTGACATGGACGCCTCGGTTGCCGGTACCCCCGGAACGCAGCAGGCCACGCTGCTGATCCACAATGCTTTGCTGGTGCCTACCGGCGAGCGCGCGGGCACGCCCTTCCACGGCTGGATATACGTAGCAGGCACGCGCATCCGCGCCGTCGGCACCGGCGAGCCGCCTATGCTGGTAGCCGGCCGCACCATAGACGCCGGCGGCCACGCCTTGTTGCCCGGCTTCGTCAATACACATGCGCACTCGCATTCGAGCCTGACGCGCGGCAGCGCAGAAGGGCTGGAACTGGAACGCTGGATCGCCACCATCGAGCGCGAACAGCGCATCCTGAACGACGAGGACGCCCATGCCGCCGCGCTGGCCACCTATGCGGAGGCGCTGCTATCGGGCACGACCTCGATCCTCGACATGTGCCTGCGCCCGGTGCCGGCGTTGCGGGCGGCGCGCGACATCGGCATCCGCTGCACCGTGGCGCCCTACGTTCTCGATGGCAGGGACTTCGCTCCCACGCTGGACGACGTGGCGGCGCTGCTATGCGCCGACACCGGTACCACGTCCCGCGTGTGGGTGGGCCTGCATGATCTCGAGTCGTGCAGCGACCGCACGCTGGTAGAAGGGGCCGGGCTGGCCGCCCGGCACGGCGTCGGCCTGCACCTGCATTGCGCCGAAAGCCGCCATGCCGCCGACCAGACGCGCCGGCGCACGGGCGTGGGCCCGGTAACCCACCTCCACCGGCTTGGCCTGCTGGGGTCCGGGACGGTGCTGGCGCATGGCGTATGGGTGGACGAGGCAGAGGCCCGGCTACTGGCGCAGGCCGGCGCGTCGGTCGCCCATTGCCCGCATGCCAACCTCAAGCTGGCCTCGGGCATCGCGCCGGTTCCCATGTACGGCGAAGCGGGCGTGCGGGTCACCCTGGCCACCGACGGCGCCAAGGCCAACAACCGGCTGGACATGTTCGACGTGATGAAATTCGCGTCGCTGATCCACAAGGGACGGCACCTGGACGCCTCGCTGCTGCCGCCGCAGCAAATACTGGACATGGCCACGGCAGACGGCGCGGACGCGCTGGGCCTGGCCGCCGGCCGCCTCGTGCCCGGCATGCTGGCGGACCTCGTCCTGGTGAACGTGGATCAATTCCACCTGCAGCCCGCCACGCCTGCCACCATCCGCACCAACCTCGTCCACGCGGCACGCGGCGGCGATGTGCATACGGTTATCGTCGACGGCCGCGTGGTGGTCGAGAACGGCCGGCTGGCCCTGCTCGACCAGGACGAGATCCTGGCGGCCATGCGGCATGCCGGGGCCCGCTTGATGGCCGGCTGATCGTTCGGTCATCACGCAAGCACGTCGGGAAGCGCGCTTGCCGCGCGGTCAGGCCAGGTTCAGCGGAAGTCCTGCGTACCCAGTGCGAACAGGCCGCGGGACTGGTCGTTGGACAGCAGGCCCGCGATCATGATGCCCTGTTGATGGATCGCGACTCCCTCGACAGTCTGATTGGGCAGCTGGCATTCGGCGCTATCGGCAAAGGTGATTTCCAGCTTGTAATAGTTCTTGCCCGGCTCAGGCACGACCTCGCCCGTCAAGGGGCATTCACCGCCTGCGACGCCCTGCGCCGCACCCGTCACCTTGCCGTCGGCCGCGACATTGACGAGTGAAAGGGTTCCCGCGTTGTCCGCCAGCAGCCACGGACCCGTGACCAGCGGATCCAGCGTGGCCACATTATCGTACAGGCTGTCATAGGTGGCGGTGAAATCGGCCTCCCCCAGCTTGCCTTTGAGACTGGTCTTTTCGACCACCTCGGCCGTAACGGTACCGTCCACTACCCGGCCCCCGGGCTGGTAGTCCTTGCCTGTGGCGGTCAGCGTGCCTTCATCCCTTCCCCCTTCCCAACGAATCAATATGTTGAATTAAGCAAGCAAAAGTAACAGAAAATTTCAGGGCCGCCCGCAGGGGGAAAACCGGGGCATGGGCCATAATGAGCGCACTACCCGTCTACTTCCGGGAATAACGAGCCATGATCGTCACTTTCAGATCCAAAGCCGCGGGCGAAGTCATCATGCTGGGCGAACATGCCCAGCCCCTGCTTGAACTGGCCGGCAAGATACCCGAGATCGCTGCAGGCGCGCGCGGCGTATTCACCCCCGAACAATTGCCGGAAGCCATCCGCCGCATCGAGGCCGCCATAGGCGGCGAGAAGGAGCCTCGCTTCGATGAGGAAAAGGAAAAGGCCGCGCGCTATGTGGGCCTTCGGCAGCGCGCTTTCCCGCTGCTGGACATGATGCGCAAGGCGCAGGCCAAGAACGTCAACGTCACCTGGGAAACCTGAGGAGCGGCGGCATGACCCGACATCCGTGGCAGGACGTGCTGGACTTCTGGTTCCTGCCTGCCGACGATCCCGGCTACCTGAAACCGCGCCACGTCTGGTTCCAGAAAAATCCCGAGTTCGACGACCAGATCCGTGCCCGCTTTCTGCCGCGGGTCGAACAGGCGGTAGGGGGAGGCTTGCGGGATTGGAAACGCGAACTAGAGGGGGCGCTGGCGCGCATCCTGCTGCTCGACCAGTTCCCGCGCAACATATGGCGCGCAACGCCTCGCGCGTTCTCCGGCGATTCCCTGGCCCTGGCAGACGCGCTCGAGCTGATCGATACCGGGCGCTATCTGCGGCTGCCCCCGCTGCAACGCGAATTCATCTATCTGCCGCTGATGCACAGCGAGAACCTCGGCGTTCAGGAACGGTGCGTGGCGCTGTACACCACGTTGGCGCAAGAGCATCCGGCATCCCAGGGTTCTCTGGATTATGCCGTCCGCCATCGCGACATCGTTGCGCGTTTTGGCCGTTTTCCTCATCGCAACGCCGTGCTCGGCCGCGCCAGTACGCCCGAGGAGATCGCTTTTTTGAAACAGCCCGGGTCATCGTTCTAGCGCAGGTCCCGGGGGGGAACGGTCATCCGTGCCCCCCGCCACGAAGGCAGCGCGCCTGGGACGTGAGCGCTAGACACCCACTTCGGCGAGCCTGCTGGTCGCCGCCGCCGGCTGGACGTTGGCGCGTACATGGCGGTTCACGGCGCTCAGGACGGCCTTGAACGAAGCCGTGACGATGTCGCTATCGACGCCGACGCCGAATCCGGTCGGCGCATCGCCCACCCGCAGCTCCACATAGCAAGCGGCGGTCGCATCGGCACCCACGCCTATCGAATGCTCGTGGTAGTCCATGACCCGCACCGGCATGCCGAGCGCGTGGACAAACGCATCGATCGGCCCATTGCCGGTACCCACCAGCGTGCGCGGCTGGCCGCCGGCCTGCACGTCTACCTCGACGCGTACACCGCCCTCCACGCTGGCCATGCGATGCCGCACGAAACGGTAGGGCTCCGACTGCTCCAGGTATTCCCGGCTGAAGATGCCGTAGACGTCGGAGGCCTTCACTTCGCGGCCCGTTTCGTCGGTGACTTGCTGGATGGCACGGCTGAATTCGATCTGCAGGCGGCGCGGAAGATCGAGCCCGTACTCCTGCTGCAGCAGGTAGGAGACGCCCCCCTTGCCCGACTGGCTGTTGACCCGGATGACCGCGTCGTAGCTGCGGCCCACGTCGGCAGGATCGATGGGCAAGTACGGAACATCCCAGATCGCATCCGGCTGGCGCTGCGCGAAGCCTTTCTTGATGGCGTCCTGGTGCGAACCGGAAAACGCGGTAAACACCAAGTCGCCCACATAGGGGTGGCGCGGATGTACCGGCAGCTGTGTGCAGTACTCGACGCAGCGGCGCACCTCGTCGATGTCGGAAAAATCCAGGCCCGGGGATACGCCCTGGCTGTAGAGGTTCAGCGCGAGCGTCACCAGGTCCACGTTGCCGGTGCGCTCGCCGTGCCCGAACAGGCATCCCTCGATACGCTCCGCGCCGGCCAGCACCGCCATCTCGGCGGCCGCAACCGCGGTGCCGCGGTCATTATGCGGATGCACGCTCAAAATAATGCTGTCGCGGTTCGCGAGATTGCGGTGCATCCATTCGATCTGGTCGGCATAGACGTTGGGCATCGCACACTCCACCGTGGCCGGCAGGTTGAGGATGATCTTGCGCTGCGGCGTGGCGCCCCAGGCCTCGACCACCGCATCGCAGACTTCCTTGGCGAAATCGAGCTCGGCCGAACTGAACACCTCGGGCGAATACTGGTAGACCCACTCGGTATCCGGCCGCGCCTCGGTCAGCTCACGGATGAGGCGGGTGCCGGACAGCGCGATCTGCTTGACCTCCTCGCGCGACATGCCGAACACGATGCGGCGGAACGCCGGGGCGATGGCGTTGTACATGTGCACGATCACGCGGCGACCGCCCTCGACCGACTCGATGGTGCGGCGGATCAGGTCTTCGCGCGACTGCGTCAGCACCTCGATGGTGACGTCCTCGGGCACGCGGTTCTCGTCGATCAGACCGCGGATGAAGTCGAAATCCGTCTGCGATGCCGCCGGGAACCCGACCTCGATCTCCTTGAATCCGATCTCGACCAGCTTCTCGAACAGGCGGGTCTTGCGCTCGGCGTTCATCGGCTCGATCAGCGCCTGGTTGCCGTCGCGCAGATCCGTGCTCATCCAGATCGGCGCCTTGGTCATGCGGCGATTGGGCCAGGTACGTTCGGAAAAGTCGTAAGCGGGGAACGGGCGGTATTTCGCCTCGGGGTTTTTCAACATCATGAAGAGCTCCTGCTACTGCGGGCTTTTAGTACGGGTGAACCGGAACTGTGGCCGTGAAGAAGGGCTGCCGAACTGCCACGGGACGCTAGGCCCGGCAACCGATCGGTAGTAGTAGCAGCGAAGCGATGATGGCGACGATCGCGCGCACGCCGGCACCCAGCGCGGCTAGGCGCGGGAGAGCGGCGGAGCGGATGGCGGTAGCTGCCATGGTTGCGATCGTACGTTTTGGAAGGGCGCGCGGCGCGCGTGAAGTGTTAGTCAAACATAAATACGTGACTCTGGCAAGTAGGCCGGCCAGCTGAAAAAGGGTCTTGAAAACCGGCCAACCGTCCAGAAATTGGGTTCAGGGGATGCCGTAGCCGGGTCCCCTGGTGAAGCTTGCTGATTATCAGGAGGTTCGAATCATGAATGCTACTTTTTCCATGGCGCCCTTGTTTCGCCATTCCGTTGGATTCGATCGGTTCAACGATTTGTTCGAATTTGCCTTGCGCAACGATACGGGCAGCACCTATCCGCCCTACAACGTCGAAAAACGCGGCGACGATGACTATCGCATCGTCATCGCGGCGGCTGGCTTGCGCGAGGAAGACCTGGACGTGCAGGTCGAGCGCGGCGTGCTGACCGTCACCGGCGGCCGACGCGAAAAAGACGAAGACAAGGTGACCTACCTGCATCAAGGTATCGCCCAACGCGCGTTCAAGCTGTCGTTCCGGCTGGCCGACCATATCGAAGTGCGCGCCGCGCAACTCGAGAACGGCTTGCTGAACATCGACCTGGTCCGGGAAATTCCCGAGGAAGCCAAGCCCAGGCGCATCGCCATCGGCGGCGCCAAGCCGGCGCAACGCCACCAACCCGCGGCGCTGGCCAACGAAACCGCGGCAGCGGAAGTCGCCTGACGCCCACGGCGGCGCGGCCGCGCCGCCCCGCGCCTGATCGCTAAACCCCGAGGGGCCCGCATGGGGCCCCTTTTTTGTCGGCGGGCCGCCTCAGAACGCCGCTCCGGGGAACGCCGCGCATAGCGACCCCGCGTAGGGACGGCACCCGTCTTCAGTCCAGCCGGATCTGCAGGCTTCTGATGGCGTCGCCCCATACCTCGCGGTCTTCGCGTATGAGCTCGCCGAATTGACCCGGGCTCAACACCAGCGGCTCCGTGCCGTCGGCCTGCATGCTGTGGACGATCGCCTCCTGCGCCAGCACCTGGTTGAACACCGAGTTCAGCTTTTGCACGATGGACGCCGGCGTACCGGGCGGTGCCACCAGGCCGTACCAGATCGTCAAGCCCAGCTCGGGATAGCCGGCTTCGGCGACGGTGGGAATGGCGGGCGCGGCGCGTACGCGCTGCTTGCCGGTGACGGCCAGGCCGCGCAGGTCGCCGGATGCCAGGCGCGGGATGGAGGTAGAGATGCCGTCGAAGTAGACGTGGATGTCCCCACGCATCAAGGCCAGGATGGCGGGCCCCGCGCTCTGGTAATGGATGGGCATGACCCCGGGTGCCGCCCGCTGGCCGAGCAGGCCGCCCAGCACGTGGTTGGAGCTGCCCTGACCCAGCGTGCCGTAGTTGAGCCGGCCAGGATGGGCTACGGCGTAGGCGTGGAGCTCCTGCAGCGACTTCACCGGGGAATCCTTGCTGACGTTCAGCATGAACGGCAGGGATTGCAGCCCGGCCACCGGCACGAACTTTTCCGGCGCATAGGTCAGCCGCCGCTGCAGATTGGGATTGACCGCCAGCGTGGTGGAGGTCGCCAGCAGCAGCGTGTGGCCGTCCGGCGCGGAGTTCTGCACCGCCATCGCCCCGATGGCCGTACCGGCCCCCGGCCGGTTCTCGACAACGACGGGCTGGCCCAGCACGTCCTTGGCCCGCTCGCCGACGCGGCGCACGACGATATCGGCACCGCCGCCGGCGGCGTAGGGCACCACGATCCTGACGGGCTGCGTCGGCACCCAGTCCGCGCGCGCCGGCAGGCAAGCGGCCAGCGCGGCGGCCGCCGCTGACGACAGGAGCAGGAATCCACGAGCAAGACGGGTGCCGATACGTGCGTAAACCATGGGAGACTCCTGTGAAGACCGGGATGGGTGCAGGCACGCGGACGGCGGCTAGTTGACGCTGTAGGTCACCGCATATCGCGTTGAAAGCAGCTTGCCCGACTCGATGGGAGGGTACTTGGCGCCGCTGCCCGCGCAACTGGGGATGCACTCGACCAAGGCGTCGTAATTGGGCATGAAGAAGAACGGTATGGACAGCCGCCGCGCCGCCGCGCCGAGTCCATCGGGCGGGTTGACCACGCGGTGCATCGTCGAGACGAAGCGGTCATTGGTCCAGCGCATCATGATGTCGCCGATGTTGACGATGAAGGTGCCGGGAATCTTCGGTACATCGAGCCACCCGCCGTCGGGCAGCAGGACCTGAAGGCCGCCTGGGGCATCGTCCACGCGCAGGATGGTGATCGCGGTGGTGTCCGTATGCGCGCCCGATCTTTCCTCTCCCGGCGCCGGTACCCTGTCCAGTCCCGGGTAGTGGATGGTGCGCAGGATGCTGTTGTGCTTGTCGACCTTCGATGCGAAGTAGGCGGGCGGCACGTCGAGGATATGGGCGAAGATATCCAGAATGCCGCGCGCCAGCCTTTCCATTTCGCGGTAATAGGCCGTCATGGCGGGCCGCAGTCCCTCGGGACGCGCCGGCCACATGTTGGGCGTGAAGTTGTTGCCCGCCGCTTCACAGGTGAAGTACGGGTCGTCCGTATAGTCCAAGGGCCCGATAGCAAAGCTTTCGTGCAGGGACGGCTTGAGCTTCGGATTGATGTCCTTGCCCACCGTCTTGACGCCCATGGCTCCATAGCCTTTGTAGGCCGTGCCCGGCGGCTTGCGGACCCGGCTCTTTTCCTCCAAGGGCAGATCGAAGAAAGACAGGGCCTGGTCGTACAGGGTCTGGATCTTTTCTTCGGGAACGCCATGCCCGGCAATGACGAGGAAGCCCAGGCTCTCGCAGGCGTCTTGCACCGCGGCGGCCACGGCCGCCTTGCCCGCGCCCCCCTCCTGGAAGAACGGTGCGATGTCGACCACGGGAATGTGGTGGGCCTTCAGCGTGGTCATCTGCTCTCTCCTTAGCGCGGAGTGCCGCGGAAGCGGCGGCCGTCCATCCGCGAAGCGTCACCCGGATGGGCATGTAGCAATCGCTACATTTCCGGGAAAATCATAGACCGGTTCGAGCAGTTTGAAAACATAAAAATGTAGGGAGCGCTACATACATATACGGGATAAAAAAACCCGGTGCACGGCCCTGCGACTGGCGACTCGGGCTTACTGCAAAGAGACCGGGCTGGCCGACACCGTACGCAGGACCGTCTCGACGACGAAATTTTCCCACTCGGTCTGGGCCTGCTCGGTATCCATATCCTCACCCAGGAAGCGCGACAGCGTATAGCGGTTGGAGACGTAGAAATATCCGGTCGCGAGAATCATCAAGTAGACGTCGCGGGCGGCGACGCCGTCGCGAAACAGGCCTTGCGCGCGGCCGGCGGCGAGCACCTGCGCCACCGCACCCATGGTGGCCGAGGGGTAGCGATCTCCGGGCTGCCTCACGCGGGGCGACTTTGCCAGATGCCGCCCGCGATGCATGTTTTCCGTGTTGAGCAGCACGATGAATTCGGGGTGCCGGCGATAGTATCGGAAGACGAAGCGGATCACGGTTTCGAGGGAAGCGACCGGATCGTCGGGCGTCAGCTCCAGCCGCATCTCGGCTTCGCTCATGCGCCGGTACATATCCTCGAGCACGGCGATGAACAACCCTTCCTTGCTGCCGAAGTAGTAGTAGATCATGCGGTCGACCGATTTGGCCGCGCGCGAGATCTTGTCCAGGCTGCCGCCTTCGTAACCATAGCGCGCGAAGACCCGCGTGGCTGCGCGCAAGATCGAATCCCGAGTCTCCTGCCCCGCCGGCGCCGCGGCAGCGGTACCGGATTTCCTGGACGTTTTCTGGCTTGCCCGTTTTGCACGGGTCTGGGTGGCGGATCTTGTCGAATTATCCATCTAGGCGCCCGCAGTGGTGATCCGCTATTGTGCCCGACATCGCGGGTCGGCCCGCGGAGGCCCGATACGGTTTTCCTGCGCCTTCAATGGGACCGGGTCGTCCCGCATTGCTCAGCGGCCGGCGGGCGGCCTGCGTCACTGCACGGTAATGTTGCGCTCCTTGATGATGCGGCCCCACGTATCGGATTCGTTGGCGATGAACCGCGCCAGCTCCTCCCGGCTGGTCGGCTCCGGCGTCAGGCCATGCTTGATCAGCTGGGCCTTGATCTCGGCGTCGTTCAATACCTTTACGATCTCCTCGTTCCAGCGGTCCAGGATGGCGGCCGGCACCTTCGCGGGCGCGACGAAGGCATACCAGTTGGTGGCATTGAAATCCGGGATGCCGGACTCTGCAATGGTCGGCACGCCCGGCATGAAGTCAGGACGCTTGAGGCCGGTGGTCGCCAACGCCACCAGCTTGCCGCTTTCGATGTGAGGCTGGGCGGAAGAGGGGGTCGAGTAATACGAGGACACGCGTCCCGCCAGCAAGTCCACCATGGCTGGCGCCCCGCCTTTGTAGGGTACGTGGACGACGTTCAACTTGGCCCGCTGGTTGAGCAACTCGCCGGCCAGGTGCGAGGCCGAGCCGGCCCCGGTGGACGCGTAGGTGACCCGCCCGGGCTGCTTGCGCGCGAGGTCGATGTATTCCTGCAGGCTCTTGACGCCCAGGTTGGCCGGCACCACCAGCACGTTGGGAAAGTTGACCCCCATGGTGATGGGCGCAAGGTCCTTGACCGGGTCGTACGGCAGTTTCATCAGGTGGGGCGCGATCGAAAGCGGACCCACGGAGCCCAGCAGGATGGTCGCCCCGTCGGGCTCGGCCCTGGCCACCAGATCGTGCGCGATATTCCCGCCGGCGCCGGCCTTGTTTTCCACCACGACCGTGCGGCCAAGATTGGCCGACAGCTTGCGGGCGATGAGCCGGGCCGCGGTATCGGCGCCGCCGCCCGGCGCGAAGCCGACGACCATGGTGAGCGATTTGTCAGGGATATCCTGGGCTTCCGCCGTTCCCGGCAACACACAGGCGAGCGGGAACAAGGCGGCGAGCAGGGGCGCGCGTAGACTCATGGGGGTCTCCTCCTCCGGCCGTATCCGTCCTGGGGCCTGGGCTTATGGGATGGTTGTTGCCCTAGCTTAGAAGATCGGTCCTGGCCGCGGTATTCAGCGGCAGGAAATAGGCCGTCACGGACCGTAAACGGCCCTGGCGCACACCAGCACGCCATGGCCGCCCATACCGCCCCGGCGCTACAGGCTGGACATCAAGGCCCGCCGCAGGTCGTCCTCGCTGCGCCCGCTCCGCGCGGCGTAGTCGGCCAGCTGGTCCTCGCCTATCTTGCCGACGTTGAAGTATTGCGACTCGGGGTGGCTGAAGTAGAAACCGGACACCGCCGCGGCCGGGTACATCGCCAGGCTGTCGGTCAGCTCCATGCCGATGTCCTGGCATGCCATGACGTCGAACATATCGCGCTTGACGGTGTGCTCGGGGCAGGCGGGATAGCCCGGCGCCGGGCGTATGCCGCGGTAGGCCTCGCGGATCAGCGCCTCGTTGTCGAGCGTCTCGTCCGGCGCATAGCCCCAGAGGTCCTTGCGTACGCGCTCGTGCAGGGCCTCGGCGAAGGCTTCCGCCAGCCGGTCGGCGATCGCCTTGAGCATGATGCTGGAGTAGTCGTCATGCTGCTTCTGGAACTCGGCTTCCCACTTCTCGATGCCCAGGCCGGCGGTGACGGCGAACATGCCGATGTAGTCCTGCAGGCCGCTGGCCTTGGGCGCAATGAAATCGGCCAGGCACTTGTTGTCCACGCCCTCGCGCTTGGCGGTCTGCTGGCGCAGGTTGCGCCAGGTGAACAGCACCTGCTGCCGCGACTCGTCGGCATAGACCTCGATGTCGTCCTCGTTGACGGTATTGGCCGGATAGAAGGCCACGGCGGCATTGGCCGTGAGCCACCGCCCGTCGATGACCCGCTTGAGCAGGGCCTGCCCGTCGGCGTAGACCTTGCGGGCCGAATCGCCCACCACTGCGTCGTCGAGGATGGCCGGGAAAGCGCCATGCAGGTCCCAGGTCTGGAAAAAAGGCTGCCAGTCGATGTAGCGTGCGATCTCGGCCAGGTCGAAGTTCTTGAACAGGCGGCGGCCGATGAACTTGGGCCGCGGCGGCTGGTAGCCCTGCCAGGCTATCGCCGGCTTGTTGGCACGCGCCTCGGCCAGCGGGATCAGCGGCGTAGCCTTGCGATTGGCATACTGCTCGCGCACCCGCTCGTACTCGGCCTTGAGCTGCGCCACGTACTGCGCAGCCTGCTCCGACACCAGGTTCTGGGCCACGCCGACCGAGCGGCTGGCATCGGTAACGTAGATCACAGGCCCTTCGTAATGCGGCGCAATCTTCACGGCGGTATGCACGCGGCTGGTGGTCGCACCGCCGATCAGCAAGGGGATGCTGCGCTGGCGAAAATACTCGTCGCGCTGCATTTCCGACGCGACGTAGGCCATCTCCTCCAGGCTGGGCGTGATCAGGCCCGATAGGCCGACGATGTCGGCGTTCTCTTCCTTGGCCTTGGCGAGGATCTCGGCCGCCGGCACCATGACGCCCATGTTGACGACTTCGAAGTTGTTGCACTGGAGCACGACGCTGACGATGTTCTTGCCGATGTCGTGCACGTCGCCCTTGACCGTGGCGATGACGATCTTGCCCTTGGGACGCACGTCGCCGCCGGCGGCTTCCAGCTGCCGCTTTTCTTCCTCGATGAAGGGCACCAGGTGCGCCACGGCCTGCTTCATCACACGGGCCGACTTCACCACCTGGGGCAGGAACATCTTGCCGGAACCGAACAGGTCGCCGACCACGTTCATGCCGTCCATCAGCGGCCCTTCGATCACCTCGATGGGGCGGCCGCCCCGCGCCGCCACGGCCTGGCGGGCTTCCTCGGTGTCATCGACGATATACGCGTTGATGCCGTGCACCAGCGCGTGGGTGAGGCGCTCGCCATAGGGCAGGCTGCGCCAGGCGAGGTCCTCTTCCTTCTTGGCGCCCGTGCCCTTGACCGTGTCGGCGAACTGCACCAGGCGCTCGGTCGGCGTGCGCTCGTCGCCTGGGTCGGCGCGGCCGACCGGTTCCGCGCGGTCCAGCACCACGTCTTCGACCAGATCGCGCAATACCGGGTCCAGGTCGGCGTATACCCCGAGCTGGCCGGCGTTGACGATGCCCATGGTCAGCCCGGCCCGGATGGCGTGGTAGAGGAACACCGTATGGATGGCTTCGCGCATCGGCTCGTTGCCGCGGAACGAGAAGCTGACGTTGGAGATGCCGCCCGATACCTTGGCGTGCGGCAGGTTTTCGCGTATCCAGCGCGTGCCCTCGATGAAGTCGACGGCGTAGTGGTTGTGTTCCTCGATGCCGGTGGCGATGGCGAACACGTTCGGGTCGAAGATGATGTCCTCGGGCGGGAAGCCCACCTCTTCCACCAGCAGCTTGTAGGCACGGCCGCAGATGTCGATGCGGCGCTGGAGCGTATCGGCCTGCCCTTGTTCGTCGAAGGCCATGACCACGACCGCCGCGCCGTAGCGGCGGCACAGCCGCGCCTGGTGCAGGAAGGGCTCGATCCCCTCTTTCATGGAGATGGAATTGACGACGGCCTTGCCCTGCACGCACTTGAGGCCGGCCTCGATCACGCTCCACTTGGAGCTGTCTATCATGACCGGCACGCGGGAAATGTCGGGCTCCGACGCGATCAGGTTCAGGAATCGCGTCATGCTGGCCTGGGAATCCAGCATGGCCTCGTCCATGTTGATGTCGATGATCTGCGCGCCGTTCTCGACCTGCTGGCGCGCCACGGTCAGCGCCTCGTCGAATTTTTCCTCGCGGATCAGCCGCGCGAACATCTTGCTGCCGGTGACATTGGTGCGTTCGCCGACGTTGACGAACAGTGTCTGTTCGTCGATGTTCAAGGCCTCGAGCCCGGACAGGCGCATCTTGACGTCGATGACCGGCGGCTGGCGCAGCGGCAGGCCGCCCACTTTCTGGGCGATGGCCCGGATATGGTCCGGAGTCGTGCCGCAGCAGCCGCCGACGACGTTGACGAAACCGGCGCGCGCGAACTCCTCGAGCAGGCGCGAGGTGTCCTCCGGCGTCTCGTCGAAGCCGGTGTCGCTGAGCGGATTCGGCAAGCCGGCGTTCGGGTAAACGCAGACGAAGGTGTCGCAGATCTTGGACAGCTCGGCGATATAGGGGCGCATCAGCGCGGCGCCCAGGGCGCAGTTCAGGCCGATGGTGATCGGGCGTGCATGGCGGACCGAGTTCCAGAACGCCTCGACCGTCTGCCCCGACAGAATGCGGCCCGATGCATCGGTGACCGTGCCCGAGATCATGACGGGCAGGCGCTCGCCGCGCGCCTCGAACACTTCCTCGACGGCGAAGATGGCCGCCTTGGCGTTCAGGGTATCGAAGATGGTCTCGATCAGGACGAGGTCGATACCGCCGTCCAGCAGGCCGTTCAACTGTTCCGTATAGGCCGCCCGCAGCTCGTCGAAGGTCACGTTGCGGGCCGCGGGGTCGTTCACGTCAGGCGAGATCGACGCCGTCTTGGGCTGCGGCCCCAGGGCCCCGGCTACGAAACGCGGCCGCTCGGGGGTGCTGAATTCGTCGCAGACCTGGCGTGCCAGGCGCGCCGAGGCCAGGTTGAGTTCGTAGGCCAGCTCGGGCAGCTCGTAGTCCCCCTGGGCGATCGAGGTCGCGCCGAAGGTATTGGTCTCGACGATGTCCGCACCCGCCGCCAGGTAGCCGCGGTGGATTTCCAGGATGACCTCGGGGCGGGTCAGGCTGAGCAGCTCGTTGTTGCCTTTGAGGTCCTTGCCGTGGGCGGCGAAGCGCTCGCCCCGGAAAGCCGCTTCGTCCAGCTTGTAGCGCTGGATCATGGTGCCCATCGCGCCATCCAGGATCAGGATGCGTTCGGTCAGCAGGCGCGCGAATTCGGCGCCGCGGGTATACGTGGAGGGGGGGTAGGGGAGCGACGGGAACGACATGGGCGAGCGGCCTCGATGAACAGCCCCGGCATGAAGACATGGACCCGGGCTGTCGGCTAAGACGAATCGTCCATTTTACCAAGCCGGCAAGGCCGGCCGCTGCTGCCCTGCCGCTTAGTGCAACCGGCCTCCCAAGCGCTTGAAATCGAGCGGCTTGAGCGCGTCCAGGCTCAGGATGGGTTCGGAACTGGCACGGACGCGGCGGCGCGCCGGCAGTTCCGGAACGCGCGGCTCGGCGCCCGGCGCTTCTCCGCGCCAGGCGCCCACGGCCGCCTCGACCACCTCGGCGATCTCCTGGCTCCGGTTGAAGCGGCTCCGCAACCACTTGGAATCGCCGCCGTTCCTGAACGTCTCTTCCTGCAGCGCCTCCAGCAGGTCCGCAGTACCGAGTTCCCGGGCCAGCGGCTGCAACTTGTCGAAGGTCAGTTTCAGGTGGTCGCTGAGCCGGACCCGCCCATGCGCGGGGTCGACATAGTTGCCGTGCAGTCCGAAGCGGGTGGCCTGGAAGCGGTTGGTGCGGTAGGCCATCCAGGCCTGCACGCCGGGCATCGGCTCGTTGGCCAGCGCAACGCCCAGGGTCTGCGCGAAGGCCGCCAGCTGGCACGCCTTTTCGACCGTCAGCGGCGTATCGCAGACGCGGATTTCGACGGTCCCGAACTCCGGCTTGGGCCGGACGTCCCAGTACAGGTCCTTGATGCTTTCGATCAGGCCGGACGTCTGCAGCTGCGCGAAATACGACTCGAAACCATGCCAGTCCACCACTTCGGGCGGCAGGTGGCCGCACATCGGGAAGGCGTTCAGGGCGTTGAGGCGGCTGCAGGCGAACTGGGTATCCACGCCCTCGAAGTACGGCGAGGAGGCGGCCAGGGCAATGAAATGGGGCACATAGGCGGACAGCTTCTGGGTCAACGCGATGGCGGCATCGCCGCTGCTGACGCCCAGATGGATATGCTGACCGAAGACCGTGAACTGCCTGGCCAGATAGCCGTACATCTCGGAGAGGTACTGGAAACGCGGCGAATCGAAAATGGTGCGGTCATGCCAACGCATGAAGGCGTGCGTGCCGCCGCCCGCCACCCGGACCCCGACGGCGTCGGCAGCCTCCACCAGCAGATCGCGCATGCCGCGCATCTCCACCAAAAGGCGGGTGGGGTCGGTGTGCACCGAAGAGTTCAGTTCAATCATCGACCGGGTAATTTCCGGTTTGACCCGGTCGGCGCAGGGATGGTTGGCGATTTGCGCAAGCAATTCCTCGGCCGCGCCGGTCAGGTCGAAGTTCTGCGGGTCGACGATTTGCAGTTCGAGTTCAATACCTAGCGTGTTGGGCGCGGACGCCGTGAATGCGATGGTCTGCATCGGGGTCTCCTTGATGAGAACGTCCGGGCAGCGGGCTACCCGGAGTGGCGACGCCGGACGCGCGGTGCGCGTCGTAGGCCAGCATCACGATGGTGTTATCGTCGGGCGAGTTTAGCCGCAAGTTGGTGACAGATCCCCGAAAATTGGCCGACGTTAGGTGTTTCCCCTAGGAAAACTCGCGACCACGCAGCGCTTTGGAGTAAGTGTCCACTGACAAGCGAGCAAACATGCGGCGCAACGGACCGAATTGCCCGGAATTCCGCGGCTGGCCGATAAGCCGACGAGAAGCAGCGTACCAAGCCCGGATGACAGAATTATTCGAATAAGGGCCGGGGGAACGGCTAAAAGGGGCCAGGACGGCCCCACATGCGGGAAGTGTGTCCTTACATTCATTAACCGGCGCGCAGCGCCGGCGGCACAGGCATCAATGCAAGGTCAGTGGATGGTGCATGTAGTCGTCGAACTGGCTGAGGAATTCGTCGACGTCCTCCATGGAGGGTTCGGTGGCGATCAGTTCCCGCACCTGCGTACGGAATTGTTCCGCTGATTCACCGGCGATATAGACCTCGCGGCGCGATTGCTTGTCGACGATCTCGAATCCGCCGGCGTTGGAAGCGCCGTCGAGTTGGGCGAACTCGACTACTACGTAGTTCGGGCTGTTATAGATCATTTCCATGGTCTGGCTCCTGAAGACAGGGGTCTGACCGACCACCTGACTATTAAATTGGTGCCTGCGTTTGGAAATCAAGAGGGTCGACTGGATTGGTTCCGACTATCGGCTTACGGTCCGTGGCCCGGTTCGCCCTCGTACAGCTTCACTGCTCCCGCAAAACCTGGTCCGTCCAACTGCCTGCGCAGCTCGGCGACATGCCCGCTAGCGCTTACCTCTATCCACAACCTGGCCGGCCGGACCTGCCGGAGCAACCGCGCAACGGTTACCCGCAGCGGCAGCTGTCCCACGCAACAAACGCACCCGGGCGCCAGCTGTACCATTTGGACACCCGGCGGGGCGGTTAAAGTTCCCGGTCCGCCTTCGACGATTACGGCCTGCACCCCCTCGCCAAGATGGGCTCGCGCCTTCTCCAAGGCTAAGCTTCGCCCTTCGCGTAAGTAAGCACCCACAATTAGCATCACGGGCACAGGGTTCATTTGCGCCAGAATGCCCGCGTAAAGAGGACCAGTACAGCAAATAATTCCAAACGCCCGATCAACATGGCAAAGGTACAGATCCAGGTCTGGGCGTCGGTCAGGACGGCAAAGGTACTGGCCGGGCCGACCGCCCCCAGGCCGGGCCCGGTGTTGTTCAGGCTGGCCAGTACTGCGGTGAAAGCCGTGACCGGGTCCAGCCCGGTAAACAGCATCGCCATGGTGAGCGCCAGCAGCGACGCCCAGTAGAGCAACATGAAGGCCAGGACCGAGAACACCACCCGGTTGGGCACCGGCAGCCCGCCGATGTGGACCGGATTGATGGCGCGGGGATGAAGAATATGAATGAATTCGCGCCGGGCCTGCTTGACCAGGATCACGATGCGGATCATTTTGATCCCCCCGCCGGTGGAGCCGGCCGACGTAGCGAAGCAGGACAGTACCAGCATCAGGACGGGCGCGAAAATAGGCCAGGTCGAGTAGTCCGTGCTGGCGAAGCCGGTGGTCGTAGCCACCGACACCGTATTGAACAGCGCGTAGCGCAGGGCGGTCCATACAGAGTCGTAGGTACCCCGGAATACCAGCAGGGCGGTAATGGCGGTCACGGCGACGACAAGCACCGATACATAGGCCTTGGCTTCCGAATTGTTCAGGTACGGCATCAGGCTGCGCCGCCGGAACGCCTGGAAATGCAGGGTAAAGCTGAAACCCGCAAGCACCATGAACACGACCGCGATCAGTTCGATGGCGGGCGAATCGAATGCGCCAAAACCCGCATCGCGGGTCGAAAACCCGCCCAGGCCAATGGTGGCCGCCATGTGGCAATAAGCCTCGTACCAATTCAGTCCCGCCGCCCGATAGGCCAGTACGCACAGCAGCGAGATCGCCATATAGATGGCATACAGCCCCTTGGCGGTGCCGGTAATGCGCGGCGTAAGCTTTTCGTCCTTCATCGGTCCCGGAGTCTCGGCCCGGAAGATCTGGCTGCCGCCGGCTCCCAGCATGGGCAGGATGGCGACCGCCAGCACCAGGATGCCCATCCCGCCTATCCAGACGAGGGTGCAGCGCCAGACATTGATGGAAGGCGGCAGGTTGTCCAGGCCGGAGAGGACGGTGGCCCCCGTGGTGGTCAGCCCCGACATGGCTTCGAAATACGCATCCGTGATGGAAAGCGACTGTCCCGCCTCGCGGAAATAGAACAGCAGCGGAAGGGTAGCGATCAGCGCCAGCACGCTCCACACCAGCGACACGAGCAGGAACCCGTCGCGCGGCGCCAGCTCCCGCCGCTGGCTGCGGGTGGCCAGCGACAGCACCAGGCCGCCGACCAGGCCGGCGATCATGGCCTGGATGAAGGCGTCCTGGGCGCCGTCGCGGAAAATGAACGAGGTCGCCAGCGGAATGGCCATCGTCATGGAGAACAGGGCGATGACCAGCCCGAGGACGTGCAGGACCGGGAGCAGTTTGCGCATGAACCGGGGGCGGAAGGTCAGAAAAAGGTCGCCGAGACCTGGAAGAGTTTTTCCACCTGCGCGATCAGGCGCTGGTGCGCGACGAACACGATGACATGGTCGTCGGACTCGATGACGGTGTCATGGTGGGCCATCAGCACTTCGTCCTGTCGCACGACGGCACCGATGGTAGCCCCGGCCGGCAGGTCGATCTGCTCGATGCGGCGCCCCACCACCTGCGAAGACTTGGCATCGCCATGGGCGATGGCCTCCAAGGCCTCGGTAATGCCATGCCTCAGGCGGTGGACGGCAACCACGTCGCCCCGGCGCACGTAGCGCAGCAGTTCGCCGATGGTCGCCTCGGAAGGCGAGATGGCGATATCGATCCGCCCCCCTTCCATCAGCTCGCCATAGCTTTTACGCCCTATCAGCGCGATCACGCGGCGCGCGCCCATACGCTTGGCCAGCAGCGACGACATGATGTTGTCCTCGTCGTCGCTGGTCAGCGCCAGGAAAAGATCCATCTCGGCGACGTTCTCGTCCTCCAGGAGCCTCTCGTCGGTGGCGTCGCCGTTCAGGATGAGCGCACGGCTGGGAAGCTGCGTGGCAAGGAATTCGCAGCGGCGGCGGTTCTGCTCGATGACCTTGACGTCGTATTGGTCGCTGATGCTGCGGGCGAGTCGCAGCCCGATGTTGCCGCCGCCGGCGATCATCACGCGCTTGACCCGCTTGTCGCTCTCGCGCAGCCCGCGGATGATGTTGCGCACATGGCGCGTATTGGCGAGGAAGAGGACTTCGTCGCCCGGCTCGATGACGGTATCGCCCTCTGGAACGACCAGCCGGTTGTGGCGGAATATCGCAATGATGCGAACGTCGGCCCCGGGCAGGCGATCGCCCAGGCTCAGGATGGGCTGGTCCGCAAGCGCGCTGCCGGCCCCGGCCCGGACTGTCACCGCGCACACCCGCCCGCCGGCAAACTCGACTACCTGCAGCGCCTCCGGAATCTCGATCAGATTCTCGATGTAGCTGGTCACGCTGCGTTCGGGGCAGATCAGGTGGTCGACGTCGAAGCCGTCCTCGCCCATCAGTTCCTCGTGGTCCAGGAACTCCGATGACCGCACCCGGGCAATACAGCGGGGCACATTGAAGACCTGCTTGGCGATCTTGCACGCCACCAGGTTGCTTTCATCGGCGGTCACGCAGGAAATGAACAGGTCGGCGTCGGCGGCACCGGCCTCCTGCAAGGTCGAGACGTGGGTGCCGTTACCCATCAGTCCACGCAGGTCCAGGCGCTCCTGCAACAGCGCCAGCCGGGCTCCATCCGTGTCGATGACGGTAATGTCGTTGTGCTCGGACACCAGGTTCTCGGCCACGCTGGTACCCACCTGCCCAGCGCCGAGTATCAGGATCTTCATACGTTGCGCTTGCGCGAGAGCTCTATCCCCAGCTGCTTGAGCTTGCGGTACAGGTGGGTCCGCTCCAGCCCCGTCTTGTCCGCCACGCGAGTCATGCTGCCTCCCTCGCGCGCCAGGTGATGCTCGAAATAAACGCGTTCAAACGCGTCGCGGGCTTCCCGCAGCGGCTGGTCGAGCGACACGCTCAGCAACGGCGACCGGGACGAGTTGTCGTGCATGGCCAAGGTCCCGGCGCTTCGGTCGGCCGCGGGCGCCAGGCCCGTGGCAGGCGCCCGTCCGCCGTCGCCCGTCACCAGCGGCGGCACGGCATAGCTGGGGGTGGCGGGACGTACCGCGGCCGGTGCGGCCGCGGGCTTGGCGCCGCCGCGGCCCCGTTCCAGCGCAGCCGCGATGGTTTTGAGCAGGCGGTTCATGGTGATGGGCTTTTCCAGAAAATCGATGGCGCCTATGCGGGTCGCCTCGACCGCCGTGTCGATGGTGGCATGTCCGCTCATCATGATGACGGGCATGTCTAGCAGCTCTTGCGACGCCCACTCCTTGAGCAAGGTCACGCCATCGGTATCGGGCATCCAGATATCGAGCAGGACCACGTCGGGACGATGGGCGGCACGCAGCGCGCGTGCCGCCGCGGCATTTTCGGCCAGATCGACCGTATGCCCTTCGTCGTAAAGAATTTCCGACAGGAGTTCGCGGATGCCGACCTCGTCGTCAACCACCAAAATTCTGGCCATATCTTTAGAAACCTCTGTTACGCGGACTGTGCCCCCGCAGCCTCGGAAAAACGCGCGGCGTCATGTTCGACGTCACTACCCCCAGCGAGCCGAGTAAATAGTATAGAGACCATTGCGCCTCCTTCGGGCCGATTCGCAAGATCAATTCTTCCCCCATGCTCCTCGACGATCTTCTTCACGATCGCCAGACCCAATCCGGTACCGCGCGCCTTGGTCGTGATATAGGGCTCGAAAGCGCGTTGCAGGATGCGGGCGGCGAACCCGGCGCCGGTATCGGTCACCATGAATTTCACGCTCGCATGCTCCCGGCCGTCCGAGAGCTGCGTATTGATCAGGCGCGTACTGACCGAGATGCGGTCGCCGGGCCGGGTGGCCGCAGCGCCGCCGGACTGCTTGGCCGCCTCCTTGGCCTTTTCCTCGATCGCATCGCGCGCGTTGGCGATGAGATTGTGAATGACCTGGCGCAGCTGCGTCGCGTCTCCGCGCACGCGGGGCAGCGCGTTCTCCAGCTCGACCGCCAGTGCAATGCTTCCCGTACCTGCTTTCAACATGCCTCCAGCCGGGTCCCAGCCATAGAGCGTCAGGACCTCGGCCACCAGTTCGTTCAGGTCCAATTGCTGGTGCTGCGCCGGCGGCGTCCGGGCGTACTCGCGGAAGTCATCCACCATGCGCTGCATGGAGCTGACCTGGTTGATGATAGTGGTGGTCGAGCGCTTCAGCATCTCGGCATCCGTGGGCGCCAGCTTGTCGGCCAGCTTGATGGCGATACGTTCGGCCGATAGCTGGATCGGCGTCAAGGGGTTCTTGATTTCATGCGCCAGCCGCCTGGCCACCTCGCCCCATGCCACCGCACGGTTGGCCGAAATGACCTCCGTAATATCGTCGAACACTACCACGTAGCCCCCGCTCGCTCCCACCGCCGGCAGATGTGACCCTCGCGCGAGCAGGGTAATCGTATTGTCGTCGCGAGTGGGATCGGAATTGTTACCTTCGCCGCCCGGCGCGGCGGAACCGGGGCCGGCTTGCGGCCGGACGATCTCGAATTGCTGCTGCCAGTATGGCCGGCCGGTGCCGGCGGCGGCATGTTCCGCGAATGCCGTCCGTATGGTCTGCGCAAACGCCGTCAGCCCGTCGACGGTCTCCAGGGGCCGCCCGGTAACCACGCGCAGATCGACCCGCAGGATCTGCTGGGCGCCGCGGTTGACCGTCGCGACCCGGAATCCCTCGTCGAATACCAGCACGCCCGACGACAAGTTGGACAGGATGCTTTCGAGATAGACGTTGCTGCGTTCGAGCTGGCGCCGATTGCTCTCGACCATCCGGCGCGCCTCGTCGAGCTGGCGCGTCATGGCGTTGAACGAACGGGTCAGCTGGCCCAGTTCGTCACTCTGCGGAGGCTCGGGAATGGGCCGATAGTCGCCCACCCCTACCGCCTGCGTCCCCTCGGCCAGGCGCAGCAATGGCCGCACCATCCTGGACGAGAGCGAGAACGCCGCCGCGATCGCCGCGAACACGGCCAGCAGCAGCGCCAGGGTCAGCGTGATGCCGTAGAGCTTGCGCAAGCCCACCCGCGACAAGGACAGTTCCTGGTAGTCGCGGTAGCCGCGCTGGACCTCGTCGGCATTCCTGGCGATCTGCTCGGGCACGTTTTGCAGCAGTTGCAGGTAGCGCGCTTCGACTGGCAGCATTCCCGGCAGCTCGAAACCGCCCATCGGCGAAATGGGAACGATCACGCGCAACCGCAGCGCACCGCCGTCGGCCGTATCGCGGGTCGTCCCCAGCGGTCCCTGTATGCCTTCCACGGTCGTCGGGCTGGAAGCGCTGTTGGCCTCGGCCTCGGCATACACGCGCGATATCTTCAGCTGCCGCAGCACCTGCGGCGGCGGCGTTTCCGGAACCAGCGAACCGTACGAATTGGTGGACCACGCGATGACGCGGCCGCTGGCCGTGAATACCAGCGCGTCCTGGACGCCCACCTGCTCGCGCAGCCGGGTCAGCGACAGGCCGACATTCGACTCCGCTGTGTCGCCGAGTTCGATCGACATGGTGCGCGCCTTGGCATTCATGTCCTGCAACTGCGAATCGAGCGCGGCACGTCCCAGGTTCAGTCCGGACTCCAGCGCGGTATCGACCCGCACGTTGAACCACGACTCGATGGAGCGCGACAGGAATTGCACCGACAGCATGTAGATCAACACGCCCGGCACCACGCCTACCAGCGCGAACGCAAGGGCGAAGCGCGAGGTGATCTTGGCGCCGAACTGGCCGCGCCGCAGCTGGCCTCGCAGACGGACGGTCAGGACCACCACCCAGACGAACAGGACCAGCGCGACGATGGCATTCAAGCCGAGCAGCAGCCCATACTGCTGCTCCAGGCGGGACGAGTTGCCGGTGGACCACGCCAGCAGCAAGAGCAGCAGCAATGCGCTCACCCCCGCCACGCCAAGCAGCACGCGCAGGAACCGGTTCATGATACGGACGCGGCGGGTTCGCATCAGCGCGGCTCCGTTGGCGGGTTCAGCCCCAGCCCGCCGGGACCTGCGGGCGCCGGACCGCCCGGCAAAGTCAGCCCGTTCCGGTCCTTGGTTCCATTGGCCGGCGCCGGGGATGACGGCGTCGAAGAGGACGACTGCTGCTCGTCGGGCTCGGGCACGAGCTGCATGGATGGCGCAGACGGAACGGCTCCAGGCGCCCCGGAGTGCCGGTCGGGCGGCGGCGCGGAAGGCGGCGGCAGGCCGGAGGGCGCGGGCGGAGCCGGTGGGGGCGGCAGCTCCTTGCCCAGGCGTACTTCGAAGTCGGTCCACGGCGTGGCCAGGGACCAATCGCTGCTATTGAGCGCGTTGACCTGGAACGGCTTGGAGAGCTGGGATATGTCGAAGCGCACGCGCAGGCGTCCCTGATAGCGGGTGTCCGGCTCCAACGCGTCGCGGTCGCCGATGCGCCAGTGGCGCACGTGGCGTACCACGGACAGGGCTTCGCCCAGCGAGCCCACCGGCAGTGCCAGGTTGCCCGAATGCACCCGCCATTGGCGGGTCAGCGGGTTATAGACGATGCGCCAGGTCTGGTTGGAGGCAAGCACCACCTCGTCGAACCAATACCATCGAGGCCGCCGGATTTCGACCTCGACCGAGAAATAGAGCGGCAGGCCGCGCGATACCGCGTCTTCGAGCTGGTCGTTCAAGTCCAGCGACACGTCGGCGCTCAGGAGCAGGTCGCGGCCGCGTTCGACCAGCTCCACAGACTGGACCGCGGGATCGGCGGCCGCGACCCTGCCACCGCATAGCAGCATCAGGATCACGACCGGCAGAATGAAGGCGCGACGAAATCGGAGAATGATCAAACCTTGGCAAACAACGCGTAGAAAAAACCATCGTGCTGCTCGGCCGGCCGATCAGGCTCCGCCTGCGTAAGCAATTGTCCGGGTGCAGGCAGCCGCGCCGCATCGGGGTGCCTGAGCTGGAAGGCCTCGGCTTGCTTGACCCCCTCCGCGGGAAAAATCGAGCAGGTTGCATAGAGCAATTTACCACCGGGCGCTACCACCTGCCACAAGGCGTCGACGATCCGCGCCTGCAACGCCGTGGTGTTGGCGATGTCGCCCTCGCGGCGCAGCCAGCGGATATCCGGATGGCGCCGCACGATGCCCGACGCCGTACAAGGCACGTCGGCCAGCACCGCGTCGAAGGCCTGACCGTCCCACCACGAATCGAGATCCGCCACGTCGGCGGCCTGGGTCCGGGCCGCCAGTCCGAGCCGCGCGAGATTGGCGTCGACACGAGCCAGACGTTCCGCGTCCACGTCCAGCGCCAGCAAGTCGACATCGGCCATTTCCAGCAGGTGCGCCGTTTTGCCGCCAGGCGCGGCGCAGGCATCGAGCACGCGCATCCCGTCCCGCACCTGCAGCAGCGGCGCGGCCAGTTGCGCCGCGGCGTCCTGCACCGACCACCACCCCTCGGCGAAACCGGGCAATTGATGGACCGGGCGCGCCTGCGACAGGACTACCGCGGCCTCGCCCACCGGCCAGCCTTCGATGCCGGCCTCGCGGAACGCGGCCAATAGCGCCTCGCGGCTGGTGCGCCGCCGGTTCACGCGCAGGACCATGGCCGCGGGCCGGTTGGCGGCGCGCAGCAAGTCCTGCCACTGGCCGGGATAGTCGGTGCGCAGGCGGCGAACCCACCATTCAGGATGATTCCACGCCGCTTCTGGCCGCCGGCCCGTCGTCTCGAGCACCTGCTCGCGCTCGCGCAGGAAGCGCCTCAGGCTGGCATTGACCAAGCCCTTGAAAGGCGCGAGGAACCGCTGTCCGGCAGCCGCGCGCACCGCCTGGTCCACCACCGTATGGGCGGCATAGCCCACGCCTGCCCCGGCGGCCTCGGCCTCGTCCACCACCAGCAGCGAAAAAGCCGTGAGCAGCAGGGCATCGAGCAAGGCATCGGACGGCTTGCGCGGAATCAACGCCTGCCGCACCGCGCGCGCCCGGCCGAGCTGGCGCATGGCATGGAAAGAGACAGCCTGGGCGGCCGGCCTCAGGTCCGGGGTGACGCGCGACAAAGCATCGGTAAGCGACGTCCCGGCCAATACCGCCTGGACCGCGCGCGCTGCAGCCAGCAGCACCTCGGACAAAGGCGCCGATGCGGGTGCGAGAGAAGCGGACGGCGCCATCAGAGCGGTCCCGGGCTCCAGCCCCGTACAAAGACATCCGCAGGTTGGCGCTTGCCGCCGGCTTTCTGCAGTTCGGTAAGCCGGAGAATACCCCGGCCGGTGGCGAGGTCGACCCCGGCCGCCCCGGCGCGCACGACGCTGCCCGGCGCGGCGGCGACTGTTTCGTCCAATGCCTGGGCGCGCCAGGCCTTGACGGGGTCGGGCAGGCCGGGCAGGCGCACGGTCGCGCCGGGAACCGGGTTGAATGCCCGCACGCGGCGCGCCAGCTCCTCGGCAGGGCGCGTGAAGTCCAGCGCGGCCTCGGCCTTGTCCAGCTTGGCGGCGTAGGTCACTCCCTCGGCCGGCTGCGGCGTGGCGGCCAGGTCGCCGACCTCCAGGCGTGCCAGCGCCTGCACGATCAGCTCGCCGCCGAGGCGGGCCAGGTCATCGTGCAGTTCGCCGGCGGTCTGCCCGGGCATGATGGGAAGAGCAGCCTTGAGCAGCATGTCTCCCGTGTCCAGACCCGCGTCCATCTGCATGATGGTGATCCCCGTCTCGGCGTCGCCGGCTTCGATGGCCCGCTGGATGGGCGCCGCGCCGCGCCATCGGGGCAGCAGGCTGGCATGGATGTTCAGGCAACCCAGGCGCGGTATATCGAGCACCGACTGCGGCAGGATCAAGCCATATGCCGCGACGATCATCGCGTCGGCTCGCGCCGCGCGCAGCGCTTCGTGTGCCTCGGCGGCCTCTTGCGGATACTTGCCGTCCAGCCGCAGGCTGCGCGGCTGCAGGACCGGCACACCTGCCGCCACCGCGGCGGCCTTGACCGGGCTGGGCGTGAGCTTGAGCCCGCGGCCGGCCGGCCGGTCCGGCTGCGTCAGCGCCAGCGCAATCTCATGCCCGGCAGCCAGTAAGGCTTGCAGGGCGACTTTGGCGAATTCCGGCGTACCGGCAAAAACCAGATTCATGGAGCGTCCCCCCTACGCGCTAGCGCGCGCCCCCGGAGGGCGGCAGTGGCGGACCGGCGGAGCCGGATCCGCTGTGCCCTGGATGGGGGTCCGCTGCAGAGCGGCCTCCGGGTCAGGGCGGCCGGCGCGGCGCGGGTCATCCTGTCGCCCACGGGGGATGGAGGCCTGTTGTTAATCAGAGAGAAGGGAATGATACCGTGGAGAGAGGGTCTCTCACGGAGGTCGTGGGGAAGGCTCGATCAGCGCCGTGCGGCGCCCGCCGCTCGAGCGGGCGCGTCCGCGGCTTGGCTAGGCGCTCTGCCGTTCCAGCTTGCGCAGCTTGGTCTTGATTCGGCTTTGCTTGAGGGGAGAGAGATATTCGACGAAAACCTTGCCGTCGAGGTGATCCAGCTCGTGCTGGACGCACACGGCAAGCAGGCCCTCGGCATCGAACTCATAGCGCTCGCCCTGTTCGTTGGTGGCTTCGACCTTGATCCGGGACGAACGCTTGACCTCGTCGTAGATGCCGGGCACCGAAAGGCAGCCTTCCTCGTAGACCTGGGTTTCTTCGCTTTTCCAGGTGATGACGGGATTGATGAGCACCAGCAGATCGTCGTTCTGCTCGGAAACGTCGATCACCACGATGCGCTCGTGGATGTCGACCTGCGTAGCCGCCAGCCCGATACCCGGCGCCGCGTACATGGTCTCGGCCATGTCGCGGACGATTCCGCGGATACGGTCGTCGACCACGGCCACCGGCTTGGCCTTCTTGTGCAGCCGTGGGTCGGGATAGTGGAGTATGGGTAGCAATGCCATGGTTATGTAGCGCGCGCCCCGCGACGGGCGTCGTCATGGAATAAGTGGGGCCGAACGGCCGGAATCCAAGAGCCAAGATACCATAGGTCCCGGCTTGGCCCCGAGGCTTCCGTGGCCCCGTGGCCCCGTGGCGACAGACAATATATATAGAAGGACAGAAGCCCGGGACGCCAGTTCCGCCGGACATACACCGGTCGCGGACAATCCGGTCCGACCGGAAACGCCAGGAGCCTTCCCCGGCGTGGTTACATATCGCCCGGCGGCCCGCCCCCTGGCGCCGCACCCTCGTCCCCGCTCGTATGCCCCTCACACAAACCCCGGAAGAACTGTCCGCCTGGCTGCGGCTCACCCTGGAACCCGGCATCGGAGCCGCCGTCGCCCGGGAGCTGCTGAAACGATGGGGGCCGCCTCAGCAGATTTTCGCCCTGCCGCCCCAGGTACTGGCCGACGCCCTGCCTGCGCCGCTCGCCGGCCGCGTGGCGGGCCCGCCGTCGGCCGATCTGTCTGCCGCCATCGAGCGCACGCTGCGCTGGGCGGAGGCACCCGGCCATCACTTGCTGACGCTGGCCGATGCCGGCTACCCCCAGGCCCTGCTCGATATCCATGATCCGCCTCCGGTGCTATACGTGGCGGGCGACCCCACGCGCCTGGCGCATCCGGCCATTGCCATCGTAGGGGCTCGCCATGCCACGCCCGAAGGGCTTGCCAACGCGCGCGCCTTTGCCCGCCACCTGGGCCGGCAAGGTTGGTGCATCGTCAGCGGAATGGCACTGGGTATAGACACCGCCGCCCATGAGGGCGCGCTGGAGGCCGAGGGGACGGGCGGCACGGTCGCCGTCGTGGGAACAGGCGCCGACGTGGTCTATCCGGCCCGCAACCGGGACCTCTCGCGCCGGATTGCCGCGGCGGGCGCCATACTTTCGGAGTTTCCGCTGGGCAGTCCCGCGCTGCCTCACCAGTTTCCCCGCCGCAACCGGCTGGTGGCGGGACTGGCGCGCGGCACGCTGGTTGCCGAAGCGGCCGCACGCAGCGGCTCGCTCATTACCGCCCGGCTGGCCGCGGACACGGGCCGCGAAGTGTTCGCGATACCGGGGTCCATCCATTCCCCTTTGTCGCGAGGGTGTCACACACTGATACGACAAGGCGCCAAGCTGGTCGAATCGGCCCAGGACATCCTGGATGAGCTGCAAGGCACGCCGGCCGCCATCGCGCCGGAAACAGCGCCGGACGCTTCGCTCCCCCACGACGCGCTGTTGACGGCCCTCGGATACGGTCCGGTGCACCTCGACACCTTGGCCGCGCGCGCGGAACTGGCGATTCCCGAGCTGCAGGCCCGGCTGCTGGAGCTGGAACTGCAAGGCCGTGTCGTCCGGCTCGACGGCGGACGCTACCAGCGCCGCGCCGCACCGTGACGCATGGGCCTCGCATGGGACCCCGGATTCCGGGTGCTGCGGTCACCTTCCAAACTGCCGCGCCGCCGGAATGTACTCCCCGCGCAACGCATGAGCGAGGAATGCCCGGTCATTTGCCTAGGGATGCGTTTCAGCGTACAGTGGATCCAGCATTACACGCTGACTTATGTTTGAAATTCTCGTCTACCTCTTCGAGAACTACTACACGCCGGAAGCGTGCCCGGACCCGGAAACGCTGGCGCGCAAGCTCGCCGCCGCCGGCTTCGAAGACGATGAGATCGACGACGCACTGACCTGGTTGTCCGGCCTCGCCGAATCTACTCATCGTTGTGTTGATCTCGCCCTCGTTCCCAGCACTGGCTGTCGGATCTACGCCGAGGCGGAATATCGCCACCTCGGCTCGGAAGCCGTCGGCTTCATCGCCTTCCTCGAGTCGGCGGGCGTGCTGTCGTCCCCCCTGCGCGAGATCGTGATCGACCGCGCCTTCGCGCTGGGCGAATCGCCCGTACCCCTGGACAAGCTGAAGATCATCGTCTTGATGGTCCTCTGGAGCCAGGAAACCGAGATCGACAACCTGATCCTGGAAGAGCTGCTGGAAGACGGCAGCGCTAGACAAATACATTAATCCCCCCTACGCGCTTACGCGCCCGGCATGGCAAGTCCCCAGGCGCTACGCGGTAGCCCCCCAAGGGGGCCGGGACTCGCCTTGGGGCGGCACTGGCGGACCGGCAAGGCCGGATCCGCTGTGCCCTGGAAACCCACGAGGTAGCGGCGGCTGACGTTCGATTGGAACGGAGCCTAGGTTGGGCGGTCTGTTCAGGGGCCCGCGCTCGCTGAAGCAGGCAGGACCGGGACTTGCGGGCGGCTTTTTTGCGGGGCGCTGGAAGGTGGAAAGCGTGTCGTAAAGGGGCGTGCGGCGGCAAAAATGGGGTGTTTTTTGCCTTCCGCGGCACAGGCCCGACTTGCACTTCATAAAAATCCCCCCGTATTATCCGGCGCTTTGACGCACTATTCCTATGCGTCGGCTCCGTTCAACTGGAAGTCAATGGGCAAAACTCTGATCATCGCCGAGAAACCCTCGGTTGCGCTGGACATTTCCCGCGCGCTGGGCGGTTTCAAGCGCGAAGGTGACTATTTCGAAAGCGACGACTACGTGCTCGCGTCCAGCGTGGGGCACTTGCTCACGCTCGTGGCGCCCAACGATCCGGTGAAAGGCAAGTGGAGCTTCACGCACTTGCCGGTCATTCCGCCCGAGTTCGAACTGGGGCCCGCGGACAAGCGCTCCGAAGAACGGCTGCGCCTGCTGGTGCGCCTGATCAAGCGCAAGGACGTCGACGCGCTCATCAACGCCTGTGACGCGGGACGCGAGGGCGAGCTGATCTTCCGTTACATCGTGCAGTACTCGAAGACCAACAAGCCCATCAGGCGCCTGTGGCTGCAATCGATGACCCAGCAGGCCATACGCGAGGCTTTCGCCGACCTGCGCAGCGACACCGCGCTGCGTCCGCTGGAAGCGGCCGCGCGCTCGCGCGCCGAGGCGGACTGGCTGGTGGGCATCAACGGCACGCGGGCCATGACGGCCTTCAACAGCAAGGACGGCGGCTTTTTCAAGACCACCGTGGGCCGCGTCCAGACGCCTACCCTGGCTATCGTGTCCGAACGCGAGGAGCGCATTCGCCAGTTTGTCCCGCGCGACTACTGGGAAGTCCGGGCGCAGTTCGTCGCAGCCGCTGGCCTGTACGAAGGCAGGTGGTTCGATCCCAAGCACGTCAAGGATCCGCAGGACCCGGAAAAGCGCGATTCGCGCCTTTGGACCAAGGCCGCCGCCGAATCCGTGGTGGCCGCCTGCCGCGAGCGCACGGGGTCGGTCACCGAGGAATCCAAACCCACCACGCAGCTGTCGGGCCTGCTGTACGACCTGACCACGCTGCAACGCGAAGCGAACTCGCGTTTCGGTTTCTCGGCCAAGACCACGCTGGCGCTGGCCCAGACCCTGTACGAACGCCACAAGGCGCTCACCTACCCGCGGACCGATTCGCGCTACCTGCCGGAAGACTATCTGTCCACGGTGCGCCAGACCATGCAGACGCTGGCGGCCAACCGGCCGACCTATGCGCCATTCGCCACGCAGATCCTGAATAGCGACTGGGTCAAGCCCAACCGCCGGGTCTTCGACAACAAGAAGGTGTCGGACCACTTCGCCATCATTCCCACGCTGCAGGCGCCGCGGGAGCTGAGCGAAGCCGAGGCCAAGCTCTATGACATGGTGGTCAAGCGCTTCCTGGCCGTGTTCTTCCCGGCGGCCGAGTTCCTGGTCACGACCCGCATCACCGAGGTAGCCGGGCATCACTTCAAGACCGAAGGCAAGGTGCTGGTCAACCCGGGCTGGATGGCCATCTACGGCCGCGATGCGCAGGGCGAGGATGCCAACCTGGTGCCGGTGGCGCCTGGCGAGCACGTCCGCACGGAAGAAATCGAAGCCGTGGGCCTGGCGACCAAGCCGCCCGCACGGTTTACCGAAGCCACGCTGCTGTCGGCCATGGAAGGCGCCGGCAAGCTGGTGGACGACGAAGAATTGCGCGAGGCCATGTCGGCGCGCGGCCTGGGCACCCCGGCCACACGCGCGGGCATTATCGAAGGGCTGATCAACGAAGGCTACCTGCGCCGCGAAGGGCGTGAGCTCGTGCCCACCGCCAAGGCGCGCCAGCTGATGACGCTGCTGTCGGGGCTCGACGTGGACGAACTGACCTCGCCCGAGCTTACCGGCGAATGGGAACACAAGCTGGCGCAGATCGAACGAGGGCAACTGCCGCGCGAGGCCTTCATGCGCGAGATCGCGCAGATGACCCAGGTCATCGTCAAGCGCGCCAAGGAATACGACCGCGACACGGTGCCCGGCGACTATGCCACGCTGAAGACGCCTTGCCCCAAATGCGGCAGCGTGGTCAAAGAAAACTACCGGCGCTATGCCTGCACGGCCTGCGACTTTTCGATCAGCAAGCATCCGGGCGGCCGCACCTTCGAATTGCAGGAAGTGGAAGAGCTGTTGGCCAAGCGCGAAATCGGCCCGCTCAATGGTTTCATCAGCAAGATGGGCCGGCCCTTTTCGGCCATCCTGCGCATTACCGGCGACTACAAGCTCGAGTTCGATTTCGGCCAGGATGACGATGACGCGACCGAGGCGGTAGATTTTTCCGGCCACACGCCGGTGGGGCCCTGCCCGAAGTGCGGCGCGCGCGTGTTCGAGCACGGCATGAGCTACGTCTGCGAAAAGTCGGTGGGCCCGGAGCGCACTTGCGATTTCCGGTCCGGGAAGGTGATCCTGCAGCAGGAGATCACGGCCGAGCAGATGGGCAAGCTCCTGACCGAAGGCCGCACCGACCTGCTGCAAAACTTCGTGTCGAGCCGCACCAACCGCAAATTCAAGGCCTTCCTCGTCAGGCAACCGGACGGCAAGGTCGGCTTCGAGTTCGAACCGCGCCCGGCCAAGGGCGGCAAGGCGGCCGAAGCGGGTGCCGCCGGCAAGGCAGCGGCCAGGAAAACCGCTGCCACCGGCGACGAGGCGGCCGCCCCGGCGAAAAAGGCAGCAGCCAAAAAGGCGGCAGTCAAAAAGGCACCGGCCAAGAAGGCGGCAGCCAAGAAAACACCGGCAACCAAGACCGCTGCGAAGAAAGCCCCTGCCAAGAAGGCCGCTCGCAAAACGGCCGTAAAAACTCCCAGTTAAGCCTTTTCGTCCATGACCTCGAAGAAAAAAACGCCCAGCCGGGCGCGCAAGACTCCCGCCGCCGAACCGGCCGCGGCCGAAAAAGCAGGCGTCGATCCGGTCCCCGGGGGCAAATCCTGGTATACCGTCCGGCGGTCGCGCGTGCACGGCACCGGTGTCTTTGCCGCGCGCAAGATTCCGGCCGGCACCCGCATCATCGAGTACGCCGGTGAACGCATTACCGCCGCCGAGGCCGACCGCCGCCACCCGGTCAATCCGGACGACCCGTACCACACCTTCTTCTTCTCGCTGGAAAGCGGCAAGGTCATCGACGGCGGCAGCCAAGGCAACGACGCCCGCTGGATCAACCACTGCTGCGAGCCCAACTGCGAAGCGGAAGAAACCGACGATGGCAGGGTCTTCATCGTCTCCCTGCGTCCCATCGACCGGGGCGAGGAACTCAACTACGACTACGGCCTGGTGATCGACGAGCGGATCACGCCCACGCTCAAGAAGAACTACCGTTGCCTGTGCGGTGCACCCTCGTGCCGGGGCACGATGCTTGCGCTCAAGCGGCGGCGCGCCGGACGCAGCGCCTAGCCTGGGGCGCGAAGAGGGGGTGTCGCTCCCGCCGGCAGGTCATTCGGGCCGGATGCCCAGCTTGTCCATCACCGGCCCCCATTTGGCGTTTTCCTGTTCGATCCATTTGACCAGATCCTCGGGCGGTCCCTTGTGGGCGAACAGGATCTGCTCCTTCATCGCCTTCTGCACCACCGGGGCGTCCATGGCCACGTTCAGCGCGTTGTTCATCGCCCGGATGACCGGCGCCGAGGTCCCCCTGCGGGCGATGGTGGCAAACCAGCCGTCGATCACGGTCCCCGGCGCGGTGGCCGACACGAGCTCCACGCCTTCCAGCCCCGGGTAGACCTCGCCGCCGAACGAGCCCAGCACACGCAAACGCCCCGCCTGCACGTGCGGATAGAGCGGTCCCATGCCCTCGATGACCGCCTGCGTGTGGCCGCCGATGGTGGCCTGGATGGCCGGCGGGCCTCCCTGGAAGTGCACGTGCAAGAACTTCACGCCGGCATTGAGCCCCATGAATTCGCCCGCCAGGTGAGGATAGGAATACGTGCCCACATCCGCGATCGAGACACTTTCGTTCTTACGGCGCGCGGCGGCGAACAGATCGGCCATCGTCCTGAACGGAGAGTCTGGCGGCACGGCGATCGCCAGCGGCGCCAGCACGCTGAACGACACCGGGACAAAGTCGCGTTCCATGTCGAATGGAACGTTCTTGATGGTTCGCGGCACGATGGAAATGGCCGAACCCTGGGTAAACGCGAAGCTGTGATCGTCCACGGGCGAGGTAAGCAGGTTGTTCAGGCCGATGACGCCGCTGCCGCCCGGGCGGTTGTCGATGATGACCGACTGCTTCCATGTGTCGGTGAGCACCGTGCCGATGTGCCGCACGATGACGTCGGGGGCGGAGCCGCCCGGGAAGGGCACGACCAGCCGCACCGGCTTCACGGGCCAGGCACTGGCGCGCTGCGCCGCGTGGGTGGCGCCCGTCATCGCGCCGCCCGCCCACCCCAACCCCCCCAGCAGGAATCCTCTTCTGTTCATCTTCTGACCTCCTCCGTGTACTGCTTGTTATAGGTTTCAAAACCCGATGGATCAGCGGCGGGTGCCTCCATGGATCACGGCAGACGTTCCCGCCGGACCCGCGGCTGTCCTGGACCGGCCGGTTGCTGGACGCAAACACGACCGCGCCGGCGCTGCCGCCGACTTGCACACTCATGCCCTCTCCTCAAATGCCGCGATACAGCCAGTCGATCTCGAAATAGCTGTCGCGCGGCCGTTGCGCCAGCAACGCGTTGCGCACGAGGCGGGCGCCGCCTTCGGCATGGCAGACCCGGCAAAAAAAGCGCGAGGTCAGTTGCACCCGGGCCGTGCGCAAGAAACGCGCGGCTTCGTATTGCTGCAGGGCATCAGGCGGCAAAACGGTGCCGGCCAGCGACTGCGCCAGCACGTGCGCGTCTTCCAGCGCCATACAGGCGCCCTGGGCCATGTATTGCAGCGCGGGATGCGCGGCGTCCCCCAGCAGCGTGACGCGTCCCCGGGACCATCCGGGCCGGGGGTCGCGGTCGTGCAAAACCCAATGGCGCTCCTTGGAAACGAAGTTCAGCATTCTGCGGATCGACGGGCTGCAGACCTCGAACATCTGCTCCATGCGTGCCGGCTCGATGGTCTGGATGCGTCCCGCGCGCAGGTCCGGATCCTCGACGACGGCGACGTTGTTCATGACCCGGCCGCCCTTGAGCCTGTATTGGACGAGGTGCAGGTTAGGCCCGACCCACAACACCACGTCGTCCGCATGACTGCGATCGTCCACGTCCTCGATGGGTACCACGCCGCGGTACGCGACCTGCCCCGCCACGCAGGGCGCGCCATCGTCGAGCACCATCGCACGCACGCGGGAACGCAGTCCGTCCGCCCCGATCAGGGCCATGCCCTCGTAGCGGCTGCCGTCCTCGCAGGTCACGGTGACGCCGTCGGCATCCTGTGTGAAGGCGTCGACCGCGCGCGAGGTTTCGATCACCACGCCGGGCTCGTGCCGTACGGCGTCCAGCAAGATCTGGTGCAGGTCGCTGCGATGGATGACGCAGTACGGATAGCCGAAACGCGCCAGGAAGGCGTCGCCCAGCGGCATGCAGGTCAGCTCCCGGTCGTCGATGGCATCCCGGACGCGCAGGTTGCGCGGAAAAAAGGCCTTGTCGGCCAGCTGGCCGGCCACGCCGAACTGTTCCAGCATCCGGTAGGCGTTGGGCCCCAGCTGCAAGCCGTAGCCGATTTCCCCCAGTTCGGCGGAACGCTCCAGAACCCTCGCCCGGTAACCGCGGCGTGCCAGCGCAAGCGCGGCGGCGACGCCACCTATCCCGCCGCCGGCGATCAGGACTTCGCCGGCCTGCCGTGCAGTGCTTGTCTCCATGTGCCTCTCTGGCTGCTTATTCGTTTGATTTATCTTAGGAGCCGCGAAGCGAAGCACTCAATCCGATCAACCTCATACAAGGTATTAAGAAATTGAATTCGGACAGTGTCGATTTTCAGTTGCTGCGGACCTTCGACGCGGTGTTTCGCGCACGCAGCGTCACCCTGGCGGCGCACGCCATGGGCACCAGCCAGCCCACCATCAGCCACAGCCTGAACCGGCTGCGCCAGCTCCTGGACGACCCGCTGTTCGTGCGCGTCAACAACGAAATGCAACCCACGCCCAGAGCGATCGTGGTGTCGGGCCCGATCCGGCAAATGCTGGAGATGCTGGAGAGCCAGGTGCTGGGCACACCGCATTTCGATCCGGCCACGTCCACGCGGGAAATCCGCTTTTGCATGACCGACATCGGCGAGATGTACTACATGCCCCGCATACTGAAGCTGATGGACGCCATCGCGCCGAACATGACGTTCAAGGTCGTATCGCTGACACCGGATCGCCTGGAGGAGGCCATGGCATGCGGAGAGGTGGACTTGGCCATGGGGTATTTCCCTGACCTGACCAAGGACAACTACTACCAGCAACAGCTGTCTACCAGCAGCTTTGTCTGCATCGCGCGGACCGGTAATCCGCATGTCGGCCGCAAGCTGACGCTGGCGCGCTACCTCGAGGCGCCGCACATTTCGGCGCACACGGCCCTGCGAAGCATGGAGGTATTGGAACGTTCCCGGCAAGCGGCGGGCGCCCCGCAACCGCGCATCCGCCTATGCGTTCCGCATTTCATCGCGCTGCTGGGCATCGTGGCGCAAACGGATTTGCTGGCCACCGTACCGCTCGAAGTCGCGCGCACGCTGGCACCGCGCAACGTGCGCATCCATCCGCTGCCGTTCCATTCGCCCGTTTTTCCGCTGCGCCAGCACTGGCACAAGCGCTACCACCACGATGCCCTGAACCGCTGGCTGCGGGCGGCGATGCAATCCCTGTTCCAGCGCAACGAGCCGCCTGCAGCGCTGGCTACGCCAGGCGGACCCGAGCCACGCTGACGCCTACGCGGCGTCTATAGCGTCATTGGTACTCGCTGACACGCACGGCCTGGGCGCTGGAACCGGCATTGCGCGAGACCACCGATCCATTCACGACGCGCACCGGATCGCCACTGCGCCAGGGGTAGGGCGAAGCGCTGTGGAAGGTACGCACGCTGCCGTCGTCCATGCGTACGGTCATCTCGTATTGCGTGGTCGTACGCACTCGTTTCTCGACTTCGTTGCCGGCGAACGCGCCGCCGATGGCGCCCAGCACGGTAAATGCAGTACGGCCGCTGCCACCGCCGATCTGGTTGCCCAGCACGCCGCCTACGACGCCGCCCCCTACCGCGCCTAGGCCGGTGCCGCGGCCCGGCGCCTGGATGGTACGTACGCTTTGGACAACGCCGCAATTGCTGCACGCCGCCGCGACCGGGCGGGCTGGCTCCCGGTAGACCGGCGCCGGCTGGCTGCTTGCCCGCGGACTGCGCTCCGCGGACACCTGCTTCTCGTCTCCCGCCCGCTTATCGGCAGGGGCATATGCCGCCGCCTTGCCGAAATCGCGGCCGCCCACCGAGGGACGGTCCGCCTCGGCCAACGCCTGGTCCGGCGCCGACTTGGCCAAGGGCGAGGGCAGCAGCCCGGTCAGGACGCCCACGCCCACCGCCGACAGGACGATGAGGCTGACCGCCGCGGCAGCCACCAGGGGATGCAGCGCCGCCGCCCCCTTCATGGCGGGAAACGCGCGCGCGAGGCGGCCGCGGGGGCTGGAAGAAAGACGAGAAGAAGTACCTGAAAACATGGTGCTGCTCCGCACGTAAGATTCACGTAAGGTACATCCAAGCCGGTTTCCAGGGTGTTTCCCTGTCCGCGCCGGGACCTGCCTTTGTGTATCGGAATTGACTGAATGTTTCTGCCGGCGGCCGCCAAAGTCTGCCAGAATGGGCCGCATGGAGATCACGCTGACTGAACTCGAAGACGCCATCAATTACTGGCGCGCCCGCAAGCCATCCCAGGGGGAAGAACGCACGCTGTGCGCGGAAGCGGCAGCGCTGGCCGTGCCCTACGCCGCCATGATCATGGGCCGCCGGCGCAGCACGGACGTGGCCCAGATGCCGGCCCCGGCGCAGGAAGCGCTGAGGGCCTGGCTGCAGGCGCGCCGGCCGCCTGCCGCATCGGTCAAAGACTGACGCGGGCCGTTTCGTCCACGACGGCGGCCTCGGCCGGCACCGCGCCGGACGCTGCCAATGCCAGCGGGCCCAGGCTGGTTTTCATGGCAAGGGCCGCTTCCAGGGTAAACAGCCCTTCGGCGACCATGTCGATTACTTCTTGCGGAGTCGCGGTACGCAGGGCCGCCACTTCACCGTCCTGGTTCTCGGGCACGACTTCCGGGCCCAGCACGGTATCGACCACCGTCACGTTCTCGATCTGGTAGCCCTCGGGCAATATACGCCGCACCTGGAACGTCCCGCTGCGGCGCGCATCTTTCAAGTGATGGGGCAACAGGCCGGCTTCTTCCCAGCTCTCGCGGAGCAGCGCGGTCTCCGGCGTTTCGGCCGCGCTGATCAGTCCGCCTACCAGCGTATCCCACATCCCCGGGTCGGTCGTCTTGGTAAACGAGCGCTGGGCAATCCAAAGCTGTCCGCTGTCCGTCCACGCATTCAGGTGCACCGCATGGGTAGCGATGCCCAGCGGCCGCACCGCCGCGCGCTCGATCACCCCGAGGACCACGCCGTCCTCGGCGACGACGTCCAGGAGTTCGTTACGCCAGCCGTTGAGCCGGCCGGCCTCGAAAAGCGCCTGCGCAATACGGGACAGTAATTCGCTGACCGCCGTCCTCCGGTCGTCCGAAGGCGGGGCAGATTCCAGCGCGGGAAGCATCCGTACCATCCCGGTCCCGATCGAGACCTCGTCCTTGAACGGGGCCAGCCATCGGAGCGCGTCCTGGGCCACCCAGCCGCAATCGTGGCCGGCGATGCGCAACCGGTGGGCGCCGGGCGGCGGATCGGACTGCGCCCGGGCCGATATCGAGTCGAATACGTTCATCCAGTTCGTGAATATCCACAATGGGATCCTCATTGTGCCGGAACTCCGGGCCCGGTGCGGAAGAAGCCTTGGTAAGCGAAAGTGAACCGGGTCGGGTCGGGTAAGATGCCGGGGGCGCCGGTCGACGCGCCCATGGTCCAGCAAGAGGAACAGCATGATCGAGCACCCCCGCATCTGCATCGTCGGCGCCGGCGCCATAGGCGGCCTGTTCGCCGGACGCCTGGCCCACGCCGGCAACGCCATCTCGGTACTGGCGCGCGGCCGGACGCTGGAGGCCCTGCGCACGCATGGCATGCGGCTGGAATCCCAGGGACAACGCATGGCGCCGCCTGTCCGGGCAAGCGACGATGCCGCCGAACTCGGCCCGCAGGATATCGTCATCATTACGGTCAAGGCACCGGCGCTGCCTGAAGTGGCGCGAAGCATCGCGCCGATGGTCGGGGCCGATACGATCGTCATCCCGGCGCTCAACGGCATTCCGTGGTGGTTCTTCCTCGCCCCGGGCCAGCCGCTGGCAGGCACGAGGCTGCGCAGCGTAGACCCCGAAGGCGCCATCGAGACCCACCTGCCGCTGCCCCAGGTGCTGGGCGCCGTCGTGTTCGCGTCGGCATCCACGCCCGAACCGGGGCTGTCCCGTCACGCCTCGGGCGACAGGCTGGTGTTCGGCGAGCCGGGCGGCGGGACGAGCGCGCGCGCCGAGACCGTGGCCGCCCTGTTCAGCCGGGCCGGCTTCAATGCATCGGCCAGCGCCGACGTGCGCACCGACATCTGGACCAAGCTGCTCGGCAATGCCTGCTTCAATCCCGTCAGCATGCTGACGGGCGCCCATACGGACGTCATGATCGACGATTCCCGCCTGCACGATCTGTTCGTCGCCATGATGGAGGAGGCGCTGGCCCTGGGATCCCGGCTGGGATTGTCGACGCAAGTGTCGTCGCGCGACCGCATCGCGTTCACCCGCAGCCTGGGCCACGTCAAGACCTCGATGTTGCAGGACGTGGAAGCCGGCCGCCCGGTGGAGATCGACAGCATCCTGGGCGCGCTGGTCGAAGCCGCCGGCGCCATGCGCTTCCCCACGCCAGCCCTGGACGCCGTCTATGCGCTAGCGCGGATGCGGGCGCGCATGCTGGGCCTGTATCCCGGCTGACGCCGGTCCGGCACCAACTTTTCTATAGGCGAAAACCGCCAAAACTTCGCTTGAACCGCGGCCGCCGCCGCAGCATCCTGCCAGCATAACGTCAGTACGTAGCGCCGGCAGACGGCGGCATGCGATGTCGATTTACCGCGAAGTTCCCACGACCGTTCCTTCGTCGTCCGCCCGGTGGCCCCCGAATAACGCCGGCGGCCGTGCCGCGCGGCGGCTGGCCGCGCCACCGTGGCCCCGTTCCTTGCTACGACGCCCCCATGCCGACGCTGACCGCGGCTCTTGGCCTGCGCATCGTCGCGGCTCCGCCTGCCACGCGGTCTGATGTCCCCGCGTCGGATACGCGCACTTTTCAATACGAAAGACCGGAGACTCTCATGAAACACAGTCGCTTTTTCGCCTGCACGGCTGCCATCGTGGCAATCGGGGCTACCGCTGCCTGCGCCAAGGATGACGCCTCGTCATGGCCGAGCAAGCCCGTCCGGCTGGTCGTCCCGTTTCCCGCGGGGGGCAGCACGGACGTCGTCGCGCGCCTGATCGCCGAGCGGCTGGGCCAGAAACTGGGGCAGCAATTCGTGGTCGACAACCGCCCGGGCGCCGGCGGCAACATCGGCACCGATATGGTCGCCAAGGCCGCGCCCGATGGCTATACGCTCACGCTGACCACCTCGGGACCGCTGGCCAATAACAAATACCTGTACAAGTCCATGCCGTACGACCCGGCCAAGGACCTGGCGCCGGTGGTGCTGGTGGGCGAGATCCCGCTGGTCGTGGTCTCCACCGACAAGGTGCCGGCCAAGAACCTGAAGGAATTCATCGCGCTGGCCAAGGCCGCGCCGGGCAAGTATTCGATCGGCAATCCGGGCAACGGCACCATCGGCCACCTGGCCTACGAACTGCTGCGCCACAACACCAAGACGGAGTTCCTCGGCGTGCCCTACAAGGGCGATACGCCGGCCATGACCGACCTCCTGGGCGGTTCCATCCAAGGCATCGTCGCGCCCATCACCGCCTTCATCCCCCAAATCCAGGGCGGCAAGATGAACGGCCTGGCCGTGACCTCCAAGCAGCGCTTCCCGGGTACACCGGAGGTGCCCACGGCCATCGAGCAAGGCTTCGACGTCGAAGCCTCGGTATGGTTTGCCGTGGCCGGTCCGGCCGGCATGCCCCGCCCCATCATCGACAAGCTCAATCGCGAGATCAACCTGGTGTTGGATTCGCCCGAAGGACGCGCCAAGCTCGAGCAGTTCGGTGCAGTGGTAGGCGGCGGCACGCCCGAGGAGCTCGGCTCGCTGATGAAGGTCGAAAGCGCCAAATGGCAACGCGTGATCGAGGCTGCCAACATCCAGCTGGACTGAGGTTTCACCCGTCTGCCCACCCTCCGCCGGCGGCGGGCAGGCAGCGACATCGAGGAAGATCGACTTATGCGGTACATCGCCGTTTGCAATCGGACCGTCCATCCGGCCAGTGTGGCGGCCGGGGCGCGGGCGCCCAGGGGAGCCAGGACATGACCGGATTCGTAACACTGAAAACCGAGGGCATGAGCACCGAGGAAGCCTACCGCCTGATCGTAGGCTGTGTGGCGCCCCGGCCGGTAGCCTGGATCACCACCCAGGACGCATCGGGCCGGGTCAACGCCGCGCCGTTCAGTTCGTACAACTATGTGGCGCACAGTCCCCCCATGCTGGCGGTGAACATAGGCTCGCGCAAAGGCGAGCTCAAGGACACCGCGCGCAACATCAAGGAAACCGGCGAATTCGTGGTGAACGTCGCCACCGAAGCCACGCTCGACCTCATGCACGCAACCGGCGCCGACTATCCGGCGGAGATCGGCGAACCGCAGGCGCTCGGGATAGAACTCGCGCCCAGTGTCGTGGTACGCGCGCCGCGCATACCGGCCACGCCCATCCAGATGGAATGCCGGCTCGAGCACGTACTGCCGCTGGGGCGCGGGCTCAATACGCTCTATATCGGAGAGGTAGTGGCTTTTCACTTGTCCGAGAGCATCTATAACGGCCGCCACGTGGACGCGGTGGCGATGCGGCCGATCGGCCGCCTGGGCGGGCCGTATTACGCGGGCCTGGGCGAGATTTTCCATCGGCCCATGCTGCAGTCGCCCCCCGTGGGCGACTCTTCCCCGGAGCAATCCTAGGCGCTCCCTGATCAAAGCTTATGAAGGATTGAACGATGACGCGCTCATCTTCCGAAACGGACCGGCCAGTGCAGGCCGGGACATTCATCAAGACCGTATCGCCGCACGTGGTGGAGATCCTCGGCACCACGGCGCTGGATTTCGGCGTGCTGGACGCGGAACACGCGCCCTTCGACCGCACATCGCTGGACCTGATGATGCTGGCGGGACGCGCAGCGCGGCTGCCGCTGTACGTGCGCATCCCCGATTTCGAGCCTGCCACCATCCTGTCCACCCTGGACCTCGGCGCGGCGGGCATCGTCGTGCCGCATGTGGATACGGCCGAGCAGGCGGCATTGATCGTGTCCCGGGCGCGCTACCAGGGCGGCGTGCGCGGCTTCTCCAGTTCGCCCCGCGCGGCGGGCTACGGCACCATGAGTTACCAGCAGGCCCAAGAGGCGGGCGACCAGTCCCTGGTGCTGTGCCAGATCGAAAGCGTCGAAGGGCTGGCCAACGTGGAAAGCATCGCGGCCGTGCCTGGCGTGAGCGGGCTTTTCGTGGGACGCGCCGATCTTTCCCTGTCGATGGGCGAGCAAGGCTCGCGCAGCCCCGCCGTGCTGGAAGCCACCGCGCGCATCGTGCGCGCCGCGCTGGACGCCGGCAAGATCGCCGCGATGTTCGTCGGCAACGCCGCCGAGCGCGACGAATTCGCCGCCCAGGGCGTGACCTGGTTCGTAATTGGTTCCGATCAATCCCTGCTGCGCCAAGGCGCGCAATCGGTGGCCGTTGGCGCCGGCCGGCCGCGCGGCTGAAGCGCCCCATATCCAAAAAGGTGAAGCCATGACAACCCGACTACCACGTCCGGCGACCTACGCCGCGCTCTACGAAACCGCCCCGCAGCAAGAAACGGCAGGGGCGCGCACGTGGCTGACGCGCGCGGCCAACTTCGTCGTCGCCGTTTCCCAGGTCGAACCGGGCGCCGTGCTGGCGCGCGACGACAACCCCGACGAGTACTTCGTCTTCGTGCACAAGGGCGGCGCGCGCATCCAGGCCGGTGGCGAGCACATCGACGCCGCGGCGGAAACGCTCACCATCGTACCGCCCGGCGCCAGCCGCGTCGAAGCCACGGCCGCCGGCACCCTCGTGCGGGTGTTTTCCAAGCACGCCACCGATCTGGTCGAGGCCTCGGCCAACAACGCCGTCTATGCCGACGGCGCGCCGGAAGTCGCGCCACTGGTCTCCTGGCCCGACCCGCCCGCCGGGTTCAAGCTGCGCCACTACGTGTTGGCCGACTATGCGCGGCCGGACACCAACATGCGCATCTTCCGCACCACCAACCTGATGATCAACGTGCTCGCCAAGCGCCTGGTGCCGCGCGACATCCACAAGCTCAGCCCCCACAGCCATGCCGATTTCGAACAGGCGTCGCTGGTGGTGGAAGGCACCTACGTGCACTCCCTGCGCTGGCCATGGACGCCCGACATGGACATGTGGAAGGAAGACGAACACGTCGAGATCGGCAGCCCTTCGGTGACGGTCATGCCCGCCAAGGTCGTGCATACCAGCCGCAATGTCAGCGAAGGCGACTGCTGGCTGATCGACATTTTCGGCCCTCCGCGCCTGGACTTCTCGAACAGGCCCGGGCTGGTCTGCAATGCGGACGAATATCCCATGCCCGAGCCGGCCACGGCGTCCTGAGGCAGCCGCCCGGCATCGCGAGCCTGGCCAGCTACAGCTTGGCCAGGTCGTCCGAGATAGCGTGGGAAACTTCCAGCAGCTGGTCCAGGTAGCGTTCGACCACCTGCTCGTTGGTGAGCGTCGAAGCAAACCACGTCATGCCGAACGAGGCGACCACGTGCTTGCCGTCGAAAACCGGCACGGCCAACGTACCGGAGACGGGACGCACCGAGGGATCGCGCAAGGCATAGCCTTGCGCACGCGTCTGTTCAATCATCCGCTGCACCGATTCCCGGTCGCGCGCCGGCGCATCCTCCGGGTTCGTCGACTGCTGCAGCAGCGACAGGATGGTCTGGCGCTCGTCTTCGTCGCAGAAGGCCAGGTAGGCTCGTCCGATCGCCCGGCTGACCAGGCTCAGCCGCATATTGATGGTGGAATGCAGCAGCGACAGCGGGGAATGGGGAATCGTGCTGTAGCGTACGACCATCGCGTCGGTGTCGAACACCGCGATGGCCAATGGCCATTTGATGGCCTCGGTCAACGCATCCAGGCGCGGCCGCGCGGCCTCGACGATACGCGGCTCGCTGTGATAGCCCGAGGACAGCGTATTGACCAGGGACGTCAGGTAGTAGGCGCCATACTGCGGCGCATGACGCACCAGCCCCTTGGAGGCCAGGGACTCGAGCAGCCGGATGAGGGAAGGCTTGGGTATGCCCGTCTGCTTATACAGCACATCCAGCGTGGACACCGGCTGGCGGTTCAAGGCCTGCAGCAGTTCGATCGTGCGAACCACGGCCTGAACGGGCGGGAATGACGGCACGGCGGGCCTCCGTGGCGAAAGGGCGCTGGCCGGCGATTATCGCATCGTCCCGCCGACCAGCCCAGGAACCCTACCCCGCGCGGCGGGTACCGCCCTTGACGAACACGCGCTTGCCGGTATCGTGCCAGACCGCCCGCTTCTCGTCGTCGGTCAGCAGCACCGACGCGTCGATCATGCGCTGCACCATCTCCTTGTAGGTACCCGAGGAGGTGCCGATGTCCGAGCCCCACATGATGTGGTCGGCACCGAACATGTCGACGGCGCGGCGCAGCACCTTCTCGGCCGGCACGTCGGCCTCGCGGTACTCGTCCAGGTTGATGGAGGTGAACTTGAAGAAGATGTTCTTCTCGTGCGCCAGCTTCTCGAAACGCTCGTCCAGCCCGAAATGCTCGCCTTCGGTCGCCTCGGGTTCGAGCAGGTGATCGAGCACGATGCGCACGTTCGGATAGCGCCGCGCCAGTTCCACGATCGCCGGCACCGAGGGGCCGCCCCCGCCGATGGCCAGCACTTCCAGATCGATGACCAGGCCGAATTCCTCGGCCACGTCCCAGGTCTTGAGCGCCTGCGGCGAGTTCAGCCACGGCATGCTGCCGTCGGCCTCGCGGCCGCCGAACAAGCGTACGCCGGCCAGGCCGTGCTTCTCGATGTAGGTGCGCACCAGCCCCGGCGTCGCGGAGTCTTCCGCGTCCAGGATCACTACCGCCGAGAAGATGTCCGGATGGGCGTCCGACGAATCGAGGATGTAGCTGTTGTCGTAGCGATAGATCATGCGCTTTTGCACCGCTACGGCGCCGTCCACGTTCTCTTCCTTCATCCAGACCAGCATGCGGCTGACGTCCGGCACCTCGTTGATGGGGTTGGGACCGTGCTTGCCGCCCGGCTTGCCGATGACCCCGGGCGGCCGCGGGGGCGCGCTCGACGGACGGGTCATGGGATTGCGGGGATAGCGGACCTGGTCGTCCGCCACCAGATGGGCGTGCGAATCGAACAGCAGCGGCCGGCTCGAAGCAACGGTCGCCGTCGGGTCTTGCTTAACTTGGGTCATATCCAACTCTTCTGTATTGACTGCAGTAGGCAGGGCGACTTTATCGCCATGGCTGGACGCCCGCACCCGGTTTTCTTAGACTTTTCGCTAGGAGAAAAGCTGTTTTGCACTGCATCCGTGATGCATCGAATGCGTAACTCCGGTGTGGCGGCGCCAGGGCGCAAAGCCGTTTCAAGCGAGATTCGATATGTGCGGCGAAGCCGCTTGCATGACTTGAGAATATTATCGATAATTAATCTCATTACGACCCCTGACGCGGTGGCCTGCCCGCCGCAACGTGCCTGCCATGTACGTTTGTGTCTGCAACGCGATTACCGAACGCCAGGTGCGCAACAGCGTGGCATCCGGCTCCGTCACCTTGGCCGACCTGCAATTCGACCTAGGCGTCGCCACCTGCTGCGGCTCGTGCGCCGAAACGGCCTGCCAGTACTTGCCCACGGGAGCCAGCGGCTGCGAACACGCCTATGAAGCCGCCATGGACCAAGGGGGCCACCCCGCCGCGGTCGAAGCCGGTGTGTCCGGTGCCTCCACGCGCCGCTTCCCCGTTCACGTCATCGCCAAGGCAGCGTAAAAGGGCGCCCTTCCCTAAGGGCGCCGTTCCGTCGCAGCAAGCGGTCACTCCGGCTCCGAACTACCCCACGTTTCGCAAACCGTTCTCATAGCGGTTTCGCTTGTCGCTTTTCTAGCCCATTACAGACGGACGTGCGGTCTGCCGACCATACGTCCAACAATGCTAACCTTGCACCATCCAGGAATCTGCAGGGGAAAAGCATGAAAGGCGACAAGACCGTCATCCAGTATCTCAACAAGCAGCTCACCAATGAGCTGACCGCAATCAACCAGTACTTCCTGCATGCGCGCATGCTCAAGCACTGGGGCCTCGGCAAGATGGGCAAGCACGAGTACGACGAGTCCATCGAGGAAATGAAGCACGCCGACCGCCTCATCCAGCGCATCTTCATGCTGGACGGGCTGCCCAATCTGCAAGACCTGCACAAGCTGCTCATCGGCGAGAACGTCCCCGAAATCCTGGATTGCGACCTCAAGCTCGAGCTGGCTTCGCAAGCCACGCTGAAAGAGGCCATCGCCTACTGCGAAAGTGTGCGCGACTATGTATCCCGGGATCTCCTCCAGGACATCCTGGACGACACCGAGGAACACATCGATTACCTGGAAACGCAGATCGGGTTGGTCGACCAGGTTGGCATCCAGAACTACCTGCAGTCCCAGATGGACGAACACGGCGATTGAGCCACCCCCCGTCCCGAATTGCTTCAAGCCCCGCCAGCCGGGGCTTTTTCTTGTCCGCGCCGGGATGACACCGAATGGCGGAATACAACTTGCTGGCCGCTGGTGTCACCTATAGGAGGCGTCCATGGCTATCACCGGCGGCAGCAATCCCATTTCCAAGCATATCGACGACATACTCAAGGATGAGAACCGGAAAATGCCCGCGGCGGACTTGCCCCGCGAGGAAAAGGACGCGCCAGGCGCCGGGGGTGGCGACGAGTTGGAACCGGAGGACGGCGACGGAGACGGCGAGACGGCGAGCCGGACGACGAAGACAGCGCGCTCGACGACGAGTTCGACGATGACGACGACGAGCCGGATGACGAGGACCCGGCGACCGGAGGGAAAACGCCCTAGCGCAGCCGGCGTCAGTTGTTGCCGGTGGCCGGGCACTCGGGCACGCGGCCCCAGTGGTTACCCGGATTACAGTACTTCCATCGCGCCTGCTCGGTGCATATCCCGCGGCCGACCACCCCTTGCGACGCACAGCGTGCCAGTTCGGACCGCAGCGCGTTGATCCAGGATTCCTGGCCGGGGGCGGCCGGCGCGGGCTCGGACGTACGCGGCGGTTCGCCCGGGCCGTTGCCGCCGGCCAGCACCGTCACCACCTGTGACGACGGCTGCACGACACGCGGGGCTTCCGGCGTCGGGGGAGGGGCCGACAAGCCCTGCAGGTCCGGCGCGATGGTGGACACCAAGGTATCCGGCTGCGGCTGATCGGCCGCCGACACCATGGGAATGGGATCGTTCGGCCGCACGGGCCGCGACGGCACCCCCAGCGTCCCGTCCACGCGAGGCTGCGGGGGCTCGGGCAGGTAAACCTGCTGGTCCACGGAAGCCACGGGGGCCTCGCCCGGGCGGCCCTGGGCGACGGGGTCCGGCGCCTCGGCCGCACGGTCCACGGGGGCGTTCCAGGACAGCCATAGTCCGAACGACACTCCCACCAGAACGACCATGGCCAACACGGCCAGGGTCATCAAAATGCGCTTACGCATAGGTACACCTCTTCGATATGCTCCGGGCCGCAGTGCCAGGGCGACGATCAGGCAAAAGCCGAGTCGCCCACCCGCGTCTGGAACACCTGTCCACCATGCTCGCGCAAAGCATGGAATTGCACGTTGGGATAAAGCTCCTGCGCCACCCGCAGCTGCGCCGAGGACCCGATCAGGAAGGCGGGCGCCTCGACCACGTCATAGGCGATGTGCTGCATGTTGGCATCCATGAACTTCTTCAGGTCCTTGGGGTTCTCGGCGGTAATCCACCGCGCCATGGAATAGCGCGACGGCATCATGCGCGCTGCCACCCCGTACTCGGTCTTGAGCCTGTGCGCCACGACCTCGAACTGCAGCTGCCCGACGGCGCCCAGCAGCAGCGGCCCGCCGGCCACCGGCCGGAATACCTGGATGGCACCCTCTTCGCCAAGCTGGGTCAGGCCGGTACGCAGTTGCTTGGTCCTGAGCGGATCCGCCACTTCCACCGCCTGGAACAGTTCGGGCGCGAAAAACGGCAGCCCGGTGAACCGGAGCGCTTCCCCTTCGGTCAGCACGTCGCCCAGCTGCAGCACGCCATGGTTGGGAATACCGATGACGTCGCCAGCATAGGCCTCGTCGAGCAGCTCGCGCCGCTGCGACAGGAACGACACCACGTTATTGGGCCGCGTTTCCTTCCCGGTGCGGCAGACTTTCAGCCGCATGCCACGCTCGAAACGGCCCGAGCATACGCGCACGAACGCCACCCTGTCGCGATGGGCGGGGTCCATGTTGGCCTGCACCTTGAATACGACCCCGGTGAACTTAGGTTCGTCGGGACGCACCTCGCGTTCCAGCGCATGGCGTGGGCCCGGGGCAGGTGCGTGCTCGACCAGCGCATCCAGCACTTCCTGGACGCCGAAATTGTTGATGGCCGACCCGAAGAACACGGGCGTCTGCTTGCCGGCCAGGAAGGCCTGCTGGTCGAACGGCGGCGCCGCGCCGGCGATGAGATCGATCTCGCCGCGCGCCTGCTCGAAGGCCGCGCCGAAACGCTCGGCGATCTCGGGATTATCGATGCCCTCGATGATTTCGTCGTGCTGGTCGCTCAAGCGGTCGCTGCCGGCGCGGAACACCCGCATCCGGTCCCGCCGGATGTCGAAAACCCCGCCGAAAGTCTTGCCCATCCCCACCGGCCAGGCAAACGGCACCGCATCCATGCCCAGATGGGACTCGATCTCGGACAGGAGGTCGAGCGGTTCGCGCACTTCGCGGTCCATTTTGTTGACGAAGGTGATGATGGGCGTGTTGCGGGCCCGGCATACCTGCAGCAAGCGTATGGTCTGCGGCTCGACGCCATTGGCCGCGTCGATCACCATCAATGCGGCATCGACCGCCGTCAGCACCCGGTACGTGTCTTCCGAAAAATCCTGGTGCCCCGGCGTATCGAGCAAATTGATGACCGTGTCGCGATATTCGATCTGCATGACCGACGAGGCGACCGAGATGCCGCGCTGCTTCTCGATTTCCATCCAGTCGGACGAAGCATGGCGCGAAGCCTTTCTGGCCTTGACGCTACCGGCGATCTGGATCGCGCCGGCGAACAGCAATAGCTTTTCGGTCAGCGTGGTTTTGCCCGCGTCGGGGTGGGAAATGATAGCGAAGGTGCGTCGCCGGGCGACTTCGGTGGAGAGGGTCATCGTCAGGAATTTTACCTGGAGACCGAGGCGGCCGCTTGCACCGTTTCCTCTTGTTCCCAGCGTCGTTACCCGCGCCCGGCCGTATCGTCCGCACGCCGGGTCACGTCGCCCCGACTGGTAGCGCGTAGTCCCATTAAAGATAATTTCTTGATTTAAGTCTCAAATGAGATTAAGCTGGTTCCTGCATGCACGACACAGGAAAGCACCATGGCCATTGCTGCTTCCAAGACGCCCGAATTGAACAGCCAGGCGGCGACCGACGCCGCCCTGCGCACGTTTTTCCGCATCACCCAGGCGTGGCAGCTCAGCGCCGAGGAATCGGCCACGCTGCTGGGGGTGCCGCGCTCCACCATGTTCCGTTGGAAAAACGGACGCGCGCCCGCGCCCTTGCCACGGGACACGCTCGAACGCCTGTCGCTGGTATTCGGCATCTACAAGGCCTTGCAGGTGCTGTTGCCGGTACCCGAGCGCGCCGACGCCTGGCTGCGTCGCCCCAACGAAGCGCCCCTGTTCGGCGGGCGGCCCGCGCTCGAACGCATGCTCAGCGGCATGACCAGCGACCTGTATGTAGTGCGCACCTATCTCGATGCCCAGCGAGGAGGCTGGACATGACGCTTGCGGTCGTCTCCGACGTGCAATGGACGCCTTGCCACCGCCTGGTTCCCAGCCGATTTCCCCCCACCAGCCTGTACGACCGCGTGGCCGACCCGGCCGACCTGGACGTGGTTTTCGCCATCGAGAACCTGACCAATCCCCGCGTGCGCGACGAGGCAGGCCACCTGCACCTGGTGCCGCCCGAAGAACGTGTCTCCGGGCCGGGCACGACCCCCATCATGGCCGCCTTCACGCATCTGAACCCGGAGGGCAGCCGGTTCACGGACGGCACCTGGGGCGTCTACTACGCCGGCGAAAGCCTGGAGACCGCGGTGGCGGAGACCATGTACCACCGCTCCGTATTCCTTGCCGCCACCCGCGAACCGGCCATCGAAATCGACATGCGGCACTACCTGGCCGACCTGGCCGCGCCGCTGCATGACCTGCGGGGCCGCCAGCACACCCTGCCCGAGATCTACGACCCCGACAACTACGCCGCCAGCCAGGCGTTCGCCCGGGAACTCCGCCGCGAAGGCAGCTGGGGCGTTGCCTACGACAGCGTGCGCCGCCCGGGCGGACAGTGCGCGGCAGTGTTCCGGCCGCGCGCGCTCAGCCGGTGCAGACAATCCCAGCACATTGCCTTTGTCTGGGACGGCACGCGGATGAGCGGCTGGTATTCCAAATCGGCATTGCGTTCGGTCTGACTTTTCAAGCCTGACGCTGCCCGGGCATTTCCCGCACCACTGGCTGGAGGCCCGTTTTTCGGGGCTCTACGGGCCTTTTCTCCCCCCTGACTGCTGGAAATCGATTATTGGCGTAATTTCGATTTTCGTATACGGTTACGTGATTGACCGGGCGCTGATATCGTCACCATTGGTATCCATGCAGCAGCAACGCCGCGGCATTGCCCGCAATGCAGTACGTACACGTGCCGGGGCCCTGCCGCCCCGGGCGTAGACCTCGTTCCTTATCGGGAGGACCACGACAATGAAAATGCGCATGTGGGTTTATGTACTGGGAATGGCGCTGAGCGGCGTGGCCGCGGCGCAGACTCCCTTGAAGATCGGCTTCGTCGGCGAAATGTCGGGCCAGCAAGCCGAATATGGGTTGCAGATGAGCAACGGCGCCAAGCTGTTCTTGCACGAGCATGGCGACGTCGTCGCCGGCCGCAAGATCGAACTCGTCATCAAGGATGTGGGCGGCCCCAATCCGGAAGTCGCCAAGCGCGTGGCGCAGGAACTCATCACCCGCGACAAAGTGGAATTCCTGGCAGGCTTCGGCTTTACGCCCAACGCGCTGGCCGTGGCTCCGCTGGCCACCGAGGCCAAGATACCGATGGTGGTCATGAATGCGGCGACCTCCTCGATCACCGAGCGTTCGCCCTATGTCGTGCGTACGTCCATGACGCTGCCCCAGAACGCCTACGCCATTGCCGACTGGGCCCTCAAGAATGGCATCAAGACGGTGTATTCGCTGTATGCCGACTACGGCCCGGGGCAGGACGCCAACGCACAGTTCCGCAAGACCTTCACCGGCGGCGGCGGCAAGATCGTGGCCGAGGTGGCAGTACCGCTGAAGAACCCGGAGTTCGGGCCCTATATGCAGCGCATCAAGGACGCCAAGCCGGACGCCGCCTTCCTGTGGTTCCCGTCGGGCGAACTGTCGGTCCTCATGCTGCGCGCCTACCGCGAACGCGGGCTGGAGCAGGCCGGCATCCGCGCCCTGGGCACGGGCGACGGTACCGACGACATGTTCCTGGACAGCATGGGTGACGTGGCGCTCGGCCTGACCACCTCCTTCCATTACTCGGCCGCGCACGACTCCGCCAAGAACAAGGCTTTCATCAAAGGCTACGAGTCCTTGTTCGGCACCTCGATCCGCCCGAACTTCATGGCGGTAGGCGGCTATGACGGCATGGCGCTGATTTACGAAACCATCAAGAAATTGAATGGCAAGATCGACGGCACCAAGGCCATCGAGGCAATGAAAGGCACGAAGTGGGAAAGCCCCCGCGGTCCCATCATGATCGACCCCGAAACGCGCGACGTGGTGCAGAACATCTACATCCGCAAGGTCGAGCGGCGCGGCAACCACCTCTACAACGTCGAGTTCTCGCATCTTGCCAACGTGAAGGATCCCGGCAAGGCCAAGTAATTCGCGGCTGTGCGACGCAGTGGTCCGGTCCGTCGCGGGCCGGACCACGCCGCGCTTAGAAACTCCGTATTCCCCCTGCACGTCACCTGGAAGGATTCATGGGCATCGTAATCTTCGACGGCCTGGCCTACGGTATGTTGCTGTTTCTGATCGGGGTCGGCTTGTCGATCACGCTCGGTCTGATGAACTTCGTCAACCTTGCGCACGGCGCCTTCGCCATGGTGGGCGGCTACGTAGCCGCGCTGGCCATGAGCCGTCTCCAGATACCGTTCGTCGCCAGCCTGGCATTGGCATTCCTCTCCGCGGCCCTGGTGGGCGCGCTGCTGGAGTTCGCCTTCTTCCGCAGGCTCTATCGGGCCCATCCGCTCGACCATGTCCTGCTGTCCATCGGCATCGTGTTCGTCTTCGTCGCGGGCGCGACTTATTTGTTCGGCCCCACCATGCAGCCCTTCACCACGCCCGCATGGCTGCAAGGCCAGATCTCGCTGCTCGGCATGGACGTCGGGGCCTACCGGCTGTTCCTGATCATCGTGGGCTTTGCCGTGCTCGCGGGCCTGCTGCTGCTGATCAACAAGACGCGCTATGGCGCCATGGTCCGCGCCGCGGTCGACAACCAGCGGGTGGCCGCGGGGCTAGGCGTGCGGGTGGACCGCCTGTTCTTCCTGACTTTCTCGTTCGGCTGCGGGCTGGCCGGCCTCGGCGGCGCGCTGGGACTCGGCATGCTGGGCCTGGATCCCTCCTTCCCGCTCAAATACATGATCTATTTCCTGATCGTGGTGTGCGTAGGCGGCGCCGGCACCATCGTCGGCCCCTTCGTGGCCGCGGTACTGGTGGGAATCGTCGACGTCGGCGGCAAGTACTACATACCGCAGCTGGGTGCCTTCCTGATCTACGTCTTCATGGTGGTGGTGCTGCTGGTGCGGCCGCACGGCCTGATCCCCAAGCGGGGGCTGACATGACGAAACTCAATCTGAATCCGAAGCAGACCCTGGCGCTGGAAGTGGTGTTCTGGCTGCTGCTGGCGTCGACCTACTTCCTGCTGCCCGAAAAACTGGTGCTGATCACGCAGATCCTGATCACGGGCCTGTTCGCGATCGCGCTCGACATCGCGCTGGGCTATGCGGGCATTCTCACCGTCGGCCATGCGGCGTTCTTCGGCTTTGGCGCCTACCTGGCGGGCCTGCTGGCCAAATACGGCTGGGGCGAGCCCTTCTCGGGACTGCTGCTGGCGCTGGCGACGTGCGCCGTGCTGGGCTATTTGCTGAGCTTTTTGATCGTGCGAGGCAGCGACCTCACCCGGCTGATGATCACCATAGGCGTATGCGTACTGTTCTTCGAGCTGGCCAACCGGCTCACGCCCATCACCGGCGGCGCCGACGGCCTGCAAGGCGTGGACATGTGGCCGGTGCTGGGCCAGTTCCGCTTCGACCTGTGGGGCAAGACGGCCTTCATCTACACCTTCTGCATCGTGCTGCTGCTGTTCCTGGCGGTGCGCCTGATGCTGAAATCGCCGTTCGGCCTGGTGCTGCGCGGCATCCACGACAACCGGCGGCGCATGCTCGCCATCGGTTCCCCGGTGGATTCGCGGCTGCGCCTGGCCTATTGCTTTTCGGCTGCCATCGCCGGCGTGGCGGGAGCGCTGCTGGCCCAGACCACGCAGTTCGTGGGACTGGAGATGATCAGCTTCAACCGTTCTGCAGAGATCCTCATCATCCTGATCCTTGGGGGCACCGGCCGCCTGTATGGCGGCCTGATCGGGGCACTGCTCTATATGACGGTGCATGACTTCTTCTCGGACTTCGATCCCAAGTTCTGGATGTTCTGGCTGGGCATTTTCCTGATCATCGTCGTCATGGTCGGCCGCGGGGGCGTGCTGGGCATGCTGTCCAAGGTCTTCAGGGTGCGGGAGCATCAGCAATGACGACCGCCGCCATGACGACGCCCGCGCTGCGCACGCGGAATCTGACCAAGCGATTCGGCGCCTTCACCGCCGTCAACGATGTCACGCTCGACATCGCGCCAGGCTCCAGGCAGGCGCTGATCGGCCCCAACGGCGCTGGCAAGACCACGCTCATCAACCTGCTTACCGGCATCCTGCGCCCGTCCGAAGGCCGCATCAGCCTGGACGACCAGGACATCACCGATTTGTCGACCGACAAGCGCGTGCACCGGGGGCTGGTGCGCACTTTCCAGATCAACACGCTGTTTCCGCGGCTCTCGCCGCTGCAGGCGGCGTCACTGGCCATTGCCGAGCGCGACGCGCTCGGCAAGGTCTGGTGGCGCTCGCTGCAAGGCTGCTCCTGGGTCTCGGACGAGGCTCACGCGCTGCTCAAGCAGTTCAATCTGGCCCAGTACGCATACACCGATACGGCGGAGCTGCCCTATGGCAAGCAGCGCCTGCTGGAGATCGTGCTGGCGCTGGCCTCCAAGCCGCGCATCCTGCTGCTGGACGAACCGGCCGCAGGCGTTCCGGAAGACGAAAGCGGCGAGCTGTTCGAGGTCATCGCCAGCCTGCCGCGGGAAATGACCGTGCTCTTCATCGAGCATGACATGGACCTGGTGTTCCGCTTTGCGCAGCGCATTTCGGTACTGGTGGCCGGCGCGGTACTGGTCGAGGGCACGCCCGCCGAAATCGCCGCCGACCCGCAAGTGCGGGCTGCCTACTTGGGGAATTCGCGTGTCTGATTTCCTGCAAATACAGAACCTCACGGCCGGCTACAACGACGCGGTCGTGCTGAACAACCTGTCGGTTACGGTCGAACGCGGCCAGAGCCTGGCCATACTGGGCCGTAACGGCGTGGGCAAGACCACGCTGCTCGAAACCATCATGGGGAACACGACCGTCAAGCGCGGGAGCATCCGCTGGCTGGGCGAGGACATCACCCATCTGCGGTCGGCCGAGCGGGCGCGGCGAGGCATAGGCTGGGTACCGCAGGAGCGCGAGGTCTTTCCCTCGCTCACGGTCCAGGAAAACCTCGAGGTCATCGCGCGCGGCACGCACTGGACGCGGGAACGCGTCTACGGCCTTTTTCCCCGCCTGCGCGAACGCGCCGCCAACTATGGCGGCCAGCTATCCGGCGGCGAACAGCAGATGCTCGCCATCGGCCGCGCGCTGATGACCAATCCGCAGCTGCTGTTGCTGGACGAACCCATGGAAGGGCTGGCCCCCATCATCGTCGAGGAACTGTCCGAGGCGGTGCGGCGCATGTGCGCCGAAGAAGGGCTGACCGCCATCATCGTCGAACAGCATCCCGTCCTTGCACTGTCGATGTCGCAACACGCCATCGTCCTCGAGCGGGGAGTGGTCAGCTACGCCGGCAGCAGTGCCGAGCTGGCCGCCGATACCGAGCGGCTCGATCAATTGCTGGGTGTGGGTAGAAGGCCCCCCCCTACGCGCTGACGCGCGCCCCCCAGGGGGCGATGCGGACGGACCGGCGGAGCCGGATCCGCCGCATCCTGGTCGGCGGCCGGCATCTTGGGGCGTAGCAGGTTTGCTTTGCTGGAAGTTCGCACTGCGCCTTGGGGCGGTGTCGCGGTTCGCGGAAATGAGTTCTGCTCTAGGAGTGTGTGATCATGAAAGTCGAGAAACTGGGGTTGCGCTTGGGGCTGGCGGCGGGCGCGCTGGTGGCGGCTGCGGGCGCGCAAGCGCAGGGCGTCGTCAAGGTAGGCTTCATAGGCGAGATGTCCGGGCCCTTCGCCGAATTCGGCAAGCAGATGGAAACCGGCATCCAGGTCTACCAGAAAGAGCACGGCGACACGGTGGCGGGCAAGAAAGTGGTGGTGATCGTCAAGGACGTCGGCGGGCCCAACCCCGAGCTGTCCAAGCGACATGCGCAGGAACTGGTAGTGCGCGAGAAGGTGGATTTCATCGCCGGCTTCGCGTTCTCGCCCAACGCGCTGGCCGTGGCGCCCATCGCCACCGAGGCGAAGAAGCCCATGGTCATCATGAACGCCGCGGCAGGCAACCTGCCTGCGACCTCGCCCTACATCGTGCGCACGTCGTTCTCGCTGCCGGCGATCGTGCCGCCGATCTCCCAGTGGATGCTCAAGCAGGGCTACAAGACGGCGTACTCGGTCGTGGCGGACTACTCGCCCGGCCATGACGTGGAAGCCGCATTCCTGGACTCCTACAAGAAGGCCGGCGGCAACGTGGCGGGAGCGGTGCGCACGCCTATCAATACCCTCGATTTCTCGCCGTACATGCAGAAGATCAAGGACACCGGCCCCAGCGCGATTTTCGCCTTCGTCAACGCCAGCGACGTGGCGCCCGCCTTCATGCGCGAATACCGGGCCAGGAAGCTGTCCGAGGCCGGCACGGCCTTGATCGGTACCGGCGACATTACCGACGAGGCGGCCATCGAATCCATGGGCGACGCGGCACTGGGTGTGGTCACGGGCTATCCGTATTCGATGGACCACGATTCGCCGCTGAACAAGAAATACGTCCAGGCCTTCAAGGCCTTGCGCGGACCGCAGGCGCGGCCCACCATCATGTCTGTCGCCGGCTACGACGGCATGGCCCTGATCTACGAAGCCCTGCGCAAGACCGGCGGCAAGACCGACGGCGATGCCCTCATCGCCGCCATGAAGGGCGTGAAGCTGGAGAGCCCGCGCGGACCGATCCAGATCGATCCGGCCACGCGCGACGTCCGGCAACGCGTCTACATGCGCAAGGTAGAGCGGGTCGATGGCCGGCTCGCCAACGTCGAGTTCGAGACCATCGAACCCAAGTAGGAGACGTCCATGCCAGCACCGGCCCACGCCTGGCTGTCGAAATCGGCGGTGGAACTGCACGAGGCCTACCGCAGCCGCACGCTGTCGCCGCTGGAACTCGCCACGGCGCTGCTCGAGGCCCTGGATGACGATGCCCGCGAACTGAACGCCTTTTGCCTGATCGACCGGGAAGCTGCGATGCGGGCGGCCGAGGCATCGGCCCGGCGCTGGCGCTCGGGGTCCCCGATCGGGCCGCTGGACGGCATCCCGGTCTCGATCAAGGACATGGTCGATGTAGCAGGCTGGCCCACGCGGCGGGGCTCCAGGCTGACGGCCGGCGCCGGCCCGGCGGCGGCCGATGCGCCGAGCGTCGCCTTGCTGCGCCAGGCGGGCGCGGTGCTGTTCGGCAAGACCACTACGTCCGAGTTCGGCTGGCTGGCCGATTCCGACTCGGCGCACACCGGCGTCACGCACAACCCGGCCGCCCCCGGCCGAAGCGCGGGCGGCTCGAGCATGGGCGCCGCTGCGCACGTGGCGCGGGGATGGGGGCCGTTGGCGGTAGGCAGCGATGCCGGCGGCTCGGTCCGGATTCCCGCTTCGTACTGCGGCCTGGTGGGCATCAAGCCAAGCTTCGGGGCCATTCCCTCCGGCCCCAAGCTGAGCGCATTCGCCGACTTCGCGCACCTGGGGCCCATCGCCCGCTCCGTGGCCGATTGCCGGCTGGCGCTGCAAGTCATGGGCCGGCCGCATCCGCTGGATCCCCATTCGCTATATTCCCGCGCTCAGGAGCTGCCGCCCCGGCGGCCCGCCATCGCCTACATGACCGGCGTCGGCGCCGACACCGCGCTGGACCCGGCCGTGGAAGCGGCGGTCGAAGCGCTGGCCGAGCGCCTGGCGCGCAAAGGCCACACCGTAACGCGGCTGCACATGGACTGGATGGCGCTTGCCGAGGACTCCTGGGCGCTCTGGCTGAACCGCCTCTATGAATCCTTCGTGGACGCCACGCCGGCCCAGCGCGCCGAACTCGACCCCCGCCTGCAGCAGGCATGCGAAGACGGCGGGGCCCTTAGCAACGAACGGCTGGCGCGGGCCCGCGTCCGGCTGCGGGACGCCGCCACGGAGATCGCGGTCGCTTTCGCCGACATCGACTTGTTGCTGACTCCGGCCAGCCCCGCCGGGCCGCCCGCGGTCGGCGCCTTCTGCGCCGACGACCATCCGCTGCGCGACCGGATCCGCCAGGCGTGCAACTGGCACCTGGCCAATCCCTACACCTTTCCTTTCAACCTGACTCAACAGCCGGCCCTGTGCATGCCGCTCACGGCCGACACCCATGGCCTGCCGGTCGGGCTGCAGATCGTCGGCCGCAAATACCGCGACGACGACGTGCTCGACTTCGCCCAGATGCTGGAGTCCACTCGCTTCATCCAGGAGTCCGATCATGCCTAAGATCATCGTCCAATCCTCGCAGGCGCCCGTCACCGGGTTCACCGACAAGAACACCCCCTCGCCGCTGGCCCAGGCCATACGGGCAGGCGACTTCCTCTACGTCTCGGGCCAGGGTCCGCTGGACCCGGCCACCAAGGAAGTCGTGTCCGACGACATCCGGGAGCAGACTCGGCGCACCTTGCAGAACCTCGTGGCGGTGCTGGAAGCCGGCGGGGCCACCTTGGCCAACGTCGTGAACATGCGGGTATGCCTGCGGGACGTGGCCGATTTCCCGGCGTTCAACGAAGCGTTCCGCGACTTCATGGGCGGCGAGAAAGTCACGCGGACCTGCATAGGCGGCACGCCGCACCGCCCCCGGGTGCGCGTCGAGATCGACTGCGTCGCCTATTTCGGATAAGGAGACTCGCGATGTTCAAGATGCCCATCGTCGACCTGATGAAGCGCGGCGACGAACTCGCCGAAAGCGGCAAGCGGGTCAGCGTGCTCTGGCAGGAACCCGAGTCGCTGGTGTTCCTCGCGCGCGGCCGCGAATACCGCAGCGAGTTCCACATCAACCCCAGCGACGAAATGATGTACATGGTGAAGGGGCAGATGAACCTGCACTACCGGACACCCGAGGGCAAGGAAGAAATCGCCGTCCTTGCGCAGGGATCGGTCATCTACACACCGGCCGGCATCCCGCATTCGCCGCGTTTTCCGCCGGATGCCTACCTGCTGGTACAGGAGCGCAAGCGCAAGCCCGGCGAACTCGACCGCTTCCAGTGGTTCTGCCCCAATTGCGACGCCTTCCTGCACGAGGAATCGTGCCACGTCGCGGACTATGCCGCCGATCCGGTCTCGAAAGCCTACCAGCGTTTTTTCGATAGCGAGGAATTCCGCACTTGCAAGTCGTGCGGGACGGTCATGCCCAGGCCCTGAAAGCGGCGCAGGGCGGCCGCGGCTAAGCGCGGGACTTCAGGCTGTGGCGGATCTGCTGGGCGAGGTCGACCAGCCGGGGGCCGATCTGCCCGACCAGCAGGTTGCGATCGAGCGTATAAGCCGAACCGCCCAGGGTGAGCGCCATCGGCGGGTTGCCGTCGTTGAGGGCGAGCGGTACGCCCACCGCGTGGATTTCCTTTTCCCAGTCGCCCAGCGACATGGTGAAGCCGCGCTCCTGGTAGTCCTTCAGGCCTTCCTCGACCCCCTTGCATATCTTGGACCATTGCGCGCCGTACCGCGTCTTCTCGGCGGCAAACAGCTTGTCGCGCTCGCGCTTGTCCATGACGGCGATGAGGGCCCGGCCCATGGCAGTCGTGACCAGCGGCGTGCGCGATCCCGACTGTACGCTCATGATGAGCGCGCCCGACCCGCGGGTATGTTCGAGATAGATTGCATCGGCGTCGTCGCGGTAGCCCAGCGCGCAGCACAGGTTCAGCTCGCTCGACACCTGTTCCATCAAGGGCTTGGCGACCTGCCGGATGTATGAACCGGCCATGGCCCAGTACCCCAGCGCCAGGGCGGAGGTACCGAGTTCGTAGCGGCCGGTCTGCGGCGAACAGACGAGGTAGCCCAGCCGCGTCAGCGTGTAGGTCAGGCGCGAAACCGTGGGCTTGGTCAGGCCGGTGCGCTCGGCCAGCTCCTGGTTGCCCAGCGAGGCATCGCCCTGGGTGAAGGCCTGGAGGATATTCAGGCCGCGGGCGAGCGCCGTCACGAACTGCCGGCCGGGGTCCTCGTCGGCGCCCGGTTCAGCGAATTGCACGCGGTGGTTCGCCCTGGACTGGGAAGTTCCTCTCATCCTTCCTGCTCGCAAACTTCGTTGACACGCTTAAAAGTTGTTGGGTAGGATACCCGAAATATTTGCGAAACTAACTTTCGCATTGCGAACCTTCACCTATCGCGCCGCTTCCGGCCGGTTTCGCGCCACATGCCCGCAGCAGGGGGAGCTGGGGGCCTTCCTTCTCATCATCAAAGGTCCAACATGAACGTCAAAGCTGTCCTGAAGGCCGCCATCGGGGGCGCCGCGCTGGTATGCAGTCTCGCGGCGCAGGCGGAATGGCCGGAGAAGCCCATCACCCTCGTCGTGCCCTGGCCCCCGGGAGGCGGTGTGGACGCGGCCGCCCGGGTAGCCGGCCCCGTGCTGGCCAAGCAGCTCGGCCAGCAGGTCGTCGTGGTTAACCGGCCCGGCGCCACGGGCAGCATAGGCGCGGACTTCGTCGCCAAATCCGCGCCGGACGGCTACACCTTGCTGTGGAGCTCGCTGACCAGCCATGCCATCCACAGCTTGCTCTACGAGCGCTCCACCCCGTTCGACCTGGAAAAAAGCTTCACGCCGGTTTCCGTGTTCGGCAGCATCCCGTTCGTCATCGTGACCAACCCCGGCGTCAAGGCCGCGTCCGTACCGGAGCTGGTCGCCCAGGCCAAGGCGCGGCCCGGCGTGTTGACCTTCGCCTCGAGCGGCAACGGATCGGTGCAGCACCTGGCGGGCGAAATGTTCAAGCGCACCGCCGGCGTGGACTTGCTGCACGTGCCCTACAAAGGCATCGCGCCCTCGCTGCTCGATCTGGTCGGCGGCCAGGTCGACATGAGCATCGAAAGCCTCGCCGCCACGCTGCCCCATATCCGCAACCGCAAACTGCAGGCGCTGGCCGTGGCCTCGCCGGAACGGATCAGCCTGCTGCCCGACGTACCGACGGCAGCCGAGGCCGGCCTCAAGGGCTATGACGTCAGCGCCAAGCTGTTCGCGCTCGCGCCTGCTGGCACGCCACCCGAGGTCATCGCCAAGCTGGACCAGGCGTTCAAGCAGGTCTTCTCGGACAAGTCAGTGCAGGAACCGCTGCTGGCACAATCGATCATTACCCGATACACCTCGCCCCAGGAATCCGCGCGGATCATCCACGAGGAACTGGCCACTTTCCGGACCGTCATCCGCGACGCGAACATCCGGCCGGAATAACGCTCGCCTCCACAGGAAGCACTCTCGCATGAACAAGCCGTTCTACCGCATCGGGCAGATCGTCCCGAGTTCCAACACCACCATGGAGACGGAAGTCCCCGCCATGTTCCGCGCCCGCGAGACCATCGCGCCGGAACGCTTCACCTTCCATTCGAGCCGGATGCGGATGATGAAGGTCAACAAGGAAGAGCTCGCCGCCATGGATGCGCAGGCCGACCGTTGCGCGGCCGAACTCAGCGATGCGGCGGTCGACGTGATCGGCTACGCATGCCTGGTCGCCATCATGTCCATGGGCAAGGGCTACCATCGCGAATCGGAAGAAAAGTTGACCCGCATCGCCGCCGCGGGCCATCCGTCCACCCAGGTCGTCACCAGCGCCGGTGCGCTGCTCAATGGCATCCAGGCGCTGGGTGCCCGCAAGGTCTCTATCGTGACGCCGTACATGAAGCCGCTGACTCGGTTGGTGGTCGACTACATCGAGGCGGAAGGCGTCGAAGTGGTGGACGCCATTTCATTGGAGATCGACGATAACCGTGCGGTGGGCAACCGCGATCCGCTGGCACTGGTGGACATCGCCGACAAGCTCGAAATCCGCGGCGCCGACGCCGTCGTGCTGTCGGCGTGCGTGCAAATGCCGTCGCTCGCCGCCGTACCGGCCGTAGAAGCGCGGCTGGGTCTGCCGGTGCTGTCCGCGGCGGTCGCCACGACCTACACCATGCTCCAGCGCCTGGGCCTCGAGCGCAAGGTGCCGCAAGCCGGCGCTTTGCTGAGCGGCGCGTATTGAGGAGCGCGCCATGAACGACACAGGCCGCACCGCGGAATCCATTTATCGCAAGCAGGGCCTGGGCGCGAGCAGCGGCTGGGGCAGCCGGCCAGCGCTGGTCGTGGTCGACTTCGTCAATGGCTTCAACGACCCCGACGTGCTGGGCGGCGGCAATATTCCCGCGGCGATCGACGCGACGGTCACCCTGCTCGCGGCGGCACGCCAGGCGCGCATGCCCGTGGCCTTCAGCCGCATCGTCTATGCCCCCGGTGCCGACAGCGTGTTCTGCATGAAGATCCCCGCCTTGGCCTCGCTGCATGAAGACCATCCGCAAAGCCAGATCGTGCCGCAGCTCGAGGTTCGGCCGGAGGATGCGATCATACGCAAGACCCAGCCTTCCGCGTTCTTCGGTACCGACTTGGCCGGCTGGCTGATCCGGCAAGGCGCCGATACGGTTCTGGTGGCGGGCTGCACCACCAGCGGCTGCGTTCGCGCCACCGTGGTCGACGCCATGAGCTACAACTTCCGTCCGGTGGTGGTGGCCGATTGTGTCGGCGACCGCGCGCCGGGGCCCCACGAGGCCAGCCTGTTCGACATGAGCCAGAAGTATGGGGAAGTGCAGACGCTGGCCGATGTGCTGGACCGACTCGTTCATTTGCGCGCATAAGGAGGTGCCATGCCCCTGAGCCCATCCCGACTCACCGAGTGCTGGACGGAAGTCCTGACGCTGTCGCGGCTCGTGCCCGGCGAAAACGTGCTGGTCCTGACCTCGCAGAACTCGGATACCCGCGTGGTTGAAGCCGCGACCCGGGCGGCGGTGGCCTTGGGCGCCCGCGTCGTGCGCCTGGAGATCCCGCCCAACTGGGACACCTGCGAGGTCGGCACCGACCCCACCGTCGTGAGCGGCGCCTCGCCCATCGATGACGACCCCATGGCCTTGGCCGCGATGAAGGCGGCGGACCTGGTGATCGACACGGTATTCCTGCTGTTCACGCCGGGCCAGCGCGAGGTCTTGCAATCGGGCACGCGCATGCTGCTGGCCTATGAACCGCCGGAGGTGCTGGCGCGGGTCATGCCGTCCGAGGACGACAAGCGCCGCGTGCTGGCCGCGCGCGATGTCTATGCGCAAGGCCGGCGCATCACGGTCACCTCCGCCGCGGGCACGCGGCTGACCGCCGCCATCGGCGCCTATCCGATTACCGCCGAATATGGATACGTGGATGCTCCGGGCCGTTGGGACCACTGGCCCAGCGGCTTCGTGGCCCGCCTGCCGGACGACGGCACGGCCGAAGGCGTAGTCGTGCTGGCGCCGGGCGACATCATCCTGCCATTCAAGAATTACGTGCAGAGCCCCATCACGCTGGAGATCGAACGCGGCACCATCGTCGGCATCTCCGGCGGGCTCGATGCCGAATTCCTGGACACCTACCTGCGCGGCTTCAACGATCCGGATGCCTTTGCCGTGTCCCACCTGGGATGGGGATTGCAGCCCAAGGCCCGCTGGACCTCGCTGGGCCTGTACGACAAGGCTGCCACCATCGGCATGGAGGCGCGATCGTTCTACGGCAATTTCCTCTTTTCGACCGGCCCCGGCGGCAGCCGGCGCACCAAGGCGCATCTCGATATTCCTATGCGCCGGTGCTCGTTCTACGTCGACGACGAACCCATGGTGGTCGACGGGGATGTCGTGGCGCCCGGCCAGCGGGTCGAAGGCGCCGGCCCGCAATAGGCGATCGTCCCATCCACCCCACCCGAGATCTCAGCATGTCAGACTTGCCGTTCCTTTCCCTGTCCCAGCTTGCGCGCGGCTTCCAGCGCAAGGAATTCTCGCCGGTAGAGGTGCTGGACGCGCAGCTCGATCGCATCCAGGCGCTCAATCCCCGCCTCAATGCCTTTACGGTCATGGACGCCGAACGCGCGCGCGCCGCCGCGCAAGCGAGCGAAGCCCGCTGGATGCAGGGGCAGCCGCTCGGTCCGCTGGACGGCGTTCCCTTCACCGCCAAGGACAACCTGATGGTGGCGGGCCTGCCGTACCGCCGCGGTTCCCGCGCGATGCCCGAAGACGCCGTCAGGGAAACCGCGCCCGGCGTCCAGCGCTGCCAAGAAGGCGGGGCGGTGCTGCTCGGCCTGACGACCATGCCGGAACTGGGGGCCGGTCCGGTCACCATCAGCCCGCTGACCGGCATCACCAGCAACCCCTGGGACACGAGCAAGCAGGCGGGCGGCTCCACGGGCGGCGGCGCGGTATCGGTGTCGGCCGGCTTTTGTCCGTTCGCGCTCGGCTCGGACGCCGGCGGATCACTGCGGATACCGGCGGCCTTGACCGGCGTGGTCGGCTTCAAGCCCACCGGCGGATTGGTACCGATGTATCCGCCCAACGTGGCGGGAGGACTGTCCTGCGTCGGACCCGTTGCGCGCCAGGTGCGCGACGCGGCCACGGTGCTCGACATCATTGCCCGGCCCGACCCCCGCGATGCCATGGCCTTGCCCTGGCGGCCCGAAAGCCTGGCAGGCGACCTGGAGCGGGGCCTGGCCGGCCGGCGTATCGCCCTGAGCCTGACGCTGGGCTATGCGCCCAAGGTCGACGCCGACATCGCGCAAGCCTTCCAGCGCATGGCGGGTCTCTTGACAGACCTGGGTGCGACGGTGGAAGAAGCCGACCCGGACATCGAAAACCCCATCGATGCCTATCTCGTGCTGCTGCAGTCCGGCTACCGCTACGCGCTGCAGCACATGTCCGACGAGAAGAAGGCGCTGCTCTCGCCAGGCATGCTGGAGATTCTCGCCGACGCACGGACGGTCACGCTGGAAGATTACATGGCTGCCCAGGCCCGTTGCCAGGACCTGGCGCGGCGCCTGCTCGCTTTCCACCAGCGCTTCGACTTGCTGCTAACTCCTACGGTTGCCGCCCCCGCCTTCGACGCGGATCGCACCTACCCGGCAGCGTTCGAGGAATTCCCCAACCGCAGGGCATGGACGCCGTACACCTCGCTTTTCAATCTGACGCAGCAGCCGGCCATCAGCATACCCATGGGGCTGACCCGCGCCGGCCTGCCCATGGGCCTGCACATCGTGGCGCCCCGCGGGGGCGACGCGCTGGTGCTGCAAGCGGCACATGCGCTCGAATCGGTCCTGGGCTTCGATCCTCGGCCGCCCTTGAAGGCGGACTGAGCGCCAGCGGCAAACCCGGGTGGCGCACGCCGCGCGGCGCCCCCGCGTGGATTGCGCCTTACGCCGCCTTGGCCACCGCGGGCCCCAGCCGGGCCGCCACCTCGGCTTCGCAATCGTAGCGATACAGCCAGTCCACGCGGCGCCATTTTTCCTGGCTGTTGGTCAATGTCGCCCAGCGGAACTTTACGTCGCGGATGAGCTTCTTCAAGGGATCGGTCTGGTGGAACATCTGCCCCGCCTCGCGCGAACCCAATTGCACGCGCGCCGTCCTTTCCGTGCGCAGGTCCTGGTAGGCCTGCAGCGCGGCAGCCGGATCGTGCGGCAGCCGGGCCAGGCAAAGCGCAATCACATAGCCGTCTTCGATGCTCTGCGCGCCTCCTTGCGAGAGGAAAGGCACCATGGGATGCGCCGCGTCTCCCAGCAACGTGACCCGGCCCTGGGTCCATACCGGCCAGGGATCCCGGTCATACAAAGCCCACTTGAACACATCGCCGGTCGCTTCGATCAGGCCGCGCACGATAGGATGCCAGCCGTCGAACTCCTTCAGCACTTCGGCCTTGTCCCCGCGCGCCGACCACGACTCCAGGCGCCATTCGCCGGCCGGCACGATGCCGATCCAGTTGATGCGCTTGCCGGCCGAAACGTAATAGTTCACGAAGTGCCGATGGGGACCCCACCAGGCATTGACGTTCCTCTCTATGCCTAGGTGGCGTGCTTTTTCGGCGTCAGCCATTCCGCGCCAGGCCAGCAGTCCGGTGAACCGCGGTTCCCGGCCCTCCAGCAGTTCGCCGCGGATGACCGAATGCACGCCATCGGCGGCGATCAGCACATCGCCCCGAAGCTCTTCGCCGGATTCCAGCGCCACGCGCACGCCGCCGCCGTCCTGCGCATGCGTCTTGACGCGCTTGCCCAGCCGAACGTTGCCCAGGCCGTAGGCCTCGATCAGCGCATTGTGGAGATCGGCCCGGTGAACATGGAGGTAGGGCGCTCCATAGCGCTGCGCGCACTCCTGTCCCAATGGAAAGTTGCGGATCGTGCGGCCGCTCGCCCAATTGCGCGACTTGGTGGCCAGCGGCGCCACGGCCACCGCTTCCAGCGCCGGCCCCAGGCCCAGGTGATGCAGGACCTTGACGGCGTTGGGGCCCAGCTGGATGCCGGCTCCCACTTCCTTCAAGACCGCCGTCTGCTCGAGTACCTCGACGTTCTCGAACCCCAGCTTCTTGAGTGCCAGGGCGGCAGTCAGCCCTCCTATGCCGGCGCCCGCGATAAGAATCCGCGGCTGTACCTGTGGCGCTTCCATGCGTGCAGTTCTCGCTGTAAGACGTGATGACGGTATAAAGGACGTCCGGACTGCAGTGCACCGAGCCTCGGGGCGAAGCACATACCGGCCATAACCTGGGTGGTTCGCATTGCGAAAATTAGTTTCGCAAACAGTGTACGAGCGACACTCCACCCTGTCAACGCATCGCGCGCGGCGGGAACAGTCGGTACGTCAGGCGAGAGAAAAGAAAAGCACCCGCGCGGCCATGGCCACGCGGGCGGAGACGATTAACGCGAAGCGGGAGTCTTGGGCGCCAGCAGCGCAGGGCGGCGTGCCGGGCGGTCGGACCGTTGCCCGTGGGGGCGCGCCGCTTCCTGGCTGGCCGCGCCGGCGGATTGGCCCGCAGAAGTGCGTGCTTGCCGCGACGGTTGCGATTGCCGCGATGGCTGGGACGCGCGCGGGGCCTGCGCAGGCCGGTTGCCGGGTGCCCCCTGGCGGCTCTGCCTCGGGTTGTGCGAGCGGGGCGGACGCTCGCGGTCATCGCGATCGGGAGCCGTCACGGCAAACGCCGGCAACGGCTCACGGTCGATCTTGCGCTTGATGAGCTTCTCGATATCGGCCAGCAGCTTGCCTTCCTCGCCGTCGACCAGCGAGACGGCCGAGCCGGTCGCGCCCGCCCGGCCGGTACGCCCTATCCGGTGCACATAGTCTTCCGGTACGTTCGGAAGCTCGAAATTCACCACTTGCGGCAGCTGGTCGATATCCAGGCCGCGCGCCGCGATGTCGGTCGCCACCAGCACTTCGACCGAACCGTCCTTGAAGCCGGCCAGCGCCTTCGTGCGGGCGGACTGGCTCTTGTTGCCGTGGATGGCCGCCGCCGGCACGCCGTCCTTGACCAGCTTCTCGGCCAGCCGGTTGGCGCCATGCTTGGTGCGCGTAAACACCAGCACCTGTTTCCACCCGTTGGTCCGCACCAGGTGGCTCAGCAGATCGCGCTTCTGCTCCTTGGGCACCAGCAGCACCGACTGGCGCACCAGCTCGGAAGCCGTATTGCGGCGGGCGACCGACACTTCGGCCGGATCGTTCAGCACACCCTTGGCCAGCGCGCGGATGTCATCGGAGAACGTCGCCGAGAACAGCAGGTTCTGGCGCTTGGCGGGCAACAGGGCAAGAATCTTGCGGATGTCGCGGATGAAGCCCATGTCCAGCATGCGGTCGGCTTCGTCCAGCACGAGGATTTCCACGCCGGACAGATCCAGCGTTCGCTGGCCAACGTGATCGAGCAGGCGGCCCGGGGTAGCGACCAGGATATCGACCGGTTTTTTCAGCGCGGCAATCTGCGGATTGATGTTGACCCCGCCGAACATCACCATGGACTTGAGGGGCAGGTACTTGCCATAGGTCTGCACCGACTCCTCGACTTGGGCGGTCAGTTCGCGCGTGGGCGTCAGGATGAGGCAGCGCGGGCGGCCGGGCCGGGCCTGGGCGGGCCGCTTGCCGGCAAGCAGGTGCAGGACGGGCAGGGTGAATCCCGCCGTCTTGCCGGTGCCGGTCTGCGCGGCGGCCAGCAGGTCGCCGCCTTTGAGCACCTCGGGAATGGCCTGGGCCTGGATGGGGGTGGGATGGCTGTATCCGGCATCGGCAATGGCCCGCAATAGCGGTTCGGCCAGGCCGAGGTCGGCAAAGGAAATTTCGGAAGTAATCAAGACAACTCCAGCGACGGCCCGTCGCTCAGTGAGTTGAGTGACTCCAATCGAGGCTGACGTGCGTAGGACTAGGGAAGTGCCGGTCGAGATACGGCACAGGGGCCGGACCGGAATGCGTGCCCGGATTGGAGGTGGGCACGGAAGCGGCCATTGTACCCGCATATGTCCGCTTGGTGTTTACCCTAGTGACTAGTGAGGCAACAAGGCGTATATTTAACCTTGTTTCACTATTAAATCCGCGTTTTATATATAAAACGCCACGAACAGTGAGAGCGAACACCGCGGCAGGCCTCCCCGGGCCTGCCTTCACCGGCTTTAGCGGCGCCCAGCCGCGCCCATGCAGGAGTACACCATGACGGATATGTCTGAACAACAGCAAGTCGCTCGTACCTGGGATCGTCCCGAAGGCGCTGACTTCGAGACCTGGATGAACTCGCGCATCGCGCGTTTCTCGACCCGCAAGTACGACTGGGACGCCCTGAAATTCCAGGCCGACTTCGATCCCAAGTACCGCCGTGCGCAAATGCGCTACGTGGGTACGGGCGGCACCGGCGTGGCCGCCGACGCCAATACCGTGCCCTCCGAGCACTTCACGTTCTCGACCATGGTGATCCCGGCCGGCCACGAAGGCCCTCCCCACCTGCACACCGACGTCGAGGAAGTCTTCTTCCTCATCCGCGGCAAGCTCAAGGTCATCCTGGAGAAGGACGGCGAGCGCTTCGAGACCATCCTGACCGACCGCGACCTGATCTCGGTTCCTCCCGGCGTCTACCGCGAGGAGATCAACATCGGTGACGAGGACGCGCTGATGTGCGTGATGCTGGGCGCCAAGAAGCCCATCACCCCGACGTATCCGCCCGAGCACCCGCTGGCCAAGATCAAGCGCTGATCAAGCCCCCCTACGCAAAGGGAAGCCCACCCCAGGTGACCTTCGGTCACTCCCCTCAAGGGGCGGCACTGGCGGACCGGCGGAGCCGGCTCCGCGGTGCCCGGGGTCTTGCGGGCGTCTGGGTGCGTGACGGAGTGTTCTTGTGATGAGCCAGGGCACGCCAAAGGGAGTGGCCGTGGGTCGTGGGGTGTTTGCTTGAAGGACTGAATGATGCATACCGATACGCTGGCGCCGGAACCGTCGCCGGAGACGCTGCAGTTGCTGGATAGCCGTTTTGCCGAACGGTCGGTGCAGACTGCCGATGGCGTGCAGTGCTACCGCGAGGCGGGATCGCTGCCGGCGGGTGGTACGGCCGTCGTGCTGTTGCACGGCATCGGATCGGGTGCCGGTTCCTGGTTGCATGCGGCGCTGCGGCTGGCCGCGCGCACGCGTGTGATAGCCTGGGATGCCCCGGGCTATGGCAATTCGGCCCGGTTGCAACCCGCCTCGCCAGGCGCCGAGGATTACGCGGCGCGGCTGCACCAGATGCTCGATGCGCTGGGTATCGAGCGCTGCGTGCTGGCCGGCCATTCGCTCGGCACGCTGATGGCCACGGCCTACGCCCATGACCTCGGCAAGAAGCGGGTCGCGCGCCTCGTGCTGCTGAGCCCCACGCGCGGCTACGGCAACCCCGCGCTGGCCGAGCGCCAGCAGGCGGTGCGCGCCGAACGGCTGCGCACGCTGGACGAAGTCGGCATTGCGGGCATGGCGCGCACGCGGCCGGCCAAGATGCTGTCGTCCAAGCCTGCCCCCGAGGCGCTGGCCTGGGTACGCTGGAATATGGAGCGCCTCGATACTGCCGGTTACCGGCAGGCCATCGAAATGCTCTGCAATGCCGACATGGCACGCTACGCACCCGCGCCCGTCCCCGTCGAAGTCCATTCGGGCGACGAAGATACCGTGACCGTCCCGGCCAACTGCCGCGCCATTGCGGAAATGTTCGGCGCGCCCTACGGCTCGATCGCCGTATCCGGACATGCCTGCCACATCGAGCGGCCCGAAGCCATCGCCGCCATTCTCGAAAACGCCTACGCCGCCGCGACCGCCGGCGCTGCGCCCAACTGATTCATGAACGACGCCGCCATCAGCGAAGACATTCCCGAGCGCTACATCGTTCCTGGCCTGGAACGAGGCCTGCGGCTGCTCAGTCACTTCAATCGCCAGGACCGCACGCTATCCGCGCCGGAGTTCGCGCGCCGGATGGGACTGCCCCGGTCGACCGTGTTCCGGCTGCTGACCACGCTGGAGGCCCTGGGCTTTATCGAGCGGACCGAAGGCGGACGCAGCTACCGGCTGGGCATGGCCGTGCTCAGCCTGGGCTTCGAATATCTCGCCTCGCTGGAATTGACCGAACTCGGCTCGCCATTGCTGCAGCGCCTGCGCGATGAAATCGGCTACTCGTGCAACCTCGTGGTGCGGGACGGCAAGTCCATCGTCTATGTCGCCAAAGTGTCCGCGCCCATGCTGTTCCCCAGTGCCGTCAATCTCGGCACCCGGTTGCCCGCCCATGCCACGGTGCTGGGCCGCGTCATGCTGACCGATCTGAGCGACGCCGAGCTCGACGAGCTCTATCCCGACGAAGCGCTGGAAGTCTATACGCCCAGCACGCCCTCCACCCTCACGGCGCTGCGCCAGATACTGGCGCAGGACCGCGAGCAGGGCTATGCCATGGGCGCAGGCTTCTACGAACAAAGCATCACCAGCGTCGCGGCGCCGGTGCGCGACCACACCGGCCGCGTCGTCGCCGCCTTGGGCGCGGCGTTGCCGTCCTCGCGCGTGGAGCAATCGCGCATCGGCGAGTTGATCGCGCAGGTACGCGGCACCGCCGACGAGCTGTCCCGCCTGCTCAACTACTCACCTTCTCATTGACCGGGCGGCGCGCCGCCCAGGAGCCATTCATGCTACGTATTTCGATGATAGGATCGGGTGCCATCGGCACCAGCGTCTTGTCGCTGCTCAAGAACGATCCTGACGTATCGGTCGACAGCGTCATCGTGGCCGAGGCCACGCTGGAGCAGGCGCGGGAACAGATCGCGGCGCTGGCGCCGCAGGCCCAGGTGGTCGCACGCCTCGCCGACGTTGCCCAGCGCCCCGACCTGCTGGTCGAATGCGCGGGCCACGGCGCATTGCGGGCCCATGTGCTGCCCGCCCTGGAACAGGGCATCCCTTGCGTGGTGGTATCCATCGGTGCATTGTCCGACGTCGAACTGGCACGCCAGCTCGAAGAGGCCGCCACGCGCGGCAAGACCCAGATCCAGCTGCTCTCGGGGGCCATCGGCGGCATCGATGCCCTGGCCGCGGCAAAAATCGGCGGCCTGGACTCCGTGGTCTATACCGGCCGCAAGCCGGCGCTGGCCTGGAAGGACACGCCGGCCGACGGTCCCTTCAAGCTCGAGACGCTGACCGAACCGACCGTCATCTTCGAAGGCCCGGCCGGCGAAGCCGCCCGGCTGTTCCCCAAGAATGCCAACGTCGCCGCGACCTTGTCCCTGGCCGGCCTCGGCCTGGACCGCACCCAGGTGCGGCTGATCGCCGATCCCACGAGCAAGGAGAACGTTCACCACGTCGAAGCAAGTGGCGCCTTCGGCAGCTTCGAAATCACGATGCGCGGCAAGCCGCTTGCAGCCAACCCGAAGACCTCGGCGCTGACCGTCTACAGCGTCGTACGCGCCATCATCAACCAGGCGCGCGCCATCTCGATATAAGACCTCGTCGCCTCTCGAGGAGAGCGGGTCCCGCGGACCGGCCGACCGGCCCCGCGGGACACTGCAAGGCGGAGACAGTGCCTGGCGAAAAACGCCGGGCATTCAGGCACCGGGCGCATATCGCGCTCTGCCGCAATGGGCCATCCCCCGGTCCGAAGCGGGGCCGTCCTACAGGCGTCCCCTTCGTCCCGCGCCACGAGCGCGAATACCTATCCGTTTTGGAGTTGTTGCATCATGTTCAAACGTAGTACCCGCCTGGTGGCCGGCGCGCTGTTCACCGCCGTCGCCACGGCCTCTTTCGCCCAAGCCCCCGCCGCCGACGACGCCGCCGCCAAGGCCGCTCTGAAGTCCGGGCAATTCCGCATCGTCGCCCCGTTCCCCCCGGGAGGCCCGGTTGACGTACTGGCCCGCCTGCTGGGCACCGGCCTGCAAAATGAATACGGCCAGAGCGCCGTCGTGGACAACCGCCCTGGCGCCAACGGCAACATCGGCATCGATCAGGTCAAGCGCGCCGCGGGCGACGGTCACACGCTGCTGGTCGTCCCGGCCGGCAACATGACCATCAATCCCACGCTCATGGCCAACCTGCCTTACAACGTCGACCGCGACTTCACCTCGATCGCGATGATGGCCAAGGCCCCCAACGTCATCGCCGTGTTCCCGTCCGTTCCCGCCAAGAACATCCAGGAACTGATCGCGCTGACCAAAGCCAAGCCCGGCACCATGGCCTACGGCTCGCCCGGCGTGGGCAGCGGTCTGCACCTGGCCGGCGAACTGTTCAAGGACGCGACCGGCGCCGATCTGCTGCACGTGCCCTACAAGGGCACCACCCAGGCGCTCAACGACGCCCTGGGCGGCCAGATCCAGGTCATCTTCGGCGCGCTGCCGACCCTGATGCCGCAGATCCAGTCGGGCAAGCTGCGCGCGCTGGCGCTGACCGGTTCCGAGCGCTCGCCCATCATGCCCGAGATCCCCACCCTCGCCGAGGCTGGCGTCAAGGGCGTGAACGTCGTTTCCTGGTACGGCTTGTACGCGCCCCGCTCGACCCCGGCCAACGTCTCCGGCCAGCTGGCTCGCGACGTCACCAAGATCCTGAGCGCCCCGGCCACTCTGGCAACGCTGAAGGCGCAAGGCCTGGAAGTCTCGCCCCTGCGCCTGGAAGAGTTCCGCAAGTTCCAGGAAGACGAAACCAATACCTGGGCCAAGGTGATCAAGGCGCGCGGCATCACCGCCGGCTGATTCCCCAACGGGCGCTTGCGCTCCGCCGGTCCACGACCCCTCGCCTGCGAGGGGTTTTTTGTCTTGATCCGCCCCACGCGTCCTTCCCGGTGAGCCTCCGGCAAGGGCCGCCGCTTTCCGGTAGACTCGAGGGTTTTGCTATCAGGCCGCCCCCTCAAAAGCAAAAAAGTGCCCTGCCGGGCAGCGCCCCAGAGCGGCCAGCGTGGGGCTTGAAGTCGGAGGCCGTCGGTCTTCGGGCTTTTCGTTGTGCCCATCCCTTGGCGCAAGAATCAACTCCAAGGAGCATTGACACCATGCAAGGCCTGCACCTTACCGCAGATCTTTATCAATGCGCGTGTGATCCCGTCCTGATGACGGATGCCGATGCGCTCGCGCGCCTTTGCCGCCGCCACACCTTCGAAGCAGGGCTGACCCTGGTCGCCGAAAAGTGGCACACCTTTCCCGAGTACCAAGGCCAGCCTGGCGGCGTCACCGGCATGCTGCTGCTTGCCGAATCCCATCTGGCCGTCCACACGTGGCCCGAGCGCAAGGGCGTGACGCTGGACGTGTACGTCTGTAATTTCCAGGAAGACAATTCCCGCAAGGCCGAAGCGCTGATGAGGGCCATCGTCGAAGCGTTCCGCCCGGGCGACATGCAACGCCAGCGCCTGAGCCGCGGCGACGCCGAAGGCCCGGCGGACGTAGGCGAACTCTTGCTCGAAGACGTGGCCGAACAAGCCTATTTCGGTTTCCGGTTCGACCGGAGGATCCTGAACAAGCAGACCGCCTACCAGCACTTGGAGCTGCTCGAATCACCCACGCTGGGCCGCACGCTCAGGCTGGACGGCCGCTACATGACCTCCGAAGCGGAAGAGTTCTTCTATCACGAAGCCCTCGTGCATCCGGCCGCCACCGCTCATCCGGCCCCCCGGTCCGCGCTGATCATAGGCGGCGGCGACGGCGGCGCGCTCGAAGAACTGCTCAAGCACCGCACCATCGAACGGGCCACGCTGGTGGACCTGGACGGCGACGTCATCGAGGTCGCGCGCGAGCACCTGCGGAACATCCACCGCGGTGCGCTCGACGATCCCCGCGCCACCATCCTGGCAGAAAACGGCGTGGACTTCCTCGAGCGCACGCCCGATCGCTTCGACCTGGTCCTGCTCGATCTCACCGATCCCGATACGCCCGCCGGGCCGCTCTATACGGCTGAGTTCTTCCGGCGCTGCAAGGAAGTGCTGACGACGGAAGGTGCCCTGGTGCTGCACATCGGCTCGCCGTTCCACCAGCCCGACCAAGTGCGCGGCCTATGCCGGGCGCTGCGCAGCGTGTTCGCCCACGTCCGGCCTTACGGCCTGCACATCCCTCTGTACGGGACCTACTGGGGCTTGGCCGTCGCTTCCGACGTGCTCGATCCCCCAGCCGTTTCCCCCGGCGAGATCCAGGCCCGGCTGGCGCAGCGCGAAGTAGGCGACCTGCAGTACTACAACGCCGACGTCCACGGCGCACTGTTCGCGCTGCCCAACTATTACCGCAAGCTCAGCGACGACTGAACGGAGCGAGGCAGGTCCGCGTCCGGCGGCTGCCTCAATCGAGCACGATATTGGCATCGGCCGCGATCTTGCGGAACTTGGCAATGTCGCGCCGCACCTGCTCGGCCAGGGCATCCGGCGGCGCATACTGCACGTTCAGGCCAATGTCGTAGGCCTTGGCCCGGAACGCCTCGTCCCCGGCAAGGGTGCGGACCGCCTCCGTCAGCCGCGCCACGACTTCGGGCGGCGTGCCCGCGGGCGCCATCAACCCCTGCCACCACGTCATGTCGTAGCCCTTGAGACCTGCCTCGTCCACGGTGGGCAGATCCGGAAAACGGGGGTCCCGGGCAATGCCGGTGGTCGCGATGGCCTTGACCTTGCCGGCGTCGACCTGCGGCTTGGCGGCGCCGTCATGGGTGCAGCTGACCTGGCCGGCGACGACGTCCTGCAGGGCCGGGCCGCTCCCGCGATAAGGCACGTGCACGATCTTCACGCCGGCCATGGCGTTGAACAATTCGCTGGAGAAATGGTTGCCCGTGCCGGGTCCGGCGCTGGCATAGCTCAGCTTGCCCGGATGCGCCTTGGCATAGTCCGCCAGTTCGGCCACCGTGTCCGCGGGCACTGACGGATGGCAGACGATGGTGCTGGCATACCAGAACAGTTTGGCGACCGGCGCGAAATCCTTGACGGGATCGAATGGCAGCGAGGCCGCCGTGGCGGGCAGCGTGCCATGGGTGATGGAGTTGGCGTAGAGCAGCGTATAGCCGTCGGGAGCCGCCTTGGCCGCCTCGGCGGCGCCGATGCGCGTGCCGCCGCCGCCCTTGTTCTCCACGTAGACCGAGCGCCCGAGCAAGGTGCTCAGGTGCTGCGCAACCAGCCGGGCCGAGACGTCGGTGACGCCGCCGGGCGCATAGGGAACGATCAGCCTGACCGGCCGGGCCGGATAGGCCGGTTCGCCGGCATGGCCGGCCTGTACCGCCACGGCGGCGATGGCGGCCGCGAGCAAGCGCGGCATGGGACCGCGAGCGGCCCGATACGGGTGTTTCATCTCCACTCCTCCTGAATGCGCGCTTCTCTGGCGGAAGCGGCGCGATACGGGTCCGGACCGTCAGCCGCGCTCCGCGTCGAAAGTGATGTTCACCTTGCGCAAGGCATCGACCACTTCCGGACCGAAACGCCTGTGGACCTCTTCGCCTACCTTGGGCGAATACACGACGGTATCGCTCATTCTTTCCTGGCCCTGGATGATGACGAACAGGCGGGCAGGCTCCTTCCCGGTGTTGCGGAAGGCGCGCATGACGCCGGTAGGTACCGCTACCAGGTCGAAGCGCCGGGCCGGCAGCCGGAACTCGTCCTCGAATCCCCAGCTAATGTCCCATTCGCCGTCCAGCACGAAGAACGATTCCTGCGTGTCGAAGTGCGCATGGGGCAGGGGCCCGTCACCCGGCACGCATTCGGCGATCGCGACGTACAGGCCGGGCAGGCCTTTGAGCGGTGCGTCCTGCGAGCGGCCCACATGCCCCTCCGGGATCAGCAGCGGAAACACCGAGCTGGCGGTGAGCCACTCGGTGGCCTCGGGCGGAATGGCGCTGCGCGCATTCAGTGCGCGCTTGTACGGCACCAGCGACGCGAAACGGGTTACGCGCTGCGCCATCGCGTCCGGATCGATAGCGCGGCCACGGCCAGCGTCTAAGGCGGCATTCAAGGCCGCCAACGCATCGGCATCGACCGGCGCCGCCGGCGGTTCTGCAAACAACGCGGGATACGCGCAATCGGGCGCGCCATTGAGCAGCACCAAGCCCGTGGCGCCTTGCTTGCCATCGCTGAATACCTGGTGCAGCACATCGGCGGGAATGGACAGCAGATCGAACCTTTCCAGCCGGATCTCGTGCGCCAGATCAGGACCGAATCGCACGTGCAGCGTCCCTTCCAGGCACAGCAGGTTCTCCATCGCATCGGGGTTGCGGTAGGGAAGCGAGCGAGCGCCGGCGGCCCACGCGGCGTAGCCGGTACAGGCCCTGGCTGGACTCGGCACGGGCGGTCCGGCCAAACGCCCCTTGGTATTGCGCGCCCCCATCAAGGGCACCAGCCGCGCGCCCCATAGCGCCTCGGCGGCCGCGGCGAGCGGCCCCTGGGCGTGGAGGCGGCCGTAATCCTCGAAGCGGGCCGTGCGAGCGAGCATGGTTTCAGGCGATACGTCCAGAGTTTTCATGGGTGCTCCATCTATGAACGGGCGGGTTCCCGTCCGCGGGCCTGCCGCAGCCGATGGCATCGAACAAATCCGCGACGCCGCGGCGCCATGCGACGCGGAAATCCTGCCGCACGACGGCCGGATCGCGCACGCCGTCGGACCGCCGGTCGCCATGCACCGGTCCGTCTATGGCGCCTACCGCAAAGCCGGCCGGCAACAAGCGATCGCGGATGGCAAGAATGACGGGGGCCTCCTTGTGGCCTCCGCCGCCATGGCAAGCCAGCACCAGGCCGGCGCAAGCGCCGGCGGGCAGCCATAGCACGCCGGGGACGTTGCGGCCATTGACCGCCAGGTCCAGGCGTTCTCGAGGGAAGCGGCCTTCAAGGCCGCGGACGGAATCTTGCATGCCGGCGATTACAGCAAGCCGGCGCCGCGCGGCACAATGCCGCACCGCCGATACCGCTATTGAAGTCCGTCAATCGCGGCATCGCTCCGCAGCCGCGCCGCCACGTCGCGCATCACGCCGCGCAGCCAGATATGGGCCGGCTCGCGGTGCACGCGCTCGTGCCACAGCATGCTCAGATCGGCCCGGTCGGCGTCGAACGGCAGCGGAAGGATCTGCAAGGGCAGCGTGCGCGCGGCATCGTCCGCGATGCGTTGCGGCACGATGGCCAGCATGTCGGTCACCGCCACCACGTCCGCCGACAGCAGCACGTTGGGCACGCGCAGGCCGACGTCCCGCGCCAGGCCCCGGTGCTCCAGTATGTCGTCCACCATGACTTCGATGGTCGGATAAGGCACCGGGCCGGTTCCCCATACCACGTGCGGATAGGCGATGAACTGCTCCAGCGTGAGCGAGCCGCGGATATCCGGATGATCGGCCGCCGCAATGCAGACGACGCTCTGCGGATAAAGCACGGTCTGGTGGAGGTCCTGCGGGACTTGCCGCACATAGCCGATGACCAGGTCTCCCTCGGCATCGCGCAAATACTCGTGCGTGCGACGGATATCCACCGGGCGCGACGTGAAGCGCAACCGCGGCGCCTCCTGCCGCGCCCTGGCCATCAGTCCGGGGAGGAACTGGCGCGCTACCCCTTCGGACGCCAGGATGCGGAAATGCCCCTCGGCCACTTCCGGCACGAACACGTCCGTACCGCGCGTCGCCGCCTCGATCAGGTCCAGCGCTTCGTGCACCTTGCGGGCCAGCTCGAGGCCGCGCGCCGTGGGCTCCATGCCGGCCGAGGTCTTGACCAGCAGCGGATCATGGAAGATTTCGCGCAGCCGCGCCAGCGCACTCGACATGGCAGACTGCCCGATTCCCACGCGTTCCGCCGCGCGCGTCACATGCCGCTCTTTCATCAAGGCATCCAGGTAGGTCAGCAACTGGAGATTGATACGCTTGTTGGCGGACATGAGAACCTCATGGTTCAGGCTTCGGCGCGGGCGTGAGCGGCATGATATGGGCGCCGCTATGCCGTAGAGTACGGTCAATACACCACTCAGAGGAGATCCAGCCATGACCCATCCCGGCACCGTACTCGTCACCGGCGGCAGCCGCGGCATCGGCGCGGCCATCGTCCGGCTCGCCGCCGCGGCCGGCTATGACGTCTGCTTCACCTTTCGCGAGCAGCAGGATGCCGCGCAAGCCCTGGTACGGGAAGTCCAGGCCATGGGGCGCCATGCGCTGGGCCTGCAGGCCGACCTGGCCGACGAGCGGGCGGCCGAACGGGTCTTCGAGCAAGCGGACGTGCTGCCGCAGCCGGTCACGGCCCTCGTCAACAATGCCGGCATTACCGGTCCCATCGCTCCCTTCACCGCCACCACGGCGGCCACGATGCGGCGCGTGCTCGACGTCAACGTCATGGGGACGATGCTGTTCAGCCAGCAGGCCGTGGGGCGCTGGCTGGCCGACGGCGCCGCCGGGGTGATCGTCAATCTCTCGTCGGTGGCCGCGACCCTCGGCGCGCCCAACGAGTACGTGCACTACGCCGCGTCCAAGGCGGCCGTGGAAGGCTTTACGGTCGGGCTCGCGCGCGAAGTGGCGGCCCGCGGGATACGCGTGAACGCCGTATCGCCGGGAACCGCGCTGACCGATATCCATGCCACGGCCGGCGAACCAGACAGGCCCGCACGCGTCGCCGCGAAAGTGCCGATGGGACGGGTGGCACAGGCCGAGGAAATCGCCGAGGCGGTGATCTGGCTATTGTCGGCGAAGGCCGGGTATGTGACGGGAACGGTGCTGCGGGTGGCCGGCGGGTTGTAGCAGCCGCCGGCTACGCCGACTGCGCCTCGTGTTGGAGCCACTCCCGGAATTGCTTGACCACCTCGCGCTTGGAAGCGGGTTCGTTGCTGACGATGTGATAACTCGAAGCGAGCCGCACTTCCAGGGGAAACGGCGCCACGAGGCGGCGAGTGGACAGGTAGATCTCGGCCAGCGCCTTGGTCGTGGCGACCACGCCCTGGCTTGCCACCGCGGCCTCCATGGCGGGGATCGAATGCCAGAAGTGCAGCCCTCGACTGGTGTCCACGCCCGTAACGCCGGCTTTCTCGAGCCACATATCCCAGAACGAAGGCCCCTCGTAGAGCACGCCCCTATCGTCGTGCAGCAAGGTGTGGCGACGCAGGTCTCGGGGTTCGCGCAGCGGGTTTGGCCCCTCGAGCAGCGACGGGCTGCACAGGGGCGTCACGGTGAGCGGCAGCAACATGTCGACCCGCGTGCCGGGATAATCGCCATTGCCAAACACCACCAGTACGTCGACTTCGTCGACCCAGCTCATCACGCTGGCGACGTCTCCCCGCACGCCACGGGGCAACTGCGAAAATTGCCGCACGCGCGTAGAGACACGCACGTCGACCTCCGGGTAAGCCGATAAGAATCGATGCAGCCGCGGCATCAGCCAGTTGGAAATGAACGAGGGGGGCGCTCCTACCTCCAGCACGTCGGCGCCACGATGTTCGCGCAACCGGCCTACCGCCTGGCGCAGGCACTCGAATCCTTCTTGCAGCTTGGGGGCGAAGATTTCGGCGCTCGCCGTCATTTCGATCCCCCGGTGCACGCGGCGGAACAGCCTGACGCCCAGCAGCTCTTCCAGCAACTGGATTTGATGGCTGACGGCCGCCGGCGTGACATTCAACTCTTCAGCGGCCTTTTTCAGGCTCCGGTGCCGGGCGGCGGCCTCGAACGCCCGTAGCGCCGTCAACGGCGGTAGCGATTGGCTCATCTAAGTTTAGATTTTCTTATCTCAACCACGAACATAATTCGTGTGACAGCGTCGTGGCCCCTCTCTATATTGATCCTACGACGCCGGGGAATCAACCTCCAGGCGATGTCCGCGGGGGCGAGCCAGCCCGGCCAGCCCCGTGGCATGAGTTTAGTTCACCTAACGATACGCCTGTCTCGAGGTTTGCCATGCCCCAGATCCAGATCCTCAACCCCGCCGGCCTGGGCACACCGCTGGCCCAGTATTCCCAGGTAGCGCGCGTCAAGGCTTCGGAGTTCGTCTTCATCGCCGGCCAAGTGGCAACCGATGCCCAGGGCAATACCGTCGGCGCGGGCGATTTCGACGCGCAGTGTGTCCAGGTCTTCCGCAACATCGGCATTGCGCTGGAGGAAGTGGGCGCCGGGTGGCAGAACGTCGTGCAGTTCACCACCTACCTCGTGCACTCGCAGGACATCCCCCGGCTCGGCGCCTTCCGCAATCGCGAATTTCCGTCCATGTTCGGCGACCGCGCCTATCCGACCAACACGCTGCTGATGATCGATCGCCTGCTGCGCGAGGATTTCCTGATCGAAGTCCAGGCCATTGCGGCGCTCTAGCGATTCCTCTGACGCCATGGAAGAACGCCGCTTCGCCTGTCGAGGGCTCTCCTGCCACTATGTCGAGGGCGGTTCCGGCATGCCCGTGCTGATGCTGCACGGCTCCGGGGCCGGCGCCTCTACCCAGGGTAACTGGAGGCGGGTATTGCCTGCCCTGGCGGAACGCTACCGCGTGTACGCGATGGACCTCATCGGCTTCGGCTCGTCGGACCCCAAGCCCGCCGGGCCGCATTTCGACTATCCGCTATGGCTCGAACAATGCCGCGAGATGCTGCGCCGCATTCCGGGCGACAACGTAGGCATCGTCGGCCATTCGCTATCGGGCACACTGGCCTTGCGCCTGGCAGGGCTGGAACCGCGTATCGCAAAGGTCATGACGACCGCTACGATGGGTGCATCCTTCGCGCCCAATCCGGCCACGGAACTCGCGTGGACCTTCCCCCGCAACCGGGACGAACTGCTGCGTGTAGCCCGGTCCCTGGTCCACGATCCCGCCTTGATCGACGAAGCCTACCTGGCCAACCGCGAGCGCATCCTGTTCAACGGCGATTATGCGCGGCGCTTTGCCGAGATGTTCGCCGGCGACAAGCGCCGCTTCATCGACGAAATCGCACTCGCTCCGAGCGAACTGGCGCAGATCAAGTGCGATGTCCTGATGCTGCATGGCCGCAATGACGCGGGATTCCCGGCCGAGGCATTGACGATCCGCATCGCCCAGTCGCTGCCGCAGGCCGATGTCTACCTGCTCAACCACTGCGGACACTCCGTGGCCTTCGAGCATCCCGGCAAATTCCTGGCCCTGGCCCGCGCGTTCTTCGACTGAGGAGCATCGAATGTCCGATACGCCGGCTTACCTCATCAAAGGCAAGGTCATAGATGGAACGCTCGACGCGCCGATCCAGAACGGCGCCGTGGCGACGAGAGGCGAGCGCATCGAATGGGTCGGCGAGGCCTGCGCAGTGCCCGATTTCTGCCGCAGCCCCGACTACACGGTCATCGACTTGCCGGGCCGCAGCGTTTTGCCCGGCCTCATCGATGGCCACATCCATATCTCGTTCGGGGAAGCCCGATCCGAAGAAGAACTCGCGCTGTACACGCCAGTGGAGTTCCGCACGCTCAAGGCCGTCTGGAACGCCCGCAAAGTGCTCCAGGCGGGAGTCACCAGCGCCTTCGATGCCGCGACCACCTACAACATCGCGCAGTCCGTGCGTGATGCCATCGACAGCGGCATGTTCGAGGGCCCCCGGCTGGCCGTATCGGGGCGCCAGCTGACCTCCCACCAGGGACTGGAAGACTCCTTCCCCAACGGCATGGAGTTTCCGCCCGGCCAGGCCGGCGTCCTGGTCCGCTCCAAAGACGAGCTGATCGAGCAGATCCGCTACCAGGTCAAGGACAACGTCGACGCGATCAAGGTGTCGGGCTCCAACGACTCCTTCATCACGCCCGATTCGCTCGACGGCTCGGCATTCACCTATGACGAGTACCGCATCGTCGCCGAAGAAACCCATAGGCTGGGCCGCATGTGCACGGTCCATGCCCGGTCGCGCAATGCGGTGGCGGATGCGGCCCGGGCGGGGTTCGACGTCATTTTCCATGCGTCGTTCATCGACGACGAAGGCATCGAGTGGTGCTTGCGCAACGGGTGCGTCATCGTCCCCACGCTGCCGCTGCTGGTCAACGCCATCGCGGCGACCGGCGGAGCGCAGAATCCCGCGAACGCGGGTTTCCAGCGTGAAGTGGACGCTGCCATTACCAACCTGGGACGGGCCCGCCAGGCCGGCATCCCACTGGTGCCGGGGTCGGAAAGCGGCTGGTCGCCGGTTCCATACGGCCAATGGCATGCCCGGGAACTCCAGATCTTTGTCGACGACCTGGGCATGTCGCCGCTGCAGGCCATCCACGCCGGCACGCTGGGCGCCACACGGCTGTTCAAGCGATTCGGCGACCAGGTGGGCCGCATCGAGCCCGGGCGTTACGCCGATCTCCTCGTGGTCGACGGCGATCCCACGCAGGACATCGCGCTTTTGCAGAAGCCGTCGCGCTTCGACTGGATATTCAAATCGGGCCGCCCGGTGGACCGTACCCCGCCCGCCCCACGCCGCCAGATGCACTACGAACGCCACAAGATGTTCCTGAACGGCATCTTCCACTACGACCAGGATGCGGGGCAGGGCGTCCTGAGACGCTGACCGTTACGCTGCAAGGAAACCCCTAATGACATATACGAAAGAGCAATTCGCGGACATGGTGCAGGCCGATCGCGTGCATCGTGCCTACTACACCGATCCTGCCGTGTTCGAAGCCGAAATGGAGAAGGTGTTCGGCAAAGTCTGGGTCTATGTCGGCCACGACAGCCTCGTGCCCCATGCCGGCGACTACTACTGCACGACGCTCGCGGGCCAGCCGGTGGTCCTGAGCCGCGACGACCAGGGCGACGTACACGTGCTGTACAACCGCTGCGGGCACCGCGGCGCGAAAGTGCTTTCCAAGACCCGAGGCAATGCCCGCGTTTTCTCCTGCATGTACCACGGCTGGGGCTTCCGGCCCAACGGCGACCTGGCCGGCGTGCCGATGCGCGCCGATTTCCCCGAGGCCTCGCTGCGCGAGCCGCGCGCCGGCATGGAGCGGCTGGCACGGGTAGACAGTTATCGGGGCTTCGTCTTTGCTTCGATGGACCCGGACGTGATGCCTTTGCTCGATTTCCTGGGCGTGGCACGGCAAGGCATAGACGAACTGGTGGACCGCTCGCCGGAGGGGCGGATCGAGTTTTCGGCGGGCTGCCATCGCTACCACTTTCGCGGCAACTGGAAGCTGCAGATGGACAACATGGCCGACACCTACCACCCGGCGGCGGCCCACGGCTCGACGGTAGGCCCCGACGGGCGCCAGTTCCAGCGCCGGGCAGGCCAGGAGGGCGGAGCGGCGCGCTTCTTCGCTCCCAACGGCGAGGCGGTCGTCTCGCAGCTGGGCGTACGTGGCTTCAAGAACGGCCATAGTTCCGAACAATCTCTGTTCGACAAGGAACAGTCCGGCGGCGCGTGGGACGAGTATCGCGCGATGCTGGTGGCCCGCTACGGCGAAGAACGCACGGCCGACATTCTGAAGAACCGCCGTCACAGCCTGACCTTGTTCCCCACCTTGGACATCCTGATCGCCCAGACCTCGGTCCGGGTGGTCAAGCCCATAACGGTGGACTTTACCGAGGTTGAAGTCTGGCCGGTCCGGCTCGCGGGCGCGCCGGACGTGATCTCCAACGACCTGGTCAAGTATCTGAACATGACCCACTCCGCCTCCTCGTTCATCCAGACCGACGACCTGGAGGCGTTCGAACGCTGCCAGGAAGGCCTGATGGCGCACGGGAGCGACTGGGTGCTGGTGGCGCGCGGCATGGGCGAAGAAGTCGACGAAGGCGACGGCGTGCTGTTCGGCGCGCGTTCGAGCGAAGTCGGCCAGCGTGCCAAGCACTACGCCTGGCGCGCGTTGATGGGCGCTTGATGCCGAGAGGACGACATGAATACCGTTACCAAGCTTGCCCCGACCGGCCACGCCGGACCTGATCTGGAAGAACTGCGTGATTTCGTCGAGCATGAAGCCGAGTTGCTCGATGCCCGGCGATTCGACGAGTGGCTGGACCTCTACTGCGAGGATGCCGTGTATTGGGTACCTGCCGCCCACGGCCAGCCGGATTGGACCAGCCACGTCTCGCTCTACTACGACGAGAAACACACGATGAAGACCCGTGTGACCCGTCTCAAGCACCCGATGATCCATTGCCAGGACCCTCCCTCGGCCACGGTGCGCGTGCTGTCCAATTTCAAGCTTGAATCGGTCGACGATACCGGCGCCCAGTACTGCATACGCAGCAAGTTCATCATGCTGGAAGACCGAATGGGGGCTGAGCGCCGCCTATTCGGCGGCCACTACCTGCATACCCTTCGCCGGGAAGGCGGCCAGCTGCGCATCGCCCAGAAACGCGTCCTGCTGACCAACTGCGACCAGAGTTTTCCCCTGCTGACTCAGCCCTTCTAAGGCTGGCCGGCGGTTCGTCATTTCCATCCACGTTCGTTCGAGGCCCCAGATGAACCCCCGTCGTCTACGCATAGGCTCCATCTTCGCAGGGCTGGCCCTGCTATGGAGCGCCGCCGCCCCCCAGGCGCAAACCTATCCCACCAAGCCGGTACGCATGATCGTGCCTTATGCGCCAGGAGGCGCTCCCGATGTTCTTGCGCGGTCGCTCAGTCCGTCGCTTTCCGAGACGTTCAAGCAGCAGTTCGTCGTCGAGAACCGGCCAGGCGCCGGCGGCATCGGTGCCGCGAAAGCGGTCGCCCATTCCTCGGCCGACGGCCAGGTACTGTTCTTCTCGGACATCCAGCAATTGGCCATCAACCCCTACCTCTTTGCCAAGCTGCCCTACCAGGCCGCCAAGGATTTCACGCCGGTTACGCTGGCTGCCGCCATCCCGCTGTACGTCGCCGTGCAATCGTCGCTGAATGTCCACAACCTGGCCGATCTGGCCGCCTTGGCCAAGGCCAAGCCCGGGATGCTGACCTACGGCTCGTCAGGCATAGGCAGCATCCACCACATCACGATGGAGTCGCTCAAGAACGGCCTGGGTGTCGACATTGTGCATGTCCCCTACAAGGGCGCGGGCCAGTCGGTCCCGGCCTTCATGGGCGGCGAGACTTCGCTGGTCATCGCCGCTTATCCGGCCCTGGAACAATATGTCAAGACCGGCAAGGCCCGCATCATCGCCGTAACGACGCTGGAGCGCCCCGCCATGACACCCGACGTGCCTGCCGTTTCCGAAACCATTCCGGGCTTCGACTTCAGTTCCGAGATGGGCATCGTCGTACCGGCCGGCACGCCGGCGCCCATCGTCAAGCAGCTCTCCAGCGCCGTGGCCTCGGCGCTCAAGCACCCCGATGCCGTCCAACGGCTGAACGCAATGGGCGCGACCGCCATAGGCAGCACGCCCGAAGGCTACGCCGCCAACATCCGGACCAACCTGGAGAAGTTCGGCAAAGCCGTAAAGCTTGCCGGCATCACGCCCAATTGATACCCCATTATCGGAAACCGAATTGAAGCTATTGCGATACGGTCCGGCCGGAGAAGAGCGTCCCGGCCTGATGGACCGGGACGGTGTACTCCGCGATCTGTCCGGACTGCTGGACGATATCGGCCCGCGCATGCTGGACAGGGCCGCCTTGGACATGCTGGCCGCGCTCGACACACGGCGTCTGCCCGTCATAGAAGGCCGGCCCCGGCTGGGCGTCCCCTGGCCAGGCATCGGCAAGTTCGTGGCGGTCGGCCTGAACTACCGGCAACATGCCGCCGAGTCGGGCATGGCCATCCCGGCAGAGCCGACGCTGTTCCCCAAATGGACGAGTTGTCTCTGCGGCCCGGACGACGACATCGTCATCCCTCCGGGTTGCAGCCGGCTCGATTGGGAAGTGGAACTGGGCATCGTCATCGGCCGGCGCGCGCGTTCCGTCGCCGAAGCGGATGCACCCGCCTACATTGCCGGATACTGCCTGGCCAACGACGTGTCCGAACGCGAGTACCAGCTCGAGCGCAGCGGCGGCCAATGGGGCAAGGGCAAGGGATTCGACACCTTCGGCCCGGTAGGCCCCTACCTGGTCACGGCCGACGAGGTCGGCGATCCCCAGGCCCTCGAGCTTTGGCTGGATGTCAACGGCGATCGCCAGCAGCACGGCCATACCAGCGACATGATCTTCTCCTGCGCGCAACTGGTCAGCTACTGCAGCCGTGTCATGACGCTCGAACCCGGTGATCTCATCATTACAGGAACGCCGGCCGGCGTCGGGATGGGCGCCCGCCCGCCACGCTATCTCGCGCCCGGCGACATCATCACGCTGGGCGCCACAGGTCTCGGCACCCAGACCCAGCGCGTCGTCCGGCACCCCGATGAGCCGGTCTGACCGAAGACCCGCGTTTTTTCTACAGGCACACGTCGTGCTGCGCATTCTCCCGGCGGGGGGCCTCGAACGAGGCACTTCGTCCACCTCAGCATCGACAGTCGGGAGAAGCACATGAAACATTTACTGAACTATGTCGCTGCGGCCGCGCTCGGTGCGACCGCCATGTATCTGTTCGACCCTATAGGCGGACGGCGGCGCAGGGCGCTGCTGCGCGATAAGGCCGCGGCCAGCCGCCATGACCTCGACCGTTATGCGCGCAAGGCCCGCAAACGCGCGGCGGACCAACTCCACGGCGTCGCCGCCCGGGCGCGCAGCACCATAGGGATGGACGGATCGCCCGTTGACGAGTGGCAACTGGTCGAGCGGGTCCGCTCCCATCTGGGCCGGGTCACCAGCCATCCCGGCTCCATCGACGTTTCCGCAACGGCCGGCCAAGTCTGCCTGAGCGGACAGATCCTGGCCTCGGAACATGAAAAGCTGATTGCGGAAGTCAGCGCCGTACCCGGTGTGGACAGCGTAGAGGACCGGCTGGAGGTGCACGAGCACCCGGGTTTCGTACCGGAGCTTCAGGGGGCGTCCAAGTCCTGACCAAGCCCACGAGGCGAACCGGTCACGCCGCGCTAGGCGGACACCTCCAGTTCGACCTTCACCCAGCCGGGCTTGCGCCGGTCGAATGCCTTGTAGGCATCGATGGCGGAGGCCAGCGGCTCGCGCTTGGTGAGCACGGCCAGCGGATCGATAACGCCGGTGCGTACCAACTCGACCAGCTCCGGGATGTACTTGCGGTGATTGCAGTTACCCATCCGGATCGTCAGGTTCTTGTTCATCGCCACGCCGATAGGGAAGGTATTGTCGGTGGGCGGATAGACGCCGATGATGGACAGCGTGCCGGCCTTCGCCAGGGCACGCACAGCCCAATCGAGAGCTTGGCCCGGCGCATCGCCCGGCACCCAGTTGCCGTCGCTGGGCTGCGCGTGGGGCGCAGTGGCGGCAGCCTGCTGCTCCTGCTTGGGCACGCCGGGATCGTGCGAGGCCGGCCCGGTATGGGCATGGACCGCGTCCACCCCCACGGCGTCGATGGCGCAATCCACGCCTATCCCGCCAGTCGCCTGCCGGATCGCCTGGACGGGATCCTCGGTGTTGAAGTCCACCACTTCCGCCCCCTGGGCCCGCGCCATCTCCAGGCGATCCGGTACAGCGTCCACCGCGAAGATGCGGCCCGCCTTCATCAGCTTGGCCGACGCAATGGCGAACTGGCCCACCGGACCGCATCCGAACACGGCGACAGTGTGGCCCGGCTTGATACCGGCAAGATCAGCGCCGAAGTAGCCGGTAGGAAAGATGTCCGACAGCATGATGGCCTGGTCGTCGCTGACATCGTCGGGAATCTTGACGAGGTTCACGCTCGCGAACGGTATGCGGGCCTTTTCGGCCTGCAGGCCGCTGAACGGGCCGGTCTGCTCCGGTCCGCCATAAAAGGCCGTTCCCGCCTGCTTGCCGTGCGGATTGGCGTTATCGCATTGGGCGTAGTAGCCGGCCCGGCAATATGAGCAATAGCCGCAGGCGATGGTCGACGGAATGATGACGCGGTCGCCGGCCTTCAGGTTGCGTACTTCGCGGCCAAGCTGCTCGACCACACCTACACCCTCATGTCCCAGCACGGTCCCGGGTTTGACACCCTCCATCGTGCCCCGGATGAAATGCAGGTCGGTCCCGCAAATCGCACTAGCGGTCAACCTGACGATTGCATCGGTCTCCTGTTCGATGGCCGGATCCGCTACGTCGTCCAGACGTATGTCGCCTATGCCGTGGAATACAACAGCTTTCATGAGCAATCTCCCGTGTTCGCGCCATTAGCGCCGGACCATGCCCGGCGGGGCGGACGGGCAGCAAGTCCCATGCCGCGATCAATCGATCGAGCCCGTTCGGGATTCGACCCGTCCCGACGGCACCTCACCCGTATCCAGCCAGCACGACGCGAGCGGCCACAAGGTCTCCCGGTAATCGCTATGAAGGCAACGCGCTCATGGCCGCGTCCTTTCGAATAGCTGTTCCACCACCTCTTCGCCCCATTGGTTGCCGGTCCATTCTTCTACCAGCATGAAACCGTGCGCCTCGTACAGGCGGCGGGCGGCGTCGAGGCCGCGAAAGGTCCACAGCCGGATGGCGGCAAAACCCGTTTCGTCGCAAAAAGCGAGCGCCTCGTCCAGCAGGCGCCGGCCTATGCCCGCGCCGCGCACCCCATCGTCGACGATGAACCAGCGCAGGTGCGCCACGTTATCGCCCAAGTCCTCGCCGTCGATCGCGACCGCACCGACGATACGTCCCTCTTGCTCGGCCGTCCAGACGCGGCTGCGAGGGGAGGACGCACGGGCGCAGAACTCCGCAAGTCCGGCAGCGACCTTGCTTTCGAAGTAGGGGCCGAAACCGGCGGCGCGCGCGTAGAAACGGCCATGCATGTCGACGATGCGGCCGATCATGCCGGGACGATAGCCGTGCGCGATATCGATCGCCTGGGACGCGCCAGTGCAAGCGCCTGGTCCCGCCAGGGCGCGGGCATACGTCTGCAGGCCGGCTCTGACGGCCTCGCGCTGCGCGCCCGGGAGCCCCGCCAGGGCACGAACCACCTGCCCGCTGCCGTAGGCATCGATGGCGGCGAGCGTCCGGCGGCCCCGCGCGGTCAGGGTCAGCAGCTTGACCCGACCATCGTCCGGGCTGGCGCTTTCGCGCACCTCCCCCGCCTTGACCAGCTTGCGGACCATGCGGCTGACGCTGGACTTCTCCAGGCGCAGCAGCTCGGCCAGGCGGGACGCGGGCAGCGCGCCATGCCTGCCGATTTCCACGATGGCATGCACCGCCGACGCCGGGTGGGGCGTGGCAGCCAAGTGGGGTTTCATGAAGCCCAGCTCCCGCACGATCTCGCGCGAGGCTTCGCGGACCTGATCGATAAGAGCGGGCTCGACGGCGATGGCCATGGCTGCCTCCTTGCACTAAGGTTGTACGATACAACCAAATCGTCGGCCGGACCAACCCTGGGTGCCCGCCGCAGCGGCCGCCGGCCCCAAGAAAGGGCGGGCCGACGTGCTATCGTCATGCCGACCCGCGCTCTCCGGCGCAGACCCTCGATATACATCACCATGGACGCTCTCAACGCCTTCTTCTCGACGCCGGCGATCCGGGCCCTCTGGACCGACCAGGCCGTGATCGCCGCCATGGTCCGCTTCGAAGCGGAGCTGGCCGCCGCCCAGCGCGAATGCGGCGTCATCCCGGCCGACGCCGCCGCGGTCATTATCGATACCTGCTCGTCCTTCGCCGTCGATCCCGCCAAGCTGGCGGCCGAGGCGCGCGTGGCCGGGACCCTGGCCATCCCGCTGGTCAAGGCGCTCAAGGCGGCCGTCGCCAAGAAGGACGACAAGGCCGCCGCCTATGTGCACTACGGCTCGACCAGCCAGGACATCGCCGATACCGCCGTAGTCTCGCTGGCCCGTCTATCCATAGACCTGTTGCGAGCCGAGCTCGTCAGGCTCGGCGACGCCCTGGCCGCCCAGGTCGAGGCGCATCGCCGCACACCGCTGCTGGGCCGCACGCTCATCCAGCCTGCAGCGCCGGTAACCTTCGGCTGGAAGGTGGCCGGCTGGCTCGATGCCGCCGGCCGCTGCGGCGTGGCGCTCAAGCGAGCCGCCGACGAAGCGTGCACGCTGCAATTCGGCGGCGCCAACGGCACGCTGGCCACCCATTACGGCGAAGGCCAGCGCGTGGCGCAGGTCCTGGCGTCGCGCCTGGGCCTGCGGGTCCCGGCCATTTCGTGGCAAGGCGGCCGCGACCGCCTGGCCCGCCTGGGCAGCGAGCTGGCCATTCTGTGCGGCGCGCTGGGCAAGATCGGGCGCGACATGTCGCTGCTCATGCAGGCCGAAGTGGCGGAAGCCTTCGAGCCCACGGGCGAAGGCCGGGGCGGCTCCTCGGCCATGCCGCACAAGCGCAATCCGGTCTCGAGCATGTACCTGCTCGACGCCTCGTACCGGGCGCCGGCGCTGGCCGGCATCCTGGCCGGCGAACTGACCTCCGAACACGAGCGCGGACTGGGCACTTGGCCCAATGCGATGCCGGTGCTGGCCGACCTGTTCAACCTCGCCGCCAGCAGCATCGCGGCGGCCGTCGACATCGCCGAAGGCGTGCGCGTAGACGCAGAGGCCATGCAGGCGAATATCGACCGCCTCTACGGCGTGGTCTATTCAGAAGGCATTTCGCTCAAGCTGTCCGCATTGCTCGGGCCGGCCCAGGCCCAGCGCATCGTCGGCCAGGTCTGCGAACAAGCCATCGGCCAACGCACCCCGGTCGCCTCGCTGCTCAAGAAGATTCCCGAAGTCACTGCCGTGCTCGGCGCGGACGACATCGACACCCTGGCGGGCCCGCAGCCTCAGATCGCGGCGTGCCAGCCGATGTGCAGTGCCGTGCTGTATCAATGGCAGGAACAAAAAACCCTTATCCAGGAGGACTAGAACATGCCCCACGTTGTCAGCGGAGACGCCCGCATCTACTGGCGCAGCGACGGTGACGAAAGCCTGCCGCCCCTGGTGCTCGGCAATTCCATCGGTACCGATTTCTCGGTGTGGGACGATGTCCTGCCGCGGCTGATGCGCCACTTCCGGGTCATCCGCTTCGATGCCCGCGGACATGGCGCTTCCGATGCGCCGGCCGGCGACTACACGCTGGAGCAGCTGGGCAACGACCTGGACGCGGTGGCCACTGCCGCCGGCTGCGAAACCTTCGACTACGCCGGCGTTTCCCTCGGCGGCATGGTCGGAATGTGGTATGGCATCAACAAGCCCGGCCGCCTTCGCCGCCTGGCTCTCTGCAATACCTCCAGCCAGATGGACCCCCAGGCCTGGCAAACGCGCATCGACACCGTGCGTGCCAACGGCATGGCAAGCATCGTCGACATGGCCATGGGCCGCTTCTTCACGCCGGAATACGTAGAACGCAACAGCATCGCCTACCAGCGCGTGCGCAACACCTTCCTGCGCACCTCGCCGGTCGGCTATACCGGCTGCTGCGCGGCCATCCGCGACATGCAGGTAGCCGACGACCTCGCGCGCATCAACGTGCCCACCCTGGTGATCACCGGCGAACGCGACGTCTCCACCCCGCCTGCCGCCGGCGAGTTCATTGCCGGCAAGATCCCGGGCGCCACGACCCGCATGCTGCCCGCGGCCCATATCGCGGCCAGCGAAGTGCCGGTGCAGTTCTGCGATACGCTGATCGAGTTCCTGACCGAGCCGCCCGTCGTGACCGAACAAGACCGCTACGACTACGGCATGGCCCGCCGCCGCCAGGTGCTGGGCGCCAGCTACGTCGATGCGCGCAATGCCTCCATCACGCCGTTCAACCGCCGCTTCCAGGCCTTCATCACCCGCTATGCCTGGGGCGAGGTCTGGACGTCGAGCCGCTTCGAGGACAGCACGCGCCGGATCGCGGTGCTTTCGATGATGCTGGCGCTGGGCCGCTGGGAAGAATTCGAGATGCATGTGGCCGCCGCGCTGCGGGCGGGGATAGAGCCCCAGGTAATCGAGGAAACGCTGGTGCAGGCAGCCATCTACTGCGGGGTGCCGGCCGCCAATACCGGATTCCACCTGGCCGGAAAGGTGATCGAGAAGCATCAGGCCGCCCGGACCTGATCATGCCGGGCGCGCATCGGCGGTCCGCAGGGACCGGCCGTGCGCCGGGCAGGCACGAAAAAAAGCCCGGATGGGCGGGCCATCCGGGCTGAAAATGGGGACCTGCCTCAAACCGCCGGCAACGCCCCCTCCTTGAACCTTATGCGCCTACCGGCAGACCGTCTTCCCTGCGCACGACCACCGTGGCGGAACGTGCATCGCCACCACCGGCGCGCACCGTGTTCCACGCGCCGTTCGGATGCTGGATGTTGATGAAGAACGTGGTCAGGTCCGGCGTGTAGGCAATGCCGGTGATCTCGCAGCCCACCGGCCCCACCAGGAAGCGCTTGGACTCGCCAGTTTCCTGATCGATGTAGTACATCGAGTTGTTGCCGAAGATGCTGGTGGTGCTGCTGCCCGTGCCGGCATCGGTCTGCACCCACAGGCGGCCCTGGGGATCGACCCGGATGCCGTCGGGGCTGGAGAACACGTCGCCGTTGATGTTGCCGGTCACATTGTCGGCGGCGCCGTCGGCCTCGTCCTGGCCGGCCAGCAGCAGCAATTCCCACTGGAACGACGTGGCCAGCGGGGAGTTGTTGTTCTCCGTCCAGCTGACAATGTGGCCATGCGAATTGTTAGGCCGCGGGTTAGCCGGGTGGGTGCGCTTGCGGCTGCTGTTGTTGGTCAGCGTGCAATAGACCTTCTTGTCCAGGCCCACGGTAATCCACTCCGGACGGTCCATCAGCGTCGCGCCGGCAACGCGGGCGGCTGCCTTGGTGTTGATGAGCACGTCGGCCTGATCCGCGAAGTTGATGATGCTGGGCTGCGGAGGCTGGCTCGGATCGGTCTGCGTGTAGTTGCCCGGATCGATGGCGTTGAGCGTCAGGTTGTTCTTGCCAACGGTCAGCTCGACCCAGTTGCCCGTGCCATCCTCATTGAAGCGGGCGGCGTACAGCGTGCCTTCGTCCAACAGGTTCATGTTATTGGCACGGTTGTTCGGATCGTAGGCCTTGCTCGGGACGAACTTGTAGATACAGCCGGGCGTACCGTCATCGCCCATGTAGAAGGCGACGCGGTTGTTCTCGTCCAGCATGTAGGCGGTGTTCTCGTGATCGAAGCGGCCCATGGCGGTGCGCTTGACCGCGGTGGAGTCCGGATTGTAGGGATCGATCTCAACGACCCAGCCATAGCCGACCTCGGGCTGGGTGTCATCCCAGTAGTTGTTGGTCGTCTCTTCGCAGGTGAGATAGGTGCCCCACGGCGTCGGGCCGCTGGCGCAGTTGTTCAAGGTGCCGACCACGGTAGCGCCCACCTTCGCGGCCGCCGGACCGCCGACATTGTAGGTGGTGTTGCCGGTATAGCGCTTGTTGTAGCGCGAGTTGGTGTTGACCGACCACTTGCCGTCGTCGCTACGGACGATTTCGATCACCGACACGCCGACGTTCGACGAGTTGGTCCGGACCGCGTCCGCGCTCAGGTCGAGCGTGGCGCCATCGACGTTCTCGTGGTTGAGCACCAGCAGGCCGCCCTTGTTGGGGTCCACGCCTTCCAGCGGGTAGTAGTGCATGCCGTCATGCTGGCCGCCTGCCTGCTTCTCGGTGTCCGGATAGGACTGCGGGGTGCCGGTATAGCCAATGGAATCGGGCAGGCACTTGTCGCCGGCCGAGTACAGCACCTCGGCCACATAGCCGCTGGGCACGGTCACGGTGTCGGCCGTGATCTTGCCGGCCAGCGGCTGGAACTTGACGGAGTAGTCAGGGCCGACCGGGTCCGTACCGCCGCCGCCATTGCCGTCGCCCGGATTCGTCGGCGCAGGATCGTCGTCATCGCCGCCACAGGCCGCTAGCGAGGTGGCACCGAACACGGACAGGATCGACAGGCCAAAACTGTTCCGCAGCAGGGTACGGCGAGCGGGATTGGCCGCGACGATTTCGTCGAACATCTGGCCGGGAACGGTGACTTCCCCCTGCGCCTCGCGGTGCGGAGCGCGCAATTTATCTGTCAGGTAGGACATTCAAACCTCGTGGAATTGATAACGGTCGTTAAGCTTTTTGTCAGCCATGACGAGCGCGAGGTTATTCGCCGTACGTGACAGCGCCATGACGAAGCGTCGCGGCCCGGCCGCGACAACACAGCCTGTTACCGATCCGGGCATACAATGGGACTTCACGTGCCGCTGAGTGTTTTACCTACAAAACAATGGATTCTTCGCTTACCGATAAGGCGCTCGCCTATCACCAGTTCCCTGTTCCTGGAAAAATCTCGGTCGTCCCGACCAAGCCTCTCGACAACCAGCAAGATCTGTCGCTCGCGTATTCCCCGGGCGTCGCCGCCGCATGCGAAGCCATCGCCAACGAGCAGCAGGCGACGCGCTACTACACCTCGCGCTCGAACCTCGTCGCGGTCATCTCCAACGGCACCGCCGTGCTGGGCCTGGGCAACATCGGCCCTTATGCGGCCAAGCCGGTGATGGAAGGCAAGGCCTGCCTGTTCCAGAAGTTCGCCGGCATCAACGTGTTCGACATCGAACTGGCGGAAACCGACCCCGACAAGCTGGTGGACGCCATCGCGATGATGGAACCCACGTTCGGCGGCATCAACCTCGAGGACATCAAGGCGCCCGAGTGCTTCTACATCGAGCGCAAGCTGACCGAGCGCATGTCGATCCCCGTGTTCCACGATGACCAGCACGGTACGGCCATCGTCGCTTCGGCCGGTATCGTCAACGGCCTGAAGCTGGCCGAGAAGACGCTCGATCAAGTCAAGCTGGTCTGCTCCGGCGCCGGCGCGGCAGCCATTGCCTGCCTGGACCTGCTGGTTCGCCAAGGCCTGAGGAAAGAGAACATCCTGCTCGTCGACTCCAAGGGCGTCGTCTATGAAGGGCGCGACGCGTCGATGGAATTCAACAAGTCGCGCTACGCCACCAGCAGCAGCGCCCGCACCCTGGCCGATGCGGTCAAGGACGCGGACATCTTCCTGGGATGCTCGGCCGCCGGCCTGCTCACGCCCGAGATGGTCTCGACCATGGCGCTGCGGCCGCTGATCCTGGCACTGGCCAATCCCGAGCCCGAGATCCGGCCCGAGCTGGCCAAGGAAGTCCGCTCGGACTGCCTGATCGCCACCGGCCGCTCGGATTATCCGAACCAGGTCAACAACGTACTATGCTTCCCCTTCCTGTTCCGGGGCGCGCTGGACGTGGACGCCATGCGGATCACCGACGAGATGAAGCTTGCTTGCGTGAACGCAATCGCAGGCCTGGCGCAGCAGCCTATTCCGGCTGAAGTGGCGAAGGCCTACCCGAACCGCAAGCTGGAGTTCGGTCCCGACTACTTCATCCCCACGCCCTTCGACCCGCGCCTGATCAGCGAAGTCGCGGCTGCCGTGGCGCTGGCTGCAATGGACTCCAACGTCGCGCGCCGGCCCATCGCCGATATCGAAGCCTATCGGGCATCGCTGAAGGGGTAATGCCAAGTCGCCAGGCGGCCAGCCGTACTATCGGCCACCGCCTGGCGCCCACCTTGTCTTCTTCTATATCGAGGGCTTTCCATGTCGTCCGCCCACAAGATCGTCTTCCTGGACCGGGCCAGCCTGCAGGCCACCATCCGGCCCCCGGCCTTCGCGCATGACTGGCTCGATCACGACGCGACAGCCCGGGACGAAGTCGTCGACAGGCTGCGGGACGCGACCATCGCCGTTACCAACAAAGTGCCGCTGCGCAAGGCCGAACTGGACCAGCTGCCGAGACTGCGCATGATCGCGGTGGCCGCCACGGGCACCGACATCATTGATCTGGCGGCGTGCCAGGAGCGCGGCATCGTGGTGTCCAACATCCGCAACTACGCCACGGCCTCGCTGCCTGAACACACGTTCGCGCTGATCCTGGCCCTGCGGCGCAACCTGCGCGCCTACGCGGCGGACGTCGAAGCAGGCAAATGGCAGCGCTCGACACAGTTCTGCTTCCTGGACTATCCCATCCGCGACCTGGCGGCAAGCCGGCTGGGCATCGTCGGGTACGGCGCGCTGGGCCGCTCGGTGGCGGCGCTTGGAAGGGCGTTCGGCATGGAGATATGTGTCGCCAGCCGCACGCCGGTGGACGAGCCGGGCGTGACCAACCTGCCGCTGGACGAGTTGCTGCGTACCGCCGACGTCGTCACGCTGCACCTGCCGCTCAGCCCGGCGACGCGAAACATGATCGATCGCCAACAGCTGGCATCCATGAAGCGGACCGCGCTGCTGATCAATACCGCGCGCGGCGGGCTGGTGAACGAGGCCGCGCTGGCCGATGCGTTGCGCAATGGCACCATCGCCGGCGCGGGCTTCGACGTGCTGGACGGCGAACCGCCTCGCGACGACAACCCCTTGCTGCACGTCAAGCAACCCAACTTCATCCTCACGCCGCACGTGGCATGGGCGAGCCAGGAGGCCATGCAGACCCTGGCCGACCAGTTGGTGGACAACCTCGAAGCATTTGTGGCGGGTCAACCGCGCAACGTGGTGGCGCCCAAGGGGCCATGACAGTACAGGCGGCGCCGGGTCGTTCTTAGCCGGCGGCCCTTCCCATGGCCTTCCAGCGCTCGTATCCCGCGGCTCGCAACTCGCAGGCAGGGCAGGCGCCGCACCCATAGCCCCAGTCGAAACGCTTGCTGCGATCGCCCAGGTAGCAGGTATGGCTATGCTCGGCCACCACGTCGACCAGCGCGTCTCCGCCCAGGTCAGCCGCCAGTTGCCACGTCTGTGCCTTGTCCAGCCACATCAGCGGGGTTTCGAAGGTATAACGCTGGCCCATGCCCAGCGACACTGCGACCTGCAGGGCCTTGATGGTGTCGTCGCGGCAATCGGGATAGCCCGAGAAGTCGGTCTCGCACATGCCGCCCACCACGACATCGAGCCCGCGGCGGTAGGCAAGTGCGGCGGCCATGGTCAGGAAGACCAGATTACGGCCCGGCACGAACGTGTTGGGCAGGCCGGCCGCGGTGAGCTTGATTTCGCTTTCCCGCGTAAGCGCGGTGTCGCTGATCGCGCCCAGCACGGCGAAATCGATCGTATGGTCCTCGCCCAGGCGTTGGGCCCACCGGGGAAACCGCGCGCGCAACTCGCGCAATACATTCTGCCGGGCCTCGAGCTCCACGCGATGACGCTGGCCGTAATCGAAGCCGACGGTCTCGACGGCCGCGTAGCGCGCCAGTGCCCACGCCAGGCACGTAGTGGAGTCCTGCCCCCCCGAGAACAGGACCAGGGCCTTGCGCGAGTCCATCAATCGATGATCTCGGCGCAGGCGTCCGTGGGGACCGCGGCGATGTCGCCCACGACGGGAACGATTTTGAGTCCGGCCGAGGCCACGCGGCACGGGGCTGCGACGACGCCGCAGCCGTTGAGCGCGAACATGGCGGCGAGGACGAGAAGTAGACGTTTCATGACAGGACCTGCTGAATAGGGTGCCGGTAGACACAGGGTAGCACTATAAAACGGCGCGCCCCCGTGCGCGCAAGAGGCCATGCGAGCGATATCTCGTGCTAAGGCGACAACCCTCGGTATAGTGCAGGAGCGCCGCTACGCGGCCATGTCAACACCCATCGCGCGAGGCAGGGCTTGCACCCGTTTGCTCCATTCATCCGTTACTTTGTCGAGGTCGCGCGACGCGGTTCGGTCCGCAGTGCGGCCGATCATCTCCATGTCGCGCCGTCGGCCGTCACGCGGCAGATACTGAAGTTCGAGGAATCGCTGGGCGTTCCGCTGTTCGAGAGGCTGCCGCGAGGCGTGAGGCTGACCGCCGCGGGCGAGACCATGCTCGCGGCAGCCCAGCGCCTGGATCGGGACTTCGACGATGCGCTGGCGCAGATCGACGCGCTGCGGGGCTTGCGGCGCGGCCGCGTGCGCATCGGCATCCTGCAGTACATGAGCGAATTGATCGCGCCCCGGCTGATCGCCGACGTGCATCGCCGCTATCCCGGCATCTCGTTCAGCGTCCATACCGGCAACTCGGCGGACATCACCGCCGACGTGGGCAAGGGCGAGCTGGACATGGGCATGTGCTGGGATCCGCCGCTGGCCGAACCGGTCACGCGGCTGCGAACCGCCAGCATTCCGATCGGGCTCGCCCTCCTGCCCGACCATCCGCTGGCCCGGCGCAAGAGCGTGCGGTTCCGCGAATGCCTGGACCTGCCGCTGGTCCTGCCCGCGCGCGGCATGGAGCTGCGCACCACGCTGGACCGGTTGAACCTCGGTCCGGAGGGCCGCTTCGAGCCGCTGCTCGAAACCAACTCGATCGCGATGATGCGGCAGATGGCGTTGGACGGCACGGGCGTATCGGTGATGACGCGCATTTCCATTCTGCCCGAACTCAAGGCCGGCCGGCTGGCGCTGGTGCCGCTGGCGGACCGCGGCAGCAGCAGCATTGCATTCTCGTTGCATGTGCGCACGGAACGCCACCTGCCCATTGCTGCCTCGGTCGTGCTCGAACTGTTGCAGCAGCGCTTCGACGACTACGTGGGCTAGGGCCTCTCAGGCGGGCGCCGCCTCCCGCCACGAGGCGCGGTCCTGCCGGAAGCTGGCCGCCACGAACTCGCCCGCCACCACGGGCTCGAACCTGGGCTCGGTAACACCCGGCAGGTCGCGAGGATCGATCACGGCGCGGTAATCGGCATGATGGAACTGCGGGATCGAATAGCGCCGCAGGCCGGTCCGGTTGTAGACGCGGTGCACCGCGCTGATGAAACGGCCATTCGTCCACCGCGTGAGCAGCCGCCCGACGTTGATGATGAGGGCGCCCTCCATGGGCGGCGCCTCGATCCAGTCTCCGGCCGGGGTCTTGACCTCCAGGCCGCCCTGCCGGTCGTTCAGCAGCAACGTGATGATGCCCTTGTCGGTATGCTCGCCCGCCCCGATGTCGGTACGATCGGCAATGAGCTCCTGCGGCGGGTAGTGCACCACGCGCATATTGGTCGTGGGCTTGCGGCAGCGGCTGACGAAGAAATTCTCGTCCGCGTCCAGCGCCAGCGCCATGGCGCGCAGCACATTACGCCCGCACTCAAGCTTGGCGAAATACAAGGCTTCGAGCGCGTGCCGCAGTTCGGGATCGGCCGGCCAGGTATTGACCGCGTGGAAGGGCAGGCCGGCCACGACGTCGGGGTCGTCGGGCGGCAGCGGGAAACCCATGTCGAACGACTCCTTGCCATCGGGCTGGTCGCCATGCTTCGTATCGAACATGGGCTGGTAGCCGCGGTTCTGGTTGCGCGCCGTCGAGCGGCACGCCAGGCGCTGGTCCAGGGGGAGGGCGAAGAAACGCTCGCCTACCGCGAACGCATGCGCAATCGCTTCCTGCGGGACGCCATGGCCCGTCAGGTAGAAGAACCCATAGCGGGCGCAGGCATCGGCGATACGACGCGCCACCGCGAGCCGCTGGGCGCGGTCGCCGAATCGGAAATCGGTAAAGTCGATCTGGGGCAAGCTCTCCATGGCGATGTCGTCCTCTTGTCTATTTCGCCGCAACCGGGGCAATCATGCGTTCGGCCTGGGCGGGCAGGAAGCGCATATCCACCAGCATGCGGCCGTCCGGCCGGCTCTTGAGCGCCAGCGCGCCAACGAGCTTGTCGATCGAGGCCTGCAGGCGCGCCGGATCGATGTCGCCCACCCCGGCTTCGCGCACGTGCGGCGTGACGATCTGGCGGTCCAGCAGGATGCCGAGCCGCAAGGCTTCCAGTTTGGCGTCGATCAACGGATCAAAGGCCTTGAGCCGGCTGACCGCATCCTGCGGATCGGCGGCGATATCCTTGAGCGCGCGCGCCAGTGCGCGCAGGAAACCGGCCACCGCCTCGGGATGCTCCTCGATGAAACGCGGCGTGGCGAATACGGCATTGCCATAGAGATCCACGCCATGATCGGCGTACATCATGGCGACGATGTCGCCCGGCGCCACGCCCAGCCGCTGCAGCGACACCAGCGCCGAGGTGGCGTAGCCCGCGATGACGGGCACCTGCCCGCGCACCAGCAGCGTTTCGCGGATGGCCGGCTCCACCGACATCCATTTCACGCCGTCAGGCGGCAGCCCCGCGGCTTGGGCGAACAGCGGAAATATCTTGCGCGCGCCGTCGTTGACCGGTGCGGCCACGGTAAGCCCCTTCAAGTCCGCCGGGCGCGTAATGCCCGACTTCTTGAGCGTAAAGATGCCCGCCGGCGTACTTTCATACATCAGGAAGACGGCCTTGGCGGGCACGCGGCCGTTGTTGCCGACGAATTCCACGAACGAACTGATGTCGCCTACGCCCATGTCGGCGTTGCCCGCCGCCAGCCGCGTGATGGTGGCAGCCGATCCGGCACCCACATTGAGCGTGACGTTGAGCCCTTCGGCGGCGAAATACCCCTTGGACTTGGCAACGATGTAGGGAACGGAGCTGGCCTCGAACCGCCAGTCGAGCTGGAAGGTCACGTCCAGCGGGGCCGCATGAACGGCGGGGTTGAACAGGAAGGCCGCCAGGGCCGCACAGCCGGCCGAGCGGGCGATCCCGCCAAGACGCGATACGAAACGCATGAGACTCTCGATACAGGGACGAATGGACGCGGGCTAAGGTAGCCCGCGTCTGCATTGCCCACAAGAATCGTTTTTCGGCCCTACTGTTGCCTTGAAGGCAACAATCTCCCGGAGACCGCGGCGCAGCGCTCAGGCCTTGGCCAGCGCCGCCTTGGGCCGGGGACGCCCGAGGTCGGGCAAGAAAGCCGTAAGCAGCCCCAGCAGCGGCAGGAAGGAGCACAAGTGGTAGACGTACTCGATACTGGTCACGTCAGCCACCTTGCCCAGCACCGCGGCGCCCAGGCCGCCCATGCCGAAGGCAAATCCGAAGAACAGGCCCGATACCGTACCTACCTTGCCCGGCATGAGCTCCTGGGCGAACACCAGGATGGCCGAGAAGGCGGAGGCCAGGATCAGGCCGATCACGAAGCTCAGCACGCCTGTCCACGCCAGGCCGACATACGGCAGGACCAGCGCGAAAGGCGCCACGCCGAGGATCGATCCCCAGATCACCTTCTTGCGGCCGATGCGATCGCCGATGGGGCCACCGAGTATGGTTCCCAGCGCCACCGCGATCAGGAAGGCGAACAAATGCATCTGCGCGTTCTGCACCGAGACGCCGAAACGATGCATGAGGTAGAAGGTGTAATAGCTGGTGAAGCTCGCCATGTAGAAATACTTGGAGAACAGCAGCGTCAGCAGGATGGCCATCGAACCGGCAACGGTCCCGCGCGGGAGCACAGCCGCCGGAGCCGCCGGCTTGGCCTTGCGGGGGCCGGAGAGATGCTGGCGGTGATACCAGGCGCCTACCTGGTAGAGCACGACGATGGCCAGCAGCGCCGCCAGCGCGAACCACGCCAGGCTGTCCTGGCCCCGGGGGATGATGAACCAGGCCGCCAGCAGCGGCCCCATGGCACTACCGGCATTGCCGCCCACCTGGAAGATCGACTGGGCCAGCCCGTGGCGGCCGCCGGACACCAGGCGCGCCACGCGCGAAGATTCCGGATGGAAAATGGACGAACCGGTTCCCATCAGTGCCGCCGCCAGCAGCAGCGTTGGATAGTTCGGCGCGAAGGCCAGCAGCACGATGCCGCCAAGACTGCAGGTCATGCCGATGGGCAGCGAGTAGGGCTTGGGATGGCGGTCGGTGTATAAGCCCACCAGCGGCTGCAGCAGCGATGCGGTCAGCTGGTAGAGCAGCGTAATCAGGCCGATCTGGGTGAAGCTGAGCGAGAACTCGCTTTTAAGCAGCGGATAGACCGCCAGGATCAGCGACTGCAGCATATCGTTGAGGAAATGCGAGAAGCTGATGAAACCCAATATCTTGAAACCGGTCCGTTCGGCTTGGGCAGGCCGGACGTCGGCGGGATGGACGCTTTGCATGATGTCTCGGGGTTAAACCACGAAGGGCTCAGGGTTTATACGTAGTTTTCGTAAGCGTACTCTTCCGGATGGCGCCTGTCTTGCGAAAATAAGGCAGGGCCCTTCTTGAAATGGACAAACCTATCCTTTTTCCGGATTACCGCGAATTCGACCACCGGCCCCGGCCGGTCACGGTCATGGCCAAGGACTTCCCAGCCGGCGCAAGCACGGGCGTGCACCATCATCCTTCCGGCCAGCTCATATACGCCGTCCATGGGGTGATGGTGGTACACACGGACATGGGGCGATGGGTCGTCCCGCCCACGCGCGGGCTGTGGATGCCGCCGGCCGTCCGGCACGAACTGCGCATGGTCGGCCAGGTCCGCATGCGCACCGCCTACGTCCACCCCGAAGCCACGCATGACTTGCCCGGCCACTGCGCGGTCATCGCGGTCTCGCCGCTGCTGCGCGAACTGATCCTCGCGGCGGTCGGCATCGAAGGGCCCTACCAGGAAGACTCCCGCGACGGACGGGTCATGCGCCTGCTGCTGGACGAACTGCGGCAGCTCCCGACACTGCCGCTGCGCCTGCCGCGCCCGGCGGACCGCCGCCTGCGGACGGTATGCGAAGCCATCGTCGCCGCGCCGGACGACAAGACCACCGCCCGGGGTTGGGGCGCGCGCCTGGGCGTGGACGCCAAGACCGTCCACCGGCTGTTCCTGCGCGAAACCGGCATGACTTTCGGCCAATGGCGCCAGCAGGCCAGGCTGCTGGCGGCGCTGGAGCGCATCGCGGAAGGGGCGAAGATCGTCGATGTAGCGCTCGAGCTCGGCTATGCCAGCCCCAGCGCGTTTTCGACCATGTTCAAGCGGCAGTTCGGCGTCACGCCCAGTGCATTCTTCGGGCAGGCCGAGCCCTCAGTTGTCCAGCGCCACGCCTGATTTCTGGACGATTTCCTGCCAGCGCCTGGCTTCTTCGCGCAGCGCCGCCTGGAACGCCGCCGGCGTCTGCTTGCCAGGCACGAAGCCACCCTGGGCGAAGGCCTCGCGCACCTGCGGCGTGGCCAGCACGTCGCTCAGCGCCTTCGACAGTGTCGCGACAACGGCGGGATCGGTGCCCTTGGGCGCCGCCAGCGCCCACCAGTTGGAGAGCACCACGTCGGGCATCCCGGCCTCGGCAGCGGTAGGAACCTGGTCCAACCCCGGATAGCGGGAGGGCGAGGCGACGGCCAGCGCGCGTACCCGCTGCTGCGGCATATAGGCGGAGGCAATGCCGTAGCCTCCGATATAGAGCTGGATCTCATTGGCCAGCAAAGCTTGGACGCCCGGCGAAGATCCACGGTAGGGAATATGGGTCATCCTGGCCTGCATGGCCTCGCTCAGCATAAACGCGGACAGATGCGGCGTAGTACCCGTGCCGGGCGAGCCATAGTTGAGCTTGCCGGGGTGTTTGCGCGCGTACTCCGCGAATTCGGCGTAGTCCTTGGCCGGTACGGCAGCGTTGATATAGATGAAGGCAGGGACGTCCGCGACCTTGCCGACCATGGCGAAGTCTTGCAGCGGATCGAACCCGAGCGTTTTATACAGGAACTGGTTGATCACGAAATTGTTCGTCGCGCCCAACAGCAAGGTATAGCCATCGGGCTTGGCGCGAACCACTTCCTGGGCCCCGATATTGCCGCCCGCGCCCGTGCGGTAGTCGACGATCAGCGGCTGGCCCAGGCGCTTTTCTAGCAATGGCTGCACTTGCCGGATAACGATATCGCCCGCTGCCCCGGGCGCATAAGGAAGCACGATGCGGATGGGGCGATCGGGATAATCCGCCCGGGCGGCGGCGCAACAGCTCAAGAGACCGGCGGCGAACAACGCGGTATGGCGACGAACGATATCGATCACGGCATGCTCTCCTTGAAGATGCGCCGGACATCCCACCGGCGCGGCGGGCGACCCTACAGGTCGATGCGCATCAGGTCATGGGCCAGCCTCAATGGACCGTCATAGTTCTTGCGGATGTCGGCCACGATCTCGTCCATCAGGTGCGGCCCCATCAATTCCACCGGCAGGTGCTTGCCGGCGGTACGCTTGAGCACCGGGCTGGTGGAATCGAAATGGCCGAAGTGCGTAGCCAGCAGGCTCTTCACGTTCGCGCGGCGGGCGATCTTGCCGAGATCCGTGGGACTGGTATGGGCGTAGGTGCCGACTCCCGTCTTGGCGCGATGGGCGATGAAGGACTCCGGGAACGTGCATTCGTGGATCAGCAGGTCCGCGTCCTGTGCCAGCCGGACCATGGCCTCGCACGGCGCGGTATCGCCGCTGAAAGCAATGACCTTGCCCTCGGCCTCCACCCGCACGCCGAAGCATTCACAGATATCGCGCGGGATGTGCTCGACCCAGTCGGCGGTGATCTTCACTTTGTCGTCCTCAAAGACTACGCCGGGCTTGACTTCGCGTACCTCGGGCCGGACCGCCTCGATATTCTGCTGGCGCACCGGATAGGCGCTGCGTGCGCGGAAATCCGCCTGGAAAGCGCCGTTCTCGAACAAGTGATCCACGAAGTGGCGGGTACCGCGCGGCCCCAGGAGCAACGGCGAGCCGGTCCTGTTCAGAATCCAGCTCGATATGACGAAGTAGGGAAAATCGCAGATGTGGTCGTGATGCAGATGGGTCAGGAACACGACCCCGACTTTTGCCGGATCCACATTGGCTCGAACCATCTGGCGGGTGGCTCCCTCGCCGCAGTCGAAGAGGTAGTGGCGGTCATCGTCCAGGGTCAGAAGGATGGCGGACTGGCCGCGGTCGGGATCGGGCAGGGCGGCACCGGTTCCCAGCATGGTGATCTTCATCGATTACCTCGTGGCGTTGATGGGACCGGTCCAGTGTAGGGATGCGGTGACTACCGATGAATAAATTATTAGAATCAAGTGAAAACCGATAGGAATCACTGCATGGAAGCCGGCTACCGTGTCCCGTCGGTCAAGCAGATCCGGTCGCGGCTGCGGCTGCGCCACCTCGATCTGCTCGAGGCTCTGCACGCCACGCATAGCGTGCACAAGGCAGCGGCACGGCTGGGCATGACCCAGCCGGCGGCCAGCAAGCTGCTGGCGGAACTGGAAAACGCCTTCGGGGTGCCGCTGTTCACCCGCTCTCCGCGTGGGATCACCCCAACCGCCTACGGCACTACTCTGGCGCAGAAGGCTGCCGTCCTGCTGGCGGACCTGGACGGTGCCCGCCACGAGATCGAGGCGCTCACGCGCGGCGCTACCGGCCGCGTACGTGCCGGCGTGCTGCAAGTCGTGCTGCCGGTACTGGTCCCGCGTGCGCTGGCCCGCATGCACGCGGCCCATGCCGGCGTCACCGTCATGCTGCAGGAAGGCACCAACGACCTGCTGCTCGCCGCCTTGGCGCGAGGAGAACTGGACTGCATCATCGGCCGCCTGATGCAGGGCGCCGCGCAAGCGATGTTCCGCACCGAGGTCCTGTACCAGGAACCGATCTACGTCGTGGCCCGGGTGGGGCATCCCCTGGCGCGATCCACGCGCGTCACCGCTGCCACGCTGGCTCGGCAGTCCTGGATACTCCCGCCCCCGATGCGCCGCTGCGCCAGCGCATCGATGCCTATTTCGCCGAGCAGGGCCTCGCCCTGGACGTACCGCTGGCCGAGTCGGTATCGCTGTTGGCCAACGAAGTGCTGCTGCGCAATACCGACGTACTGTCGGCCATGCCCCGCGGCGTGGCCCGGCATTACGCCCGGCTGGGCGTGTTGACCATTCTGAAGTTCAAACCGGGCTGGACGCTGCCGCCGGTGGGCGTCGTGCTGCGCTCGGATGCGGCACCCTCGCCGGCGCTGGAGTTCTTTCTGGCGGCGGTCCGGGAAGAAGCCGCCAGGCTGGAGAAGGCGGAACAGGAATAACGCGGCACGCGGATCATCAACACAAAAGAAACGAACCGTTCCGTTTTTGGCGATTGATTGCCTGCCGCTACGCGCCTATATTGCGCGAAAGGTAAAGGAAATTCGTCATGTCCGTCCGGACCCGCCGCTTGCCCACGTTCTTCATTCCCCACGGGGGAGGGCCGTGCTTCTTCATGGACTGGCCGGGCAACCCCCATATGTGGGACCGCATGGCCGGTTTCCTCAAAGGGCTGTCCGCGTCGTTGGAAACGCGCCCCCAAGCGGTGCTGGTCATCTCCGGCCATTGGGAGGAAGAGGTCTTTACCGTCAACGCCAGCCCTCGCCCCCCGCTGCTGTTCGACTACTACGGCTTTCCCGAGCACACCTACCGGCTGCAATATCCGGCGCCGGGATCGCCCGCGCTGGCCGCGCGGGTGCAGGCCCTGCTGGGGGAGGCAGGCATCGCATCGGGTTCGGACCCATCGCGCGGGCTGGACCACGGCGTATTCGTGCCCTTCAAGCTGATCTACCCGGATGCGGATGTACCCATCGTCCAGCTATCCATGAAAACCGGCCTGGATCCGCGCGAACATCTCGCGGCCGGCCAGGCCCTGTCCCGGCTTCGCGACGAAGGCGTGCTGGTCGTGGGCAGCGGCATGAGCTTCCACAACATGCGCGGATTCACGCCGGCGTTTCGCGCCGCCTCGCTGCGCTTCGATGAATGGCTGGCCCACGCCGTGGCGCTGCCGCCGGCGGACCGCGACCGCGCCCTGGAGAACTGGCAGGATGCCCCCGACGCCCGCCTCGTCCAGCCGCGTCCCGACCACTTGCTGCCCTTGATGGTAGCGGCGGGCGCCGCCGGCAACGACGCGGGACGCCGCATCTTCCAGGACGAGGTCATGAACGTCGTCGTTTCCGCCAGCCGCTTCGGTTGAGCAAGCCAGGTGGCGTCCACGTCCCCCGCCTTCCATCCCCGCGGCCCGGCCAGGGTTGCCGCCGCGTCCCCGGATCGAACCGCTGTCGCAGTTTGCAGTGCTGTTGCCCAACCCGCCCACCTTCCTCTCATCCAAGGAAACCACCATGCAGACTTCCCATAACGACTTCTTCGCCGTCTGGGCCCCGCGCGCGCAAGGGCTGATGCGCATCATCGTGGCCTATTTATTCATGCAGCACGGCACGGCCAAGTTCTTCGGCATCCCGGCACTGGGATTCCAGGGCATTGAGCTGTTTTCGCTGATGGGACTGGCGGGGGTGCTGGAGGTGGTCGGCGGCTTGCTGATGATCGTGGGCCTGTTTACCCGGCCCGTGGCCTTCATCCTGTCGGGCTTCATGGCGGTAGCCTATTTCATGGCGCATGCACCCAAGGCTTTCCTGAGCCCGTTGCAGAATGGCGGCGAACCCGCCGTGCTGTATTGCTTCGTCTACCTGTTCTTCGCCGTGGCGGGCGCCGGCGCCTTCAGCATCGACGCCGCGCGCGGCAAGGCCTAGGCCGCTTGGATACGCTGGTCAGCATGAAGGTGTTCCGCCTCGTTATCGAGGCGGGCAGCTTCGCCCGGGCAGCCGGCCAGATGGGCATTTCGCCGGCCATGGCCAGCAAGCACGTCGCGCACTTGGAACGAAGCCTCGGCGCGCGGCTGCTCAACCGCACCAGCCGGCACGTCAGCCCGACCGAAGCCGGTCAGGTCTATTTCGACCAGTGCTGCGAAGCGCTCGACGTCCTGGATAGCGCCGAAGCCACCCTGCAGGACAGTCATGCCGAACCCCGCGGGCAGCTGAAAATCACCGCGCCGGTCTGGTGCGCCAACAGCCGCTTCGCCGGCATGCTGGCGCGCTACCGCGAGCGCTATCCGCGCGTGGTCATCGACCTGCGGCTCAGCAATTACAAGGTGGACCTGGCCGAGGAGGGCTTTGATCTCGCGCTGCGCGCCGCCACGCAGAACGCCCCCGCGCTCATCGTCCGGCCGCTATGCGAGGTGGGCTTTGCGCTGGTCGCCTCGCGCGACTACGTGGCCCGCCGGGGCGCCATCGGGACGCCCGCGGAACTGGCCGCGCATCCCGCCGTGTTGCCCGCCTACATCCGCAAGCCGGAAGAGATCCGCCTGCTCGGCCCCGCCGGCCCGGCCGTGGTCCGCATGCCCGTGGCATTGAAAACCGACGACTCGGCCCTGGCGCGGCACAGCCTCCTGGCAGGCATCGGACCCGGCTACCTGCCCGAGTGGCTGATTGCCGACGACCTGGCCAGCGGCGCCCTCGTACGACTGCTGCCCGAGTACCGGCCGCCGTCGGTAACGCTGTATGCCGCCTACACGAGCCGGAAGTTCCTGGCACCGAAAGTGCGGACCTTCATCGACTTCTTCAGCAAGGCGTTCGGCTAGCCGCGTCGGGTGCGGTTCCGGAACGGGTCCGGGTCAGGCCTGGGCCGGGTGCACGACGGTCATCCACATCGGCTCGCTGCGATCCAGCATGAGCCGCAACGCGTGGTTCACGTCATCCAACGCGAAATGGTGCGTAATCAGCTCGTCCACGTGCAACCGTCCGGAGCCCAGCAAATCCAGCACCGCATCGGTATCCGAGCGCGTGCACGCGCGGGTGCCGACCAGCCGCCAGCATTTGTGCATGAACTCGTTGATCGGGACCGGCAGCGGGCCGGCGTTGCCGCCCATATGGACCAGAGTGCCGCCCAGCGCGAGCGACCGCAGGGCCTGCGCGGTCCCCGGCCCGCCGGGGAAATAGTCGAGCACGGCGTCGGCGCCGTCAGGCAGCCGTTCACGCAGGCTGCGTGTCAGCCCTTCGCTGTCCGGCCAATCCGATCCGAGTTCGTCCAGGGCCACCAGCTCGACCGGCAAGTCTCCCGCCAGGGGCCGCAGCGCCTCGAGCCGGGCGCGGGATCGTCCGACCAGTATCAATTGGCGCACGCCATAAAACCGGGCCAGCTTGATGCTCGCGGTGCCCATGGTGCCGGTCGCGGCGGTAATGACCAGGCGCCCCGGTTCGGCAATGGCGGCGCACTTGAGCGCGCGGACGGCGTTCGCCAGGTCGTGGACCTTGGCGCCTACGTCGAAGCTGACGTTGTCGGGAAGCGGGTCGACCAGCCACGCCGGCACGCGTGCATACTCGGCCAGTCCGCCGTCATGGTATCGGGCATACAGCTCAAGCTTGCCGCTGCCGAAGGCAGCATGGCCGATCATGGCGGTTTCCTGGCACATCTGCTGCCGATCGGTACGGCAGTAGAGACATTCACCGCATGACAGCATGGGGTGCACACGGACACGCCGGCCCAACAGGCCCCCGTCCGCCTCGGCGCCCGCGGCAACGACCACCCCGGCAATCTCGTGGCCGGGCGTGGCGGGCAGGTGCTTGAACCGGCCCCGCTCGAGCAGCTTGATCATGCCGGGCGCGATGCCCGCCGACATGACGCGTACCAATACGTCGCAGGCGCCGGGTTCGGGCACCGGAAGCCGCTCCAGGCGCAGTTCGCTCTCGCCCCGATAGCCGCGCGCGGCAAGCATGGTCGTCATTGCGGTTCTCCGTTCTTTTTGCGGCCGCTGCCGCGCAGCGCATCGATTTCGTCGGGACGCATCCTCACCGCGGCCCGCTTATCCCGGGCAACGCACGGAATCGGTCGTGTGGAAGCGAGGGTCAGGTGGACGCTGGGCTCGGCATGGATGCTGGTGAAGGCGACCGCGCGCGGAATGCGGACGAAGTCGCCAGGCTTCAAATGAAGTGCGCCCCGCTGGGTAACCAGGGTGCGGGTGCCCGCGACCTGGTACTGGATCTCTTCGGCGTTGCAGAGCCGCCGGTAGACCGTCCCTTCGGAGCCATGCACGGCGACTTGCCCGATCATGATCTCCGCACTTTGATAGAGCCAGGCGGTCCCGGAAGAACGGGCATCGGGGCGCAGCACCTCCAGCCGGTCCTGGACTTCGTCGGCATGCGCCAGAAGCATTTGTTCGTCTACCGGCGCAAACGCGACATCCTGGCCGGGTCCGCCCGCGCCTTCGGTAACGAGCTCATTGACGACCGCCGCCGACCAGCCGGGAAACGGCGGGATCCTGGCTTCGGACCGGCGGTCCACGGGCGCGAGGCGCCGCACGGGTCCAGGAACGTAGAACAGCAAATGGATATCGCGCCGGCCATAGTTGTCATGCGCGACCCCATCGGGCAACAGCGCGAACTCGCCCGGCGCCACGTCGACGCTGCCCAGCTCCGTCATGATGGTCCGGTCGCCGCAAACCTGAAACGAGATCTCGTCCACGCCGCAGTTCCGGTGATAGAAGGGCTGGCGGGCGTTCATGGTCTGCCACTCGATGCGCACCGACTCGCTTTCGTAGACGCCCCGCGGCGGCACGAAAGGCTGGTCGACGTAGTCGGGCGCAAAGAACGCCGCTTCGATGGGAGGATATTCGCGCGGCGCGCGCATGCGGCCGGGCAAGGGATCGCCCAGCAGCAGGTCTTCGCGACGGCGAAGGACCCGGGGCTCCGCATGGAACGGAAAGACCTCCAGGTATTCAAGGACTTCAGGCACGGCGTTCTCCTTCTATCGGGCGGCTCAGGACAGCACCCCGGCTTCGCGGTAGTAGCGTTGCGCGCCTGCATGCAAGGGGACAGGCGGACGAGCCATCCGCGCCGGCTCCAGCGGATACGACAGCGGACTGCGCTGCGGCGGCAAATGCCGGTACTGGCGTTCGATGGCGTCCCGGGTCTCGGCCAGGCACCACGTCAGCAGATGCGCCACGTCGGGGTCCATGTCGTCGCGCACCAGTACCAGAAAGTCGGAAAAATCCAGCGCATCGAGCGGCGATTCCAGGTTCTGCCAATATCCCGCCGGCAGCGGATTCGCAGGAAAACCATAGTCCGCCTCGAGCCGACCCAAGGCGGCGCGCTCGGCCGCCAGGGGTACGGCCTGCCCCGACTCCACCAGGCGTGCCCACCATGGGGTCATGATTGCTTCTTGCAAGACTCCATCGACTTCGCCTGCTTCCATGCGCGCCAGGCTGTCCCGGGGGTTGGTATCCTCGACATAGGATCCGCCCCACGAAGCAAGAGTCGCTTCGCCGATGCCATGCGCCTGCATGAACAGGCGGCTGACGTAGCCGATGAAATTCGTCCCGTCATTGCGCGAGGCGGCGATACGCAGCGCAGGCCTGCGCCGGCGCAGTTCCTCGAATGAACGGATGCCCAGGTCCGGGCGCAGCGCCAGCACCATGCGGTCGTTCTGCGGCAGGACGGCCAGCGCCAGCAAGTTCGGCGCGGCTCGGCCCTGGAAAATCAGCTCGCCACCGAGCGCGGCGGGGATCAGCATGGCGGGCGTCACCAGGCACAGGTCGGCCTCGCCGTCCTGGACCAGATCGATGGCTTCGATACCACCCGCGCGGATGCTCCAGATGGCGATGCGGCTCCTGGGCCCGGTGCGCTTGCAGAACTCCTCGCACAACCAGCCGCAGATGCGATGGAAATTCGCCTGGCCCCAGTCGCCGACGAAGCGCAGGTGATATGAGCGGGAAAGTGCCGGTTGCATGATGCGCCTCCTATTCGACCTTGATCCCGGCATCGCGAATGACCTTGGCCCAGAAGTCGTTCTGTGCCCGTATCAGCGCGGCGAAAGCCTCCTGGTTGCTGTCGACCGGTTCGAACCCCAGCTCCAGCAGCCGCTTCCGGATCTCCGGCCGCGCCAGGACCTTCTGCACAGAAGCCGCCATCCTGGCTGTCAATTCGGGGGGCGTGCCCGCGGGCGCCAGCAGGCCGCCAAAGCCCACCACTTCGAATCCCGTGTAGCCGGACTCCTTCATGGTGGGAATGTCCGGGCTGATCGGCGATCGCGCCGAACCGGTGCTCGCAAGAATGCGCATGGCGCCAGACTGTGCGTGCGGCAGCAGATCGGAATACGACGCGAAAACGCTGGCGACCCGTCCCGCCGCCACTTCCATCACTGCGGGAGGGATCCCGGTAAAGGGCACGTGCAGCATATCGATACCGGTCTGTTTCATCAGGATGACCGTATTCAGGTGCGGGGTAGACCCCTGCCCGGGACTGGAGAACGCCAGCTTCGATCCTGGCTGCGCGGCGTGGGCCACGAATTCCTTGACGGTCTTGGCCGGCAGGCCGGCGTTCACCCCCAGCCACAGCTGAGCGTTGAACAACTGGGCAACCGGCGCGAAGCTCGACACCGGGTCATAGCCGGCCGATTGCAGCAGCTGAGGCGCCTGAACAGCGGGAGTGGTGCCGAGCAGCAGCGTGCGGCCGTCCGGAGCGGATTTGGCCACGTACGCGGCACCGATGATCCCGGAAGCGCCCGTGCGGTTATCCACCACGACGGGCACGCCCCACTCCTTGGCCAGGGGCTCGGCCACCAGCCGAGCCGCATTGTCGAACGAACTGCCTGCGCGGCCGGAAACCACGATCGTCACGCGCCCGCCCTCGAAGGGCTCGGCGCGGGCCGGCGTGCCGGCCGCCAGGACCCATGCCGCGCAGGCCCCGCCGAGCAGCCTGGCACCACCCACTTTCCGAATGTCATACATGGCTGTCTCCCCCTTTTTTTCGGGTTGATTGTCCTGTCAATACTGTGAGCGGCGCGGCGGGCGGTCAAACGCGCTTCTCAGCGGGTGAGATGCGGTCTGCCGAATTCTCTCCCCGCCGCAGCGCCTTTCGCTGTAGCCCCATGGCCGCCTCGGGTAAACGAGCCTGGACATCCAAACAGGCGTATCGTTTGCCCTAACGCTTTCAGGAACCCTGCTTTGAACACCCCTGCTTCTCCTCGTCTGCAAGGTGGTGGACTTTCCACCTTGCGCACCCTCCTGCCTTATCTCTGGCCCGCCGGCGCCTCGAACCTGCGCCTGCGCATTGTCGCGGCGGTCGCGCTGCTGATTGCCGCCAAGGTGGCCAACGTCTATGTCCCCCTCTTCTACAAGTCGGCAGTCGATGCGCTGGGCGGCACGGCCGGCGCGGCCATCGCCATTCCGGTCGGCATGATCCTGGCCTACGGCGGGGCGCGAGTGTTGACCCTGGTGTTCTCGGAATTGCGCGACGCCGTCTTCGCCCGGGTGGCGCAGCATTCCATCCGGGTGGTGGGCCTGCAGGTGTTCCGCCACCTCCATGCGCTGGCGCTGCGTTTCCATCTCGCGCGGCAGACCGGCGGGCTGACCCGTTCGATCGAGCGCGGCACCAAGGCCATCGACACGCTGCTGTCCTACATGCTGTTCAACGTGCTGCCGACGCTGTTCGAGATCGGGCTGGTCACGATCATCCTGTGGCGCATGTTCGACGTGTGGTTCGCGCTCGCTACCTTCGTCACGGTCGCGCTCTACATCGCCTACACGCTAATCGTCACCGAGTGGCGCACCAAGTTCCGCCGCCAGATGAACGAGACCGATTCGGAGGCGAACACCAAGGCCATCGACAGCCTGCTCAACTACGAAACCGTGAAGTACTTCGGCAATGAGGAGCATGAAGCCAGGCGCTATGACCAGGCACTGAACCGCTATGAGCGGGCGGCGGTCAAGAGCCAGGTCAGCCTGTCGCTGCTCAATATCGGCCAAGCGGCGATTATTTCGGTCGGGCTGACGGTAGTGATGTGGATGGCGGCCCGCGGCATCGTGGCAGGCCGGCTCAGCATCGGCGATTTCGTGCTGGTCAACGCCTACCTGCTGCAGCTCTACCAGCCGCTCAATTTCTTCGGTTTCGTCTACCGCGAGATCAAGCAATCGCTGATTGACATGGACCGGATGTTCGAGCTGCTGGCGGTAGACCGCGAGATTGCCGATAAGCCGGGCGCACCTGAGCTGCAGGTAGAGGGCGCAACCGTCGAGTTCCACCATGTGGTGTTCGGGTACGATCCCCGGCGCATGATCCTCAAGGACGTCAGCTTCACCATCCCGGCCGGCAAGACGGTGGCCGTGGTGGGCTCATCGGGCGCCGGCAAGTCCACCTTGAGCCGGCTGCTGTTCCGCTTCTACGACGTAGACGAGGGCGCCATCCTGATCGACGGACAGGACATCCGCGAAGTGACGCAGTCCAGCCTGCGCGCGGCGATCGGCATCGTGCCGCAGGACACGGTGCTGTTCAACGACACCATCTACTACAACATCGCCTACGGGCGCCCTGGGTCCACGCAGGCCGAGGTCGAGGAAGCCGCGCGGCTCGCGCACATCCACGACTTCATCCTGGCCATGCCGGACGGATACCAGACAGTCGTGGGCGAGCGCGGGCTGAAGTTGTCGGGGGGCGAAAAACAGCGCGTGGCCATTGCCCGTACCATTCTCAAGCGGCCGGCGGTGCTGGTCTTCGACGAAGCGACCAGTGCGCTGGACACCCATACCGAGCGCGAGATCCAGACCAACCTGCGCGAGGTAAGCAGGGGCCGCACGACGCTCACCATCGCGCACCGTCTTTCCACCATCATCGATGCGGACGAGATCATCGTGCTCGATGGCGGCCGCGTGGTGGAGAAGGGACGCCACCACCAATTGCTGACGCTGGACGGCGCGTACGCGGCCATGTGGCGGCGCCAGCAGGAGGGCGGTGACGACGGGGACGATCTCAAGCCCTACCGGGCAGCCGTCGAAGTGTCCTAGCCGCCGGCCGGCCCGCGCGGGGCGGCTGTTCTACCGGCTGGCGGCGGCTTCCTCCACCGTGGCGCGCAGCTGCGCGACCAGCGCGTCCGTATCGCGCGCGGCGAGCTTCTGCTTGTCGAACAGATTGCTGCCCATGCCGACGATCTCGGCGCCGGCGCGGAAATAGGCGGCCATATTCTCGCGGGTAATCCCGCCTGTAGGACAGAACAGGGTGTCGGGAAATACCGCCTTGAGCGCGGCAAGATGGCCTGGCCCCCCCGTATCGGCGGGGAAGATCTTCACCACGTCGGCACCGGCGGCCCGGGCGGCAAGAATTTCGGTGGGCGTGAACGCGCCCAGCATGCTCAGCGCCCCGGCCGCGCGCGCCAATTCGACCAGCGGCGCCACCACGCCCGGCGCGACCAGGAAATCTGCACCCGCCTCCAGGGCCTGGCGCGCCTGCTCGGCATCCAGCACGGTCCCCACGCCGATCAGCACGTCGCCCCGCTCCGCCAGTTCGGCATCGGCCCGTACCGCCTTCAGCACGTCGAGTACGCCGGGTATGGTCCAGGTCAGTTCGATGCCACGGCAGCCGGCGCGCAACGCGACCTGGGCCGCATAGAGCGCCGTTTCGGCATCACGGTAGCGCAGCACGGGAATCAAGTGGGCGGCACGCAGTACTGCCCAGCGCTGTCGGGAAAGGGAATCGGTCATCGGCATGGTCCCATCGGCCTATAAAGGGCAGGCTAGCACGAGCCGGCGGCCGCGCCTGTAAAAGGCGGCAACAGCGCCGGCCTTACCCCTGGACGGCCGCAGCCGTCGTCCGCGGGCGGGTTTTCCACACCAGCATGCAGCCTATCGCCATGCAGGCCCCAGCCGCTGTGACCGCGTACCAACCTCCGTGCGCATAGGCCCACGCGGAGATCATCGATCCGATGGAGCCGCCGATGAAGTAGCTCGTCATGTACGCCGCCGTAAGCCGGCTACGGGCTTCGGGCCGGATACGGTAGATGGCATTCTGGTTGCTGATATGGACGGTTTGCGCAGCCAGATCGAGCAGGATCACGCCCAGCACCAGCCACAGCGCGGACTGCTGGCCAAGGGCCAGTGGCAGCCATGACGCCAGCATGATGCCCAGGCCGAAGCGGGTCGCCGTCTCGCCCTTGCCGCGGTCCGCCAGCCGGCCCACGCGTGCCGCGGCCAGCGCCCCGGCAGCCCCCACCAACCCGAACAGGCCGATGGTGAAGGTGGAATAGTTGAACGGCGGCGCCGACAGCAGGAAGGCCAGCGAGGTCCAGAACATCGCAAAACCGGCGAACGAGAACGCGCCCATCAGCGACCGGGTCCGCAGCACCGGTTCCTGCGCGATAAGGCCGGCAATGGAGGCGATCAAGCGCGGATACGACATGCCGGCCGCGGCCTGGGACGCGTGGCGGGGCAACGCCTGGCGCAGCACGAAGGCCAGCACGGCCATCAGGACCGCCGCGACGCCATAGACCACGCGCCAGTTGCCCAGCGAGGCCACGATACCGGCGAAGGTCCGCGCGAGCAGGATGCCCAGCAGCAGCCCGCTCATCAGCGTACCGACGACCTTGCCCCGTTCGTGGGGGCCGGCCAGCGTGGCCGCGAACGGCATCAGGACCTGGGCCACCACCGAGAACAAGCCGGCGGCGGCCGTGCCGGCCAGCAGCACCGCGAGGTTGCTCGACAGGGCGCTCGCGCACAACCCGACCGCCGCCAACAGCGTCATGATGAAGATGAGCTTGCGCCGGTCGAGCCGGTCGCCCAGCGGCACCAGGAAGAAAAGCCCCAAGGCGTAGCTGACCTGCGCAGTCGTCACGATGGCGCCCGCTGCCGGCACCGACAAGCCCAGGTCCTGGGCGATGGCGTGCAAGAGCGGCTGCGCATAGTAATTGGACGCCACGGTAAGGCCCGTGGCGATGGACATCAGCCAGACGAGGCCGGGATTGAGTTTGCTGGTCGAAGGGTCAGTCATGATGAAGGGGAAAACGGCTTACCGGGACGCATTATTCCCCACTGGCCATCAATGAATCCAATGGATAATTTCCGCTGGTAGACTTTTACGCCGGGACAGGCGCCCGGCGACCCACGACAACCACCTGCCCGATCCTAGCGATATCCGCCATGCAAGAACTCGACAGCTCCCATCCTTTGGAAACCGTCATCGTCCGCGTCACCGGCAAGGTCCAGGGCGTGGGCTACCGGCTGGCCACCGTCCGCCGCGCCCATCTGGTAGGGGTAGGCGGATGGGTACGCAACAACGAGGACGGTTCGGTCGAGGCGCTGGTCCAGGGCACGCCGGACCAGGTCGACCAGATGCTCGAATGGATGCGCCAGGGCCCGCCGCAGGCCCGTGTGGACGAGCTCACGAGCGAACGCCAGTTCATCGACCGGCGATTCGCCCGCTTCGAACAGCAGTAATCAGCCCAGCTTGACGTTCACGTTCTTGGTATAGGTGAATTCGAGCAGCTCGGCAAAGCACTCCTCGCGGCCGATACCGGACTGCTTGACCCCGCCGAAAGGCGCGCCCAGGAAGTGCTGGCTGGTGTTGTTGATCCATACATAGCCGGTGGTCATGCGCCGTGCCGCGCGGTGGGCGGTATTCAGGTCGCGGGTCCAGATCGAGCCGGTCAGGCCGAATTCCACGCTGTTTACTTGTTCGAACAGCGTGTCTTCGTCGCGCCATTTGAAAACCGACAGGATGGGGCCGAAGACCTCCTCGCGCGCCAGCCGCATGTGAGGCTGGACATCGGCGAAAACCGTGGGCTCGAAGAAGAAACCGCTTGCCAGCGCGGGATCGGCTGGACGCCTGCCGCCGCAGACCAGCCGGGCGCCTTCTTCCAGTGCCGACGCGACAAAACCTTCGACTTTCTGCAGCTGGGCGCGGCTGACCAAGGCCCCCATGGTGGTGGCGGGATCGGTCGGAATGCCGGGCTTGTGGCGCTCGGGCAGCAGGCGCGCCACTTCGGCCAGCACCTGGTCATGGATGGATTCGTGGAGGAACACGCGGCTGGTGGACCCGCAGCTCTGTCCCGACCAGGTGAAGTTCATGCCACCGATGATGCCATGCACCAGCTTGTCCAGCTCGGCGTCCGGATAAGCAATCAGCGCGTTCTTGCCACCCAGCTCGAGCAGCACCGGCTTGAGATCCTTGGCCGCGGTCTCCATGACTGCCTTGCCCGTCGGCACGCCGCCGATAAGCGTGATCTTGCGCACCAGCGGGTGCCGCGACATGGCGTCGCCGCATTCGCGGCCGCCGCACAGGAAATTCACCACGCCGGGCGGAAAAATATCGCCGATCAGCTCGGCCAGCCGGATGATGGACAGCGGCGCCTGGTCCGGCGCCTTGACCACGACCGTATTGCCGGCGGCCAGCGGCGCGGCGATGCGCAGCGCCGCGAACATCAACGGATGGTTATAGGCGACGATGCGGGCAATGACGCCCATGGGCTCCTGCACGGTGTAGTTCAGGTTCCCGTCCCCCATGGGAATGGTTTCGCCCTTTACCTCGGTAGCCAGGCCGGCAAAGTATTCCAGGCCGTCGGCCGCAAAACCCGCATCGTGCAGCAGGATGGAAACAGGATTGCCATTGTTGAGCGAATCGAGCTGCGCCAGGGGTTCCGCATGGGCACGCAGCACCGCGGCGGCCCGCCGCAGGTAATCGGCCCGCCGGGCGGGCGGCGTACCGGCCCAGCCGGGAAATGCCGCATGGGCCGCGCGCACGGCGGCATCCACGTCATCCGCGCCGGCCACTGGCGCTTGGGTGATCGGCTCGTCATAGGCCGGATTGATGGTGTCGGCATATTCGCCCGATCGGGGGGCGTGCCAGGCGCCGCCGTAGAAAAGACCGCGCTGGGCCGGCAGGATGCCCTCGGGGATCTCGTAAGCACGCATGGAAAATCTCCGCGAAGTAGAAATGGTAGCGGCCACGCAGGCGCAGCCGCAGTGTCGTCCGGCAGACCGGCGCTCAGTGGGTGGAGCGCGTCAGCCCGGCCGTCATGGCGGGGTTGTAGCCCGGCTGCACGATGGCATCCACGACCACGATGCCGCCTTGCCTGACCTCGGCGACAGCTTCGGCCAGCACCCGCTCCAATTCCGCCGCCCGATGCACCGGCCCTATGCCGGTCAAGCCCTGCGCGCGCGCGATGGCGGCCAAGTCCGGCGCCGGCTCGTCGATGCGCTGGCCGACCCACCGGTTCTCGACCGGCCGGCCGCGCTGCCGCGCCACCCGTTCCTGGTGAATCTCGTCGTTGAAAAACGACCGGTTGTTGCACACGATCATCAGCATAGGAATGCCGGCATTGGCGGCCGTCCACAGCGCGTTGGCGCCCATCATGAAATCGCCGTCGCCGATCAATGCCACCGGCAGCCGCTCGCTTCCCTTGAGCGCGAGGGCCGAACCGATCGCCATGCCGGGACCGGATCCCACGCCGCCTCCGCCGTCGTAGCCAATGAAGTCCAGCGGGTGCCGGAAGTCCCACAAATCGCCACTCCAGCTCAGCGGCAGGCGCATAAGGCACGTCGGCGCATCCGCCACCACCTTGCGCAGCACGGCGGCCACGGTGGGCACCGACATCGGTGCTGCGGGATCCTCCGGGATCGCCGGCCGCTGCAGGGGGGCGCGCGGCGGTGGCGGAACCTGGCGAGGCGTGACATGTTCGTTGAGCAGCGCGACGGCGGGTTCGGGCTCGGACAACAGGAACAGGTCGACCGGCGGCAGTCCCTGATGGTCCATGCTCCAGCCGTTATGGTTGTAATGGTCTACCGACACCTGGATGATGCGGCTGCCCACCGGGTCGCTTCCCCAGGCCTGCTTAAGCGTACCGGCAAGATCCAGCCAATCCAGGCTGAGGACCACATCGGCCTCGCGCAATACCTTCTCCGACTGCGGATTGAGGAACATGCCGCAGGGCGCCGCATGCAGGGGATGATCGGTGGGAAAAGCGGCGCCGACGCGCAGATCGGTCAGCACCTGCGCCTGCAAAGTCTCGGCCAGCCGCACGCGCTGCGCCCATCCCTCCTCGGAACGCGAAACCCGGCCGGCAAGGATGACCGGCCGCTTGGCCTGAGACAGCCATTGGGCCGCCTGCCTGACCTGCTCATCCGCGGGCCGGGCCGGCGGCGGCGCCAGGTAGCGCGACGGATCGGGCAGGGGATGGTCCTGCTCGCAGCGCGCCTCTTGCAGCGAGGCATCCAGGCACACGTATACCGGACCTTGCGGCGCGCTGGTGGCGATCTGGCGCGCCCGCAGCAGCGCCTCGAGCGCGGCGGGCACGGACGCGGGCTGGGCATCCCACTTGATGAAGTGGCGGATCAGCGCGCCCTGGTCCTGCGCGGTGTGGATCCAATCTATCCACGGGCGCCGCTTGGCTGCATCGACCGGCCCGGTAGCGCCCAGGATGATTACCGGCGCGCGGTCGACCCAGGCATCGTAGATGGCCATGGAGCCATGCATGAGCCCGACGTTGGCATGCAGCGCGGCGCCCAGCGGCTTGCCCGTTACCTTGGCGTAGCCGTGCGCGATCGCGACCGCGTGCTCCTCGTGCAGAACCACGATCATCTGCGGCTGGCGGTTGCCCAGGTGATTGACCAGGCTGTCGTGCAGCCCCCGGTAGCTCGAACCCGGATTCAGGATCAAGTACGGAATGTCGAGCGCGCGCAGCATGTCGGCAATCCTGTCGCTGCCCCATACGACACCATCGTCGTTCCAGGGTTGCGGTTCATCGCGGCGCACCAGGGATTCGGTCGAGGACTTCATGGAGATTCCTATGGAGATAAAAGAAACGATGCGGAAACGGTTCAATCGACGCGGATGTTGGCGCGCTTGATGACCTCGGCCCAGCGCTGGCGGTCGGTCAACATCATGCGCGTGAACTCCTCCGGCGTGCTGGTCGCCGCCTGTATGCCCTGCTCGGTCAGCTTGGCTTGCGCCGCGGGCAGCTTGAGCACCCGGTTCACCTCGGCATTCAGCTTCGCCACGACGGCGGGCGGGGTGCCGGCGGGCGCAATCAGGCCGATCCAGATGTCGCTTTCAAAGCCCTTGACCTTCTCTGCGATGGTGGGCACCTCAGGCAGGGTTTGGAAGCGCTGCGCCCCGGTCACGCCCAGCGCCTTCAACCGGCCGTTCTGGATATAGGGAAGGGCGGAGTTGATGGGGCAGAACATGACGTCGACCGTACCGGCCAGTACGTCGACCAGCGCCGGGCTCGACCCCTTGTAGGGCACGTGCGTCAGCTGCGTCGAGGTCAGGGACTGGAAGATCTCCGCCGACATGTGCTGGGGACTGCCGGCCCCGGCCGAGGCATACGTCAACTTGGTAGGCGCGGCCTTGGCCATGGTGATGAGGTCGTCGATGGAGTTGGCCTTGAACTGGCTGGGCACCACCAGCGCCATGGGCACCGTGGCCAGCAGCCCGACGCCCGTCAGCTCCTTCTGTACGTCGAACGGAAGCTTGGGATACAAGGCGGGATTGACCGCCACGGTCTGGTTGGGCGCAATGCCCAGCGTGTAGCCGTCCGGCTTGGACTTGGCCACGAGATCGGTTCCGATGTTGCCGGCCGCGCCGGGCTTGTTTTCCACCACCACGGGCTGGCCGAAGGTTTCCGACATCTCCTGGCTGAGCAGGCGGGCGAGCACGTCATTCGAACCGCCGGGCGGCAGCGGCACGATGATGCGTATCGGTTTATCGGGATAATCCTGTGCGTAGACGGCCTGGGCGGCGCAACAACCGATGAGCGCCGCGGCCAGCGCCGCGCGATATGCGTGCTTCATCATGTCTCCTCGCTATGGGCCGCTGCCCGCGGGCGCGTGCGCCCGCGGAGGCGGCCGGTTTATTGGCGGAGGCCATGATAGGGAGTCACGTCGGGCACTTCAATCTTGAATATTGATTCAACGCTCTCAATCTTGAATCACTATTCAATGCATAGGCCGGCTTCAGTACCTAAGCCGGCTCGCAAGACAAACCGGCCGCTGGCGGCGGATGCCGCAGCGGCCGGCCTGGGGGTGCAACAAGCGGGACGCAGCGTTCGCGTCAACGCCCCTTGAACACCGGGGCGCGTTTTTCCATGAAGGCGCGCATGCCTTCCTTCTGGTCTTCGCTGTCGAACAGCCGCTCGAAAGCGCGGCGCTCGAGCGCCAAGCCGGCTTCGAGGCTGGCGTCGGCGCCCAGGCGCACCGCATCGCGTATGGCGCGCACGGCCAGCGGCGGCATGGCGCAGATCTGCCGTCCCAGCGCGACGGCGCGCTCGAGCGCGGTGCCGTCGGGCACCAATTCGCTGACCATATTGGCGTGGTAGGCGGTCTTGGCGGGAATCCGCTCGCCCGTGAGCGCCCACAGCAGCGTCTTGTACTTGCCCGCGGTACGCAACAGGCGCTGCGTACCCCCGCCGCCCGGGATGATGCCGACCTTGATCTCGGGCTGGCCGAAACTGGCGCCCTCGGCTGCGATGATGATGTCGCAAGCCAGCGCCAGCTCGCAGCCGCCGCCCAGCGCAAAGCCCTCGACGGCGGCGATGACCGGCTTGCCGAGCGTACGCAGCACGTGGAACACCTGGTCGCCGCCTTGCAGGGCATGGTCGGTCGGCCGCATGGCGGACATTTCGACGATGTCCGAGCCCGCGACGAAGTAACCCCCCGCGCCGGTCAGCACGATGCAGCCGACGCCCGGATCCTGCTCGAGCTCGTGCAGGTATCGGATGAGCGTGCCCTTCACCTCGGCATTGAGGGCGTTTTTCCGTTCGGGACGATCGATGACGATGACGCCGACATTGTCATGACGCTCTTGGCGCACCGGCGCCTTGTTCTGTTGGGTTTGGCTGTCAGGCATGGCAGGAAATCCAGTTCGCGGTGGGAAGCGCAATCGGGTGCGCGTTGGACAGCCGGCCTGGCGGTCTCCACAGCCAGCGGCCGGACGTATCCAGGATAGCAAACCTGCGCGCCGCGAGGGTCGCCAGCCGTGCCGCCGGTGTGCATTTCCGCACGCCTTCATGCGGATGCGGCAACACGCTATCCGCCGTTTGGGCCGGTGGACAGATGGCTGGTACAGTGTCCGTGATTCTTCCGATTTAGGCCCGTCATGAATCGACTGTCATCCTTCGTCATAGTGCTGGCCCTGGCAGCCATCGGCACCGGCCTCTACCTGTACCTGCGGCCGGAACCCGTGCCGCCCACAGCCAACGTGGAGCCGCCGCCTCCGGTGGTGGCCGAGCCGACCGAACCAATCGCGCCGCCCGCGCCCGCACCGGAGATCCAGCATCCGATCGAGCCGCCCGCTGCCGCGGCCGAGGAACCCCAGCGCGCCGCCCCGCCTGACATCAACGTCGCGCTTAGCGGACTGCTGAGCCGGGATAGCGTTCTGGCCTTCTTCAATCTCGACCGGTTCATCCAGCGTGCGGTCGCCACGGTAGACAACCTGGCGCGCCCGCACGCGCCGCCGACGGTCTGGCCGGTCAATCCCACCCCGGGCCGGCTGGCCCTGGACGGCGCGGCTCCCGACGAACACATCGCCGCCGCCAACTACGACCGCTACAAGCCCTTCGTGGCGGCAATCGCCGCGGTGGACGCCGGGCGGGCGGCGGCGCTCTACCGGCAGCTCTACCCGCAGTTCCAGCAGGCGTACGAAGAACTGGGCTATCCGCGGGGCTACTTCAACGACCGCCTGGTGGCCGTGATAGACATTCTGCTTGCCACGCCCGATCCGGCCGAGCCGATCGCCGTCGACCTTCCCGAGGTCAAGGGTCCCAAGGAACTGCAGCGCCCATGGGCCCGCTATCAGTATTCCGACCCTTCGCTCGAAGCGCTGCCCGCCGGGCAGAAAATCCTGTTGCGCATGGGCCCGGAAAACCGCCGCGCGCTCAAGGCCAAGCTGGCAGAACTGCGCCGCCACATCGCCCAGCCGATGCCACAGTAGGCCGGCAGGCAACGGCGCCGGACGGTCCTCGCGGGCGCGAAAAAACCCGGCATGGATGTCGCCATGCCGGGTCCAGGCTAGACCGGTCCGGAAATCAACCGGCGGTAGCTGCCGTGCGCTGCGTGAAATGCACCGGGGCTTCGCCCGCGGTCTTCCCGAGGCTGGCGCGCTGCGCCGCTTCGGCGGCCAGCAGGCGGTCCAGCACGTCGCGGGACTGGACGCCGCCGGAATCGATGTTGAGCTTGAGGATCTTGCGCCCCGGGTTTTCGGACAGGTTGCGCTGCTGGGCTTCCAGCATGTCGAGGTCTTCCCCGAAGATCTTGCCTTGGCCTTCCCGGATCGTGGCGGTGAGCTGTTCGTCATCCGGCTTGAAGTTGCGCGCCATGCCCCAGAAGTACCAGATCGAGCTTTCCGTTTCCGGCGTGATGAAGTCGACCACGATGCTGGACGCCTTGAATTCGGCCGGCGCGTGGTAGCCGCCCTTGCCGGCATGCGCCACACCCACTTCAATCATGACGTGGCTAGGGGGCGAGAAGCGGCAGATCTGCCAACGGTCGCACGGCACGTCGTCGGCCAGCCCGTTGCCGCGCAGCGCCGCGGCCCAGAACGGGGGCGGCATGATGTTTTCCATGTGGCGGCTCGTGATCACCTCGTCCCCCACGGTCTTGGTGGAAGGTACCGACTCTTCGATTTCCGCCTGGCCGATGCTGCTGGCGTGGACATAGGTCTCGTGGGTCAAGTCCATGAGATTGTCGATCATCAGGCGATAGTCGCAATTGATGTGATACAGGCCGCCGCCGTACGCCCATTCCGGGTTGTCCGCCCACTCCAGGTGGTGGATCCTGGCAGGATCGGCCAGCTCGGCATCGCCGGGCCAGACCCAGATGAACCCGTAGCGCTCCACGGCGGGGAAGCTGCGGATGCTGGGGAAGGCGCGCACGCGCTGCCCCACCATGCCGGCGCAGGTACCGTCGCCATTCATGCGCAGGCCGTGATAGCCGCAGACCAGTTCACCGTTGTCGACGAAGCCCAGTGAAAGGGGAGCGCCCCGGTGAGGGCAGAAATCTTCCAGGGCGGAAACGACGCCGTCCTTGCCGCGGTAGAACACCATGCGCTCGCCGCAGACCATGCGGCCCAGCGGCTTCTCGGCGATTTCATCGGGGGTACAGGCGACGTACCACGCATTCTTCAAGAACATTGTCTTTCCTCCAAGCCCTGCCCTGCGCGGCACCGCCCGGGCGCCATGCGGGATGATGGGGCGAATGTTGATCTGTATACAGGCTGATTTTGCTCCTGAACCAAAACGGGATAAATACCGGGAAAACCCGCAGAAAATTTTGGGAAATGCAACAGATGTCCGAGGCGTTCCACTATTTCTGTATACAGTTATACCTACCCTTCGCCTCATGTCCGTGCCGCCCGGGTGAGCCGGCAAGCACCCTGGGGAGCTTGCCTCCCGGCCATGACCGCCGCGCCGCCTTGGCGCGAAACGTGCAAGCCTCCGCACCACTCATCCGCGCTGGCGGCAACCCGCCGGTTTTCGCTGCCGGCGGGCGCACCAGTCCCAAGCGCCCGCACCAATTCAGGACACCGCAGCCCCATTTCGGGGCAGACCAACAACGTGAACCGACGAATGACCGCCACTGCAACGCTCTTGCCCCCCGTCAAACCCGCCCGCAAGGGCCGCGAAGCCGCGCTTGCCCGCATCCGCGCAGCCGCCATCACCGAGTTCGCACTGCACGGGCTCAAAGGCGCCTCGACCCAGGCCATCGCGGCGCGTGCCGGCATGACCAAGGCGCAGCTGCACTACTACATCCTCGGCAAAGAAGAGCTGTATGAAGAATTGCTGCAATCGGTGCTGAACGCATGGGCGGGCGCAGCGACCTTCGACGAGCACTCCGGCGATCCGCGCACGGCGCTGGCCAACTACATCCGCGCCAAACTCGAGTACTCGTTCGCGTTCCCGGAACTCTCGCGCATCTTCACGCGCGAGGTGCTCAGCGGCGGGCCTTACCTGAAGAAGTATTGGCCGCAGGCCTCGGCTTCGGCCCACCGCAAGGTTGCCGCCATCGAGCGGTGGATCGCCCAGAAGCTCATGCCGCCGCTCGATGCGCGCATGTTCCTGATGCACATCTGGACGGTCACGCAGCACTACGCGGACTACGGTCCGCAGATAGCACTGATGTTCGGCGGCGTGGGGTCGCCGTCGTTGCCGCACGAGCACATCGTCGATGAAGTGACGCGCTTCATTCTTTGCGGCTGCGGGCTGGGCTCGGAAGCGGGCTGACCGCCATCGCGTTGGCACGACGCTTGCTTTGAAACTTTCCAAAAGATTTGACCGATTGGAAAGTTTTCTGGAGCCGCCGCGTTGAGCCAACCCGCCGTTGCCAAACCGCTCGCCCGCTACGCCGCCTACAAGCGCGTCGGCGATTTCATCTTCATGTCGGGCATCATCGCGGTCGATCCCGACGCCAACCGCATCGTGCGCGGCTATGCCGACCTGCCGGCACATGCGCGGGAAGCCCTGGGCGAAACCGGCGAGTTCTCGACCGACTACAAGGAAGGCCCCATCCTCGCGCAAAGCTGGTACGTGCTGGATCGCATCCGGCAAACCATCGAATCGGCCGGGGGCCGGATGTCCGACGTCTTCAAGCTGGTCCAGTACTTCAAGAACCTGGACCACTTCCCCTACTACAACCGCGTCCGCAAGCAGTTCTTCCCCGACGACCCGCCCGTATCCACGGTGGTCGAGGTGTCGGGCCTGATGCCTTGCGCCGAGATGCTGGTCGAAGTCGAAGCTACCGCCTATCTCCCCTTGTCCCGCTGACCGCTCCTTATCTATCGACACCATCATGCTGCACGGATTCACGCCGCCCCACCGTTTTCTTCCCTACCTGAGCTGGTCGGACATCGCTGCGCTGCCGGACCGCGAAAACACGGTCATCGTGCTGCCGGTGGCGGCGATCGAGCAGCACGGGCCGCACCTGCCCTGCGCGGTCGACAGCCTGATCGCCGCGGGCATTACCGGCAAGGCGCTCGAACGCCTGGATCCTTCGGTACCTGCCTTCGCGCTGCCGCCCCAGGTGTACGGCAAATCGGACGAACACCTGCATTTTCCCGGCACGATCACACTCACCGGCGAGACCTTGCTGGCGATACTGGTGGAAATAGGCGAATCGGTGTACCGCGCGGGCTTCCGCAAGCTGCTGATCATCAACGGCCATGGCGGCCAACCGCAGCCTATCGAAATGGCAGCGCGGGAGCTGCGCGTGCGGCACGGCGACTATATGGTCGTGCCGCACTTCACCTGGCGCGTGCCGCACGTGGCCGGCCGCTATCTGTCGGACAAAGAAAAGAAGCAGGCCATGCACGCCGGTCATGCCGAGACCGCGATCACGCTGGCCCTGGCGCCCGATACCGTGCATATGGAGCGCGCCGTGGCCAACTACGCGCCCGAATTCCCGTCCAAGCTGCTGTCGCCGGACGGCCGTCCGGCCGTGGCATGGGTGGCGCGCGACTTCGGTCCGACGGGGGTCATCGGCGACCCCACCGGCGCCACCAAAGAACAGGGCGAGGCCATTCTCGATTCGCTGGCCACGAGCTGGGCCGCCGCCATCAAGGAATTCCACGAACTCGAATGGGTCACGCGAGACGAGCCGTCGTGGGGACGCTCGCAGTTCACCGGTCACGTGGAAGCGGCCGACGGAGGCGCGCAATGAACGCTGCCGACAGCCGCCTGCTGACCCTGCGCAAACTCGAGCTGATTCGCGCCGAGTTGCCTTCCATCGACTGGATCGTGGATGACGCGCGCGTCAAGCGCTTGTCGCAGGACTATTTCTGGTTCAGCCCCGTTCTCAAGCGCTTGTTCGACGACAAGCAGGCCGATGCCGTGGCGCGCCCGCGCGACGAGGACGAGATCCGCCAGGTCGTCGGCGCCTGCGCACGCCATGGCGTGCCGCTCACGGTGCGGGGTGGCGGAACCGGCAACTACGCGCAGTCGACGCCGCTCAATGGCGGCCTGATCCTGGATTTGTCGCGCTTCAACAAGCTGCTGTGGGTGCGCAACGGTGTGGGGCGCGCACAGGCCGGCATACGGCTTTCCGACTTCGACCAGCAGTCGCGCCCCGACGGATGGGAACTGCGCTGCCTGCCTTCCACTTTCCGCATGGCCACGCTGGGCGGACTGTTCGGCGGCGGGTTCGGCGGCGTCGGCTCGATTACCTACGGCCCCCTGGGCGCCCCTGGCAATGTCCTGGCGATCAAGGCCATGACGGTGGAGGCGGAACCGCGCATCGTGGAATTGTCCGGCCCCGAGGCGCTGCTGCTGCATCACGGCTACGGAACCAACGGCATCGTGCTGGAGCTGGAAGTGGCGCTGGCCCCGGCGCATCCCTGGCTGGAGAACATCGTCGTTTTCGAGGACTTCGATCGCGCGCTCGATTGCGCCCAGGCCCTCGCGCAGGCGCCCGGCATCATCAAGAAATCGGTCACCTTCCTGGCGGCGCCCATCCCCGGCTATATGGAAGCACTGAAGGACTTCCTGCCCGAGGGCTGCCATGCGCTGATGGTGATCGTGGCCGAATTCAACGAAGCAGCGATGAAGCAGATCGTGGGCGAGTTCGGCGGGCGCATCACCTACCGGCAGGACACGGAGCAGGTGCAGGCCACGCGCCGCACGCTGGTCGAGTATGCGTGGAACCACACCACCATGCATGCGCTGAAGGTCGATCGGGGCCTCACCTATATCCAATGCAGCTTCCAGCCCGGGCGCAACCTGGAACAGGTGCGCCAGCTGGAGAAGCTGCTGGGCGGCGAAGTGTTGATGCACGTCGAATTCCTGCGGCTGCGCGACGGCACGCTGACCTGCAACGGCCTGCCCATCATCCGCTACACCACGGACGAGCGCTTGAACGAAATCATGCAGATCTACCGCGACCACGGCGTAGGCATCGCCAATCCGCACGTGTACGTGGTGGAAGACGGCAAGCAGGGCCAGATCAATCCCGCGGTCGTCATGAAGAAGCTCGCCTTCGATCCGCACGGCCTCCTGAACCCCGGCAAGCTGCGGGGATGGGAGATCCGCGACCAGATCATCGCCGCCCAGGCGCAAGCCTGATTCCGCAACCTTTCCTTTCCGCCCCACGAAACCAAGGACCTTCCATGCTCGCGACCCGTTTGAAGACCGCCCTCGTCCTGGGCGCCACCCTCGCCGCCCTGCTGCCCGGCCTGTCGGCCGCCGAATCGCTCAAGGTGCGTTACTCCTGGAAACTGAAGGGGGAGTATGCGCAGTTCTACATGGCCAAGGAGATCGGCGCCTACGCCAAGCGCGGGCTCGAGGTCAGCCTGGGCGAGGGCGCGGGCGCGCAAGCGGCGCTGGGCGCGGTGCTGCAAGGCCAGGAGGACGCCGCCGTGGTACCGGCCGCGTTCGCGCTGACCGCCATTTCCAAGGGCATGCCGGTCAAGATCGTCGCGCTCTACCATCCGCGCGCGCCTATCGGCATCCTCTCGCACGCCTCCAATCCCGTCGCGACCCCCAAGGACCTCGAAGGCAAGAAGATTGCGGTGTCCGTCGGCGATACGGTGGCGTCCTACCTGGGCGTGGTCTGCAAGATGAACCAGGTCGACTGCGACGAGATCGATCGCGTGATGATGGACAGCCAGGTCCGATCGTCGCAGTTCCTGGCCAACCGGGTCGATGCGCTGACGACCTACCTGAACGTGGATTCGCCGCTGCTGGCCAGCGTCAGCAAGGAACCGCTGGTCACGCTGGACTTTTCGAAGTTCGGGCTGGTGCTGCCCGGCATGTCGGTCGTGGTCAAGGACGACGCGGTGACCAAGAAGGCCAAGCCGCTGAGCGACTTCCTCGCCGCGCTGGACGAGGGCGTGACGGCCGCGCGCAAGGATCCGGGCGCTGCCGCCGAGGCCATACGCAAGGCCTGGTCGGGCAGCCCCAAGCCCGAGGTGGTCAAGGCCCAGGTCGTCGCCACGCTCGAGGCGATTCCCCAGCGCGGTGACCGGCCGGCCGGCTATATCGACCCCAAGGACTTGTCGACGGCCATCGACATGCTCAAGTCGGTAGGCGAACTGCAAGGCGACAAGCCGGTCGACGCCTTCTACAGCAACGCCTTGTTCACTGAATAAGCACCCGTCCGGACATCGGCCATGATTCTCTATACACCGCCCCATGCCGCCAGGGAGATCCCGGTCATCGACCTGGCCGACAGCTTCTCGCCGGAACTCGCGCGGCGCGAGGCAGTCGCCTGGAAGATCCATCAGGCTTGCCGCGACACGGGTTTTTTCTACGTGGCGAATCACGGCATCCCGTCCGACGTGCTGGCAGCGCAGCTGGATGAGGCCCGGCGCTTCTTTGCGCAGCCGCTCGAGGCCAAGATGCGCATTGCCATGGCCCATTCGCCGTGTCATCGCGGCTACGACCCCATGCGCAGCCAGACCCTGGACGTCGATTCGCCGGCCGACCTGAAAGAGGGCTTCCAGTTCGCCCGCGACCTGGCGGCGGACCACCCGCTGGTGGTCAGCGGCGTGCCGAATCATGGTCCCAACCAGTGGCCTGACGGCCTGCCGGGCTTTCACGAACAGATGGTGGACTACCAGGCGCGCGTCATCGCGCTGGGCCGGCACCTGATGCGCTGCCTGGCGCTATCGCTGGAACTGCCCGAGTCCTACTTCGACGCCGGCCTGGCCGAGCCGATGTGCTCGGTACGCCTGCTGCATTATCCGCCGCACCCCGCCGACGCGGGCTTCAACCAGCTCGGCGCCGGCGCCCATACCGACTGGGGCGCCATCACCTTGCTGCTGCAGGACGACTGCGGCGGGCTCGAGGTACGCAATAGCGACGGCGTGTGGCTGCGTGCCACGCCTATCCCGGACACCTTCGTGGTCAACCTGGGCGACATGGTCCGCCGCTGGACCAACAACCTGTATCAATCGACCCTGCACCGGGTCATGAACAACACCAGCGGACGCGATCGCTATTCGGTGGCTTCCTTCTTCAACCCCGAGCATTTCACACGTGTCGAATGCGTGCCGACCTGCCGTCCCGCCGACGGCGAACCGGACTACGCGCCGTGCACGGTGGGCGAGCACATCGCCGAAATGTTCCGCCTGACCTACGGCAAACCGGCGATGGCATGATGGCTACCTCGACAATGTCCCGCAATCCGTCTTCCACTGGCCGCGCCCATGCAGCCAGCCACGGCGCCGAGGCCCGGCCGGCTCCCGGCGACGTCTACGTCCTGGCGCACGGGGCCACGCCGCCCGCATCGGCACCCCGGCCGGCCAGCCCCTACCGGACCGAGGCCGAGCGCGCGGCACGGCGGCAGCAGCAACGCCGTCGCCAGCGCCTCTACAAGATCGCCGCGCCGGCCCTGGTCGTCCTGCTGGTCCTGGCCTGGCAGCTGGGCGCCACCGCAGCCGGCCTGTCAGAATTCATTCTCCCCACACCGTTCGCCACCATCAAGCGCATCGCGGCCGAGTGGCCGATGTTCATGCGCCACGCCTGGATCACCGGCCTGGAGGTGGTATTGGGCTTTGCCATGGCCGCCATGCTCGGCATACTGATGGCGTTGCTCATCTTCTACTCCAAGCTGTTCGAGCGCGCGGTCTATCCCATTCTTGCCGGCCTGCAGACAGTGCCCAAGGTGGCGCTGGCGCCGCTGCTGGTGCTGTACCTGGGCTACGGCTGGGGACCCAAGCTGTTCCTGGCCGGCTTCCTGGCCTTCTTCCCCATCGTGGTCTCGACCGTGCTGGGCCTGAAGGGCGTGGATCCGGGACTGGTCAACGCCGTGCGCTCCATGGGCGCCACGCCACGGCAGATCTTCTTCCGCGTGCGGCTGCCCGCGGCGCTCCCGAATATCTTCGGCGGCTTCAAGGTCGGCATGAGCCTGGCCGTGATCGGCGCGGTCATCGGCGAGTACGTGGCCGCGGAAAAAGGCCTGGGGTATCTGCAGCTGCAAGCCAACGCCAACTTCGACACCACGCTCAACCTCGCCTCGGTCTTCATCATCGCCATCATGGGCTCGCTGCTGTACTGCCTGCTGGCCTTGGTCGAGTCCCGATTCGTCTTCTCACGGAACACGCAACGATGAATGCCCGGCTCGCCCCCGTTCCCGCCGGCGTCCGCGACGGCGCCACCCTGCGCTTTGCGCGCGTCACCAAGCTGTTCGACACGCGCGAAGGCGATGAGGTGTGCGCCCTCGACGACTTCGACCTCACGATCGCCCCGGGCGAGTTCGTCGCGGTCGTTGGCCCCAGCGGCTGCGGCAAGAGCACGCTGCTCTCCCTGGCCGCGGGCCTGGACACGCCCACGGCCGGCCATGTCAGCGTCGATGGCAAGGAACTGGCCCGGCCCCATCCCGAATCGGCCACCGTCTTCCAGGCCGACCAGCTGCTGCCGTGGCGATCGGTGCTGGACAACATCCTGCTGCCGCTGGGATTGCGGGAGAAACTCACGGCGCGGCACCGCGAACGGGCCGAGGCCTGGCTCAAGCAGGTGGGGCTGGAGGGCTTCGGCAACAAATATCCGCACGAACTGTCCGGCGGCATGCGCCAGCGCGTGTCGCTGTGCCGTGCGCTGATCCAGAACCCGCGCCTGCTGTTGATGGACGAGCCGTTCGGCGCCCTGGACGCCCTCACGCGCGAGCAAATGATCGCCGACCTGCAGGCGCTATGGACCTCGCTGGGCAACTCGGTACTGTTCATCACCCACGGCATCGACGAAGCGGTCTTCCTGGCGGACCGTGTCATCGTCATGTCCCCGCGCCCGGGCCGGATCGCGCTCGAGTTGCCGATACCGTTGCCGCGGCCGCGCCGGTGGAAGGAAGCCTTGCAGGACCCGGCGTTCCACGCGCTGATGGCCCAGGTCAGGGAGACCTTCGAAGCGCAGGGCGTGCTGCACGTTTGAGAGATCGCGCGTAACGTCCACTCCGGCAGGCCTGGCGCATCTGCGGCAACAACGCTAAAAGGTCCACTTGGCGGGGCCGCGGCTGCATGGTAAGACTGGCGGCCCCCCGCCACCGGAGAAAAACATGGACAGCACACCCGCCATTCACCGCGCCGCTGCCGACGGCTATGCCAAAGGCGCCGACACTTATGTCCGCGGGCGTCCCGATTACCCGCCGGAGATCGACGCGTGGCTACACGAGACGCTGGGACTGACGGCAGGCAGCACCGTGCTCGATCTAGGCGCCGGCACCGGAAAATTTACGCCCCGCCTACTGGCAACCGGAGCGCGGGTGATCGCCGTGGAGCCGGTTGCCGCCATGCTAGCCAAGCTTGCCGCAACCCAGCCCGGCGTGCGGACTATGGTCGGCAAAGCCGAGGCCATCCCGCTTCCCGATGCGAGCGTCGATGTCGTCGTGTGCGCCCAAGCCTTCCACTGGTTCGCCACGGCCGAAGCACTGACGGAGATCCACCGCGTGCTCAAGCCGGGCGGCCGGCTCGCGCTGGTCTGGAATATGCGGGATGCGCGCGTGCCGTGGGTGGCGCGGATGGACAGTATCGTGAACGAGTTCGAAGGCGACGCGCCGCGCTATTACACAGGTGCTTGGCGCAAGGCATTTCCCCATCCCGGCTTTGGCGCCATGGACGAGCGCCACTATGCCAACCATCACACCGGCTCACCCGAAGACGTCATCCTGAACCGCGTACGCTCGACCAGTTTCATTTCGGCCTTGCCCCCGCAAAAACAAGCGCTAGTCGATGAACGGCTGCGTGCGCTGATCGCAGCCGAACCCGAACTGCGCGATCAAGCCGTGGTGACGGTTCCCTACGATACCGCTGCCTACTGCCTGGCACGACTGGACTGATTACGCAGGGGCGGCACGAGCCTCGCCTTTACCCGAGCGGCAGAGGGGCCGCCGCTAGGGTTCCCCCGGGTTTCCTAATATATAAGGATACCTTACATTTATCCTGGAACTGCCAAACGAGCAGCAGCCCAGTCCGCGATCACCGATCCGGGCACAAGCAGCCAACGATCCAGGAGACAACATGCCTTGCATACGCCTATGGGCGGGGGCCGCCGTGCTTGCCGCGATCGCTCAAGCGCCCGCCGTCGCCAGCGACTACCCGGCCCGCCCGATCCGCCTGGTGGTGGGCTACACCGCGGGCGGCGGCAGCGATATCCTGGCGCGCGTACTCGCGCAGAAAATGTCGGAAGGGCTGGGAGTCCAGGTCATCGTCGAGAACCGCCCGGGCGCGGCCTCGATGATCGCGACCGAGTACGTGGCCCGCGCCGCCCCCGACGGCTATACCATCCTGCTGGGCGCCAGCGGCGCGCTCGCGATCAATCCTGCGCTATACAAGGAGGTGAAGTACGACTCCGCGAAGGATTTCGCGCCGATCTCGCTGGTCGCGTCGCTGCCGGTGCTGATGGCGGTCAACAAGGGAGCGCCGGCGCAGAACCTACCCGACCTGCTGGCCTATGCGAAGGCGCATCCCGAAAAGGCCAATTACTCGTCCGCCGCCGCACCGTTCCGGCTCATCGGCGAACAGCTCAACCTGCAGGCCGGCACGCGGTTCCAGGAAATCCTCTATAAAGGCAGCACCGACGCGGTCAACGCCGCCATGGCCAACGACGTGCTGGCCACCATCTCGGATTCGATCTCGATCGGCGTCGGCATCAAAAGCGGCAAGCTCAAGGCCATCGCCATCACTTCGCGCGCCGAACATCCGTCGTTTCCTGGCGTGCCGACCTTCACCAGCCTGGGCCTGAAAGGCCTGGACATGCAGCTATGGCAGGGACTGCTGGCGCCGGCCGGGACGCCTCCGGCGATCGTCGAGCGGCTGCAGCGGGAGGTCCATCGCGTCATCGCCCTGCCCGAGGTGCGCCAACGCTATGCCGGCATGGGGCTCGATCCGGAAACCAGTACGGCCGCGGAGTTCTCGGCGTTGATCGCCAGCGAGCTGACCCGCTGGGGCGGTATCGTGAAAGCCGCGGGCATCGAAAAGCTGTAGCGGTATGGACCAGCCTTCGCCCATCGCCTTCTATTTCGATCCTATCTCTCCCTACGGCTACCTGGCCTCGACGCAGATCGAGGAATTGGCCGCGCGCTACGGCCGGCAGGTGGATTGGCGGCCGGTGCTATTGAGCGTCACGGTCCTGCAGGTCATGGGACTCAAGCCGGTGCCGGCCACGCCGCTCAAAGGCGACTACTCGCGCCAGGATAAGAACCGGATGGCGCGGCTGCTGGGCGTCCCGATATGCGAGCTCCGCCATCCGGAGGTCTCGCCCATCCGTGCGCTGCGCGCCTTCCTCTGGCTCAAGGAACGGGATGCGGCAGAGGCCGCCCGCTTCGCCCGCAGCATTTGTGCAAGGCTATGGGCGCGCGGCGAAGACATCTCCACGGCCGAAGCCGTGCTTCACGAGGCAGCCCTGCTGGGCCTGGACGTGGCCGCGCTGCGCGACGGCATGGAGTCGCCCCAGATCAAGACGCGGCTCAGGGAAGAAGTGGACCGCGCCGTTGCCGCCGGAGTGTTCGGCGTGCCTTTCTTCATCGTGGACGGCCAGCCCATATGGGGCGTGGACCGCCTATGGATGCTCGAGCATTGGCTCGAGCACGGTTCTTGGGACCCCGCGCCATGACCCGCCAGGATGCCCTGCTTCAATTCGCCGGCCAGGACCTGGCGACCCTGCTTGCCCGGAAAGCGACCGAGCGCTCGCGCCACCCGTTCCTGATCTGGGCGCCGGAGCCCGGCGTCTCGCGCACCTGGACCTATGCCGAGTTCGCCGACCAGGCCGCCCGCCTGGCCGGCGGCTTGCAGGCACGCGGCATAGGCGCCGGGGACCGGGTGCTGATGCACCTGGAGAATTGCCCGGCGTTCCTGTTGACCTATTTCGCCTGTGCCCACCTGGGTGCGGTCTGCGTACCTACCAATGCCATGGCGGCCGGACCGGAGCTGGCCTACTTCGCCGAGTTGACCGGCTCCCGTGGCGCGATCACGCAACCGAAGTTCGCGGACAAGGTCCGCAGCCATTGCGGCGGACTCGCATGGCTGGCCGTGACCGAGGACGACGCCGGCCAACCCGCGGATCCGGCTACGGCCCCCCCGCCCGAAGAACGCTACGCCCGCCTGCTGGGCAACCCTGCGCCCGCGCGCACCCCCGACGCCGCCGCACCGCTTTCCGTGCTGTTTACCAGCGGCACGACCTCGCGGCCCAAGGGCGTGCTGTGGACCCACGCCAATGCCTTGTGGGCAGGCAGGCTGGGCGCCCTGCAGCAGGGCCTGCGGAGCGACGACATCTACCAGGTGTTCCTGCCGCTGTTCCATGTGGTGGGCCTGTCCTGGTCCGTCTTTCCCGCGCTGTGGGCCGGGGCCAGCGTGGTGCTGCAGCCGCGCTTCTCGGCCAGCCGCTATTGGCCCGTCGCCCTCGAGCACCGTTCGACGGTCGGGTCGCATGTCATCTTCAGCGCCAATGTGCTGGCCGGCATGCCGGCCCCGCCCGGCCACGCATTCCGGCAGTGGTGCAACGCGCTATGGCAGCCCGAGCACGAGACGCACTTTGGCCTGAAGATGATGGGCGCATGGGGCATGACCGAGATGGTGGCGCAAGGCATCGTTACCGATCCCTGGTCGCCGCCCCGCGCGGGCGCCATTGGCCGGGCCTCGCCGGGCTACGGCGTGCGCATCGTCGACGACCGCGGCCGTGACTGCCGGCCGGGCGAGCGCGGCCACCTGCTCATCCGCGGCATCCCCGGCGTCACGCTGTTTGCCGAGTACTTCGGCAATGCGCAGGCGACCCGGGATGCCTTCGACGACGACGGCTACTTCAAGACAGGCGACAGCGTGCTGCTGCACGACGACGGCTCGATCCAGTTCGGCGACCGCGCCAAGGACCTGCTCAAGGTGGGCGGCGAGGGCGTCTCGGCGGCCGAAATCGAGCGGGTCATCCGAAGCGTGCCCGAGGTAGGCGAGGTGGCGGTAGTCGGCCGGCCCGATCCCGCCTATGGCGAGGTGCCGGTGGCCTTCGTGCGGCTGGCAGCCGGCGGTGGCGCGCCGGCGGGGCTGTCGGAGGCCATCATCGAGACTTGCCGGAAGGAGCTGGCCAAGTACAAGGTGCCGCGCGACGTCGTGTTCGTGGACGACTTCCCTCGCATAGGCGTCGGCAAGATCTCGAAGGCCAGGCTCAGGGAGCTGGCCGCGGCGCCTAGCGCGTGATGCCCTTGCTTTCTATCAGCGCCCCCAGCATGTCGTAGTCCTTCTTCAGGTTGCGCTTGAACTCCTCGGGCGAAGTCATGATGGGCTCGGCCGACAGTTCCTTGAGCCGGGCCACCACGTCGGGCGCGCGCGTCGCCTTGGAGAAGGCCGCATGTATGCGCGCGACCACGTCCGGCCGGGTGCCTGCGGGAACGAACAGGCCGGTCCATTGATGGGGGTTGAACTCGGGATAGCCGGCTTCCGCGAAGGTCGGGACGTCCGGCATGGACTCCACGCGCTTGCTGCTGGTCACCGCCAGCGCGCGGACCTTGCCGCCTTGCACCTGGGGCGCGGCCAGCGTGCCGGAAATCAGCAGCGCCTGCACATGCCCGCCCACCAGGTCGGTCATGGCGGGGCTGCCGCCTTTGTAGGGCGCATGGACCATGTCTATCCGGGTCATGTCCTTGAACACTTCGAAGAACAGGTGGTTGCTGGTGCCGGCGCCCGGGCTGGCGTAGGAATACTTGCCCGGCGCGGCCGCGGCAAACGCCACCAGTTCCTTGACCGACTTCACTGGCAGCGCGGGATTGACCAGCAGCGCCAGCGGAATGCGCACCAGCTGGCTGACCGGCTGCAGGTCGCGGAACATGTCGTATGACAGTCCCTTGTACAGGTGGGGGTTGGCCGGCACGCCATCGGCCGTCATCAGCAGCGTATAGCCATCAGGCTCGGAGCGCGCCAGCGCGCCTTCGGCGATGGTGCCGCCGGCGGCGGGGCGGTTCTCGATGATGACCGGCTGCCCGAAAGCCTCGCTCAACTGCGGCTGCAGCGTGCGGGCGATGATGTCGGTCAGTCCGCCGGGTGCGAAGGCCACGATGATACGGATCGGCTTGCTGGGCCACGCTTCTTCTTTGGCGCCGGCGGCGAGCGGCGCCGCCAGCAGGCAGCCTGCCAGCAGGGAACAGGCGGCACGCCTGAGGCGGAACGGCAAAACGGGCTTGTTCATGGCTTGTCTCCAATGTTGTTCGCGGCGTGAAGCCGCGTTTGGCACAGCCAGCGGCCATGCATGCCGCCGGGTCCTTCCTTACGACGATGAATTCGATGGCAGGAATTTCTCGGCCCGTATCCGGCGCCGGTCGACGCCATGTGCAGCCAGCCACTGCGAGCAGGACTCGATCATTGCCGGGGGTCCGCACAAATAGGCATCCGGCGCATCCGCGAGCAACTCGTCGCGCAACAAGGCGGTCGCGTAGCCGACCGGCCCATGCCAACCCTGGTCCGATGCGGCAATCCGCTCCACAGTCAGCGGCAGCCGGCCGCCGAGATCCGCCAGCTCGGCCTCGGCGAAAAACTCCGAAGCGTCGTTCACGCCGATAAGCAAGCGGACCGGCCGGGGTTCGGGCTGCAGCGCCATCGCGCGCAACATGGACAGGAAGGGCGCCAGCCCGGTGCCGCCAGCCACCATCAACAGCGGCCGGTCGTTCTGGCGCAGGTAGAAGTGCCCGGCCGGCGCACTGATCTTCAAGGTGTCGCCGGCTGACGCACGCCTTGTAAGGTAGCCGCTCATCGCACCGTCCGGCACCAGCTTGTGGAAGAATTCGAGGACGGTGTCGCCCGGCCGGTTGGCGCAGGAATAGGCGCGCGAGACGCCGGTATCGGGAACCTGCAGGTTGACGTACTGCCCCGGCAGGAACCCGACCGGCTGGGCGGTTTCGAGCCGCGTGCGAACCACGCTCGACGACACCGGCGCCACGTCGATCAGCCGCGCTTCGCCCCAGGCCGGCGCTGGCGCGCCGTGCAAGCCGGACGGATAGGGCAGCTCCACCACGCAGGCGGTGCGCGGCACCATCTTGCAAAGCAGGGTCTGCCCCTGCTCGCGCTCGTCGGTGGACAGGGCCTCGTCGCTGTAATCGTCGAGGTCGAACTCGCCCGCCGTGCACCAGGCTTTGCACTCGCCGCATGCCCCCTCCAGGCAATCATGGGCCAAGTGCACCGAGGCGCGGTAGGCCGCCTGGTAGACCACTTCGCCGGGCCGGGCCGGAAAGCTGACTGCGCGGCCGTCCTCGTAAATCGCGGTAATGGAATGCATGAGCCGGCCCTAGATGTGATAGACGTCGATGGTGCCTTCGATCTTTTCGTCGATCATCACGATGTGCTTGCGGGCGATCTTCCACTGGCCGTCCAGGCGCCGCAATGTGTAGTAATAGCGCCCGCCGCGGGTCGCATCGCCGCGCGGCCCCACGCAATGAACCAGCCAGGAAGCACTAGCCTGGACCTCGTCGCCAGCCTGCGCCGTAATCACGATATTGGTGGTCTGGTGCGAGGTCCGGTCCAGCGGCAGCGACGCGAAAGAGTCCCGGCTGCGGATACGAAAGATCCGCTCTTCCAGGCCCAGCCGCGAATCCATGTACATCAGGCACAACTGCGTGCGGGGATCGGTGGTCACGGCGTCCTCGGACACCCAGGCCGGCACGAAGTACTCCACGTCCGGCGCGAACAGGTCCAGCCAGGCATCCCAGTTCTTTTCGTCCAGGTAGAGGGCTTCCTTGGCCAGCAGGGTGCTGACCTGCACGTACAAATCGGTATCGGCAGACATCAGCCCCGCTCCTCTTTCATCATCCGCAGCCAGTGGCGGTAGTAGCCCTGGTAGAAAGCTTCGTGATCCCAGTTGTCGGACGCCGCCACAGCCTCGCAGCCGATATCCAGCAGCGAGCGGCACTCGGTGCCCGGGCGGGTGGCCGTTTCGCCGCGACCGTAGTCGTTCCAGCGGCTGAGCCGCGCTTCGCCGCCGATGGCCGTGTCCTCGAGCGCCGCGATGTCGTCCGAAGTGGCCATTCCGGTCGGGAGGTAGAAATCGACGAACTTGCGCAGTCGCGAGGCACGGGCCTGCACGCTCTCGCCACGGGGCGCGACGCACTGGATGCGGACTTCGGTGCGATCCGGCGATAGCGGCCGCAGCGTACGGATCTGGGTGGACGGCTGGTCGAACAGCAGCATGTTGGGGAACAGGTAGAGATTGCGGCCCATGCCGACCATCCAGTCCACCTTGCGCTCGTCGAACTCGCTCAGCAGCCGCTCCCGCGCTTCATAAAGCGGCGCCGCCTGCGGCGACGAACGCCGGGCCCAGATGCCGATATGGCCATTGCCGAAATCGGCGGTGCCCGATTCCACCCGGCCCACGATGCGTCCGGCCTCGGTCTTTTGCGTCCCCGCGTCCCCGCGCGCTTCCTCGCGCATGGCCATGGTGGCGGCGAACACCCGGTGTACGGTGCTGACGTGATAACCGTCCACGCCGTTTTCCCCGCCCATCTTCCAATTGCCCCGGATGATGTAGGTGGCGTCGCCTTCGACCACTTCCAGGCCGTCGGGCGACTGGTCGACCATTAGATCTATCCAGACCTTGGCCGCGCCCAGGTGCGCGGTCAGTTCCGGCACGTCGGCGCGCAGGCTGCCGAACACGAAACCGCGGTAGCACTCCACGCGCGGCACGGGCTTGAGGCCGAAACCTTCACGCAGGTCCGCATCGTCGCGATAGGCGCCGGTTTCCTGGTTCTTGATCTTGATGCAGCGGCCGGCATCGTTGTAGGTCCAGCCGTGGAACCGGCAGGTAAAACTCTTGGCCGAGCCCTTGCGCAGCGGTGCGACGACCGTGCCCCGGTGCGAACAGGCGTTGGCGAAAGCGCCGAGACTGCCGTCCTTGCGGCGATTCACGACCACCGGCTGGCGCCCCATGTGGCGGGTCACGTAGTCGCCGGGCTGCGCCAGTTCGCTTTCGTGGCACAGGTAGACCCAGCCGTTCTCGAAGATGCGTTCCATTTCGGCATCGAACAGCGCCGGATCCTTGTAGATCTCGCGGTCGACCAGGAACCTGCCGCTGTCCGGATCGTCCAGCACGTACTCCGCGAATCCGGGACGGTCCGCAGTGTTTGCTTGTGTCATCGTCTCGCTCCACTCGATGTGGGGCGAATCTTAGGTTGGGCCTAGATATATGTAAAATGAAATGATTGAATCACATTCATTCTTCAGAAGAATGTCTTAGCGGATGGACAAACCCCTGTCGCGCCAGCTGGACCTCAATCTGCTCGACCTGTTCGATGCGATCTACCGCAGCCGCAATCTGACCGCGGCGGGCAAGGCGCTGGGGTTGAGCCAGCCCGCCATGAGCCATGCGCTGGCAAGGCTGCGCGACATGTACGGCGACCCGCTGTTCGTGCGGCTGGCCAAGGGCGTGGCACCGACCCCGTTTGCAGACGAGCTGATCGGGCCGGTTTCGCAAGCGCTGCAGATACTGGGACAGACGCTGGAAAAAGGTTCGTTCGTGCCGGAGACCGCGCGGCGGGTGTTCCGGCTCGCCATGACCGACATCGGCGAGCACACGTTCATGCCGCGCCTGATCCGCCACCTCCAGCGCCACGCGCCGCGGCTGTGCGTGGAGACCGTCGCCACCAGCGCCAGTCCGGAAGACCTCGCGCAGGAACTCTCCAAGGGCAGCATCGACCTGGCCCTGGGCGCGATCAATCCCGACATCGCCGGCGTCTCCAGCCACACGCTGTTCTCGGACGTGTATGCCTGCGTCGCCCGCCCGTCGGCCGTGCCGCGCGGCACGCTGAGCCTGGCGGAATTCAAGCGCGCCCGCCACGTCGTGCCCGCCGTGGCCGGGACCAACCACGCGGTACTGATCGACCGGATGCTGGCAGCCAATGGCATGAGCGGACAGGTCGTCGCCCGCGTTACCCACTTCCTGGCCATCGCGGAGCTGGTGGCCAACACCGACGTGATTGCGATCATGCCTCGCAACCTGGCGCTATCGGTAGCCGCACGCTGGGGACTGTGCCACTTCTCGCCGCCGGTGCAAATGCCCGGCTACGACGTCATGGTCTACTGGCACAAGCGCTACGACCACGAGCCGGGCAATGCGTGGCTGCGGCAAGCGATCGTAGCGCTGTTCCAGGGCGGCCCCGCCGCGGCCGGGAACGAAGCGCTCAAGCCCGCACCTCGGAAGCCAGCAGGTCCTCGATCTTCACCGGCAGGTCGCGCACCCGCACCCCGGTCGCGTGATAGACCGCCGACGTGATGGCCGCCGCGACGCCAGCCAGCCCGATCTCGCCGACCCCGCGCGCACCCAGCTCGTTGATGACCGTGTCGGGATAGTCCAGGAAATGCACGTCGATCTCCGGCGCATCGGCATGGGTGGCCACGATGTAATCGGCAAGGTTGTTGTTGATGGGTGCGCCGTTGCGGGCATCGTAGGACGTCTCTTCCAGCATCCCCATGCCCAGTCCCATCACGATGGCGCCTTCGATCTGGTTGCGGGCGGTGCGCGCGTTGATGATCTTGCCGCCATCGATCACTGTCACGACGCGGGCCAGGCGCAGGCGGGCGAGGGCGGGCTCCCACGTCACCTCGACGAAATGCGCGCCAAACGAGTGGGTGGAGTAGCGCTTGAAGCTGCCGTCGTCTTCGCTGGCATCGCCTTTGCCGTGGCCGGTCACGCTGTCGCAGCCGGCGGCCCGTAGCACCTCGCCGATCGGCACTCCCGAGGACGGTGGCCGGTCCGCCGCGTGGACACGGCCCCCGCCCACGCGCAGCGCATCCGGCGCCCAACCCCGAAACGCCGGCAGGCCGGCGCGCAGCGCGCAGTCCACCGCCTGGCGCGCCGCATCCCGGGCTGCGGCCAGGACCGCCGGCACCAGCGACCCCGTTGCCATGGAACCGCCCGATGTCGGTCCGGGCGGCAATGCCGTATCGCCCAGAGCCGCGTCCACCTTTTCGAGCGGCAGCGATAGTGCCGAAGCCGCCATTTGCGCCATGACGGTATAGGTACCGGTGCCTATGTCCTGGGTCGCGCTGGCCACGCGCGCCGTGCCGTCGGCCCGCAGCTCCACCGAGGCCTCGGCCTTGAGGCGCCGGGCCGGCCACGAGCAGGCCGCCATGCCCCAGCCCAGCACCAAGCCGCCGCGGCGCATGGCGCCCACGCGCGGATCGCGCCTGGTCCAACCGAAACGCTCGGCGCCGGCCAACAGGCATTCCCGCAAATGGCGCGACGAGAACGGCACGTTGTCCGCCTCGTCCCTTTCCGGTTCGTTGCGCAAGCGCAGTTCGACGGGATCCATCCCCAACTCCACCGCCAGCTCGTCCATGGCCGATTCGACCGCGAACAGCCCCGGCACCGCGCCCGGCCCGCGCATGGACGTCGTCGGCGCGACGTTCCTGCGAGCCGAACCATAGGTAACACGCAGATTGGGCGTGCTGTAGAGAAAGCCCGTGGCTTCGCCGCAGAACTCCTTGTGATACTCCTCCATCGCGACGTGGAACAGGTAGTCGTGCTGCAGCGAGGTGAGCTTGCCTTCGGGCGTGGCCGACAGGCGCATGCGCTGCTGGGTGTTGCCGCGATGGCCGGTGTTGTGGAACATCATGCGGCGGCTCACCACCAGCTTGATAGGCCGGCCCAGATCGCGCGCGGCCGCCGCCGCCAACGGCGACTGGGTCCACGGCCACAGCTTGCTGCCGAAGCCCGAGCCGACGTGCTCGGTAACCACGCGTACCTGTTCAGGCGGTACGCCCAGCATGGCGGCCAGCGCCGTGCGGTGATTCACGATGCCCTGGGAGCATTCATAAAGCGTGAATGTGTGGCCGTCATAGAGCGCCACCGTGGCGTGCAATTCGATGGGATTATGCGTCTCGGGCGGCGTGCCATAGGTATGGTCGATCTTGATGGCGGCCCGCGCGAACTCGCCGGGCGCATCGCCGCGCTCGGTATCGATCCCGGGCTCGTCGTCGGGAGCGAGCGTTATCTCGACGTTCGGCGGTTGCGCCTCATAGCTCACGCGCACGGCAGCCGCGGCGGCCATGGCTTGCTCGAGCGTCTCGGCCACGACCAGCGCAACGTACTGGCCGTAGTAGCGGATGACATCATCCTCGAACGGCGGCCGGTATTCGTCCAGCTTCGCGACCGCTTCGTGCAGCCGGTGGAAGTGGCCGATGTTTTCGCGCGTATAAACCTTGTGCACCCCCGGCATGCCCTGGGCCACGTCCGTATCGATGCGGCGAATGCGTCCGTTTCCTACGGTGGCGCAAACCGGCACGGCATGCAGCATGCCGGGAAACGTCCGGTCCGCGGCATAGCGGGCGCGGCCGGTCACCTTGAGAGGCCCTTCCACACGCGTGAAGCCGCCGCCGATAACGGGGGGAGCAACGGTTGCCGATGTCATTTCGTTTGTCCTCCAGCTGGGATGTCCGCTGCCACCGGGCGGCATCACGGAATGCTTCGCCCATCGACCGCCATGTGCAGGGCGTGTATCAGGCATCGCCGCGCCAGTTCGACCTTGAACGCGTTCTGCGGGCGGGGCCGGGCGTCGCGCAATAGTTCGTCGGCGGCCGCTTCGAACACGGCCGGCGAGGGTGCGCCCGTCAACAACAGTTCGGCCGAGGGAGACCGCCATGGCCGCGTGCCGATGCCGCCCATCGCAAAGCGTGCGACGGTAATACCGCCGTTGCTCACGGTCATCGCCACGGCCGCCGAGGCCAGCGCGAACTCGTAGGAAGCGCGGTCCCGCAGCTTGAGATAGCAGGACCGGGTGCCGGTGGGCAGGGGGGGCAGCGTCACATGGGTAATCAACTCCCCCGGCTCGAGCACGGTTTCGCGCTGGGGCGTATCGCCGGGCAAGGTGAAGAAATCGTCGATGCCGACGGTACGTGCATGCTCGGGACCTTGGATGTCGATGGATGCGCCCAAGGCCATCAACGCCACATTCATGTCGGAGGGATTGCTGGCGATGCAGGCATCGCTGGTCCCCAGTATGGCGAGGTTGCGGTGGTAGCCGTCCATGGCCGAGCAGCCCGAGCCGGGCTCGCGTTTATTGCAAGGCATCGCCACATCGCGGAAATACACGCAGCGTGTCCGTTGTAGCAGATTGCCGGCCGTAGTGGCCATGTTGCGCAACTGGGCCGAGGCGCCCGACAGCAAGGCCTGGGACAGCACCGGATAGTGTTCCTGGATGAAGGGGTGATGCGCGAGGTCCGCATTGCGTACGGTTGCACCGATGCGCACGCCGCCGTCCGAAGTCGGCTCGATGCGGTCGAGCGGCAGGCGGCTGATGTCGATCACCATCGCCGGCTTCTCGACGTCGAGCTTCATCAAGTCGATCAACGTGGTGCCGCCCGCCAGGAAACGAACGGGCGCGCCTTGCCGGTCCTCCGCGTACGCGGCGGCACGCACGGCCTGCTCGATGTCGTCCGCCCGCCGCAGCTGAAATACGTCCATAACGGCTCCTTACGTCCTGCCGCGGCGCACCTGCTGCACCGCGGCGACGATGTTCTGGTAGGCCCCGCAACGGCAAATATTGCCGCTCATGCATTCCTTCACGTCGGCATCTTCCGGTCCGCAGGGCTCCGACAACAACGCCGCCGCCGACATGATCTGGCCGGCGGTGCAGTAGCCGCACTGGTAGGCGTCATGCTCGAGGAAAGCCGCCTGCACGGGATGCAGCTCGCCGTCCCGGGCGAGGTCCTCGACCGTGGTGACCTCGTCCCCGTCCAGCGTTGCGGCCAGCACTAGGCAAGCGTTCACGCGCCGGCCGTTCACGTGGACGGTACAGGCGCCGCACTGGCCATGGTCGCAACCTTTCTTGGTCCCGGTCAGGTTCAGGTGCTCGCGCAGGCAATCGAGCAGCGTGGTGCGCGGGTCGAGCCGCAGTTCGTGGCTGGTGCCATTGACGGTGACCTTGATTTTCATCGAGAGGTACATGGCGGATGCCGGGGCGGTATCCGCGGCGGGCGCGGGATTGCCGCTCTCGCCGGCGCCGGGGGACTTCGTAGCCAGATCGGGTTCGGACTGACCGGGGCGCACGTTGGGAGGGGGTGAAAGTCCGGGCATAGGGATCTCCAGGAGGATCTTGTTCGTGAGCAACCGCCGTTCCTGCACACAGGCAAGGAACAGTTGCGCGCTTTTTTGCGGAAGGGTCCGGATACCGGAACGCGGGTATCGACAGGCCCTGGCGAAAAGAACAGAATTTTTCGCACATAGGTCCACATTACGGACCAATAACAAGGAACCGGGCATGATCAAGGTATTCGACTTATTGAACGGCGCGCGCATGACGGCCGCGTACGCCGAGGACTGCCTCGCCCACGGGGTGGAAGCGGTCCATATCACCCTGAACAACTACCGCGGCATCAATCCCGTGCCGGACCTGCGCCATGCCTTGAACGAGCTGGCGGCCTACCGCGCCCACTTGCAGACGCTGTCTTCTGTGGTCCACATAGTGGAAAACGCAGCAGACTTCGAACGTGCCCGCCGCGCCGGCAAATTAGGCATCGTGCTGGGCTACCAGAACGTTCCGGGCGTGGAGCGCGACCTGACATTGATGGAGCTTTTTCACGCCCTGGGCGTGCGGGTGGTGCAGGTTGCCCACAACATCCGGAACCTGTACGCCGATGGCTGCGCCGAGCCCGCCGATGCCGGCCTCTCTTCGCTGGGACGCGAACTGGTAGCCGTCCTGAACGAGCTCGGCATGGTCATCGACCTTTCGCACGTCGGCGACCGTAGCGGCCTGGATGTGCTTGCAGCGTCGAAGCAACCGGTGGCGGTCACCCATGCCAACGCCTATGCCTTGTGCCCCAATGCCCGGAACAAGAGCGATGCGCTGCTCGACGCCCTGAAGTCCAACGGCGGAGTCATAGGCGTCACCTACCTGCCGCCGCTGGTCCGCATGCCCGGCGAGACCCCGGGCATGCAGGATGTGGTGGCGCACATCCGCTATGTGGTGGAGCGCCTGGGCGTCGCCCACGTCGGCATAGGCAGCGATTTCATTACCGGCCAGCCGGCCGAGCGCTATCAGGAGTTCATGCGCAAGCCCGAGGTCTACGGCACTTGGCCGTGGCGCTATCCCATCGACGACCTGGCGGCGCAGCAGAACATGCTGGCCGGCCTGGCCGACCTCGGCTTGTCGCGCGCGGACATACAGGCCGTCGCCCGCGACAACTTCCTGCGCCTGTTCCAGACCGTAATGGCGGGCATGCCGTCCGCTGCCTGATATCAAGGAAAAACGATGACCCGTAAAACCCCGCTCGGCAAATTGCCCGCCGCCGTCTTCGGCGAACTCGACATCCCCCGCTATTCCCCAGCCGTTATCGACGCCTTCCTGGCGCTGGAAGACCTGACGGGCACCGTCTCCGACGCCATGGACGAGCTCGGCCTGTGCAGTGTCGTGCCGGGCTGCGACCTGCCGCCTACGCTCCCGGGACGCCGGATGGCCGGGCCCGCCCTGACGCTGCGCAATGTCGAACAGCGGGACGACGCCTACAAAGGCGCGAAGGACCGCATCTCGAAAATGGCCGAAATCGAGGCCCACAACCTGGCAGAGCCTGGCGACGTACTCGTTATCGAGGGTGTGGCCGGCATCTCCAACATGGGCGGATTGTCGGCAGCCATCGCCAAGCGCCAGGGCGAAGCCGGCGCCATCGTCGATGGCGGCATCCGCGATATCGAGCAATCGCGTTCGCAGGACTTCCCTATCTGGTCCCGCGGAGTCAGTTCCATTACCGGCAAATGGCGGCTCGAAACGGTGGCCATCAACGGCATTGTCCGCATCCGCGGCGTGCAGGTGCGCCCGGGCGACCTGGTGGTAGCCGACGAAGGCGCCATCTGCTTCATTCCGCGCGAAGCGGTAGAAACCGTACTGGCACGCGCCCAGGAAATCGCCGCGGGCGAAGCCCGGCGCTACGACGACATCCAGAGCGGCATGCCCATCCCCGAGCTGGCCAAACGCACGCACGTCTACAAATTCAGCCAGGACCCGGGGACGACTCCATGATCGTCGAACAGCGCCTCTATACCTTCCACCCCGGCAACCTGGATGCCTTCCTCGCGCTCTACCAGCAAAAGGGCATGGCGGTGCAGCTGCGCCACCTGCCCGCATTGCTCGGCTATTACGTGGGCGAAATCGGCGCCTTGAACCAGACCGTCACGCTATGGGGCTACCACAGCTTGCAACAGCGCATGGACTGCCGCGAAGCCTTGTTCGCCGACGAAGAGTGGACAGCCTTTCTGACCCAGGCGCGGCCGCTGATGCAAGCCCAGGAGTGCCGGATTCTCAAACCCGCGCCCTTTTTCCGCAGCCGGCTGGCGTACCTCGTCGAGGATGCGCACAGCCTGCCGCACCCCGCGGCGTGACGCACAACGACACGGACCCACGGTCCGATTACGGAGACAAACATGTTCAAACGATATGCTCGTTGCGCGGCCGCCCTCGCCTTGGCGGCCGTCGCTCAGCTGCCGGCCCATGCGGCCGAGGCCTTTCCGACCCGGCCCGTGCGCCTGATCGTGCCATTCTCTCCCGGCGGCGGCATCGACCAGCTGGCCCGCATCGCCGCCGTCAAAATGAGCGAGGACCTCAAGCAGCAGGTCGTGGTGGAGAACATGGCGGGCGCAGGCGGCGCCATTGCCGCCAAGACCGTCGCCAATGCCGCGCCCGACGGCTATACCTTGATCTTCAATTCGTCCTCGGCCGTCGCCACCGGGCTGCTCGGCAAGGAGCGCCTGGGCTTCGATCCCGTCAAGGATTTCGCGCCGGTATCGCTGGTGGCGCAGTTTCCGCTGGTCATGGTGATCAATCCCAAGGTACCGGCGCAGGACATGAAGGAGTTCGTCGCGCTGCTCAAGAAAAATCCGGACAAGTACAACTACGGGTCGTCCGGCAATGGCACCGCCATCCATCTTGCCTCTGAATTGTTCAAGACCCTGGCCGGCGTCAACATGCAGCACGTGCCGTACAAGGGAACGTCCGCGGCCTTGCAGGACCTGCTGGGCGGCCGCATCCACATGATGCTGGACGGCGTGCCGCCGCAGATCGGCAATATCCAGGAAGGCAGGGTGCGGGCGCTGGGGGTAACCACCACCGAACGGTCGGCGATGCTGCCCAACGTTCCTACCGTAGCCGAGACCGTCCCGGACTACGCCTTTCCGTTCTGGGTGGCCATCTATGCGCCGGCCTCCACGCCCCGGCCTGTGCTCGACCGGCTCGCGGCGGCGGTAGCGGCGGCCGCCAAGGACCCGCAATCGCGCCAGCGCTTCAAGGATGCCGGGGCCGACGCCGTGGGATCGTCGCCCGCCGAACTGGCCACCTTCTGGCAACAACAGATCGAGCTGTACAGCAACATCGTCCGCGACACCGGCATCAAGCTCGACGGCGAATAACCGGCGCAGCTGCGTGCTACGATGCGCGCCATGACCCGATCCGACCCCAGCGGCGCGCAGACCGTAGACCGCGCCGTCGCGATACTGCGCCTCTTGGCGTCGGCCGGCGAGTCCGGCCTGCGCCTGATCGACCTCCAGCATGCTTCCGGCCTGTCCAAGCCCACCGTCCATCGCCTGCTGAGCTCGCTGCTGCAGCATGGCCTGGTCGAACAGGATCCCGGCACCCGGCGCTACCGGCTGGGCATGGAGATGGCAGTGCTAGGTTGGTCCGTGTCGGGCGCGCGCCCTGACCTGCGCCAGCTGTGCGGTCCGGACATGCAGGCGCTGGCCGATGAAACCGGGGATACCGCCTTCCTGGCGGTCCGCTCGGGTTACGACACCGTCTGCATCGAGCGCAAGATGGGCCCTTATCCCATCAAGGCCTTTACCGTGGACGTCGGCACGCGGCGTCCGCTCGGTGTGGGAGCCGGCGGCATCATCATGATCGCCGCCATGCCCGAGGACGAAGCCGAACTGGTATTCGAATCGATACGCGAACCGCTGCGGGCCTATCCGAACGTTTCCGAAGCCGCGCTGCGCGATGCCGTGGCACGCGCCCGCACCGACGGCTATGCCTTCAGCGACGGCTTGGTCATGACCGGCGTGCGGGGACTCGCCGTGCTGGTACGGGACGCACGGGGGCAACCGGCCGCCGCGTTGAGCCTGAGCGCGGTGCAGGACCGCATACGGCCCGAGCGCGTGCCGGCGTTGGTGAAAGCGCTGGAAGAAAGAAAAAAGAGAATCGAGCGCAGCCTGGCCTTGCCGCCCGCGCGTACGGCGACCCTGCGGTTGGAGCTTGATTCGTAGCGTCCTGGACCCGATCTGGAGTTTGATTGCGGGCAGGGCGGAGGTCGAGGACCCGGTCTTGAAATCGCTACTGCAGAAAAACCGGGATCTGGAAAAGTTTCGCTTCGTGTATCGCTTGAAGGCGGGCACGCTGGATGACGTCGGCAAGCTGGCCGCTTGGCTCGACAAGCATTCCCTGGACATCTCCCGCCTGCAGAAAATGCGGCGCTGGGTCGATCCGGCCTCGAGCGAAATCGTGCTTGCGCCTCCTGCGCGCCATACGGCTTTCAAGCTCATCACGCTTTGTCTTGCGGCATTCCTATTGATAGGCGCAAGCCTTCCCGGCGCGTCGACGTATGCCCTCTTTCAAATGCGAACCTCGAAGGTATGGTTCAAGACGGATGCCATCACCGTACAAGCCGTGTCCAGACAGTGGTCCTTCGACGCCGACGAATGCAAAAATAACCGGACGGCGGTCATTGCAAAGAGCGGCTTCGTCGATGAAGAAGTCGAAGAGATCTGCGGCGCCCTGTACGGGGAATCGCTCAAGCAGCAAGTCGCCGATACGGTGCAGCTGCAACGGTGGACAGGCGGGATCGGCATGGCGATCGCCATGCTGCTTGCCCTCTCCAGTGTTGTAGCCATTAATGCTGCCGCCGAAGCTACGAGATTGAGGGAAAACCTCTACGGCCGCCGCCCCGTCACACGCACCCTTTCACAACCATGAAAACTGCTTCACATATGTGAAAACTCCCGATCGGCGGGGCCGGCCGCCAAGATAATGCGCCGCACGACGCGCAGCCCACCCCGGAGCTTGCGCGCGCCGCACGGGAGAGGCCATGAGCCAACATATCGAGATCGACAAACGCGGTGCCATCTGGCGCATCGTGATCAACCGGCCCGAGGTCAAGAACGCCCACGATCTGCAGACCTTCAAGGAACTGGTGGCGGCCTTCGACCAGGTCGAGGCCGATCCCGGCTGCCGCTGCGCGGTGCTCACAGGAGCCGGCGACTTCTTCAGCGCGGGCCAGGACCTGCGCTTCACGGCACAGGCCGACGCCATGGCCATCGACGACTACGGCCGCTGGAACGTGGCGGCCCGTCAACGCATCCAGCGCAACTTCAAGCCCGTCGTCGCGGGGGTGAATGGCCCCGCCATTGGCGGCGGCGTCTACCTGGCGACTGCCTGCGACCTGGTGGTCGCGGTCGATACCTCATTTTTCCAGATGCGGGAAATCCAGGCCGGCAACCATAGCGGTGGCGCCTTCCTGTTCACCGTGGGCCGGGCCCGCTCGCTCGAGTTGTCGCTGTTGGGCGGCAGGCTGCCGGCAGCCCAGGCGCTGGAATGGGGCCTGATCAACCGCTGCGTGGCCGCGGACGGTTTCGAGAGCACAGTAGACGAATTGGCCACCGCGCTGTCCGAGCTGCCGCCGCTCGCCATCCGCTATACCAAGAACGCCACCAACCTGTTGCTCGACATGGCGGGTTTCAGCACCCACATGGAGGCCGGCGCGCCCATGCAACGCTACCTCGGCCTGACACCTGACGGCCGCGAGGCCAAGCGCGCCTTCAACGAACGCCGCAAGCCGGCTTTCACCGGCGCATTTCCTCGCGTCGCCGACTAATCCTCAGTCCGGAAATCTCTACCGTGTCACAACCCCTGCACGGCTATCGTGTCGTCGACTTCACTCACGTGCTGTCCGGCCCGATAGCGACCCATTTCCTGCGCCTGCTGGGCGCCGAAGTGATCAAGATCGAGTCGGCCGCGGGCGACACCATGCGCAACTACGGCGGCGTTCAATATGCCGACGGCATGGGCCCCTCGTTCGCGTCGGTCAATGCCGGCAAGAAATCCATCGTGCTCGATCTCAAGCAACAGGACGATGTCGCGGTTGCCCACCGGCTGATAAAAGATGCGGACGTGGTCATGGAAAACTTCCGGCCAGGCGTCATGGACCGGCTCGGCCTGGGCTACGAGGCGTGCAAGGCCATCAATCCCGGCATCGTCTTCTGCTCCATCTCGGGTTACGGGCAGCACGGCGCCGCGCGCCACCAACCCGCCATCGACCAGATCATCCAGAGCACCTCCGGCATGATGAGCCTGAGCGGCGAACCCGGCAGCGCCCCCACACGCGTCGGCTTTCCCGCAGTCGACACCTATTCGGGCCTGCTGGCCGCATTCGCGGTGGTGTCCGCGCTGCTACAGCGCACCCGCGACAAGCAGGGCCAACGCGTCGATGTCGCGATGTTCGACGCGGCGCTGGTCATGATGATCTCCATGGTCGGGCCTTATCTCCTGACGGGCAAACGCCCCGTCAAACAAGGCAATCGCGGCTACAGCATGTCTCCGACCGCCGATACGTTTCCGACGGCTGCCGGCCACCTCACGCTGGGCGCGGTGCGCCAGGACCAGTTCGAGCGGCTGTGCCGGGTGATCGGCCGCACCGACCTGGTCGGCGATCCGCGGTTCCGGGACCGCGCGTCGCGCTTCGGCCATGGCGACGCACTCCAGGCGGAGGTTCGCGCCGCACTGGCGCACCGCACCGCCGCCGAGTGGGAAGCGCTGCTGAACGCCGAGGGCGTGCCGGCCGGCGCGGTGCGCGAATTGCCCGAGGCCCTGGCCCAACCCCATCTGGACGAACGGGGGCTGCTGCTGGCGCTCGGCGCCCCTGATGGCCCCGGGCTGCGCATCCTGAATGCCGGGTTCCGCTACGAACATGATGGTCCGGGCGTGGACGCCGTGCCGCCCGCACTCGGCCAGCACACCGCCGAGATCCTGGCACAGCTCGGCTATACGCCCGAGCAAATCACCGCTTTCCTGGACCGCCGCAACCGGCCCGCCTGACCACATCCGACACACAAAAAAAGGAAGGAGACTCGCCATGAAACCGATGCACCTCGCCGCCGCGTTCTGCGCCCTGGTACTTTCCAGCGCGCAGGCCAAGGAGGCCGCCTACCCCTCGCAACCCATCCGCCTTATCGTGCCATTCGCCCCCGGCAGCACCAGTGATACGTCGGGACGCGTCGTCGCCCAGCAGCTCGCGAGCCGCCTGGGCCAGGCGGTGACCGTGGACAACATGCCGGGCGCGGACGGGCGGATCGGCATCATGGCCGCCAAGAACGCGCCCGCCGACGGCTACACGCTGGTGCTGGGCAGCTGGACCAATCTGTCGGTCAATCCCATCGTCATCAAGGACCTGCCCTACGATCCGCTCAAGGATTTCAAGCCCATCTCCGGCGTGACGCGCAGCATGCTGGGCATCGCCGTGCCGGCCAATTCGCCGTACAAGACACTGGCCGACCTGGTGGCCGCCGCCAAGGCCGATCCGGGCCGCCTGAACTTCGGCAACTTCGCCTGGGGCTACCGCCTGGCCAGCGAATGGTTCTCCAACCTGGCCGGCATACGCTTCACCCCCATCTCGTACAAGTCCACGAGCCAGATGAACACCGACCTCATCGGCGGGCAGATCGACGCCGCGATGGACGGCGTGGCTTCGCTGGCCCCTTCCGTCAAAGCGGCCAAGCTGCGTCTACTGGCCGTCACGGGCGAAAAGCGCCACCCCGAGTTCCCCGGCGTGCCCACCATCCGGGAAAGCGGCTACCCCAGCTATTCCATCTACGGCTGGTCGGCACTGATGGTGCGCAGCGAAACCAGCGACGCCATCACGCGACGCCTGGTCGACACCATGAAAGCTGTGCTCGATGCGCCCGCGGTACAGGAATTTGCCGAGAAGGGCGGCTCCGAGCTGCTCAAGCATGACCCGGAACAGATGCGCGCCTTCCACGCCAAGGAGATGCAGACGCTGCGCACGGTGGCGAACCAGGCCGGGCTGGTGCAGTAATGTCCCGGCGCGCGGCCCGTGCTCCTCAATGGCCGAATTTGTTCGGCAGCGCTTCCATATGCTTGCGATGAAGCTCGACCACCCGTTGCAGTGCCTTGAGGAACTCCAGCTTCTTGGCCCGCAGCGTCGCAATGCTGGCGCCTATGCCCAGGGCCATCGGCGGCTGGTGGGCCGGCGCCGCCAGCAACGTCGTAATGATGCCCGCCCCGGGCGTCGATACCCCTTCGCTGTAGGCGTAGCCTTTTTCGCGGTACTCGCGGATCCGGCGCCCGAGCTCCGCCATCGAGACACGATACTCGGGCGGTTCTTCCGCATTGATCTGGTTGACCAGCGACCAGAGCTCGGAAGGGGGCTTGAGCGACAGCAGCACGCAGCCCATGGCCGAGCGCAGCAGCGGCCGCAGCGTGCCGGGCGCGACATCGCGGCGATGCACCGCGTCCGGACCCCGTATCACGTGGATGTACTGGACGTGGTGGCCGCTCTGGATGCCGAGCGTCGGCGTACCGCCGGTTTCTTCGCGCATCTGGTACATCAGGCGCGCGATGGTGCCATCGCTCATCAGCGCATCGTTGACCCATATGCCCAGCAGCGCCGCCTTCACGGTGGGGACGAAGGTGCGCTCGCTGGCCGAATAGTCCAGATAGCCCATTTCGCTCAGCGTGCGCAGCAATGCCAGCGTACTGGACGCCGGATAACCGAGCTGCCCGGCGATTTCGCTAAGGGTCGCCGGCGCCTTGCGCCGCGCAAAAAATTCGAGGATTTCTATAGCCCGTTGGGCCGATTTGACCTTGGGCGCCATGTCGCTGTCTCCACCGCCGCCGCGCTACCCTGCCCCGGCATGAAGCGGCAGCATCCATGCGGCGGCGGAAAACCCCGCTTTTTTCTTCTCAGGAACGAATAATGAAACTAGCCACCATTGAACTGGACGGTCACCAGACCCCGGCACTCCTTCTTGAGGACGGCCGCCTCTGCAACCTGCATGCATTGGCGCAGGCGGCGGGTCCGGCCTCGCTGCCCTTTCCCTGGACGGGCCGCGGCGAGCTGACCATGGCCGATCTGGCCGCCGGCGGTGCCGAGACCTGGGCCTGGTGCCGCGACATCGCGGCCAAGGGCGGCGCCAACCTGGTCCCGCCTGGCAGCTATCGCCTTGCGGCGCCGGTGCCCCGGCCGCCCAAGAACATCTTCTGCCTTGGACGCAATTATATTGAGCACGTCCAGGAAGATAACGTGTCGCGCAATCTGCAGACGCAGGTGCCCGAACATCCGCAATTCTTCACCAAGCCCTGGACCTCCATCGTCCCGCACGAAGCCCCTATCCGCTACGACCAGCGGGTCACCCGCCGGCTGGACTATGAAGTGGAACTGGCCGTGATCATCGGCAAGGGCGGCCGGGATATCCCGGCGGACGACGCCTACGCCCACGTATTCGGCTATTCCATCCTGAACGACGTCAGTGCCCGCGACCTGCAAAAGCGCCACGACCAGTGGTTCAAAGGCAAGGCGCTGGACGGCAACTGCCCCTTCGGGCCGTGGATCGTCGCGCCGGACGAAATCGGCGACCCGCACGCGCTGGCCATCTCCCTCACGGTCAATGGCGAACCGCGCCAGAACGCCAGTACCGGCGACATGATCTTCACCATTCCGCGCATCATCGAGTCCTTGTCGGCGGGGCTGACGCTCGAACCGGGCGACGTCATCGCCACCGGCACCCCGTCGGGCGTGGGCTACGCGATGAACCCGCGCCAGTGGCTCAAGGACGGCGACCTGGTCGAGTGCACGATCGAGAAAATAGGCACGCTGTCCAATCGCGTCATGGAAGTGCGGTAGCGGCGCGGCGAGCCCACCACCACAGTCCCCACGCGGCCGCAGCAGGTATGCCGAAGAGAACGAGGTGGATGGGCAGTTCCTCGGCGAAGGTATAGCCGTGGGCGAGGCCCGTTCGCAGGTTCCAGGCCGAAAAACCCAGCCAGGCCAGCGTGAAGAGGCTGGCAGCCCAGGTCCGGTAGGGGGCCGGAGCCAGCCGCAGTAGCGCCACCGCCAGCACCAACCCGACCGCGGTGAGAATCAAGGTTCGCATCGTGACCTCCCGTACTGCGTGGATACGCCGCCGGCCCTCGACGCCATCACACTACCAGGGCCGGCGGAGGGAACGGCGTCAGACGTCGATATTCCCCGCCATCAGCGCATGCGACTCGATGAATGCCCGGCGCGGTTCGACGTGGTCGCCCATCAGCGTCGTGAAGATCTCGTCCGCCGAAATCGCGTCCTCGATCTGCACGCGCAAGAGCCGGCGCACGGCCGGATCCATGGTCGTTTCCCAGAGCTGGCCGGGATTCATTTCGCCCAGGCCCTTGTAGCGCTGCTTGGAAATCGACCGCTCGGCCTCGGCACGCAGCCATAGCATGGCTTCGCGGAAATCCGAGACGGCGAGTTCCTTGCGCTTGTCGCCCTCGCCGCGTTCGACCTTGGCGCCGGGACCGATCAAGCCCTGGAAAGTCTTGGCGCCATGGCGCAGCACGCTGTAGTCCGGTCCGTCGATGAAGGCCTGGTCGAGGACGCTGACGCGGATGTTGCCATGGTGGTTGCGATGGACCTCGAGCTTGGACTGCTGGGTTTCCTCGTCCACCACGACCTTGACCTGCACCACGCCCGGCATGGCCGGGTCTTCCAGTTCAGCCTGCAAGCGCTGGCGCGACAACTCGGCCTCGTCCCGGGTGGACAGGTCGATCTCCAGGCCGCCGACGATGGCCGACAAGGAATCGACGTCCAGCACCCGCGACAGGCGCTCGATCACTGCGTCGACCAGGTTGTACTGGCGGGCCAGCTCCCTGAGGGCGTCTCCGGAGATGGGCTCGGCGTCGGCGACGGGAATGAGACGGGCATCCTTGAGCGCCAGGTCCAGCATGAACGCGGCCTCTTCGCTATCGTCCTTGAGGTAGCGTTCTTCGCGGCCGACCTTGACCTTGTACAGCGGCGGCTGGGCGATATAGATGTACCCGCGCTCGATCAGTTGCGGCATCTGGCGGTAGAACAGGGTCAGCAGCAGCGTGCGGATGTGCGCGCCGTCCACGTCCGCGTCGGTCATGATGATGATGCGGTGGTAGCGCAGCTTGTCGATGTTGAAGTCCGGCCCGATGCTGGTACCCAGCGCGGTGATCAGCGTGGCGATCTGGTCGCTGCTGATCAATTTGTCGAAACGGGCTTTCTCGACGTTCAGCACCTTGCCGCGCAGCGGCAGGATGGCCTGGAACTTGCGGTCGCGGCCCTGCTTGGCCGAGCCGCCGGCGGAGTCGCCCTCCACGATGTAGAGCTCGGACTTGGACGGGTCCTTTTCCTGGCAGTCGGCCAGCTTGCCGGGCAGGCCGGCGCCTTCGAGCACGCCCTTGCGCCGCGTCATTTCGCGGGCCTTGCGGGCCGCCTCGCGGGCGCGCGCGGCCTCGACGATCTTGCCGCACAGCGCCTTGGCGTCGTTGGGATGCTCGAGCAGCCAGGTTTCCAGCGTGCGGGCAACCGCTTCTTCCACCGCCGGGCGCACTTCGCTCGACACCAGCTTGTCCTTGGTCTGGCTGCTGAACTTGGGTTCGGGCACCTTGACCGACAGCACGCAGGTCAAGCCCTCGCGCATGTCGTCGCCGGTGGTCTCGACCTTGGCCTTCTTGGCCAGTTCGTGCTCGTCGATGTACTTGTTGAGGATGCGCGTCATCGCCGCGCGCAAGCCCGTCAAATGAGTTCCGCCGTCGCGCTGCGGGATGTTGTTGGTGAAGCAGAGAACGTTTTCGGTGTAGCTGTCGTTCCACTGCATGGCGACCTCGACCCCGACCGGCACGCCGCCGGCGGACGACTCGGTCGCTACCGAGAAGACATTCGGGTGCAGCACCGTCTTGGAACGGTTGATGTATTCGACGAAGCCCTTGACGCCACCGCTGAAGGCGAAGTCTTCTTCCTTGCCCTGGCGCTCGTCGACGAGCTTGATGCGCACGCCATTGTTCAGGAACGACAGCTCGCGCAGGCGCTTGGACAGGACTTCGTAGTGATACTCGATGTTGGAGAAGATGAGCGCATCGGCCAGGAACTGGACCTTGGTGCCGCGCTTGTCGGTCTTGCCGGTGACCTTCAGCGGCTCGACGCGTTCGCCGCGGCGGAACTCCATCTGGTGCAACTGGCCGTTGCGGCGGATGCTGAGCCTGAGCCATTCGGACAACGCATTCACGCAGGACACCCCCACGCCGTGCAGGCCGCCCGAGACCTTGTACGAGTTCTGGTCGAACTTGCCGCCCGCATGCAGCTCGGTCATCACGATTTCTGCGGCGCTGCGCTGGAACTCGTCGTCCTTGTGCACGTCGGTGGGAATGCCGCGGCCATTGTCCGCCACCGAAATGGAGTTGTCGGTATGGATGGTGACGACGATCTCGTCGCAATAACCGGCCAGCGCTTCGTCGATGGCATTGTCGACCACTTCGAACACCATATGATGCAGGCCGGTACCGTCGGAGGTGTCCCCGATGTACATGCCCGGCCGCTTGCGCACGGCCTCCAGCCCTTTGAGCATCTTGATGGAATCGGCGCCGTAGCCGTCCGTCGAAACGGGTGCCTGGGCATCGACCACCGTATTGGCTGCGAGGCTGTTATCGATCTCGCCCGTCTCGGGCGCGGTGTTCTGTTCAGTCATAAGTTTGAAACCATCCATCTGCCCAGACCCTTACCGGCGCCCTGCAGGAAAAACTAAAGCGTTGAACATCAAGGGGAACGATCCGCCCCATCTGCGGCCTAGCCGCCGCCGCACTTCCCGCGTCCCTTCGAGCCGGTGACGCTGGACTGGAGGCGCCCTCCGAAGCGGCCGACCTCTCCCCTCAACGGCAGCGCCACAAACCAAGACACCCTCCCTAGACCCAGGATGCGGTGGGTCCGGCTCCGCCGGTCCACCCGCATCGCCCCCTGGGGGCGCGCGTCCGCGCGTACGGGGGGCTCAAATCCGCATAGGCATCACGACATACTTGAAGTCCGAGTTATCGGGCAGCGTGATCAACGCGGAGGAGTTGGCGTCCCCGACGCTCCACTGCACCGTTTCCGCCTTCAGGTTGCCCAGCACATCGAGCAGGTATCCCACGTTGAAGCCGATGTCGAGCGGCTCGAAACCGAAGTCGATTTCCAGCTCTTCCTGGGCTTCTTCCTGTTCAGCATTGCTGGCGGAAATCTTCAATACATGATCGGCCATCTGCATCCGCACACCCTTGAACTTGTCGGTGGTGAGGATGGCCGCGCGCTGCAAGCTGCGCTGCAGGGCTTCGCGGGCGATCGGGAAATGCTTGGTGTAGCCGCTCGGGATCACGCGCTGGAAGTCGGGGAACTTGCCTTCGACCAGCTTGGAAATGAGCTCGACGTCGCCGAACTGGAAGCGGATCTGGTTGGCAGCCACCGAAATCTCGATGGGCTCGTCGCTGTCTTCAAGCAAACGCAGCAGTTCCAGCACGGTCTTGCGCGGCACGATGACTTCCTGCTTGGGGGCATCGCCATCGATGGCAACCGCGCAGTAGGCCAGGCGGTGGCCGTCGGTGGCGACGCAGCGGACATGATTGCCGTCCAGGACCAGCAGCATGCCGTTCAGGTAATAGCGGATGTCCTGCTGGGCCATCGCGAAATGGACCATGTTCAGCAGGTGCTTGAACGATTTTTGCGTCATGGTCAGCGACGCATTCCACGAAGCGGGCTGCGCCACGGTCGGGAACTCTTCGGCCGCCAGGGTCTGCAGCGCGAAGCGGCTCTTGCCGGACTGCACGGACAGCTTCTTGTTGGTCAGCGACAAGGCCACGTCGCCGGTGTCGGGAAGCGCGCGCAGGATGTCGAGCAGTTTGCGAGCTGCCACCGTAGTGGATTCAGACGCATCACCCACGCCGAAGTCGGCATGGGTGGTGATCTGAACCTCGATGTCGGTTGAAACGAACGACACGCGATTGCCTTCCTTGCGCAACAGGATGTTGGCAAGAATGGGCAGGGTGTGCCGCCGCTCCACGATGCCTGAGACGGTCGCGAGCGGTTTGAGCAGCGCATCGCGTGAGGCTTTGACCAATTGCATATCCAATCCTTCTTTGGGTTGGTAGTTGACAGGACCCTGTGAACAACTGGAAGTTCTTCAAAAAAACATTATAAATCAAGAACTTGTCCAGCATTTCGAGCGTGGAGAACCGGCCTGGAGCATAGCGCACAACCATGAACAACCATCGATCGAAAAACGGCGGGTCGAGGTTGTCCAGAAACGCTCCACGGCTTGTCCACAATCAATCCCACAGGGCCCGGGATGGGGTTCTTCGGCGGTTCTTCATCCTTTCAAGGTTTGTTCGAGCACGTGCAGCGAGTGGTTCAACTCGGCCTGCTTGGCGCGCGATTCCGCAATCTTGCGCACCGCATGCAACACCGTAGTGTGGTCGCGCCCGCCGAAAAGCTCGCCGATCTCGGGCAGGCTCTTCTGGGTCAGCTCCTTGGCCAGGTACATGGCGATCTGGCGAGGCAAGGCGATGTTGGCCGGCCGCCGCTTGGAATACATGTCGGCGACCTTGATCTTGTAGAAATCGGCCACCGTCTTCTGGATGTTCTCGACGGTGATCTGGCCGTTGGATACCGACAGCAGGTCCTTCAGGGCGTCCTTGCAGACGTCCACCGTAATGGAGCGGCCATGGAACTTGGCATAGGCCAGGACCTTGCGCAACGCGCCCTCGAGCTCGCGCACGTTGCTGCGCAGGTGCTTGGCGATGAAGAATGCGACTTCCTCGGGCAGGTGCACGCCCTCGGTCTCGGCCTTCTTCAGCAGGATGGCGACGCGCATTTCGAGCTCGGGCGGCTCGATGGCGCAGGTCAGGCCTGAATCGAAGCGGGAGATCAGCCGGTCGTCGATGCCGGAGAGCTCCTTGGGATACGTGTCGCTGGTGATGATGATCTGCTTGCGCAGCGCCACCAGCGCCTCGAACGCATAGAAGAATTCTTCCTGGGTACGGTTCTTGCCGGAGAAGAACTGGATATCGTCGATCAGCAGCAGGTCCAGCGAATGGTAATAGCGCTTGAAATCGTCGAACGCCTTGCGCTGGTAGGACTTGACCACGTCGGAGACGAACTGCTCGGCGTGGATGTAGCGTACCCGGGCGGCCGCGTTCTCGGCCACCATGGAATTGCCGATGGCGTGGATCAGGTGGGTCTTGCCCAGCCCGACGCCGCCGTAAAGGAACAGCGGGTTGTAGGATGTGCCGGGGTTCTCGGCCACCTGCAGCGCCGCGGCGCGCGCCAGCTGGTTGGCCTTGCCGGTGACGAAGTTGTCGAAGGTGAGTTCGACGTTCAGGCGGGAGCGCTCGTAGATGCCGGTGGCTTCGGTGGCATCGGCCTTGGCCGCCCGGGGGGCCGGCGCCTGACGCGGGGACTCGGCCGCCCTCTGGGCTGCACGGGCCGCGGCCGACTGCGCCGTGGCGACCGGGTTGCCGGGAAAACCGGGCGGAATCCGGGCGGGAGCGGGCGCAGGGGCCGCGTTGCCGAGGCTGCCATGGCCGTTGCCGTGAGCTGCCACCGCGGCAGGGGCCCGCAGCGGCGCAGGCGCGCGCGGGGTATCCAGTTCGAACTTGACTTGCACCGGGCGCTGGAACCACTGCGCCGCCAGAGATTCGATACGACCGGAAAAGTTGCTGCGCACCCAATCAAGCTTGAAACGATTGGGCGCCGCGACCCGAAGCACCGACTCGGCCTCGTCGAAGGCGAGCGGTACCAGGGGACGTATCCAGGCGCTGTACTGCTGAGGAGTGAGTTCCTGCTCTAGCGTCTGGGCGCAGGTTTGCCAAAAATCTTCCATGAATCTCGCTAAAAGGACCGGTGCGCCCACACAGGACAGGGGGCGCGAAAGAGGTTCTTTGTTGGCCGGTCCCGAAACCTCCAATTCTACTCCTCCAGCCGGCAGTTATCCACAGGCACGGCGCGCCGCCTCAGACGGGGGCCAGCGCTAACTGATTGACAACATTGGATTTATTTGACACCATGGAGGGCTTTCCGAATTTCAAGACGAGATTCGGACTGAATCGAAGACCCTGGGTTGGCAGTCTTTCCGCTCTGATACACGCCGGGACGCCGGGCCTGCGTGCGCTTTCCTTTTATCAGGACAAGCGCCGGCCGCGCCGGTTTACGGGCAGGCCGGGATTGCGCAAGCTTCCGGGGCGGCTCTCATACCCATACCGGAACTCAGCAGGAACCGTCATGAAACGTACCTATCAACCTTCCGTCACCCGTCGCAAGCGCACCCATGGTTTCCGCGTGCGCATGAAGACCCGTGGCGGCCGCGCCGTCATCAACGCCCGCCGCGCCAAGGGCCGCAAGCGCCTGGCCATCTGACGGCCGTGCAGGCGGCCGCTTCGGCGGGATCCGCCGGCGGCGGCCAGTCCCATATTGCTGCTCCGTTGAAGCTGCGCGCGTCGTATCCCGGCACCGCGCGGTTGCGCAGTCCGGCCGAGTTCGCTCCTGCGCTGAAAGGGCGCCGCCTTGCCAAAGGGGCGCTTTTTGTTTTGAGCATGGCCCCGTCTTCCCAGCCGCGGCTGGGATTGGTCGTGGGCAAGCGGTTCGCGCCGCTTGCCGCCAGCCGCAATGCCATCAAGCGCGTCGCCCGTGAAGCCTTCCGGCTGCGCCGCACGGAACTGCCGGCCGGCGATTATGTCTTGAGATTGCATGCCCGCATTCCCTCCTGCTCGCTGACCGCCCTCAAGCGCCAGGCCAGGCAGGAAATCGACGGCCATCTGGCCCGCGCCGCCAAGGCCAGCCGACCCGCCCTTCCCGGGGGACGGCCCTAGACGGACGATTCCCACAACAGGGGCAAATCGTGACGGAAAATCCAAGCAATCCGCTACCGGCCGGCTCGACACTCACGCGCCGCCTGCTGATCTGGCCTATCCGTTTCTACCGGTATTTCCTGAGCCCCTGGATTGGACAATCCTGCCGCTTCACGCCCACCTGTTCGGCCTACGCCATCGAAGCCATCGAGCGGCACGGCCCCGCCATGGGCACCTACCTGGGATTCCGGCGCATCTGCCGCTGCCATCCCTACGCTGAAGGCGGCCTGGACCCGGTCCCCCCGGCCAGGCGACACAACCAGGCGCCCTCGAGCACCCATGCCGAGCCGCCGTCATGAAACTTTCGACTCCCACCTGGCGCCCCCGCCAGCGCTGCTTGCCGGGGCAGCCCGCGCTTTGAGCGCATAGGGGGAGCCTCGGCTACACTAGCGGACTTTGCCGCGACGACGATTGGAATTATTCCGTCCATGGACATTCAACGCACCATCCTCTGGATGATCTTCTCGCTTTCCCTGCTTTTCCTTTGGGACGGCTGGCAGAAGTACAACGGGCATCCTTCTATATTCGGCTCGGCTCCCGCCAAGACGCAGACCGCCCAGACCCCGCCGGCCCAGGCGGATCAGGCCGGCGTGCCGACCACCGCGTCCGCCGCCCCGCCCGCAGCCGGCGGCGATGCCGTGCCCGGGACCGCCGCCGCGAGCGCACAGCAGGCGCCGGCCGAGAAGGTGGTCGTCACGACCGATGTCCTGCGCCTGACTTTCGACACCACCGGCGCCCAGATCGTCAAGGCCGAGCTGCTCAAGCATGCCGACATCGAGGACCGCGGCCGCGCCACCGTACTGCTCGACGACTCGGCCGAGCGCATCTATCTGGCGCAGACCGGCGTCGTCGGCGCGCCCAACGGCGCCTCGTATCCCACGCACCGCACGCCCTTCCGCGTCGTTACTCCGGCACGAGAGCTCACCGGCGACAAGCTGGAGATTTCGTTCGAGGCCGAAAGCGGCGGCGTCAAGCTCATCAAGACCTACACGCTCCACAAAGGGCAGTATGCGATCGACGTGCGCCACAACCTGGCCAACGTGGGAACCGAGCCGGTTGCGCCGTCGCTCTATTTCCAGCTGACCCGCGACGGCAACAAGCCTCCCGGCGAAAGCCACTTCTACAGCACCTTCACCGGCCCGGCCATCTATACCGCCGAAGGCAAGTTCCAGAAGGTCAATTTCTCCGACATCGACAAGGGCAAGGCCTCGTTCACCAAGTCGGCCAACGATGGCTGGCTGGGCATGATCCAGCACTACTTCGCGGTGGCCTGGGTACCGCCGCAGGGCGTGGCGCGTACCTATGACATGTCCAAGGTGGGCAACAACCTGTACGCCGTGCGCGCGATCGAGCCGGTCGGCACGCTGGCTCCTGGCACCGGCAACACCGTAGACGCCAAGCTGTGGATAGGCCCCCAGGACCAGTCCTCGATGGCCGCCGTGGCGGAGGGCCTGGACCTGGTGGTGGACTATGGCTGGCTCACCATCATCGCCAAGCCGCTGTTCCTGCTCATGACCTGGCTGCACAAGATGCTGGGCAACTGGGGCTGGACCATCGTCGCGCTGACGGTCATCATCAAGGCCGTGTTCTTCCCGCTGTCCGCCGCGGGCTACAAGTCCATGGCCCGCATGAAGAAAGTCGCCCCGCGCATGCAGGCGCTCAAGGAAAAATTCGGGGACGATCGCCAGAAGCTCAACATGGCGATGATGGAGCTCTACCGTACCGAGAAAATCAACCCCGTCGGCGGTTGCCTGCCGATGATCGTGCAGGTGCCGGTATTCATCGCGCTGTACTGGGTGCTGCTGGCCAGCGTCGAAATGCGCAATGCCCCGTGGATTCTGTGGGTGCAGGACCTGGCTTCGCCGGATCCCTGGTTCATTCTGCCGGCGCTGATGATGGCCACCATGTTCCTGCAGATGAAGCTCAACCCCACGCCGCCCGATCCCGTGCAAGCCAAGGTCATGATGATCATGCCCCTGGTGTTCGGCGGCATGATGTTCTTCTTCCCCGCCGGTTTGGTGCTGTACTGGGTGGTGAACAACATCCTGTCCATCGCGCAGCAGTGGTTCGTTACTAGGCAGGCGGGGTAGAAGCCCCCCCCTACGCGCTGACGCGCGCCCCCCAGGGGGCGATGCGGGTGGACCGGCGGAGCCGGATCCACCGCATCCTGAGTCTAGGGCCGTTGTCTTGGGTTGGCGCATTTGTGCTGTCGCTGGCTGCCAGCGGCAGCAGCGGTTTAGCAGGCCAAGAAGGCTTCGCTGGATCCAGGGCACCGCGGATCCGGCTTTGCCGGTCCGCCAGTGCCGCCCCCTGGGGGGCGCGCGTCAGCGCGTAGGGGGGGACTCCATGAACCCATCGAAGAACGACGCCAGCTCGGCGTGGGCGTCCAGCGGCAGGACGTGCGCGATGTACTGGTCGGGGCGCACGACGACGAGGCAACCATGTTGCCGGTCGATGCCGCGCATGTCGAAAATGTCGTTGCCGCTCTTCAGGTCGGGGCAGAACATCTTTTCGTAGTCGATCAACCCATAGCGGCCTTTGCGCGGCAACAGGAAGCCGGGCATGGCCTCGAGCGCCAGCGTGCGATGGTCTTGCTGGAAGACGGCGCGCACGTCGATGACGGCGTCGATGTCGGCACCCGCGGGCGTGTACTTCCTGACCGGCGATCGCGGCGATTCGGCCAGGAAGGCGCACAGCGCCTGGATCGGTGAACCAGGGGCCGCCGGCTCTTGCGCGTCGGCGAAGGCAAACACGCGCCAACGCCCGTCCGCCTTGACCGTATGGCCCAGGTGCATGGGCTTGGCATCGCCCAGCCGAATGACCGGGGCCGAGTGGAAGCGCATGCCGATGACCAGGCCGCGGGCGAGGTCCTGGTGGGTAGCTTCACCGCAAATGATGGATGGGTAGTAGCGGGTCTCGGTGCCGGCGGTAAAGCGGCCCTGCTTGACGAAATACCGCTGGAATTCGGCGGGGTCCACACCTTCGCTGTCGGGCCTGGACGGGTCCTTGGGCGCGGCGCTGAACATCTGCGCGAACTTGCGATCGAAGTCGATCAGTTCCTTGGCCACGGTCTGGCGCTCGGCCGAATAAGTATGGAGGATCCGCGGCGAGCTCTGGCCGCGAAGCACGGCCGCGAGCTTCCATCCGAGATTGAAGCCGTCCTGCATGGATACGTTCATGCCCTGGCCGGCCTTCGGGCTATGCGTGTGGCAGGCATCGCCGGCGATGAACACGCGCGGCAGGCGGGAGCCTTCCTGGTCTTCAGGCACGTCGTCGAACTTGTCGCACAGGCGCTGCCCGATCTCGTACACGGACCACCACGCGACTTCCTTGACGTCGAGGGTGTAGGGACGCAGGATGCGCTGCGCGGCCGCGATGAGGTGGTCGGCGGTGATCTGCCGGTTGGACACGCGCTCGTTCTCGTTGAGCTTGTCCAATTCGACGTACAGGCGCACGAGGTAGCCGCCTTCGCGCGGAATGATCAGGATGCTGCCTTCGCTGGCCGAGTGGATGGCCGACTTGAGGCGGATGTCGGGGAAGTCGGTAATGGCCAGGACGTCCATCACGCCCCAGGCCTGGTTCGCGGACTCGCCGCGCAGCTCGCGCCCCAGCGACTTGCGTACGGTGCTGCGGGCGCCGTCGCAGCCGATGGCGAAACGGGCGCGCACCGTCTCGACCTGGCCCTGGTGCTCGGGGTCGATGCGCTCGAAGCGCGCCGTGACGGGATGGCCGGACAAATCCCCGGCCGCGGATTCGGCCACGGCCAGGTCCACCAGCCGGCGCGAATAGGCGGGCTCCAGGCGCGACGGCGAATTACGCATGACGTTCAGGTAGAAGTCGTGCACCCGGGCCTGGTTGAGGATCACGTGCGGGAATTCTGACAACCCGTCCTCGGTGTCCTGGATCCGGTCGGTGCGGACGATATGGTCACGCTGCTTGTCGTCGGGCTTCCAGAACGAGATCTCGTTGACCCAATAGGCTTCCTTCAGCAGGCGATGGCTGAAGCCGAAAGCCTCGAACATCTCGACCGTGCGGCAGGCAATCCCGTCGGCCTGCCCGAGCTGCAGCGGACCGGGCTTCTGCTCGACGATACAGGTCTTGATATCGGGAAACGCGGCCAGTTGCGTCGCCAGCGTCAGGCCCGTGGGTCCGCTGCCCACGATCAGGACATCGACCTCCTCGGGCAGCGCGTCGGCACGCGCGCCGGCGGTGTTCTCGGCTGGTTCGGAAATCTCGGGGTCGCCGGGCTTGAACCCATTCAGGTGAAATTGCATGGCACGTCTAATTGAACAATGGCGATACGCCGCATTATCTCAGGCTGGGGGCGCTTCGTCGCCCCCGGGGACGCCCGCGGACCGGGCCCGTACCGGGCAAGCGCCGGCGAACGCCGGAAAACTGTTTTACAGTGCCGGGTAATGCCGCCCGCAACGATTTGTCACGCATGCCCGCCAAGATTTCCGACCACGATCCCATTGCCGCCATTGCCACCGCCGCCGGCCGCGGCGGCATAGGCGTGGTGCGCATCTCCGCCCGCCAGCCGCTGGATGCGCTGATGCAAACGCTGCTCGGCCGTACCCTGGCGCCGCGCCACGCGCACTACCTGCCTTTCCGCGACGCGGACGGTGGCATCATCGACGAGGGCATCGCGCTGTCATTCCCGGCCCCCCATTCCTATACCGGCGAACACGTGCTGGAGCTGCAAGGCCACGGCGGGCCGGTGGTGCTGCGGCGGCTGCTGGCGCGCTGCCTGCAGGCCGGCGCGGAAATCGGCATGCGGCTGGCGGAGCCGGGCGAGTTCACCCGCCGTGCGTTCTTGAACGACCGCATGGACCTGGCCCAGGCCGAAGCCGTGGCCGACCTGATCGACGCGTCGTCGGAAGCGGCCGCCCGCAGCGCTGCGGCATCGCTTGCCGGCGCTTTCTCGGCTGAAATCGATGGGCTGGCGGACCGCATCGTGCATCTGCGCATGCTGGTCGAGGCCACGCTGGACTTTCCCGAGGAAGAAATCGAGTTCCTGGAAAAATACCAGGCGCGGGAAAACCTGGCCGCCATCCGGGCCGACCTGGCCAAGCTGCTGTCCCAGGCCAGGCAGGGCGCCATTCTGCGCGAAGGCCTGCACGTCGTGCTGGCCGGCCAGCCCAACGTCGGCAAGTCCAGCCTGCTCAACGCGCTGGCCGGCTTCGACGCCGCCATCGTCACCCCCATCGCCGGCACTACCCGCGACAAGGTCGTGCAACAGATCGACATCGACGGCGTACCGCTGCACGTGGTCGATACCGCCGGCCTGCGCGAGACCGAAGACACCGTGGAGCGCATCGGCATCGAGCGTACCTGGACCGAAATCGGCAAGGCCGACGTCATCGTGCACCTGATCGACGCCACCCGCCCCGGGCCGGAACTCGACGCCGCCATCACCTCGCGCTTGCCGCCGCGCACGCCGGTGCTGGAAGTGGTGAACAAGATCGACCTGGTCGCCGCGGGCGAGGAGGGACAGGCGCAGGCCGAAGGGGCCAAGCGGCTCTACGTCTCGGCCAGGACAGGGCAGGGGCTGGATGGGCTCAAGCGCGAACTGCTGGCCATCGCGGGATGGAGCCCGTCGGCCGAATCGCCTTACCTCGCGCGCGAACGGCACATCCAGGCGCTGCTGGCGACCGCGAATCACCTGGAGCTGGCCGCCGAACATGCAGGCCAGAGCGACCGGGTGCTGGACTTGTTCGCGGAAGAACTGCGGCTGGCGCATGAAGCGCTGACGTCGATTACGGGGGAGTTCAGCAGCGATGATTTGCTGGGCGTGATTTTTTCCCGCTTCTGCATCGGGAAGTGAGGTGGGGTCCATGGACGTCCACTGAAGTCTGCTGATGCGGCTGTAGGCCGCATAAATAAAGGGATTTTTGTCTTCTGAGTGATTCGGTGATACAGTCGAAGCCAATCGCTTTTATGTCCAAGTTTGGTTCCAAGTAGCTGGGTTTTTGTCTCTCATCCCCCTGCTTGGACATACGGAGGATGAGATGGCACTGACCGACACCGCGCTCAAGGCACTCAAGCCCAGGGACAAAACCTATACGGTCACCGACGACCGCGGGCTGTATGTGGAAGTCTTCCCAACCGGGGGCGTCGTCTGGCGTTACCGCTACCGGCTGAACGGCAAGTACGAGAAGCTGACGCTGGGCAAGTACCCTGCGCTAACGCTGAAGAACGCTCGCCTGAAACGGGATGAGGCGGCCCAGCAAGTAGCGATGGGCGAATCGCCTGCAAAGAAGAAGCAGCAGGCCAAGATGGCCGGCGCAGAAGACGCCACGGTGGCCGACTTCGCCGAACGCTTCTTCAAGGACATCCAGTCGCGCGACCGCAAGGACGTGACCATGCCTCGCCGCTACCTGGAAAAGGACATCCTGCCTCACATCGGCAGCAAGCCAGTCCGTGACATTACCGCCGAGGACGTGCGCAGCGTCATCTGGCGCAAGAAGGAACAAGGCTTCGACGCTGCCGCCGGCCAGGTGCGCGGCCTGCTCAAGCGCATGTTCGACTACGCGCTAACCTGCGGGCTGATCCAGGCCAATCCGGTCATGGCCCTACCGATGCGCCACGTCTACCGCGCCGCCGCCCGCGACCGGGCACTGACGCCAGACGAAATCCGGCTGTTCCTGCGTGCCATGCAGACCTCCAACATCCGCCGCCAGTTCAAGATCGCCTTCCAGCTGATCCTGATGACGCTGGTGCGCAAGTCCGAGCTGATGCTGGCGCAGTGGAAGGACGTGCATCTGGACGAAAGCGAATGGCACATCCCGGTGGAAAACTCCAAGACCGGCAAGCCGCACATCGTCTACCTATCCACCCAGGCGCAGACGCTGTTCAAGGAGCTCAAGCCGCTGGCCAGCAGCAGCGTCTGGGTGTTGCCGGGGCGTAGCACCCTGGCCAAGCCCTTCGCCAACAATGCGCTGAACCAGGCGCTGAAGGTGTCATTGCAGGGGCAGGAGATTCCCGCCTTCACCATCCATGACCTGCGGCGCACTGCATCGACCTTGCTACACGAGCAGGGCTGGCCTTCGGATGTGGTGGAGAAAGCGCTGAATCACACCATTGGTGGCGTGCGTGGCGTGTACAACCGGGCCGAGTACGCCGAGCAGCGGCGGGAGATGTTGCAGGCGTGGTCGGACTACATCGACGGGTTGGCACCGTCGGCCAATTTGGTGGTGTGAGTCCGACCGGGGCGTTGGTGGCCTTTTCCTTTTTGGGTAGGGCCGTTGACCCTTGATTGCCATTCCCCTTCGACTTACTACCCTTGCCCCCTTTCGTAATAGAAGCTACCCAACCGTCTATTCGCATGTGTTTAACGCATGGCACTTTCCGTGCCATGCAAAGTGCAGTACATTTGCAAGTAAATATGACTTGTCCAAAGGCCTTGCAATGACGCGCTTGAAGGTTGAAACGCTCTCCATTCGGACGTCGCCAAACGTCAAACAACTGTTGCGTGCCGCAGCGGAACGTGAACACCGCTCCGTGGCCTCGATGGTGGAGGTGCTGGTGATCGAATATGCCCGCAAGCACGGGTTGCAGGTTCCTGCGCAGGATGGACGGCCGTCGGAATCGTCAGCGTGATGAAGTGTCCGTTGGCTTGCTTCCCAGTACCCCATCCATCCACCTGACCGTAGCGTAGAAATTCCATGTCCCTCTCCCAGCCTCCTGCCCCCGGTTCCCGCGCTCTGATCCGCGACGAAGAATGGCTCGTCCAGCACGCCGATCAATGCGCCCAGGGAGGCTGGCAACTGTCCTGCATCGGCGTGTCGGAAACCGTGCGCAATCGCCACGCCCTGTTCCTGACGGCGCTCGATGACGTCACCCTGATCGACCCGTCACAGACCGAGCTGGTGTTTGACGACTCTCCCGGGTTCATGGCCGCACGGCTGGCGATCGAAGCGCGTCTGCGCCAATCTGCCGTGCAGGGCGATGCGCTGGTGCTGGGGCAACAGGCCGTGATGGACACCTTACCGTTCCAGCTCGATCCGGCCCACCATGTGTTGCAGCAACTGCGCCCGCGTCTGCTTATCGCCGATACCGTTGGTCTGGGTAAAACACTGGAAGCAGGCATCCTCACGGCAGAACTAATCCGCCGCGGCCGTGCCCGGCGCATCCTCGTGGTCACCACCAAAAGTATGATGCGCCAGTTCCAGCAGGAATTCTGGAACCGCTTCACCATCGCCCTGACGCGCTTGGATTCGGCTGGCATCCAGCGCATCCGCCGCCAGATCCCGGCCAACCACAACCCTTTCAGCTACTACGACCGCACCATCATCTCGGTCGATACGCTCAAGCGCGACAGCGAATACCGCCACTACCTGGAAAGCGCGTGGTGGGATCTCATCATCATCGACGAGGCCCACAACGTCTCCTACAAGGGCAATCGCACCCAGAGCAACCGTCTGGCTGACCTGCTGGCGCAGCGCTCCGATGCGCTCATCCTGCTCACCGCCACACCGCACAACGGCAAGAAGGAAAGCTTCGCCAGCCTGGTGCGCATGCTCGACCCCACCGTGCTGCCACCCAGGGCCGACTACACCCGCAGCGACGTGGAGCACCTGTTCATCCGCCGCTTCAAGAGCGACGTGCGCGAACAGATGAAGGAGGATTTCCCCGAGCGTCAGGTCTTCAAACTGGCTGCCCAGGCCAGCGCTGCCGAGAACCTTGCCTTCGATGCGCTGGCCGAGCTCAAGCTCGCCAGCGATGGCAGCGGCGCGCGCGACGGCGCCATGCTGTTCCGCACCGTGCTGGAAAAGGCGCTGTTCTCCTCGCCCGCCGCCTGCCTGCAAACGCTTAAAGAGCGCATTCGCCGCCTGGAGGCCCGCGATGCAACGCATCCCGACCTGGCTTCGCTGCGCGACCTGCAAGCCCTCGTGCAACAGATCGAGCCTGTACAGTTCAGCAAGCTGCAATATCTCATCGCCCAGCTCAAGGACGACCCGCACTGGCGCTGGGACGGCCGTGCCGCCGATGACCGCCTGGTGCTCTTCACCGAGCGCATCGAAACCCTGAAATTCCTGCAACAACACCTGCCTGCCGCACTGGGCCTGAAGGCTGACGACGTCGCCATCCTGCACGGCCAGTTGCCCGATCAGGACATCCAGCAGACGGTCGAGGATTTCGGCCGCGGCCATTCGCCGCTGCGCCTGCTCATCGCCTCCGACGTGGCCTCCGAAGGCCTGAACCTGCACTACCAGTCGCACCGGCTGATCCACTTCGACATCCCCTGGTCGCTGATGGTGTTCCAGCAGCGCAACGGCCGTGTGGACCGCTATGGCCAGACGCAACCGCCCAAGATCGGCTACCTCTACACCCAGCCCCGTAACGAGCGTGTCCGTGGTGATCTGCGCTACCTGGAAATCCTGATCGAAAAGGACGAACAGGCCGCGAAGAACATTGGCGACCCCTCCGCCTTCATGGGCCTGTACGACGAAGACGCCGAAACTCTGGAGGTGGCCAAGGCCATCGAAGGCAACACCACTGCCGAAGCTTTTGCCCAACAACTGGCGGGCGGCGACGTCGATCCCTTCGAACTGCTCTGGGGCGACGCCGCCAACAGCGTGACGCCACCGGTGGGCAACCCGGTGCCTTCCACCACGCCATCCCCTACCGCTACGTTGCCCAGCCTGTTCGCCGGTCACTATCACTATGCCCGCGACGGCCTGCGCTGGCTGCGCCAGCACCAGCCCGAGCAGCAACCCGCCGTACAGGCCGACGACGCCACCCACACCCTCAGCTTCCAGCCGGGGCGCGACCTGGCGCAGATTCTGGCGCGCGACCTCGCTCCGGAAATGTGGCCCACCGACAATACCTTTGCCCTCTGCGCCGACAAGCGCACGGTCGAGGCCGCCATCGCCCAGTCCCGCGACGGCAGCGACTGGCCACAACTGCACTATCTTTGGCCGCTGCACCCCATCGCCCAATGGCTGGACTACAAGCTGATGGCGGCCTTCGGCCGTCAGCGCGCCCCGCTGCTGCGCGTACCGCAAGGTCTGCACGCGGGTGAAGCCATCATCCTCGTGCTGGCCCAGGTGCCCAACCGGCGCGGCCAGGCCATGCTGGCCGAATGGCTGGGCGTGCAGCTCGATGCGCGGGGCCAGGTGCAGACCGTGCTGAGCCTGCCCGATACCCTGCACCGAACCGGGCTGGATGGCGGCCAGAACCCGGCCCCGGCCAACGATGGCCATGCCCCCGACAGCCGCCTCTGGCAGCAAGCCCTGCCTGCCGTCATCCACGCCGCCGAAGCCTACCTGCGCCCCATCAAGCAGGCATTCGATGCCGACTGCCGCCAGCGCCTGGACCAGGAACTGACCAAGCTGGCCACCCTGCGCGACAAGCACCTCGCGCAGATGGAACTGGAACTGGCGCAGGGCGGCATCGAACAGGTCCGCGCCGCCCAGCGCCAGCAGCGTGAAAGCGCCACGGCGGATCTGTTCGGCCAATACCAGCAATGGGTGCGCGACACCCTGCAACTGGACGACCGCGCCCAGTTCACCGTGGTTGCCGCCCTGATTTCCCAACAGGACGCAGCACCACAGGACATGGCGCAAGGAGCGGCCCAATGAGCTTCACCATCAACGGCCTCATCAACGCCAACGAGTTCTACAGCCAGCACTACCTGGACGACATCCTGGTCAAGGATCTCAAACCACTGTTCGATCAGTGGAAGGAACAGGGCAGCAACAGCCCCGTTGCCCGCCTGCGCAGCGCCAGCGGTGCCAACGGCTATTTCCGCGACCGCGAGCGCTTCCTGGGTGAAAAACGCCCCGAGGCGCGCGCGCGCCTGCTGCACGAACTGGCCCAGCCGCTGCTGGCCGCGCTCGGCTACGCATTGCAGCCGCACACCCTGGCCCTGGCCGACGCCGGCCGCGAAGGCGAATTGCCCTTGCTGGCCCTGTACCGCGACAGCAAGGGCCACCCGCTGCTGGCCATTGCCACAGCGCTAGCCCTGCCGGGCGACGAAGACACCGCGCCGCTGCAACTGCCCCCGCGTGACGGCAACGGCGCCAAAGCCGGCCGTCACCACGCGGACTGGGAGGAAACCCTGTCTCGCCGCCTGTTCGCCGACGACACCCCGCCGCGCTGGGTGCTACTGGTTCACCACGAACAATGGCTGCTGATCGAACGCAGCAAATGGGGCCGCAAGGCCCTGCTGCGCTTCGATCTGCCGGAACTGTTCGGCCCGCGCGACGAACACAGCCTGCGCGCCTTCGCGGCGCTACTGGGCAAGCAATCCGTGCTGCCCGCCGAAGGCGGCGCAGCCCTGCTCGACAGCCTGGATGACAGCTCCCACAAGCACGCCTTCGAGGTCTCCACCGACCTCAAGTACGCCCTGCGCGAGTGCATCGAACTGATCGCCAACGAGGCCATCCGCTACAAGCGCGAAGTCAGTAAGGAAAAGATCTACGAGCGCACCGACACCGACCTGGCCGACCAGCTCAGCCGCGAAAGCCTGCGCTACATGTACCGGCTGCTGTTCCTGTTCTACATCGAGGCCCGCCCCGAACTCGGCTACGCCCCCATCCAGGCCGAAGCCTATCTGAAGGGCTACAGCGTCGAGCACCTGCGCGAGCTGGAACAAACCCCGCTCACCACCGACGAAGCCCGCAATGGCTTCTACTTCCACGACAGCCTGCAACAACTGTTCGACCTCATCTGGCAGGGCTTCCCGCGCCGCGATGCCGGCAATGGGCAGCAAGAGCTGAACGCCGGTCTTGAGCCTGCACCGGGCGACATTGTGCAAGGCAGCGGCTTCACCATTGCCCCGCTGCAAGGCCACCTGTTCGACCCGGAACGCACCCGGTTGCTGAACAGCGTCAAGCTGCGCAACCACGTATTGCAACGTGTTATCGAGCTGATGTCGCTCTCGCGCGGCAGCAGCGGCAAGAACGGCCGCCGTGGCCGCATCAGCTACGCCACCCTTGGCATCAACCAGCTCGGTGCCGTGTACGAGGCGCTGCTCTCCTTCCGTGGCTTCTTCGCCGAAGAAGACCTGTACGAAGTGCGCCGCGACCCCAAGGCCAAAAAGGCCAGCAGCACCGAAGACGACGAAGCCGACATCCCCGATGACAGCGACGCCACGGATGACGACGACACACCATCGCCCAGCGCCCGCGAAAAACGCAAGGATGTCGAACTCGATCCGCTGGAAGCCGCCTATTTCGTGCCTGCCAGCGCCATCGGCCAGTACAGCGACGCTGAACGCCTGTTCGGCGGCGAACCTCGCCTCTACCCCAAGGGCCGCTTCATCTACCGTCTGGCCGGCCGCGCCCGCGAAAAATCCGCCAGCTACTACACCCCGGAAATCCTTACTCGCTGCCTGGTGGAACACGCCCTGCGCGAAATCCTGCCCGGCAAATCCGCTGACGAGATCCTGCGCCTGACCATCTGCGAACCCGCCATGGGCAGCGCGGCCTTCCTGAACGAAGCCGTCAGCCAGTTGGCCGAAGCCTACTTGCAGGCCAAGCAAAAGGAACTGGGCAAGAGCATCCCCCATGACGACTACGCAGCGGAAAAACAGCGCGTCAAGATGTATATCGCCGATACCAACGTGTTCGGCGTCGATCTCAACCCCGTAGCGGTGGAACTGGCCGAAGTCTCGCTCTGGCTCAACGCCATCTTCAAGGGCGGCCATGTGCCCTGGTTCGGTATGCAACTGGTGGCCGGCAACTCCCTGGTCGGGGCGCGGCGTGATGTCTTCAGCACCGCGCAACTGTCGCCCGGCCGGGGTGAGAAAGACATGCCCGAGCGCGATTGGCGCTGCGCCGTGCCGCTCGCCCTCGCGCTCTCGGAAACCCCCTCCGCCACCGATATCTTCCACTTCCTGCTGCCCGCCGAGGGTATGGGCACCGTCTCCGACAAGGTGGTCAAGGCGCTGGAACCCGCTGCCTTCGAACGCTTCAGGCAATGGCGCAAGGCCTTTACCGCCCCGCTGGACCGCAGCGAAATCGCCCGCGTGCAAGCCATCTCCCAGGCCGCCGAAGCTCTCTGGCAGCAGCACGCCCAGGAACTGGCCCGTGTACGCCGGGCCACCAGCGACGAACTGCACGTCTGGCCCAGTACCGACGCCAACCGTGCGCCCACCACCACCGCGCAGAAAGACGCCACCTTCCAGCGCGAAATGCTCAGCGAGGCGCAGAAGAACGCCAGCCCCTACCGCCGTCTGAAACTGGTGATGGACTTTTGGTGCGCCCTCTGGTTCTGGCCGCTGGACAAGGCGGACGACCTGCCCAGCCGCGAAGAGTGGTGGTTCGTACTGGAAACCGTGCTGCTGGGCAGCGCCAGCCTCGCCGCCAACCCCGGTGGCAGCGACCTGTTCCCGGAAACCATCCCGCAATCCACGCTGGACTTCACCCCCGAGCGCGACCGCTACGGCTATGTGGACATCGCATTGCTGATCGAAACCCGATCAGAGCTACAAGTTGCGCAAGCAGTGGCTGAGCAGCAGCGCTTTTTGCATTGGGAGCTGGAATTCGCCGACATCTTCCGGCAGCGCGGCGGTTTCGACGTGGTGCTGGGCAATCCGCCCTGGATCAAGGTGGAATGGAACGAGCAAAGCCTGCTGTCGGACTTCGACCCGCGTTTTGCCATCCGCAAGCTCAGCGCCAAGCAGACCGGCGACCAGCGCGAGGCCGTGTTTGCCGCCATGCCGCAGGCCCGCGCCGACTACCTGGCCGAATGCGTGGCCACCGAGGGCCTGGGCGAGTTTCTCAACGCGGTGCAGAACTATCCGTTGCTCAAGGGCCAGCAGAGCAATCTGTACAAGTGCTTTCTGCCGCTGGTGTGGCGCGTGGGCAGCGGCGTACAGGCGCTGCTGCATCCGGAAGGGCCGTATGACGATCCGAAGGGTGGGGAACTGCGTGCGGCGATGTATGCGCGGTTGCGCAGCCACTTCCAGTTCCAGAACCAGTTGATGTTGTTCGAGATTGGCGATCGTGTGAAATACAGCATCAACATCTACGGGCCGAAGCAGGCAACGCCACGGTTCCAGACGATGGCGAATCTGTTTCACCCGTCGACCATCAAGGCCAGCCTGGAGCACAGCGGCGTCGGGCCGACACCCGGTATCAAACACGATGGAGGGGGATGGGACTTCAGCGGCCACCACAACCGTATCGTGGAAGTGACTGAGGGCGTGCTTGCCACCTTCGCCAAGTTATACGATGCCCCCGGCACGCCGCCCTTGCAGGCACGCCTGCCCGCTGTGCACAGTCGAGAGCTGGTTTCGGTGCTGGAAAAGTTCGCCTGCGTCCCGCGCCGCCTGGGCGACCTGAAGGACGACTACTTCACGCTGGAAATGTGGCACGAAACCGGCGCGCAGAAAGACGGCACCATCCGCCGCGAAACCGGCTTCGTCAGCCGCCCCGAAGACTTCGTGCTCTCCGGCCCGCACTTCTACGTCGGCAACCCGCTCAGCAAAACTCCGCGTGCCATCTGCACCGAAAAGGGGCATTACGACACCCTCGACCTCGAACACCTGCCCGACCACTATCTGCCGCGCAGCAACTACCGCCCGGCATGCAGCCCAGACGAATACGCCCGCCGCGTGCCGCGCGTCAGTTGGGTGGAGGAAGGGGAGAAAGAGGCGAAGCCTGTGACGGCGTATTACCGCCACGTCAATCGAGAAATGATCAGCCCTTCGGCAGAACGGTCCTTGATTCCTGCCTTGATCCCAGCCGGAGAGGGGCATATCAATACCGTGCTTGCCAGTGCCTTCAGAAATGAAAAGGAGTTGATCGGCTATCACGCTCTCTGCCTATCAGTGCCAGTTGACTATCGGGTCAAAAGCACAGGCATGGGGCACGCTAACACGACATTGATAAGCCAACTGCCTTTGCTGCCCTCCGGCTCACCGCTTGGGCCCAGACTTCGCTTGCGAGCCTTGGCCCTTAATTGCCTTACCACCCACTACGCCGATCTCTGGCAAACCTGCTGGCAACCCGAATTCGCCCAGGACCGCTGGGCCAGCCCCGACCCGCGCCTGCCGCAAGACTTCTTCGCCAGTCTCACCCCCGACTGGCAACGCCACAACGCCCTGCGCAGCGACTACGCCCGCCGCCAGGCCCTGGTGGAAATCGACGTCCTCGCCGCCCAGGCCCTGGGCCTGACGCTCGACGAACTGCTCACCATCTACCGCGTGCAGTTCCCTGTCATGCGCCAGTACGAGCGCGACACCTGGTACGACGCCAACGGCCGCATTGTCTTCACCGCCAGCAAGGGCCTGGTCGGCGTCGGCCTGCCCCGCAAGGCCAACCGCAAGGACGCCGAATGCACCGTCGTCACCCCCGATGGCATCCGCCAGCCGCGCCGCCTCGGCTGGGAAGACATCCAGCCCAAGCTCATGCCCGATGGCACCCTCCAACCCCAAGTCCCCGACGGCACGGTGATCGAACGCCCCATCACCGACACCACCCAACCCGGCGGCCCCATCGACCGCACCATCCGCTATGTCGCGCCCTTCACCCTGGCGGATCGTGAAGCGGATTACCGCGTGGCGTGGATGCACTTTGAAGGTGGGAGGGCGCCATGACAGCGGCCGAGCAATCCTTCCACGGTGACCGTCCCATCGAAGCGCCATCTGAAGATCGATTGGGTTTTGGACCGGCTGCTGGTCATGTCGCCGAAGCGATTCGCAAGATGGCGTCGCCTGACGGCTTCGTGATTGGAATCGAGGGAGAGTGGGGTTCCGGCAAGTCGAGCTTCATCAACCTGGTTTCGGATGCGTTGCGCGAACCCGACAATGCACCGGAGATCGTCCGCTTCCTTCCCTGGCTGATCAGCTCACGCGAGGGCTTGCTCAAGGAGCTTTTCGCGGAGATCACCAAAGCCGCGCTCCGCATCGATGCCGGGGACGTGCAGGTTCATGGATGGAAAAGGCTCCGCGGTCATATCTGGCCAAGCCGTTACTCGGCGCAGGCACTTCGAAAGAGAAAGATCAAAGGACTCTTCTCGCGGTTTTCCTCGCGCTTGGTGCAAGCCGGAAAGCTGGCCGAACTTCTTGGACTGCCAGGGGCGGGAACCGCCATGGAAGCGGGAAAACGTGCAGTCGAAGAATGGCTGGGCAACACCTCGCTTGAGAAGGAAAAGGCGCAGATACAAGAAGAGCTTCGCAAGCTGGAACGGAAGATCGTGGTCTTCGTCGACGATCTCGACCGCCTGGAACCGAATGAAGTGGTGGAAGTCCTTCGCTTGGTACGGGCGGTCGTGGATTTCCCGAACGTGATTTACGTGCTGTGCTACTCCCGGGACATCATCGCCAAGAACCTGTCGACGGCATTGCATATCGAGAAGGGCGAGGAATTTCTTGAAAAGATCGTCCAGGTGAGCTTTTCGGTGCCACGCCCGGAAGCGTTCGATCTGCGCCGCATGTTCCGCCATGATCTGCAACTGTTGTATCCGGAGTTGCTGGAGGGGGACGGAGCACATTCACGGGCCTTGATGGAGCGGCTCGCTCACGTCATCGATACCGAAGGGGGGCGGGCGCTGCTGACACCGCGACATGTCGTCAGGGCAGTCAATGCATTGCGCTTCCATGCAACGCCTGTACTGGAGAACATCGACGTTCCAGACATGGTGTGGCTGCAACTGATCCGCCTGCAATCCGAAAGACTCTACGAATGGGTCGAGGGATATCTGATCGGCTTTGCCGCGAAACATGCAGGAGCAAGTATCAGCGACGAAGGAAAGAAAGCCGAACTTCAACAGCTCAATTCGATCCTCGACGGCTTGCCTGGCATTGACTCGAACCGTGAACCGAGAATGCTGGCCCTGACGGAGCTTCCTGGAATCGAGTTCGACTTCGAGCGGCAGGCTGACCAGAAGAACGTCAAGATGGTGTTGAGCCTGTATGGCCGCGAAGATGTGAGTTCACAGATCCGAGGAAAACGGCTGGGTAGCCCTCAGCATTTCCGCTACTACTTTTCCTGGACGGCACCGCAAGGTGCAATCCATGACCGTGAGTATGCCGCGTTCATCGAGAATGCCCGCAATTCCCCGGAAGCTGCTGTCCTTCAGTTTTCCGAACTTGCCGCGTCATTGAATCCGCAGGGGAAATCTTCTGTTCAAGCGTTGTTGGACCGCCTGAAAGGCGATGCCATCAACGATGTTCCAAAGGAAGCGATTCCGGGAATATTGGTGTCTCTTGCCGAGGGCATGGACGTTGCTGCTCTCAAAACAGGCAGGGGAGACTGGGGCGAATACTGGGTATGGCGGGATGCGGACAAGGTTTTCGAAGGCTTGTGGAGCAGGCTGAGGGAAAGTCAGTCTGAAAGTGATCGCAAAGCTCTACTGAGGCAACTCTTTGGAGATGGGCGTGCCATCGGATGGCTGACGGGAATTTTGCGTGGCGAGATATTTGCCCATGGAATTTATGGCAGCGAACCTAAGCCAGAGAACGAGCGAATTTTCTCCCGTGATGAGCTTGATGTCGTGGCGCAGCAGTTATTGCAGCGTTACCGGGAACTGGCTGCCAAAGATCTTCCGCTCCTGCCAAATATGGCGAACGTGCTTTATGCGTGGAAACAGTATTCGCCAGATTCCATTGATGAAATAAAGAAGAAGGTTGAAGAGATATGTGGGAATGATTCAGGGTTCCTGAATCTTTTGCAGGGCATGCGTAGCTGGCAAGCGACGAATGGCGTTGTTTCGTATCCCCTGAAGATGTCTTCCCTTTCCAGGTTCATGGATGTCGAGCAGGTAAAGGCCCGCTTGGAATCCCTGGTGGATGTGGCAGACCGGCGAGTCGCGGATTCAGCCAAGGATCTGTTGGCGGCGCTTCGCGCTGGCGATGATGAGTAATACCTATGCGAGAAAACAGAGCCATGCGTAGCGCCACCGACCTTTTCGAGGAACTCAACTCGGTCGATGAGTCCACCCGCATCGAGGCCAAGCGCGCCAGCGAACTAGGCAAATCCGTGATGCAGACGGTCATCGCCTTCGCCAATGAGCCTGGGCTGGAGGGCGGTTATCTGCTGTTGGGTGCGGACTGGTTCGTCAACGACAAGGGCGATACGGTGTACCGTGCCGCTGGCCTGCCCGACCCTGACAAGGTGCAGCGCGACCTGGCCAGCCAGTGTGCGTCCGGGCTCAATGTCGTTTTGCGGCCGGAGATGCAGACCGAGATCGTGGACGGCAAGACGGTGCTGGTGGTGTACGTGCCCGAGGCCGATGTCACGCAGAAGCCGGTCTATCTCAAGGCTACCGGTTTGCCGCGCGGGGCCTACCGCCGCATCGGTTCCAGCGACCAGCATTGCGTGGATGAAGACCTGTGGGTGCTGCGCGGCGAAAGCCAGCCGTTGCACGGACCGGATTCCAGCATCCTGCCCGATGCCCGGTTGGATGACTTCGACCAGACAGCGGTAGCCGCCTATCGACGCGAACGTGCCCGCATCAACCCCCAAGCCGAGGAGCTGGATTACGGCGACGAGGATCTGCTCGAAGCCCTGGGCGCATTGCGTCGCGTGGACGGTCGATTGCAGCCGACGCTTGCCGGCATGGTGCTGTTCGGCAAACCCCTGGCGCTGCGCCGATTGTTGCCCATGGTGCGCATCGACTACATCCGCGTTCCGGGTAACGAGTGGGTGGAAGACCCTGAAAACCGCTTCCAGTCCATCGACATCCGCAAGCCGCTGTTGCTGGCGTTGCCACAGGCCGAGGCCAGCATCATCGACGAGTTGCCCAAGGGCTTTCGTCTGCCCGAAGGGCAGTTGCACAGCGTGCAGGAGCCGATCCTGCCGCGCAAGGTGATCCGCGAGGCGCTGGCCAATGCCGCCATGCACCGCAGCTACACCGTGCACAGCCCGACCCAGATCATCCGCTACAGCAACCGCATCGAAATCCGCAACGTCGGCTATTCGCTCAAGGAGCCTGCGCAGTTGGGTACACCGGGGTCACGCCTGCGCAACCCGGCCATTGCCGCTGTGCTGCACGACCTGCACCTGGCCGAGGCCAAGGGCACCGGCATCCGCGCCATGCGCCGCCTGGCCGCCGAGGCAGGCTTGCCCTTGCCGGAATTCCACTCCGACCGGCAGGCCAACGAGTTCCGGCTCACCCTGTTCCTGCACAACCTGCTGACCGAGGACGACCATGCCTGGCTGCGGGGGGTCGCCGGCCCGGCGGTCAGCGCCGACGAAGCCAAGGTGTTGATCTACGTTCGCGCCACCGGCGCGGTGGACAACACCGCCTGCCGGGATTTCTGCGGGCTGGATACGCTGGCGGCCAGCCTGGTCCTGCGCCGGCTGCGCGACCGGGGACTGTTGGAGAAGCAAGGAGCGGGCAGCCGCACTTATTACACCCTGGCGGCTTCCGAGCGCCAGGCAAGCGTCCCTCCCGACCAGACTGAACTGCCGCTGGATGTTCCGCCCCACGCCGACACCCTGCACAGCCGCTCAGCCGAGCATGCCACCCAAACCGACGAAGCTTGCAACCTTGAGCTTGCAACCTTGCCTCCCGAGCTTGCAACCTTTCTTGCAACCCTGAAAGGACGCACAACGGAGGCCGCCCTGCGCGACGCTATTTGCCGCCTGTGCGACTGGAAGCCGCTGACGGTGGATCAGCTTGCAACCTTTCTGGGCAAGAGTCGGCAATATTTGCGTAACAAACATCTGATTCCGATGGTGCGCGACGGCGAGCTGCGTTTCCGTTACCCGGAAAGCGCCAAACACCCGCATCAGGCTTATGTGACGCCCAAAGCGGGGGATCTTTGATATGCAACCCCTAATCGTTTCCCAGCAAATCACCCAAGGAGTGGCCGACTTTCTGCGCGCGGCCTTCCCGGCCGCCACGCCGGGCTTTGATGGCCTGATCCAGCGCTTCCTGGCCGACCGCGAACGGGTGTTCAAGGGGCCGTACCTGACCCTGCCACTGCCGTTCCGCAAGCAGGCCGATAGGAAGCAGCCCGCGTTCAGTTGGCTACCGCCAGGCTTCGTCCCCCATGCCCACCAGGGCCGGGCGTTCGCCCGCCTGACCGGCGAGCTGGCCCGCTCGACCCTGGTGGCCACCGGCACCGGCTCGGGCAAGACCGAGTGCTTCCTCTATCCGATCCTGGAGCACTGCCGCGAACAACGGGAACTGGGCCGGCCGGGCATCAAGGCCATCATCCTGTACCCGATGAACGCGCTGGCCTCGGACCAAGCCAGCCGCCTGGCCAAGGAGATCCTGCGCACACCGGCCCTGGCGGGTATCCGCGCGGGCCTGTACGTGGGCGAGGCCCCGGCCGAGGAATCCTCCCGCGTGCAGCAACTGGCCGATGGCGGCTTCTCGATCATCACCGACCGCAACGCCCTGCGCGAAAACCCGCCGGATATCCTGCTGACCAACTACAAGATGCTGGATTTCCTGCTGATCCGTGCCGCCGATGCGCCACTGTGGGCGCGGCAGCAACCGGATACGCTGCGCTATCTGGTGGTCGATGAGTTGCACACCTTCGACGGTGCCCAGGGTACGGATCTGGCCTGCCTGATTCGCCGCCTCAAGGGCCGACTGGAGACGCCGCCGGGGCAACTGGTGTGCGTGGGCACCTCGGCCACGCTGGGCAGCGATGGCGAACAGGATTTGCTGGCGTTTGCCGGCCAGATCTTCGGCGAGACGCTGGATGACCAAGCCGTGATCGCCGAAGACCGCGAGCCGGTGGCGGACTATCTGGCGGATGCCGTGGTGGAGTTCACCCAGTCTCCGCCGCCGGACGCCGCGTCGGTGTTGGATCCGGCAGGCCATGACGACTTGCCGTCCTGGCTGGCGGCCCAGGTGCCACTGTGGTTCGGCACCTCATGCAGCGCCGAGCAAGTGAACGATGCGGGCTGGCGCTGTCGCTTGGGCGGGATGCTGAAAAGCCACTTCGCCTTCCAGAACCTGTTGCGCGATATGGAGCGCCTGGGGCCACGCGCCGTGGCGCTGGACGATCTGCTGGCGGTACTGGCGCGCCGCCTGCCACCCCATGCCGACGCGCGCTATCCACTGCTGTGGCTGGGCAGCCTGCTGGCGCTGGTGGCGCATGCGCGCCAGCCTCGTGGCGTGTCGCTCGACGCGGTGCGCGGCGAACAGGACGTGACCTTCTTCCTGCAAGTCAAGGTGGAGCTTTGGCTACGCGAGTTGCGCCGCATGGTGGCTTCATTGGGCAACCCGCCTCGACTGACCCATCACGACGATCTGGGCAAGGCCGAGCAGACACAGGTCTGGTTGCCGGTGATCCACTGCCGAGACTGCCACGCCACCGGCTGGGGCACCACCTTGCCCAGGACCAGCCCGAATCAATTCAACCAGGACATCCAGCAGTTCTACAGCGCCTTCTTCGCCGAGGATGTCAGCACCCGCTTTCTATTCCCCCATGGCGAAAGCGCAGACCCGAAGCTATTCGAGCACAAGAAGGTCTGCCCGCGCTGCGGTACGCTGCATGCGCTGGGGCAGACGCACTGCGACTGCGCGGAGGACCCGGTCGCGCTGGTGGATGTCGATGTGACCGCCAACCTGCGCGAAGGCACGCGCAACGGCGCCCGCTATACCCGTTCCCATCATGACTGCCCGTACTGCGGCGGGCACAAGACGCTGTCCATCGTCGGTTCACAAGCAGCCAGCTTGGCGGCGGTGATGCTGGCGCAACTGTTCGGTTCACGTTTCAACCCGGACAAGAAGCTGATCGCGTTTTCCGATTCGGTGCAGGACGCGGCGCACCGTGCGGGGTTCCTGGCGGCCCGGACCTGGCGCCTGAACTTGCGCCCGGCGGTGGCCCAGGTCATTGCCGCAGCGCAGCAGGCCGGGGAACCGCTGACGCTGGCTCAACTGCCGCAAGCCTTCGAGGACCACTGGCTGCCAGCAATGGGGCAGGGCCATTACCTGGCCAACTTCCTGCCGCCGCAACTGCATTGGCTGCGGGATTTTGAAACGCTGATGAGCGAAGGTTCGCTGCCAACCAATAGCGAGTTACCGCAGGATTTGCGTCGCATCCTGCCGTGGGTGCTGAATGCCGAGTTCGGCCAGGACGCCCATATCGGCCGCAGCCTGACCGTGACCGGGACCGCCAGCGTGGAACCGCCACCGCAGGCACTGACATCGGCCGTGCAGTGGATGCTGCCACGCCTGCAGGCCACGCTGGAGCCGCTGTCTGACGTGCCAGCGGATGCTCTGGCGGTATTCCTGCGAGGCATCGTGCAATCCCTGCAGCGGCTTGGGGCCTGGCGCGACGCTGGACTGCATTTCTATGCACAGGTCGGCAATCGGCCGTGGGTCTACAAGCGCAATCCTGTGCAGTTCCAGATGCTGTCTGGCCCGCGTCCGCCACGCTTCGTGAGCCTGGTCGATTACCAGCGCTGCGTCGGTGTGTTGGGCAGCCACGCGAAGTGGTATCGCGCCTGGGCCTTCAAGACACTGAAACCGCTGCATGCGTTGGCCCTCGGCGCTGACAGTTTGCTGCCGGCGCTGTATCAGCTGGCATTCGAGGCGCTGGCCGAGGCAGGTTTGCTCGGTGCTGAACAGGCAGATGGCAAACCGGAGATTCGCGTGTGGGGGCTGGAGCCTGGCGCGTTTCTGGTTTCTTTGGGCAGTCGCGCCTGGCGTTGCGGCATCTGCCACAGCGAGTGGCGCACGGGGACTGAAGTTTCGCTTGCCGGGCAGCCTTGCCGACACCCCGGCTGCCGAGGGCATCTGGAAATGCTGACGGAAGGCGATGCCGACTATTACCGCAACCTGTATCTGCGTGCGGACATCCAGCGCGTGGTCGCCCACGAACACACCGGTCTGCTGCCACGCGGCACGCGCGAGCGGGTAGAGCATAGCTTCAAGTCCGATAGCCAGGCTCCTGGCAGCATCAATGTGCTCTCGGCCACGCCGACGCTGGAGATGGGTATCGACATCGGCGATCTGTCGGCAGTGCTGCAGTGTTCCGTGCCGCCACAGCAAGCCAACTACATCCAGCGCGCGGGACGCGCAGGACGCAGCACCGGCAATGCCTTGTTGCTGACCATGGCGGCCAGCAAACCGCACGACCTGTATTTCTGGGCCGACCCCAGGGAAATGATCGCCGGCAGCGTGCCGGCACCAGGTGTGTTCCTCAACGCCTCGGCGGTGCTGGAGCGCCAGTTGACGGCGTTCACGCTGGATTGCTGGGTGCGCGAACGGGGTCGTAACGCCTCGATTCCGCAGGAGATCCGCATGGTACTCAGCGCAGTGGAAAACGGTGCGACGACGCGTTTTCCCTTCCCCTGGCTGGAGTATGTGGAGGCACACCGGGCCAGCTTGCTGGATCGCTTCCTGGCGCTGTTCCAGCAGGATGGCGGGCAGATCCTGACCGAAGCCACCCGGCAGTGGCTGGCACGTTTCGTCAATGGTCGGCAGGACGAGGAAAGCTCCCTGAGCTTCAAGATCGTCAGCAAGCTGCAGGGTATCGCCCGTGACGTGGCGCAGATCAAGCGTCTGCGCGAGAAGACCGTCAAGGAAGTGGAGAAGCTGGAGCAGCTTCCTGTGCGCGGCGAGGAACAGGAAGAAGAACTGAAAACCCTGCGCCAGGAACGTGCGGCGTTGGCGCGCCTGATCGGTGGCATTGAGGGCAAGCTCACCCTGAACGTCTTTGCCGACGAAGGCCTGCTGCCCAACTATGCATTCCCCGAACAAGGCGTGCTGCTACGCTCGATCATCGTGCGCGACACCCGCCGGGAAGGACCGCCTGCCGAGCCCTTGACCTTTGAATACGAGCGCCCCGGCGCAACCGCCATCACCGAGCTGGCGCCCAACAACACCTTCTATGCCGAAGGCCGCCGGGTGGTCATCAACCAGGTGGATGTGTCTCGTGTCAAACCAGAGGCCTGGCGCCTGTGCCGCCAGTGCTCCTACGCGGAGCCCTTGTCGGCGGGCGACAGGCACCACCAATGCCCACGTTGCGGCGATGGCCAGTGGCGCGACACCGGGCGGGTCCATGAAATGCTGCGCCTGACCACCGTGTTTGCACGCACGCTGGACCGAGAAAGCCGGATCGCCGATGACTCCGACGAGCGCACACGTGGTTTCTACGTGCGCCAGGCGCTGGTGGACAGCCCGCCGGAAGCGGTGCGCCAGGCGTTCGCCATCGAAAACCCCAGTTTCCCATTTGGGTTCGAATTCCTTGACCGGGTGACATTCCGCGAGGTGAACTTCGGCGAGCAGACGGTGGATGCCACGCCGATGACCATCGCGGGCGAAGAACTCAACCGGCCGGGCTTCGCCATTTGCCCTGAGTGCGGCACGCTGCAGCGTCGCCGCAAGGCCGAAGAGCTGTATCGCAACCATGCCCCCTGGTGCTCACGCCGAAAAACACCCGAGGCCAGCACCCAGCAATGCATCTTCCTGTACCGGGAATTCGCCAGTGAAGGTATCCGACTATTTCTGCCCGAGGTCGGATTTGCCGAATCCAAGGAAGCCTTGCTGAGCTTCATCTCCGCGCTGGAGCTGGGATTGAGCAAACGTTTTAAAGGGGCAGTGGCGCACCTGCGCATCGCTACCGACGTACGGATGGCAGCCGACGCGGAGTCGGCGCGAACCTATCTGGTGATCTACGACAGCGTGCCGGGCGGCACCGGATATTTGAAGGAGCTGATGCGCGACCCAGCCCCGCTGTTCGAAGTATTCAGTCTGGCGGCAACCGCATTGAACACCTGCACTTGCAACCAGGACGACACCGCCGACGGCTGCTATCGGTGCATGTACCGCTATCGCAACAGCCATGAACGCCAAGCCATCTCGCGCACGGTGGCGCAGAAGCTGTTGGCACAGATCCTGGAGCACCGCACAGAGCTGAAGTCCGTCAGCAACCTTTCCCAGCAAACAGGCAACAGCCTACTGGAAAGTACGCTGGAAAAGCGATTTCTCGAAGCACTGCGGCGTGAGCATGCTGGCGTCGCGTTCACGCTCAAGGACAAGCTCGTCGGCGGTAAGCATGGGTACCTGATCCAAGCAGGCAGTCGCCGCTGGCGTCTGGAATTGCAGGTGGCACTCGGTGAGCGCGAAGGTGTCGTCGTGCCATGCAAACCGGATTTCGTTTTCTGGCCCGATGATGGCGTGGACGATGTGCCGATCGCGGTATTCACTGATGGCTGGCAGTATCACAAGCACATCGTGGCCGAAGACTTGGCCAAGCGCATGGCGGTGGCCAAGAGCGGACGGTTCGCAGTCTGGACACTGACCTGGGACGACATTGACGCGGCTCTGCGTGCCGAACCGGTCCCGGATTCCACAGCCTGGGACGAATTGTTGCTCGGGCCTGCCGATCAGGTCGTCATGCGTCTGTGCGAGGCCCAGGAGATTGCCTCGCTGGCCGCCTTCCACCGCTTGTCACCTTTCCTGCAACTGCATCGTCGGCTGGCGCAGGAACGGCACGATGCCTTGCGCCGTCTCGCCGGCGTTCTGGGTGCGGCCATGTCGGCGCCACCTGGCGACGGCGCCGCCTTGAAAGACTTCCAGCAAGGCGCCTTCCGCCGGCGGCTGGACGACTATGGCTTGCTGCCCGACACCAGCAGGCACCGCTGGGGCCAACGCAGCTGGAGCGCTGCCGTGCAATGGCTGGCGGGTCTGTCATCGGAGCAGTTGCAGCAATGGATGACCGGCCAGGCAGCATCGTCCGCAGAGCCGGTGGTGCTGGTGCAGTGGCAACCGGACGATGTACCGGAGGCCGAACTGCAACGGCGCTGGCGCCATCTCTGGCAGTGCCTGAACCTGCTGTTGCCCTTGCGCCATCTTTGGGCAGGCCATGACGAGATGGCCGGCCTGCCTGGTTTCCAGGCCAGCCCTGTACTGCGCCAGGCGGAACAGACATTCGACAGTCATTGGCAAACGGCACTGGAGTTGGCCAGCCCGGATGTGCAGGCATGGTTGCTTGCATTGGCGCATGCAGGCGCGCCGCTGCCGGAAGTCGGCTTCGAATTGATCGACGGACGCGGGCGGGTACTGGCGGAGGCAGAGCTGGCCTGGGTCAGCCTGAAGATCGCCGTGCTGCTGGCCGATGACCAGGCCGATGCCTCCTGCTTCGAGGCAGAAGGCTGGTCGATCTATATCGCGACAAAAGACGCGCCAGTCCAGGCGCTTCTGGATCGCTTGAAGGAGCATTGAAATGGCCCTTGCACCCAAGATTGCCATGTCCGACGACTTTCTGAAGTCGTTCGCCAGGATTCCGCGCCAGAACCAACAGGCGGTGTTGACCTTCGTCGCCAAGTTCCGCCAGAACCCGCTGGCCAGCGGTATCAACTACGAGCGCATCAATGATGCCGCCGATCCCAACATGCGCTCGGTGCGCATCAACGACAACCTGCGCGGCATCATACTCAAGCCCGAAACAGGCGATGTGTATTGCCTGTTGTGGGTGGATCGCCACGACGATGCCTATCAGTGGGCCAGGCGCCACCGTGTCGCGATTCACCCTGACGTGGGCAGCCTGCAAGTCTATGCGGTACAGGAAACGCATTCCCTGGCCAATAATGAGATAGCCCAGACCGAAACCCCCACAAGCAAAGGCCTGTTTGCGGACTTGCGTGACCGGGAGATCCGCAAGCTGGGGGTGCCGGAAGAACGGCTGGCAGCCGTGCGAGCAGCCGTATCAGAAGCGGACCTGGAGGCCCTCGAAGCACAATTGCCGGATGAGGCCTTCGAGGCCTTGTATCTGTTTGCCGCCGGCGAGCCCCTGGACAAGATATTGGCCGAACGGGCACCTTCCGATGCGGTCGACCCCGAAGATTTCGGTGCCGCTTTGGCGCGCGACAGCACACGTCGTCACTTTGTAGTGCTCACCGATGACAGTGATCTGGACGCACTGCTGGCCGCCCCACTGGAGCGCTGGCGCGTGTTCCTGCATCCGAGCCAACGTAAACTGGTGGAAGGCAACAAGAGTGGCCCCGTCAAGGTCACCGGCGGTGCCGGTACCGGCAAGACGGTGGTGGCCATGCATAGAGCCAGGTGGTTGGCCAGGCAATACGCGGACCTTCCGGGGCGCCCGATTATCTTCACCACGTTTACTCGCACGCTGGCCGAAGACATCCGTCACAACCTGTCTCTGCTGTGCTCACCGCAAGAATTGACCAAGATTCAGGTGGTCAACCTGGATCAATGGGCGTCAGGCCTGCTGCGCCGCTTCGGCTATCCCTACGCGCTGCTCTATGACGAGAAACAGCGACGTGGCTTCTGGCAAGCCGCCTTGTCCGCGCTGCCTGCAGGCGCTGCCTACAGCGCCGCTTTCCTGAGGGCGGAGTACGAGCGCGTGATCCTGCCCCAAGGTTGCGAAACGGCGGAGGATTACATGCGCGCCCGTCGCATCGGACGTGGCGGGCAATTGGGCCGTTTGCAGCGCAAGGCGTTGTGGCCGGTGTTTGCCGAATATCGGGCGCAATTGCACGCGGCCAACCTTCGCGAGCCGGAAGACGCCTTCAGGGAAGCCTGCCAACTGATACTGCAGGAGAAGCCGCAACTGGGCATTCGCGCCATGGTGGTGGATGAGGCGCAGGACATCAGCGCCGCTGCCTACACCCTGATTCGCGCGGCCGTGCCCAAGGCCGAGAACGATTTGTTCATCGTCGGCGATGCCCACCAACGCATCTATCGCCACAAGGTGACGCTTGGACAGGTGGGGATCGAGGTAAGAGGTCGCAGCCGTACCCTCAAGGTCAATTACCGGACCACCGATGAGATTCGACGTTGGGCCTGCGCACAGTTGGAAGGTATTGATATCGACGACCTGGATGGAAGCATCGACAGCTTGCGCGGCTATCGCTCATTGACCCACGGCGACTTGCCGGAAGTTCTTCCATCCGCCTCCTTGCAGCAGGACGTGGAGCACATCCTGTCCATCGTTGAGCACGGCAAAGCCGATGACATCGAAGCCCGGCGTATCTGCGTCACGGCCCGCACCAACGAAGATCTGGATGCACTGGCACAGGTATTGCGGCAACGCGGCGTGGCTTTTCTCAGGCTGGAGCACGGCACGACGGATGATCCTGCGGAAACGGGTATCCGACTGGCCACCATGCATCGCGTCAAGGGGCTGGAGTTCGACATCGTCATCCTGGCTGGCTATCGCGGCGCCAGGCAGTATGCCGAGCAGTTCAGCCATGACGAAGACGTCGGTGTCACGGACGACACGGAGATTTCCGAACGTTGTCTACTACACGTTGCGGCAACACGCGCCAAACGGCATCTGTTTGTGCTCGCCAGGGGTGACTCACAAGATTGAACCGTCAAATTGCTGGGAACAGCTGATGTTGCAAGAGCTGGCCTGATTGGAATCTCGTGTTCCCAGGTAAATCGCTGTAATTGTCGCACGCTCATGTCCCAGCTCTCGGCTGATCTGTTGCCGGGCTTGCTGATCCAGCAGGCGTTGGGACGAATCCAATTGCACCGTACTGAGGCCACCCGCCGCCGGCGCCTTCCATCCCGTCAGCACCTCATACCGCATCTGCGCGTACCGATGCCGCAGTCCGTGCATGTTGCTCAACCCTGCCGCCTTGCATTGCCCGTCGTAGACGTGCCGTTGCTGGATGTAGGTCTTGTTCGCCGGGATCAGCGAGCCCAACCCTGCCAGTCGGTATGCTTCGTCCAGCACCGTCCGCTGCTCCGGCGTAGTGATCGGCACCGTCCGGTCACGTCCGCCTTTGGCCCATGACCCTTTGATGGCAATGTGGTCACCACGGTCCGCATAGCGGGGCTGGAACTTGATGGACTCTTCCCGCCGCAAACCGAAGGCAGCCTGCAATCGCAGGCTCATGCGGACATGAGGATCAGTGACCCTGTCCAACCTGTCGCCCAATTCCTTGGCCTTGCTTTCATTGGTCACATAGCGCCGCTCGGGAATGCCCAGCTTGGTGTTGTCTGCCGGCAAGATACCTGCCTTGCCAACCTTCTCGGCCCACCAGCGCAGATGCGCCATACGGTTCTTCAATGTACCGGCGGACAGGCCTTCGGCTTGCCAGCGTTGCAACAGGGCTTCGACATGCTTGCCCTTCAACGACGTAGCACGCATCTGGCGGAAGCCTGCTTCGCGCAATTGATGAGCGGCCAGGCTCAGCGAGCGCTGCCGATCGGCCTGGGTGGCATGGCTGCCGTCGCGGTTGCGCAGGCAGAGTTGTCGCAAGGTATAGGTCAGGTCGTCCATCGGAGCGTCCCTCCATCGGTTGTCGATTATTGGGGCTGAGATACAAGGGTCAGTGTTTGTGCCAACTCGCCAAAGCGAGATCCCGAAAGGGCAAGGGCCAGATGCTCAGTTCACCTGTGGCCTCGAATGAGGCGTCCGCCGCGCTTCCTGCAGGAAGGTCAGGCGGAGGAATTGCGAGGGACGACGACGCGATGTGCTGGGATGAATACCTCCTGCGGAGTGATGGAAAACGGGCGCAAGCATGTCGTGCCAGGTCGGGACGACCGGCAATACACGCCGTATATGGCAAAGCGCCAACAGGCACTGGACGACAAGGATTGGCGTGACGAACCACGCCGAAGATGAGAAAGGCTCTGCCCGTGGGTAGGACGGCACACCGAACGAGCCTGGGGTGTACCTGGGATGATTCCATCCGGCAAACCGGATCAGCGCTTGCAGGAACCTGCGCTATCGAGGCAACCGTGTGGGAACGGCATGGAAAGCATGGCGATGCTCCATGTGGCGCTTACTGCCCTGCGCCAAGGTTCCGGTGTTCATACCCACCGGCAGGTCATTGCAAGGCCAGTGTGCCGGGGCATCATCATGTACGCAGCAATCAATGCGGTAGCGCGCCAACCCGTATTGTTGCTGCAGTTCGCCGGGCCGTCACTGCGGCGGGCAGTGACGGCCCTATAACCGGAGCCAGGCACTGCAGCAAGCCTCTGTTATCAAGGGCTGGCGCACTCATCCACCACTTTCACTGTGTCTGCAGACGCTTGATCGGTGGATGTGGCCGCTGCCGAGCCTGCCATAGGTCATAGACGATCTGCTCATTCAGATACTGGCTCGCACTGCCCAAGCCCGCCAGTTCCAGCCGATAGGCCAGATCAGCGCTAATGGCGGCACGGCCATTCAACACAGTGGAGAGTTGGCCACGGGAGTAACCCAGGTGCTCGGCCAGGGCAGTGATGCTCAGGCCAATAGCGGGCAACACATCCTCGCGCAGGGACTCGCCAGGATGCGGTGGATTGTGCATGGACATGGCGTGGTACCTCCCCGTGATAGAGACCAACGACAGCGCGGTCTAGCCTAACATCCAGTGCAAGGTCATACCTTACGTTGCGCCAAGCAATCCTGGCACTCCTGCAATGGGCTTCCCCTTGGGCCGAGTGGGCAGCGCACCACTGCCCGCCATGCTCTCAATGATCTGTCCAACCGATTTTGCGGACGGCTGCAGAATTTGCCGAATCTGCGCCAAGGACTGTTCCACCACGTCACGAGAGGCCGGTTTGACGGCTGGGACATCAGACAATGCAGAGGCTGAAGGCGGCAAAACCTGCAATCCACTGGCTGCTGTTGCAGCCCCTTGCTGCGGAGCAGGTTTGCGTGCTGCCCACAGCTTGAACATCCCGTTCACCGCCTTCTTGTTCAGCCCGTACAGGTAGGCAATGGCGTTATGCACACCACCCGAGGCGCAACGCGCGTCCCATTCCGCCAGTACAGCCTGGCGTTGTTCCAGCGCCAAGCCCCTGAGACGCGCCATGAGGATTTGCTGCTGATCCTGCGGCAGTTTCTGGAAGCGAATTGGCAAAGCTGACCCGGATACTTGCACTTCGGACTGTGACGGGTACGTATGTACTTCTTTTAATACTTCTTTTTCTACTGTACGTACTGTTGCAGTGGATGCGGGTGTGGACTTCGGAATGCCGTCCCTGGCTTCGACAGACCTGTTCGTGATGGGACCGCGACCATCGGCTGGCGTTGACCCACTTGGGCCACCTGGATCATGGTCATCGTCATTGCCCCGCAGCTGTTCGATGCACTTCCTCGCTGCTGCGGGCAACCGCTCCAAAGCATCAGGATGACGCATGGCCTCGTCGAGGATGGACCGAGCCAACTGGCGAATCGTCGCACTGCTATGGCTGAGTGCCCGTTCGAGCAACGGCAGATAATCGTCGTCTTCCAGGCAGGCTTCGGCGAAGGTCAGCGGTTGATTGCGCACGGCATAACGGCTGGCCATGGAGAAGCCGGTCATGGGATTGCGGCGGTATTCAACCAACGCAATCCACGTAGACAGCCGCAGGCAAAGTACAGCCCTGGACACGGTTTCAAGGGCCGCCTGCTTGCTGCCCGGTGCGCTGGGCAGGTATTTGCGTAGCGCATCGTAGCTGAGGACCACGGTGCCGTCGCTGCTGGCCAGCGCACGGAAAGTCAGCCAGGCATTGCGCTCCAGCGGCGTCAGCCGCTCATCCAGCAACAAGGCTTTCGGGGTGATGATGTCTGAAGGTTGATGTGACATGACAAGGCTCCTGTCGGTATCGGCCACATGGCCAAAGGAGCCGCCATCTCACCCCAGCATTACCGCTGCCGCCGCAAACAATCCGAACTGCGCGCTACCCGTATTGTTTGGGCTGGGGCAGGTCGAAGCATTCTTGGCGTTCTGCGACAGAAGGTAGGAAAATAGCCCAGCAGCAGTCAGTGGGCGTTGATGGCAAGACAAGAGGCGTCGGCCAGCGCACTTCATCAGCGTAGCCAGAGCACGATTCGTCCAAGCAGCGCCATGCACGTCCATCAAGAGACACATATCGGCTTTGGGTCCAAGAAAAGGTCCAAGCAGGTCAACGTCATCTTTAAATGCCATTTAAAATCAAAAAGATACGACTCAATCAACCCTTCTGCATCGGCAAATGAACCCTTCCCCTCTCCGCATCTGGGTCGACGCCGATGCCTGCCCGGCCGTCATCAAGGACATCCTGTTCCGCGCCGCGGACCGCTGCGGCGTGCAAGTAACGCTGGTCGCCAACCAGATGCTGCGCACGCCGCCGTCGCGCTGGGTCAATGCGGTGCAGGTGCCCCGCGGCTTCGATGTCGCGGACGCCTACATCGCCGCGCAAGCGCAGCCGGGCGATCTGGTGATTACCGGCGATATCCCGCTGGCCGCCGAGGTGCTCAAGAAGGGCGCCGCGGTCTTGAATCCGCGCGGCGAGCGCTACACCGAGGCCACCATAGGCGAACGGCTGGCCATGCGCGACATGCTCGAGGAACTGCGGTCGAGCGGCGTGGCCACCGGCGGACCGGCCGCGTTCGGCCAGGCGGACCGGCGGGCATTCGGCAATGCGCTCGATCGCTTCTTGCGCACCGCGCTGGGGCCGGCGTCGGGGTCGGGGGGAGCGGCCGGCCCGCGCTGATGCGCCCCAAAAGATGCCGCAAGCCCATGTCCGCCGCAGTTCCTACATCCTCCCCGGCAGCCACGTCGCCAGCGGCGGCCACTGGTATATCGCCCACGCCACGAGCAGTATCAGCGCCCAATACGGCGCCGCCCCGGCGAAGATCTGCCTGATGGCGATGTCCCGGTCGGGAATCGCCGCCTTCACCACGAATACGCCAATGCCGAATGGGGGCGTCAGTACCCCGGCCTCGATCACCAGGATGCCGACAAGCGCGAACACAATAGGATCCACACCCAGGCTGGCAGCCACTGGCCAGAAGATCGGCACGGTCAGCAGCATGATGGAGATGCTATCGATCAGCATCCCGAGCAGGAACCAGACGGCCACCATGAACAGCATGGTCTGCCCCGGTCCCAGTCCCATGGACTCGAGCACTTCCTGCACCTGTTGCGGTATGCCGTTGAGCGCGATCAGCTTGCTGTACATCACGGCGGTCAGCAGCAATAGCATGATGGGTGTGACGGTGCGTCCGGATTCGACGAAGGCGATGGCCAGTCCGCGCAGCCGCATGCCCTTGGCGACGGCCAGGATGGCGGCGCCGAGCAGGCCGACCGCGCTGCCTTCGGTAGGCGTGAAGTAGCCGAACCAGATGCCGCCCAGGGTCACGGCGATGAGCAGGACTACGCCGAGCGAACCGATGACCTGCCCCGACGTAAGCGCCACGGCACTGCCTTCTCCCTCCGGCGCCAGCGCGGGACGCAGCTTGGCGGCTGCCATGCAATAGAGCGCATAGAGCACCGCGAGCAGGATGCCGGGAAAGACGCCCGCGGCGAACAGCCGCCCCACCGATTGCTCGGTGAGGATGGCCCATACGATCATGAACACCGAAGGCGGAATCAGCAGCCCCAGCACCGAACTGCCGGCGATACAGCCGACCGCGTAGCTGCGGCTGTAGCGATTGTCGCGCATGGTGGGATAGGCGACGTGGCTGAAGGCCGCCGCGGCAGCCACGCCCACGCCGGTCACCGCTGCGAAGATGGCGTTGCCGCCCACCGTCGCCACGGCCAGGCGGCCGGGTACGCCCTTGAGCAGCCGGTTGACGACGCTGAACAGGTCGCTGGCGGCGCCGCAGTGGGCGATCAGCATCCCCATGACGGTAAACAGCGGGATGACGACGAAGTTGTATTCCTTGATGCCCGACAGCGCCGTTTGCTGCAGCAGGTCGATGGCGGGCTGCAGTCCGCCCAGCGCAAAGTACAGCCCGAAGGCCGCGGCGCCGGCAAAGGCGAATACCACCGGCACTCCCAGTACCGCCAACACGGCGAGCGCGACCAGCCCGCCCCAGATTTCAAAAGCCATGTCGTCCTCACTCGGGGAGCTGATCGTCTTTGTCCCGCATCCGGCCGCGCACGCCATCGATGGCGTAGAGCAGGCACACCAGGGCCGCGACGATCCAGAGCGCCAAGGTGCCGAAGCGCAGCGGCCACGCCGCGATCCGGAAAGCGTCGTTGCCGAAGAACTCGTCGGTGGCCCAGCCATTCCATGCCGGTTCCCACGACGCTACGGCCATGGCTATGAAGAATGCCGCGCCGAGCAAATAAGTGAAGGCATTGAGCCAGCTACGCACCATGGCGGGCAGCAGGTCGAGCAGGAAAGTTACCCGCAATAGCTTGCGCTGGCGGATGACATAAGGCGTCTGCAGAAAAGTCAGGAGCACCAATCCCACGCCCACCAGTTCCGCCGTGCCTGCGAACGGCCGGTTGAACAGCAGCCGGCCGCTCACGTCGTAGACGATGATGAGGGTCAGCGCCGCCACCAGGCAGGCGCCGGCGACGTGCAGGCCCAGCAGCAACCTGTCGATACACAGCTTCATGTCCAGATCTCCTCGTTGCGGCGCGCCGCGTGCGCCGGTAAACGGCGATGCGCCATGCCAGCGGCATGCCGCATCGGCTGCGCCGGCTCGGCTTACAGCGGGTAATCCGTCGGGAACTTGTATCCCGCCTCGTCCAGGAAACGTATGTAGGTCTTCAGTACGTCGGTCGCCGGATAGCCCTTGCCGTCGAGCTCCTTCGCGGCCTTGCCGGGCAGGTCTTTGAGCAGGCCGGCCCAGTGGCGGCGCTCGGCTTCAGGCAAGGCGTTGACCTTGATGCCAGCCGATTTCAACCGGGCCTCCACTTCCTCGTCGCGCCGCTTGCTGATCTCCGCCACGCGCGCCGATGCCTCGGTAGCCACTTCGTCGATGATGGCCACGACTTCCGGCGGCAGCTTCTTCCGGGTGTCCATGTTCATGAATGCCACCAGCGTGCTGAGCGACCCGAAACCCGTCTTGTTGAAGAACTTGGCGACCTCCTTGAGCTTGAACGCCTCCATCCCGGAGATGTAGAACAGGCTGCCGTCGGCCAGGCCGTTCTGCATGGCCTGGTAGTGTTCGCCAATGCCCAGCGTGACCGGCACGGCGCCGAGCGGCAGGAACAAGGGCGCATTGGTGCCGGCCAGCGCGATGCGCTTTCCCTTGAGCTCGGCGGCGCTGTTCCAGTCGAAACGGCTGGCGATACCATAGGCCTCGGACACCATCGAACCGAGCACGTAGCAGTTGTACGGCTTCATGCTGTCCTGCAGGGCCGGCACCTCTTTCAGCATACGCGTGGCAACCTCGTGCTGCACGATCGGATCGGGCGAGGTGAAGGGGACATAGGCGCTGTAGTTGAGCAGCCCGGCTCGCGACTGCTCGAAGCCGATGGGCGACAGACCGATATCCAGGGTGCCTTTCTGTACTGCTTCGATGGTGCCGTCGACCTTGGCGACGCTGCCGCCCCAGGCCTTGATGAAGCGCACCGTGTGTCCGGTTTTAGCCTTGACCCGCGTGGCCACTTCCTTGGCGAAGAAATCATCGTAGACCGACACGTAGGTCAGGCCCGTGGTATGCCCCGAGCCCATGCGCAAGGTAAAGCTGTCGGCGCGCGCGCCCACCGCGCAGACCAGCATCGTCACGGCGGCAAAAATCTGAGCAGGCTTCATTCCTATGTCTCCGTGTAATCGTTGTAGCGGTCGTGATTGTCGGTCACGACAGGGTGCCCAGCACCAGTTTTTCGTACTCCCCGGGATTCAGCAGGTGCGGGTAGTGCCCGCCGTGCGGCAGCGAGACGTGGCGTGCGGCGGAATAAGCCGCCCGCAACCGTGCCCGGGCCGGCGGCGGAATCAGCGGATCGTCGTCGCAGTCGAGCACGGTGATGGCCTCCGCCGCCAGCGGCAACGGAGGGCAAGCGCGGGCCCGCACCACGCCCAGGAAGCGGGCGCGCAGGTTTTCAGGCGACTGCCGCTCGGCCAGCATGATTTCCTGCAGCGCCTGTAGCGGCGACGAGGGCATGGCGCGCACCCGCCGCAGCCATTCCGCGTGGAGCGTCGCGGCATCGACCGACTCGACATAGCCGCGGTCGAACAACGGATTGTCGGCCAGGTCCGAACTGTCCGTGAAGCCGTTGCCGATGACCAGCGCGCGCACGCGCTGCGGATAGGCGAGCGCGAAGAACTGGATCCAATACGCCGCGAAGGACGAGCCGGCGACGGTCGCCCGCGGCACTTGCAGGCGATCCATCACCGCCGCCAGGCCAGCGGCCAGCGCCCCTGGCTCGGACAGCGCCGGGTAGGTCACCGCCACCAGCCGCACGCGTTCGCCCAGGGACAACAGGATGCGGCCGAACATCGCGCCGTCGCCGACGGAACCGGGCAGCAGCACCGCGGCCGGGCCCGGACGCGCGGTATCCAGCCAGCGCCACTCCTGACCATCGACCAACATCGAACGCCATGGATAACGTGCCTCCAGGTCGGCCAGCCAAACCCGGGGGGATTCAATATTTGCCGTCGCCATCGACGTATCCCTTGGCCTTGAGTTCGTCCATCGCCTGCGGCGAGAACTCCGCCTGGGGCGCGTTGCCTGCGATCACGAACAGCAGCCAGTGCTTGCTGTCGGGCTCTTCGTGCGTGATGTTCTCGAAGCGGCGCTGCACGCCGGCGGGGAAGGAAATCACATCGCGCGGGCCGAGCTCGAACGATTCCACCTTGCCGTCCACTTCCCAGGAACAGCGCCAGCGGCCGGTCAGCGGCATGAAGGTCTCGTTGGTATCGTGGTTGTGCATCATCGGCCCCTTGCCCGGCGCGGCCTCGCAGAACCCGAGATTGAAACCTTCGTTGATCTTGATGGCGGCATGCTCGGCTGCCTGCGCGCCCACCGGAGAAACCCGTCCTGGCTCGCCTTCGGGCGGCTGGAAGCCGATCACGTTGTAGAGCGTGCGTTCGGCACCCGGGTAACGGCTATCCGGCAGACCGCCGTCATAGCCTCTGATCTCGCTGAACAGCGCGACCCGCTTGCGCATTTCCTCGCGCGTCACGCGTATCGTCGGTAGACTCATCGCATTCTCCTCTTCGATGGCAGATGCCGCCGGCCGAGCGCCGAACGGCCGTCCCTATTAAAAGACCGGCCCCTTGGCCGCTACAATCTGCCACGCCGATAGCCGCTATCGATTTCTCGTTGGTGCGCTGCGCAACGGCGGCGTGCCGTCCTGGATGGGCGGCATCCCAGGGTTTCTCCGGAGGAAAGCCTTTGCGACTGCGGGATGTGGACTTGAACCTGCTGGTGGCCTTCGACGCATTGATGCGCGAATGCCATGTCACGCGCGCGGCCTACCGGCTGGACGTCAGCCAATCGTCGATGAGCCTGGCACTGTCCAAGCTGCGCGTCATATTCCACGATCCGCTGCTCGTGAAGTGCCACAACGGCCTGATCGCCACCGAGAAAGCCCGCAGCCTCGTGCCCAAGGTGGAAGAGATCCTGCGCAGCGTCGATATGCTGCTGAGCGAGCAGCAGCCGTTCGATCCCAGCCAGGCGCAGGAAACCGTGACGATGATCGTCATCGACTACATCGACTTCGTCGTCATGCCGCGCCTGCTTAGCGAGCTGCAGCGGCTGGCGCCCAACGTGTCGCTGCGCATCGTCGGCCCCAATCCGCGGCGGCTCGGCGAGGTCATGAGCAACGGCGAAATCGACCTCGCGCTCTCGTACTTTCCCGAACCGCCGGACAACATCCGCACCCGGCCGCTTTTCTCGGACAGGCTGGTGGGCATCGCACGCGCCGGGCACCCGCTCTTCGAACGGCCGCTATCGCTGGACCGGTTCTGCGACTTCGCCCATATCGCGATCGAGCCGGCCGAGGGCGCCACCATGTACAACGCCCTGGTGGACGACGCGATGCGCCGTGCCGGCCGCCAGCGGCGCGTGGCGGCGTCCAAGCCGACCTTCCTGGGCGTGCCGTTCATCGTCGCCCAGACCGATCTGGTGGCAACGCTCCCCGAACGCGTTGCCCAGCGCTTTACCGACATAGCGCCGATACGGATTTTCGAACCGCCGCTGGCCTTGGAGGCCATCAATGTGGTGCAGATGTGGCACGACCGCACGCACAACAACCCGCTGCATCGCTGGCTGCGCGAACTGATCGACCAAGTGTGCGGGCATTGGCGCTGAGCCGCGCAGGAAAGCCTCAGTGGGCGCTGGCGGTGGGGAATGGCGGCGGGCCGCTCGCCCGCGCGCCGGGCATCAACGGCCGCATCCGCGGCGAGGCAAGCAGGTCGCTGGGCAATAGATAACGCCCGGGCAGCAAAGGCAGCGACAGCGAGGTGAAGCGGACCTCCAGATCCAGCCCAGCGTCCTTCCACGCCTGCCATACCAGCGCCGTGCAATACGTTCCGGCCCCGTCGGCTACGCGGAACGGCCGGCCCAGCATCGCCTGGACGCGGTCCACGGCACGGCGGCGCTGTTCGCCGCTGGCTTCTACGTGATAGACCACGTGGCGCTTGGAACGACGTGGGTCGGTGAAGAAGGCGAGAGTATCGGCCACGACGCCGTCAGGCCGCCCACGGACTTCCGAAGGGGTGGCGTGCACCACGTGCCATTGGCCCGGGCGGCCCACTAGCATGCCGACATGGCTGAATGCGCCGCCATCGGCCGCCATGACCGCGGCGCTGATGGCCTCGGTGCCTTCCCGGAAAATCAGGTCGCCGGCTTGCGCGCCGGCAGGCAGCTCAGCCGCTCGCGCCGCGGCCAGCATCAGCGCAAGCGCGCACTGCGCCAGCGGAACGCGAGGCCGCCTCCTCACTTCAGCAGGATCTTCCAGTGCCCCTCTTCGTTGACCAGGCGATGCGACTCGGTCTGGTCCTTGCCGTTGTTGTACTTGACGCGGACGCGCACTTGCGCGGTCTTGGCCGCCTCATCGACCTTGCTGTCCAGAATCTCGATCTTGTCCAGTCCGTCATTGGCCTTGATGCGGTTCTGCATTTCCCCGACGATCATCTGGACCTTGCCCTTGGCCTGGACCATCTGGGCGGCCGGCACCTGCGCGAAAGAAATCTGCTCGGTCGCCTTTTCGACATCGCCCTTGGCCGCTGCCTGGTAGAACGCCTCGAGCGACGACTCGGGCTTGCCGCCGGAGCAGGCGGCGAGAACCAATGCGCACAGGGCGAGAAAGACAGTGGAAAAGGGGCGGGCAAGCAGCATCGGACGGTTCCTTGTTCTTGACGTGGATGGAATGCCCCGGGCCTCGGCCCGCGGCGCGGGCAATGATAGCCCACGGGCGCTGGCGAAAAACCGGTGGGCAAGGCGTGGAATCAAAACATTTGTTCACCACGCTCGCGGATCACTTCCCCCAGCGCATTGCGGAAGATATCCAATGCCGCCGGCTGCGGCCGGCCGCGGCGGCTGATCAAATGGAAGTCCAGCGACAGCACCGGCTGATTCAGCAATGCAATGGATACGCCGGAATCCGACGAAGCGGGCACGACAAAAGAGGGAAGAATCGTCGGCCCCACGCCGGCGGCGGCCATGCCCAGCAAGGACTCCAGGTTATTGAAGGCAAAGCCTGGTTCGCCGCGCTTTCCCGCACGGTGCTTGCACTTGGCGATCAACTGCTGCAGCTCGGATCCGTGCCCCAGCTCCACGAACGGCACATCGGGCAGATCGCGCCAGGCGACGGACCCCGGGGTGCGGCGCCCGCGGAACAGCACCGGCGCCTTGCGCGATTCGACATAGATGAAATCGAACTTGAACAGCGGTTCGCGCACCAGTTCGGCCAGCCGCTTGGCGAAGATGCCGAGTCCGCAATCGACCATGCCGTTGCGCACCAGGTTCTCGACCTCGGGCTTGGGCGCGTCGATCAGGTGGATGGAGATGGTGGGATGGCTTTCCCGCAGCCGCATGTAGACCTCGGGCATGACGCTGGCGGAAAACATGGGGGTGGCGGCGACATGAAGCGTGCGGCGTTGCTCAACGGAGGCCTGGCTCAATGCAGGCGCGAGGCTGTCGAGCTCTTCAACGATGCGCCGGGCGCGAGCCAGCAGCTGCCGGCCCGCGCCCGTCAGTTCGACGGACCGCGTGGTGCGCTCGAACAGCTGGCAGGCAAGCTGGCTTTCCAGCTCACGCATCATGAGGCTCAAACCCGGCTGACTGATATGCAGCTGCTGCGCCGCCCGCGTGAAGCTGCGCGCGGAGGCGAGCGTGAGAAAGGCACGCAGGCTTCGGGTCGATAAATTCATAAAGCAAAAAAATAAATCGATTCAGGACATATATTAGACAAATTAAATGCCGATTCCTAGAATGCTCTTCCGGGTACGTTGTGCGCGTCACCCGCATCCTTCGGCGCCTGCCCGGCGCCCGCCAACCACCCACAAGGAAGAGACTATGGAAATCGTCAATCGCGATGGCCGCGATATCGCTCGCCGTCTGTATACCGCGCTGGTCCTGCCTCTGGACGACCGGCTGCAGGTCGACGAGGCCGGACTGCGCAAGCTGGTCCGCTACTACACCGATCACGCCGGCTTTGCCCGGCACGGCGGGTTGATCGCCAACCCCGAGGCCGGCGAGGCCTTCTACCTGACGCGGGAAGAAAAGCGGCGTGTGCTGGAAATCGTGCTGGAGGAGGCTCACGGCCGCATGCCGGTGCTGGCGGGCACGTTCGCATGGACCACCCACGAGACGGTAGAGCTGGCGGCCGAAGCCAAGGCCATGGGCGCAGACGGCCTGTTCGTCGTGCCGCCCGCCGGCTCGATGGACGTGTCCATCGCCTGGGATTCGGTGCGTTATCCGGAGGTATGGCTGGACCAGATCAAGGGCCAGGACCGTGTGGCGGACCTGCCGATCTTTACCCATCCCGTCACCAACGCGTCGCAGCCGTGGGGCATTGGCCTGCCTCTGGAGCCCACCCTGAAGTTCTGCCGCGAAGTACCCAATATCGTTGGCTGGAAGATGACCTACGCCTATCCCGGCCATCGCATTCTGGCCCGCGCAATGCGCGAGCACGCGCCGCACGTGGCGCTGCTGTGCTCGAGCGCGCATTTTTTCCACGAATACCAGTCGGTCGGTAATTTCGACGGCACCATCAGCGGCTCGTGGAACTACGCGCTCGAACCGATGTTCGAGCATATCGAGGCGTTCCGCCGCAACGACTTCCTGACGGCGCGCCGTATCTGGGACGATGGCATGGCACGGCTGCACGAGTACATCTATTCCGAGCCCGGCCGCCTGCATGTCCGCTACAAGATTGCCGCCTGGCTGCGAGGCTTGGTCTCGTCGCCCCGCATGAGGCCGCCTATGCCGGCAGCGCGCCCCGAGGAGATCGCCCGCATCCGGAGCCTGATGCAGGCCACCGGCCTGCCTATCGTCGAAGCGCGCCCAGCTGCGTGACCACCCCCCAAGAGGAGACACCGTGAAGATCACTAGATATGTTGCCGCCGCTCTGGTCAGCGTACTGGCTTGCCTGCCGGCCTGGGCCGATGAATTTCCCAGCCGCCCCATACGGCTTGTGGTGCCGTTTCCCCCGGGCGGATCCACCGACGTGGGCGCCCGTATCGTGGCGGCCAAGCTCAGCGAGACCCTGGGGCAAACCGTATTCGTGGACAACCGTCCGGGTGCCGGTACGACCATAGGCGCGGCCTATGTGGCCGCCGCGCCCGCGGATGGATACACGCTGTATGTGACCGGTCCCGTGACCCACGTCACCTCGCAAGCGCTCTACAAGAACCTCCGGTACGACGCGCTCAAGAGTTTCGCGCCGGTGGGCATGATGACGACATCTCCGTTCATCGTCGTCGTGCATCCCAGTTCCCCGGCGAAGACCTTGCGTCAACTGCTGGAGGCAGCGCGGGCGCGGCCCGGGCGCCTTACCTACGCGTCCAGCGGGAATGGCGCCGCCCCGCATCTGGCGACGGAGATCATTGCCCGCGCCACCGGCACCGAATTCGTTCATGTTCCATTCCGGGGCGTCGGTCCGGCGCTGGTGGCCTTGATGGGCGAGCAAGTCGATTTCATGATCGCCGACGTCGGCGTCGTGCCGCAGTTGCGCGATGGAAGATTGCGGGCGCTCGCGCTGACCACCGCCAAGGAATCGGCTCTGGTGCCCGGCGTGCCGTCGCTGGCCGCCGCCGGCGTGGAGGGCGTGGACATCCCCAGCGCATTGGCGGTACTGGCGCCCGCCGGCACCCCGTCGCCGGTGATCTCCCGTCTCAATGCAGCCTTGAACGGCGCGCTGGCGGATCCGGAGGTCAAGCAGAAGTTCGCGCTGCAAGGCTTCGAAACCGCGCCCGGTACGCCACAGGCCCTGGCGGATTTCCTTGCCTCGGAAGCACGGCGCTATACCCGCATCATCCGCGAGGCCGGGATTACCATCGACTGAGCCACGGGGCACGCGATATGCTTGTCCTGCCGCCGCCCAGGTGTCCTGGCGCGGACCTGGGCGCCGCAACGGACTGGACGCATGAGATTCGCCCCCTCCTCGCTGTTCAACGTACGACGCGACGAAGTGCTGCCCGTCGCGGTGGCGGTCGGCTTCTTCTTTTGCGTCCTGACGGCGCTGATGATCCTGCGGCCGGCACGGGAAGCTCTCGGCATGCGCGGCGGACTGGATGCCGTGCGCTGGCTGTTTGTCGGCACGGCGCTGGTGACGCTGCTGGTCAACCCGGTGTTCGGTCTGCTCGTGAGCCGGCTCAGGCGCATGCAGTTCATCGCGGCAACCTATTTGTTCTTCGCCCTCGGCCTGGTGGGGTTCTACCTGCTGATCGTCTGGGCGCCCGCGGCTGTCGGCGTGGCCAGCGGTCAGGTGTTCTATGTGTGGTTCAGCGTGTTCAACCTCTTCGCCACCATGGTGTTCTGGGCGCTGATGTCGGATCGTTTCGCGCTGGAGCAGAGCAAGCGGTTCTTCGGCCTGATCTCGGTAGGCGGCACGCTGGGGGCGATATTCGGCCCCTGGCTGGCCTCGGTGCTGGCGCGACCGCTCGGCACGGCGGGCCTGCTGCTGGTTGCGGCGGGCTTCCTGCTGGCCGCGCTGGCCCTGGGCGCGGCCATCGTCCGCATACAGCCGGAAGCCGACCCTCGCGCCGTCCAGGCCCGCAACCGGGAACGCATTGGCGGCAGCGCATGGGAAGGCGCCAAGGCGGTTTTCCGCTCGCGCTATCTCGCGGCTATTGCCAGCTATGTCGTCGTTCTGGCCATCATGGCGACCTTCCTGTATTTCACACGCCTGCAAATGGTCGCGGCGCTGGGCCAGGAACTCGACACGCGGACGGCGCTGTTCGCCCGCATCGACATGCTGACGCAGATTGCCACGCTGGTGATCCAGCTGCTGGTGGCCGGCCACCTGATGAAGCGGCTCGGCGTCGCGCTGACGCTGGCCTTGCTTCCACTGACCACGCTGCTGGGGTTCCTGGGACTGGCCATCGTCGGTTCGCTGGCGGCGCTGATCGCTTTCGAGGCGGCGTTCAGGGCGGTCCAGCGCGCGATCATGCGGCCCGCCCGGGAAACGTTGTTCACCGTCCTCTCGCGCGAGGACAAGTACAAGTCCAAGGCCTTCATCGATACCTTTGTCTATCGTTTCGGCGACGTGGCCGGCGCCCAGTTGGAGGGAATGCTGGGGCGGCTGGCCATGGGTCTTGCCGCGGTCGCCGGCGTGGCCGTGCCGCTCTCCATCGCGTGGGCCGGACTGGCCTGGTGGCTGGGGCGTGCGCAGCAGCGGATTGCCATGGCCGACGCACCGGCGGGGCCGCCGGCCGTAACGCGCGCTTTCAATGCTGTGCAGGAAGGAGGCGAACCATGATTTCACGTCGCAATTACCTGAAACTGAGCTTGGCCGCAGGCGCCGCGGCGGCGCTGGACCCCGCGCTGCTGTGGGCCGCCAGCCCTTCCGGACCGCTCATCACGCGCGCCATTCCAAAATCGGGAGAGCGCCTGCCGGTGGTCGGCCTGGGCAGCTCCGCCACTTTTTCGCGCGCCGCCGGCGACGACCAGCGGCAACGGCTGCACGAAGTCTTCGCCGCCCTGCTGGAGAACGGCGGAACGGTCTTCGATACGGCCCCCGCCTATGGCGCATCGGAAGAAGTCGCCGGGCGCATCGTCCGGGACGCCGGCATGGCGGACAAGGTGTTCTGGGCGACCAAGCTCAATGTGGCGCAGGACGGCAAGGCAGACGCTGGCAAGGCGCGCGCGCAGATCGAGGCGTCGTTCCGGCACATAGGCAAGCCGGTGATCGATCTGATCCAGGTCCACAACATGGGCGACGTGCCCGTGCAGTTCGGCCTGCTCAAGGCACTGCGCGACCAGAAGCGCATACGCTATGCCGGCCTCACGACCACGTTCCCGCGGCAATATGACATGCTGGAACAGGCCATGCGGTCGGAACCCCTGGACTTCATCGGCGTGGACTACGCGATCGACAATCGCGTCATGGAGGAACGCATCCTGCCGCTGGCTGCCGATCGCGGCATCGCCGTGCTTGCCTACGCGCCCTTCGGCCGCACCCGGCTGTGGGAGAAAGTGAAGGGCCATGACGTACCTCCCTGGGCGGCCGAGGTCGGGATCCGGTCATGGGCGCAGTTCTTCCTCAAGTTCGTGGTTTCGCATCCCGCGGTAACGTGCGCCACGCCGGCCACCAGCCGGCCCGTCAACGTCATCGACAATCTGGGCGCGGCGCGCGGCGCCTTGCCTGACCAGGCGCTGCGCGAACGCATGGCGCGGCACATCGAAAGTCTTTGACCGGCCGGCAGCGCCGCGACGCCCTCATTCCGCGATCTCGCCCGCCAGCGGGCGGGCCTGGATCACGTTGCCCGCGCACGCGAAATTGCCGGCGCCAAGGTGATGAAGGGTATGAAGATCGGCATTGTCGCCGCGCAAGGACCAGCGCCCCTGCTCGAAGATGCGGGGATCCGCCGCGGCCGAAACGACCTCGCCGAAGCAGGTGTCATACGCGTCTTCGGTATGCGGCTCCCGAATGAGCCGGCATTCCAGCCAGGCCACGCACCCCGCCTCGATCAATGGCAGACCCAGCACCGGACCCGCCATGGCGGCGATGCCGAACCGGGCGAACTTGTCGATATCCCGGCCGCTGGTGCTGCCGACCGCATAGGTGAGATCGGCGGCGGCCGCGCCCGGCACACAAACACCGAAGCTTCCGCTGGCGCTTGCCAGTTCGCGCGTATAGGTCCGTTTATCGATGACGATGGCAATGCGGGGCGGGGTGAACTCGACCGGCATGGACCATGCCGCCGCCATGACATTGCGCGACGCACCGTGCGCGCTCGTCACGAGGACCGTGGGGCCATGGTTGATGAGGCGGCTCGCATGTTCCAGCGCAACGGGGCTGAAGTGGCTATTCATGTTTCCGGGCTTGGATGCAGAAGGGGTTGCTGCTATTTTAGAGAGAAGCCCGCCCGGCGGCGGTGCCGCGCTTTGCCCGCACCCGCCGTAATTGCGCGCCGGCAGGAACGTGGCTTGCTGGCGGTAGCCGCCGTGCCAGGCCCCGGCACGGCGGCGGCTTTTGCCGCCTCGCCGTGGTCGAACAAGGAGACGCCATGCCTTTGCAGGACGCTCCCTACCGATGCAGCCCGCCGCGCTGGTGGCGCGCCCTGCGGTACCTGGCGGCTGTGGCCGTGGCTGGCGCCGCCCTGCTGCCGGCATATTCCCAGGCGGCCGCGCCCGCTGAACGCAGCGTCGTCCTGCTGGACATCCAAGGGGCCATCGGGCCCGCTACGACCGGCTACTTGCGCCACGGCTTCGAGACCGCTTCCCGGCAGAATGCGCAGGCCATCGTCCTGCGCATCGACACGCCCGGCGGGCTCGCCTCTTCCATGCGGGACATCATTCGCCTGATGCTGGCGTCGCCGATCCCGGTTCTGGCCTATGTCGCGCCCAGCGGCGCGCAGGCGGCCAGTGCCGGGACCTACCTGCTCTATGCCAGCCATCTTGCCGCCATGGCGCCGGGTACCAATACCGGCGCGGCCACGCCGGTAAACATGGGCGGCTCGCCGGGGGACAGCCCGCCCACGGGCGCTCCCGACGGCAAAAACGGCAAGGAAGACCGGGCCGCCGAGGAGGGCAAGAAGGCGCAGGAACGGCCCGCAGCCGGGCAGAAACCCGCTCCGGCTCAAGCTGCGGAGAGGAAGGCCATCAACGACGCGGTCGCTTTCATCCGCAGCCTGGCGGAAATGCGGGGCCGCAACGCCGAGTGGGCCGAAGAGGCGGTTCGCAGCGCCGCCAGCATCTCGGCCCAGGCCGCGCTCGAACAGCGGGTGATCGAGATCGTCTCGCCCGACCTGGCCGATTTGCTCGGTCAAGCCGATGGCAGGCAGGTAGAGGTCAACGGGCAGGCCATGGAACTGGAAACGCGCGGCGCGCAGGTCGTTGCGGTCGAGCCTGACTGGCGTACCCGCTTCCTGGCCGTCATCACCAACCCCAACATTGCCTACATCCTGATGTTGCTGGGCATCTACGGCATTATCTTCGAGCTGATGAGCCCGGGCAGCATCTTTCCCGGTGTGCTGGGTGCCGTCGCGCTTGTGACCGGCCTTTTCGCGCTGAACCTGCTGCCCATCAGCTATGCCGGCATCGGTCTGGTCCTGCTGGGCATCGTGCTGATGGGCGCCGAGGCCTTCACGCCCACCTTCGGCCTGCTGGGCATAGGCGGGGCGGTCATTTTCGCGCTGGGATCGCTGTTCATGTTCGACGGCGACATTCCCGGTTTCCAGCTGTCCCTGCCGCTCATCGTCGCCGCGGCCGTTGCCAGCGGCGTGCTGATGGCGGTGGTGCTGGCCTCGGTCGTGCGCAGCCGCAAACGGGCCGTGGTCACCGGCGGGGAAACCTTGATCGGCAGGACCGGCACGGTACTGTCGTGGTCAGGCGACGCCGGCCTCGTGCGGATACACGGCGAAAGCTGGCATGCCCGCAGCGACGACCCGCTGGCTCCCGGCGCAAGCGTACAGGTCGCCGGCCGGCAGGGCCTGACCCTGATCGTACGAGCCCACGAACCAACAACGACATGAGATAAGGAGCACGCACCATGGTGATAGCCATCGTCCCCTACATCGTCCTCGCGGTCCTGATCGTAGCCGTACTGTTGTCGATGATCCGCATCCTGCGCGAATACGAGCGGGGTGTCGTCTTTACGCTGGGACGCTACTCCGGTGTCAAGGGGCCGGGGCTCATCATCCTCATCCCCTTCATTCAGCAATTGGTGAGGGTGGACTTGCGCACGGTAGTGCTCGACATCCCTAGCCAGGACATCATCTCGCACGACAACGTGTCGGTGAAGGTCAACGCCGTCCTGTACTTTCGCGTCGTCGACCCGGACAAGGCGGTGATCCAGGTGGAGCGCTACATGGAAGCGACCAGCCAGCTGGCGCAGACGACGCTGCGTTCGGTGCTGGGCAAGCACGACCTGGACGAAATGCTGGCCGAGCGCGACAAGCTCAATGCCGACCTGCAGGAGATCCTGGACCGGCAGACCGAGGACTGGGGCATCAAAGTGGCCAACGTCGAGATCAAGCACGTGGATATCGACGAGAGCATGGTGCGCGCCATTGCCCGGCAGGCCGAGGCCGAACGCAACCGGCGCGCCCGCATCATCAATGCCGAGGGCGAACAGCAGGCCGCGCAGCGCCTGGTCGAGGCCGCCAACACGCTATCGGCCGCGCCGGAGGCCATGCAGCTGCGTTTTCTTTCGACCTTGTACGACATCAGCAACGACCGGTCGTCCACCATCGTGTTTCCGGTACCCATCGACATGCTGCGCCATATTTTCGATGCGCGACCCGGACGGCCGGAGGCCCGGGCGCAGGCGCCGGCCGCGCCAGGAACGGCTCCGTCCTGACCGCCGCGGTGCGGCTCGGCCGGAATCATGGTGTAGAGTTCTTTCCCCGACGACTTGCAACGCCGCCGCGTTCGACGGGCGGACCGGCCATGCCGGCATGCGCCCGGGCGGCGGCGCCCGGACAACATGCCGCCTGCTTCCCATGCTCTATCCCCATCCCAGGCCCGCGCCATCTGGCTGCGCGCCCAGCGACTGGATGCAGCCGCGCCCTTCGGGGCGGGCCCTGATGCGGTCAGGCGCGCCGTCGAACATCTGGGCTACGTGCAGATCGACACCATCCATGTGATCGAGCGCTGCCATCACCACATTCTCTACACCCGCATTCCCGCGTACCGGCGCACCGACCTGGAACAGGCGCAGTCCGGGGACAAGACGGTATTCGAGTACTGGACGCATGCCTTGGCCTACGTACCCACCGCGGACTACCGGCAATTCGTTGCCGCCATGGACCGCCGGCGCGCGCAGCCCGGACCGTGGATTTCAGGCGTTCCCGAACAGGATTATGCCGCCTTGCTGCGCCGCATCCGCAACGAAGGCCCGCTGTCCATCCGCGACATCGACGACGACGTCCTCGTGGAAAAGACCCACCCCTGGGCCAGCCGCAAGCCATCGAAGCGGGCGCTCAGGCTGGGTTTCTTCGTCGGCGACCTGGCCGTCAGCAAGCGTACGGGGATGCTCAAGACCTACGATCTTGCGCGCCGCCACTTCGGCTGGCAGCGGCGGCCCCGGCCGGTCGGCGAGGAGCAGTCCGCCCGCTACCTGTTGCAGCGCGCGCTGCGTTCGCAAGGCATGGTGAGCCTGGAATCGGCCTGCTACGGCGATGCAGCGGCCAAGCCGGGCGTGCGGGCCGTGATCGACGCGATGGTGAAAAAGAAGCAGCTCGTGCCCGTACATATCGACGGGTTGGCCAAGGCGCAGCATTGGATCGCACCCGCGGACCTGGAAGCCTCCGGACAGCCGGCTGCCCCCGCTCCGGTCCATATCCTCTCGCCTTTCGACCCGCTCATCATCCAGCGCAAGCGCCTGCAGGCATTTTTCGGCTATGAGCATCGCTTCGAGGCCTATGTGCCGGCGGACAAGCGCGTACTGGGCTACTTCGCCCTGCCGGTCCTGGTCGGCGATGTCATCGTCGCGGCGCTGGACCTGAAAATGGACCGCAAGGCCGGCCGCCTGCTGGTCCAGAAGTGGACCTGGGTGGCCAAGGCGCGGCCGGCGTGGAAGGCCGCCATCGAAGAAGCGCTGGATCGTTTCGAACAGTTCCAGCGCAGCTGAGGTCCGCGCGGCAAGCCGTTGCGGTGGCTAGACCGTCGCCGCGCTCCCCAGGATCACCGTGCTCTGGCTCGACAAGGTGCCGCCGTTGCCATGCGCAATCGCCGTCTCGCAATCGGCGACCTGGCGCTGCCCCGCCTCGCCACGGATCTGACGTACCGCCTCCATCAGCACGAACACGCCATACATGCCAGGATGGCAGTACGACAGGCCGCCGCCGCTGGTGTTCACCGGCAGGCTGCCGCCCGGCGCGATGGCGCCGTCCGCCACGAAGCGTCCCGCCTCGCCCTTGGGACAGAAGCCCAGGTCTTCCAGGAACAGGAGCGTGGTGATGGTGAAGGCGTCGTACACCTCGACCACGTCGATCTCGCGGGGGCCGAGCCCGGCCATGGCATAGGCGGCCGCGCCGGATTGCACCGCGCCCGTGACGGTCAGGTCGGGCATGCTGCTGATATGGAGGTGGCTGAGATGCTCGCCCACACCCAGCACGTAGGCCGGCGGTTTGCGTAGCGTGGCAGCGTGCGCGGCCGAGGTCATGATGAGGGCGCCGCCGCCATCGGTGACGAGGCAGCAGTCGCGTACCGTCAACGGATGGCTGACCATGCGCGACTGCAGCACCTCCTCCACGGTAAGCGGCGTTTTTTCCCAGGCTGCCGGGTTGCGCAAGGCCCACTGCCTGGTCGCGACGGCCACCTGGGCCAGCTGCTCGCGCGTGGTGCCGTACTGGTACATGTGGCGCGACGCGGCAAGCGCATACGAACTGGCGGTGTAGATAGGGCGGTACGGCGCCTCGTACGGATTCACGTCGGGGGCGGCCACATTGGAGCGGCCGGCGCTGCGCTGGGTGCTGCCATAGGCAATCAACGCAACCTTGCACAGCCCCGCCTGGATGGCCATCTGCGCATGCGCCACCATGGACATGAAGCTGCAGCCGCCGATATTGGTGCCGTCGTGATAGCGCGGGACAATGCCGAGATACTCGCACAAAGCCAGCGTCGGCATGCGGCTTTGCGAGGTGGTGGCGAACACACCGTCGATGTCGCGCAGCGACAGTCCGCAATCCTGCAGGGCCCGGTGCGTGGCCTGGCCCATCAAGTCCAGCGGCGACAGGCCCGCCGCTACCTGCCCCAGATCGGACTCGGCCACGCCTACGATGGCGCAGGCGCCCCGTTGCAAGCCTTGCTGCGTCATGCGGCCTCCGGGCGAAATATGGGATAGGGGGGCTGGCCGTCGCCGGGCTGGTGCGCCTCGGCGCGCACACGCATGCCGATGCGAACCTCGTCGGGCGGCACGCCGTCGACCCGGCTCATCAGGCGAAAGCCTTCGTCCATGTCGACCAGTACCACGTTGTACGGGTCTTCGCCGCGCGGGCTGATCACGGTGACGGCATATACCGTACCGGTGCCCGCGCTGACGCGCCATTGCAGGTCGGGATTGCCGCTGCCCGGCCCGATCACCCGCGGGTGGAAGACGGGGCGGTTGCGCGCGGCATCGTATTGGTAGGCCAGTTCGCCGCGCGCCAGGTAGTCGCGAAAGACGGCCAGCGGCGAAGCGGGGGCGGGAGAAGTATCGCGGGTCATGGGTATGGATCCGAAGTGGGACGGGCCGCCGGTTCAGACAATGCCGTCCCGGCGATAGGCGTCGATCTCTCCGTCGCTGCAGCCCAGCACATCGCGCAGGACCGCATCGGTGGAATCGCCCAGCGTGGGGGGTGGCCGGTCGTATACCGGAGGGGTCTCGCGCAGCCGCAACGGGCTGGCAATGGTGGAAACCATGCCGCCGCCGGGACGCGGAACATCGACCCGCAAACCGCGATGGCGCACTTGCGGGTCTTCGAACACCTGCGCGTAATCATTGATGGGTCCGCACGGCACGCCGTGGGCCTCCAGCCGTTCGATCCACTCGGCGCGCTTGCGGCCCAGCATGGTGCGCGCGAGTTCGGGCACGAGTTCCTGCCGCCCCACGATACGGCCGGTGACTTTCTTCCATCGCGCATCCTCGGCCAGGTCGGGCCGTTCGATGGCCGCGCAGTACTGCTGCCACTGCTTGTCGTTGCCCACGGCCACCACGATTTCCCCATCGGCCACGGCGAATACCTGGTAGGGAACCAAGCTGGCGTGCGCATTGCCGTAGCGGTGCGGCACCTTGCCGCTGGCAAAGTAACCGGTGACCTGGTTGCCGCCCAGCGCGACGATGCAGTCGAGCAAGGCCATGTCGATGTACTGGCCCCGGCCCGACACCGTGCGATGCTGCAGCGCCGACAGGATGGCGATGGTGGCGTACATGCCGGTGATCACGTCGGCGATCGCAATGCCGACCTTCTGCGGCCCGCCGCCGGGCAGCGCGTCGTTTTCGCCGGTAATGCTCATCAAGCCGCCCACCGCCTGGAAAACGAAGTCGTAGCCGGGCTTGTGCGCACTCGGACCGTCCTGCCCATAACCGGTGATCGAGCAATAGACCAGCCCGGGGTTCACCGCCGACAGACTGTCGTAGTCCAAGCCGTAGCGCTTGAGGTCGCCGATCTTGTAGTTTTCGATGACGACGTCGCTCTTGGCAGCCAGCCGCCGCACCAGCGCCTGGCCGGCCTCGCTCGCGATATCGACGGTGATGGACTTCTTGCCGCGGTTGGCAGCCGCGTAATAGGTGGAGTCGCTCGTGTCGTGGCCTTCGGCGTCGCGCACCCAGGGTGGCCCCCAGGCCCGCGTGTCGTCGCCGGTGCCGGGACGTTCGACCTTGATGACCTCTGCGCCCATGTCGGCCAGGTTCTGCGTACACCAGGGCCCGGCCAGGATGCGCGACAGATCGAGGACGCGGATATGGGACAGCGCGCCGGATTGGCCGCGCGCGGCGGCCGGGAAATGCTCGTTGGACATGGAGGAATCAGTCGATCTTGATGTTGGCGTCGGCAATGACTTTGGACCATTTGGTGATTTCGGCATCGACGAACGCGGCGAATTCCGGCTGCGTCATGGTGCCGGCCTCGGCGCCTTGCGCCGCGAACTCCTTGCGTACGGTGGGACTGGCCAGGGCCCTGAGCACGTCGGCCGACAGCTTGCGCGTCAGATCGGGTGCCATGCGGCCCGGGGCGTACAAGCCGAACCAGGCCGTGGACTCGAAGCCCCTGACCCCCGCCTCGTGGATGGTCGGTACGTCGGGCAACGCGGGCGAGCGCTTGAGCGAGGTGACCCCCAGCGCGCGCAGGCGCCCGGACTTGATGTGCTGCAAGACCCCCGGCACGGAATCGAACATCACCGGGATCTGCCCGCCCAGCAGGTCGTTCAGGGCCGGCGCGGCGCCCTTGTAGGGGATGTGCACCATTTCTATGCCGGCCATGGACTTGAACAATTCGCCGGACAGGTGATTGGCGCCGCCCGTGCCGGCCGAGCCGAAGTCCACTTTGCCCGGGCGCTGCTTGGCGTAGTCGATCAGTTCCTTCACGCTGCGAGGCGGAAAGCCCTGATTCACCACCAGCACGTTGGGCACCGCGGCGACCTGCGCGACCGGCGTGAAATCCGTGCGCGTGTTGTAGCGCAGGTTCTTGTACAGGCCCGGGTTGATGACATGGTGCGTAGCGGTCAGCATCAGCGTATAGCCGTCCGGCTGCATGCCGGCGAGCTGCTCGGAAAAAATCGTGCCGCTGGCGCCGGCACGGTTCTCCACCACCACCGCCTGGCCCCACATCTTCTGCAGTTCCGCGCCCAGCTGGCGGGCAAGGATATCGGTCGTGCCGCCAGGGGGAAACGGCACGACGATCCTCACCGGCTGGGCGGGAAAGGACTGCGCGGAAGAATAGGCGGGAAGCACGCCTCCCGCTGCGCATGCCAGCATGGCAAGCGCGCGTCTGGTTGGTATCGTCATGTCGTCTCCTGTCGTTGTAATGGCGGACGGTCGCTCAGGCCGCTTCCATTCCATGCGGGAACTCGACCATGGCTTCTCCGAGGGCCACGACTTCGCCGCGCTGGTTGGCGACCTGCACCTGCAGCGTGACCCAGCGGCTCTTCTTGGTGACCTGCACCGCGGAAATCGTGGCGCTGGGCGTGATGGTGTCGCCCGGCTTGACCGGGATCTTCCAGCGCGTCTCGAGCCGGCGCTGCAGACCGCCGCGCGGATAGAGCCAATCGGTCAGCATCTTGGTGATGACGCCGAAGTTGTTCATGCCGTGCATGATGATTCCGCCGAAATTGGTCCGGCCGAAGTTGCCCTTCATGTACTCGTCGTCCCAGTGCAGCGGGTTGTAGTCGAGCGAGGCTTCGCAGAAATCACGGATGGTTTCGCGGGTGGGGGAAAACGGCGTGCCCTCGATCTTCTGACCGGGCTTCAAGGTGTCGAATGCATTGCTCATGATTGATCTCTGTTTTCCAGTTCAGAAGGGGCGGATGGTCCAGCCCCGGCCGGAGCAGATGACTTCGTCGTGCTGGTTGAAGAACACGTTGTCGTGCACCACGAACAGACGTTCCTTCTTGATGAACTTGTCCAGCGCGCGGGCCTGCAAGCGGATGGTGTCGCCCGGCCGGGCCGGCACGTTGTAGCTCCAGGACTGGCCGGCATTGACGGTACCGGGGCTGCGCATCCAGTCGTCGGCGGGCGTGCACGCGAACATCAGCAGGATGTGGATGGCGGGCGGCGCGATCAGGCCCTTGTACGGCGTTTTCTTGGCGTACTCTTCGTCGAAGTACAGCGGGTGCATGTCGCCGACCACCCGGCAATACTTCTGGATCGCTTCCAGGGTCAGGGTGTAGGGGATGGTCTTGCGCGGTTCGCCGGGAATGATCTGGTCCCAGGTCTTGCGCAATTCCGCATCTTTCCAGAAATCGGTTTCGAAATTTGTCTCGGTTGCCATGGCTATCCGTGAATGAAGTTGATTCCGCCGTCACGCTTTGCTAGAATGACCGCTTAGCGGATATTTATGTCCGCTGTATGATCATTATTTGGAATTCCGGCCTGCGCTGTCAAGGCCGGGGAGGATGCATGGCGACCCCTGAAAGCGAATCCTTCGTTCGTACCTTCGCCCGCGGCCTGGCCGTCATCGAAGCCATGGGCGACGGCCCGTACCGGAAGAACCTGGCGGAAATCGCCGAAGCGGTGGAACTGCCCCGTACCGCCGTGCGGCGCTTCCTGCTGACGCTGATCGAGCTGTCGTTCGTGCAGACCGACGGCAAGCGCTACTGGCTCACGCCCCGCGTGCTGCGGCTGGGGCTGTCCTATCTCAACAGCCTGCCGTACTGGCGCCAGGCGCAGCTGAGCCTGGAAGAACTGTGTGCGCGCATCAAGCAGTCGTGCGCGCTATCGGTGCTCGATGGCGAGCACATCGTCTACATCCAGCGCCAGCACTCCAAGCGCATCCTGCCCATGAGCCCGTCGCTGGGCAGCCGCCTGCCTGCCCATGCGGTGTCCATGGGCCGCGTCATGCTGGCCGGGTTGCCCGACGAAGAACTCGACCACTACCTGCAGACCGCCACGCTCAAGCCGCTCACCAGTGCCACCGTGGTCGATCCCGGCGTACTGCGCGAGCGCATCCTCCAGGCACGCAAGCAAGGCTATGCATGGATAGACAGCGAGCTCGACGAGTCCATTTGCGGACTGGCCGTACCGGTGCGCGACCAGGAAGGCAACACCATCGCCGCCATCAACGTCAGCCTGCCGACCGGCCAAGTGACGCAGGAAGAAGCCGTAAAGCTGTACTTGGCCGAGCTGCGGCAGGCGGCATCACAGTTGCGCGCGGCGACTCTCTAGCCGTTCGCTTCCGGGCATGGCCGTCGCGGCGGATTAACGCGGCGGGACGGCCATGCCCGGGTCGCGCGCCACGCTCCACGATGGCCGCTCGTTCAGTGCCGCCACATCGAAACCGGCCAGTTTCCTGTACGACTGCTCCACCCGCTCCAGCTCCGCCGCGGCCGAGGCATGGTCGCTCGCCCGTGCCAGCGTGCTGACGCGTTTCATGACGTCCCCCGCCATGCTGCGATTGGCCAGCTGCACGGCACCTACCGTTTCGCGGCGCAGCTGCTCGTAGGCGGCCAGTGCGGCGTCGCGGTCCGGCTGCGTGGCCAACTGGTAGGCCAGGACCCGGGCGTCGATAATGGCCTGCGACGCGCCGTTGGAACCGAACGGATACATGGCATGCGCCGCATCGCCCAGCAGCGTGACCGGGCCGAACGTCCAGCGCGGCAGCGGGTCGATATCGGCCATGGGATATTCATAGGCGGCCGGGGACCGGCGCACCAGCGCCGGAATATCGAGCCAGTCGAAATCCCAGTGGCTGACATAGCCCGCCACCGTTTCCGGGGCGACCGGACGATTCCAATTGCCGAGCTCGCCCGCGCCCTCGGGACCGGTAGGCCGCACGATCAACCAGTTGAGCATCCCCGGGCCGATGGGATAGACCACGCAGCGCAAGTGCTCGTCGCCGACAATGACCATGGCGCGGCCGCCGCGGAAAGGCTGGCCTTCGGCCGTTCCCCGGAACATGGTCCAGCCGTTGGTGGCGAGCGGCGCCTGCTGGCCATAGAGCGCGCCACGCACGGCCGAACGTATGCCATCGGCGCCTATCAGCACATCGGCCTCGCAGGTCGAGGTCGCGCCATCGTGGCCGACTGTCCGTACCGTCGCGCGCTCGGTGTCGTAGTGGACCTCTTGCACGCGCTGGCCGGCGATCACGGCTTGCGGCCCCAGACGGGAACGCACGGCATCCAGCAGCAGATCCTGCAGCTTGCCTCGATGCACGGAGTACTGCGGCCATCGATAGCCGGCCTCGAGGCCGCGCGCCTCAGCGTTGATGAGCCGCCCGGCGCTGTCGATGTACGCCAGTTCGGCGGTCGGAATGCCGAATGCGGCCACGCCTTCGTGCAGGCCCAGTTCGTCGAGCTCGCGCACGGCATGCGGCGGCAGATTGATGCCTACGCCCAATTGCTGGATGTGGCGGGCTGCCTCCAACACGGTCACGTCGGAAAAACCTGCCGCGTGGAGGCTGAGGGCCGCCGTCAACCCGCCTATGCCGGCGCCCGCAATAACAATCTTCATGACTATCCTCGCTGCATGCGTCGGGTCATTGCTGGCGCATCAGCTTGGCCTGCTCCACCAGGGCCCGTTCGGACACGTAGTACTCCGCCGCGAACCGCCCATATTCGGCAGGCGGGCTGAACCAGTAGGTCTGCCCCAGCCGTTCCAGCAGCTTGGCATATTCCGGATCATCGACCGCCTTCTTGAATGCGGCGGCCAGCCGGTCGACCACGGCGGGCGGCATGCCGCGCGGACCGATCAGGCCGTACGGAGCCGAATTCGCGACGCCATAACCCAGGCTCTTGGCCGTGGGCACGCCAGGCAGCCATGCCGGCGGTTCGGCATCGAACGACATGAGCAAACGCAGCGCGCCGGATTGCACGTGGGGCAGCAGGCTTCCCACCGCATCGACCGCGGCCACCGTCTGGCCACCCAGCAAACTGACTGCCGCTTCGCTGCTGCTCTTGTAGCCCACATGGGTCAGTTCCACGCCGGCGTTGGCCGCGAAGGCCTCGGTCAGCAAATGCATGCTGGTCCCCGCGCCGGCGGTCGCCACCGATACGCGGCCCGGGTTGGCCTTGGCAAAGTTCACCAGGTCGGCCGCCGTTTTATATGGAGAGTCGGCCTTGACCGCCAGCACGAAGGTATAGCCGCCCAGGCCGGCTATCCAGGTGAAGTCCCGGATCGGATCCCAATCCACCTTCTGCATATAGGGCACGCGGAACATGCCGGCCGTCGCCGCGGCAATGGTGTAGCCATCGGGCTTGTCCTGCCTGGCCATGGTCGATGCGGCCAGAGTGGCGCCGACGCCGGGCTTGTTCTCGACGATGATGGGCTGGCCCAGATCCTTGGCGGCGAGCTCGGCCAGCTTGCGGAACGTCAGGTCCGTCGGGCCGCCCGGCCCGAAGCCCACCAGCAGGCGGATGGGACGTTGGGGATAATCGCCGGCCGCCGCGACCAGCTGCGGCGTGAACAGCAACACCAGACTCAGGACCCATGCCCAGAGTCCGCGCAACCCTCGCTTCATGTGGGTCTCCTCGCTTTTTATGATGACCGCTTAGCGGTTATTAATAACCGCTATGTGTTCATATTGAGCGAGGATTGCGAAAGCTGTCAAGCAGGGAGAACTCCCCCGCCGGGTCAATCGATACGGATATCCGCGTTCTTGATCAGCTTGGCGTACCGGGCGTTCTCCGCGCGCACATACGCGGCGAATGCCTCCGGCGCGGAGCCCTTGCCGACGAAGGCCTGCTCGTTCAGCGTCTGTTTAACGCGTGGCGATTCGATGGCCGTGACCACCGCCGCATGCAATGTGCGGACGATATCGGCGGGCAGCCCGGCAGGGCCCCATAGCCCGTACCAGGAGACCATCTCGAATCCCGGCAGGCCCGATTCGGCCACGGTGGGAACCTCGGGCAGCGAAAGCAGACGCTGGGCACTCGTCACCGCCAGCGCCTTGGTGCGGCCGGCCTTGACGGGCGGCAGGGACGAAGGCACCGCGTCGATCACTGCGCTGATGTGCCCGCCCATGAGGTCGGTCAACGCTGGTCCCGTGCCTTTGTACAGCACGATGGGTATATCGGCCTTGGCCTCGTAACTGATGGCCGCCTCAGCCAGATGGCTGGCCGACCCTGCGGCCGAGGCGCCAAAAAAGTACTTGCCGGGCGCCTGCCGCGCAAGCGCGATGAATTCGCGCAAGTCCTTGGCCGGAACACCGGGGTTGGCAGTGATCAGCAGCGGTACTTCGCCCAGGTTGGTGATGGGCGTGAAATCCTTGTGGATATCGTAAGGCAGGGCCTTGAGCAGCAGCGGGCTGGCGGCGAAGGTGGAGGCATTGACCAGCAAGGTATAGCCATCGGCCGGCGCGCGCGCCACCGCCTCGCTGCCGATCGAGCCGCTGGCGCCGGCACGATTCTCGACCACGAAGGTCTGGCCCAGCTGCTGGCTCAGGCTGTCGGCGAAGACCCGTGCCACGGCGTCCACCGTTCCCCCCGGCGGATACGGCACGATGACGCGCACCGGGCGCTGAGGGTAGGCTTGCGCGCTGGCCGCCACGGCTGCGGCGCAGGCCAGCATGCCGGCGAAGTATCGAATGAATGCTTTCACGTCTGTCTCCTTTCCTTTGGTTTTGGTGATACGGGGCGGCGGTGTGTCTATCTGTGCTCGAAAATCCTCAGGGTTTCGTCGACCAGGTCGCGCTCGATGTCGCGGGTGATGAAGACGATGCGCGTGCGGTGATCGGCGTCGGGCCATGCCGGCAGAAACGCGTGGGGATGAAAAACATGCTGCACGCCATGGACGACCACGGGCCTGCCGGGATGCTCGATGACGTTGACGATGCCCTTGACGCGAAGCAGGTCGGGACCGCGCAGCGTCGCCAACATCGCCAACCAGCGCTGCACGCCCGCCCACGACACTGGCTCGTCGCGGGTAACCACGTAAGAACGGATGCGGTCGCCATGGCGGATGCGGTCGTGATGATGGGAGTCGCTGCCGTGGTGGTGGTCCTCGTCGCCGTGGACATGCCCGCGATGGCTATCGCTATCGGATTCGTAGGCTTCCGCGCGGAGCCACCGCCGCAGGTGCGGGCCGGACCCGGGGCTTTCCGCGGCCAGCCAGTCCTGTGCTGCTTGCGGCACCTCCTGGGCGGGCTCGACCGCGGCCCCAGGGTTGATCGCGCGAAGCTGGCGGACGAGCCCCTGCACCGCGTCCGCGGACATCAGATCGGTCTTGGTCAACACCAGCCGGTCGGCCACGGCCACCTGCTTCTGGGCTTCCCGGTGCGTGTCCAGCGTTCCCGCTCCATTGCAGGCATCCACGGTCGCCACGACATGGTCCAGACGGTACCGCCCGCTGACGGCCGGCTCGCTCATCAGCGTATGGAGAATGGGCGCCGGGTCCGCCAGGCCGGTGGTCTCGATAACCGCGCGCCGCAGCGCCATGCCCTGGCCGGCCAGCCGTTCGTCGAGCCGGGCAAAGGCCTGCACCAGGTCGCCTCGTATGGTGCAGCATATGCAGCCGTTGGCCAGCAGCACCATGTCCTCGGCGCTTTGCTCGAGCAAATGATGATCGAGGCCGACTTCGCCGAACTCATTGATGATGACCGCCGTATCGCGCAGGGCGGGCGTGGCCAGCAGGCGATTCAGCAGCGTCGTTTTGCCGCTGCCCAGAAAGCCGGTCAAGACCGTCACTGGAATGCGTTGGTCGTCTGGATGGATGCGCGTCATGAGCTTGCTCCCGGCCGGCCATCGCGCGCCGGGCCATGCAGGCGTGCGAATGAGGTGAGCGTGCGGTCCAGCCGGGCGAGCACCCATGCCGCGGCGTCTGCCGGGACGCCGGCGCCGGCTGCCGCAAGCTCGCCCAGCACGGCCGCGACGGCGCCGTCGCCAGCGGCCGCATGCCGGTCGAGCAAGGCGCACGCATCGGCCTGGCCCAGGCGCTCGGCCTCGGCACGCAGGTAGTCGATGATGTCGCGTTCGAAATCCTGCAGGCGCAGCGTCACACCGCCGATGCCGCATGCACACGCGCCGCCCATGGATACGTGCTGCAGCGCCAGGTCGCTCCACAGGCGCAGCAGCGCGGACGCGTGCACGGGGGCTTCAGGCGGCATGGCCGCCCCGCCGCAGCGCTTCGGTGACCGCACAGTCCACCGTTCCTTCGGTTGTCAGCGCGACGCCATAGATCTGGCGCGCCGTCTCGGCACTGACATACCCTTCGCGTACGTCCTCGGCCACCGCCTCGGGATCGCGCCCACGCGGATCGCCGAAGCCGCCGCCGCCCCCGGAGAGCATCTTGTAGGCATCGCCCCGCTCGAGCCGGACGTTGAAGATCTTGGCGTTCGGCATGCTCTCGTCCCACTGCTCCTGTTTGCGGATGGCGATGCCATTGCCAGCGGCCTCATGGCCGCCATGCAGTCCCCACGGCTTGCAATGCATGCGGTCGATACGGGTCGTGACCGCAAAGGGCGACAGCGCCTGCACCACCATCTCGGCACCCAGGCCGCCGCGATACTTGCCGGCACCGCCGCTGTCGGGGCGAATGGCGTAGCGCTCGACCAGCACCGGATACTTGGCCTCGAGCTGTTCGGTGGGGCTGTTGTGCGTATCGCCGTCATTGATGCAGACGGTGACCGAGACGCCGTCCTCGCGCGACTTGGCGCCCCAGCCGCCGCCCAGAGGGCCGATGCCGACGATGAACAGCCGCCCGTCCTCGGGCGAAATGCCGTGGATGTTGGGAAACACCAGATCGGCATGGTGCCCGGCGATGACACGGTCGGGTATGGCCGGGGCAAGCGCCTTGAAGATGGTGTCGATGACAGTCATGGGGAAGGTCATCCAGACTCGCATCGGATACGGGCGCTCGGCACTGATGACCGTACCCATCGGCATGACCACCTTGAGCGGCCGGAAACTGCCGTCGTTGACCGGATAGTCAGTGGGCGTCGTCAGGCACTTGAACGCGACCTGGGCGCAGGCGATGCCGGTCGTGAAGCCGGAATTGTAGAAACCGCGGACCTGCCGGCTGACGTCCGACAGATCGATGGTCATCTCGTCCCCCTGCTTGATCACCTTGACCCGGATGGGAATGCGCCGGCCCACGTCCACACCGTCGTCGTCCATGTAGGACTCGGCCTCGTAGGTGCCGTCGGGAATGCTCAGGGTATTGCGCCTGGCGACGGCTTCCGACTGGTCCATGATCTGGGCGATCGAGGCCTGCACCGCATCGGCGCCGTAGCGCTGGACCAGCTCCAGGAAGCGGCGCTCGCCGGTCGTGATGGCGGTGATCTGGGCGCGCAAGTCTCCCAGCGCGCGTTCGGGCAGGCGCACGTTCATCGCGATGATGTCCACCAGATCCTGGTTGACCACGCCTTCGCGCCGATACTTGACGATGGGAATCTGTATCCCTTCCGAGAAGATGTCGGTCGTGACCTGCCCCAGCGTCCCGCCCACGTCCAGCCAGTGCGCCATGCAGCAGGTGAAGGCGACGATGCGGCCTTCATGGAACACCGGCATGGTGAAGGTGAAGTGATTCAGGTGGCTACCCGTAACGTAGGCATCGTTGGTTACCAGGATGTCGCCCGGGCGGATGTTGTCCAGGCCGAAATGCCGGATCTTGGCCTTGACCGTCTCGGACATGCCGCGGATGAACATGGGCAGGCCCAGGCCGATGGAAACCGTCTCGCCCTTGGGCGTGAACAGACCGACGGTGAAATCCAGCGCCTCGTAGATGATGAGGTTGTAGGCCGTCCTCATCAGATTGGTCTTCATTTCCTCCGTAACCGCCAGCAGACCGTTGCGGACGATCTCCACCGTCACCGGATCGACGGTACGTTGTTCCATGTCTCGCGCATTCATCAGCGTTCGCTCCCGATGGCCACATGCAGGTTGCCGCAATCGTCCACGGTCAGTGCATCGCCCGGCTGGACGACGGTCGTGGACGCGTGTTCTTCGATCAATGCGGGGCCCGGGATGCGGTTGCCGGCCAGCAAGGCATCGCGGCGGTACACGGGCGTCTGCACATGGCCGTGCGTGCGGAAGTACACGGGCTTGTGCGTGCGCAAGGCGCCGTCGGGCGGCAACTCGGCGCCCGCCCCCACCGCATGGCGTGGCGGCTTGCGCATCACGCCCAGCACCGTGACGCGCAGGCTGACGATATCGGCCGGCTCGGACGGCGCGCAAGTGCCATAGCGCACGGCGTGGACATCGTCGAAATGCCGTTTGATGGCGTCGCGGTCCTGCCGCTCGAAAAATACGCGGGGCAGGTCGACGGTGACCGCGTGTTCCTGGCCTACATAGCGCATGTCGGCCGAACGCTCGATGACGATCTGGTCGGGCCGGACCGCCGATGTGGCGATAGCCGCACGGCCTTCCTCTTCCATGGACGCATACAAGGCCTCGATCTCGTCGAACGACAGGTCTTCCAGGCGGCGGAACACCGAACGCACATAGTCGTAGCGCAGGTCGCTGAACAACATGCCATAGGCCGAGAAATAGCCGGGCGCATAGGGAATCAGCACCCGCCGTATGCCCAGTTCACGGGCGATGGCCGAGGCGTGCAGCGGGCCGGCGCCGCCGTAGACCACCATGGTGAAGCTGCCGGCATCCAGGCCGCGTTCGGTCGTGACGGCCTTGACGGCATGCGACATCGCGGTCACCGCGATACGCAGGATGCCGTCGGCCGCCTGTACCGTCTCCAAACCCAGCGGCCCGGCGATGCGCGCTTGCATGGCCGCGTGCGCGGCGTCCAGGTCGAGCGGCATGTCGCCGCCCAGGAAGTGCCCGGCATCCAGGCGCCCCAGGATCAGGTTGGCGTCGGTCACGGTCGGCTCCGTGCCGCCACGCCCGTAGCAGACCGGGCCCGGCATGGAGCCCGCGCTCTGGGGACCTACCCGCAGCGAATTGCCCAGTTCGACGCGCGCAATGCTCCCCCCTCCCGTGCCGACCTCGAAAATATCCATCATGGGAATCTGGATGGGCAGCGCCTTTTCGTAGCCCCCGATCAACGCACTTCCCGTGGTAAGCGGCCGGCCCTCGCTGATCACCCCGGCCTTGGCGGTGGTCCCGCCCATGTCGAACGCGATGGCATCGGGCAGGCCCAGCTGGGCGCAAATAGCTTGTGCGCCGATCACCCCGGCGGCCGGTCCCGATTCGAGCATGCGCACGCAATCGCGGCGGGCATGCTCGAGCGGAAACAGGCCGCCCGTGGACTGCACCGCATAGAAGTCGCCGCCAAAGCCGTGCTCGGCCAGGTGGGTTTCCAGCTGCCCCAGATAGGCGGACACCCGCGGCCCGACATAGGCGTTCGCCACGGCGGTCGAGACGCGCTCGAACTCGCGGTACTCCTGCGACAGCTCGTGCGATGCCGTCACGAAGGCGTGCGGCAGTTCTTCCAGCAGGATTTCCTTCACGCGCTTTTCGTGTCCGGGCTTGCGGTACGAATGCAGCAACAGGACGGCGGCGGCCTCTACGCCCTGCGCCTTGAGTTCGCGCGCCACCTCGCGCACGCGCGCCTCGTTCAGCGGCTTGTGCACGCTGCCGTCGGCACGCAGGCGCTCTTCCACTTCGTAGCGCAGCGAGCGCTTGACCAGCGGCGTGTGCTTGGCAAAGAACAGGTTATAGGCGTCCGGACGGTTCACACGGCCGATCTCGTAGATATCGCGGAAGCCTTCGGTGATGAGCAACGCGGTCTTGGCCCCGTTACGCTCGAGCAGCGTATTGATGGCGATGGTCGAACCGTGCAGGAACAAATAGCCGTGGCGCAGGTCGACGCCCGCGCCGTCCAGCGTGTGCTGGATGCCTTCGACCAGCCGGCCATGGGTGGAGAGAGCCTTGCCGAAATGCAGGGTGCCCGCGCTTTCATCGAAGGCGGCCAGATCGGTAAAGGTGCCGCCGATGTCCACGGCGATGCGCAGGGGCGCCATCTCTGGCGCCAGGGTGGTTTCTGTCATGGTGATGGACGCAGTTCAGGTACCGGGCCGTGCTCGGCACCGTTGATCGGATGTCCGTACGCATCGCGCGATGTCGTAACGGTCCGCAGTGTAGGAAGCGCCGAGATATCTTCCTAGCCTTGAACCAGAGATTTCAGACATGCCAAAATTGTGATGTCCCTATCTACGCGGCAGCCATGAACCAGGCGGATCTCAAACTTTTCGTCGAAGTCGCCGAAGCCGGCAGTTTCACCAAGGTCGCCGCCGCGCGGATGACGGTGCAATCGCACATCAGCCGCCAGATCGGCAATCTGGAACGAGAATGCGGCGGACGGCTGTTCCGCCGCACCGGCCGCGGCGTGGTGCTGACCGAACTGGGCGAGCGCATCATCGCCCGGGTGCGCGCCTGGCTTAGCGACACCGACCAGCTGCTCCGCGAAATCCGGTCCACCTCCTCGGTGCCGATGGGCGAAGTACGGCTGGGCATTCTTCCGTCGGCCGCCCATCCGCTGCTCACCACGCTGTTCGGCCGCCTGCGCCAACGCTATCCGCTCATACGCCTGAATGTGCGCGAAGGCCAGGGCGGGGAACTGGACGCGCTGCTGGACGCGGGCCTGGTGGACATGGCGATTCTGTTCCGCTATCACAAACCCGCCAGCTCCGAAGAGCGGCTGCTTGCCACCGGCCATACCTACCTGGTCGCGCGGCCCGGCGATGCGCTCACGCAGGCACCCACCATCGACTTCGCCCGCCTGCAGAACCTGCCGCTGGTGGTGCCGCGTCGCCCGGCCCATTGGCGTGCCATCCTCGACGAAACCGCCCGCGCCAAGGGATTCGCGCTCAACGCCGTCATCGAGGCCGACTCCCTGACCATGCAAAAAGAACTGGCCGCCACGCAGTCGGTCTACGCCATTCTGGGGCCGTATTCCATCATGCAGGAACGCAAGCTCGGCACGCTGCAAGCCACGCGCATCGTCAACCCCGACCTGCGCCGTTTCGTGACCCTGGCGTTGCCGAAGTCCGGCGTCCTGACCAGCGCGGGCCAGGCCGTTTCCCTCGCGCTGCAGGAAATTGTCGAAGAGTGGGGCGGCGAATTGTGGCCGCGGGAATAGTGTCCTTCGTATACACTGGCTGCCAGCCCTTGCATCGCAACGGCCTTGCTCCAGATGGCGCGCCACCGCATCATCCGGCAATCGCCATCACGCCACCGAGACGGTCGGATGAGAAAAGCCCTCGAAAAGCCGCGCGTAGACCGGCGCCAGCTGCAACAAATCATCGCCGGGTTGTCCGAAGGCATCATCCTCGTGGATCCGGACGGCTCCATCGAATGGGCAAACGAAACCGCGCTGTCCGTGCACGGCGTCGACAAGCCGGCGGGGCTGGGCAAATCGGCCCAGGACTATATCGCGGCCTTTACGCTCAAGTATCGCAACAACCACGTTTTGACGCCCGAGCAATATCCGGTCATGCGCGTGCTGGCGGGCGAGCGGCTGCACAACGTGATCGTGGAACTCGCCAAGACGGACGACCCGGCTTTCCGGCGCGTCCAGCGGATACGCAGCCTCGTGCTGACCGACGAGGAAGACGAGCCGGAGTCGCTGGTGCTGGTGATCCAGGACGAAACCGAGCGATTCAATGCCGAAGACCGGTTCGAACGGACGTTCAATACGAATCCCGCGCCGGCCCTTATCTGCCGCCTGTCCGACCTGCGCTATGTGAAGGTGAATCCCGGCTTTCTGCAGATGACGGGCTTTGCGCGCGATGAAGTCCTGGGGTGCTCCGTGGTCGAGATCGACGTGCTGAACGAAGCCACCCGCCGCGAGGAAGGACTACGCTGCCTGCAGGAAGGCCGCACGATCTCGCAGATGGAGGCCACGCTGCAACTGCCGGACGGGCAGGCCAAGCTGGTCGTCGTCGCCGGCCAGCCGATCGAGGTGGGCGAGGAAGCCTGCATGCTCTTCACCTTCATGGACCTGGAGCCGCGCAAGGTAGCGGAAGATGCGCTGCGCCAGAGCGAAGAACGCTTCTCCAAGGCCTTCCGGCTCGCGCCGGTGCCCATGGCGGTCAGTTCGCTCGAGGGCTTGCTGCTCATGGACGTCAATGAGGCGTTTGTCGAAACCACGGGCTATGCGGCCGAGGAAGCCGTCGCCAGGGACCCGTCGGAGCTGCAGCTTTGGGCCGACGACCGCATGCGCCGCAAACTGAGGGAAACGCTCGAAGCGGGAGGCAGCGTCCGCAACGAGGAAGTGCGCCTGCGCACGCGCAATGGCGACATCCTGGACTGCCTCTTATCGGCCGAAGCAGTCACCATCCACGGTCAGCGTTGCGTACTGACGGCGATCCAGGACATCACCGATCGCAAGCGCGGCGAAGAAGAGCTGGTGGCAGCCATCGACACCGTCATGCGGGACGCATCCTGGTTCAGCCGAAGCGTCATCGAGAAACTCGCGCAGCTCCGCCGCCCGGAGGATACTCAGGCGCCCGCCGCGCAGTTGGCCGACCTCACGCCGCGCGAGCGGGAAGTGCTGGGACTCATGTGCGAAGGCACGGACAATGCCGGTATCGCGCGTGCCTTGAAGCTTTCGCAAAACACGATACGCAACCACATCGCTACGCTCTACAGCAAGATAGGCGTCCACCGCCGCAGCGACGCCATCGTCTGGGCCCGCCGGCGAGGCATTACCAGCTACGAGAAAGCGGCCACGCGCCACCGGCGGCTGCCCCGGACGTAAACCGGGAAAAAAATACCGGGGCAGCTAGTACGGGATCATCTGGCTGGCACGCTCCACGGGGGATAGAGTCATCCCTATAGCCCGCGCCTCGGCACGCAACGCTCAAGCGTCGTACCCGGGCCGCTCCATCACCGAGAAGACCGGCCGGCCTGCTGCGGCCAGGACCGGTACAGCGCATCGCCCGTTTCTGCCATATATGAAGAAGAGCGTACCGCCCAAGGACGATATCCCCGCTGGCCCGGACCTCGGCGCCGGCTTGACCGAACATGTTGCCGACCTCGGTATGCGGTTGCGCGAATTCCATCACAGTGTGCACAACGGGCTGAGTCTTCTGTCGAGTTCGCTGCAAGTGCAGGCGCGGCGCTCGAGCGACCCGACGGTCCGGCTGGAGTTGGGTATCGCCGTGAGCCGCATCGAGAGCCTCGTGCGCCTGCATGAGTACGCCTACGAACGTGATCCCGCACGCGCGCCGGAAGCCTCGGCGCACTTCACCAGACTCGTGCAACATCTGCAGACCGCGCTGATCGACCCGCGTTCGCCGCGCAGGCTCGCCTTCACGTCCGACTCGCCGATCCAGCTCGAGACCGATGAGTTGGTGTCGGTGACGTCGGTGCTGATCGAACTGATCACCAACGCCATCAAGTACGGCAAGGGCGACATCCGTTTATCGTTGCGTACAGGCCTCGCTTCCATCGCCCTGGCGATCGAAGACGAGGGCGAAGGCTTTCCTGCATCCTTCCAGCTGCCTGCCGATGCCGGCTTCGGGCTGCGCCTGGTTTCGCGCGTCTGTACTTGCAGCGGGGGCTCCCTGTCCATTGATCGTTCGGTCCCGTTCACCCGCGTCGTGGCGGTCATCGGGGTGCGGGGCTGAGGCTCCGGGTTGATATCGCAGCACGATCACCGATATGAATAAATAGTATTAATGCGTATGACTGCATCCGCGTATAGTTGATTCGTCGATGCCGCCCCCAGAGCGCGGCCGCAGGAGGAGACCAGGCCCGGTGAAGGCCGCGACGACGCGCCGCCGGTTTGTCCCTGGCAAAAAAGGTCTCGTCCTATGCTGAGCTGCCCATCCATGCTTCACCGACTCGCGGCGGCCTGTGCCCTGGTTAGTGCCATGGCCGCGGCCAGTCAGGCGCATGCCGCCGATTACCCTGTTCGCCCCATACGCCTTGTCGTCCCATTCCCGCCCGGCGGCTCGGCCGACGTGCTCGCGCGCCTGATCAGCCAGAACCTGTCAGGACAGATGGGGCAGCCGGTCATCGTGGAGAACAAGCCGGGCGCGGGGACCGCGATTGGCGCAAAGTTTGTTGCGGCCACTCCGCCGGACGGCTATACGTTGTTGTTAGGAACCGTCAGTTCACACGCGATGAACCCGGCGATGAGCGACGTCGGCTACGATCCCGTCGCGAGCTTCACACCGATTGCCCGGCTGGTATCGATTCCCTTCGTGGTGCTCGCGCATCCCTCCGTACCGGCCGGCAACATCAACGAATTGCTGGCGCTGGCGCGTGCCAGACCGGGTATCTTGAGTTATTCCTCCGCGGGCAACGGCACCTCGAACCACTTGGCGGGCGCACTGCTGGCAAACCTGTCGCACGTCGATCTGCTGCATGTTCCCTACAAGGGCAGTGCTCCCGCCCTCAATGATCTGCTGGCGGGCCAGGTGAACCTGATGTTCGACCTGCAATTGACGGCCATGCCGCATATCAAGGATGGCCGGGTCAAGGCGCTCGCCATCACGTCGGATAAGCGCAGCGCGCTGCTGCCCGATCTGCCCACGGTGGCCGAATCCGGCGTGCCGGGTTACGAAGCCTCTGCATGGTTTGGCATTTTCGGGCCGGCCGGAATGCCCGGGCCCGTCGTTGATCAGCTCAACGCCGAACTGGCCCGGCTGCTGGCCAAGCCTGAAGTCAAAGCACAATTGGCCAAGCTGGGGGCCGAACCCGTGCCGGATACTCCGGCGCACTTCGCCAGCTACGTGCAAAACGAAGCGGTTAAATGGGCCAAGGTAGTACGTACAGCCGGCCTGGCGGCCAAGGACTGAGCCCGCGCACGCCTGCTCGCCGCCAGAGACCGGCCCTCACGGGCAGGCGCGCGCGAAGAAATCGAGAATGGCTTCGCCAAGCTCTGTTTCGCCGGAATTGAAGTGCGCCATGATCGATACGTGATTGTGCAGCGGCATGGCGAGGTAGCGCGGCGCGCATCGCCTGGCCGCGCTCATCCGGTATGCGGTCTCGAGTCCGTACAAGTCCAGCAGCGGATTCTCGTACTCGGCGTTGACGATGAACGTCGGCAGGCTGCTGGCGGCCGCGTATGAGACTGGCGAACAACGTTCATACTGCCCAGTGTCGGTCCCGAAATAGGCCTGCACCCCGGCAGCGTTCGGATTCTCCGGCAGCACATCGGCGCGCATCCGCGCGGATATCAGTACCAGGCAGGCCAGGTGCGAACCGAGGTATCCCAGTGCCGGGTCGAAGGCGTACGACGCCGCATGGGTGCCTCCTGCGGAGTGGCCGATCAGGCAGATGCGCGTGGGATCGCCGCCATGGTTCGCGATGAAGGTTTGGACCCACGCGCATGCCATGGCCACATCAAGTGCGCCGCCGGGGAAGGGCGTCTCGGGCGCCAGCCGGTATTCCACGTTGACGCCAACGCAGCCTTGGCGTGCAAACCACGCCAGCACGTTGGCATACATCTGGGCATTGATCTCCTTGGCGCCGCGCACGAATGCCCCGCCGTGCACGAAGACGACCACCGGCGCACCGCGCGCGCCCTCGGGCCGGTAGATATCCAGAACCTGCCTGGCATGCGCACCGTAGGCCACATCCCGCCGCACGCTATAGCCTTCCTTAGGCGCGGCCGCCAGCCATGGCAGGTAGGCCTCCTTGACACGCTCTCCGCAACCGCGGATGTCGCCGGCCCAGCGCGGTCCGACCTCCTCAAGCAGGCGGCTCAGCGCATCGGGACGTCCGGGTACCTGGCGGCGCGGCGGCATCATTCAGCCTTTGCCATCGAGTTCGGGAATTTGGGGAATCTCCACGCCATACACCCCCACGTCCTCGCGGATCCTGCCGACGCCTTTCCTGATGATGTCGATTTCTTCGTCAGGATGCGTCGCCCCCAGGCCATATTCGGCGGCCAGCGCCCGCGCGCGGCCTGATCGTGTCCGTTCGTCGGCGGGCAGGTTCACGACTGCATAGACACCGCTGAGCAGGCTGCCGCGAAGCTTCTTCGCCACCTTGTTGCCCACCGTCTGTTTTTCTTCGGCGCTCAGTTCATTGAAGAAGCGCCGCATGATAATGCGACCGAACTGGATGTGGCGGGCCTCGTCGCGCAAAATCAACCGGCAGGCCTCCTTGATCGATTCGAAGCGGGCGTTCTCATAGCGGGCCTGCAGCAGCTCGCCCGAGAGCTGCTCGAACAGGGTATTGACGGACAGGCCTGCGAAAAAGCTCATCGCTTTCTCGTCCTTTTCATCGTGGAATTTGGGAATGATGGCCTTGAAGTAGTCCGCCCGCGGCGAAGGTTGGTAGCCGCCCAGCACCTCGGCGATGCGAAAGCTGGCCTCGTGATGCCGGAATTCTTCGGCAATGAAATTGGTGATGTGCTGTTTGATCTCGAAGGGCTGGTGCTGGAAGATCGAATCGAGCAGCCGTTCGGCACCGTAGGGCGTGGCGCCATGCTCCATCCAGGCGCGCAGGCTCCACCATTCCGCCCCCGCGGCGCGCGCTTCGGCCGGCAGGTCGGCGCCGGCAAGGTCCGAGTAGTCGATATCGGTTGCCGGGTCCCAGGCGAGTTCGCGAGCCTGCGTGCAAAGGCGCCAGACTTCGGGATAGCCGACTTCCGAGACGACAGGGTAGGGATTGGGGACGGTGACGACTTCTTCGAGCAGCGAAGGTTGCATGTTGACTCCAGTTCTCCAGCATAGGCGTGCCGAGCTATAAGCACTGGCCGGCCTGGCAACGATACGAGCGGCGCGTTGATATCTCCAATATTATTTATGGCATATCGTTATTCGATAAGCGAATCACCATGTTCGAACTCAAGCAGCTCCGCCAATTCGAGATCGTTGCCGAGGAACTGAATTTCCGCCGCGCGGCCGAACGGCTGCACATGTCTCAACCGCCATTGAGCGTATCGATCCAGAACCTGGAGCATGAAGTGGGAACCCGGCTGCTCGAGCGCAGCCGCCATCATGTCAAGCTGACGCCGGCGGGAGCGGTCTTTCTCAAGGAGGCCCAGCGCACACTGCGGCAAGCCAGGCTCTGCATCGAGCGCGCACAGCGTGCCGCCGACGGCATGGAAGGCTTGCTGAGGCTATCGTTCGTACCCAGCGCCGCGCTGGACCTGCTGCCAGTCCTGTTCAAGCGCTTCCAGCGCGAGTATCCAACGGTCCAGCTGCAGCTGACCGCCGAAACCACCGGGCGACAGGTAGAGGCGTTGCGGCGCGGAACCGTGGATCTGGCGCTGGTGGTCACCCCGCTCACCCATCAGAAAGGCCTGAAAGTCACTACCCTGCGTGAACAGCGCTTTGTGCTGGCCGTACCTGCCGAGCATGCGCTGTCGCAGCAGAAAAAGGTACGCATGAAGGACCTGGCCGAAGAGCCCTTCATTTCCTTTCCCGCCTCGGAAGGCCCGGGCTTCGTATCCGCGCTGCTCAACGCCTGCCAGCAGGCCGGCTTCTCCCCTCGCGTGGTACAGGAAGCGGCCCAGATGCAGACCGTGCTGACCATGGTGGCGGGGGGCCTTGGCGTCGCGCTGGTACCGGCAGCCATGCGCACCGTCCACATGCCCGATGTGGCCTTCCTGGATATTGCCGATACACGCACGCCGCCCGGCTACACCCTGGCCTTCGTGCATCAGGCGGACTCCGACAACCCCGTGGTAGGCGCCTTCTTGGCGGTGGTTCAGCGCACCTTCAAGCGCTGACCGCCGGTCGGCCGCATCCGGCACCGCCAAGGTGCGCCGCCGCACCCTGCACTCCGCTTTAGGGAACCATATTGGTGCGCCCACGCTTTTCCACTCTGCCTCCTGCCCGGGAGACCGCCTCCACAGCGGAGCTACCGGTGTTGGCACGCCTATTGCATTTTGAGGGGTAACCGGACTGCGGTCCGGCAAGACAACGTATCGAACCCCAGGCAACGGCGCCCCGGACCTCGCGGTCCAGGGCGCCGTTTTGTTTTGGCTCTGGGGAATCGGACAGCGCTACCCGGAATCGCCCATGAATGCAGCCAACACCCCTCTGCAAACCCTGATCATCGTCGGCAACGGCATGGTCGGTCACCACTGCGTCGAGCAATTGCTGGCCCAAGGCGCGCTCGAGCGCTATCGCATCCACGTCTTTGGCGAGGAAAGCCGGCGCGCCTACGACCGCGTGCACCTGTCGGAGTACCTCGGCGGCCGCGATGCGGAATCGATGGCCATGGGCGACGCCGCGCTATACCAGCAGCCCGGCATAACGCTGCATCTGGATGAAGCGGTTACCGGCATAGACCGCGATCGCCGCGAGATCATGACCGCGAGCGGCTCCCTTGCCTACGACAAGCTCGTGCTGGCGACCGGTTCCTATCCTTTCGTCCCGCCCATTCCGGGCGCGGCCGGCACTTCGCGCCTGGTCTACCGTACGCTGGACGACCTGGACCTGATCCGCGAAGCGGCCCGCGGCGCACGGCGCGGCGTAGTCGTGGGCGGCGGCCTGCTGGGGTTGGAAGCCGCCAATGCGCTCAAGTCGCTGGGGTTGGAGGCGCATGTGGTGGAGTTCGCCCCGCGCCTGATGCCGGTGCAGCTGGACGACTTCGGCGGCGCGGCCTTGAAGGCACGCATCGAGGCGCTGGGCGTGGGCGTGCACGTCTCGCGCGCGACCCAGGCGATCGAGGCGGGCGAAGCCTACCGCTACCGCATGCGTTTCGCGGACGAGTCCTTCCTGGAAACCGACTTGGTGGTTTTTTCGGCCGGCATCCGGCCGCGGGACGAACTGGCCAGGCAAGCCGGCCTGGCGCTGGGCGAGCGCGGCGGCGTGGCCGTCGATACGCATTGCCGCACCAGCGACGCCGACATCTATGCAATAGGCGAGTGCGCGTCGTGGAATGGCTGCGTCTTCGGCCTGGTCGCGCCCGGCTACCAGATGGCGCGCACCGTGGCGGCCGACCTGTGCGGCGCGGCGGGCCAGCCCTTTGTAGGCGCCGACATGTCGACCAAGCTCAAGCTGCTGGGGGTAGACGTCGGTTCGATCGGCGACGCCCACGGCACGACGCCGGGCGCGCGCAGCTACCGCTATATCGATGAAGCGGGTTCAGCCTACCGGCGGCTGGTGGTCTCGGCGGACGGCAAACAGATACTCGGCGCCGTACTGGTCGGGGACAACAGCTATTACGACACGCTGCTGCAGTACGTGCAGAATGGGATCGCGCCTCCCGAGGACCCATCCCAGCTCATTCTTCCCCAGGGCGAGGCGGCTCCGGCGCTGGGCGCCGACGCCCTGCCGGCCACGGCCACCATCTGTTCCTGCCACAACGTCAGCAAGGGCGCCATTTGCGAGGCCATAGCCGGCGGTTGCACCGATGTCGCCAGCATCAAGGCCTGCACTCGTGCGGCGACCGGCTGCGGCGGCTGCGCGGCACTGCTCAAGCAAGTGGCCGATCATGAACTGGCCAGCCGGGGCGTGGCCATCGACAAGAGCCTCTGCGAGCATTTCCCATATACCCGGCAGGAGCTCTACGACATTGTCCGCGTCGAGGGCCTGGAAACCTTCGAGGCGCTGCTGGCCCGCCACGGTCGCGGCGAGCTGGGCTGCGCGATCTGCAAGCCGGCGGTGGCATCGATCCTGGCCTCGTGCTGGAACCGGCCGATCCAGGAGCCGCACCTGGTGCCGCTGCAGGACACCAACGATACCTTCATGGCCAACATGCAGAAGAACGGCACGTATTCGGTGGTGCCGCGCATACCGGGCGGCGAGATCACACCCGAGGGGCTGATCGCCATCGGCGAGGTGGCCCGCAAATACAAGCTTTACACCAAGATCACCGGCGGCCAGCGCATCGACCTTTTCAGCGCGCAGCTGCACGAGCTGCCCGATATCTGGGCCGAGCTGATCGCCGCCGGCTTCGAGACCGGGCACGCCTACGGCAAGTCCACGCGCACGGTGAAGTCCTGCGTGGGCAGCACCTGGTGCCGCTACGGCGTGCAGGACAGCGTGAAGATGGCCCTGTACATCGAAAACCGCTACAAAGGATTGCGCGCGCCCCACAAGCTCAAGTTCGCCGTCTCGGGCTGCACGCGCGAATGCGCGGAAGCGCAGAGCAAGGATATCGGCGTGATCGCCACCGAGAACGGCTGGAACCTCTATGTGTGCGGCAACGGCGGCATGCGGCCGCGCCACGCCGAGCTGTTCGCGACCGACCTCGACGACGACACGCTGATCCGCTACATCGACCGCCTGCTGATGTTCTACATCCGTACCGCGGACCGCCTGCAGCGCACGTCGGTATGGCGCGAGTCGCTGGAAGGCGGGCTCGACTACCTGAAAGCGGTGGTCATCGGAGACAGCCTGGGGCTGGCGGCCGAGCTGGAAGCGCAAATGCAGCTGGTGGTGGACCGCTACGAATGCGAATGGGCCAATGCCCTGAGCAACCCGGAAAAACTCAAGCGCTTCCGCACCTTCGTCAACGACAGGCGCGCCGATCCCGATATCCGGTTCGTGGAAGAACGCGGCCAGCGCCGGCCGGCCGAGCCGGCCGCACGCGTCATCCCCATCGCCGAGGAGATCTCCTGATGTCATCCCGCGACGCTTTGCCCGCCCGCTGGCGCGTTGCCTGCTCGCGCCAGGACCTGGTTGCCCACTCCGGCGTCGTCGCGCTGGTCGATGGCGTACAGGTCGCGCTGTTCTACCTTCCCGGGAAGGACGGCGACATGGTCTACGCCATCGAAAACCGCGATCCCAAGTCCGGCGCGAACGTCATCGGACGCGGCATCGTCGGCCAACTGGGCGGCGACCTCGTGGTGGCGGCCCCGCTCTACAAGCAGCACTTCCGCCTGGCAGACGGCCGCTGCCTGGAGTATCCCGAGCAGCGCCTGCGTACCTGGCCCGCACGAATCAACGGCGCGGCCGTCGAGATCGGCTAAGCGCAACCGAACCCCCGTTTTCAATCACTGGAATCCATCATGTCCTATATCGTTCCATCCGAATTCGTCACCAAGATGGTCGACGCCGGCGAATCGAAGATCTACATGGCGACCCGCGACGCGCTGATCCGTGCCTATATGGCCGGCGGCATCCTGGCCATCGCGGCGGTATTCGCAGTCACGGTCACGGTGCAGACCGGCTCGGCCATCTTGGGCGCGGCCCTTTTTCCGGTCGGCTTTTGCATTCTCTATCTCATGGGTTTCGACCTGCTCACCGGCGTATTCGTCCTGACGCCGCTGGCGCTGTTCGAGAAACGGCCGGGCGTGACGCTGGGCGCTGTGCTCAAGCATTGGGGCGTCGTCTTCGTGGGCAACTTCCTGGGTGCGTTGACCGTGGCCGTGCTGATGGCCATTGTCTTCACCTACGGCTTTTCGGTTCCGCCGGGCAAGGTCGGCGAGGTCATCTCCCACATCGGCGAGAACCGCACGCTGGGCTACAAGGAATACGGCGCGGCGGGCATGCTGACCATCTTCATCCGCGGCGTGCTGTGCAACTGGATGGTGTCCCTGGGCGTGGTCGGCGCCATGATTTCCACGACGGTCAGCGGCAAGGTCATCGCCATGTGGATGCCCATCATGCTGTTCTTCTTCATGGGCTTCGAGCATTCGGTGGTCAACATGTTCCTGTTCCCGTCCGCGCTCATCATGGGCGGCAACTTCTCGATCATGGACTACATGATCTGGAACGAGATCCCCGTGGTGCTGGGTAACCTGGTCGGCGGCCTCTCGCTGACCGGCCTCACGCTCTACACCACCCACATGAAGACGGCGCCGCAGCGCAGCTTCAACTGATCGGCCCGGCCGCGATGGATGCGTCCGTGCAAGCGGTATCGCCCGGCCAGCTGCAAGTGACGGTGGGGCAGTACTCCGACCGCGGACGCAAGCCGGCCAACCAGGATTTCCACGGCCTGTGCATTCCGCAGGAGCCCTTGCTGGGCGCCAAGGGCATCGCCGTGGCGCTGGCCGATGGGATAGGCAGCAGCGATGTCAGCCACATCGCCAGTGAAACGGCGGTGGCCGGATTCCTGGAGGACTACTACAGCACGCCGGAGACCTGGTCGGTCAAGAAATCCGCGCAGCGGGTGCTGGGCGCGACCAATGCGTGGCTGCATGCCCAGACCCGCAACAGCGGGCACCGCGAGAACCATGACCGGGGCTACGTCTGCACCCTGAGCGTGATGGTGCTGAAGTCGGCCACCGCGCACATCCTGCATGTGGGCGACGCGCGCATCTACCGGCTGCGCGACGGCACGCTGGAACAACTGACCGAGGACCATCGGGTCTGGGTCGCGCACGACCGGAGCTACCTGGGCCGGGCGTTGGGGATCTCGCCGCACCTGGAGATCGACTACCACACACAGCGCCTCGCGCAGGGCGATGTCTTCTTGCTGGCGACCGACGGCGTCTACGAACACGTCAGCCCGCAGGACATCGTACAGGCGGCGAGCGCGCCGTCCGAAGCACTCGATGAGGCGGCGCGCGCGCTGGTACGCCTTGCCTATGAGAACGGCAGCACCGACAACCTGACGGTGCAGATCGTCCGGGTCGCGTCGCTGCCCGGACTGGAAGCGGGCGAGGTCCGGCAATACGCAAGGACTCTGCCGTGCCCGCCGCTGCTGCAAGCAGGCATGACGTTCGATGGCTTTCGCATCGTGTCGGAGCTGCACGCCAGCAGCCGCAGCCATGTCTACCTGGCCGAAGACGGCGACACCGGCGCGCGGGTCGTCATCAAGATCCCGTCGCTCGACCTCAGGCACGATCCCGCCTATCTCGAACGCCTGTTGATGGAAGAATGGATCGCGCGCCGCATGAATAGCCGCCACGTGGTCAAGGCATGGCCACCGGTGCGCGAGCGGCGCTACCTGTACACCGTTACCGAGTACATCGAAGGCCGGACATTGACGCAGTGGATGGCCCGGCATCCGCGTCCGGACCTCGAGCAGGTCCGCCGCATCGTCGAACAGATCGCCCAGGGCCTGCAGGCCTTTCATCGCCTGGAAATCGTTCACCAGGACCTGCGCCCGGACAACATCCTGCTCGACGCCGGCGGGACCGTACGCATCATCGACCTGGGCTCGACCAAGGTTGCGGGCGTCGTGGAGATCGCGCAGGCCGGCGATCCGCTGCAAATCCCCGGCGCCGCGCTGTATGCCGCGCCCGAGTATTTCCTGGGCGAGGGCGGATCGGTGCGCGCCGACATTTTCTCGCTGGGCGTGATCGCCTACCAGATGCTGACGGGCCGCCTGCCCTATGGTCCCGACATAGCCAAGACGCGGACGCGAGCGGGGCAGCGGCGGCTGGCCTACACATCGGCACTGGACGAAACGAGCGACCTGCCCGCGTGGGTAGACCGGGTCCTGGCCAAGGCTGTCCACATCGATCCCGGGCAGCGTTACCAGGAGCCGTCCGAGTTCGCGCATGCGCTGCGCCATCCGGATCCGGCACACGTCCGCGCCGTCCCGCTGGCCGAACGCAATCCGCTCTTGTTCTGGAAACTGCTCTGCCTCGTGCTGGCGATAGCGGTCCTGGTGCTGGCGGCGCTGCGCTAGAACGCCGCAGCGAGACCGCAGGCCTGGTGCAACAGGTGCGGCATAAGAACGCGACGCCTCAGACGATGGTGTCGAACATCCTCCAGATCCACGATATCTGGTAGACCAGCATGGCCGCCACCAGCAGGATGTGCACGCGGCGCCCGCGCGTCGCGATACCGACCATGCACAGCGCCACGAAGACCGGCGTGCGGATCATGTATTCATGGGCGAAGCGGGCGAAATGGGCTTCCCCCTTGATCAGGGTATCGACGATATCGAGGCAGAACGCGACCGCGAGCAGGCCAAAGAACCAGGCACGCCGGGCGAAGAAGTAATCCTCGTAGCCATCGTAGTCTTCCAGCGAATCCGGAAAGAGCAGCGTGCACAGCAGAAACAGGACGATGGCATAGACGATGATGAACAAATACTTGCCGAACGTCCATTCCGGCACGAGGTACAGGTTGAACTGCCACCACCAGAAGTGGACCAGCATCAGCAGCAGCCAGAATACCCAGGCTATGTGGACCGGATAGACGGGATAGTGCCGCGGATGCTGGACGATGCGGGAGAGGCCGGACAAGAGGCGAGTGACGCCTAGCCCGATGACCATACCCATGACGATGCGGATATGGGGAAATACGTCGTGTGCGGAGATTACGCCGTCAGCCATTGCCTTGTCCGAAGAACACGCGTGTATGCCGGGAAGCCAGGACGATTGTAGGGCCATACACTGCGCTTGCACACCCGTGGCGGGCGCCGTCGCGCTAGACCGGGGGACCGTCGCCTTCGACGAAGGCCTTGATCAGGTGGTGGGCGATGGCGAACGGCTGCGGGGCGGACAGCCCGTCCGGATGCGTGCCGGCCAGCATGCGCGCGAGCTCGTCGCGCGTGAACCAGCGCGCATCCTCCAGTTCGTGGCGGTCGACCACGACGTCGGTCGTGGCCGCGCGGGCAAAGCATCCGATCATCAGCGACGCCGGGAACGGCCATGGCTGCGAAGCGAAGTAGGCAACCTGCGCACAGTCGATGCCCGCTTCTTCCCGGACCTCGCGCCGCACCGCGTCCTCGATGGTCTCGCCGGGTTCGAGGAACCCCGCCAAGGCCGAATACATGCCCGGCGCGAACCGGGCCTGCCGCCCCAGCAGGCAGCGATCGCCGTCCACCGCAAGCATGATCACCACCGGATCGACGCGGGGAAAGTGCTGCGCCCCGCAGGCGTCGCAGTCGCGGCGCCACCCGGCCGACGACACGCGGCTGGGCGCGCCGCAATTGGCGCAATAGCGATGGCGATCATGCCAGCTCAGGACGGCCTTGGCGCCGCCGAGCTCGCCCAGTATGTCGGGCGGGAACAGGCCCCGGGCCGCGATGCTGCGCACGTCCACCAGCTCCAGTCCCGGGCGCGGCAGCGTGGATGCGGCAACGCTCGCGTCGAGCGAGACTGCGAACAAGGCACCGCCGCGGTCGTCCCGGCCCAGGAAGATTTCATACCGGACCGGGCCCAGGCCTGCCCAACGATCGGCCGGCAAAACTGCGCACGGACCCTCTCCCCCGAGTTCGAGCAATGGTACGTCGCCGACGAACACTACGAAGCGGGTAGCGGGATCGTGCCGGCAGGCCCGAATGAAGGCTTCATCGCCCCGCGACTCGGACAGGCGGTTCAGCGGATTGAAGCCAAAGCCGACGGCAGCGGAACGATCAAGGGTAGTCATGGAGGCGGGAAAACGGATAGCCGGGGACAGGCACGGCAGGTTCATCGATGGACGATTCTACCGCCGGCCGCCGGGCGAGCTCAGCGCGGCGCGTCTGACTCGTTGAGCAATTGCCTGAGCCGCTGCCGGGCCGGCGTATCGGCGGGCGTATCGTCACCGAGAGCCCGCCGCGCCATATCGCGGCTGCCGCCGGTGCGCAGGTCCACCTCGCGAACCACCTGGCCGTCCTGGTAGACGAAAGCCACCTGGGCCAGCTCCAGGACATCGTCGATATCGTGGGTGATCATCAGCACGGGGATCTTCCACTGGCGCGCCACCTCGGCCAGTTCCTTGCGCAGCGCGCCACGCAGCAAGGGGTTGAGCGCCGCGAACGGTTCGTCCAGCAGCAGGGCGCGCGGTTCGCAGGCAAGCGCGCGGGCCAGCGCCACGCGCTGCTGCTGCCCGCCCGACAGCGCGGCAGGGCGGCTATCGGCCAACGTCGAGAGGCCGAACCGGTTCATCAAATCCTCGACCCGTTGCCGCTCGCCGGCGGCAAGGCCGCGCTTGCGCCAGGAAGTCAGGCCGAAGGCGATGTTCTGCCGCACCGTAAGATGGGGGAACAGGGCATAGTGCTGGAACAGATAGCCGATTCGGCGTTGCGGCGGCGGCAGGTCGACGCCGCGCGCCCGGTCGAACAGCACGCGCCCTTCCAGTTGCACGTGTCCGGCCGACGGCCCGATCAGGCCCGCCATGGCCTGCAGGGTCAGCGACTTGCCCGATCCGGAAGGACCGTACAACGCGACGAAGCGCGCGTCGGTGCCGAAGCGCGCCGCCAGATCGAAGCGCCGCGCGCCTTCGCGCACCGTCAACGCGATGTCGACGTCGATCATGGTTTGCCGAACCCGTAGCGGGCCAGCGCTTCCTGTCCCGGCGCGGAAAGCAGGAAGGCGATGAAGCGGTCCGCCAAGGCGCGGTGACGGCTGCCCGCGGCGGCCGCAACCGGATAGGACACCGGATCGTGACCGCTCGCGGTCAGCACGATCTTCACCTTGTCGCGCATGATGGCCGCATCGGTCCGATAGACGAAGCCGGCATCGGCCTCGCCCCTGGCCACATAGTCCAGCACTTGCCGCACACTGTCGGCCTGTACCAGCCTGGACTGCAGCGGACTCCAGAGCCCGGCGCTTTCGAGCGCCTGCCGGGTGTAGTTGCCCACCGGTACGGTGGCCGGTTTGCCGATGGCGATGCGCTTGACCTCGCTGCGAGCCAGGTCCGGCAGCGACGCCACCGCCGGACCGCCCTGGAGCGGCGCAATCACAACCAGGCTATTGGCCGCGAAGTCCCGCCGCGTCGACGTGTCGACCAGCTTCTGCGCCGCCGCCCGGTCCATCGTGGCTTGGTCCGCGCTGGCAAGCACGTCGACCGGCGCACCCTGCGCCATCTGTTGCAGCAGGACGCCCGAGGCGGCGAAATTGAACCGCACCATGGTGCCTGGGTGGCTTTGCTCGAACCGCTGTCCGAGCTCCTTGAAGACGTTGGTCAGGCTGGCGGCGGCCGAAACCGTAAGCGCTTCGGCCGCCGCCGACAGCGGCAGGGCCAGGGCGAACAGCACGGCGGTAAGACGGAAGCGGGGCATGGCGCTCCTTTCAGCGTAGCGACAAATAGCGGTTACTGGCCACCAGGATGACGATGGAAATGACCGACGTGATAAGCACCAACAGCAGCGCGAGCTGGTCCTGCCCGGCCTGCGTGGCGTCGTAGATCGCCATGGAAAGCGTTTGGGTTTGATGCGGAATGGACCCCGCGACCATGAGCGAGGCACCGAACTCCCCCATGGCACGCGCGAAAGCCAGCAACGTGCCCGCCAGGATGCCCGGCCAGGCCAGCGGCAGCGTGACCCGGAGGAAGACGGACCAGCGCGACTGGCCCAGCGTACTGGCCGCCGCTTCCAGCGTGCGGTCTATGCCGGCGAAGGCGGCGCCGGCCGACTTCAGTACCAGGGGCAGGGCCACGACGGCCGACGCTACGACCGCGCCATGCCAGCTGAAGATGATGGTGTAGTCGAAGTTCTCGTACAGCCATCCTCCCAGTGCGCTGCGCCGTCCGGCGACCAGCAGGATGGCATAGCCGATGACGGTAGGCGGCAGCACCAGCGGCAGCATGAACAAGGACTCGACGACGGAGCTGCCGGGAAAGGGCCGGCGCGCGAACAGCCAGCCCAGTCCCACGCCGGCCACCAGGGCCAGCACCGTGGCCAGCGCGGCAACCTTCAGGGACAGAATGAGGGGAAACGCGTCGAACGTATCCAGCAGCGGTGTCGTCATATCCGGAAGAATACAACGAAAGCCGCATCGAACCATAGCGAATGGCGCGGCTTCCCGCCTACCGTTGTGTCAGTCCGCCAACATGCGCGTCATGGCCGCAATGTCGTCGGCGGCGGCGGCATGGGCCGTGGCCTCGATCCCGCGGTAAAGCCGGATGAGTTCCTTGCCGGCCTCGGTCACCACCGTACCGCCGCCACGCGCGCCGCCCACCGCACTCTCGACGGCGGGTTCGCGTAGCGCGCGGTTGAGTTCGTCGATCAACAGCCACGCCCGCCGATAGGACATGCCCATTTGCTGCGCCGCCGCGGTAATGGAACCGGCCTGCAGAATGGCTTCCAGCAGCGCGATCTTACCCGGCCCGATGGCGATGCCGCCGTCGCGGTAGACACGCAGCCGGAACTGGAATCGGGGCTGGGATGACGTAGCCATGGCATGCCTGGAAAACGAAGACCAAAGATCCCGGCATTGTAGGCGGCGCCCGCCCGTCCAGGCATGCCGTTTTTCAGTGTGCCGCTTGCAGGCCGCGGAAGTCGGTGATGGCCCCCGCCAACGCGCTGGCCGCGACCGTGTATGGGCTGGCCAGCCAGACGCTGCCGGGGCCCGAGCGGCCCGGGAAATTGCGGTTGATCGCGCTGATGGTGACCTGCGAGGCCGAGGTCGATTGCCCGGGCCCGCAATTGGCGCATGACCCGCAGCCCGGCATGATGAGTTCCACGCCAGCGCGCTCGAAGGTGGGCAGATAGCCCCGTTCGTCGCAATAGCGCTGCACTTCCAGGGTCCCGAACTGCAGGAAGAAGCGCGTGCGCGGCGCAATCCGCAGGCCTCGGTCCAAGCCCCATTTCAATACCTCGTGGTAGGCGTCGAAGTCGGCGCGCTTGCCGCCGGTACAGGAACCGCCATAGGCAATGTCCACGGCGACGTCGGTGTCGAGCTCGTCGACCGCCACGCCGTTGCCGGGGTCGCCGGGCCGGGCCACCATGGGCCGCACGCTGGCGCCGTCGATGTGGATGATGCGGCGGTAGACCGCGTCCGCGTCGCTCGCCATCCACTCTTCGAGCTCGAAGGCTATGCCGCGCCGTTCCTTCAGGAACGCTACGGTCTTGTCGTCCGGTTCGACGATGCCGGTGAAGCCGCCCAGCTCGGCCACCATATTGGTCAAGGTAGCGCGCTCGTCCACCGGCATCGCCCGCACCGCCTCGCCGCCGTACTCGAACACCGCGCCGATGGCCTCGCCATTGCGCACCGCTTCCGAACGCAGCAGCACCAGCACGATGTCCTTGGCCGTAACGCCGGGTGCGAGCGTGCCCGACACCTCTATGCGCAAAGTCTCGGGCACCTTGCACCGCACGTAGCCGGTCGCCCAGCTTTTGGCCATATCGGTGGACCCTACGCCGAAGGCCAGGCACCCCAGTGCCCCCGCATGAGGCGTATGCGAATCGGTTCCGGCCACCACCTCGCCGGGCAGGGCATAGCGCTCGGTCATCAACGCATGGCAGATCCCTTCCGATCCGTTGCCGTCGGGCAGCTGCCCATGATGGCGCACGGGATAGTCCGCCGTGAAATCGTGGTGGCCTTGAACCAGCGCCGCCACGCGCGGCAACAGCCCGCCTTTGACGTGAGGAACGCTCTGCGGCGCCAGCACCAGGTGATCGTGGAAGGCGACGATACGGTCCGGATCGCGCAGGGGAGCCGGCTTGCCGTAGGCCCGCTGCATCAGGTGCGCGCTCATGCCGGTGAAGTAATCATGGCTGAAGCGCCAGTCCGCCCGGATGAATACGCCGCTGCCGCGCCCGGCCGCGGCCATGTCGGGATGGAGATGGCGATGAATGATTTTCTCGACCAGCGTGCGGCCGGCGCCCGGCGGTGCCGGCCTCGGCGCGACGTCGGCCCGCAGCGCCTGGCGGCTGTACGCCATCAGCCCGCCGCTACGGATGATGGCCTGGGTCAGCGCATCGCGTCCCTTCAGAAAATGCTCGATGGGAATGGCTTCGCCCGCCTCGATGCGCCGCAGCACGTCGAAATCGGTAGTGGTGAGGATGCCGATGTTGTCGCAGTTCTGCTGGTAGATGCGCTCGAAGCTTTCGGCCACGATCAACCGGATCCCGGCCGACAGTTCGGCCAGCGGGCTGTGCTCGCGCGATGAGCCCTTGCCGTAGCGCTTGCCCGCGACCGTGACCGCGAACCCGCCCTGGCGCACGGCGTCCTCGCCTATGGGCAGTTGCTCTCCGGCCTTCAGCCCCACATAGGGATAGCGGCCCAGCCGCTCGTCATAGACTAGCATGGTGGTGACCGGCGTGATCTCGTCGGTCGATATGTCGTCGCGCAGCGGCGCGGCCTTGGCCAGCGATACGGTTTCGCCGGCAAGCTGGCGGCTTATGCACGCGGGATCGCGGGAAAGGTAAAGAATGCGGCCGCCGAAGCGGATGGCGTCTTCCATGCAGGGGCTCCTTTTTATCCGACTTTAGGAGGCAACCCTTGGCTGCATAAAGCGCCGTTTCGGCACGGCAGCCATCTCGAATCGCCATTCCACGCCCCTCGCGCCGCTCCTATCATTTCACGCATGCCACGCACACTCTACGACAAACTCTGGGACACCCACGCCTTCGCCGCCGAGCCGGACGGCACCTGCCTGCTCTACATCGACCGCCATCTGATCAACGAAGTGTCGAGCCCGCAGGCCTTCGAAGGACTGCGGCTGGCGGGCCGCAAGCCGTGGCGCGCCGATTCCTGTCTCGCCATCGCCGACCACAACGTGCCGACCACCGACCGCAGCCGCGGCATCGACGATCCGTTCTCGCGCACGCAGGTCGCGGCGCTGGAGGACAACGCCCGCACCTACGGCGTCACCTTCTTCGGCATGCAGGACCGGCGCCAGGGGATAGAACACGTCGTCGGTCCCGAGCAGGGCGCGACCCTGCCCGGCATGACCGTGGTCTGCGGCGATTCGCATACCAGCACCCATGGCGCCTTCGCCTGCCTGGCGCACGGCATCGGCACCTCGGAAGTCGAGCATGTCCTGGCCACCCAGACGCTGTTGGCGCGCAAGATGAAGTCCATGCTGGTGCGGGTGGAGGGCGCCTTGCAGCCCGGCGTGGTGGCCAAGGACATCGTGCTGGCGTTGATCGGCAAGATCGGCACCGCCGGTGCCACCGGCCATGCCATCGAGTACGCGGGCTCCACCATACGCGCGCTGTCGATGGAAGGCCGCATGACCATCTGCAACATGTCCATCGAAGCCGGCGCGCGGGCGGGCATGATCGCGGTGGACGACACCACCATCGACTACCTGCGCGGCCGCCCGTTCTCGCCTACCGGCGCGCTCTGGGACCAGGCGGTGGCGTACTGGCGCACGCTGCGCTCGGACGGGGATGCCGTATTCGACACCGTGGTCGAGATCGACGCGTCGGCCATCCGGCCGCAAGTCACCTGGGGCACGTCGCCCGAAATGGTGGTGCCGGTAGACGGCAATGTGCCCGATCCCGACGCCGAGTCGGATCCTGTCAAACGCGAGGGCATGCGCAAGGCCTTGGCCTACATGGACCTGGCTCCCGGCACGCGCATGACCGATATCCGGCTCGACAAGGTATTCATCGGCTCGTGCACCAACTCGCGTATCGAGGACCTGCGCGCCGCGGCGGCGGTGCTCAAGGGGCGGCACAAGGCGCCCGGCATCCGCCTGGCCATGGTGGTTCCCGGCTCAGGCCTGGTCAAGGCGCAGGCCGAGGAAGAAGGGCTGGACCGGATCTTCATCGAAGCCGGTTTCGAATGGCGCGAGTCGGGCTGTTCGATGTGCATGGCGATGAACGCCGACAGGCTCGCCCCGGGCGAACGCTGCGCCTCGACCTCCAACCGCAATTTCGAAGGGCGGCAAGGCACGGGCGGACGCACCCACCTGGTCAGCCCCGCCATGGCCGCCGCGGCCGCCGTGGCGGGACACTTCGTCGACGTCCGATCCCTGTAAGGACCCGCGCCATGGAAAAATTCGAGCGCCTGGAAGGCATCGTCGCCCCGCTGGACCGCAGCAACGTCGATACCGACGCCATCATTCCCAAGCAATTCCTGAAATCCATCCGCCGCACCGGCTTCGGTCCCAACCTGTTCGATGAATGGCGTTATCTCGACCGCGGCGAACCGGGGCAGGACTGCTCGGGCCGCCCGCTGAATCCCGACTTCGTGCTGAACCAGCCGCAATACCGGGACGCCACCATCCTGCTGGCGCGCGCCAACTTCGGCTGCGGTTCCTCGCGCGAGCACGCGCCATGGGCCTTGCAGCAATATGGTTTCCGTGCGGTGATCGCGCCCAGCTTTGGCGATATCTTCTACAACAACGCGTTGCAGAACGGGCTGCTGCCCGTCGTACTGGACGAAGCACAGGTAGATGCGCTGTTTGCGCGCGCCGGCGGCGACCCCGCGCTGCGCCTGGCGATCGACCTGCAAGCGCAGACCGTGTCGACGCTCGACGCCGAATCGGGTTTTCGCTTCGACATTGCGCCTTTCCGCAAGTACTGCCTGATCAACGGCCTGGACGACGTCGCGCTGACACTGCGCAAAGCGGAGCAAATACACGCCTTCGAAGAGGCCCACCTGCGCGCCTTTCCGTGGCTGGCGCCGGCGCGCGGGAGACCCTGACCGGGTCTCCCCCCGCGTTGCCCGGCACCGCCCCCCGTGCCACAATCCGGCTTTGCGGCCATGCGTGGGGCTTTCGATCTCTCGCGCAGGGCCATCGTCCCTAGCGAACCGGTGCCTGCATGAGCAATCTCGTCAGAAAACTCGACCTGACTTCGTTGCGCCTGTTTGTCGCCGTCTGCCAGGAACGCAACATCGCACGCGCCGCTGAACGCGAGGCCATCGCGCCGTCGGCGGTCAGCCGGCGCATCGCCGAAATCGAAGGCCTGATCGGCCTGCCGGTCATCCACCGCGAATCGCGCGGCATCTCGGTCACGCCCATAGGGGAAGCAGTCCTGCGGCACGCCCAGGAAGTGCTGGCCGACATCGAGCGGCTCGAAGCCGAACTCTCGCAATACGCGACCGGCGCCAAGGGCACTCTGCGCATCGTCGGCAATATGTCGTCCACCGTGCAGTTCCTGCCGGAAGACATCGCAGCTTTCAAGCGCGTCTTTCCCGACGTGGACATACAGATCGACGAACAGACCAGCAGCCAGGTGCTGCGCAGCCTGGTCGAAAGCGATTTCGACCTGGGCTTCTGCAACCCGGTGCCGGGTATCGAACAACTCGAGCACCTGCCCTACCGCAGCGACCGGCTTTACCTCGCGGTCCCGCGCCATCACCGCCTGGCCAGGGCCACCGTGGTGCGGCTCGGCGATTTCATGGACGAGAACATCGTCGGCATGGGCCAGGGTACGTCGCTGACGCAATTGCTGGTCCGCGAAGCCGGCCGCCGCGGCGCCTCGCTGCACGTCAAGATCAGCGTCAGCAGTCTCGACGCCCTGTGCCGCATGGTCCACGTCGGCCTCGGTGTCGCCGTCGTTCCGCAGCACAGCGGCGAACTCTACGTGAACACCCTCGACCTCGCGCTCATTCCCATCGAAGAACCCTGGGCCATCCGCGAACTGGTCATCGTCTTCCGCCAGCGCGACCGCCTGACCGCTCCCGCCGCCGCCCTGGTGAACTTTCTCGCCAGCCGATAAGCCGCGGCTGGGGGGCTACTTGGCAACCGGCATGACGAACTCCGCACCCTTGCCGATACTGCTTGGCCAGCGCTGCATGATGCTCTTCTGCCGGGTATAGAACCGTACCCCTTCTTCGCCATAGGCGTGCATGTCGCCGAACAGCGAGCGCTTCCAGCCGCCAAAGCCGTGCCAGGCCATGGGCACCGGGATAGGCACGTTGATGCCCACCATGCCCACTTGTATGCGGCGGCTGAACTCCCGCGCCACGTTGCCGTCGCTGGTAAAGCAGCTCACGCCATTGCCGAACTCGTGCGCGTTGATCAATTCCACCGCGGCGGCGAAATCCGGCACTCGCACGCAGGACAGCACCGGCCCGAAGATCTCTTCGCGATAAATCCGCATCTCGGGCGTTACGTGGTCGAACAACGTGCCGCCCATCCAGAACCCGCGCTCGCAGCCGGCGCCTGCCGATGCGGCATCGAACTTGCGGCCGTCCACCAGCAGCTTGGCGCCTTCCTCGACCCCGATGCCGATGTAGTCGCTGATGCGCCGGTGCGCCGCGGCGTGCACGATAGGCCCCATTTCGGCATCGAGCTCCATGCCGTTCTTGACCTTGAGCGCGCGCGTGCGCTCGACCAGGCGGGGCATGATCTGGTCGGCGACCTCGCCCACCAGCACGCCTACCGAGATCGCCATGCACCGCTCGCCGGCCGAACCGTAGGCCGAACCGATCAGGGCGTCGACCGCCTGGTCCAGGTTCGCATCGGGCATGACCACCATGTGGTTCTTGGCGCCGCCCAGCGCCTGCACGCGCTTGCCGTTGCGGGCGCCGGTCTCGTAGATACTCTGCGCGATGGGCGTAGAGCCGACGAAGGACACCGCGTCGACGTCGGGATGGGCCAGCAGCGCCTCTACCGCTTCCTTGTCGCCTTGCACGACGTTGAACACGCCGTCGGGCAGGCCGGCCTGCTTGAGCAGGTCTGCCATCATCAACGACGGCGAGGGATCGACCGGACTGGGCTTGAGTATGAAGCAATTACCCGCCGCGATGGCCACCGGGAACATCCACATCGGTACCATCACCGGGAAATTGAACGGTGTAATGCCGGCCACCACGCCCAGCGGTTGCCGCAGCGTCCAGTTGTCCATGCCGGTGGACACCTGGTCGGTGAACTGGGTCTTGAGCAGCTGGGGGATACCGCAGGCGAATTCGACGATGTCTATGCCCCGCGCGACTTCGCCTTGCGCATCGGTAAATACCTTGCCGTGCTCGGCCGTGATGGCGCGCGCGAGGTCGTCCTTGTGGCGATTGAGCAATTCCAGGAAGCGGAACATCACGCGCGCGCGGCGGATGGGCGGAATATCGGCCCAGGCCGGGAAGGCGCGCTTGGCGCTCGCGACAGCGGCATCCACGTCCGCGGCGTTGCCCAGCGCGACCTGGCCCGCTACCGCACCGGTGGCGGGATTGAAGACGTCGGCCGTGCGCGTGCCCACGGACGACGCGGCGGCGCCGTCCCTCCAATGGGTGATGAGGGACGGATTGCCGGAAGAAGCGGAAACGATGGACATGGATAGCATCCTGGCGATAAACATCGAGGCCTTGAGTCTAGGCCGCTCAGGCCGATTGGATAAGCGGTCCGAATCCAATTAAAGTGTTCATTATTTTGAACAATCCGGGGGTAACCGAATGGCTTCCGACGTCATCGCGCCCTGGGTGGCCGATATCCACCTGCTGACGGTCCTGGCCGAGACCCGCAGCTTTACGCAGGCCGCCCGCCGCCTGGGACTGTCCAAGGCCTCGGTCAGCATGCGCATCGGCGCGCTGGAGCGGGCGGCCGGCGTGCCGCTGGTCCAGCGCACGACCCGGTCGGTGGTGCTGACCGATGCCGGCCGTGAACTGGTCATGGATGCTGCTCCCGCCTTCGAGCGCATCGATGCCGGCTTCACCGCGGTCAAGGACCTGACGGGCACCCCGCGGGGCACGGTACGCGTCACGGCGCCGGTCGCCCTGGGCCGGCAACACATCGCACCGCGGCTGGCCCCCTTCATCCGGCGCTATCCCGACGTCCGCATCCATCTCGACCTGACGGACCGGTTCGTCAACCTGGCGCAGGAAGGCTATGACCTGGCCATCCGCCATACCGGCGCGGCGCCGGAAAGCTACGTCGCCTGGCCGCTGTGCGAAACGCAATCGCTGCTGGTCGCCAGTCCCGCCTACCTGCGGCGGCGCGGCACCCCCCGGCATCCGCGCGACCTGGCGGCACACGACTGCCTGCTGTATCTGGGGCCCGGCGCGGATACCTGGACCTTCGTGCCGGCCGGCGGCGGGTCGGCCGAGCCGCTGCCCATTCCGGTGCAAGGACCATTCAAGGCCAATAACAGCGAAGTCTTGCGCGACGCGGTGTTGGACGGCCTGGGGATCGCCCTGCTGCCGGATTTCAGCGCGGCGCCGAGCCTGCGCAAACTCAGGCCGGTGCTGCCCGATTGGCGCGTGCAGGGCTTTTTCGGCAACCAGCTCTATGCGCTGCGGCCCTGGGCGCCGCGAGTGCCGCGGGCGGTCCAGTGCTTTGTCGAGTACCTGCGCGAATCGCTCGCGCAGGGATTTCCGCTGTCGCAGGCTACTTGATCGCGCGTTCCTGCGCCGACGGCAGGAATTTGTCGGTGAACAGCTTCTCGGCATCGGGGTAGGACTTCAGCCCGAAAGCGTCGACCACCTGGACGATGTTCAGCCGCAGGCGCGCCATGTCTACCCCGCCCAGGCCGCTGGCGCGGGTCGCGGGCGTGGAAACGCTGCCCAGGAACATGCGCAGCCGGCGTTCCTCGATCGCGCTGTCGATAATGCCGTCGCGCGCCTTGAGATAGGTCACGGCCTCCTTGGGATTGGCCAGGGTATCCTTGACTGCGCGGTTGAACGCCCGCAGGAAGGCGGATACGACCGCCGGATTCTCGGCCGCGAACTTGGGCGAGGTCACCACCATGTTGCCGTACAGGTTCACGCCGTAGTCGCTGTACTTCATGATGTTCAATTCGCTTTCCTTCACGCCGCGCGACTCCAGGGTCAACAGCGAGGTGTAGTAGAAGCCGGTGATGGCGTCGACCTCGCCCTTGATCAACAGGGTTTCGCGCAGCGCCGGATCGACGTTGATCCACTTCACCGAAGAAGGATCGATGCGCGTGGCCTGGGCGAATACCGGGAAAGCCTTGCGCCCCGCATCGAACACCGGCGAAGCCAGCGTCTTGCCCTGCACGTCTGCCGGCTTGGAAATGCCCTTCTTCTTGAGCGAGAAGACCGATGCCGGCAACTGCTCGAGCAGCATGTAGACGCCCAGCACCGAGGGTGTGGACGGGTTGTTGACCATGTACTCGATCATGGCGCTGGTATCGGCGGTGCCCATTTCGTGGGTACCGCCTATGACGCGCTGGATGGCCGAGACCGAGCCCGTGCCGGTATCGACGCTCACGTCCAGGCCTTCCTTGGCGAAATAACCCTTGCCCTGTGCCATCAGCACGATGGAAGCGGGACCGTCGAAGCGCCAGTCATGGGTATAGCGGATCTTGGTAAGCGGCTGGGCCTGGGCGGACAGCGCACCGGCCAGGGCCAGGCCCGCGACGAGCAGCATGGCGCCGCAGCGCTGCAGCGGATGAAACGCGAATTGCATCATGGCACACCTTTCTATCGATAAGTGAATGGAACCCGCGGGGCATGCGCCTGCGCGGCATCCGGCCTGGCATCTCCCGGAACGCTTGCTCATCGTCCCCCTCCATGTCCCGGTGTTCGTCCCGGGATCATGTGCATATCGAAATCCGCCACTTCGGTGCCAGCCAGCGCGGCCAACTGGAAAGCGTCCAGCCATACCGTCCGGTCGTGCCGCAGGTCGTCGACCCGCAATCGCGGGCTTAGGCCGCGCGTGTCGATGCTGACGCGGACTGCCGCGAACTCGTTGCTCAGCACCGCCGATGGCAGATCGCCCTCACGCGCCATGGACGTCTCGCGCTAGAGCAGGTAGGAAATGCATTCGAGCGCCTCGCCATTGCGCAGCAAGTTGACCTTCTTGCGGCGGATGCGCCACTGCGGGCGGCTGCCCGTCAGCGTGAACTCGCAATGCGCCGAATGCATCGTCTGCCTATGCCGTGCGAGTTCCACCAGCAGCATCATGCAGTGCACCTCGCAGCTGCCGCCATCGGCATCGGCGTCGACGATATCGACGTTGGACACGATGCGATGCAGGCGCGATGCCGGCTCCTGGGCGAACGCGAAGCCCGAGCGCAGGCGCTTGACGCGTCTTGCCATGGCGGCCTTGTCGTCGTGGATGATGGAGACATGGCGGGCCGGATCGATGTCGTCGCGCCCCGCCGGTACCCAATAGGTGGCGTCATCGGTGAACAGATCGAGCCAGTCCTCGAACCGCTGCGTATCCAGCAGCCGGGCCTCGCGATAGAGAAAACTTTCCGCGTCCGCGCGCAGTTCTTGCAAGGCATTCATGCGTGCGGCTCCTGCAAGGCAGAACCGGCCGTCATCATGCGCAGCCAGTTCCGGTACATGCCGCGATGCTGCGTTTCGTCGGTAATGCCGCCGGTCACATAGCCGTCCTTCACCTTATCGGTCTCCAGGCCGCGCGAGAAAGTCAGCCACTCCACGGCAGAACTTTGCAATCCGTACTGCGTGCGCTCGAAGATCTCCAGGTCGTCGGTGAAAAAAGTCCCCGCCGCGCCGAACTCGAATTCCTGGTCACGCATGCGGCGCAGATTGATGTCTTCCGGCGCGCCCTCGAGCTTGACCACGCGGGTATGGATCTCGGTACGGTTGGCGGCGACCGGCCGTATGGTGCGTATCTGGCTGCGCAATACGATAAGGTTGGGAAAAATGACCAGGTTGAATCCGCCGGACAGGCTGGCATCCAGCGGCATGGGCCCGTAGTCCGTATGGTCCGTAACACCGTGGCCATCCATCGCAATCACGCAGCCGCCGCCCTGCTGGTAGATTTCCATGGCCTTGGGCGTGACGGCGCTGATGTGCAAAGCGCCCACGTGGTAAGGGTCGACGCCGTTCTCGAGCTGGAATTTCCAGTTGCCGTTGTAGGCGCATTTCTGCGACCCCTCGAACAGGGCGAGCTTGCCGCCGGGTGCGGCGCCAACGTAGGCGTCGAGAAAACGCGCCACGCCGCCCAGGTGCTCGCGCAGGCTGGGTCCGCCCGCGCTCATGCTGCCGAAAATAAAACCCTGGTACTGGTCCACCCTGGCTATCCGCTGCAGTCCCATTTCCTCTTTTTTGAACGTACTGCCGTAGGCTTCGGGCGAGGGAACCCCGATCAGGTCGCCCGAGCTGCGATACGTCCAGAAGTGGTAGGGGCAGCGAAAGTATTTGCTGTTGCCGGTTTCGTTCTCGCACACCGTCGGGCCGCGATGGCGGCAGCGGTTGATCAGCACGGCCACCTGGCCGTCCGGCTGCCGCGAGACGATCACCGGATGACGGCCCAGCAGCGTGGTCTTGTAGTCGCCCGGCTGGGGGATCTCGGCCTCGTGCGCCAGGAAGACCCAAGTCGTATCGAAGATGTGCTGCATCTCCAGATCGAATATGTCCTGGTCGGTGTAGACGGACCGGTGGACGGCGCCCGGGCGTATGAGTTGGTCGATGGCAGGTCTCATGGTGTCAGGAAGCCGTGGCCGACAGCTGTTGAAGAAAGGAATCCAGGTCGTCGAGCTGCTCGAGTTCGCGCACGGTCGCGATGACGCGATCGATCGCGCCGGGCGACATCGACGGGCGGGCGCAAGTGATATTGCGGACGAACTTGGCTGCGATGTCGTCGAACGACATGGGCCGGGCCGGCTGCCCGTGAGCGACATCGACGCGTTCGCTATAGGCTGCGCCATCGGAACAGCCGATCATGACGATGCCGGGCTCCACGGAGCCCGGCGCCGCGAGGGTGGGGTCGAGCTCATGCTCGATACGGGCCGCCATGCGCAGGACGGTTTCGTCGGTCCGCGCCTGGGCGCCGAAATCGTTTACGCCGACCTGGCCGCGAAGCAGCGCCAGCGCCACCGCGTAGGGAATGCTGTTCATGGCCGCCGACGCGCTGGGCGGCTGGCGGCGGACATCGTGCGGCTCGCACATGGCTTGTCCCCACGGCCCGACACGCAGGCGCACCCACGAGATATCGTCAGGACGCAGCCGGTGCAGACGCATCAGGCCGAGAGCGGCCTCGCAGAACGGGTGGCTCACCAGCGTGCCGGGCTGGGGCTTGAAGCAGCGTTTCAGCGACTCGTAGCGCGACCCCAGGCCCGCGGTCAGCGGCCCCAATTCGAACGCCTCCGGAAAGCACGCGTTCAGCAGTCCGGCCTGGCCGCCGACCGGATCGCCCAGGGCGGACAGGCCTGCAAGGCTCATCAAGGCGCTCTGGGCGCCGCCCTGGTTGCACAGCCCGGCATACAGGATCTTGCCGGCGCTTACCGGCGCATGCACCACCATTTCTTCGGTGCCGGCCGCCTGCATCTGCGCCAAGCCCAATGCATGCAACATGCGCGTCGCGTCGAATCCCAGCACTTTGCCGCAAGCCGCGGCGGCCGAAAGATAGCCGAACAGCTGGCTGGCCAGCATCACCGGCAGTCCCGGGCCGAGGCCGGCCGCGATGGCCGCCGCCAGCCGCGACTGGATTTCCGACCCCACGGCCAACGCCGCCAGCAGGCGCTGGCCGGGGCGGTCCACCCGGGCCGCCTGGGCAATGGCGATGGCCGCCGGCGCAAAGCACACCGTCACGTGTATTTGCGGATAGTCGATGATGTCGTCGTAATCCAGCACGCGCGCATGCGCCGCGTTCACGAGCGCCGCCGTCGCGGGCGGCGCCCGCCGGCCCGTGGCCCATATCCATGCGGCGCCGCCTCCGCTCTGCGAGGCGTAGCGCTCCAGCGCATGCGAGGTTTCGCCCACGCGCTCCCCGGCCACAGCGATGCCCAGCAAGTCCAGCAAGGCCTGCTTGCATTGCTGTGCCACGGTCTCGGGCAGATCGTCGGCGGCCAGCGTGGCCGCGAACTCCGCCAGCTGCGCCGATACGTTGGAGGTCGTCTCATCGCATCGCATGCGGCCACATTAAAGAAGGTAGGCGCCGCGAAGCAATTCGGATTCCCGCACGCCTGGATCAATTTTCCTGAACCAGGTTTGAGGCCTCGCGCAGCAGCTGGCAGCCCATGCCGCTGGTTCAGGAAAACCGAACTAGTTGCGTGCCCATTTTTTGGTAGGCCCGCGCGGCGGGTTCGTATGATGAAGCGTTGGCCATACGCGGGAGCTGCAAGATGCCGATACCGGCACGTTTCAACGGCGTCGACCATCTGGTGCTGAAAGTCTCGGATATCGATCGCACGGTCGCCTTCTACGAATCGGTACTTGGCCTGCGCGTAGAACGCATCTTCGACAAGATCCATTTGCGCCAGGTGCGGTGCGGCGCGAATCTCATCGACCTGATCGCGCTGCAGCCCGGCGAGACGTTGCCGCCGCCGGACCGGCGCGGCATCGAGCACTTCTGCCTGAGCATCGAAGCCGACATGGACGCGTTGCTGGAAAGCCTGCGCGCCATGCAAATCGACATCATCCGTGGCCCGATGGAAGTCTACGGCGCACGCGGATTCGGCTCCTCCATCTATATCGCCGACCCCGACGGCTACGAGATCGAGCTCAAGGTCGGCTACTCGATCAACCCTGTGCGTTTTCCATGAGGCAAACCGCCATGCCTGCCCGTTCTACGTCGATCACCAGCCAAGGCTTGTCGCTGCATCTCGTCGAATGGGGTGCCGACGAATTGCCCGCCGTCGTGTTGCTGCATGGCCTGCGCGCCTACGGCTACTGGTTCGAGGAATTCGCCGAAGCCGCGGCCGGGAGTTTCCACTTGATCGCATTGGACCAGCGCGGCCGCGGCGCCTCGGACTGGGCTCCGGCGGGCCGCTACACCACGGACGACTATGTGGCCGATATCGCGGCGCTGGTGGAGCAGAAGAATTTGCACCGGTATGCCTTGGTGGGCCACTCCATGGGCGGCACCAACGCACTGAATTACGCGGCCGCCAAGCCTCCCGGACTGGAGGCGCTCGTCATCGTGGACAGCGCGCCGGAACTCGACCCGCGCGGCCTGGCGCGCATACGCGAAGAACTGGGCCGCACGCCGGGTTCCTTCGCCAGCCAGGAAGAGGCGCTCGATTTCCTGCGTCCGCTGCATAGACGCGCCAGTGCCCGCAGCCTGGCGACGCGCCTGGAATGGATGCTGATGCAAGACGCGCAAGGCCGCTGGCAATGGCGTATCGACCCCAAGATTTTCGATCCGCGCATGACGCCCGATCCTCCCGAGCGATCATGGAAGGCAGTGGCCGATGTGGCATGCCCGGTGCTGGTCGTGCGGGGCAGCGACTCCGACCTGGTGACGCGAGACTGCGCCGATCGGATGGCGGCGGAATTCCGGCATGCAAGCCGCGCCGAGATTCCGGCGGCGGCCCACATGGTGGTGGAGGACAACCCGGCGGCTTTCACCGCGGCCGTCCTGCCGTTCCTGGAAAACACACTGGGTGCCGCGTCGCGCTGACGCGGCCGGCCGGCACGGTCTATGCCGCCAGCGCGTCGGCGAGATCGGGAGGGAGAATGCCGGGCATGACGATGAAGCCCGGCAGCCGCTTGAACGCGTGCACCCACCGCCACAGCGCCGGATAGTCCTCGACCGGCAGGCCGCAATCGGCCATCAGCGCCACGCCGGGAAATACCGCGACATCGGCGATGGTGGGGCGATCGCCCACCAGCCAGCGCCGGCCATGCAGCTCGCCCTCGAACACGTGGTCTTCCAGCAGCCCCAGGGCATGCCGGGACGCGGCCTCGACACCATCACGGCCGGGCACGGGCGCGGCCTGGATATCGGCCATGCGCAGGCGCAGCAGCGGCGCCATTTCATGCCCCGCGAAAGCCAGCCACATCGCGACCCGCCCGGCGTCCTCCGGTCCCGCGGGCAACCATGCGCGCGACGCATCGTGGCGGGCGGCCAGGTAGACCAGGATTGCCTGGGCATCGCGCAGGCAGACCTCTCCATCTTCCAGCACAGGCAGCGTCCCCAGGGGATTGATGGCCAGAAACGCCGGATCGCGATGCATGCGGCCAGGATGGACATCGACCTTCACCGGCTCGTAGGTCAGGCCCAGCATGCTCATCAGCAATCTAACCTTGTAGCCTTCGGCGGACAGGATGTAGTCGTACAAGCGGATCATCTCGGCTCCCGAGCGCATCAGACCAGGTTGCGCTCCAGCCCGAATTGCAGGCCGGAACGGTCGAGCCAGCGGCGATAGGCCACCGAACTGGCATCCGATGCCGCAGGCACTTCCTGCCGCGGGTGCACAGGGAGCTTGCGGGGACGCTGGTGAACCAGCACCATGCGGTCCTGCGCGAATATCTCGTGATAGAAATGCAGAATGTGCTGGTCGCTGTTGGTGTGGTCGAAGACGCGCGCGAACGAATGCACCGTGCAATGTTCTTCGTCGCAGGGCTGTATGAAAAGGCCGATGAGATCCTTCATGCCGGGCCGGACCAGGCTGTCCTTGTAGATGATGGCGATGAAAGGAGACGCGATGCGGTAGTCGTAATAGACCTGCGTCCCCAGTCCGGCGGCGGCCGACGCCTTGGGTTGGAAGAAGCTGCAACCAGTGGCCCAGAGTTCCCGGCCGTCGTCGCGATACTCGATCTGGTAGGTCGGTACCTCCGCCGACTCGTACCCGCCCAGCGTGCCCGTATGCACGAATGAAAAATGGGAAAGGTCGAAGAAGTTTTCGATCACCCGCTGGCCCGACGAGGGTACGCCGATGCGGCCGCGATGGAAGAAGCGCCGCGGCTGGCCGTCGTCGAACTCGGCGATGGCGACGATGTCCCGTGCCGGCCGCCCCAACGACACCCAGACAAACCCATAGCGTTCCAGTACGTGGTCCAGCGGCTGGCGCGTGCCGTCCGTTCGCAGCCAGCTGCAATGGAACCGCCCGCTCTCGTCGCGGACCAGTTCTATGTCTTCGCCCAGCAAGCGCGCATGCTCGGACTGCCCGGGAAGCAGTTCTTCCGCATAGGCCACGACATACCAGTCGTTCAAGGCCACGAGATCGTCACGCACATTCATGGGCCGTTCTCCAATCGATTCGATGCCCCCGCTGCTCTGCAAGCCCATGACGCAAGACTACGAGCGCCTGGTTCAACCCGCGTTTGGCATCGGCAGACAGCGGTCCTACGCCAGCCAGATGCAGCATGGACGTCCCACGGCTGACGGGCTGGACCAGTCCGACGTAGTCCACGCCCGAACCGCCTTCGCGCCAGCGGCCATGCAAAACGGCGCCATTCGATTCCGCCGTCGCTTCGAAGCTTCCTTCGGGCAAGCGCCAACCATGCCGGCGTACGCTTCCCCCGGCCTGCACCGGCTCGTATTCCGCCACGCTGAGCCGGCCGGCCGTATGCAGGCAGGACCTCAGCCAGGCCTCGGCCAGCCGCATACCGTCGACCGGCATGTGCATGCTGCGTATTGGCTCCAACTCGTGCGGCAGCGGCGGCGGTTCGGCTGGCGTGTCCTGCTTGGCCACCCAGATGAATCCATGGCGCTCGACGACGGGATAGGACTGCGCCTTGGCCGACGCCGGGGGCACGCTGGCTGGATGCGCCGGGATGAAATTGCACTGCGCGTCGTTACCGAACCGCCAGCCGTGATAGGGACAAACCAGGCCGCGCGGCGCCACGGCGCCCAATGAGAGGCGCATGCCGCGGTGCGGGCACCGGTCGTACCAGGCATGGATGTGCCCGTCGTCCGAACGCCAAATCGCCAGCGGCAGGTCGGCGAGCATCACGGGCATCACCATCAACGCCGGCACGTCGCGCGAGGCTGCCACCGCGCACCATGGCAGGGCATGAGAGTGAAGCGCATGATTCATGAAAGTGCCGGCTCCCGGAAGTCGCATCGTCGGAAACCAGCATCCCATAGCCGCCGCTTCAGGAAAAACGGATTTCCTGGGCTCTGGTTCGGATTTTTCTTTTTGCCGGCGCTTGGCGCAGATCTTGCGTACCTACGCCTACACGCCACGACCGGTACCTTCACCATGCTCCAGGCCATCGACTCCCTCGGCGGCGCGGCCCAGCCTTCCGCCATGCCCACCGGATTTGCAGCGCCCGGCCATCGTGCCCAACTGGCCGAGGAAGCCAGCGGCATCCCCCGCATCACGCTGCGGCAGCTGGTGTATTTCGCGGCAGCGGCCAAGCATGGCAGCGCGCTGCGCGCGGCCGAGGAACTCAGTATTTCTCCGCCGGCCATATCGAGCGCGATCGCGGGACTGGAGTCATTGCTGGGCGAGCAATTGTTCGTCCGGCGTCATGCGCGGGGTCTTGTGCTGACCGAAGCCGGCCACCAGCTGCTCCAGACCGCGCGCAACATCATCGGCCAGGTCCAGGAGATAGAACTCAGCCGCATCAACCGCCGGCGGCATGCCTATCAACGCATTACCCTGGGCTGCCTGGGCGACATCGCGCCCAGCGTGGTGCCGCCGCTGGTACGCGCCTTCCAGGCCGCCTACCCGGGTACCGACGTGCGCTGGCACACCGATGGCCATCCCCAACTGATGGCGCAACTGGAGGCCGGCGCGCTGGACGTGATCTTCGTGCTGGACTTCGAGATCTCCCCGGCGCTGGCGACGACGGTGCTCTGTCCAGGGCCGGTGCGCTGCGTATTGCCGGCATCGCACTGGCTCGCGAACGATACGGTGGACCTCGCGCAGTTGGAGGACATGCCCTTCATCATGCTGGACATCCCCAAGACCCGGGACTACTTTCTGTCGGTGTTCGCCACGCTGGGCCTGAAACCCAATATCGCCCATCGTGTGACCTCGGCCGAAATGGTGCGGGGCCTGGTGGCAAGCGGGTTCGGCTATTCGCTGCTGAATTTCGGCAGCCATGAACGCAAAGACATCGTCTACCGTCCGGTGCGGGGCTATAGCCGGACTTCGCAGCTGGTCGCCGTGCGCCAGTACCAGCACGCATCGTCGGAGCTGATCGAGGCCTTCGTGGCAAAAGCCGGCGATTTCCTTTCGCAGCACGGCGTCAATCCCGATCGCTAGGATCCCGGGCCGGCCAGCAGGCACACCGTACCTAGAGCGGAAATGCCGGCGGCGGCCGCCGCCGCGCCCACGACGTCGCATCGTCGTACGCGCGGGCCATATCGAGGCAGAGCAGTTCCCCATGCATGGGGCCGATCAACTGCATGCCCATGGGCAGCCCGCGCTCGTCGAATCCTGCCGGCAAACCGATGACCGGGCAGCCCGACATCGTTCCGGGTATCACGACCTCCATCCAGCGATGGTAGGTATCCATGGCACGGCCGGCGATCTCGGTCGGCCATTTCCAGGCCGCGTCGAACGGGAACACCTGAGCCGACGGCAGGGCCAGCACATCGTACTGCCGGTGCAAGGCCGCCACGAAATGGAACCAGCGGGTGCGGAAGGCCTCCGCCTCCGCCAGCCCGGCGGGCGTCAGGCGCAGGCCGTTCTCCAGTTCCCATTGGGCCTGGTCCCCCAGCATGGCCCGCTTGACCGGGTCCTCGTACAACGGCCGCAGCTGCCGGTAGATCGCCCAGGCCCGCAACACCAGCCATTGTTCGAAGATGGCTTCGACCGGAAAATCCAGCGCCACCGGCTCGACCACGCAACCCAGGTCTTCGAATACCGATAATGCGCGCTCGCACACCGCGGTCACGCCGGGTTCCATGGGCAGGTGCCCGCCCAGGGTACCTAGCCAGGCAATGCGGCGGCCCCGCAGCGACGCAGACGGCGCGCGGGCATGATGGGCGAACACCGATGGTGGTTCCCGGATCGAAAGCGGCGCACGCGGATCCGGCCCGGCCTGGACCGCCAGCAAATTGGCGAGGTCGCGCGGGTTCCTCGCCACGGGGCCCGCCACGCCCAACGTGTTGGCAAACACGTCGGCCTGCAGGGCCGGCACGCGTCCATACGAGGGACGCAGGCCGTATACATTGTTGAAGGCCGTGGGATTGCGCAGGGATCCCGCATGGTCGCTTCCATCGGCGACCGGCAGCATGCGCAGCGCTACGGCGGCCGCGGCCCCGCCGCTGCTGCCGCCCGCCGAACGGCCGGCGTCGTACGGGTTGCGCGTCACGCCATAGACGCCGTTATAGGTGTGCGACCCCAAGCCGAACTCCGGCGTATTGGTCTTGCCGATAAGAATGGCACCGCTGGCCCTCATGCGCTCCACCTGGATACTGTCGGCCGCAGCCACGCGGTCGCGGTACGCCGGCGAACCTTCGGTCCAAGGCAATCCGCGCACCGGGTCCAGGTCCTTTACCGCGATAGGGAAACCGTGCATCCAGCCCTGGGGCCCCTTCTGCGCCAGTTCGGCATCGGCACGGGCGGCCTCGGCCTCGAGCTCTTCGCGCGGACGCAGCGCGACAATGGCATTGACGGCCGGATTGCAGCGTTCGATGCGGTCCAGATAAGCCGCCATGACTTCCCGGCACGACACCTGTCCGGTTGCGATGGCCTGCGCCAGTTCGGTGGCATCCAGCAGAAGGGGATTCAAGGACATGAGCCTGTTCAGACAAACAAGGTCGGTCCAGCTTAACCGGCGCGCCGGCGCCCATGGATAGCGTTTCCTCGCAAACGGCTCGCCTTTCCTGACTCAGCACCCGCCCAGAATCAGGCCGCCGCCTTGTCGTCCAGCAGAAAAGCCAGCGCCTGGGCGCACGGCTGCTCCACTTTCAGCGCCAACAACTCATCGGCCCGGGTACGGCCCAGGTTCACGGCGGCCACGGGCAGGCCGGCCTGCGCGCCGGCACGTACGTATCGGTAGCCGGAATGCACCATGAGCGAGGACCCCACGACCAGGATGGCATCGGATGCCTGAAGCGCCTCCAGCACCGCCGATACGCGTGCCGCGGGCACCGGTTCGCCGAAGAACACGACGTCCGGCTTCAAGATGCCGCCGCAGTCAGGGCATTCCGGTACCCGGAAGCTGCCAAAGTCGTCGGACTCCAGGTCGGCATCGCCGTCGGGCGCGTCTCCCGCCTCCAGCGCCACCCACTTGGGATTCAAGGCCGCCAGGTGCTGCTGGAACACCGTCCGCGCCTGGCGCCGTTCGCACTGCATGCAGCGGACCTGGTCCAGCCGCCCGTGCAGGTCCACCACCGCCCGGCTGCCGGCGGCCTGGTGCAGGCCGTCCACATTCTGGGTCACCAGCCGGTGCACGCATCCGGCGGCTTCCAGCCGGGCCAAGGCGCGATGGGCGTCGTTGGGCCCCGCCTTGCCGAAGCGGCGCCATCCCACCATGCTGCGGGCCCAGTACCTGCGGCGGGCGAGGGGATCCCCCATGAAAGTCCGGAAATCGATGGGCGGGCTGCGTTTCCACTGTCCGTCGGCGTCCCGGTAGTCGGGTATGCCGGACTCGGTGCTGCACCCCGCGCCCGTCAATACGAACAAGCGCCGGTAGCGGCCGACGAACTGCTGGAGGGGAGTAGACACGATAGGCTCCGGGATTCGCATCGCAAGCAAGCATACCGCGACGGCGCCGGACGAAGAAAAGAGGTGTAGCAGCCTGTGGATAAGCTCTAGGGAACCAGGGTGTGCACAATGTGTTGACGCTTTCTGGATAACCGCCGTCGATTTCCGAACCGGAAAACTTGTTCAACTTCGGGGTACACCATGTGGACAAGGTTATCCACATGCCTTAAAATTAGGCAAGCCATTGAATCAAAAAGACTTTTCCCGCCCGTCAAAGTTATCCACAGGCTCCTATTACTTACTACGAATAGGATAGGTAGTTTTAAGTAAAACCCCAAAACACTTCTTTCCTACGACGACGACGGGCCGCATGCGGCCCAGGCACCATGCTGCCTCTCGATGAAGATGGAAGGAATCGGTCCGATGGTGGAACGGCCAAGGCCGCAGGCTCCCGGGGAGGGTATGCCAAAGGACTAGAGGTATTAGTACTTTTTAATGAGTGCCAGCCGCTCCAGGGCCGCATCCAGCGTCGCATCTTTCTTGGCGAAGCAGAACCGGACCAGCTGCCGGTTGGAGGCCGGCGCATCCGGATCGGCATGGAAGGCCGCGATCGGAATGACGGCCACGCCATGTTCGGTGGTCAACCAGCGGGCGAACTCGCTTTCGGGCGCATCCGAAATCTCGCTGTAGTCCGCCAGCAGAAAATAGGTGCCGGGGCACGGCAGGGGCTTGAACCGGGTTTGCCGCAAGCCGGCTTCCAGCCGGTCCCGCTTGGCCTGGTAGAAGGCCGGCAGGTCGAGATAGTGGCGCGGGTCTTCCAGGAACGCGGCCAGCGCGTGCTGCATCGGTGTCGATACCGCGAACACCATGAACTGGTGGATCTTGCGGAATTCGGCCGACAATGCCGCCGGCGCGCAGCAATAGCCGATCTTCCAGCCCGTGGTATGAAAGGTCTTGCCGAACGAAGAAATGAGGAAACTGCGCGCGGCCAGCGCCGGGCGGCGGGCAATCGAAGCGTGTTGGCAGCCGTCGAACACGATGTGCTCGTAGACTTCGTCCGAGATCAACACGACGCCGGTGCTGTCCAGCAGACGCTCGAGCGCGTCCAGGTCCTGGTCGGCCAAGACCGCGCCGGTCGGGTTGTGGGGGAAGTTGATCATCAAGGCACGCGTACGTGGCGTAATGGCCCGCCGCACGGCGTCCCAATCGGGGCGGTAATAGGGCGATTGCGGCGACGGCGGCAGCAATTGCACGGCGACGGGCGTGGCGCCCGCCAGCTTGATGGCCGGCAAGTAGGAGTCGTAGGTCGGTTCGAGCACGATGACTTCATCGCCTGCGCCGGCTACCGCGAGAATGGCCGTCATCAAGGCCTGGGTGGCGCCGCTGGTGACGGTGATCTCGTTTTCGGGGTCGTACGAGGTACCGTACAGCGCCTGGGTCTTGGCAGCGATGGCCGCACGCAAGGCCGGAATGCCCGCCATGGGCGCGTACTGGTTATGGCCCGCGGCCATCGCGGCATCCACCTGGGCCAACAGGGCAGCGTCCGGGTCGAAGTCGGGAAAGCCTTGGCCGAGATTGATGGCCCGGGTCTCGGTGGCCAGGCGGCTCATGATCGTGAAGATAGTGACGCCTACGTCCGGCAGTTTGGAATTAATCATTGGTTTGCTCGTACCTGGATGTACCATTGATCCTCAACGGATCAGTCTACCCCTGCGCTTTTCCGGCGGACATGCCGGTGCCTCGTTTTTCGCCCATGCCCGCTCGCTTGCTACTCGGTTTCGCCATTGCCCTGTGCGGCTCGTTGATAGCCGTTGCCCTGCACACGCCGCTGCCCTGGATGCTGGGCGCACTGGTTGCGACCGCGGCCAGCAAGATCGGCGGCGTAAGGTCCGAGAGCCATGTGGCGCTGCGCTGCGCGGGTCAATGGGTGATAGGGCTGGGCCTGGGACTGTATTTCACGCCGACGGTGGTCGACGAGATCGCCGGCAATGTCATTCCGCTGGTTGCCGGCGCGCTGTTCGCCGTCCTCATCGGCCTGGCCGGCGCCTGTTTCCTGCGGCGCGCGGCAGGGGTGGAATTCAGCACGGCCTATTTCTCGTCTACCATCGGCGGCGCCGCCGAAATGGCGAACCTGTCGGACCGCTACGGTGGAAAGGTGTCGCTGGTGGCCTCGGCCCACAGCTTGCGGATTTTACTGGTGGTGGTGCTGGTGCCGCTGGGGTTCCGGTTTTCCGGGATAACGGGCACGGGCCTGTTTCCGCCGGCCACCTTGATGGTCGATCTCCCCGGCCTGGCGCTGATGTTCGCATTGACCGGCTGTGGCGCCTTGCTCGCGCGCAGGGTCGGGATGCCCAATGCCTGGGTACTCGGACCCATGGCCGTCACGATTGCCCTGACTTCCCAGGACATGGCGTTCTCCGCCCTTCCGGGTTTCCTGCTCAACGGTGCGCAACTGCTTATCGGTTGGTCGCTGGGCGACCGCTATACCCCTGACTTCTTCCGTATTGCGCCCCGCTTCATGGCTTCCATCCTGGTATATACCCTGATCGCCATCGTGCTCGCAGTGGGCGCCAGCGTAGCATTGGCGCCGGCCACCGGTATTTCGTCCCCCACCTTGATCCTGGGCCTGGCCCCCGGGGGTGTCGCCGAGATGTGCATTACCGCCAAGGTGCTGCAATTGGGTGTACCTCTGGTGACCGCATTCCAGGTATTCCGGCTGGCAGCGGTACTGCTGGTAAGCGGCCCGCTCTACCGCGGTTTGCTCAAGCATTTTCCGGCCTTGCGGGAAGGGTCCGCGTAGGTTTCGCCGGGCCGTGCGCAAGGCCGTTTTAGCCCGTTGTTCCGCGGGTACGCGACATTTGCGATACGCCCGCTAAATGTTATTGATTCGTAATGTTCGGCCCTGTATGCTGCCATTCGCAGTTGAATTCAAGCAGCACGCAAGTCCCGTCTGGCATTTGCGGATGTCCGCCATTACCGCATTTCAGTTCGTGTCGGCGTTCTTGGTTCTATTGCATTGTTTATTGTTTAGAGGACGCCGCACATGGCACAGAAGGGCAAAGTCAAATGGTTTAACGCGGACAAGGGCTACGGCTTCATCACGCCGGATTCCGGTGGTCCCGATGTTTTCGCTCACTTTTCCGCCATCGTGGGTCGCGGCTATCGCAGCCTCACCGAGGGCCAGGAAGTCGAGTTCGAAGTCAAGGATGGTCCCAAAGGCCCCCAGGCCGCGGACATCAAGCCGCTGTAAACGCGTTTCTACGCGCGGCGCGATTTCCGTGCCGTGCGCGCACCCCGCTGCCAAGGCGGGGTGTTCTCGTTTCTGTGCCTCCTCCGTGCAATCGTGCCCAGCGGTGCACGTCGATCCGGGCCACCGGATCCCGCCAAAAGTATTAAGCCCGGTGATGGATGGCTACCGGCCCAGAACTTCCGGGTTCACGATGTTGGCCGGCTTGCCCGATGTCCAGGCAACGATGTTCTCGAACGCCACCTTGAAATAAAGCTCGTAGCTGTCCCGCTCTACGAAGCCGATGTGCGGCGTGCAAATGACGTTCTCCATCCGCAACAGCGGATGGCCTTGCAAAATGGGCTCGGTCTCGAAAACGTCGATGGCTGCCATGCCGGGGCGACCTCGGTTCAATGCGGCAACCAGCGCGTCTGGTTCGATCAGTTCGGCGCGCGACGTATTCACCAGCAGCGACTCCGGCCCCATGCGCTGCAGGTCCGCCAGCGTCACGATGCTGCGGGTTTCGTCACTCAGTTTCAGCAGCAAGCACAGGACGTCGCTGCTTTCGAACAAGGCTTCCTTGCTGGACGCCGTCTCGAGGCCGTCGGCGCGGGCGCGTTCCAGGGTGGACTCGCGGCCCCAGACTACGACCTTCATGCCGAAGGCCTTGCCGTAGCCCGCCACCAGCTTGCCTATCTTGCCGTAGCCGAACAGACCGAGGGTGCGTCCGTGCAGGGTGCGGCCCAGGCCGAAGTTGGCGGGCATGGATGAAGCCTTCATGCCGGATTGCTGCCACGCGCCGTGTTTGAGATTGGCCACGTATTGAGGAATCCGCCTCATTGCGGCCATAATGAGCGCCCATGTCAGTTCGGCCGGCGCGATCGGCGAGCCCACGCCTTGAGCGACTGCGATACCGCGTTCGGTGCAGGCCGCCACGTCTATGTGCGAGCCGACCCGACCCGTCTGGGATATCAATTTCAGCTGGGGAAGCTTGTCCAGCAAGCCGCGCGTAATGACCGTGCGTTCGCGTATCAGGACCAGCGTCTCCGCATCGCGCAGGCGCACTGCCAACTGGCCTAATCCCTTGACCGTATTGTTATAAACCTTAACTTCGTGGCTTCCTAGCAAGCTGAAACACTCGAGCTTGCGTACCGCGTCTTGGTAGTCGTCCAGAATCGTAATGCGCATCGCTTTTCCTTCAGCCAGACGCGATGGTAGTCCAATTGGTCTGGCGAGCGTTAGCAGCTATCGGTAACCGACCCTTTCCTCCTGGAAACGTTTGGTAGGAGGTGGTGCGGTATATTAGGTTAACTTCAACCGGGCCCGTCGGCGCCCGGTCTTGTCATTTGATAGGGCGCCTTTCGAGCGTCGAGGAGAATCTCAGGAATGAATGCCGTACCCAAAACATCGGTCACCAAACATCTTTCGGCACTCGATGCGCCTGATTGGGTACGCCATGAGCGGCTCAAGGCCTGGGTGGCGGAAATCGCCGCCCTGGCGCAGCCCGATCGCATCGAGTGGTGCGACGGCTCGCAGGAAGAGTACGACCGGCTCTGCGAGCAAATGGTGCAGGCCGGCACGCTGCGCCGCCTGAATCCGGCCAAGCGGCCCAACTCCTACCTCGCCTGGTCCGACCCCTCGGACGTGGCACGGGTTGAAGACCGCACCTTCATCTGCTCCGAGCGCAAGGAGGATGCCGGCCCCACGAACAACTGGGTCGACCCGGCTGAAATGCGCACTACGCTGAACGGCTTGTTCGCCGGTTCCATGCGTGGCCGCACGATGTACGTCATTCCGTTCTCCATGGGTCCGCTTGGTTCGCCCATCGCGCAGATCGGCGTGGAGCTGTCCGATTCGCCTTATGTCGTGACCAACATGCGCATCATGACCCGCATGGGCCGCAAGGTCTACGACGTGCTGGGAACCGATGGCGAATTCGTGCCCTGCGTTCATACCGTGGGCAAGCCGCTCGCTCAAGGCGAAGCCGATGTGGCCTGGCCTTGCAACGAAACCAAGTACATCGTCCATTACCCCGAGACGCGCGAAATCTGGTCGTTCGGCTCCGGCTACGGCGGCAACGCGCTGCTGGGCAAGAAGTGCCTGGCGCTGCGCATCGCGTCGAAGATGGGGCGAGACCAGGGCTGGCTCGCCGAGCACATGCTGATCCTCGGCGTGACCTCTCCCGAAGGCAAGAAAATGCACGTGGCGGCCGCGTTCCCGTCGGCCTGCGGCAAGACCAACTTCGCCATGCTGATCCCGCCCGCCTCGCTGCCCGGCTGGAAGGTCACCACCATTGGCGACGACATCGCCTGGATCAAGCCGAGCCCGGACGGCAAGCTGCGCGCCATCAACCCCGAAGCGGGCTACTTCGGCGTGGCACCGGGCACCAACGAGAAGACCAACTTCAACTGCATGGCCACGCTGCGCGAGAACGTCATCTTCACCAACGTCGCGCTGACCGACGATGGCGACGTATGGTGGGAAGGCATGGGCGAGCCTCCCGCGCACTGCCTCGATTGGCAGGGCCAGGAGTGGACGCCCGAGATCGGCAAGAGCACCGGCCGCAAGGCAGCGCATCCCAACGCGCGCTTTACCGTGGCTGCCGACCAGAACCCCGCCATCGATGCGGAATGGGACAACCCCGCGGGGGTGGTGATCGATGCCTTCATTTTTGGCGGCCGTCGTTCGACCACCGTGCCCCTCGTGACCCAGGCACGCAACTGGGTCGAAGGCGTGTACATGGCCGCCACCATGGGCTCCGAAACAACCGCAGCGGCGACCGGCAAGCAGGGCGTCGTGCGTCGCGATCCGTTCGCCATGCTGCCGTTCTGCGGCTACAACATGAGCGAATACTTCCGTCACTGGCTGGAACTGGGCGCCAAGCTCGAATCGGCCCGCGTGAAGCTGCCTGCCATTTTCTGCGTGAACTGGTTCCGCACGGACGAAAACGGCAAGTTCGTCTGGCCGGGCTTCGGCGAGAACATGCGCGTGTTGAAGTGGATGCTGGAACGCATCGAAGGCAAGGCGCAAGGCGTGGACCACGTCTTCGGCGTGACGCCCTCGTATGGCGATCTGAGCTGGGATGGCCTGGACTTCACGCAGGACCAGTTCGACCGGATCACTGCCATCGATGCCGACGCGTGGAAGGAAGAATTGCGCCTCCACGAAGAGCTGTTCGAGCTTCTCCAACAAGGATTGCCCGAGGAACTCGTCAAGGTCAAGCAGCAGCTTGCCAATCGGCTGGCGAGCTAAGCCAGCTTTCCGCCGCCGCATTCTCGAGGCGGCGGGCCCCACTTCCTCGCTTTATCTACGGCCAGGCCCACTAGGGCCCGGCCGTTTTCGTATCGGAATGTTGCGCATCCTGTTGCGCCCCCTTGCGAACAGATGGCCCTGGTTACAGCGGCAAGAGTCACCATAAAAGGTCGGCGTTCGCCGATGCAGGCGTTTCGGCGCCGCAAGCGACAAGGAGAAACTCATCGCTCGGGAGAAGCGCATGCTAAGCAGGTACCTACCCGCCCTTGCCGGGATTCTATTGACCGCGGGGCTGCTCCTCGGGTCGGGCCCGGCCCTGGCGCGCAATATCGTCGACACCGCTGCTACCGCCGGGATGTTCAGCTCATGGATCAATGCAGTGCGGGAAGCCGGTATGGAGGAGACCCTCCAGAACGACGGACCCTACACGGTATTCGCCCCTTCGGACGAGGCCTTCGCCAAGCTTCCCGCGGCCCAAAGGGATGCGCTCAGGGATAAGGAGACTCTCGTACGCGTGGTCAAGCTGCACATGGCTGCCGGCAAGATTCTGCTCAAGGATGCCAAAGAAGGGACCCAGATTCGAACCGAGGCGGGCAAGACCCTGACGGTGCATCGCAAGGACCGCAACCTGCGGCTCGACAAGGCCGAGGTTCTAGAGCCGGATGTCGAGGTGGACAACGGTGTCATCAACGTGCTCGATATGGTGCTGTTTCCCTAGCGTAATCCTTGACGGCCGTTCTGCTCAGGCGTCCGCCGCTGGGTGGCGCACAGGGATGGGGGCGCACGGGGCCTAATACATGATAAAATCATTTAATATTGCCGTGTCGACGCTGAGCTTGCCCCGTTGGCTTTGTCGCGCATACTCCGTGTCGCGAACTCCCCATATCGTGCATTGATCGGTGCATATTGCGCTGCCTACGCGGAGTAGCGACAATCGCGGAGGTGGCGGACATGGCGCCTGATCATGGCCATCATAAGAAGTAAAAACTGAATGCGTCGGGGGCAGTTTGACTATCAGAAACGAATCAGAGCTGGCGTCCATGACGGATGGGCTTCCGGCAGCTACGATGGGCGAGCACGAAAAGCTGCTGGCGCCCAAGGTTGCCACGCTCAGTAAAGCCTTGATGCGGGCTTCCGTTCAATATGGCAAGGCACAGTTCGGTATTTCGCAAGTCGAGTGGCAAGTCATCACATTGCTCGGCATTCTTCAGCCGGTGTCCATCCGGCAATTGGCTTACACCGCGCTAGTGGATGCGGCCCAGATCAGCCGGGCGGTTTCGGGTCTGTCCAAACGGGGACTCGTGACAAGAAGGCGGTCGCAACGGGATTGCAGGGAAGCCGAGCTGACGCTTACTGAGGAGGGTATGAACGTCATGTCGCAGCTGCGGCGGACCGCGCTCGAGCGTAATGCGCGATTGTTTGAAGGATTCGAGCCGCAGAAGGTAGCCGAGCTTTTCCAAGCGCTGGACGTATTGATTGCCCGCGCGATGCGAGAAGAAGCCGACGGCGCCCGGGTCAGGTGACTGTTCAATTGGGCCGCCTGTCGCCGGGCGTAGCGAAAAATAGGCCGTGATTCGCTTATCCGTCGGTGCGGCGGTAGACCGCGATGTTTCACGTGGAACATCGCCTGGTCTGGCGGTCTGGATCGGTCGGAGGCCCGGCGGACGGTGGAACCAGAAGTTCGATGGGATATCGAGCCTATGGCGTTAGGATTCTCGCCGCGCAAAAAGAAAGGTCTGCAGAGCCCAGGCAGGCTTCTAAGCTCTGTAAATGCCTAAATTGCTTCCCGGCATTGCTCGGGCGTAAGGCAGTACTTCGGAGGCCAGCCCGGGGTCTTCCCTAGGGAGGGCACATAGCACCGGGCGGAGATGAACGCTTTTTTCCAGCAGCGGAGGGAAGGGCGGGCACTTTGTTCGTGGCGGAGGCGATACGGAGTGAAGGACAATCCGCAATTGCCGGTATAGCTGCCCGAGTCTGCACCGCTTTATAGCTACTGCTCGGCAGTGGCAATATCTTTTGTCCGCTGCTCGGTACAAGGTGGGGTCCTGGCTACAAAAGACCGGTCACCAGATAGCCAAGGGAATCAACTCGATGGCGCAGTTGGGAAAGCCACGAGTAAGGGCAAAGTGTCCTAGCGTAATTCAGGTGCGGACCAGATACCCGTTGCCATGTGAGCGTGGCGTGGAGCGCTGCATTTCTAAGGCCGGCGGCGATAGGTAGCTGATGCCAGACATACCATAGTTGCCTGGATGGCGAGCATACCGAGATGTGCTTACCGGGTCAGCGCTCGCTACCTAGGGCGCGGGGCCCTTGGCCGTCGTTGACGGGGATGGGGTATCTAGTCGGGACCAGCGCCGGCTTTAAAGCGGTGTATCCAGCGACCGGTACCGGTTTGGGGCGCCTCTGAGCGGTCCATGCGGCGGGTGGCCATTGCCGCGTATCCGCGGGCCAGATGGCATGGCCTTGTATTTGTCGATTCGTTGGACTGGTCGCCCTGCGCTTTGGGAGTTCAGGCCGGTACGGGCGATTTACCGGCAGGAGGCCCGGCGAAACGAGTACCTTGCCGCAATCTCAGCCCGAACTCGTGCCCTGAACCCGCTCCTCACCCAATGAAGCTTAGCCTAATCCGAGTGCCCGGCTCCAAGTGACAAGCGTCAAGCCAAGCGCCAAGTCCAAGCCGGTCCAAGCCCAAGTTCAAGTCCAAGTATCGAAGGCCCAAGCCCGCGTCCGGAGTGCCAAGTAGCAAGCCAAATCCAAGCTGGCCGAGAACTCGGGCCTCAAGCACTGGGAGATGCGGGCCCGAACCCAGACCAGCGCCGGACCCTGAGACCTAGCTCCAAGCCGATTCGACGGTCAACTCGGCCTCGACCGCCACGATAGACCCCTACGCCGTTTCCGAGCAGTCCATCTCCGGTGCGCCGCGTCGACCCGTCAACTAAGCTCCCGGGCTTCGCCGAGTCGGAACCGGGGACTGATCTCGCCGCCGGCACAACAGGTGATTAGGACTAAAACCACGTTTGTGAAGGCTATACGGTCGCAATAAACGCGCGGACCGAGGATGTTTCACGTGAAACATGACTCGATTTGTCTCTATGACTCGCTTTGGAGAGTAGGGGATCCTATAATCGTGTATTAAAAGTCGCTTCTTCCCGCGCGAACCCTCTCGTGTCCTGGCGTTTCCGTAGCGAAACCAGGGCCCAGCTGGAAACTTTCCGGCCTCCCCATTGGACTTCACCATGCTGTATCCGACCGAGTTTGATGTCATTGTTGTAGGCGGCGGCCACGCTGGCACTGAAGCTGCCCTGGCGTCCGCACGCACGGGCAGCAAGACGCTACTGCTTACGCATAACATCGAAACTTTGGGCCAGATGTCCTGCAATCCTTCTATAGGGGGAATCGGGAAAGGCCATTTGGTCAAAGAGGTCGATGCGCTGGGAGGTGCTATGGCGCTTGCCACCGATGAGGCAGGTATCCAGTTCCGCATCCTTAATGCGTCCAAGGGGCCTGCTGTCCGCGCTACCCGTGCGCAGGCAGACCGCGTGCTGTACCGAAAAGCGATTCGCCACCGCCTGGAAAACCAGCCTAATCTCTGGCTCTTCCAGCAAGCGGTGGACGATTTGATTCTTGAGGGGGACCGGGTCGTGGGCGCGGTCACCCAGATCGGCTTGCGTTTCCGGGCGCGTGCAGTGGTATTGACTGCGGGAACGTTCTTGAATGGTCTGGTACACGTAGGACTGCAGAATTACTCTGCGGGCCGGGCGGGCGACCCGCCGGCCATCTCGTTGGGCAAGCGTCTGCAAGAACTCAAGCTGGGCCAGGGCCGGTTGAAAACCGGGACGCCGCCGCGTATCGATGGACGCACCATCGATTTCAGCGTGCTGGAAGAACAACCGGGGGATCTGGATCCGGTGCCGGTTTTTTCCTACCTGGGGGAGGCGTCGATGCATCCGCGCCAAGTCCCGTGCTGGATCACGCATACCAATGCGCGTACGCATGACATCATCCGGGCCGGTCTGGACCGCTCACCCATGTACACCGGGGTGATCGAGGGGGTGGGGCCCCGGTATTGCCCTTCCATCGAGGACAAGATCCACCGGTTTGCCGACAAGAGCTCGCACCAGGTTTTCCTGGAACCGGAAGGCTTGACCACCAATGAGTTCTATCCCAATGGCGTTTCGACCAGCTTGCCGTTCGACGTCCAGCTGGAGCTGGTTCATTCGCTCCCTGGCCTTGAGAACGCGCATATCCTGCGGCCGGGCTACGCGATCGAATACGACTATTTCGATCCTCGCGGCCTGAAGGCTTCGCTGGAGACACGCGCCATCTCGGGCCTGTTCTTCGCCGGCCAGATCAATGGCACCACGGGCTACGAAGAAGCGGCGGCGCAAGGCCTGCTCGCCGGCATCAACGCCGCCCTCAAAGCCAAAGGCGAGGAGCCGTGGGTGCCTCGGCGCGACGAAGCGTATCTTGGCGTGCTTGTGGATGATCTGGTGACCCGAGGCGTTACGGAGCCGTATCGGATGTTTACCTCACGTGCGGAATATCGCCTCAGCCTGCGCGAAGACAATGCCGATTGGCGTCTCACGGAAACTGGCCGCCGTCTGGGCTTGGTGGACGATGCCCGCTGGGACGCGTTCAACCGCAAGCGGGACGCGGTCGCGCGCGAGGTGGAACGGCTGCGTTCCACGTGGGTGAATCCGCGGACCTTGCCGGCGCATACGGCTGAGCCCTTGCTGGGCAAGGCTATTGAACGTGAGTACACACTGTTCGACTTGCTCAAGCGTCCCAACGTTTCCTATGATGCCCTAATGCAAGCGAAGAATGCAGATGAGGAATTGTTGGCGGGGCCAGGGGTCGCGGACAAGGTCGTCGCGGAGCAAGTGGAAATCCAGGTGAAGTACGCCGGGTACATTGCCCGCCAGCAGGCCGAGATAGAAAAGCAGGCGGGCCACGAGAACCAGCGCATTCCCGACGATATCGACTACGACTCCGTGCGCAGCCTGTCGTTCGAGGTCCGCCAGAAGCTCAAGACGCACCGACCGGAAACCATAGGCCAGGCGGCGCGGATTTCTGGCATGACGCCGGCGGCCATTTCTCTGTTGCTGATACACCTCAAGCGTCGCCAGTATGCACGGCTCGCGGATCCCCTCGACGCGAACCGGGCGGCATGAGCGTGACCAACAAGCCCACAGCCGCTCCGGAGCCATTCAATGGCGCGGTATTCGCCGCGCAGCTCGAATCGGACTGCGCCGCGTTGCGGTTGCCGCTCGACCACTCGCGCATCGACCTGCTGTTGAATTACCTGGCCCAGATGCTGCGGTGGAACCGCACCTATAACCTCACCGCCATCCGTGCGCCAGAACAGATGCTTTTGCATCACATAACGGATAGCCTGGCAGTCGTGCCCGAGCTTGCCCAACGGCTGGCTGGGCAATCCGCCAAAATCCTGGACGTTGGTTCCGGAGGCGGGCTGCCGGGCGTGGTGCTCGCGATCTGCTGCCCGGAATGGGACGTCCGCTGTGTCGATGCGGTGGAAAAGAAGACCGCCTTCGTCCAGCACGTGGCCGGCGTCCTTCGGCTGCCCAACCTGCAGGCCATACATGCCCGGGTGGAAGAGCTCGAACCGGAGGACTGCGATGTGGTCATTTCGCGGGCGTTCGCGTCTCTGCACGACTTCGCCGCGCTGGCTGGGCGCCACGTCAAGCCGGGCGGGGTGCTCGCGGCGATGAAGGGGCATCCGCCGGAAGAGGAAATGCAATCGCTCAAGGATCAAGGGCTGTGGCGAGTGGAGGGGGTCACCACGCTTTACGTACCGAGATTGTCTGCGCGTCGGTGCCTCGTGTGGATGGACCGCATCGAAAACGAGTCGTCGCAGGGCAATAAATAAATAGCGCGGCGCCGGCCGTCGGCGCATCAGGTTCAATTCCAGAAAAATCAGGCTATCTATTCGATGTCTTCCAATTCCAGCACGGTCAACGAGGCGGCGCAGGCCGGCGAACGGTCGGACGAACTGGGCGCGATCACCGGCGCCGAACCGCTGGCCGCCAAGGGGGCTCGCGCAACGGCGCGAGTCTTTTGCATCGCGAACCAGAAAGGCGGCGTGGGCAAGACCACGACTGCCGTCAATCTTGCCGCCGGCCTGGCGACGCACAAGCAACGCGTACTTTTGGTGGATCTCGATCCGCAGGGCAACGCCACGATGGGCAGCGGCATCGACAAGCGCGACTTGGGCGCCACGTTGTATGAAGTGCTGATCGGCGAAGCCAGTATTGCCGAAGCTGCCAAAAGGTCCGAGAACGGCGGCTATGACGTCCTGCCTTCCAATCGCGAGCTGGCGGGCGCCGAAATAGACTTGGTGGACCTGGAAGAGCGCGAACGCAAGCTCAAGCATGCGATTGCCGCAGTGGCCGACCGTTACGACTTCGTCCTGATCGATTGTCCTCCGACGCTGTCGCTGCTGACCTTGAACGGGCTGGCCGCCGCACATGGTGTCATCATCCCCATGCAGTGCGAATACTTTGCGCTGGAAGGGTTGTCGGACCTGGTCAATACGATCAAGCGTGTGCACGCCAATCTCAATCCGGACCTGCGCGTCATCGGTTTGCTGCGCGTCATGTTCGATCCGCGCGTGACCCTTCAACAGCAGGTGTCGGCGCAATTGGAAAGCCATTTTGGCGACAAAGTGTTCAAGAGCATTATTCCGCGCAATGTGCGGCTGGCCGAGGCGCCCAGCTACGGCTTGCCCGGCGTGGTGTTCGACCCCGCATCCAAGGGCGCGCAAGCCTATATGGCATTCGGGGCGGAAATGATAGAGCGCATGAAAACGCTGTAGCTTTGGGGAAGCACATCATGGAGATGAAAGCAGGAACGAAGGGTGTGAAGAAACCCAAAGGACTGGGTCGCGGACTCGATGCCCTGTTGGGTGCCGACATGCCGGCGGTCAGCACGCTGGGGACCAAGGCGTCCGACGAGGCGCCGCGTAAGGAAGGTCCGCCCAATATGTTGCCGGTCGGGAAGATGCAGGCCGGCAAGTACCAGCCGCGATCCCGGATGGACGAAGGCGCACTGGCGGAGCTGGCTGAATCGATACGCACGCAAGGCGTGATGCAGCCGATATTGGTGCGCGCCATCGACGGCGACCGCTACGAGATCATCGCCGGCGAACGCCGCTTCCGGGCTGCGCAGCTTGCCGGCCTGAGCGAAGTGCCGGTGCTCGTGCGCGAAGTCAGCGACGAGAACGCGGCGGTGATGGCGCTGATCGAGAACATCCAGCGCGAAGATCTCAATCCGTTGGAAGAGGCGCAGGGCGTACATCGGCTGATCGGCGAGTTCGGCATGACGCACGAGCAGGCCGCGCAAGCCATCGGACGGTCCCGTTCGGCGACCAGCAACCTCTTGCGGCTATTGAACCTGGCCGTGCCGGTGCAGACCATGCTGCTCGCGGGCGACCTGGACATGGGCCATGCGCGTGCGCTGCTGGCCGTGGATGCCGCGACGCAGATCCAGCTTGCCACCCAGATCGTCGCCAAGCGGCTGTCGGTACGGGAAGCCGAAAAGCTCGTGGCCCTGACCTTGCAGGAGTCGGCGCAGAAATCCAGCCGCAAGCCCGCGGCCAAATCGCGCGATGTGGTGCGGCTGGAAGAAGCGCTGTCCGACAGGCTGGGTACGCAAGTGGTGTTCAAGATCGGTGCCAAGGAACGCGGCCAGATCATCATCGACTTCCACGGCTGGGAACATCTGTCCTCCCTGCTCGAGAAGCAGGGCCTGGCCGACGTGCTGGAGAACAGCTAGGGCGCTCGCGCGAGCGGCGTGCCCGCCGGGGTGTTGCTACGCGGATGGCTTGCTGCCGAAGAACGCCTTGCCTATGCGGTCTGCGCCGGCGTGTTCGGCGATGACGGTCAGGCCCAAAGGTTGTCCGGCAGGCGGCGGGGAGGTTGCGCGCAAATCGAAGCGCCGTTCGTCCGGGGAAAACTGCACCAGGCCGTGCCGGCCGTCGTCCAGCCCCACCACGCCTTTGAGGCGGAGCAGGTCGTCCGCCAGCGCGTCGGCGAGGGCGTGCAGCCGGATCAGCAGCCAATCGCGGGCGACCGGATGCGGCAGCGGCAGAAAGCATGCCTGGGCCGTATGGTGGTGTCCGTGCGGTGGCTCATGGCCGGCGTGGCCGTGGTGATGCGCCACGGCATCCGCGCAAGGCGCGGGCGTGGCTGCGGGCGAAGGCGCGCTGCGGTCTGCCGCCTGGCCCTCGGCGGGCGCGCCGGCGGCGCTGCGTGAAAGCGCCTGCAGTGCCGTGTCGAGCGCGAGGTCGGCGAAGTTGGACACCAGCACCGGTGCCTGGGGATTCAGCGCCGCCAGGCGCGCGCCCAGATCCCGCAGTTGCCCGGCCGTTGCCTCCCGCGTCTTGGTGACCACCACCATGTGCGCTGCCCGGATCTGCGCCTGCGCTTCGGGATGGCGATCGATGACCGTCGCGCCGCCGGCAGCGCCGGCGACCGCGATCACGGCACGCAACGCATAGCGCTCCCTGAGCAGCGGATGCTGCTGGAAGGCCTCGATGACCGGCCCCGGATCGGCCAGGCCGGTGGTTTCAATGGCCACGGCGGGGAATGCCGGCATGCGCCGCTCCAGGCGTGCCCAGAACAGATCTTCCAGCGCCTGCTCCAGGCCCGGCAGGCCCGTGCAGCATACACACGCGCCCGACACCAGGGACTGATCCGCCACTCCCAACAGCGCCCCGTCCAGGCCCACCTCGCCGAGTTCGTTGACGATGACTGCGGCATCGCGCAGTGCCGGCTGGCCCAGCCAGGCTCCGAGCAGGGTGGTCTTGCCGCTGCCGAGAAAGCCGGTCAGCAAGTAGACGGGAATGCGCGCGCGGCGCGAGGCGTCCATGATGCGGCCGATGTCAGGCTTGATAGCCCAGGCGGGCGGAAACAGCGTCGGCCGCCTGCATGACCGGCGCGACGAAGCCGCGCATCGCCTTCTTGGTCAGCCGCTGGACCGGTCCTGCGATACCGATGGCGGCGATCACATTGCCGCTGTGGTCGCGTACCGGCGCAGCCAGCCCCCGCATGCCGACTTCGCTTTCCTCGTCGTCCTGCGCATAGCCCTCGCGGCGCACGAGTTCGAGCGTCTTGCGCAGCTCCGCGGGATTGGTCTGCGTATGGGGCGTGCGCGCCACCAGCCCGTCCTTGACGACCCGTGCCAGGACCTCCGGCTCCTGGAAGGCGAGCAGCGCCCGGCCCTCGCTGGTGCAGAAGGCCGGCTTGCGGGCGCCCACGTAGGAGCGCATGCGTATTGCCTGGTGGCTTTCCAGGTTGAAGAGATAGATGATGTTGCTTTGCTCCAGCGTCGCGAGGTGCACGGTCTCTCCGGTGATCTCGCGCAGTTCGTGGAGGTAGGGCAAGGCCTGGGTGGATATGTCCATGCGCCGGCGCACCAGCGCCCCAAGGGCGAACAGGCCCAGTCCGAGCCGGTAGCGGCCGTTTTCCGGGTTCTGTTCCAGCAGGCCTTCCGAGGTCAGGGTGCTGGCCAGGCGGTGGACCGTGCTCTTGGCCAGCCCCAGGCGCTTGGCCAGCGTACTGATGCCGATTTCGACCTCGGTTTCGGAAAACGCCTTGAGGACGCGAATGGCCGAGGCGACCGAAGAAAGCCTTCCTTCGGTGCCGTCCTGTGAGTCTTGCATGTGCGATGACAAAGGTGGAAGGAATCCATCTTTATACATGCGTCGGCGCGGTGGACGTAACCCACCCCCTCATTTAGTGGCCTGTGATTGCTTGATGTACGGACTCCAGTGCGCGATTTCCTTCTTCACGAAGTCATTGAAGGTCGGCGCATCCCAGTCGAAGGTTTCCATGTTCTGGGCGCGTAGTTCGGCCTGGCCTTCCGGCGACTGCAAGGCCTTGCGCACGGCGACGTTCAGCTTCTGCACCAGATCGGCAGGCATGCCCGCCGGGCCCGACAGCGAGAACCAGGTCGTGCCGGTCAGCTGCGGGTAGCCCAGTTCCTTGAAGGTTGGGATGTCGGGAAAGTCGACGATACGCTGCGCCGACGTCACGGCCAGCGGGCGCAGCTTGCCGGACTTGATATTGCCCGCAGCGGTGCTCAACGTGATGAAGGCGGCAGGGACCTGGTTGGCCGCTACGTCGGCAACGGCAGGACCGGCACCCTTGTAGCTGATGTGGACCAGGTTCAGATGGGTGACCTGGCGGAATGCCTCGCCGATCAGGGCGCCGTGCGTGCCCTGGCCGGGCGAGGCCCAGCTCAGCCCCTCGGGTAGCGACTTGACGTGTTTGATGAAGCCGGGGACGTCCTTGATGGGCTGCGCGACGTTCACGGCGAGCACCGTGGGGGGGCCGCCCAGCAGCGCGATATGGGTGAAGTCCTTGATCGGGTCGAAGCTCGACGCGTTGGTCAGCGGCGCGACCACGTGCGAGCCTATGCCCGATACCACCAGCGTATAGCCGTCGGGTTCGGCGCGGGCGACCATTTGCGAGCCTATGACGCCGCCGGCGCCGCCGCGGTTTTCGACCACGAAGCTCTGCTTGAACGTCTCGGAAAGGTGCCGTGAAATGAGCCGGCCCAGTGTGTCGGCGCTGCCGCCGGGCGCATAGGGCACGACGACCCTGACGAGGCGGTTGGGCCACGTATCCTGGGCACAGGCGGGCGCGGCGAAGGCGCCCAATGCGAGGGTGGCGCAGAACGCGCGCGCGATGGAACGGCGATGAGGCATCATCGTTGTGTCTCCTTTCTTTCCAGGTTCTGTTGACCGGCATCGGCGATGCGCGCCGGATTGACATGTTGTTGGAGCGAATGATAACTTCGTTTCCTATCAAGGAACAATGTTCCTTTATACGGAACGATATCTGAACGAGGGGACTCCGATGTTGAAGAAAGAACAGAACGATTTGCTTACCCAGACCGGACCGGGAACGCCCCTGGGAGCGTTGTTCCGCCGCTACTGGCTGCCGGTTCTGCTCAGCAGTGAATTGCCCGGGCCGGGATCCGAGCCGGTACGCATCAAACTGCTTTCCGAGCGGCTGTTGGCCATACGCGACGAGGAAGGCAACCTGGGCCTGATCGACGAATTCTGTGCGCACCGCGGCGTGTCGCTGTGGTTCGGCCGCTACGAGGACCAAGGCCAGGGCGGCGGCATACGCTGCCCCTATCATGGCTGGAAATACAGCGCCGACGGGCAATGCCTGGAGGTACCGTCCGAGCCCGACGGCAGCGACTTCCACACCCGTGTGAAATTGACGGCGTACCCGCTGGTCGAGCGCGGCGGCATCCTGTGGACCTACATGGGTCCGCCCGAACACCAGCCGCCCCTGCCCGAGTACGAGTTCGCCATGGTGCCGGACAACCAGCGCTTCGTCTCCAAGCGGATCCAGGAAAACAACTGGCTGCAGGCATTGGAAGGCGGCATCGATTCCAGCCACGTGTCGTGGCTGCACCGGGACAGCCTGAAGTCCGATCCGCTGTTCAAGGGCGCGGCGGGCAACCAGTACAACTTCAAGGATCTGCGGCCGGTCTTCGAAGTGGTGGATACCGATACGGGCCTGCTGGTGGGCGTGCGCCGCAATGCCGATGACGATACCTACTACTGGCGCATCACGCCGTGGCTGATGCCCTGCTTCACCATGGTGCCGCCCCGGGGCGACCATCCCGTGCACGGCCACTTTTGGGTACCCATCGACGACGAGAACTGCTGGGCCTGGAGCTTCGACTACCACGCGACCCGGCCGCTGACCGAAGCGGAAGTGCGGGCCATGGAAGATGGCAAGGGCATCCACGTGCGCTACGTGCCGGGTACCTTCCGCCCGCTGCAGAACAAGGACAACGACTACCTGATGGACCGCGCTGCGCAGAAAGCCGGCAAGACCTTCAGCGGGGTCGAGGGCATAGGCATGCAGGATGCATCGCTGCAGGAAAGCATGGGCCCTATCCAGGATCGCACCAAGGAACACCTGACGTCGACGGACAACGGCATTGTCAAAATGCGCCGCGCCTTGATGAAGGCCGTCAAGGCGCTGGCCGAAGAAGGCGTGCCGCCGCCGGGGACGCAACCTTCCGCGCACCACGTGCGGTCGGCCGCGGTCATCCTGCCGCGCGACCAGCACTTCAAAGAGGCGGCCGCCGAAGCGCTGAGCGTGCAGCCCGGCCAACCTCACGCGTCGGTGTGACGCCATGGCGCTCAACGTACGCGCCGCCGTCGCGGTGGAGGCCGGCAAGACCGAACTGCGCGAACTGCCCGCACCCGTCACGTCGGCCACCAGCGGCTTGCTCAAGGTGGCCATTACCGGCGTCTGCGGCAGCGATTGGCCCTATTACCAACAGCTGCCGGCCAGCCGCGGCCCGCTGGTGCTCGGCCACGAAACGGTCGGCCACGTGGCCGAACTGGGCGAGGTCGCCCGCGCCAAATGGGGCGTGAAAGAAGGCGACCTGGTCGCCTTGGAAGAGTACCTGCCCTGCGGCCATTGCGAGTTCTGCCGCAGCGGCGAATTCCGCTTGTGCGATGCGACCGATTGGCGGCTGGGCGGGCTGCGCTACGGGGCTACCGGCCTGGCGGTCGAGCCGGGGCTCTGGGGCGGCTTCAGCCAATACCAGTTCCTGCATCTGAACACGGTATTCCATCGCGTACCGGCGGGCGTATCGCCGCGTCACGCGGCGTTGGCGCTGCCGCTGGCCAACGGTATCGAATGGACCTATCTGCAAGGCGGCGCAGGGCCAGGCCAGACGGTCGTCATACAGGGGCCGGGCCAGCAAGGGCTGTCGTGCGTGGTGGCCGCGCGGGAAGCGGGAGCCGAACGCATCATCGTGACGGGGCTGTCCAACGAAACCGATACGCGCCGCCTTGCGCTGGCGCGCGAACTGGGCGCCCACCACACCATCGACATCGAATCGCAGGACCTGCTCGAGACGGTGGCCGAGCTGACGGGCGGGCTGATGGCGGACCTGGTCATCGACTGCGCGGCGGGAGGCACCGAATCCGTCGGCACGGCCATCCAGCTGGCCCGCAAGCGCGGCCGGGTCATCCTGGGCGGGCAAAAGCGCCGCCGCATACCGGAGTTCGACAGCGACCGGATCATCGCCCGCTTCCTGACCGTGAAAGGCATGCGCGGACACAGCTACGAATCGGTGGAACTGGCGCTGCAGCTGATCGCCGGCGACCGCCACGGCGTCAAGAAGATGAGCACCCATATGTTCGGGCTGGAAGACACCGATCTTGCCCTGCGCAGCCTGGCAGGCCAGGGCGTGGAGGGCGCCATCCACATGACCATCGATCCGTGGAATTGAAGGCGCGGCGGGAACGTCATTTATCGGCGTGATAGCCCGTACGCTGGTGCAAAAGGGGCGCGGGTGATGCTCCGGCCGGCGTTGGTCCAGATGCGCAGCCTTGCGGTAACCTTGAAGTGCGCATCATCAACAACCGGAGTACGCACGTGGAATACCGCACACTTGGACGCACCGATCTCAAAGTCAGCTTGATCGGCCTGGGGACCATGACCTGGGGCGAGCAGAACAGCGAGGCCGACGCGCACGAACAGCTCGATTACGCGCTGGCCCGTGGCGTGAACCTGGTGGATGCTGCCGAGATGTATCCCGTGCCGCCCAAGGCCGAAACCCAGGGCCGTACCGAGACCTATATCGGCACTTGGCTGGCCAAGACCCGCCGCCGCCACGACATCATCCTGACCAGCAAGGCCGTCGGGCCCATGCGCGATGCCAAGCGTCCCGGCCACATCCGCGACGGCAAGACTTACCTGGATCGCAAGAACCTCACCGCCGCGCTCGATGCCAGCTTGAAGCGCCTGCAGACCGACTACATCGACCTGTACCAGCTGCACTGGCCCGACCGCACGACCGCTACCTTCGGCCAGCTGGCCTACCCGTGGGTGGAGGACGACTACACCGTGCCCATCGAGGAAACGCTGTCGGTGCTGCAGGACTTCGTGCGCGCCGGCAAGGTCCGGCATATCGGCGTATCGAACGAAACGCCGTGGGGCGTGGCCCAGTTCCTCAAGCTGTCCGAGACCAAGGGATTGCCACGCATTGCGTCGATCCAGAATCCCTACAGCCTGGTCAACCGGGTCTATGAAATCGGCTTGTCGGAGTTCTCGCGCTTCGAGCAGGTCGGCCTGCTGGCGTATTCGCCGCTGGCGATGGGTGCGCTGTCGGGCAAGTATCTGGACGGCGCGCGCCCCGAAGGCGCACGCATGACCCTGTTCACGCGCTTTACGCGCTACAGCAGCCCGCAGGCGGAGTCCGCGATACGGCAGTATGTGCAGCTGGCGCGCGATCATGGACTGTCGCCGGTGCAGATGGCGCTGGCCTGGGTCAACCGCCAGCGCTTCGTTGCCAGCAATCTGATCGGTGCGACCTCGATCGCCCAGCTGGATGAAAACATCGCCAGTGCCGAGGTCGTGTTGTCGCCTGAAGTGGTCGAGGGTATCGAGGCCATACACAGCGCTCAGCCCAACCCCTGCCCGTAGCGGACCGCAACCCATCGCTCGGCGATGCTCCAGCCCCAGGCTCTTCGCTACTTTGCCGAAGTTGTCCGCACCGGCTCTCTGCGCCGGGCGTCCGAGATTTTCTTCGTCGCGCCCAGCGCCATCAGCCGCCAGATCGTCAATCTGGAGCAGGAGCTGGGTACGCCGCTGTTCGAACGCTCGCCCCGCGGCATGTTGCCTACCGAAGCAGGCCGCATGCTGTTCGAGTTCGTGCGCGACAACGGCAGCCGCATCGAGCGTGTCCGCTCCGACATCCACGACTTGACGGCACTGCGCCGGGGTACGATCCGGCTAGCGGTCATCGAAGCCGTCACTGGCGACTTCCTGCCGGCGCTCATGACGCGTTTCAGCGCCTCCTATCCCGGCATCGACTTCCAAGTGGAGGTCTGCGGCACGCACCAGATCGCTGACCGCGTGGTCGGGGAGTCGGCCGAGATCGGCCTGGCTTTCGACGTGCTGAGCCGCGAGGACCTCGTGCTCCAAGGCCGCCTCCCGCAACCGCTGCAGGTCATCTGCCGTCCTTCCCATCCCTTGGCTCGCCGCAAGTCGCTGCGCATGTCGGACCTGGCCGGGGAGCGAATGGCCTTGCCGGACGAAACCTTCGGTACCCGCTACCTGATCGACCACGCCGCAGCGCGCGCGGGCGTCGCCCTGTCGGTTCACTGCGTGGCCAACTCTCTGCAGTTGCTCAAGGCGCTCGTGGCCGGTTCGGACGTGATCTCGTGCATGCCGCCGCTTACCTTTGCGCACGAGGAGGCCGCCGGGTTGCTGGTCGGCGTGCCGGTCTCGGACAAGTCGTGCCGGCTGGCCAGCCTGGACATCATTACCGCGCGCCACCACAAGCTTTCGGCGGCAGCCACGGCCTTCCTCCAGCCGCTCCTGGCGGTATGCAAGAGGCGGTGACTCCCCCGCCAGTGTTCTATTTTTAAGAACACCACCATCACTTGTTTCTGGCTTCCGCGTGACAGCCCGGGCGCGTTTAATGAAACCTCTTTCATGGGCGCCGGGAGCCTGACGCATGTCCTTCGAGAAAATCCTCTCCCCTTATGACGGCAGCGTCGTGGGCGAAATGCCGGTGGCCAGTTCAGCCGACGTCGAGCGGTCCATTGGCCGCGCGCAGCGTGCCTTCGAGGTCATGCGCAAGCTGCCGCGGTTCGCGCGCGCGGACATCCTGGCACGCGCTGCTGAATTGCTGAAGGCGCGGCGCGACGAGTTCGTCCGGACCATTGCCGCCGAGGCGGGCAAGCCGCTCTACGATGCGCGCGGCGAGGTCTCCAGGGCGATTTTCAACCTGACGAATGCGGCGGCGGAAGCCCGGCTTCAGCACGGCGACGAAGTCCCCCTGGACGCGGACGCCGGCGTGTTCGAGTACCAGACCACAGGCGCCGACGGCCGCCCGGCTTCGCTCGCCGATCTGGATCATGCGGCGCTGGCTTCGATGCGTCGGCGCGTGGGGATTGCACGCCGCTTTCCGATCGGAACCATTCTGGCTATTGCACCGTTCAATTTCCCGCTCAACCTGGTCATGCATAAGGTGGCCCCGGCCATTGCGGTCGGTAACAGCGTGGTGCTCAAGCCGGCCCCGCAGACGCCGCTCACTGCGCTGCTGCTGCAAAAGCTGTTGGCCGACGCGGGACTTCCGGAGGGTGCGTTGGAAGTCTGCCACTGCCCGGTCGACCTGGCCGAGGCCATGGTGCGCGACGACCGGTTCGCGATGGTGACCTTTACCGGCAGCGCAAAGGTGGGCTGGCACATCAAAGCCATTGCCGGCCGCAAGAAGGTCGCGCTGGAGCTGGGTGGCAACGGCGCGGTGATCGTAGCCGAGGACGCCGACCTGGAGTTGGCTGCCGCCCGCTGCGTGCGCGGCGGGGTGGTCTACGGCGGCCAGTACTGCATCGGCGTGCAGCGCATCCTGGTGCAGGAGTCGGTGGCCGATGTTTTCACCGAGAAGCTCGTCGCGAAGGTCAAGGCCTGCCGCGTGGGCAATCCCATGGAAGAGGGGGTCGATGTGGGCCCGGTGATCGACGAGGACTCGGCCCGGCGCATCCAGGCGTGGGTCGACGAGGCCGTGGCGCAAGGCGCGCGCGTGCTGGCCGGCGGCTCGCGCGAGCGTGCCGTGGTCATGCCGACCGTGCTGGCCGGCACCCGGCCGGGCATGAAGGTGGAGGACGAAGAAATTTTCGGACCGGTCGTTACTGTCAACCGCTATCGGGATTTCGACGAGGCCGTGCGCCGCGCCGCCGATTCCAAGTACGGGTTGCAGGGAGGCATCTTTACGCAGGACCTGCGCCGTGCCTTCCGTGCGCTCGAGGATTGGGAAGTCGGCGGTCTGATGATCAACGATGTGCCGATCTATCGCATCGACAACATGCCCTTCGGCGGGTGGAAGGAGTCCGGTACCGGCCGCGAAGGCACGCGCTACGCCATGGACGAGATGTCCGAGATTCGCCTGATGGTCATCAACTACGCCTGACTCTATTCCTCCCCCGCCTTGACGCCAGGAGCCTAGCCATGAAACGCCTCACCGTATTCTGCTGGATCGCCGCTTTAGCCGTGTTGTCGGGTGTCGCCCGTGCCGAGACCTATCCTTCCAAACCGATCAAAATGCTGGTGCCGTTTCCGGCGGGCGGCACGGTGGACTTCTTCGCCCGCACCGTAGGCCCGAGGTTGGCCGAGGCGCTGGGCCAACCCGTGTTGATCGAGAACCGTTCCGGCGCGGGCGGCAACATTGCCGCCGAGGCAGTCGCCAAGTCGCCCGCCGACGGCTACACGCTGCTGATGGGGTCCGAGATCGTCTCGATCAACATCACGCTGTACGAAAAACTCGGCTACCACCCGTTGAAGGACTTGGCGCCCGTCGTGCTGGTAGGCACCGTGCCCAACATTCTGCTCGTGAGTCCCTCGCTACCCGTCAATACCACCCAAGAGCTCATCGCATACGCCAAGTCGGGCAAGAAGATGTCGTACGCTTCTACCGGGCTGGGGACGTCCAGCCAGCTTTCGTCCGAGTTGTTTAAGTCGATAGCCGGTATTGACGTACTGCATGTGCCGTACAAGGGCGGCGCCCCGGCCATCGTCGATCTTGCCGGCGGCCAGGTCGAAATGATGTTCGTCAACATGCCTACGGGCCTGCCTATGGTCAAAGGCGGCAAAGTGCGCATCCTGGCGGTCACCAGCGCCCAGCGGGCGCCGCAGGTACCCGACGTACCCACCATTGCCGAGACCCTGCCGGGATTCGAGACCGCCGCCTGGTCTGCGATCTACGCGCCCGCCGGCACGCCCCGGCCGGTGATCGACAAGCTCAACGCCGCCATGGTGAAGATCCTGCAGATGCCGGACGTCAAGGCAGCACTGGCCCAGCAGGGCGCCGTCCCGGCAGGCGGCACGCCCGAGGCCCTGGGCGATTTCACGAAAGCCGAGATCGTCAAATGGGAAAAGATCATCAAGGCGTCCGGCGCCAAGATATAGTCCCTTTGTCCACGCCACGAGGCTACGCCATGACCCAACCCTCCATCCGGGTCGCCGTCGGCGACTACGATCGCACCCGTGCCTTGGTCGACGGCAGCGTCGGCGTCGAGGGCTTCGAGACGCAGTTCGCAACTGGCGACCTCGAAGCTATCTTTGCACAGGCGTTCCAGACAGCCGAGTACGAGGTCACCGAGCTGTCTTTCAGCAACTTCCTGATCGCCAGTGTGCGCGGCGGCTGCCCGTACCTGGCGCTGCCGATTTTCCCGTCGCGCTCGTTTCGCCATTCGGCCATCTATGTCCGGACCGGCAGCGGCATCGAGACGCCGGCCGACCTTGCCGGCAAGCGCATCGGCCTGCGCGAATACTCCAATACGGTGGCACTGGTCGCACGCGGCATGCTGTCGGACGAATACGGGTTCGATCCGGGCAGCTGCGAGTGGTTCGCCGGTGATGTCGACCATGTCGAGCGGGAGGCGATCGATTCGCGCAATTGGCCGGCGCAGGGTGTGCGCATTCAGGCCGTGCAAGGGCGCACCTTGTCCTCGATGATAGAGGCCGGCGAGCTCGACGCGCTGATTGCCTACACGCCGCCGGTGGCCTTCGGACGCGCCGGCGTCGTGCGGCTGTTTCCGGATTGGCGCGACGTGGAAAGAAAGTACTACGCACGCACGCGCCGCTTTCCGATCATGCACGTGATTGCCCTGCGGCGCGATGTGGCCGAAGCGTACCCTGACTTGCCGGGCGCATTGCTGACTGCTTTCAGCCAGGCCAAGCGAATGGCCCAGGACCGCCTGGCCATTCACCAGGCGCTGCCTGTCATGCTGCCGTGGATGCAGGCCGAAGCCGAGAGCACCCAGGCGTTGATGGGCCAGGACTTCTGGCCCTACGGCCTGGAGGTGAACCGCGACATGATAGAGACGCAGATACGCTGGTCCTACGAGCAAGGGCTCATCCCGCGCCGGCCGGCGCTGGATGAGCTTTTCCCGACTAGATCTTGAACGCCTCGAAGGTTTCCGGCGCGAACAAGTCCTCCGGCGTCAGCAGCTTCTTGGACAGCCCGCCTTCGTGGTGATAGCGCAGGAAGGTTTCCAGCGTCTTGCGGTTGTTCTCGAAGCCGTAGGCCCAGAAATCATCGCCCATTTCCTCGACGACTTTTTCCATGTTGCCCAGCAGCCAGGGATGCATGATCTTGAGCGCCGCGGTTTCCTTCAGGTTCTGGTAGGCGATCTGCTGTGCCTGCACGAAGGCCTTGTAGAGCGATTGCGCGACCCAGCGGTTGGCTTCGTAGATCTCGCGGCGGATGACCACGGTATGCATGATGGGGAAGATGCCCGTCTTGCGGAAGTAGTCGCGTTCGACCGACTCGAAGTCCGGGAACAGGCGCTTGACCTTGCCCTTGCCGGTAAGGAAGGTGGAGGGCATGCGGGCCGTATGCAGGGCGTCGATTTCGCCGTCTAGCAGCATTTGCGACAGGGTCTGCGTGGGGCCGATCTGTTCGATCTTGATGTTGGCCGGCAGGTCGAGCTTCAGTTTCTCGGGCCGGCCCGGCTCTTCTTCGCCACCGGTGACGTAGGTGACGCTATCGACCGGCACGCCGTAATGCTCGTCCAGGATGCCGCGTATCCACACCGGTGCGGTCATCTGGTATTCGGGGGTGCCGATGCGCTTGCCGATCAGGTCCTTGGGCTCGCGAATGCCGGCGTCGGCGTTCACGTAGATGCAGGAGTGGCGGAAGAAGCGCGACGGGAAGACGGGAATCGCGATGAACGGCCGGTCGGGCTTGAACAGCGACACCGTGTAGGACGACAGCGACATTTCCGCCACGTCGAACTCACGATGCCGCAGCATGCGGAAGAAGGTTTCTTCCACCGGCATGTTCAGGTAGTTGAGGTCGATGCCGTCGGGAACGACGGTGCCGTCCATCAGCGCGCGGGTACGGTCATAGTCCCAGCAGCCTAGCGAAAGTCTCAGTTTGGACATAGCGGTCTCGGTGTGTGAACAAGGGAATACAAGGAAATCATTCGACGCGAATATGGGCCTTCCGGATGACGGCGCCGTAGCGTTCGATGTCGGAGCGGATCTTCTGGCCGAACTGCCCGGGGGTGCCGCCCACCGGCGTGAGATAGCTGGTGGCCAGCGAGCTCTGCACGTCCGGCTTTCTAAGGATGGCGTTCACCGCCGTATTCAGCTTGGCGACGATGTCGGGCGGCGTGCCCGCCGGCGCCAGCATGCCATACCAGATGTCGATGTTGAAGTCCGGGAAACCTTGTTCCGCCCCGGTCGGCAGGTCGGGTGCGTAGGGCGTGCGCCGATCCGCCGCGACGGCGTAGACGCGCATGCGGCCATCCTTGATGTAGCCGGCGATGTTGGTCAGCGTGATGAAGATCAGGTCCACCTGGCCGCCCAGCACGTTGGGCACGGAGTCCGAGCAGCCCTTGTAGGGGACGTGCGTGATGTCGACGTCGGCCTGCTGCTTGAACATCTCGCCGGCCAGGTGCAGCGCGGAACCGGTATCGCAGCCGGCGTAGGACAGCTTGCCGGGGTGGCTCTTGGCGTAGGCCACCAGTTCCTTCAGGGACTTGGGCGCCAGCCCGGCGCGCGCGCCCAGCACCGCCGGCGTATTGCCGATCTGCACGACCGGGGCGAAGCTCTTGAGCGTGTCGAACGGCAGCTTGCTCATCAACGTATGGTTGATGGTCATGGTGTTGGGGATCACGGCCAGGGTGTAGCCGTCGGCCGGGGATTTCGCCAGCAGGTCCAGGCCGATGTTGCCGCCGGCACCCGGCTTGTTTTCCACCACGAAGGTCTGTCCCAGCTCGGCGCGCAGGTGCGTGGCGATGAGGCGGGCAGCCGTGTCCACGCCGCCGCCGGCGGTAACGGGCACGATCATCCGGACGGGCTTGGAAGGATAGTTGTCTGCCACCGCCAGGGGCGAGGCGGCCGCCACGGCCAGGGACAATATGGCGAGCAAGGCGCGTGCCGGTGCTTTCATGCGAGTCTCCTACTGCTTCTGCAAAAATTCTAAGTGAGAACGCGAGGCCAAACGCCGCGCCGGCCATGATTAATACTGATCGCAGCCATCACCGATGCATATCACCGGGCTGCAGAACTGGACCGCCCGGACGGCGGCTCGCCGCGTCAGCCGTTCCGGCCGGCGTCCTGGGGCCATGCCGTGCCGTCGGGCAGTCCGCGTATGTGCCGGCGCAGCACTTCGACGAACAAGGCGGACGCGGTGTTGAGCGGGCGGCGTGGATGCGTGACGCAGATGATCTGGCGGACCATGGCCGGCGATTCGATGGTGCGCACGCGCAGCGAAGCGCGCCGTGCGTGCCGCCGTACGACGGTGCGGGGCAGGATGGCGTAGAAGCCGGCGTCTTCGACCAGGTTGAGCAGCGCGGTCATCGAATAGATCTCGGATACCGGCTTGAACACGAGGTTCTCCTGGCGGGCATAGTCTTCCAGGATCTCGCGCAAATTATGCTCGCGTGGCGTAAACAACAGGGGCAGGGCAGCCACGGCCGCCAGCGGCAGGACGTCCGGCACCCGGTCGTCGTCGGGGCCCACCAGTACTAATTCTTCGTCGATGATGGGCTCGACGCTGAGCGAGAACGGGCGCCGCGGCTTGTCGACGATGGCGGCATCGATCTTGCCGGCTGCCACCCAGTCCAGCAGTGCCCCATTGGTAACGGTGACGTGGACCTTGGGATAGGCCTGCGCGAAGTCGGTGAGGGCTTCGCTCAGCACGCTTTCGGCCAGCGATGAGATCATGCCCACCACGACCTGGCCGCCGACTTCGCCGCTGCGCAGCGTCATCTGCTCGCGCGCATGGGCCAGATCGCGCAGGATGGGCAGGTACAACTGGTACATGCGGCGGCCGGCTTCCGTGGGTTCCATGCCCCGGGCGCTTCGCACGAACAGCTTCTGCCCCAGTTCTTCTTCGAGTTTGACGATCTGCGCGCTGAGCGCGGGCTGGACGACGTTGACGCGGCGCGCGGCGCCCGTCACGGTGCCCTCCTCGAAGAGGCAGATGAAATACTGGATCTGGCGAAGTTCCAAGTCGGCCTTCTTTGCAGCGGTGGCCCCGGGGGCCGCCGGCAGAGGCCTCCTGGGGGAAGCCCCGATTTTATCGGCACGGGCTGCCCGGCGCCCGTCCGTGGCGCGATTACCGGCCGGGTGTACGCGGGCGCCGGCGGGCGCGCGGCTGGTGATAAAGATTGGCGATACCCAGCATCTTCGAGAGCAGCCGCAGGAACTGCTGCTTTTCCTTGGCGGTGAGCGGGTGCGTGATTTCTTCCTGGATATCGCTGAGTGCCGGCTGCAGTGCCTCCAGCATCGACAGACCTTCAGGCTGGATCTCGACCCGCTGGCGGCGGCCATCGGCCCGGCGGCCGATCAAGCCGCGTTGCTCCAGCCGCGCCACCACCTGGCCAGTGGTGGAGGTGTCGAGCCCGACGATGTCGCCCAGCTCGGCCTGGTCCACCCCCGGCCGGATCGCCACCGCCTTGAGCACGACGTACTGGATGGGCGTCAGGTTGAAGCGGCGGGCGATGGGTGCGAAGGCCAGCGTCGTTTTCTGCTTGGCCCGGCGAATCAGGTGCCCAGGCATGCTGTAGAGCACGAGCAGGGGATCCGGTTCGGCTGGAACGTCGTCGGTACGGGGCTTGGGGGGGTCTGCGAGCATGGATCTCCTCCGGCCCGAGAAAATACCATACCGGGCCCAGGCTCCCTTTTTATTGTATGTAGACATATAAGTCTACTTATTTAGAAACTGAAAAAAATCAATGTGATAGGACAGACAACGATATATTGACTTGCATAAAAACGCCGCTTATAGTGGATGCAACGAACTAGGAGGGCACCGTGGGTGACGAAACCGTCGTAAAGGAACTGGCCAGCCTGATTCCGGAGGGCCTGCCCTCCGGGCTGCGCAATTATTGGTACCCGATCCTGCAGAGCGAGGAACTGCCGGCCGATCGCCCCGTGGGCATCAAGGTGCTCGACGAAAACCTCGCCGTCTGGCGCGACGGGGCGGGAAACCCCAATGTCGTGCGTGACCGGTGCCCGCACCGCAGCATCCGGCTTTCGGTGGGGCGGGTGCTGGACGGCGATCTCCAATGCCTCATGCACGGCCTGCGCTTCAACGGCGAAGGCCGCTGCACCCTGATTCCCTGGGAGCCGTCCCACACGAGGCATCACGACCAGCTGGCGGTAACCGCCTATCCTGCGCGGGAACTCGGCGGCTACATATGGGCCTACCTGGGCGACGCCACGCGCTTTCCGCCGCCGCCGCTCGAAACGCAGGTGCCCGAAGAACTCCTCAAGCCCGACGAATTCATCTGCTTTCGCCTGCCTACCGAAATCTGGAACGCCAACTGGCTGCTGGCCATCGACGGCAGCGACGGTTTCCACGCCGTCGTGCTGCACACGGATTCCCAGGCCGTGCACCGTGCCGAGCGCAAGGCCGGCGATACCGAAACGCCGCTGGAAGACCGGCGCATCAAGATCATCAAGACCACGCACGGCATCCGCGGCGTGTCGGTGGACCTCGAGGGCAATTCCCTCAACCATGGGCATTTCACCGTCGACGTCAAAGGCCAGCGTTTCTGTCTTCCCTGTCTGACCACGAATCCCATCATGCCGGCGCCGGGCGCCGCGCCCTATGCCTCGCGGCTGTGGCAGTTCCCCCAGGACGAGAAGCACACGATGGTGGTGCGGTACCTGGCCTGGCGGGCCTCCACGCCGGCCGAACGCGCCGAGGCGACCCGGCTGTTCAACGAGGTCGCCATTGCGCGGCTCAAGCAGGTCAGCGACGAGGACGCCATGGCCGCCGAGGCGCAGGGGGACCTGATCGAAGCCCGGTCGCGCGAATATCTGCTCGGTCCGGACGAGGACGTGGTCAAAGTGCGGCGGCTGCTGCGCACGGCCTTCGTCACCCAGATCACCGAGCGGTCGCGCATAGACAATCCGGCCGGCGCGCTGGACTACCCGGTTTGACAGAGGTTGCGATGACGTTTCGATTGCAGGGCAAGACGGCGTTGGTGACGGGGGGAGGCGGCGGCATAGGCGAGGCCATCGGGCGGTTGTTCGTCGCCGAAGGCGCGCGCATCGTGCTGGTTGACGCCGATGCGCAGGCCTTGGCCCGCACCGCGGCGCGCATCCAATCGCCCCAGGTGGCCACCCAGGTTTGCGATATTTCCGACGAGGCGCAGGTCGGCGCACTTGCGGCGTTTATCGGCCAGGAAGGCGGCAAGCTCGATATCCTCGTCAACAACGCCGCCGTCCGCGAATACCACCGGCTTGCCGATGCCGACGCGGCATCGTGGCAACGCATCCTTGCCGTCAACGTGACGGGAACCGCGCTCGTCACGGCCGCGATGCTGCCGTATCTGCGGGACAGCGGCCGCGGCGCGGTAGTCAATGTGGCCTCTACGTTCGGCCTCAGCGGCCGGGGGGGCATGGGCCAATACGATGCGACCAAGGCCGCGATGATCGCCGCCACGCGCGTGCTGGCCATTGAAGAAGCCCGCCATGGCGTGCGGGCCAATGCGGTCTGTCCCGGCTCGGTCCTGACCGGCTTCACGCTGGGGCGCGCGGCGGCGCGCGGCATGACGGAAAACGAATTGGTGGAGCGCGGCTGCGTACCGGCGCCCATCAACCGCTGGGGGGATCCCGCCGAGATCGCGGCTCCCGTTCTGTGGCTGGCCTCGGACGAGGCCTCTTTCATTACCGGGGCGGTGTTGCCCGTGGATGGCGGGGTGTCGGCCAGCGGCACGCGCCTCGCCTAACGCCTCTGCCCGCCGGTCGGGCGCTCGCGCAGGAGCGCAACGGCCGGCGGTTTTCCTTGGAATTGTTCAGCACGGAAGGTCTGTCATGAAATCTGTTGCGCTGCTTGCCCTGCTTCTTGTCTCTTGTGCCCTGGTTCCCGGGGCGCAAGCGGCGTCGGATACGGCCTATCCGGCCAGGCCCATCACCATCGTCGTGCCGTTTCCTCCCGGCGGCGGTCCCGACAAACTGGCGCGGGTCATAGGCGAAAAACTCGCCGTCAGTCTTGGCCAGAGCATCATCGTCGAAAACCGGCCGGGCGCCAGCGGCACGCTGGGTGCGGCGCACGTTGCGCGCGCGGTGCCGGACGGCCATACGCTCATGATGGCGCCCAATACGTTCGTGCTCTCGCCGCTGGTCCTGCCCAAGGGCGTGGTGAAGTATGACGTGCAGGCGGATTTTGCGCCGGTCATCGTTCCGTCCAAGGCCTTGCTGGTCCTGGCCGCGCATCCCGGCCTGGGCGTCAAGACGCTCGATGAACTGGTGCGCTACGCCCAGCGGAATCCTGGCGTCACCTACACCGGGTCGTCCAGTGGTTCGCCTATGCATGTGGCGGGCGAAATGTTCAAGCAGGCCGCCGGCATCGACATGATGTTCGTCGCGTACAAAGGCCTGGCGCCGGCCGTGGCCGATACGCTGGCCGGGCACGTCAAGCTGATATTCGGCCCTTATGGCACGCTTGCCCCGCATCTGAAATCGGGGGCGCTGGTCCCGCTGGGGGGTCTCGATGCCGAGCGCTTTGCGTTCGCGCCCGATATCGCGCCGATCCGTGAACAGGGCTATCCCGCGGTGGTGGCCAATATCTGGAGCGGCCTGTTCGCGCCGCGCCAGACGCCGGCGCCGGTCATCGAGCGGCTGAATCGGGAGATCAACAAGATCCTGCAGATGCCGGACGTGAAGGCAGCGCTTGAGGGCTCGGGAGAAATCCTGGTGGGCGGACCGCCCGAGGTGCTGGCCGAGATGGTCAAGCGCGACACGGAGGTCTACGGCAAGATCGTCCGCACGGCGAACATCACGGCCGACTAGCCTGGCGCCATATGGGCGGTGGTGCGGGTCGCCCCGACGGCGCAGGCACGCCGCTGCGGCTCAGGCCAGCAAGCGGGCCAGGGCTGCGGCGCTCTGGCGCGCAATGCGGCGGCTGGCCTCGCTCTCGGCGATCCACCGCAGGAATCCGTGGGGCATGCCCGGGGCGTGGATCAACTCGCACATGCCGCCGGCCGCCCGCAGCTTATCGGCAAAGATCTCGGCGTCGCTGCGCAGCGGATCCAGTTCCGCCGCCAGCGCGACGGCCGGCGGCAGGGCACCGAAATCCGGCGCCAGCAACGGCGCGGCGCGCCAGTCGGCCGATGTCGGTTCCCGCCCCAGGTAATCACGCAGGATGCGCTGGCAACGGGCTCGCGTCAGCAGCGGCGCGTTGGCGTTCTCGCGGTAAGAAGGGGTATCGAAGTCGATGCCGATAATGGGGTACGCCAGCCACAGGGCGCGCAAGGCGATGTCGCCCCGGGTCTCCAGCGCCGCTGCCAGGGCCAGGTTGGCGCCAGAGCTGTCCCCCCCTATGGCCAGCCGGTCCGGATCGGCGCCCAGCGCTCCGGCGGCGCCATGCATCCAGCGCAGCGCGCCGATGGTGTCGTTCAAGGCTGCCGGAAAAGGATGGCCGGGCAGGACGCGGTAATCGACGCTGACCACCAGTACGTCTGCATCGACGGCCAGCGCGCAGCAGATGGCGTCGTGGCTGTCGAGGTCGCCATTGGTGAATGCGCCGCCGTGCATGTAGAGGAGGGCGGGCGGCCGTGGCAGGCGCGGGCGGTAGACGCGTAATGGCAGCGGCGCGCCATCGGCCGTTATGTGCCGGTCTTCGATGTCCAGCGGCACGGGCGGGCGACGCAGCGGCTGGCGGTTGCGCAGGAAGGCCGCCCGCACCTGGGCTGGGTCCAGCAGGTGCGCAGGGGTGGTCTCGGCCTCGACCAGGCGCATGACCCGTGGTGCGATGTCGGGGTCGAGCCGGGCGAGCAAGGTGTCATCAGGCTTCATGGTGTTGCGGTGACGAGCTAGAGCGACATCGCTATGATAGGGCCGGCCCCCCGGCGGCGCGTCATATTTCCGCAGTCCAGGGGTCATGCCGCAGCGGTATGGCGGACCGGACCCGGGATGGCAGGCGCTATGGATATTCGCCAACTGAAGTACTTCGTCACCGTCGCGACGCACCAGAATTTCTCCAAGGCGGCGCAGCAGCTTTTCATTGCCCAGCCTGCGCTCAGCCGGCGCATCCGCATGCTGGAAGACGAGCTGGGCGTGCGCCTGTTCGAGCGCCACTTGCGCGGCGCGACGTTGACGCCGGAGGGGCGCCGTCTGCTCGATCGGGCCCAATATCTATTGCGCAGCTTCGACCAGCTCAAGAGCGACGTCCACGACACGCAAGGGCCGCCGTCCGGGCCGGTGATCATCGGCATGACGCCCAATTACGTTTCCGTTGTCGGCGCGCCGCTGACGGTGGCCATCAAGCGGCGCTTCCCCGAGGCGCAGCCGCACATCATCCAGGCCTTCAGCCCCGCCATGCACGACATGCTGCGCGACAACGCGGTGGATATCGCGCTGCTGAGCGGGGCCACGCCGGCGCCGCCGCCTTCGCACATGCTGGCGGTCGAGCCCCTGTTCGAGGACCGCTTATGCCTGGTCGGCCCCGCGGGAGATCCGCTGTTGGCGCGCAGCGAAGTCCCGGTGCGGCAATTGCGGGATTTGCCGCTCATTCTCACCGGCGTATCGCGCGCCGGGATACGCAACGAGATCGAGGCGCTGGCCGCGCGCCAGCGGGTTCCGCTGCGGATAGAGGCGGAAGTCGGCACCTTTTCGCTGGCGGCGCAATTGGTGCGCATGGGCATGGGATATACCGTCTACCTGCCGTCCAGCGTGGCCCTGGAGCAGGGCTTGGCCGCCACGCCCATTACCGGGCTGTGGCTGCAGCGCAGCCTGGCCTGGCCGGTGTCGCGTCCTTTGTCGCGCGTGGCCAGCGAGGTCCTGCCCATGGTGCGCGAACTCATCATGGCTCAGGTGCAGGGGGGGCAGTGGCAAGGCGCGCGGCTCATGGGGCGCCGCCGCGGCGCCCGTGTTTGATCGGACGCCGCCATACCTTGACGGCATGGCGGGCATAGCAAATCGATAATTTATCGAAGCCGCGCGCGCGGCCATGATGTGGGCATCGCGGTGGACTTCCCATGCCGCGGACCGTCAAGGAGCCTCCATGGCCAGCCCGTTGCTAGAAACCATAGCGCGCACGCGCGTTGCGCGCTTCAGCCAACTCAAGCCGTTCAGTCTCGCCTTCGTCGATTCGCTGCTGCCCGAGGGCAGGAAAAAGAACCTGAAGGTGATCGGGCGAGGCGTGGTCGAGAACCCCGACATGCAGCCGCCCATCACCGACGACCACGGCTTCACCATCTCTTACATCGTCGTGCCGCCCGGTGGCGGCGCGGGACTGCACGCGCACAAGACGGCCGAAGTCTTCATTCCCATTACCGGTCCGGTCCATGTATTGATCGGCGACGACAAAGAAGAGATCGTGCTGCAGCCGCTGGACGTGATCTCCGTGCCCACCGGCGTCATGCGGGGCTTTCGCAACTACGGCGACCAAGAGCTGACCATGCTCGCACTGGTCGGCGGACATACCGGCGGCGGCGCGGTGACCTGGCACGAGGAAGTGTTGCGCCGCGCGGCCGACGAATCGGGCCTGGCCGTCGACGAGCAGGGCAACTTGCAGCGGCTGCCCAATTTCAAGATGCCCGGCGACGTGGAGGGCTCGGTCATCTAGGGTCGCAGGAGCGAGACATCCGGCCTTTCATGAGCCGGGGGCGGGAGAGGGAGACAACCATGGGACAGATCTCGATGCGCCGCACCGCGGCGCACTTATGGACGGCCGTGGCCATGGTCATGGCCTGTGCAACGGGGCAGGCGGGCGCGGCCGATGCCTATCCGTCCAAGCCGGTGCGCGTCATCGTGCCGTTTCCGGCCGGCAGCTCGCCCGACATCGTGGCGCGCTACCTGGCCGGGAAGCTGGCCGAGCGCATGGGCCAGCCTTTTGTCGTGGACAATCGCGCGGGCGCGGGCGGCATGCTGGGGGCGGAAGCCGTGGCCAAGGCGCCGCCGGACGGCCACACGATGTTCTTCATGGTCAATTCCATCGTGACTATGAACCAGTTCATCTACAAGAAACTCCCCTACGATCCGGTGAAGGACTTCGCGCCGGTCTCCATCGTGGCGGCGGTGCCCTACGTGCTGATTGCCAACAAGGACTTTCCGCATCGCACCCTGGCCCAGTTGATAGCCGCCGCGCGGGCCAAGCCGGCATCCATCGACTACGCCTCGATGGGCGTGGGCGGCGCGGGCCACGTCATCATGGAACTGATGACCTCGCTGGCCGGCGTGCGGCTGACCCACGTCCCCTACAAGAGCGGGGCGCTGGTGGATGTGATCGGCGGGCAGGTCCCGCTGATTTTCCAGCCGACCACCACCGCCATCGAACAGGTCAAGGCCGGCACGGTGATTCCGCTCGGCACGACCGGCACCAAGCGTTTGCCGGCCCTTCCCGATACGCCGGCAATCGCCGAAGTCGTGCCGGGCTTCGAGGCCGATGGCTGGCAGGGCGTGGAAGTGCCCGCGGGGACGCCGGCGCCGATCATCGCTCGCCTGAACAAGGAAATCGCGGCCGTGCTGGCGCTGCCCGAAACCAAGACCCGGTTCGATGCGCTCGGCATCCAGGCTCGTTCCACCTCGCCCGCCGAGATGGCCGGCGTCATCGCGGCGGACATCGACAAATGGGGCGGCGTCATACGGCGCGCGAAGATCGCATTCGATTGACGAAGGAAGGCAAGCATGAGGCAAGCACAAATCGTGGGGACGGGCGCGCCGGATATCGGCGAGGCCGAACGGCAGGTGCGCGTGGACCTGGCGGCCTGCTATCGGCTGGTGGCCCATTTCAAGATGGACGACCTGATCTACAACCACATCTCGGCCCGCGTGCCGGGCGCGGGCGAACACTTTCTCATCAATCCCTATGGTATGGCGTACGAGGAGATCACCGCGTCCAGCCTGATCAAGATCGATCTCGAGGGCCGGGTCGTCGATGACCGCGGCCAGTCCTACGGGATCAATCATGCAGGCTTCGTCATTCATTCGGCGGTGCACCGGGCGCGTCCGGACGTGGAATGCGTCATCCATACCCATACTCCCGCCGGCATGGCGATATCGGCGCTGGCGTGCGGGCTGCTACCCCTGACGCAAACCGCAATGTTCTTCGGCAAGGTGGCGGTGCACGACTACGAAGGCGTCGTCGTGGACCTGGGGGAACAGCAACGCATCGTGGAGGACCTGGGAGACAGCCAGGCCATGATTCTGCGCAATCACGGCCTGCTTACGGTGGGGCCATCCATTGCCGAGGCATTTACGGCGATGTACTGGCTGGAGCGCGCCTGCCAGGCGCAGGCGATGGCAATGGCCTGCAATACGCCCTTGCACCTGCCGGGGGAGGAGGTGGTGCGGCTGACCAATCACTTGTATAAGCCGGAGACGCGGCGGCGCTTCGGGTTATTGGAATGGCCGGCGCTGTTGCGGCTGCTTGACCGCCGGGATCCGTCCTACCGCGACTGAGCCCGTGGCCGCCGCGGGCTCAGGTCTCCAGCATCGAGGGCCAGAACAGTTCCTCGGGTTCGTATCGGCGGGGCGTGAGCCCTTGCCGATGGGCATACGCCAGCATCCGCTCGATCTCGTGGCGGGTCTGCTTGAACCCCCAGCGGTAAATGTCCGGACCGGCCACCCGGCGCTCTTCTTCCCACAATCCGCGGTACCAGAGCGACGTCATGTGGATGCGCTGCCATTCCTGGCGCTCGTAGCATTGCCGCTTGGATGCTTCCCAGGCGTCGAACAGGCTGCGCGCGACCCAGGGGTGGGCTTCCAGGATGCTGGTGCGGACCAGCAGCGTGTGCATGATGGGAAAGCACCCCGTGCGGCTGAAGTACTCGCGTTCCCGATCGGGGTAGTCGGGGAATAGGAAGTCCACGTCGGGATGGACGTCCGGGGCCCAGATTTCCGTGGTGATGCCGGCATCGATCGCACCCGACGCCAACAGGTCGAGTTGGGTCGAGCCGGGAGGTGCCAGTTCCAGCTTGAGCCAGGGCGGCGGCGTCCAATCGGGCAGCCTGACCGGCTGCCACGCGACCCAGGTGATGGATTCCAGATCCACCCCGTGGTCTTCTTCCAGCATGCCCTTGGCCCACAGCGCCGCGCTGGTGATCCACGTCTGCAGGCCTACCCGCCGGCCGTTCAAGTCGGACGGCCGCCGTATGTTCTTCCGTTTGTTGATGTAGATGTACGAATGGCGGAACATGCGCTTGACGAAAATCGGCAAGGCGGTGAACCCGAGCGTGCGGCGCGGCAGGTCGGCGATGTAGGTGCCGGTGAAGAACTCGGTCACGTCGAACAGGCCCCGCGCGCTTTGCGATTGCCGGCTGACGTCGTCGTCGTTGACGGTGATGTCCAGCTCGATGCCGCGGGGTTTCACGCTGCCATCGATGAGCGCCTGCGCGCGGTCGTACGGACCGCAGGTCATGCTGAGTTTCAGCGGAGTATCGGACACGGTGGTTTCTCGAGTGTGCGGCGCGGGGTCACTTGGCGCGGATGTTCAGGTCCGAGGTCAGGCGGCGATAGCGCTCGTCGTCCTCGCGCATTTGCGCCGCCAATGCCTCGGGGCCGCCGCCTTCGGGGTCGTAGCCCAGCTCGGCCAGCTTGGCCCGCATGTCGGCCGAGCCCAGGACGGCATTGATTTCGCTGTTCAAGCGGCCGACGATGGGCTGCGGCGTTCCCAGCGGCGCCAGTATCCCGAACCATGCCGTGGCGCGGACATCCTTGAAGCCGAGCTCGGCCATGGTCGGCACATCCGGCATTTGCGGCGAACGGGCGGGCGACGAGGTGGCCAGCGCGCGTAAGGCGCCGTTCTTGAAATGCGACATGTTGCCGGAGGTCGGCATCCAGGCGACGTTGACGTGCCCGCCGATCAGCGCCGACACCGTCTTGGCGACGCCGCCATAGGGAATGTGGGTCATGCGCAGCCCGGCTTCTTTCTTGAATTGCTCGCCCATCACGTTCATCGGCGATCCGTTGTCCCCGCCCGAGTAGGGCAGCTCGGGGTGGCGCCGCGTGTACTCGGCCAGATCCGATACCGTCCGGATGCCGTTCCGGTCGGCGAATTTTCCATTGACGGCCAGCACCATCATGGTCGATACGGGCATGATCACCGGCGCCAGCTCCTTCATGACGCTGACCGTGGCGGCGTTCTCGGCCAGCACGTAGGGCGCGATGACCAGCGTGTTCGGCATCAGGAAGATCGTGTAGCCGTCCGGTGCGGCGCGTGAGGCCAGCCGCGCGGCGATCATGCCGGAGGCGCCGGGACGGTTCTCGACGATGATCGACTGCCCCAGCCGGCCTTGCAGTTGTTCGGCCAGCACCCGTGCGAACAGATCCACGCCGGCGCCCGGACCGGAAGAAACAAGCAGGGTGATGGGCCGCGCGGGCCAGGGTTGTGCGGTGGCTGCGCGCCACGGCAGGCAAGACAACGCGAGGGCTGCGACCAAGCCCACCAGGAAACGACGACGAAACATGGAACCCCCGTTCAAGCCGCCTGGAAGCGGTGACGCCCGTGGCGATCGCGGCCGGCCGGCCGCGCTCATGGATGTGGGCGTTGCGCAGGCGGCGCTGACCCTTAGTGAAAGAAGAAAGCAATATATCACTGCATTTTCAAAAATACAGTCATTTAAATACATGAATTAAAAGGAATTTTTAATAAGTACATTTATACGTGTACTGAATTGCTGCGCCGATTGGGCCGGCTCGGGAAAGGCGCGCTGCGCCGCAGCGGGCGGCAGCAAGCCTGGGGCCGGAAGGGGCGCTAGGACGGTGCATGCTGTCTGTTCCCGCGCACCATGCTGGTTTGCCTGAAGGGGGTAAACCCGCTATACTCGTATGGTTTGTCGGAAAGCAGGTCTTGAAAAGGTGCTAGTCGTCCGATGAAGACGGTCGAAGACGATCCGCGCCCTTCAGATGCCAGCGCGAATGCTTGCGAAAGAGCTGCGCACCAGTCGGCCCATGCCGCGGTGCCGCACGGCGCGCAAGATGGGAGGGGGGCCGGCGAACCCGATCCATGGGGTTGGGAGGCCCGAGACGCTGAGCGCTTGCGTTCCAACGAACAGGTGGAACCGCTTCGGCTTACCGAAGCAGAACGGATAGTGTTGCGCCAGCAGGCCGTGCGGGACTTGCTGCGTGCGATAATTGTTCAGGTTGCCGTCAGCGTGGTCATTGCCGGGCTGGCCTACGCGGTGTCAGGGAGCACTGCTGCAGGGTCTGCGCTGGCTGGCGCCGCGGCATACGTCATTCCCAACGCCTTGTTCGCATTCAGGCTGGTCCTGAGTGTGCAGAAGCCGGAGGGAGCAAACCCCGCAACGTTTTTCTTGGGCGAGTTTCTCAAGATCGCCATCGCTGCCGCACTCATCGTCGCGGCGGCGAGATTCGGTCGTGAGTGGCTTGTCTGGCCAGCCTTTTTGGCGGGCTTGGTGTGTGCGCTCAAAAGCCAGTGGCTGGTACTGGCTTTCGGCAAGAAGGATTGAAGATGACGGTGCGGCAGTAGCGTCCGGCCGGCATCGCGAGAATTTCGAAAATCAGGTCGTAGGATAGAACCCCCCGATATGGCTTCCACTACAGCGCCGACCGCGTCCGAGTACATCGTCCACCACCTGGGACACCTGAACAACACCGGGCACAAGCAGACCGTCATCGCCGACTTTTCGGTCATCAACTACGACACGCTTTTCTGGTCCATCAGCATGGGCCTGCTCGTGGTCTTCCTGATGTGGCTGGGCGCGCGCCGCGCGACGGCCGGCGTGCCGGGAAAGATGCAGGCATTCGTCGAGATCCTCGTGGAGATGGTCGACGAGCAGGCCAAGAGCATCGTCCATAACGCGAAGTCCCGGCAGTTCGTCGCGCCGCTGGCGCTGACCGTGTTCATGTGGATCATCTTCATGAACGCGCTGGATCTGCTGCCGGTGGACCTTCCCCATTACTTGTTCGGCCTGGTCGGGCTGGCCGACGTCATCCATTACCATCGCATCGTTCCCACCGCGGACCTGAATGCCACCATCGGGATGTCGCTCGGGGTGCTGCTGCTGATGCTCTACTACGGCATCAAGATCAAGTCTCCCGGCGGCTTCGTCAAGGAACTGTTCACCGCGCCGTTCCACGGGCACGGCATCGCTGCAATCATCCTGGCTCCCTTCAACCTGTTGCTCAACCTGATCGAATACGCTGCCAAGACGGTTTCGCTGGGCATGCGGTTGTTCGGCAACATGTTCGCCGGCGAACTGATCTTCATGCTGATCGCCCTCTTGGGCGGCGCGTGGGCCGGCCTGAATGCCACCAGCGTGTTCCTGGGCATCGGCCACGTGATCGCGGGTTCGATCTGGGCCATCTTCCACATCCTGATCGTCGTGCTCCAGGCATTCATTTTCATGATGCTGACCCTGGTGTATGTGAGCCAGGCGCACGAAGGGCATTAGTAGGCGCCTGTACACCCTTCGGGTGCCCCCCAGGGGGCGGCGCTGGCAGACCGGCAGAGCCGGATCCGCGGCGCCCCGGAGTCGGGAGGGAGTGGTGGTGTGTAGAAATACCGGGGCGTGGCGGGTTGCCGCGCTCCCGTAGCAAGTTAGCAGTATCCGTCGTTCAATTATCAACATAACTAGTCGTTTTTCGATTCATATCAAGGAGTTGTCATGACCAACGTCGCTCTCGTCGCTCTCGCTTGCGGTCTGATCATCGGTCTGGGTGCCATCGGCGCATGCCTGGGAATCGCGATCGTCGGTGGCAAGTACATCGAGGCTTCGGCTCGCCAACCCGAGCTGATGAACCCGCTGCAGACCAAGCTGTTCCTGCTGGCCGGCCTGATCGACGCCGCCTTCCTGATCGGTGTTGGTATCGCCATGCTGTTCGCCTTTGCGAATCCGTTCGCCGGCTAAGACCTATTCGACATGACCGCTCCGTGGCGCCGCTCCGCTCGCCGTCACGGATGATGATCTTTTCCGAATAAGGAAACACCGTGAATCTGAACGCGACACTCGTCTTCCAGATGCTCGTGTTCTTCATTCTGGCGTGGTTCACGATGAAGTTCGTGTGGCCGCCGCTGATGAAGTCCATCGAAGAGCGCCGTCTGAAGATCGCCGAAGGCCTCGCATCGGCCGAGAAAGGCAAGACCGAGCTGGCGCAGGCGGAAGCCCGCATCAGCCAGATCGAAGCCGCTGCCAAGGCCGAAAACCAGACTCGCCTGGCCCAGGCCGAGAAACAGGCTGCCGCCCTGATCGAGCAGGCTCGCAAGGACGCCGAGGCAGAACGTGCCCGCATACTCGAGCAGGCTCGCCAGGAGGCGGAGCAGGAAGCCCAGCGTGCCCGCGACGGCCTGCGCGATGCGGTTGCCCAGCTGGCCGTGAAAGGCGCCGAGGAAATCCTCAAGCGCGAAGTCGACGCCCAGGCGCATGCCGAGCTGCTCGGCCGGCTCAAGGCGCAGTTGTAAAACGAACCCGCGGGGGTGGCACGGTTGCGTGCCGCTCACGTGTTTGCGAATCACCTCGCTAACCGTATCAGGCATCGAGAGCCACCATGGCTGAACTGTCCACCATCGCCCGGCCATACGCTGAAGCGCTGTTCGGCGTTGCCCGTGCAGATAGCGCAGGCCTTGCCGCCTGGGCCGAGCTTGTCGCCGAAATGGCGCAGGCCGCCGCGCACCCGGATGTGCGCAGCGCCATCGCCAATCCCAAGCTCGACAACGCACAGCGAGTCGAATTGTTCACGGCTACGCTGAAGACGCCGCTGTCGCCGGCTGCGCGCAATTTCGTGCAGCTGCTGGTCGAAAACGACCGCTTGCTGCTGCTGCCCGAGATCGCCTCGCAATTCCTGTGGTTGAAGAACCGCCACGAAGGCATTGCCGACGCCGAGATCGCCAGCGCGTTTCCGCTGACCGATGCCCAGGTTGCCGACCTGGTCGCCGGGCTGGAAAAGAAATTCGGCCTGAAAATCAAGCCCTCCGTCCGGGTCGACGCTTCGCTGATCGGCGGCGTGCGCGTGTCCGTCGGGGACCAGGTGCTCGATACCTCCGTGCGTGCGCAGCTTGATCGCATGCGCGACGCGCTCGTCGCATAGTTCGGTCGCTAGGCCCTCATCGGCACCGAGAGAAAGGATTCCAGGAGTCAACCATGCAACTCAATCCGTCTGAGATCAGCGAATTGCTCAAGAGCCGCATCGAGGGCCTGAGCAACACCGCTGACATCCGCACCCAAGGCACGGTGGTTTCCGTGACCGACGGCATTACCCGCATCCACGGCCTGTCCGACGTGATGCAAGGCGAAATGCTCGAGTTTCCCAACAACACCTTCGGCATGGCGCTCAACCTCGAGCGCGACTCCGTCGGCGCCGTTATTCTGGGCGACTACACCCACATCTCCGAAGGCGACACGGTCAAATCGACCGGCCGCATCCTGGAAGTGCCGGTCGGTCCGGAGCTGAAGGGCCGCGTGGTCGACGCACTGGGCCAGCCCATCGACGGCAAGGGCCCCATCAACGCCAAGGCCACGGACGTGATCGAGAAGGTCGCGCCGGGCGTGATCGCGCGCAAGTCGGTGTCGCAGCCGGTGCAGACGGGCCTGAAGGCCATCGACGCCATGGTGCCCATCGGCCGCGGCCAGCGCGAGCTGATCATCGGCGACCGCCAGACCGGCAAGACCGCCGTCGCGGTCGACACCATCATCAGCCAGAAGGGCAAGGGCCTGACCTGCGTGTACGTGGCGATCGGCCAGAAGGCCTCGACCATCAACAACGTGGTCCGCAAGCTCGAAGAGCACGGCGCCCTTGAATACACCATCGTCGTGGCCGCCTCGGCGTCCGACTCGGCCGCGATGCAGTACATCGCCGCCTACTCCGGCTGCACGATGGGCGAGTACTTCCGCGATCGCGGCGAAGACGCCCTGATCATCTATGACGACCTGACCAAGCAGGCCTGGGCCTATCGCCAGGTCTCGCTGCTGCTGCGCCGCCCGCCCGGCCGCGAAGCCTATCCGGGCGACGTGTTCTACCTGCACTCGCGCCTGCTCGAGCGCGCCGCGCGCGTCAACGAAGAGTACGTCGAGAAATTCACCAACGGCGCCGTGAAAGGCAAGACCGGTTCGCTGACCGCGCTGCCCATCATCGAGACGCAGGCCGGCGACGTGTCCGCCTTCGTGCCGACCAACGTGATCTCGATTACCGACGGCCAGATCTTCCTGGAATCGGACCTGTTCAACGCCGGTATCCGTCCCGCCATCAACGCCGGTATCTCGGTATCGCGCGTGGGCGGCGCCGCCCAGACCAAGGTCATCAAGAAGCTGTCCGGCGGTATCCGTACCGACCTGGCCCAGTATCGTGAACTGGCCGCGTTCGCGCAGTTCGCGTCCGACCTCGACGAATCGACCCGCCGCCAGCTCGAGCGCGGCCGCCGCGTGGTGGAACTGCTCAAGCAGCCCCAGTACCAGCCGCTGCAGGTATGGGAACTGGCCGTCTCGCTGTTTGCCGCCAACAACGGCTACCTCGACGACGTCGAAGTCAAGGACGTCCTGGCGTTCGAAAAAGCGCTGAAGGAATACCTGAAGTCCAAGTACGAGGCGCTGATCGGCCGTATCGAGGACACCAAGGAACTGTCCAAGGACGACGAAGCCGCGCTGCACGAAGCGGTCAAGGATTTCAAGAAGAACGCCATCTGAACCCCTAGGTGGAACCCCCCTACGCGCTACGCGCGCCCCCCCAGGGGGCGGCACTGGCGGACCGGCCAAGCCGGATCCGCGGTGCCCTGGATAAAGGGGCCGGAGTCAGGGAAACAGACGAGGGAAGATAGATGCCCGGAATCAAGGAAATCCGTACCAAGATCAAGAGCGTGCAGAACACGCGCAAGATCACCAAGGCGATGGAGATGGTCGCCGCATCCAAGATGCGCAAGGCGCAGGACCGGATGCGCGCGGCCCGTCCGTATGCCGACAAGGTGCGCAACATCGCTGCGCACATGGCGCAAGCCAATCCTGACTACGAACACGCCTACCTGGACAAGCGCGAAGACGTCAAGGCCGCCGGGCTCATCGTGGTCACCACCGACAAGGGGCTGTGCGGTGCGCTTAACACCAACATCCTGCGTTCGGTGCTCAATCGCCTGAAGGAATCCGAGGCCAAGGGCATCAAGGTCCAGACCACGGCCATTGGCAACAAGGGCCTGAGCTTCCTGACCCGGCTCGATGCCAACGTGGTGTCCCAGGTGGTGCAGCTGGGCGATGCGCCCAACCTCGAACGCCTGATCGGCGCGATCAAGGTCCAGCTCGACGCCTATGCGGAGGGCAAGGTCGACGTGGTCTACATCGCGTACAACCGCTTCATCAACACGATGAAGCAGGAGCCGGTGATCGAGCAGCTGCTGCCCCTGTCGGCCGATCGTTTCCGCCAGACCGAGGAAGAAAAGAAGGCGTACTCGTGGGACTACATCTACGAACCCGATGCCAAGTCGGTCGTGGACGAGCTCCTGCTGCGCTACGTCGAAGCGCTGGTGTACCAAGCCGTTGCCGAAAACATGGCGTCCGAGCAGTCGGCGCGGATGGTGGCCATGAAGGCTGCATCGGACAACGCCAAGAAGGTAATCGGCGAGCTCCAGCTGGTCTACAACAAGACCCGCCAGGCGGCCATTACCAAGGAAATTTCGGAAATCGTGGGCGGTGCGGCGGCTGTGTAAGCCGGCGTGGCGCCATCAAGAATCAGGAATCGAGGAATCGATATGAGCAACGGAACCATCGTTCAGTGCATCGGTGCCGTGGTGGACATCCAGTTCCCCCGCGACAGCATGCCCAAGATCTACGAGGCCCTCACGCTGGCCGACGATAGCTCGGCGTTCGCCGAAAAGGGATTGACCTTCGAAGTGCAGCAGCAGCTGGGTGACGGCGTCGTCCGTACCATTGCCATGGGCTCGTCCGACGGCCTGCGCCGCGGCATGGCCGTGACCGCCAGCGGCGCTCCCATCTCGGTGCCCGTCGGTACCGGTACGCTGGGCCGCATCATGGACGTGCTGGGTCGTCCGATCGACGAAGCCGGCCCGATCAAGTCGGAAGAGCGCCGCGCCATTCACCAGGACGCGCCCAAGTTCGACGAGCTCTCTCCCTCCGTGGAGCTGCTCGAAACCGGCATCAAGGTTATCGACCTGGTCTGCCCGTTCGCCAAGGGCGGCAAGGTGGGCCTGTTCGGCGGCGCCGGCGTGGGCAAGACCGTGAACATGCTCGAGCTCATCAACAACATCGCCAAGCAGCACAGCGGTCTGTCGGTGTTTGCCGGCGTGGGCGAACGTACCCGCGAAGGCAACGACTTCTACCATGAAATGGCGGAAGCGGGCGTCATCAACCTGGACAAGATCGAAGAGTCCAAGGTGGCGATGGTGTTCGGCCAGATGAACGAGCCCCCGGGCAACCGTCTGCGCGTGGCGCTATCGGGCCTGACCATGGCCGAGAAGTTCCGCGACGAAGGCCGCGACATCCTGTTCTTCGTCGACAACATCTACCGCTACACCCTGGCCGGTACCGAAGTGTCCGCTCTGCTGGGCCGTATGCCTTCCGCCGTGGGTTATCAGCCCACGCTGGCCGAAGAAATGGGTAAGCTGCAAGAGCGCATCACCTCGACCAAGACCGGTTCGATCACCTCGATCCAGGCCGTGTACGTGCCCGCGGACGACTTGACCGACCCCTCGCCCGCCACGACCTTCCTGCACCTGGACTCGACCGTGGTGCTGTCGCGTGACATCGCCGCGCTGGGTATCTACCCCGCCGTGGATCCGCTCGACTCCACCAGCCGCCAGCTCGATCCGCAAGTCGTGGGCGAAGAGCACTACGCGGTCGCCCGCGGCGTGCAGCAGACGCTGCAGCGCTACAAGGAACTGCGCGACATCATCGCGATTCTGGGCATGGACGAACTGTCGCCGGAAGACAAGCAGGCCGTGGGCCGCGCCCGCAAGATCCAGCGCTTCCTGTCGCAGCCCTTCCACGTGGCCGAAGTGTTCACCGGCTCGCCGGGCAAGTACGTGCCGTTGAAGGAAACCATCCGCGGCTTCAAGATGATCGTCGACGGCGAGTGCGACGCGCTGCCCGAGCAGGCCTTCTACATGGTTGGCACGATCGACGAAGCCTTCGAGAAAGCCAAAAAGTTGTAATCCCCCCCTACGCCCTTACGGGCGCCCCCCAGGGGGCGGTGCTGGCGGACCGGCGGAGCCGGATCCGCGGCACCCTGGGGCTGGTGCTGGGGCTGCGCGACGCGCGGCACAGGAGAATTGAGTATGGCAACTATTCATGTAGACGTCGTCAGTGCCGAGGCGTCGATTTTCGCCGGCGAGGCGAAGTTCGTGGCGCTGCCTGGCGAGGCGGGCGAGCTGGGTATTCTGCCCGGCCATGCGCCGCTGATTTCGCGTATCCGTCCCGGTACCGTCAAGATTTCGCGCGCGGATAACGGCGAGGAAGAGCACATCTTCGTTGCCGGCGGGCTGCTTGAAATCCAGCCGGGTACCGTGACGGTGCTGGCCGATACGGCCATTCGCAGCCGAGACCTCGACGAGGCCAAGGCCGAGCAGGCACGCAAGGCGGCAGAAGAGGCGCTGCGCAACGCCAAGGACAAGGCCGAAGTGGCCGTGGTCGAGGCCGAGCTCGCCATGCTGGCCGCGCAGTTGGCCGCTATTCGCAAGCTGCGGGGCGGCCGCAGTTAACGGTTTAACCGCATTAACGGTCGCCCGTTAACGTAGCTCGTTGTTTTTTGCACTAGGAACCAGGCCGTCGCGTACGGCCTGGTTTTTTTATGGGCCGGGGTTGCGCCGGCGCAGCGATCCGAGCCCGTCATTGCCATGCTCCGCGCGGGCGATTGATCCAGATCCGGCATCGCTCTAATCGCATAATTCTAATTCTCAAATCAATGCGGCAAGCGCAGAATGAGGCGGCGGGAGGAGCCGTATACATCGTCCGGCAATCCTGCGCAGATTTGCAACCGGTATCCGGCGCATAGAACGCCGGGCCGGACCGCCACCCCCTGGAGGACTATGAGACACCTTCTGCTAGCACTGGCCGGCATTGCGCTCGCCTGCGGTGCGGCTTCTGCCGCCGACACCTATCCCGCACGGCCCATTACCGTGGTCGTTCCCTACGAACCCGGCGGCACCGCCGATGTGCTGTTCCGGGTCATCGCGCCCGCCATGGAAAAGCAGCTGGGCCAGTCCATCGTGGTTGTGAACCGGGGCGGCGCCAGCGGCTTGATCGGCACCGAATCCGTAGCACGCGCCGAACCGGACGGCTACACGCTGGTGGTGGCCACGGCCGGCTTGCCCATCGCGGTGGCGTACAACAAGAATGTCCGCTTCGATCTGGCCAAGGACCTCGAACCCATCGCCAGTTATGCCAACACGCCCTACTTCCTGTTCACCGGCACCAAGCTGCCCGTGAAAACGGTGCAGGACTTCGTCGCGCTGGCGAAGAAGCAGCCTGGCAAGCTGAGCTACGGGTCATCGGGCGCGGGGCAGAGCGGCCACCTGGCCGGCGCCAAGTTTGCGCTCGCCACCGGCACGGACCTGCTGCACGTACCGTACAAAGGCACCGGGCCGGCCATGACCGATCTGGCCTCGGGGCATATCGACAGCATTTTCGTGGGTTTGCCCATCGCCATGCCGCACCTGGAAACGGGCCGTATCAAGGTCCTGGCCGTGGCGTCTCCCGAACGGGTCGGCCTGCGGCCCGATGTCCCCACCATCGCGGAGTCGGGGGTGCCGGGTTTCGAGGCTCGCGCCTGGTACGGCCTGTTGGCGCCGCGCGGAACGCCGGCCCCGGTCAAGCAGAAGCTGGCCCTGGCGGTGGAGGCCGCGATGAAGGATGCGGAGATCGCCAAGCGCTTTTCCGGGCTCGGTGCGGTGCCGTTCGTGCAAGGCGAAGCCCAGTTCGCCGCGTTCTTCAAAGAGGACGTGTCCAGCGTGCGCGACTTTATTCGGAATTTCCCGGGCGGGTTGAAGTAGCGCCGTCGGCGCGCCCTGAGGGCTGGCCGATGCCGTGGTGGGCGAGGAAGGCCTGCACGAAGGAGTATGCCGGCCCCGACAGCGACCGTCCCTTGCGGGTGGCGACGCCGATGTTCCGGGAGACCGCAGGGTCGGTCAGGCGCACGAAGGCCAAACCTTCGGGATTGACCAGCCCCCGCGCCAGGGTGGGAATGACGGCGATGCCCAGCCCGGCGGCGACCATCCTGGCGGTGACCGACAGGTTCACCGATTCGTAGCGGGGTTCGACCGTGATGCGGCGGTCGGCCAGCACCCGTTCTACGAGGGGGCGCAGGCTGCTGGCGGGGCCGTTGGCAATGTAGGGGCGCTGGGCGAATACCTCCCACGAGACGGCAGCCTCCCGTGCCAGCGCATCATGCTCGGGACAGATCAGGATCAGGTCGTCGTTGACGAAGGGCGTGAAATGAATGTCGCGCGCCATGTCCGACGGCGGCTGCGAGGTCACGCCTATTTGTGCCGAGCCGTCCTGCACCATGCGCAGCACGTCGGCGGTCGATACCGACTGCAGCCCGATCGACACGTTGGGATGGGCCGCCAGGAACAGGTGCATGGGGCGGGGCAGGATGGAGGCTGCCAGCGCGGGCAGGCTGGCTATGGTGAAGCTGCCCTTGCGCCCGGCGACGAATTCGGACAGATCGCTGAGCGAGTCGCGCAACTCGAAGACGATGCGCCGCGCGATCGGCAGCAGTTCTTCGCCGGAACTGGTCAAGGTCACGCGCCGGGTATTGCGGTCGAACAGCCGGGTGCCGAGCTTGGATTCGGCGGCGGCCACGGTGCGGCTGAGCGCCGGCTGGGACACGAAGCACAGGGCGGCGGCGGCGCGGAAATTGAGGGTATCGGCCACCGCAATGAAGGCCTCCAGTTCCTGGATCGTGAGTTGGGTGCGCATGGCCGGCCATTGATTCTATTAGTGGATCACTATGATCTTATAAATTCATTTCCTACATCAATCGAGTTTGTCCAGAATACCAGCCGGGCTCCTCGAGCTCGCTGTTCCTTGAACGGAGTCCTTGATAATGACTAGACGAGGCAGACATGGCCCCGATACCCTGCGTGTGGGCACGGGGGCGGGTATGGCGGACGACCGCATCTACCCGGGCGTCAAGCTGCTTGAGCGCGGCGAACTGGATTACCTGGTGTGCGAGTGCCTGGCCGAGCGCACCATTGCGCGCGAAACGCTGAATCGCAAGCGCAAGCCCGAGGCGGGATACACGCCCATGCTCGAGGCCCGCGCCCGCGCCTTCATGCCGCTGTGCCGGGAGCAGGGAGTGCGGATGGTGACCAACATGGGTGCCGCCAATCCGCTCGGGGGCGCGCAGGCGCTGCAACGGGAAGCCCTGGAGCTGGGATTGGGCAAAGTGTCGTGCGCGGTCATCACCGGGGACGACGTGACGGAACTGGTCCGTGCCCACCCGGGGCTGCCTTTGATGGAGAGCGGGGTGCCGGTCGAGGCTCTGCTGCCGCGGCTGGCCTCGGCCAACGCCTACCTGGGCGCCGACGTGATCGCCCGGGCGCTGGATACCGGTGCCAGCGTGGTCATGGCCGGCCGCGTGGCCGACCCCTCCTTGTTCCTGGGCGTGATGATGCATCACTTCGGATGGTCCTACGACGACTTGGCGCGGCTGGCGGCCGGCACGCTCGCGGGCCACCTGCTGGAATGCTCGGTCCAGGTCACGGGCGGCTATTTCGCCGATCCGGGGAAGAAAGACGTTCCGGGCTTGGCCGACATCGCCTATCCGTTCGCCGACATCACCCGTGACGGCGGGGTGCTGATGGGCAAGACACCGGGGTCGGGCGGGCGGCTGGACCGCATGACCTGCACCGAGCAGCTCCTGTACGAAATCCACGATCCCACCCGCTACATCACGCCCGACTGCGTGCTCGACCTGACGCAGGTGGAGCTGGCCGAAACCGCGCCCGACCGTGTCCGCGTGAGCGGCGCCATCGGCAAGCCCCGCACCGATTCCTACAAGGTGGCCGTGGGTTATTTCGACGGCTACATCGGCGTGGGAGAAATCGGCTATGCCGGTATAAACGCCGTGGCCCGCGCGCGCCTGGCCGGCGAAGTGGTCAAGGAACGGTTCCGCCTGGAAGGAGGCGTGGCCTCGGAACTGCAGGTGGACGTGATAGGCATGTCCAGCCTGCACGGCGATCCCGGCTCTCGTCCCGAACCTTACGAAGTCCGCCTGCGCGTGGCGGGCCGGTGTCCCGACCGGCGCAGCGCCGACCTGCTGGGCGACGAAGTCAGGCAGTTGAATATGCAGGGGCCGGCGGGTCCGGGCGGACCGGTCAATTTTGGCGCCCGGGAGATCATTGCGGTGCAGTCGCTGCTGATGCCGCGCGCGTGGGTCCAACCGGAAATTTCCGTATTGGAATGACTCCCCAGGTTCGCGGTACTAATAAGGAAATGCGATGAGTGTACGGGTTTACGATCTGGCCCATTCCCGCTCCGGTGACAAGGGCAACACCTCCAACGTGGCGGTAATCGCCTATGACGATGCCGGCTGGGAGATTCTGCAGCGCGAACTGACTTCCGAGCGGGTCGCGCAGGCCTATGCCCATCTTGCCGCCGGGCCGGTCACGCGCTACGAGCTGCCTCGGCTGCGGGCGCTGAACTTCGTGATCGAGAATGCCTTGGCGGGCGGGGTCACGCGTTCGCTCAGGATCGATCCGCACGGCAAGGCCTTGAGCTCCATCGTGCTGGAGATCGTTCTGCCGGGCGATGTGCCAGATCCGGGCGCTGTCCGTCCACAGGAGCAGTGAACATGCGCGTCATGGACGTCGTCGCAAGCATGCTCAAGCAGGAGGGCATCGACACCCTGTTCTGCTATCCCACCACACCGATTATCGAGGCCGCCGCGCAGGCCGGCATACGCCCGGTGCTCTGCCGCCAGGAGCGGGTGGGCGTGGACATGGCCAATGGCTATACCCGCATCAAGAACGGCCGGCCGTTCGGTGTATTCGCCATGCAATACGGGCCGGGGGCGGAGAACGCCTTCTCCGGTATCGCCACCGCCTATTCCGATTCCTCGCCCATCCTGCTGCTGCCGCTGGGCCATCGCCGCGAAGTGGCGCAGGTGGCGCCGACCTTCCGTTCTTCGCGGGCCTACGCCTGCGTGACGCGTAGTGTGGAAGAAGTGGTGGCGCCCGAGGAGATTCCCAACGTCATGCGGCGTGCCATCAACCACCTGAAGAACGGTCGGCTGGGGCCGGTCATGATCGAGTTCCCCATGGACCTGGTGGAACACGAGCTCGGCGACATGCCTTTGGCCTTCCGCGGTGTGCGCCAAGTCCGGTCGGCCGCGGACGAGCGCGATATCGATGCCGCCGCGGCGCTGTTGCTGGAGGCGAAGTGCCCCATCATCCAGGCCGGGCAGGGCATTTTCTACGCCGAGGCCTGCGCCGAGCTGCTCGAGCTGGCGGAACTGGCATCGCTGCCCGTCATCACCACCGTCGAGGGCAAGAGCGCCTTTCCCGAAAACCACCCGCTGTCGCTAGGCACGTCGGGCGCGGTACTGACCGGCCACGGGAACCACTTCCTGGAGCACGCCGATCTGGTGCTCGCGGTGGGGAGCAGCCTCACCCGGCACCATTTGACCAACCGCGTCATGCCGGTTGCCGAGAAAAAGATTATTCACGCGGTATCCGACCCGCGCGATCTGTACAAAGGCTACGAGACCGACGTGGCCCTCCTGGGCGATGCCAAGCTGGTACTGCGCCAATTGATCGAGGCCGTGCGCGACCGCCTGGGCAATGCGCGCCGCGGCGATCCGCGGCCGCAGATCCTGTCCATCAAGCAGGCATGGCTGGCCGAATGGCGGCACAAGCTGGAGAGCCGGGCCGTCCCGATCACGCCTTATCGCGCGATCCACGAGTTCATGAACGCGGTGCCCGCGGCCGAGGCCATCGTCACCCATGACTCAGGCAGTCCGCGCGACCAGATCCTGCCGTTCTACGAGGCGACCACGCCGCACAGCTACCTGGGCTGGGGGAAATCCCACGCGCTGGGCACCGGGCTGGGCCTGACCATAGGCGCCAAGCTGGCCGCGCCCGACAAGTTCTGCGTCAATTTCATGGGCGATGCGGCGTTCGGGATGACAGGGCTGGATTTCGAGACGGCGGTGCGAGTCGGCGCGCCCATCTGCACCGTGGTGTTCAACAATGCCACGATGGCGGTCGAAACCAACAATATGAAGCTTTCGCATGCGCGCTACGGCACGCGCGACATCGGCGGCAACTATGCCGGCATAGGGCGCGACCTGGGCGGCTACGCCGAGCGCGTCGACGACCCCGCCCAGCTGGCCGCGGCTTTCGCGCGCGCGCGCCGCAAGACCGAGGAAGGCCACCCGGTGCTGCTGGAGATCATGACCAGCGAGGAGCGCGATTTCTCGTTCCGCAAGAACAGCTTCGCCGCCTTGCGCGCGGCCCAGGCGGGCGCCGCGTAGGACGGGGCCGGTACGCCGGGCGCGACGATGCGCTTACGTCCTGAAGCCGGCTCGATGTGCCGTGCCGGCGTCAGCCGGCCGCCTGGCCGCCGCTGCCGGTCTTGCCGCCCGCGGCGCCGGTCGTGTCGTCCGGGCCCTGGGCCGTTCGTGCCCCGGCGGCACGTAGGCCGGGGTTCGTATCCAACAGGCTTGCCTGTTCGGACTCCAGAGTGCGGATGTCGTCGGCGCGAGCCGGCAAGCCCCATGCGAGCGCCGTGGTGACGAGGATCAAGGAGGCGGCGGAGCGGATGGTCTTGGGCTTGTTCATGCTGGGTTTCCTGCGTTTACGGCCCGTAGTGTGCAGCAGATTCCCTACAGTCACATGGAAGGAGTCGGACAATTTGTAGCAGGATATGAGCGGTCGATTGCCGGGCCGCCGTTTCCGTATCCCGTACCTCTGGGGCCCGCGTCCGAGTCCCATCGCTGGCCCGAAGCGTTTCACCCCGTTGCAGCTGCGCGTCCCGGCCGTAAAGCGTTAAGCTCGGCTGGCCACTCGATAGGATGGAACCATGTTGACGGACCAGCAGCTCAAAGATCTTTTCTCGTCCACGCGCACGGTCGCCGTGGTCGGCCTTTCCCCCCGCGCCGACCGGCCCAGCCATGGGGTCGCCCAAGCGCTTCAGGCGCATGGCCTGCGGATCGTACCGATCAATCCCGCTGCGGCTGCCGGCGGCCAGGCCATACTCGGCGAGAAGGCATGGCCCGACCTGGGCAGCGCGGCAGCCTACCTGCGCGAGCAGGGTATCGCCATCGACATCGTCGATGTCTTTCGGCCGTCGGCCGACGTGCCGCCCATTGCCGACGATGCGGTGCTGATCGGCGCGCGTGCGTTGTGGATGCAGCTGGGCGTGGTCAACGAACAGGCGGCCGAGCGGGCCCGTGCGGCGGGTCTTGTCGTCGAGATGAATCGATGCCTGAAGGTCGAGTGGGGCAGGGTGATGCGTTAACGGCCGCGGCCGCCCGGGCTGAATACGCAAATCTCCCTTTTGTATTTTTCCGAATTGAGGGGGAAGGCATGCACCCCTAGTCTGGCGCTTCCGTGTCATAGGAACAGCCATGAGAGGAACAATAGACTGCGCGGTGCTGATGGTTCCCGAGCACCGGCAATGGATGCATGAGTTCATCGAGGACTGGGCGTCCTCGTGCCATCGCGTCGCGCTGCACCGCGTTTACCTGGACGATGCCGGGGAGAACGCGTCCGAAGGTGCCTGCGTGCCCGCGCCCACCGACGCGCTGGCGCGCCTGGGGCTGGTACTCAAGCGCTATGACGCTTGCCTGTTGCCGGTCACGCTCGCCACGCTGGGATGGACCCGTACGGCGCTGGCGCTGGCGGACGGTACGCGGCAGACACCGCTATTGGGGCTTGTGCGCGGCATGAGCGCGGCCGGGTTGCAGGACCTGCTGTCTTTCGGATTGGACGATTTCATGCGTTACCCGCTATGCGCCGAAGAGTTCAAGACGAGGCTGGCACTGATGGCCGGCCCTGCCAAGCCGCCGCGGCCCGCCGATGCCGAAGGCGAACCGGCGCAGCCTGGGGACATGCCGCCGCAGCCGGCCGAGTCCGACGAGGCGTTGCGCGAGCCGTTCCAGACCGCCAAGGCCAAGGTGGTGACGCAATTCGAACGGCACTACATTGCCGATATGTTGATGCGCCATCAAGGCAACATCTCGCAGGCGGCGCGGGCGGCATGCAAGAACCGCCGCGCCTTCTGGCAGCTCATGCGCAAGCACGACATCGCCGCGGCCCCGTACCGGCAAGGCCTGGGCGCGCGTGAGGCCGCAACCTCGGGTGCGGGCATGCACGACTAGGCATGGGTCAGCTGCGGCTGGACCCGAATACCGAGGCCAGGAAATCCACGAAGGCCTTGACGTGGGGCGGCACCGGCCGCCGCGCCGTATAGAGCACGGCAATGGGCGGACCGGGCCGCTTCCAATCGGGCAGTACCTGCAGCAGGCGTTTTTCCGCCAGGGATTGCGCCAGCAGGAAGTCCAGGTCTTCATAGATGCCCAGTCCCGCCAACGCGCAGGTCAGTCCGGCCCGGGTGTTGTCCACGATGAGCCGGCCTTGGGCGGCGACGCTTACCGTCTGCTTGCCCTTTACCAGCTGCCAGTCGTAGGGACGGCCGGTGTCCGCGTCCCAGAATTCGATCAGCCGGTGGCGGCGCAGATCGTCCGGGTGCCGAGGCGCCTGGTACAGGCGCAGGTATTCCGGGCTGGCGGCCATGATGTAGTTGCCGCGGCCGAGCATCTTGAACCGAAGCGGCGAGTCGCGCAGCGGCCCCACTCGCAGCCCGATGTCGGCGCCCGAAACCGTGGGGTCGACCACGCCTTCATTGAGCGAGATGCGCAGGGATATGTCCGGATAGGCCTGTACGAACTCGGGCAGGCGCGGAATGACGCGGGCATTGGCGACGGATTCGGCCATCTCCACGTGCAAGTGGCCTTCGGCCCGGCCGCTGCGCGTCTGCATCTCGGCGTCCAGCGCGGCCAGTCCGTCCAGCAGCAGGCCGGCCCGCTCGGCATAGCGCCGTCCTTCCCGCGTCAGCCATACCCGGCGGGTGGTGCGGTTGAGCAACTGCGTGCCTAGGTGGCGTTCCAGTTCCTGAATGTGGCCCGTAATGGCGGAACGGGACACGCCCAGCTTGCGAGCGGCGCCGGTAAAGCTGCCGGTTTCTGCCACGGCGAGGAAGGCCCTGATGGGGGTGAGACGATCCATTGTTCAATTATAGGGAACAATATGGTCATGGCATCGAAGCAATGACCGCCTATACTGAAAAGACCGAGTAAAGCCCTTTTCCAAGGAGCGACCCCATGTTCTGCCCGCTGTCCGGCGGACCGAGCGCAAGGCGCCCTGCCTCGTTCGCCGCAAGACATCCCGCAACTCCCGGCCATGCCGCAGCAGGCATCCGGCTGGCGTTTTCCGGCCGTCTTGCCCGTGCCTTCCGCGCTTCCCCGGTCTTGCCCGCTCCGGATCGTTAGCGTCGTCCAGACGATACCGCCGCCGCGCATCGCGCATGTGCAAGCGGCCCCATCCGGACACCGTCTTATCCACGACCACCGCGCCGCCGCGTGCTTCGCCACGCGTGCTGCGATAGACAGGAAGCGCATCATGAATACCCATCTCTATACCAAGACCACGCCCGTGGTTCCAAGCCAGCCGTTCAGTTTCCGCCCGGCCGAGGTCCTCGTCGCCGGCGCCAAGGTGCTGCTGCCCTTCCTCATCATGGCGGGCATATTGTTTCTTGCACGGTAACAATTCCAGCATGCCGGTTCGCCGCCCGGGCCGCCTCAAGAGCGAGGCCCGGGGCGGCCGCTGCCGGTGAACCGTGCGCCGGTTCTCTTATAGATCGGCTTTCCCGCCCGCGCGCAGGTAAAATCGAAGGCTTCCCTTTGCCGAGGTCTGCCGTGTCCGCGCCCACTCTCCAGAACGACGTTTTCCTGCGGGCGCTCTCGCGCCAGGAAACCGAATACACGCCGGTCTGGCTCATGCGCCAGGCAGGCCGCTACCTGCCGGAATACAACGCGACCCGCGCGCGCGCCGGTTCGTTCCTGGGGCTGGCCAAGAATCCCGACTACGCGACCGAGGTGACGCTGCAGCCCTTAGCGCGCTATCCGCTGGACGCGGCCATCCTGTTTTCCGACATCCTGACGGTGCCGGACGCCATGGGCCTGGGCCTGGACTTCGTCGCCGGCGAAGGGCCACGGTTCGCGCGGCCCCTGCGTACCGAAGCCGACGTGGCCAAGCTGGCGGTGCCCGACATGGCCGGGCTGGACTACGTCTTTGCCGCCGTGGCCCAGATCCGCCGCGAACTGCATGGCAAGGTGCCCCTGATCGGCTTTTCGGGCAGTCCCTGGACGCTGGCCTGTTACATGGTCGAAGGCGCCGGCTCCAGCGACTATCGCTTGGTCAAGACCATGATGTACCAGCGGCCGGACCTCATGCACCGGATCCTGGAGATCAATGCCCAGGCGGTCGCCGCCTACCTGAATGCCCAGGTCGAGGCCGGAGCCCAGGCACTGATGATCTTCGATAGCTGGGGCGGCGTGCTGGCCGACGGCTGGTTCCAGCAGTTTTCGCTCGACTACACGCGGCGGGTCGTGGCCGGCCTGATCCGCCACCACCAGGGTCGGCAAGTGCCCACTATCGTTTTTACCAAGGGCGGAGGCCTATGGCTGGAGCAGATCGCGGACTGTGGCTGTGACGCGGTCGGTGTCGATTGGACGGTCAACCTGGGCAAGGCCCGCGCCGCAGTGGGCGATCGCGTGGCATTACAAGGCAACCTCGATCCTATGACTTTGTTCGGCGGCGCCGAGCGCATCCGGGCCGAGGTCATCCATACGCTGGATAGCTACGGCTCCGGCCCCGGTCATGTATTCAACCTCGGCCATGGAATTTCCCAATACACGCCGCCCGAAGCGGTGGAAGTGCTGGTCCAGGCGGTCCACGAACACAGCCGTCGGCAGCGTCAAGGCACCTGACCGGCGTGTGAACAAATCGCGGGCCAAGATGCGGACAGGGTACGCGTTAACCCTGATTGTGCGGATCCAGCCATCCACTTATGCACACACCGCGCTTTCCTGGGTACGGATTTTGCAAATTCGTACGGCACGTGGATATTTCTTGTAAGTTATTGATTTAAAAAGGGTTGCGGCCTTTCTTATGATTAGCTCTCAAAGAATGCGGCCTTCTCGTACGTCCTATTACCGCATTTGTGTGGCGGTTGTCCCCAAAGTTATCCACAGGCTGTTGACGAAATTCCCTGTCCCACAACGGGGTTAGCGCCGATTCAGAGTTTTTACTTTAACTTTTGACGGCCATCTCGCCCCTCATTCCTTTGGAGTCGGACACTTGTCCACACATCCGCCTGATCTAGACCATATGGCCGAGCCAGCGAGCCCGGCGACGATATGGGTGCGGGTCGCGCTGGACGTTCCGCTGGCCGGACTGTTCGATTACCGGGCCGGCGTGCCGGTGGCCGTCGGACAACGAGTTATCGCGCCTTTCGGGCGGCGCGAGATGGTCGGGATCGTGGTCGAAACGCCGGACGTGCCTGCCCTGGCGCCGGAACAGGTCAAGTCGGTCATTCGGGTACTTGACGATTTGCCGCCGCTGCCGGCGGATTGGCTGAAACTCGCGGCGTTTGCCGCCGACTACTACCAACGGCCCCTAGGCGAGGTCATGCTGCCCGCACTACCCGGCCCATTGCGCAAGCCCGCCGCCTACCAGGGCAAGCGGGCAGCCGGGGGCCCAGTCGCGCGGCTCGACGCCCGGGCCGCCCGTAAAGCGCAGCCGCGCAAAGGAAAGAAGAAAACACCGGAAAGCGAGTACACGCTTTCTTCGTATGGGTCTGAAGCCGAAGGCATCGTGCCCCCTCCCTCCACGCCGCCAGACGCGGTGGCGCCCGCCCGCCCCCGTCTCAATGCCGCCCAGCAGGCCGCGGTCGACGCCCTTGCCGCATTGACCGGCTTCAAGCCCGTCCTGCTGCACGGCGTAACGGGCAGCGGCAAGACCGAGGTCTACCTGCGTGCCGCCGAACGGGTATTGCAACAGGGCCGCCAAGTCATGCTGCTGGTCCCCGAAATCAACCTGACGCCGCAATTGGAGCAGGTATTTCGCCGGCGGCTGGAAGCCATCGCGGGTCCTGGCGGCGTGGCGGTACTACACAGCGGCCTGGCCGATGGCGAGCGGCTCGAGGCGTGGCTGCGAGCCGTGCGCGGACAGGCCCGCGTGCTGCTGGGCACGCGCCTCTCCCTGTTCACGCCCTTGCCCGACCTCGGCCTGATCGTGGTCGACGAAGAGCATGACCCTTCCTACAAGCAGCAGGAAGGGCTGCGCTATTCCGCGCGCGACCTGGCCATCTGGCGGGCGCGCGACCGCGGCGTACCGGTGGTGCTGGGATCGGCCACGCCTTCGCTGGAAAGCTGGCATCACGCGCAAAGCGGCCGCTACCTGTTGCTGGATCTGCCCCAGCGCGCGTTGGCGGCCGAGCCGCCCCGGATACGGCTGCTGGACACGCGCAACCAGCCGCTCAAGCAAGGGCTCGCGCCGCAGTTGCTGAAGGCCGTGGCCCAGCGGCTGGAGCAAGGCGAGCAGTCACTGATCTTCCTGAACCGGCGAGGCTACGCGCCGGTGCTGCATTGCGACGCCTGTGGCTGGCTCAGCGGCTGCATCCGGTGCTCCGCCTACATGGTCTTGCACCGGGAGCCCCCGCGGGCGCCGGGCGCGCTGGGCCGGCACGAATTGCGCTGCCATCATTGCGGCTGGCAGCACCGCGTGCCCGCCGCCTGTCCCGATTGCGGGAACCAGGACCTGCAACCGATGGGCCGGGGCACGCAGCGGCTGGAGGAGCACCTGGGGGAGCTGTTTCCCGGGGCGCGGATCGCGCGCATCGATGCGGACAGCACACGCCGCAAAGGCAGCGCACAGGCCTTGTTCGCCCGCATGCACGCAGGCGAGATCGACATCCTGGTAGGAACGCAGATGGTCGCCAAGGGCCACGACTTCCAGAATCTGGGCTTCGTCGGCGTGCTGAACGCCGACGCGATGCTGTTCTCGCACGATTTCCGCGCGCCCGAGCGGCTGTTCGCGCAGCTGATGCAAGTGGCGGGCCGGGCAGGGCGGGCGGGTACGCCGGCCGAGGTCTACATCCAGACCGGGTATCCCGAGCAGCCGCTCTACCAGGCGCTGATCCGCCACGACTATGCCGGGTTTGCGCGCCATGCGCTGAAGGAACGGCAGTCGGCCGGATTGCCGCCGTTCGCCTACCAGGCCCTGCTCACCGCGGAGGCACGCGAGCTGGCCCAGGCCCAGGAATTCCTGGCCCACGCCAGGGACTTGGCCGAGCGCCCCCATCCGGCGGATGGGAATGGTTTGTCCCAACTCGCGGAGGTGTCGCGCATTACACTTTATGATCCCGTACCGCTGCGCGTGGTACGCGTGGCCAACGTCGAACGGGCCCAGCTGCTGGTAGAGAGCGACAGCCGCCCGGCCTTGCAAGGCTTCCTGCGCGCCTGGGTGGCCGCCTTGCACGGCTTGGCATCGGCTTCGCGGGTGCGCTGGCACCTGGAGGTCGATCCGCTGGAAATCTGATGCTGGTCCGTTCGCCATTGCCCGCTCCTGCGTTTTCATTCCGTTCGCGTGGCGGCCTGCCGCCCCCTCTTGATCCCTTCCATTGCGCATGACTGCCTCTTCTTCTTCCGCCGCGACCCGAGCCATGGACCGCGCCGACGCGCGGTTGAACAAGCCCGACGCGCGCGCCGCCTCGGCGCTGCCGCCGATCGACGCGGGCATGAACCCCGCGCAGCGCGAGGCCGTGCGTTATCTCGACGGACCGTGCCTGGTGCTGGCGGGGGCGGGCAGCGGCAAGACCCGCGTCATCACGCAGAAAATCGCCTACCTGCTGCGCGACTGCGGATACTCGGCCCGCAATGTCGCGGCGCTGACCTTCACCAACAAGGCCGCGCGGGAAATGGCCGAACGGGTCAAGGCCGTGGCGCCGCCCAATGCCATCAAGGGACTGACCATCAGCACCTTCCATTCGCTGGGCGTGAAGATGCTGCGGGAAGAGGCCAAGCTGGTAGGGCTCAAGCCGCAGTTCTCCATTCTTGCGGCCGACGATGCCATGGGCATCGTGCAGGACCTCACGGCCACCACGGACAAGGGGCATATCCGCGCCATCCAGCACGCCATCTCGCTCTGGAAGAATGCGCTGGTCGAGCCCGACCAGGCGGAGCGCACCGCGTCGACCGAAAGCGAGCGCGACGCGGCGCGCATCTATCGCAGCTACAACGCGACCCTGCGGTCGTACCAGTCGGTGGACTTCGACGACCTGATCCGGCTGCCGGCCCGGCTGCTGGAAATGGATGCCGAGGCGCGCGAGCGCTGGCAGTCGCGGCTGCGCTACCTGCTGGTCGATGAATACCAGGACACCAATGCCTGCCAGTACCGGCTGGTGCAATTGCTGACCGGGCCGCGCGCGATGTTCACCGCCGTCGGGGATGACGACCAGGCCATCTATGCCTGGCGCGGCGCCACGATCGAGAACCTCGCCAAGCTCACGACCGATTACCCGGCGCTGCGCGTGATCAAGCTCGAGCAGAACTACCGTTCGATGCAGCGCATCCTGGCCGCGGCCAACAATGTCATCGGCAACAACCCCAAGCTGTTCGAGAAGAAGCTGTGGTCCGAGCTGGGCACGGGCGACCCCATTGCCGTCATTCCCATGGACGATGAGGAAGCCGAGGCCGAATCGGTGGCCATGCGCATTTCCGCGGCCCGTTTCGAACTGAAGGCCGACTGGCGCGACTTCGCCATCCTCTATCGCAGCAATCACCAGGCCCGCGTGTTCGAGCAGGCGCTGCGCAACCTGAAGATTCCCTACATGGTATCGGGCGGGCAGAGCTTTTTCGACAAGGCCGAAGTGCGCGACATCATGGCCTACCTGCGGCTCATCGCCAACGACGACGACGACCCGGCCTTCATTCGCGCCATCACCACGCCCAAGCGCGGCGTGGGCCAGACCACGCTCGAGGCGCTCGGCACCTACGCGGGAGAACGCGAGATCCCGCTGTTCGCAGCGGTATTCGAAAGCGGGCTGGAGCAGCGTCTGCAGCCGCGCCAGCTCGCGCCGCTGCGCGAGTTCTGCGAGTTCATCCACCGCATGCAATGGCGTGCGGGCGCCGGCAAGGGCGAGGCCGTCGCCACCGGCGAAACCGCTGCCGACATCCTCGACGACCTGGTCCGGGCCATCGATTACGAGCGCTACCTGTACGACCACTTCGACGAACGCGGGGCGCAAAACCGGTGGCAGACGGTGCTGGACCTGCTGGGCTGGCTCAAGCGCAAGGCCGAAGAAGACAAGATGAGCCTGATGGAGCTCGTCAAGCACATCGCCCTGATCACCATGCTGGAAAAGAGCGACGACGAAGATCCGGACCTCGTACGTCTTTCTACCTTGCATGCATCGAAGGGGCTCGAATATCCCCATGTGTTCCTGGTCGGCGTCGAGGAAGGGCTGCTGCCCCACCTGGGCAAGGACGACGAGGAAGGCGATCCGGCCAAGGCCGCCGAATCGCTGGAGGCCCGCGTGCAGGAGGAACGCCGGCTGATGTATGTCGGCATCACGCGCGCGCAGCGCACGCTCAACCTCACCTGGTGCAAGAAACGCAAGCGCGGTCGCGAAGAAATTCCCCGCGAACCGTCGCGCTTCATCAAGGAAATGGGCCTCGAGGACGATCGCATCGCCGACGCCACGCCGGGCCTGAGCGCCAAGCAAAGGCTGGACCGGCTCAAGTCCCTGTTGAAGAAGGACTGACCCCCTCTCTGCTTTTCTCCGCTGCTGCCCAAGGGTAATCACCTAGACTTATAACATTCTATAGTTCTATACATAGAATGTTTTTCGGAGTCTAATGGCGGGCAAGCACTACTCGATCGCCCGCCAGGGCGGCATTTGGAGGAAAGACTCGTGTCTTACATAGGTACGGATATCGGAGGGACGTTTACCGACCTCGTCCTTCTGTCCGACGACGGCGACGTGCGCATCTTCAAGGCGCTGACGACTCCCGACGACCGGACGCGCGGGGTGCTGGACGCCATGAAGCTGGCGGCCGAAGCACTGGGCATCCCCGCAGACCGGCTGGTCTCCCAGCTGAAATACTTTTCCCACGGCACGACCGCCGCCACCAATGCCTTCATCGAGCGCAAGGGCGCCAAGACCGGCCTCTTGACGACGCGCGGGTTCGAGGACACGTTGCGCATCCAGCGCGCCATGGGCGGCTGGATAGGCATGCCTACGCACGAGATCTCGCATTTCTCCAAGCGGCGGCTGCCGGACCCCATCGTGCCGCCGGCGCTGATCAAGGGCATCGTCGAGAGGGTGGACTACAAGGGCGACATCATCGTGCCGCTGGACGAGGCTGCCGCCCGCCAGGCGATCCGCGAGTTGCGCGACGCCGGCGTGCAAGCCATCGCCATCAGCCTGTTGTGGTCGTTCCGCAATCCCGCGCACGAGCGCCGCCTGGCCGAACTGGTGGAAGAAGAAGCCCCCGGCGTATTCATCACCACGTCCTCGCTGCTGGTGCCCATCATCGGCGAGTACGAGCGAACCTCGACGACGGCGATCAACGCCTATCTCGGCCCGGTCATCCATCGCTACATCAATGGGCTGGAAACGGCCATCCGGCGCTTCGGCTTCGACGGGCCTATCTCCATCATGGAGTCCGGCGGCGGCGTGCTGCCCGCATCGGAAGCCGCGTTCCAGGCGGCCAACCTGCTGACCTCCGGGCCGGCCGGCGGCGTGCTGGCCTCGCAGAAGCTGGGCGAGCTGCTGGGCTACCGCAACGTGTTGACGGCCGACATGGGCGGGACCAGTTTCGACGTGGGCCTGATCGTCGACGGCCAGCCCTTGCTGGAAACCGTGCGCGAGGTCGGGCGCTTTCATGTGGCCTTGCCGTCGATCAAGGTCACCGCGATCGGCGCGGGCGGCGGCTCCATTGCCCGCGTGCGCGACGGCCACCTGACGGTGGGTCCCGAAAGCGCCGGGTCCACGCCCGGGCCGGCCTGCTATGGCCGGGGCGGCGTCGAGCCCACCATTACCGATGCCGACGTGGTGCTGGGCATCATCGACCCCCGTTATTTCCTGGGCGGCCGCATGCCCCTGGACGTGGAGGCCGCGCGCGAGGCCGTGCGCAAGCACGTGGCCGAGCCGCTGGGCATGAGCGTAGAGGAAGCGGCGGCGGGCATCCGTGAAGTCGCCAACAACCAGATGGCCGATCTCTTGCGGCGCGTCACGTTGCGGGCCGGCTACGATCCGCGCGATTTCGTGCTCATGGCCTACGGCGGCGCGGGCGCTACGCACGCCCACCAGTACGCTGAAGTGGCGGGCATCGGCAAGGTGATCGTGCCCAACACCGGCCCGGCGCATTCCGCTTACGGCACGGTAACGGGCGATCGCCATCGTTCGTTCTCGCTCGCGGTCGGGCAGCACGCGCCGGCGCGGTTCAAACGTGCCTCGGACCATATCGATATCGCCGCGCTGAACGAAGGCTTCGCGCAGATCGAGCAGCGCGCCCGGCAAGCCCTGGGCGACGACGTCACCATCCACCGCTACGTCGGCATGCGCTTTCGCCAGCAAGTACATGAGATCGGCGTCGAAGTGCCGCCCGGCACGCTGGCAGCCGATCACGTGGACGCGCTGGTGGATGCCTTCGAGGTCCAGTACGAACGGGTCTATGGCAAGAACACCGCGCTGCGCAGCTCCGGCGTCGAGTTCACCGTGGTGCGCGTGGAGGCTACCTCGCCGGTGATCAAGCCCATGCCGCGCCAGGTGGACGGGGCGGGGCGCTCGGGGCGCCCGGTGTCCGACCGCCAGGTCTATTTCTACGGGCATGGCTTTATCCGCACCGATATCTATCGCAGCGAGGACGTGGGCCCGGGCCATCGCATCGAAGGCCCCTGCATCATCGAACGGCCGGATACCACCATCGTGGTCGGCCCGGGCCAGACGGCCGACATGGAGCCCTACGGCAACTTCGTGATTTCCATCGCGCGCAACCAATGACGCTATCGAGACCAGCCATGCACCAGGTTTATGAATACACGGCCAAGGAGGTCGACCCGATCACCTTCGAGGTGATCCGCCATCGGCTGCTGTCCATCACCGACGAGCAGGCCGCCACGCTGGCCTCGGTGTCCGGATCGGCGCTGGTGAACGAGGCGACCGATTTCAATACGGGGCTTTACCGGGCCTTCGGCGAAGTGGTCACCATGGGCAAGACCGTGACTTTTCATGCGGCATCGCTGTCGCTGATGGTCAAGCACGTGATCGACGATTGCGAGGACACGGTCGGCATCCACCCCGGCGACATGTTCATCGTCAACCATCCGCACAAGGGGGCGTTGCATTGCCCGGACGTGGGCGTGCTGGCGCCCATCTTCGTGGAGGGCAAGCGCATAGGCTGGACCGGCGCCTGCGCGCACCAGCTAGACGTGGGCGGCATGGTGCCCGGCAGCTTCGCATCGATGGCCAAGGATATCCGGCAGGAGGGCATGCTGATTCCGCCGGTCAAGATCATCGACCGCGGAGAACTGCGCAGCGACGTGCTGAACTTCATCACCGGCATGTCACGCCTGCCGACCAATATCAGCCTCGACCTGAAAGGCCTGATGGCGGCCAACAACATCGGGGTCAAGAGCCTGCTCGATACGATCGGCAAGTACGGCGTGGACACGGTGCTGACCGTGATGGACGGCATGATGGACCTGTCCGAAACCAAGATGCGCAACCGGCTGCGGGAACTGCCCGACGGCGTGTTCCGCGCCCAGGCCTTCCTGGACCACGACGGCTTCGAGAACAAGGTCTACAAGATCCACGTCGAGTTGCGCAAGCAGGGCGACCACATCGTATTCGACTACACCGGCTCGGATCCGCAGGCGCCGGGCTTCGTCAACGCCACGCGCACCGGGCTGCTGGCCGGGGTGTATGCCGGCATCCTGCCTGTGATCGCCTATGACCTGCCCTGGAACGAAGGCTTGCTGCGGCCCTTGGAGGTCTTGTCGCAAGAAGGCTCGATCGTGTCGTGCAAATTCCCCGCACCCTGCAGCCAGGGGCCGCTGGGCGCGATGTGGCTGGTCGAAGTCACCACCACCGAGGCCATCTCCAAGCTGATGGCGACGCACCGCGATTACCTGGCCGAGGCGCAGGCCTCGCCGGCCAGCGGTCCGGACCTCTTCCACATCCACGGCAGGAACCAGTACGGCGAACCCGCGACGGCGCCCATCCTGGAAGTGATGCTATCGGGCGGCGGCGCCTACGCGCATCGCGACGGCATCAGCGTATCGGGCCAGCGCAATATCACGGCCGGCCGCGCGCCCAACGTCGAGACCACCGAGCTCAAGCTGCCGGTGCTGTACATGTACCGCCGTATCATTACCGACAGCGCCGGCGCCGGCCGCAATATCGGCGGGCAGGCCGCCGGCGCGGCCTTCGTGCTGCACGGTGTGGACGAGGTGGAGTCGCTGGTCGCCTGCCACGGCTACGAATCGCCCACCTCGCGAGGCCTGTTCGGTGGCTATCCCAGCGGCTGCAACCATCGCCGCTTCCTGCGGCACACCAATATCCGCGAACTGTTGTCGCAGGGCGTTTTCCCCGACCGCATGGACGGTTTGCGCGGCGAGGAGGTCGCGTTCAACGCCAAGCCGCCCGAGTTCGAGTTCGGCAAGGACGACGTCTACGAGTGCAACCCCACGGCCGGCGGCGGCTGGGGCGATCCGCTGGGCCGGCCCGCGGCGAGCGTGGCCGCCGACGTGGCGGCGGGCGCGTTCTCGCCGCAGGTGGCCGAGCGCATCTTCGGCGTGGTGGTGCGGGATGGCGCGCTGGATGCGGCGGCGACCGAGGCGGCGCGATCGGCGATACGTGGACGGCGGCAGGCCTGGCCGGCGGCGGGCAAGCGGCTGGATACCCAGCCCGACCTGGCGCAGGCGGCGACGGTCGCCATCGTGGGCGATGCGGCGCGCATCGCGCGCGACGCGCAGGCGGCCTACATGGTCTGCAACAGTTGCGACCACGCCATCGCGCCTGCGCAGGAAAACTGGAAGGACTACGCGCGCCAGCATCTGGCGACGCCCGATGAGCTGGGTCCCCGGGTACGCATTCATCACGACCTGGAAGTCGTGCAGCACGCCTGCCCGCACTGCGCCACCCTGCTCGACGTCGAAGTCCGGCGCAAGGGCGAGGCCTCGCTGTTCGATATACAGGTAGCGGCATGAGCGCGCCGGCCCGGTTTCCCGAAGGGTGCGCGAGTTCTTCCTTGGGCAGGATGTCGGGGACAGGCAGGAGGGTATTCCCATGAAGACGACCAGCACCGGCCGCTGGGTGACTTTTCCCAGCGGTGCCGACCACGTGCGCGGCTACCTGGCAGAGCCCGAAGGCACCGACGTACGGGGGGCGGTGGTATGCGCGCCCGAGAACCTGGGTGTGACCGAGCACCGGCAGGAAGAAACGCGCCGGCTGGCGGCCGAAGGCTTCATCGTGTTGACGGTGGATCCGTACAGCCGCATCGGCGGCCGGCCGCCGCAGGACTACACCACGGCGGAGGAGCGGCGCAGCAAGGCCTTCATCGCGGCGCGCGACGAAGTCGTCGTGCCCGATTGCCAGGCGGCGCTGGCATGGCTGCGTACCCAGCCGCGCGTGGCGCCCGACCGCATCGGCGCGATCGGCTATTGTCTGGGCGGGGGCACCGTGCTGGCCTGGGCGGCCGAGACGCGGGACCTGGCGTGCGCGGTGGTGTTGTATGCGTTGCCCATCATTCCTGCGCCCTATACGCCCGATGGCCGGGAGCGTTCCCGCCTGGCGCTGGCGCCGCGCATCCAGTGCCCCATGCAGCTGCATTTCGGCGAGGCGGACGAAGCCATCCCCATGGACCAGACCCTGGCGCTGAAAGCGGCTCTGGAGGCCAAGTCGCCCCGGCCCGTCGAGTTCCATACCTATCCCGGCGCCCGTCATGCCTACATGGACAGCACGCTAGACCGCTACTCGCCCGAGGCGTCCGCGCTGACCTACCAGCGGTTCGTCGCCTTCCTGCATCGGCATCTGGATGCGGGGGCACGCCCATGAAGGCGCGCGTCCTCCCGCGCGGAGGATGTCGCACAGCGACAGGAGGGGACATCGATGGCTGACATTGTCTGGGCGGGCGCCACCGCGCATACGGGCGCCATGATGCGCACCCCCAAGGGCGACCCGGACGATCTTGCCCGGGCCGATCGGGTCTTCGGGGCCTTTTCGGTGCTTGCCGATGCACTCAAGGCGGCCCGTCCCGACGTACTGGTCGTGGCCGCCACGGACCATTTCCTTACGTTCGATTATTCCGCGCTGCCGGTCTTCGCGATCGGCACCGGCACACGATTTCCCGGACACGGGGAATTCGGCGTGCCCAAGCGGGACTTCACCGCGGTGGCCGGCCTGGGCGAGGCGGTGCTGGCCGGGATGGTCGCGGCTGGCTTTGACGTGGCCGGCGCGCGCGACCTGCCTCTGGACCACAGCTTCACGTGCCCGCTGCAGCTGCTGCTGGCGGATTGGGACGTGCCCATCCTGCCGGTGTATGTGAATTGCACCGTCGAGCCCTTGCCCCGCCTGGACCGGTGCCTGGCTTTCGGCCGGACGTTGGGCGAGGTATTGCGCCGGCAATCGCTGGCGTCGCGGGTCGCCGTGGTGGGCACCGGCGGCTTGAGCCATTGGGTGGGGATGCCCGAGACCGGGCGCATCAACCAGGCCTTCGACCGCCGCTTCCTGGATGATTTTGCCGCCGGCCATTTCGATGCCATTGCGGCCTGGGATGCGGAGGAGGTGGTTCGTTCGGCCGGTAATGGCGCGGCGGAGATCCGCAACTGGCTGCTGGCGGCCGGTGCGGCGCAGGCCCGTTCGGCCCGCGTCTTGGCCTATGAGCCGGTCGCCGCTTGGGTGACGGGTATCGCGGTGACGGAGCTTGAGCCATGAGCCGCCATGCGCTGGAGAAGTTCCTGTTCCGCTTCGACAAGGAACCGGCATTGCAGGCCGCGCTGCAGGCCGGCACCGATGCCGTGTTCCAGGGCTACGAACTGGAAGAGCACGAGCGCCGGGTACTGCGGGAGCGCGATTTGGCGACCCTGTACGAATGGGGCGTGCATCCGCTCCTGATCCGAAATTTCGCCGGCACCCTGGGCCTGAACTACGTGCAGGCCTATCGCGCGCGCGGCCTCGGGCCCCGTCCATGCTTTAGAAAAGGAGACATCGACATGAAAGAAACGGAAATCCGCTCGCGCTGGGTGTTGGCCAACGGGGTGCGTACGCATTACGCCGAGACCGGAAACGACGGCAAGACGCTGGTGGCCTTGCACGGCGGCGGCGCGGGATCGTCGGGCGCTTCCGGCATGGGTCTGGTCATGCCGCTGCTGGGCCGCGACTTCCGCGTCGTGGCGCCCGATTCCATCGGTGGTTTCGGCTTGACGGATCCCAGCGCGCCCACGCCCTATGGCCTGATCAGCCGTGCCGCGCATACGGCGGATTTCGTCGATGCCATCGGCCTGGAGAAGTTCAGCGTGCTGGGCAATTCGCAGGGGGCGTGGGCGGGGGTCTATTACGCCATGCTGCATCCGGACCGGGTCGAGAAGCTGATCATCGTTTCGTCGCTGACCATTGCCACGTCCATGGGCATCAAGCAGGAGCCCAACGAGGCGATGCGGGCGCTGATGGGCTATGACGGGACGCGCGAAGGCATGAAGCGCCTGCTGGAAGCGCTGATCATCGACAAGTCCCGCATCACCGACCAGCTCATCGACGAACGTCAGCGCGCCGCTACGCGGCTCGGGGCGTTCGAGGCCTTCCAGCGCATGGCCCAGGGCATCGAGTTCGTGCGCAACGATCCCGTGCTCAAGTTGCAGACGCAATGGCGCGAAGCGCTGCCCGCGCTCACGCGCCGTATCCCGACCCTCATCCTGTGGGGCAAGAACGATACCTTTGCGGTGCCCGCGAGCGGCCAAGCCTTGGCCGACATGCTGCCGGATGCCCGCATCGAATGGATAGAAGGCGCCGGCCACCAAGTGCAGACCGACGCGCCAGACCGCTGCGCCGACATCATCCGGAGCTTCTTGAATGACTAGCCTGGACAGGGCAACCATGCCGCAGTCGCCCCATGCGCCGGAGCGCATGGCCGGCATGGTGCCGGGCGTGCGTGCAGGCGGCTTCCTGTTCCTGTCCGCCATACGTGGGCGTGATCCGGCCACGGGCCGCATGCCGGACGACCCGTATGAACAGGCCTGCCAGGCACTGCGCAACCTGGAGGCGGTACTAACCGGTTCCGGCGCGACCCTGCGCCACGTGGTCAAGGTGACGCTGTACCTGCACGATCTCGACACGCGGCAGGCGTTTCACCGGGCATGGATGGAATTCTTTCCCATCGATCCCCCTGCCAGGCTGGCGGTAGGCGTGGCCGATGCCAATGCCGCGCCGGGAGGCAATGCGCATTACGCGCTGGATGTCATCGCGCTCGCGCCCTGATGGCCGGCCGGCGGCCAGCCTGCGCCGGTCCGCGCCAGTCCTTGTCGCGCCCCGCGATTGCCGGCGCGCGGCAAGGGCCGGCACAATACGCGTTTGCGCCTCGCGCGCCCACGCTTCGTTTCACTCAAGCTCGTCCATGGCACCAGCACGGCGCAAGACCGCTCCCTCCGATTCGCCCGACCGCGGCGCCGCGTCCGGCAATGGCGCGCGCGGCGGCCAGCCTATGTATGCCCAGCTCTTTGCATTGTTCCGCCAACGCATCGAGACCGGCACCTGGCCCTTGAACGAATGCATTCCCTCGCTGGACGAGTTGATGCAGGAGTTCGGCGTGGGCCGCGTGACGGTGCGGCACGCACTCAGCCTCCTGGAAGCGGAGGGGCTGGTGGGCCGCTATCGCGGACGCGGCACCTTCGTCATGGCGCGGCCCCAATCCAACATCTGGTATCGCATCCCGATGCACTGGGACGAACTGACCGGCGCGCCGCCCGATATCGAGGTCGAGTGGCTGGATGCCCACGAATGCGCGCAGCCTCCCGCATCGGTCCATGCACGGGCCAAGCTGGGAGAGGCCTACCAGGCCGTACGCAGGCGGCTGCTGCGCCACCACATTCCCTACGGCATCGGCCACACCTACATCGAGAAGAAGACCTACGAAGCCATCGGGCAGGACGTGCTGGCCAGGCCGTTGCCTTTGAAAACGCTGGATGCCTGCCTGCCCGGCGGCATCGGCCACGCCGAGCAGACGGTGCGCGCCAGCGTCGCCGATCTCGACACCGCCCGGCTGCTGGACCTCACCTCCGGCGCGCCGCTCATCCAGGTTACGCGCTCGGTCCTGGACCGCGATGGCATGCTGGTGTACGAATCGCTGGGCATCTTCCGCGGCGACTTCGTCGAGATCCACACCAACCTGAAATAATGCGGCGTCCGTCGCCGCCGCTACGCCGCATCCTGGTAGACGCCCACCCATTGCGCCTGCACCGGGTCCGCCTGCGCGGCGGAGCGATGTCACGGCGGGCGTCTGCGGGACGCGCTGATAGAATAAACATCTAGTCAACCAGCACAACGGCCTTATGACCTTGCCTCCGCCCCGCGCTCCGCGCACGAGTTCGTCGACCGCCATCGCGAATCTGGCGCAAGTGGGCACCCCGATCTACGTCAAGCTGGTGATGTCGTTCCGCAAGCGCATCGAGTCGGGGGAATGGCCGGTCGACCAGCAAATCCCGTCGCTGGACGAACTGGCCCGGGAAGAGGGCGTGGCGCGCGCCACTATCCGACATGCCATCGGTTTCCTGGAAGCCGAAGGGCTGATCGGCCGCTACCGGGGCCGCGGCACCTTTGTCCTGCGGCGTCCGCAAAGCGAGGTGTTCTACGACATCCCCACCAGCTGGGACACGCTGGTCAACCATGTGCCGGACATCCAGATCGAATGGCTGGAAAGCAATACGGTCATGCAGCCGCAGTCCATCAACCACCACGGCGGCACGCTTGCGCCCGACGGCTATCAACATTTGCGCCGGCTGCAGAAGCACAACCACATCCCTTATTTCGTGGGCGATTCGTATGTCGAGCGCGCGTTGTTCCGCGCCATCGGCAAGAAGGGCTTCAACTCGCCGGTGCCCATGCAGCTGATACAGAAGCATGCCGGTGCCCGCCTGGGCCGCGTCGAGCAGACCATCCAGGCGAGCAATGCCGATTTCGAGGTCGCCCAGTTGCTGGACGTGCCCGTGAACACCGCCATCATGGTGGTGACCCGATCGGTGTTCGATAAGGACGAGGTGCTGATGTACGAGTCGCAGGGCCTGTTCCGCAGCGACTTCGTGCGGGTGCACATGCGGCTCAGATAGCCGGGCGCGCCTGGGCGTTTGGCACCGCGCGCCCTGCCGGCTATTCGATCGTGATGCCCAGGCGCTTGATGCGGCTTTCCACCGCGGCCAGTTCATCGCGTACGCGTGTGGCCAGTTCGGCCGGCGAACTGCTTTGCGGTGCTATTCCCAGTGCCGCGAATTTCTCGATCAGCTCCGGATCCTTCAGCACCTGCGCGATGCCGGCATTGAGCTTCTGCACCACGGCGGCCGGCGTGCCGGCGGGAGCGACCAATCCTACCCAGGTCTCCACCACCAGGTCCGGGCCGCCCGATTCCCGCACCGTGGGGACCGCGGGATAGTCCGCCAGGCGCTGGGCGGACGCGGTAGCCAGCATTTTCATGCGGCCGGCTTTCACCAGCGGCAGGCCCGAGCCTATGGTCGCCACGCTGAAGCTGATGTCGCCATTGGCAACGGCGGTGTAGATCTGCGCGCCCTCCTTGTAGTGGACCGGCATCATCTGCGTGCCGGTCGCCTGGGCCAGGGTGGCGCCGCCGAAATGGGCCGGGCTGCCGACGTAGGGTGTCCCATAGGTAATCTTCTTCGGGTCCTTGCGGGCGGCTTCGATCAGGTCACGCATGGAAGCGTACGGCGAAGCTGCGGAGGTATAGAAGAGGAAGGGCGCACGGAAAAACAGCGAAACCGGCTCGAAGTCCTTTTGCGGATCGTAGGGCACCGATGACAGCAGCTTCGGATTGGTGGTCATATGGGCGTCGCCCACCACCAGCAGCGTATAGCCGTCGGGCGCGGCCTGCTTGGCGGCGCCGAAAGCCAGGAATCCATTCGCGCCGGGCTTGGCTTCGATGACCAGCGGCTTGCCCCACAGCTTGCCGAGTTTCTCCGCCATGATGCGCGTGGCGACATCGGGGGTCAGGCCGGCGGGATAGGGGGTGAGCAAACGTATGGGACGTGCGGGGAATTCTTCGCCCTGGACCGCCGGGGAGCAGGCAAGGGCCACGGCCGCAATGGCCAGGCGCCAGCAAAGCGTGAGCTGCAAGGTTGTCTCCTTCTCGCGCCGTGGGCGCGCCGCCAGGTACGCGTGGTCCAGGCCGAATTTGCTAATAGGTCAGTAAACTATACTACTAGCTATTGTCGCGTGAAACAGGGAAAACCTCAGTGCTGCGGCGGGCACAGGGCCTGGCCGGGATACGCGAGCGGGGACGAAAGCAGGGGGCGGCGGTTATATCGATGGCTGCGGTAAGCTTACGGACGGCCTTGCGGCCCCCCGCTTCCCGCATTTCTTCACGAGAACCCGAGCAGACATGACCGAACGTTCCTCCCCCCTGGCCGGCATCCGCGTTCTGGACCTGACCCGCGTGCTGGCCGGTCCGTGGTGTACCCAGAACCTCGCCGACCTGGGCGCCGAGGTCATCAAGATCGAGCGGCCGGGCAGCGGCGACGATACGCGCGGATGGGGCCCTCCGTTCCTCAAGGACACCAAGGGCCAGGATACCGCCGAAGCGGCCTATTACCTGAGCGTCAATCGCAACAAGCGTTCGGTCGCACTCGACATCGCCACCCCCGAAGGCGCGCGGCTGGTACGCGAACTGGCTGCCCAATGCGACGTCCTGATCGAGAATTTCAAAGTCGGCGGGCTGGCGAAGTACGGACTGGACTACGCCTCGCTCAAGGAGGTGAACCCGCGCTTGGTCTATTGTTCGATCACCGGGTTCGGCCAGAGCGGGCCGTATGCGCACCGGCCCGGCTATGACTTCATGATCCAAGGGCTGGGCGGCTTCATGAGCATCACCGGCGAACGCGACGGACTGCCCGGCGCCGGTCCGCAGAAGGCCGGGGTCGCGGTGGCCGACATCCTGACCGGCATGTACGCCACGGTCGGCATTCTTGCCGCCCTGCAGGAACGTCACCGCAGCGGCCTGGGCCAGTACCTGGACATCGCGCTGTTGGACAGCGTCGTGGCGATGCTGGGGAACCAGGCGCTGAACTACCTGACGTCCGGCGAGGCGCCCCGGCGCGCGGGCAATGCCCACCAGAATATCGTGCCTTACCAGGTGTTCGCCGCTTCCGACGGCCACCTGATCGTCGCCGTGGGCAACGACGGCCAGTTCCGGGCCTATTGCGGCGTGCTCGAGGCGCCGCACCTGGCCGACGACCCCGACTACAGCATCAACAGCAACCGCGTCATCAACCGCGACAAGCTCGTGCCCCTCCTGGCAGGGATCATGGAGAAGAAGCCGCGCGACTATTGGCTGGAACGCCTCGAGGCCGTCGGCGTGCCGTGCGGCCCGATCAACACCATCGACCAGACCTTCGACGACCCCCAGGTCCGCGCCCGCGGCCTGCGCCTGGACCTGCCGCATCCGCTTGCGGGCACGGCCCCCTCCGTAGCCAGCCCGCTGCGGCTGTCCGACACGCCGGTACGCTACCGCAGCGCACCCCCGCTGCTCGGCCAGGACACCGAAGCGGTATTGCAGGAGTACCTGGGCATGACTGAAGAAGAAGCCCGCCGCATCGCCTCCCCCCGCTAACAGCCAAGCCGGAGGGGCCGCGCGGACGACAGGCGGACCTGATGCTGTAAAGGCACCGCGGACCAACGCAAGAGCCTAGCCCCCACTCTGGGCACATCAGATCCGCAACTAAAGAACCCCGCCTGATCCAGGGCACCGCGGATCCGGCTCCGCCGGTCCGCCAGTGCCGCCCCCTTGAGGGGGCGCGCGAAGCGCGTAGGGGGTGGGCCTATTTCACCGCATCGACCATGTACTGCACGGCGGCGCGGATCTCGGCCTCGCTGGCGTTGGCAGCGCCGCCCTTGGGCGGCATGGCGCCTTTGCCTTGCATGGCGACCTGGACCATGGCGTCCATGCCGGTGGCCACGTACTTGGCCCAGGCCTCCTTGTCGCCGAACTTGGGCGCGCCGGCTACGCCGGTGCCATGGCAGGCGAAACAGGTGGTGTCGTACAGCTTCTTGCCGTCGGCCGTGGAAGCCGATGCCGCGGCTTGGGGAGCCGGCGCGGCGGCTTGCGGAGCGGGGGCAGGTGCCGGGGCTGCCTGGGGCGCGGGCGCTGCGGCGGCGGGTGCCGGAGCCGGCGCTTGCTCGGCGGGGGCGGCAGGCTGGGCGGGCGCGCCGGCCTGGGCCTGCGCTTCACCGCCAGCCGGTGCGGCCGGCGCAGGTTCCGCCGGTTCCTTGAAATTGGCGCCGCTATTGTTGGCCATGTAGACCACCGCGCGGGCCACTTCGAAATCGTCCAGGTCGGGATTGCCGCCCTTGGCCGGCATCGCGCCTTTGCCATGGATGGCGACCTGCAGCATGGAGTCGTAGCCGGCGGCGATGTACTTGGCCCACGAGGCGCTGTCGCCGAACTTGGGCGCGCCCGCCACGCCGGCGGCGTGACAGGTGGAGCAGACCGCCTTGTAGACCGCCTCGCCGGTCTGGAAGACGCGCGGAGCGTTGGCGTCGCGCAGTTCGAAGCCGCCCACCGGCTTGATCCGGGCCGCGATGGCTTCGGGCGTCTGCGCGTCGGAGCCGGCGTTGGACTTGGTGCCGCTGGCGACGAAACTCACGAGCAGCAAGATGGTGACGATGGGGACGACGAAAGCCAGTATGACGACCGTGATCAGTTGGCGAGGCGTCCTGATCGGCGATACGTGGTCTTCCGTATGATTCTGCTGCGCGTTGCTCATTGCCAAGTCCTGCAAGTCTATTGGCCGGGCGTGCCCGGCACGTGACGGTTTATGGGGTTTGATGACTGCTTGCTTTGATACTTGTACTGCGCTGGATGCGCGGCCGACTATCTCCTCCGGTCGTCGCTTCCCGCACATAAACGCCCGATTATAACGGTAGCCCCGTATCCCGGTTCAATCCGCGCTTTTGGCGCGCGCAACCCCCCTTCGGCGGCCGGGTGGCCCCTGTCGTCAAAGTGAAAAGACGAAATCGCCAAGGCAAGGTACAATTAGCGGCTACGCGCCCGTAGCTCAATGGATAGAGTACTGCTCTCCGAAGGCAGGGGTTGCTGGTTCGATCCCAGCCGGGCGCGCCATTCCCGCTTTGTCCCTTCCCCTTTCTGTCCCTTGCGCTCCTCGCCGTCGTGGCGCTAGCGGCGTTCGTCCGCGCGGCTCTGCCTGACCCGGTCGATGCGTTCGCACAAGGCCGCCGTGGCCTCTATCAGACGCGGTCCGGGGCGATGCAGCATGTCAGGGTCGGCCATCCACAGGTGATCCGGCACGGCGGCCAGTGCCGGTCCGAAGGTCCGCCAGCCGTCCAGCGCCGCCTCGGCTTCCGCGCCGAGCTGGCCGATGACGATGGCCTCGGGGTTGGCATGCAGCACGGCTTCGGCGCTCACTCTAGGCGCCGCGGCGGCGAGCGTGCCGAATACGTTGACCGCTCCGCACAGGTGCAGCGCATCGCCGATGATGCTGCGGTCGCTGACCGTATACATGGGTTCTACGCCCACTTGATAGAACACCCGCACCGGACGCCGGTTCGCATACCGCGCGGCCAGTTCGGCCAGGCGCCGGCGCAGGGGTTCGGCGGCGGCGCGGGCCTGTGCCGCCGTCCCGAGCGCGGCGCCCAGGCGCTCGATCGCGGGCGGGATGTCGGCGAGCAGCCGGGGATTGCTGTAATAGACCGTGATGCCGAGCTGCTCCAGCAGCGCGGCGGGCACGCCCCCGGCCGCCGTGGCGCCGCCATAGGACCAGGCCACGACCAAGTCCGGCCGCAGCGCCAGGATGCGCTCGGCATCCGGACGCATGCCGTCGCCCACCCGGGGCAACCGGCGCACCGATGGCGGATAGTTGCTGTCGCGATCGATGCCGACCAGGGCCGGCCCGCCGCCGGCTGCCACGATCAGCTCGGTGGCATGCGGAGCGAGCGCCACCACTCGCCGCGCGGGGGTTTCCAAGCGGATTTCGCGGCCGGCGTCGTCATGCACGGGTGCGCCGCCGGCCACTGCGCAGATGGCCAGCAGGCACACCGGCGCGAGCAGCCTCAGCACGCGCGTCATGGCAGCGTGGGGCGGCATGGAACACCTCGGCAGCGCCACGGCATGCCGTTCACGGCCGATAGCTCAGGCTGACGAACACATTCGAGCCCGGCGTGGCATAACCGCGTACCAGTTCGTAGTCCTTGTCGGTCACGTTGTTCCATCGCACCTGCACCTGCGTGTTGCGGTTGATGTCGTAGGAGGCGACCAGGTTGATCAGGCTGTAGCCGCCCAGGCGGGTGGTTTCGTTCATGAACGTGGCGCTGTTGTACGAGGTATCCATGCGGTGGCCGCGGGCCAGCCATTCCGCGCCGAGGCGCCACGCGCCTATCTGGCGCTCGGCCGCAAGCTTGAGCGCGGTGCGGGGCCGCCGGGCGAGCATTTCGCCGGTATGGTCGTCCCTGGGATCCATCCAATCGAAGCTGCCCCGCAGGGTGGTCGCGCCCAGCCGCTGCGACGCGCTGAGCGTAACGCCCTTGATGGTCGCGTTCTTGTTGGCCACCTGGGTGTACCCCTGGTATTGGATCAGGTTCTCGATCTTGTTGCGATAGGCGACGATGCCCGCCTCGGTGCCGTCGCGGCGGTAGCGCAAGCCCGCTTCGATGTTGCGCGAGGTTTCGGGGCGCAGATCCGGGTTGCCGTAGACGGGGTAGTACAGATCATTGAAGGTGGGCAGCCGGAACCCCGTATTGCCCGCTACCGTCACCTGCCATCCAGGCGCCACATCGTAGCCGTACGACAGGCCGCCGGTGGTCCGGCTGCCGTAGCGCGCGACGTGGTCATAGCGCACGTTGCCCTGCACGTGGTGCGCGCCGAAATCGCCGCGGTAGATCGCCACGGCCGAGTTGGTGATGCGGTTGGTCTGGTCGAACAAGGTCGTGCTGTCGACTTCTTCGTTGCGGCGTTCGGCGGCCAGCGACAGCGACTGGGACGGCGTCAGCGCGATGTCGTTCTGCCAGCTGAACAAGGTCTGGCGGGTGCGGAAGGCCGCACGGCCTGCCTCGCCCGGGCCGTACACGCTCAGACTGTCGTCCACCGTGCGCGCCACGCTCAGGCGGCTGGCCCACGCGTCGCTGATGCGGTTGCGGCTGGTCAACGCATAGCTCTCGATGCGCTGGACATTGCGGTCGTCGAACGCCGGGCCGCCGTCATACTGGCCGTTCAGGCGCGAACGGTAGAACGAGGCCTCCAGCTCCTGGCCCTCGCGCCAGGCATAGCCGAGCCGCCCGGCCACGTGTTCGAGCTTGTAGCCATCGCGGTCCGGGTTGTAGGCGCCGCCGGGTTCGCCGGGCTTGGCGGCGCTGTAGCCGTCGCTGCGGGCGTAGCCGGCGGACAGCGCGTAGCGCCATCCCCCCTGGCGGCCCGACAGGCCGGCGTCAGCCTTGCGGGTATTCCACGAGCCCAGGCCGATCGAGCCGTGCGCTTGCAGCGGCGCATCGCCCGTCGGTCGGCGGGTGATGATGTTCACCACGCCGCCGATGGCGTCGGCGCCATAGAGACTGCTGGCCGGGCCGCGCAGGATCTCGATGCGCTCGACCTCGGCCAGGGAGATGGCGCCGAGTCCGGTGATACCCGACGTGGACCCGCCCACGCGCTGGCCGTCGATCAGGAAGATGGTCTGGCCGCTATTGGCGCCGCGCAGGAATACGCTGGTGGTGGTTTGCGGACCGCCGTTGGTGGCGATGTCCACCCCGTGCTCGCGCTGCAGCAGTTCGGCCAGGCTGGTCTGGCCGGCCCGCTCGATGGTGTCCGAGTCAATGACGGTAACGTCGCCCAGCGCGCTCGACAGCGGTTGCTCGATGCGCGAGGCGGTGACGGTAACGGGATCGAGGGTGGCGGGCGCGGACGCAACCTGCGCCTGGGCATGGGCCGCGCAAAGCAGCGCGCCGGCGGCGCCAGCAAGGCGCCTGGGAGTGAGAGTGGATGACATGAATGCCTGCTGTTTCGGTGACGCGCATCCCCGCACGTCGGCTTGCGATTCGGGAAGCGCCGCGCGCGGCCATGCGTTGCGCATGCCATCCAGGCTGTGTCGGTTCGCCGCCCACCCGCGGCGCTTCCCCCTGATCGGTCCCGTGGGACCTCGAGCCGGCCGGTATCCGGGCTGGCATTCGTGGCCACATCCCCTTCCCATGCCGGATCGCGCCGGAGGATGCGGCGGACGCGGGCACAGTGGGCTCGATGCGGCGTGTCGCGCGGGCGGAGTCGCCACGCGGGACGGAATGCTTACCGTTGCGGGGGCAGCACAGGTTGGATCCCGAGGCAGGACCCTCCTGTTTCCCGTTTAACTGTGAAGCACCGGCTCGGCGCGTACTCTAGCACGGCCTGGGGGACGCGGGCCGAGGCGCGCGAGGAATACGGCCCGGCGGCGGGGGAGAAGGGTCAGGCGGTGTAGTCGCCGTTGGCTTCGGGCTGGTAGTCGATGCGGATCACGCGCGCCCGGCGCGGTTCGCCGTCGGGAGGGGTCCAGCCTATGGTGCCCGGGACCCGGGTGCCCAGCAGCGCGGCGCCCATGGGCGAGAGCACCGAGACCATGCCCTTGGCGGCGTCGGCTTCCTTCGGATAGCAGAGCGTGATGAGGCGGGTGCCGGCCTCGTCCTCGAGCTCCACGCGGCTATGCATGGTGACGATGTCGGCCGGCATGTCCTGCGGTTCGAGCTGGTCGGCCTGGTCGAGGGCTTCGGCCAGGACGGCGGGGGCCGACCCCGGCACGGGCTCGCGGTCGAGTTGGCCGAGGAGGCTGGTGAGGCGAACGTAGTCGAGTTCGCTGACGGTGATGTAGGGGGACTGCATGCCTGTCTCCTGAAAAACGATGCCACCGGGGGGCGGCGCTCAGTGAGTTCGTGAGGCCCGGCGATCGATGACGAAAAGCGGTAGGGGGGAGGAGGGGATCGCCGGGCTCAGGAGTGGAAGGCCGGGATGAGCGGGAACAGGACCGACACGCGCGACGAGCCGCGACGCGCGAGCTGGCGCGTCGTACGGGATCGGGGCGGGAGGGCGCGTGCCGCCAAGGCACGCCGGAAGCGTTCCATAAGGCTAGGATAGCCCATTCTTCCGGGCGCGTTCAAACCGGGTCGGTCAGGGTCGCGAGCCAGGTTTCGAAATCGGCATAGACCGGCGCGGCCAGCGCCGGCGTTTCGTTGAGGACTTCGTGGTAGGCCTGGTGATACCAGCGCAGCGCCAGCTTGCCGGGCGCCGCCGAATCGGCGAACCGCCGGCTGCCGGCGGGAGCGACGATGGCATCGTCGCCCGCCACCAGCAGGAGCGTGCGCGGCTTGAGGTCCGAGGCCTGCGCAATGGATTGTGCGCTCGCGTCGAGGATGAAGCGCATCAGCCGGGCGCTGATCCGGTCGTGCACGAGCGGATCGTTGGCATAGGCGTCGATGACCGCCTGTTCGTGGGACAGCCTGGAGAGCTTCAATCCCGTGCCGACGCGCAGGTCGGGCGCAAGATTGCCGAACATGTCGAGCATCCAGCGCTGGCGCGCGGGCAGTTCGACGCTGAAGGCCGGCGACGACAACACCAGCCCGGCCAGCGGGACATTGCCACGCAAGGCCACGCGCGCCGCCACCAGGCCGCCCAGGCTGTGGCCGATCAGCAGCGGGGGTGCGCCGGTCTCGCGCGCGTATTCGGACAAACGGTGCTCGGCATCCACCACCAGATCATCGGCGGTGCGCAGTGCGCCCCGCTTGCCGCTGGAGCGTCCATGGCCGCGGTGATCGTGCGCCGCCAGCGCCCAACCGCGGGCCGCCAGCCAGCGCACCAACCCTTCGTAGCGGCCGGCATGTTCCCCCAGGCCATGGAGCAGATAGGCCGGCCGATAGCCTTGCGGGCGAGGCGGCGCGTCCCAGCGGTACGCGGCGAGCTGCGTGCCGTCCGGAGCGGTCGTCATGGAAATCAGCGACAATTCGTTGTCCCGTGTCGGTCGTGTCGATCAAACGCGGATTGTCGCTCACCCGCTCATCCGGGGCGGAATGCTCACGTGTAACAGCTTGTACCGTTTTGTCGCGCTTTTTCGGTTGGCCGTAGCGCAGACTGTCCTGCAAATGCCCATGATTCCGCCGCTTCGCCTCTGTTTCGTCTTTCTTCTGGCCTTGCTGGCCGCCTGTTCGCCCAAGTACAACTGGCGCGAGATGCCGGCGGCCGACGGTGCGATACGCGTCACGTTCCCGGCCAGGCCCCAGTCCGACCGGCGCGACGTGGACATCGCCGGGCATACCCTGCCGCTGGCTTTCGACATCGCGCCCATCGACACCTCCATCTTCGCCGTCGGCCACGTCGTGCTGCCGGAGGCCATCATGGCCGACCCGCAGGAACTGGCCAAGGTGGCCGACGCCTTCGAAGAAGTCCTGCGCGCCAACCTGCGTGGCACGCTGTCCCACCGCAAGGACGTCACGCTCAAGCAGGCGTCCGCCGACCCGCGCAAGCTGGCGCGGGCCGTCGAACTGGAAGTGCACGGCACCGTGGCCAATACGCCGTCCTGGCTGCTGGGGCGTGTATACCTGCTGGGCAATCACCTGATAGAAGTGGTGGCGCTGGGGCGGGAAGACGAATTGCCCCGCGATGCCGCCGAAACCTTCGTGCAATCGGCACGGGCCGATTGAGCCGGGCGCGCGCCATGGAATGCCGTCCGCTTTGCGGCGCCTGTTGCACCGCGCCATCGATTTCCTCGCCGATTCCGGGGATGCCGGAAGGCAAGCCGGCTGGCGTGCGCTGCGTGCAGCTTACGGAGGATTTGCGCTGCGCGATTTTCGGCCGGCGCGAGCGGCCCGCGGTATGCAGCGGCCTGCAGCCCCAGGCCGACATGTGCGGGCCGTCACGCGCGCATGCCATGCATTTCCTGGCCACGCTGGAGGCGGCCACGCGTCCCTGACGCGCGGACTGCCGGATCAGCGGAACAGGGTGTCGACGTAGGCCGCACCGATGCCGACCTTCTCGTAGTGCGCCCGGCACATGGCGATGTAGTCGTGCACATCGAAGTGCCCGGTGGACTTTCCATTTTCGTCCAGCCAGATCAGCGGTCCCTTGACGATGAAGAACACTTTCATCGGCTGCTCGTGCTCGAAGGCCACCAGGGTGTGGCCCTCGCCCGGCGTTTCATAGACGAAGTCGCCGGCCGTGGCGATCCAGTCATGCTCGAGGTATCCCCATTTGCCGGAGATCGTATAGGCGAAGACTTCGTGCGGATGGTAGTGGCGGTTGACCAGCCCTGCCGCGTCGGCGCGCAGGATGTCGCACCAGCGGTTTTCCGAAGGCGAGATCCATAGCGGCCGCGACGCGACCGTATCGGTAAATGGCACGTACCACTTCTTGTCGTCGGTCGGCGCGTTGCCGATGTGCACCTCGGGTTTGGCGTCCGGCTTGAACACGTCGGCGATAGCCGGGATGTCGCGCCAGAATTCGTTGCCGGAAGTCTTGAGCATGGAGAGCCTCCTTTCGTTTTGTGTGGGTGGCCTCACTGTAGCGAGGGGGCGCAGTCCCTGCTTGACCGGCCGAGACAGGGGATTTGACTGAACGCGACATGGCAGCGCCGCGGGGCAGGCCGCCGGAATGGGCTTCCGGCGCCTTCCGGCGCCCGGCGTCCAGGGTCAACCCGGTCCCTGTCTGCAGAACCCGCGTGCTAGCATCGTGCGGGCGTGGCGGGCCGCCGCGCTGGTTAGTCCGTCCGAGTTGCGGGCGGCGGTTTTTTCCGGGCACGACGATGAACACGATCCTGTCTCCTCGCGCGCAGGCATCCACCGATCAGGTGCCGCCGTCCCAGCGGCTGGAATTCTGGGAGTCGTACAACGCCTCCGAACTGATCGGGCTGATCTGTTCGACCTACGATCCGCAGGGCTTGCATGCTCAAGGCCGCGTCTACGATGCGCACGATGTCGCCTTCACCGATATCCGGGGCAATCAGCACGTCATCGAGCGTACGCGCGAGCTGCTGAAGACGCATCCCAAGGATTCGATCTTCGCTTGCCTCCTGCTGGAGGGCGACGCTTTCCTGTTCCAGTCCGGCCAGTGCTACACGGTGCGCGCCGGCGATGTCATCGTCTATTCCAACGCCGTTCCGTACTTGTACGGCTTTACCGGCAACATGCGCCAGTTGATCGTCGAGATCGAATCCGCGCGGTTGTTCCGCGGGCGCCCTGAACTGCGGCCGGCTGCGCCCATACAGGTCGACAACCGCCTGCGCACGGGCCGCCTGATCGCCAACTCCCTCCGGTCGATGGCGCTGGACTTCGTCGAAAACCCGCAGGCCGATGCCGTACCGCTCGTCGCCGAACAGGCGCACCACCTGCTGCATGCCGTACTCGATCCCGAAGCGGCGCGTGCCCTGAACGATACGGCCGCATGGCGACTCCTCCGGGCGGAGGCATTCATTGCCGAACGCCTGGGCGACCCGGGGCTCGATGCCGCCATGGTGGCGCGGGCGATGGGGCTTTCGGTACGCCAACTCCATCGCCTGTTCGCCCATCGCGACCGCAGCGTCACCCAATGGATATGGGACAAGCGCCTGGAACGCGCGCATCAGGAACTGGCCAACCATCGCATGAAGCGGCTGTCCATCGGCGACATTGCCGACCGTTGGGGGTTCGCCAGCCAGGCGCATTTTTCGCGTGCCTTCCGGGCGCGTTACGGCATGACGCCGACGCAGCACCGGCGGGGCGCCCGGCTCTAGCGCGCCAGCGAAAGCTTCACCGCGCCACCGGCGATCCGACCAGCCACAATAGCAAGGGTGCCAGCACGAGAAAGACCACCGTGGAAATCAGCACCGCGCCGGCGGACGTATCGCCCATGTCGGTATAGCGCCGCGCGTACATGTAGCTGACCACTGCGCAGGGCATCCCCATCTGCAGCGCCAGGTTGCCGATCATTTCTATGGGCAGGCCCGCCAGCCACCCCGCCGCGGCGCCGGTCGCCAACCCGAAAACCAATCGCATGCCGCCGACCAGGCCGCCCAGCCGCAGCCCCGCTGCCGGGATCAGGGCCAGCGCATGGCCTAGCCCCAGCAACATCAGCGGGACGGTCATGCTGCCCAGCAGGCGGGCCGACTCCATGATCCATTCCGGCGGCGTGTAGCCGAACAGCCGGCACGCGACGGCAAGCAGCGAAGCAATGAGGATGGGGCTTTTCCACGGCGCCGGCATGCCTTGCACGCTCGGCAGGGTGCGCACGCCCACCGTATGCTGGATGAACGAGCAGACCGCGAAGAAGGCGATCGAGGTCGACAGTCCGGCATCGCCGAAGGCCAGATGCGTAACGGGCAGGCCCAGATTGCCCGCGTTCGGGAATGCGGTGGTCTGCAGCAGCTTGCGCACCGGCAGCCCGCACAGCTTGAGGGCAATGGCCGACACCGCCATGCACAGGCCCAGCGCCAGCACCCCGGCGCCGGCGACCGAGGCCATGATTTCATTGCTGAGCGGGGTGGTGACCAGCGTGTTGAAGACCAGCGCCGGCGTCGTCACCGTAGTGGCCAGCACGGCGACGAACTGCGCCGGGAACGGGTGCCCGAGCTTGCCCCACGTGGTGCCGACGCCGATCACGACCACCAGCGGCGCGAGCAGGCTCAGCAGCGAGAAATAGATATGGAAGACGCCCATCGTCAGCGTACGTGGGAAGGGCGCATGCGCGACGAGGCGGGAAGAAACCGGCGGCGGGGACAGGAGCTGCGGTCCCGGCGGGAGGGTGCAAACATGGAACGAATCGCTGGAAGGCGGGCTTGCCCGACGGGCAAGGATAGCGCGAAACGTATTCCCATGCAGGGCATCCCCTCATCGTCCCGCTACCGGGCGCCGCGCGAGAGCCTCGCGCCTTGCCAGGCGCCCATTGGGGTGGGAATGCAAGGCTCCGTTTAGCGTGAACAGGCCCTAGCGTGCCGGGTAGCGGCGCACCACGGCCTCGGCGACGCAAACGGGCTTGTCGCTGCCTTCCCGTTCAATGCACACCTCGGTCTTGATATGGGCGTGCCGGCGCGACCGCACGTCGCTGGCCTCGGCGTCATCGCTGCCGCGCCATTCGAACGACTGCAGGGTCAAGCGTGCGCGCAGCCGCGAACCGACCCTCACCGGCGAGGTAAAGCGTACCCGGTCGAAGCCCTCGTTGATGATCAGTCCTACGCCTTTGATCTGCTGGGCGCTCTGCATGAATGCAGGAACCAGCGACAGCGTCAGCAGTCCGTGCGCAATCGCGCCGCCGAAAGGCGTTTCGCGGGCGGCACGGTCATTGTCCAGGTGGATCCATTGATGGTCGAAGGTAAGGTCGGCGAAGCGGCGCACCATGTCCTCCGTGACTTCGATCCAATCGCTCACGGCGTACTCCCGGCCGACGAAGGACGCCAAGGCGTCCAGGGATTCAATGATGACTGTCATGGGCTGGCCTTGTTCCAGAAACGGAGGGTTGGAGGGCGCGGCCGCCGATTTCGGCGGCGATGGCTTGGACACAGTGCTGCAGCGCAGGCGCGACATGTGCCAGTAGCCGCTCGCGCGTCTGGGTGATCGGGGACCCCCCGCAAGTGACAGCGTAGACCTCACCGCTGGGTCCTGTAAACGCGGAGCCGATGGTGTTCAGCTCGGGATGCCATTCGCCCAGCGACAAGCAGTAGCCCTCGGATTGCGCCTGGCGCATGGCGGCGTGGTAGCCCGTTTCGGAACGGTTCCATTCGTCGGGACGGGCGAGACGCACCCCGGCGATCAAGGCATCGCGCTCAGCGGGGTCCAGCATGGCCATGTAGGCGCGCCCGATCGCCGAGGATACGAGGCTCAGGCGCCCACCCACGTCCACCCGGGCAATCACCACGGCCGACTGCGGCCGGACGCTGGATAACACCACCATTTCCAGCCGGTCGCGCGATGCAAGCAGGACGCCACCGCCGGCATGCTCGGCCAGGGCGACGAGATGCGGCTGGGCGACGCGGCCAACGTCGAGCCTGGACAGATACGCGCTGCTGAACTCCAGCACGCCAGGGGCCAGCACGTAGCGCTCGGTTTCGCCGGACTGTTGCAGCAGGCCTAGCGAGACGAGCGTGCCTGCGAGCCGCGACACAGTGGCTTTGGGCAAGCCCGTCAGGTCCGAGATCTGGCGATTGCCCAGCGGTTGGGGCGAGTGGGCGATGCAACGCAGGACGGCGATGCCGCGGCTGAGCGCGGCGACCTCATCGGGTGAACGCTCGACAGGGGGTGGTGTAGACATGAGTTCAATTATGGAATAATGTTCCGATTAAACGCGGAAAAAAACGAAACAAGCAATCCAATAATAAAAAAATGGAGAAAAATTGAGTTCAAGTAACATTATATTGGAACAGGTGTCCAGGATGGAGCAGGTGCTGGCCATCCATGCCCGCACCATTCCGGACGCCATAGCCCTGGAGGGCCCGCGCGGCGGCCTAAGCTATGCGGCACTGTGGGAGCGCGTCGAGGCGCTGTCAATCCATCTGCAGCGGCTCGGCGTCACGCCGGGCGACCGTGTCGTGTTGGTGAGCGAGAACGGGCCCGACCTTGTCGTGGCGTTTTTTGCGGCCCTCCATGCGGGCGCATGTGCCGTCAACATCAGCGGCCGTCTCGCCACCCCCGAACTGGTCCGCGTGATCGGCCATGCCCAGCCGCGGGTGGTGCTCTTCGTCGATACCGACTCTCCGGAGACGGCCGCGCATGCCGATGCGCTGGGCGCCACCGGGCGTCTTCCGGCCGAGGTCGGCGGCTGGCGCCATGCCGTGGCCACCCCGGATGCCGAGGCGCAGGCGGCCGCCGCTGCGCTCGGCGGGCGCGTAGCGACGTTCATCTACACGTCGGGTACGACCGGTACGCCCAAGAGCGCGATGATTTCCCACGCCAACCTGTTGTGGGCCGCGCGCACGTTGGCGCGCTTGCGTGGGTACTCGCCGGCGGACAAGGCCTATTGCGTGTCGCCGCTGAGCCATGTGGGCGGACTCGCCGCGTCGCTCTGCACGGCCCTCTATGCGGGGGCCACCGTGTTGTTGCCACGCCGCTTCGCGGCTGCCGACCTGGCCGATGCCATCGAGCGGCGCAACGTCACCATCATCCCGGGAGTGCCTCCGCTGTTCGTCAAGTTCATGGATTGGGTACGCCAGAACGATTGGCGTCCGCCCGCCGGGCAGATCCGCATGATTTCTTCCTCCGCGGGTTTCTTTGACCCGGGGGTCAAATCGGAGGTCGAGGCATTGTTCGGGCTCTCCCTCCTCAACGCGTACGCGCTGACGGAATCCACGGCCACCGGATGCCAGACGCCGCTGGGCGAGTCGCACGAAGCGTCCACCACCGGCCTGCCGCTGCCCGACGTGGAAATACGGCTGGCGGATCCCGGCACCGGCGAGCCGGTGCCGCCCGGGGAGCCCGGCGAGGTGCAGATGCGCGGGCCCAACATCTTCGCGGGTTACTTCCGCGACGAGGCCGCTACCCACGCCACCTTCACGGCCGACGGCTGGTTCAAGACGGGAGACCTGGGGCGGATCGATGCCAGGGGCTACCTGTACGTGATGAGCCGGATCAAGGATGTCATCAAGCGTTCGGGGTTCAACGTGTACCCGGCCGATATCGAAACCCTGTTGAACGAGCATCCGGACGTGGTGCTGAGCGCCGTCATCGGACGCAGGGCCGCGTTCGACGAGGAAATCATCGCCTTCGTGCAACCCCGGGCCGGTGCGCATTGCACGCCCGAGGCAATCCGTACCTGGCTGGAACCGCGCTTAGCTTCGTATAAGCGCCCCGGGCGCATCGTGTGTCTCCCCGAATTCCCTACCTTGCACAACGGCAAGACCGACAAAGTCACTCTCAGCCGCCTCTACGCACAGACCGACCCTCAAGCATGAACACCAACAACGAATCCCCCGTCGTCTTCAAAGAAATCAACGCCGGCCAGCGCCGTATCGGCGTGGCCACCCTGAACCGCCCGGCGCAGGTAAACGCATTGACGCTCGAGATGTGCAGCCTGATGCTGGAGCGGCTGCGTGCGTGGCAGTCCGACGAGGACATTGTCGCGGTGGTGCTCCAGGGTGCCGGCGAGAAAGGTTTCTGCGCGGGCGGCGATGTCGCCCAGGTCGTGCGCGAGGTGCGCGCCGGGGGCCCCCGGCGCTTCGTGTACGGCGATGCCTTTTTCACCGTCGAGTATGACCTTGACCTGCTGATCCACACCTATGCCAAGCCGCTGGTTTCGGTCGCGCACGGCATCACCATGGGGGGCGGCGTAGGCCTGACGGTGGGCGCATCGCACCGCATCGTCAGCCAGTCTCTGAAGATGGCAATGCCGGAAATCCACATCGGCCTCTTCCCGGACGTGGGCGGCGGCTGGTTTCTGAATCGCACGCCTCCTGGAGTCGGCCTGCTCATGGCGCTGACCGGCCTGATGATCTCCGAGGCTGACGCACTCTACTGCGGCTTGGCCGATTGGTGCCTGTCCGATGCCGACCGGCAGCAGTTGCTGGACCGGATGGCTGATCTCCAATGGACAGGCAACGCATCGCGCGACAGTCAGATGCTGGACGCCTTCTTTGCCTCCCTGGCGCAGGACTGCGGCGTCTCGAACATTGCGTCGCGGTCCGGCGAGATCCGTGCCTTGTCCCGCACGCCAGGCCCCGCGGCCTACCGCGATGCCCTAGCCGAATTGGCCGGCCGCGACGACTGGTGGCGGGTTCCATCGCGCAGCCTCTCGCAAGGTTCGCCGACGGCCGCCGCAGTGACCTGGGAGTACATGCGCCGCAGCCGCCAACTGTCGGTGGCGCAGACGCTGGAACTGGACCTGGTGCTCGCGAAGGCTTGCCAGCGAGGACATGACTTCATCGAAGGGGTGCGCGCCCTTCTCATCGATAAGGATCGTGCGCCCAAGTGGTCGCCAGCCACCTTTCAGGATGTCGACGCCGATCTGGTCGCGCGTCATTTCCGCTAGCGCGCAAACCCCGGCCAACCTACGGGCCGGGGTGACGCAGCGGATCAATAGATCAAAAGGAAAAAGGAGGAGAACACATGCAACGACGCAACGTACTCATCGCCCTCGCGGCTACTGCCGCGGCGGCATGCCGCCCCGCATTCGCCCAGGATAGCAAGGCGCCGATCCGCATTGTCGTAGGGCTGGCCGCCGGCGGCACCCTGGACTTGGTGGGGCGTGTACTGGCCGACAAGCTGCGAGTCAGCCTGGGCCGGCCGGTAGTCGTGGAAAACAAGCTTGGCGCCGGCCAGCGCGTGGCGATGAACGAGGTGCGCCGCGCCGCGCCTGACGGCCGCACGATTTTCGTGGGCACGACCAGTCCGCTTACAACCTATCCCCACATCTACACCAAGCTCGACTATGACCCCGTGAAGGATTTCACCCCTATCGCGCGTGTCGCTCAGTTCGACACCGCGATCGCGACGGGACCTGCGACCAATGCCCGCGACATGAAGGAACTGATCGCGTGGCTCCGGGCGAACAAGAACGCGGCGTCCTATGCGACGCCCGGCGCCGGCACGGTGCCGCAGTTCCTGGGAGTGGCCTTCGGGCAGGCCATCGGCGTGGACCTCACCCACGTTCCCTACAACGGCAGCACGCCGGCTTTGACCGACATCGTTGCCGGCCGTGTCCCGGTGCTGGTGACCTCACTGAGCGACATTACCGAACTGCATCGCGCCGGCAAGTTGCGCATACTGGGCGTTGCCAACGACCAGCGCTCGCCGGTGGTCCCTGACGTGCCGACCCTGAAGGAGGCCGGCATTCCCCTGTCCTTCCCCAACACCGTCGCCATCTACGGACCGGCGAACATCCCGCCGCAAATCGTGCGCGAGTTGAATGAAGCAGCGGTGCAGGCGGTCAATGCCAGAGACGTACGGGAAAAGCTGGCGGGCTACGGCATCATTACGGCGCCGTCGTCGCCTGAACAGCTTGCTGCCATCCAGGCCGCGGACTTGAAGCTGTTCGGCCCGCTGGTCAAGGCGAGCGGCTACGTGGGGCAGTAGCCGGATCTCGGCCCGCCTGAGGTCGGCCGGCGCGGCCTCCGGGCGGGGGCGGTCGCCATGGCCGGGCTGGGATGCTAGAGAGCCCTCTGCGGGAAATCCCTCCTGTCCCCGGTTGTTGACATGTCTACATAGACGCCGCCAAGATGTGGACATGTCTACATCTCGTCCCCTCCCCAGATCTTCCCAGCCGGATGCCTGCCCGTGGCTCGATGCGGACGCCAGCACGGCGCCTCTCGACCTGGACGACTACCCGGTGTCCCTGCTCCAGCGCGTGGCGTCCGCCGCCCAGCAGGACATCACCCGCGTCTACGCCAAGGCCCACGGTCTGACTCCGACGGAATGGCGGCTGATCGCTCGGCTAGCGCAATGGAAGAATCCGCCCATGCAGCTCAGTCGCCTTTGCCGCATGACCGGTGTCGACAAGGCCCAAGCCGGGCGGGTACTGCGAGGCCTCGAGCGCCGCGGGCTGGTCAGCTTGCGCGATGACCAGGCGCATGGCCGCCGCATCGTGGTCGACGTCACGGTCCAGGGCCGGGCGATTGCGCGCCGGCTGTTCCCCATCGCGCAGCAAACGCAGCTGGCCCTGCTGGAAGTGCTCACGCCGCAGGAGAAAGCGGCGATGTACAGCGGCTTGAACAAGCTGCTCAAGGCCTTGGGCAAGCCGGTTCTGCGAACCGTGAAGGAACCGGAATGAAGATAGCGCGCATCGAAACCTTCCACGCCGACGGCGGCTACCGGGTATGCAGCTACCTGAAGCTGACTACCGACGACGGCCTGGTGGGATGGTCGGAGTTCTACGACGGCCTGTCCGGCGCCGAGCTGGCGCCGCTGATCCATGGCTTCGCGCGCACGGCGCTGGGCATGGATCCACGGGCCACGGGGCTGCTTAGCGAATCGCTGCTGGCGACGACCCGGCTGGCCCAGGGCGGTCTATCGCACCAGGCCATTGCCGCCATCGAGAACGCCTGCCTGGACGTGCATGCGAAATCGCTGGGCATTCCCGTCTACCGCCTGTTCGGGGGACCATTCCGCGACCGTGTGCCGGTCTACTGGACGCATTGCGGCAGTTTCCGCGTGCGCCATGCCGCGTTCTATCAAAGCCTGGGCTACGAACCCGTGCGGTCGCTCGAGGATTTCACCCGGCTCGGGCGCGAGGCCGCCGCGGCGGGCTTCAGGGCGCTCAAGACCAACGCCGTGTTCTTCGAGCCGCATGGACCCGTGATGATGAACGCGGGCTTCCGCATCCAGCCGAACTTTCTCGATCGCAGCATCAGCGAGCGCCAGATCGACGCGGTGATCGACCAGCTGCAGGCGTTTCGCGCCGGCGTCGGCCCGGACTTCGGCCTCATGCTGGACGTGGGGTTCAGCCAGCGCACCGAGGGATTCGTGCGGCTCGCGCGCCGGCTCGAGCCATTGAACCTGTTCTGGCTGGAGCTCGATACCGCCGACGAGGAGGCGCTGGCCATCGTCCGGCAAAGTTCGCGCACGCCGATCGCGTCGCTGGAGTCTTTGCACGGCTTGTCGTCGTACCGTCCGTTCATTGCCCGCCGCACGGTGGACGTGGCTATCGTCGATCCGGTCTGGAACGGGGTCTGGCAGTCCGTGCGCATCGCGACCCTGGCCGACGCGTTCGATACGCACATAGCCCCGCACAACCCGGTGGGCGACCTCGCCACCCTCATGAGCGCGCACCTATGCGCCGCCGTGCCCAACGTGCGGATCATGGAACTGCGCTACGACGAAGCGCCGTGGACCCATGGGTTCCTCACTCATCCCTTGCAGATCGACGAGGGCTGCGTGCGGGTGCCGGAGCGTCCGGGCTGGGGCACCGATATCGATGAAGAAGCGCTGCGCGCCCACCCGGTGAAAACCCACTGAATCAAAAAAGGAGTTCCGTTTCATGCGTCTTCTCTACTGGGCGAATGCCAATCTCGCCCGCGCACAGATTACCGCCCGGCTGCACGCGCTGGACGGCGTCGAGCTGGTGACGGTGGAGCGCCTGGAGGAAGCCATCGCGATGCTGCCATCGGCCGACGCGATATGCCTGTGCGATCCTCCGCTGCCGCAGGCGCGGCAACTGGTGGCTGCCCTCGGCTCGCCGGACAGCCGGGTGCGCTGGATGCACATCCTGACCGCCGGCCGCGAGAACCTCGAGAAAGCCGGCCTTCCCCCGCACCTGGCCGTCACCTTCGCGGCCGGCGCTGCCTCGGCCGGCGTCGCCGAACATGCCATGGCATTGATGCTGGCCTTGTGCCGGCGCCTGCCCGATGCGGTGACCGCCGCCGCGCGCCATGCCTGGGACCGGACGATGGTGCCGCGCGCAGCGGCACTGGAAGGCAGCACGCTGGCCATCATCGGCTACGGCCATATCGGCCGGCACCTGGCGCGGCGCGCGCGCGCCTTCGACATGCAGGTTCTTGCGGTATCCCGATCGGCTCAACGCGACGAATGGGTGGACGAGGCCCTGCCCTTGACGCAGCTGCATGCGGCGCTGGAGCGGGCCGACGTCGTCGTGGTTTGCGTGGCCCTCACGCCGCAGACGCGCCATTTGCTGGGCGCGGCCGAATTTGCTCGGTGCAAGCGCGGCGCGCTGCTGGTCAACGTCGCGCGCGGCGAAGTGATCGACCAGGCCGCGCTAGGCGAGGCGCTTGCATCGGGACAGCTGGGCGGCGCAGGCCTGGATGTGACGGATCCCGAACCGCTGCCCGAGTCGGACCCGTTGTGGCGGGCGCCCAATTTATTGCTGACGCCGCATTACGCCGGCGCGGGCAGCCCGCGGGGCCTGGCGCGGATTGCCGATGGCCTGGCCGAGAACGCAACGCTTTTCATGGCAGGGAAAGAACTCAAGCATCGGATATGAGCTGACGCAAGATCGGCCAGGTCGGACCACCACCAAACGAGGAGACAGTCATGCCCACACGCCGGGAGTTCGTCGGCACGCTGGCGGCAGCCGCGCTGCCTGCGCTTTTTCATTCGCCCTTCGCCGTGGCCGGGGAATCGGCGCTTATCAAGCAGCTGACGGTGGTCGTCGGTTTTCCGCCCGGAGGTGGGACCGACATCATCGCGCGGCTAGTCAGCGACAGTATCCGCGGAAAATACGCCGAGACGGTCATCGTGGAAAACAAGGCCGGCGCTGGCGGGCGCATAGGCGCGGACTACGTCAAGAACCGGCCCGCCGATGGCAGCTTCCTGCTTTTCACCCCAGCCTTCCCGATGATCATCTACCCGCACGTCTACAAGAACATGACGTACGACACGCTGAAGGATTTCACGCCGGTTGCGATGACCCACCGCGGCATCATGGCCTTCGCGGTGGGGCCTGCCGTTCCCGCTCAGGTCCGCACGGTGCAGGATTACGTCGCGTGGGCGCGCGAGCATCCGGAGAAGAGCAATTTCGGCGCGCCGGCCGGATCGTCGCAGCATTTCGCCGGCGCCCAGTTCGCCCGATCGGCGAAGATCAACCTCCAGCTGGTCCAATACAAGGGCGGCGCGCCTGCCATCGTCGATTGCCTGGGCGGCCATATCGCCGCGGTGGTGGCGCCGTTGTCGGAGACCGCGCCGCAGCGTAGCGAAGGCAAATTGCGGGTGCTGGCCACGACCGGCGGCAAGCGTTCGCCGGCCATGCCCGATGTACCCACCATGGCCGAGTCCGGCTATGCGGACGTCCTGTTCCAGGACTGGAGCGGCTTCCTCGGTCCCGCGGGCATGCCGCCGGAGCGGACGGCACGCCTCAATGCCCTGGTCAACGAGGCGGTACGCACGCCGCGCATCGCCGAGACGATGATGAAGCTCGGATCGCCGCCCGATACGCTGGCGCCCGAAGCATTCCGCAACGAGATCAGGGAGGGATGGTCGAAGTACCAGAAGATCGTCAAGGCCGTGAACTTCGTCGCGCAGGATTGACGCTTCCGGGGCCGGACCATTTAGAATCGTATTTCCAGCATATCTGCGAAGAGGCCGGCAATGACCGTCAAGCAAGGCTCGGGCGATACCCCCCTGAAACGCGTCATGGGTCCCAAGTTATTGCTGTTGTTCATTGTCGGCGACATCCTCGGTACAGGCGTCTATGCCCTCACCGGACAGGTGGCGGGCGAGGTCGGCGGCGCGGCGTGGGCGCCATTCCTGGTGGCCTTCGTGGTGGCGCTGCTCACGGCGTTGTCCTACCTCGAGCTGGTCACCAAGTATCCCAAGGCCGCCGGCGCCGCGCTCTACGTGCACAAGGCCTTCGGCCTGCACTTCCTGACCTTCATCGTCTGCTTCACCGTCATGTGCTCGGGGCTTACTTCCGCCTCGACCGCCTCCCAGGCCTTCGCCGCCAATCTTTTCGTGTCGCTGGGCATCGAGCCCGATGCCGCCATCGTCACGCTGGGGGCCGTGGGCTTCATGCTGCTGATCATGGCGATCAACCTGCGAGGCGTTTCCAACAGCGTGAAGACCAACGTGGTGCTGACCCTGGTCGAGCTGAGCGGATTGCTGCTGGTCATCGTGCTGGGTTTTTACGCCATCGCCGGCGGGCAGGCGGATTTCTCGCGTGTCGTGGCCTTCGACACCCCGGAAGACAAAAGCGTATTCCTGGCCATTACCTCGGCCACCGCGCTGGCGTTCTTCGCCATGGTCGGTTTCGAGGACTCCGTCAACATGGCCGAGGAAACCCACGATCCGCACCGCATCTTCCCCAAGGTGCTGCTGACCGGCCTGGGCCTTACGGCCACGATCTATGTCCTTGTGTCCATCTGCGCGGTGGCGCTGATTCCCGTCGGCGAACTGGCGGCCAGCTCGACGCCGCTGGTGCTGGTGGTGCAGCGCGCCGCGCCAGGCTTGCCCATGGAAACGATCATGCCGGTCATCTCCATGTTCGCGGTGGCCAATTCCGCGCTGATCAACATGATGATGGCGAGCCGCCTCTTGTACGGCATGTCGCGCCAGGGCGTGCTGCCCGGTTTCCTGGCGCACGTGCATGCGCGTACCCAGACGCCCTGGACGGCCATCGTATTCACGACCGCGCTGGCGGTGGGCCTCATCGTGCTGGTGTCCGCCGCCAGCGATTCGCAAGCCATCCGCGCCCTGGGTGGCACCACGGCCCTGCTGCTGCTCGCGGTATTCGCGTTCGTGAACGTGGCGGTACTGGTGCTGCGGCGGGACCGCGTGGAACATCCGCACTTCCGCACCAACGCGCTCGTGGCCGCACTCGGGGCCGCCGCCTGCCTGTTCCTGGTCACGCCGTTTACTGGACGCGATCCCATCCAGTACGAAGTCGCGGGATGGCTGCTGCTGGTCGGGGTGGTGATGTGGGGCGTGACCCTCATTTCGCACCGCAAGAAGGTGAGCCGGCTGGACCCTGAGCAGTTGTAGGGTCGACGGGGGGGCGGAGGCGGCCTCGGACCTGGCTACTCGTTCACCCACGTATGCCGTATGGCGCGCACCCGCTCCGCCAGCCGCAGCACGATCGGCGGCGGGCTGGAACGCAGCCAGGCCAGCCTGACTTCCTGCGCCGGCAAGCGGTCCTTCAACGGTACATAGGTCACGCGCTGCAGCTGTATGCCGGCGAGTGACGACGGGACGATGGCGACGCCGGCGCCTGCGCTGACGAAGCCCAGCATCATGTGCATGCTCCTCACCCGGCGCACCTGCGCCGGCTCCAGTCCTGCAGAAACGAAGGCGGCGAAAACGATCGCTTCGTATTCCGGGCTGAACGAGGGTTCGAAGGCGATGAGCGTCTTCGCGGCCACGTCCTTCAGCGTCAATCCGCGCGAACGGCGGGAGATGGCATCCTCGTTGCTCACCGCGACCAGGTAGCTTTCCCGGAACAGCGTCTCGGTCGCGATGTCGGCCTCGGACCGCATCAAGCGCAGGATGCCTCCATCGATGGTGCCCTTGCGGATCGCCGCGAGCTGCGCCTCGACCGACATTTCCTCGACTTGCAGCTCGACCGCCGGGTACTGCTCGGCCATGGCCTTGATGATGTCGGGCACGGCCCGATAGACGCTCGAATAGATGGCGCCGAGGGATACGCGGCCCGCGACCCCCTGTTCCACCTGCCGCGTGGACTGGACCGCATTGCGGGCGGCGCCGAGCAGTTGCCTGGCATGCGCTTCGAAGGTGTGGCCGGCGTCCGTGCACCGAACGGACTTGTTATTGCGATCGAACAGCCGCACGCCCACGGCTTCTTCGAGCCGCCGGATGCGCTGGCTGAATGGCGGCTGCGCCATGTGCATGCGCGCCGCCGCCCGGGTGAAATTGAGCTCTTCCACCAGCGCGAGAAAGCACTGCAGGTCTTTGAAGTCCATGGGGGGCGAGCAAGGACAGAAGCGGGAACGCCGCGGCAACCGATGGCGCGGTCGCTACGACGATACCGAAATCATCTTATTGAACGACTATTTAGATATTGTACCTATCGATCATGCGTCCCTAAAGTAGTCCTGTCGCAGACCAGGACGGACGTATATGACTTCATTCGATGAGGGGGTGACGCAGGAGAGGCACTACCCGGTGGTAGTGGTGGGCGGCGGTCCCGTCGGCCTCGCCGTGGCGGGAGACCTCGGCTGGCGAGGCAATCGTTGCCTGCTCGTGGAGCGCGGGACGGGCAACGTCAACCAGCCGAAAATGGATCTGGTCGGCGTGCGGACGATGGAGTTTTGCCGCCGCTGGGGTCTGGTGCCGGCGGTCGAGGCGGCACCCTATCCGCGCGACGTCCCGCAGGACTACATCTACCTGACCTCGCTGCGCGGGTTCGAGCTCTCGCGCGAACCCTTCCCGAGCAAGGACCAGGAGCCCTGTCCGCCGCAAAGCCCGCAGAAGCGCGAGCGCTGCCCGCAGCACATGTTCGATCCGATCATGGCGCGCTTTGCCGCTTCGTTCCCGACGGTCGAACTGCGCTATGAGACGCAGCTCGAAAGCCTCGTCGAAACCGAATCGCATGTCGAGCTCGTGCTCCGCAACGTCCGGACCGGCCACGAAAAAACGATACGCGCCGACTACGTGGTCGGTGCCGATGGCGGCGACAGCACGGTGCGCAAGGCGCTGTCGATCGGCATGTCGGGCTCCGGCACCTTGACCTACACGACGAATGTGCTGATCCGCGCCGATCTGGACCCGCTTCATGACAAGGGCCGGGGCTACCGCTACATCTTCGTCGGTCCCGAAGGCACTTGGCTGACCATCACGTCGACCAACGGCAGGGACGAATGGCGGGTCCAGTTCATCGGGGACGCCGCGCCCAGCAAGCCCTCTCCCGAGCAGGTGCGCGAGGCGCTTTTCCGCGCCGTCGGATGCGAGTTCGACTACGACATCATCGACGTGATGCCATGGGTGCGCCGGGAACTCGTGGCCGAGCACTATGGCACGAGGCGTTGCTTTCTCGCGGGCGACTCCGCGCACTTGATGTCGCCCACGGGCGCCTTTGGCATGAACACCGGCATGCAGGATGCCGTGGACATCGGATGGAAGCTCGATGCCGTGCTGAAAGGATGGGGCGGTCCCGGTCTGCTCCTGTCCTACGAGCAGGAGCGCCGTCCTGTCGCGCTGCGCAACGTCGCTGAAGCGACCGGCAACCTGCGCCGCATGCTGGAAACCCGCAAGCGGCGGCCGCCGCCGGAAGTGTTCCAGGACGGCGAACGGGCGGCGGCGGTCCGCAAGGAGTATGGGGAATGGTATGCCGACCTGCTGCGCCAGGAATGGTTCACCATCGGCATCAACCTCGGCTATCGCTACGACGATTCCTGCGTCATCTGCTACGACGCCAGTCCGCGGCCGCCCCTTACGGTGTCCACCTACGAGCAGACCACCCTGCCCGGCGCGCGCGCGCCGCATGCGTGGCTTGCGCCGGGGCGCTCGACCCTGGATGCCTTCGGGCGCGGCTTCACGCTGGTGCGCTCCGGGCCCGACGCACCGCCCGCGGATCCGTTCGCGGCGGCTGCCGCGCGGCTGGGCATTCCTTTCTCGGTGCTGGACATCGCCGATCCGGACATCTGCCGCTTGTACGAACGCAAGCTGGTCCTGGTGCGCCCGGACGGGCATGTCGGCTGGCGCGGCCACCTGGTGCCGGCGCAACCCGAGGCGATATTCGACACGCTGCGCGGCGCATCGGCCTCCCAGACCCGGCGCGAGCCGATAGCGGAAGGAGCGACGTGATGAAACTCGTTACCTACAACGGCGGACACCTGGGCGTGGTCACGGCGCGCGGGGTGGTCGACGTGACGGACCTTGCGGGCGTCCCCGCCGATTTCTGGCCGCCCATCGGCATGTCGCGGCTCATTGCGCAGTTTCCCCGTCTTGCCCCGGAAATCCGCCGGCGGTCCATCGAGGCTGCCGCGGTTCCCCTGGATTCGGTGAGGCTGGGTCCGCCGCAGCCACGGCCGGGCAACCTGATCGCCTATCCGGCGAACTTCGAAGCGCATCGCGATGAAATGCGCTCGCCCTATCGCGCCAGTTCGCGCGGATTTTTCCTCAAGGCCACCTCGTCGATCTGCGGTCCCGCCGATGACATCGAGCTGCCCGACATACCGCTGCGCGAGATCCACCATGAATGCGAATTCGGGATCGTGATCGGGCGCGGCGGACGCGGCATCGGGCGCGCCGAGGCCATGTCGCACGTGTTCGGCTATTGCTGCCTGATCGACATGACGGTGCGCGGCGACGAAGAGCGGGTGATGCGCAAGTCCTACGACACCTTCACGCCCATCGGCCCCTGGCTCGTTACTGCCGACGAGGTGCCGGACCCGCACGCGATGGCGCTGCGTCTGTCGGTCAATGGGCAGGTGCGCCAGCAGGCCAACACGCGTGACCTCATCCTCGACATCCCAGGAATGATCGAGATGGCCTCGTCGGTCATGACGCTGCAGCCGGGCGATCTCATCGCTTCGGGCACGCCGGCCGGCGTAGGACCGCTGCGCGCCGGCGATACGGTGTCGATCGAGGTCGAGGGCCTGGGCGCGATGGCGCTCGCGGTGCGGCAGTCGACGCACGGCATGAATGCGGCGTTCGAGCACGGGAACCGGAGCAAGTCGCCCACCGCATGACATGCCAGCCGGCGCGTCCCACGTGCCGCGCGTCGGGCTGGCGCCAGCAGAGTGCTCGTTAGCGAGCAGCGATTACAACAATGGAGACACGCCCATGGCCCTGAACAGACGTCAGTTCATCCTGTCCACCATCGCAGCCGCGGCATCCGGCCGTGCGGCGGCGCAGGATTTTCCCACGCGCTCGATTTCCGTGGTCGTCGGTGCCGCGCCGGGCGGGCCCAACGACATCGTGGCGCGGCTGGTGAGCGAGCAGCTCGCGCAGCAGCTCGGAGCCCCCGTGGTCATCGAGAACAAGCCCGGCGCTTCCGGCTTCATCGCGGCCACCGACATCAAAGGAGCGCCGCCGGATGGATACCGGCTGCTGTTCGCCTATACGGGCCTGATGGCGATCAATCCCTGGCTGTTCAAGTCCCTGCCTTACGATCCGATTGCCGACTTCGCGCCGTTGTCGCTGGTGGCAAAAGTGCCGCAGGTGCTGCTCGTGCGGCCGCAGCTCGGGGTCCGCACGGTGGCGGAACTGCGCGACTGGCTGCGCCAGCATCCGAACGAAGCGGCCTACGGGTCCGCGGGAATCGGCACGCCTTTGCACATCGCTGGCGAACTCTTCCTTTCCAAGGCCGGCTTGCGGGCCGTCCATATCCCATACAAAGGCTCATCGCCGGCCTATTCCGAGCTGCTGAGCGGACGCATACATTTCCTCTTCGACGGCGTGCCCGGCGTGCTTCCTTACATCAAAAGCGGCAAATTCGTGCCGCTGGCGGTCACCGGGAAAGTGCCGCTCGCGCAGCTGCCCAACGTTCCCACGCTGGCCGATGCGGGGCTCGAAGGCGCAGACGTCGAGTCCTGGTTCGGCTTTGCAGCGCCGGCCGCCGTGCCGCTCGCGGTAAGGCGCAAGCTGACGGACGCGCTGATCCAGGCCGTGCAGACCAGGCAGCTGCGGACGCGGCTCGAAGAACTGGGCGTCCAGCCCTGGGGAACGACCGGGGAAGAGATGGCTGCCTTCGTTGCCAGCGAACAGAAACGTTGGCATCAGCTGGTCAACAACGCCGGCGTACATCCCGAATAGCAGAATCGTGGGAGATGAGCGTGAGCTTCTTGAGAAATGCCTGGTATGTCGCGCTATGGGGCCAGGACCTCGCCCCGGGCGAGTTGGCGGCAAGGACGATCCTGGGCGAGCCGCTCGTCCTGTTCCGCAACGCCGCGGGCGAGGCACGGGCGCTGTTCGGCATCTGCCCGCATCGGTTCGCCCCCATGCAGAAGGGTAGCGTACGTCCAGACGGGCGGGTGCAGTGCGGCTATCACGGATTGCAGTTCGACCAGCATGGCGAATGCGTGCACAACCCGCATGGTGCCGCGCCGGCGTCATGCCGGCTTCGCGCCTATCCCGTCGTGGAAAAGGATACGATCGTGTGGGTGTGGATGGGCAACGAGCCGCCACGCCCCGACCGCATTCCGGATTTTTCCTTCCTCCAAGAGCAACCCGGGCAGGTGGCGAGCCGCCGCGAGTGGCTGACGATGAAGGCGAGCTACCGGCTCGTGCTGGACAACCTGCTGGACCTGAGCCACGTGCCGTATCTGCACGAGGGCCTGCTGGGCAACGCCAGCACGGTTAAGGCCGACACCCGCGTCGAAGAACGCGGCGACGAGGTGTTCGTCTCGCGCGACAAATTCGATGTGACGCCGCCCGGGCTGCTCGACAAACTATTCCGGAACGACGGGCAACCGGTCCATGCCTGGCAGACGATACGCTGGACCCCGCCCAGCAACTTCAAGAACGATTCCGGCGTGTACCCGGTCAACGGCGTGCGGTCGGACGGCGCGGGACTGCTCAGCGCGCATCTGCTGACGCCCATCGACGAGTTCAACACCATGTATCACTTCGCCGCTGTCCGGCAAGGCGTGCCGCTGCCGCCGGAGCGCAATGCCGAGGAGCTCGCCGTCCAGCTGACCGAGTTGCGCCGCCAGGCCTTCGAGCACCAGGACGAGCCGATGATCGAGGCGCAGCAGGAGGTGATCCGCCGGTTTCCGCAATTCACCGCACGGCAATGCCTGCTGAAAAGCGATGCCGGCGTCGTGCGGGCAAACCGCCTGCTCGACAAGCTGATCGAAGAGGAGCGCCAGGCGGGCGCGCCGGTCCGCCACGGCGCGGGCTTCAACCTGCCAGGGTGACCAGCAGTCCTATCATCGCACAACCCGCAATGACCTGGATGACGCTGCGCTGCCAGCGGAATAGCGCTATTGCCGCCGCAAGAGCGATCACGGCGGAGACCCAGTCGAACCTCCCCGACCAGCCTTCGGGCCACAAGACGTGGTAGCCGAAGAACAAGGCGAGGTTCAGGATCACCCCTACCACGGCGGCGGTGATAGCGGTCAGCGGCGCGGTGAACTTTAGGTCTTCTTTCGTCGCTTCGACCAGCGGCCCGCCTCCCAGGATGAAAAGGAAGGAGGGTAGAAACGTGAACCACGTCACGAGCGTCGCTCCCAGCGCGCCTGCAAGAAACAACGCGCCTGGGCCAAGCAGTTCATGGAAGTAGCCCGCCACGAAACCCACGAAGGCCACCACCATGATCAGCGGCCCCGGGGTGGTCTCGCCCAGCGCCAAGCCGTCGATCATCTGGGGGGCAGTCAGCCAGGCATGGTGGTCCACGGCGCCCTGGTATATGTAGGGCAACACGGCGTAAGCGCCGCCGAAGGTCAGCAGCGCGGCCTTGGTGAAAAACCAGGCCATTTGCGTATAGGCGCCATGCCATCCGTAGAGAGCGGCTAGTGCCGCCATGGGAATGGCCCAGAGCGCGCAGCCCGCCAGCAGCAGCACGCCTAAGCGAGGCCAGCGAAAGCGCGCGTGAGCCGGTGTCGGCGTATCGTCGTCGATAATGGCTGGGCCAGGCTCCTGGATACTTGAGCCGTGTCCTCCTCCCGTACGAAACAGCTGCGGCCGCCACTTCCCGCCCAGGAAACCGGCCAATGCGGCAACGGCTACGATGAGCGGGAAGGGAGTGCCGAGCGCGAAGATGGCTACGAACGCTGCACCGGCAATCGCCCAGAGCGCCGTGCTTTTCAGCGCCCGAGATCCGATGCGATGCGCAGCGTGCAGCACGATGGCCGTGACCGCGGGCTTGATGCCGTAGAAGAGGCCCGCGACGGCCGGCAGGCTGCCATACGCGGCATAGACCCATGACAGGGCAACCAGCACCAGCAGGGAAGGGAGGATGAACAGGCCGCCGGCTGCGATGCCGCCCCAGGTGCGGTGCAGGAGCCAGCCGATATAGGTCGCCAACTGCTGGGCCTCGGGACCGGGCAAGAGCATGCAATAGTTCAAGGCGTGCAGGAAACGCCGTTCGCTGATCCAGCGCCGGCGCTCGACCAGCTCGGTATGCATGATGGCAATCTGTCCGGCTGGTCCGCCGAAGCTGATGAAGCCCAGCTTCAGCCAAAAACGCAGCGCGGCGCCCAGCGAAAGCTGAGGGCGCCCGGATTCGGATGGGGGGATGGATACGGGCGTAGCGGTGTCCACGGAAAACTCCGGCTGAAAGTGCCAGCGCTTGGACGGGACACCGTCTATCTTGGAAGAGCGGGAGGCTGAAATCCCGAATGAATGAATGCTAGCACGACACGCGCAATCGCCAAGCTTCGGCAGGATCCGGCCGGAGTCTTTGCCGGCAGTCCGCTAACGGCGGCGCTCCGCCTTTCCATGCATTCTTTCATCGCTCGCGGAGCGGTCGCCGGAACTGCACCGCCTCGGCCATGTGGATGCTCCCGATTTCAGCCGCGCCGGCCAGATCCGCAATCGTCCTCGCCACCTTCAGCACCCGATGCGCAGTACGCGCCGACCAGGCGAACTGTTTCATGGACTGCTTCCACAATGCGCGCGCGGCGGTATCGGCACGGCAATGAACATCGACCTGCCCAGGCAAGAGAGCGGCATTGGTGCAACCCTGGCGGTGGAGCTGGCGGTCCAATGTTGCCTCGACGCGCCGGCGTACTTCTGCCGTCGGCTCGCCCGGCGGAAGATCGGTCCAGTCGTCCCCGGCGGCGGGAACCTCGACCTGCAGGTCGATGCGATCGAGCAAGGGGCCGGACAGCCGGCTGCGATAGGCCGCCACTTGATCGGGCGTGCAGGAGCATGCTTTCACCGTACTGCCGTGCCAGCCGCACCGGCAGGGGTTCATCGCGGCCACGAGCTGAAATCGCGCGGGATAGTCGGTTCGATGTAGCGCGCGGGCGATGGATACCCGGCCAGTTTCCAGCGGTTCGCGCAGGGTGTCGAGTACGTGTCGGCCGAACTCGGGCAGCTCGTCCAGGAACAGTACGCCCAGGTGCGCGAAGGTAATTTCGCCCGGGCGCGGCCGACTACCGCCGCCGACCAGCGCGGCGCCGGAGATCGAGTGGTGAGGGGCACGGAAGGGCCGCAGGCCAAATGGCGGCGGCGCCCCCGGCGCCAAGCCTGCGATGGCGGCGGCTTCCAGGGCTTCATCATGACGCAGCGGCGGAAGCAGGCCGGGCAGGCGCTGCGCCAGCATGCTCTTGCCCGAGCCCGGCGGCCCAAGCATCAGCAGGTTGTGGCCACCTCCCGCCGCGACCTCAAGCGCCCGCCGCGCCCCGTATTGACCTCTGACGTCGGACAGGCAGGGCGGCGTGCAGGCTGTGGCTTCGGCCTGACTGGCCGTTGCAGTCAGCATGCATTTTTCCTCTAGGTGCGCCACCACCTCCTGTAGCGTCGCAGCGCCGTAGACGCGCAGCCCCGGCACGCGTGCCGCTTGGGCGGCGCTCGCCGCGGGCAGTAGCAGGTCGGCGTCCGGCTGCCGGCGCGACAGCGACAGGCCGATAGCCAGCGCGCCGGCTATCGGGACCAGGGCGCCGGTAAGCGAGAGTTCGCCTGCCAGCACCCATCGTGCGAGAGGCGAGGAGGGGCGCTTGCGGCCCTTTAGCGCCGGCATGGCGATTTGCCCCGATGCCAGCAGCACGCCGACGGCGATGGGCAAATCGAAACGCCCGGATTCCTTGGGCAGGTCGGCCGGGGCGAGATTGACCGTGACCCGGCCCGCCGGGAATTCGTAGCCCGAGCTGAGCAGCGCCGCGCGCACGCGTTCGCGGCTTTCGCGGACTTCGGTATCGGCCAGGCCGACCATGGTGAACGAGGGCAGGCCGGGCGCGAGATGGACTTCGACGCGCACGGGAGGCGCGTCGATGCCCGTAAGCGCGCAACTGGCGAGGACGGCGAGGGTCATGGTGGGCGGGGGCGGTGAAAAGACCGAAGTATCCCCGCAAAACGACGGCAACCGGAGCGGGACGAGGACGATTTGGTCCACGCCCGCCGGCGCTTCGTGCTGGTGATTTCCGCAGAAGGCCCGCGCTTGGCGCAAGCGCTACCTGCTTGCGGCTTGGCGCCACGCATCGGCGAATTTGCGCAGCAACTGCGCCGCGGGCACCTCGCGGCCAGCACTGGCATTCTGGCCGCACCATAGCGGAGAAAAGTCGTCCAACCCCTTGGCTTCGGCCTTGGCGCGCAATGGGGCGATGGCGGAGGTGGCCAACGGAAAGGCCGGAGCAGCCGGGCTGATGGGGCCCAGCTCTTTCATGAGGCGATTGACGATGCCCCCGCGCCGGGCGTCCGGTAAACAGATTGCCAGCAGCCCGAAATGAAAGCTCACGACGGGTGGCCGGAATGCTTCTTAGACTGCCGACCTTCACTGAGTGATGGCGAATGGGGCCTAGGGCACGGGCGATCCACTGGTATCGTGTTTTCCCCGTTTCGTAACGCAAATACATCGCTTATTCTCATTATTCACTAACTAGAGAATATTGCGGGAGGAAACGATGAAACGCATCATCACGGCTGTAGCATTGGCTTGCACCGCCAGTCTCACATACGCTGCGGACCCTTGGCAGAACGCAGACATGGTTGGGCGCGACCTTAATGTTCCTCTGCTCGGAGCCATTGGACACGTCGGGCTGTGGAGTAGCGCTGTCGGCTATGTCATCGAAATGCTGGATGAAGCAACGGCACTTCAGCAAAACTCTCCGAGCAATTTCAAGTCGCGTACGGCGTATTGGGGAGCAAGCTACTACTCTTCATTAATGACCGACCATACGTTCAGGTCTGCAACAACATTGCGTACTGCGACAACCTAATTACGTACCCTCCTGACTATGCCCTTCAATGGCAAGCCAGCCTGTGGTGGGCTGCCGGCGCAACCTACACAACAACGGTCCTTTTTACGCATCCTCAGCCCGGTGGTTGGTACACGCCAGAGTCGCCTCCGTGGGGGCCGCCGGCGAATCCTATTTACAAGGGGCCGACCATGGGAAAGTTTAGGTGCGACACATTTGTACGAGAGGTGTGGAGGACCGGCGACACGGTTCCTGTGGCGTCCTTTCCAGGTACCCAGTTGCCCAACACCATGTTTTACGCATTTAGCATTCGGTAAGGGAGGCAGACATGACGTTTAGGATCCGTAACCTGACGCTGGCAATTGTCTTCGCCGGTCTGTCCCAAGGTGCTGGAGCTCAGCCTGTTGCATCAAACCCGGCAGATACCTATCTGACCCAGGTCGGTGAAGCAGTGAAGAAGCAGAATATGGGTGACTTGGACACTGCGACGCGCGCGCTGGTCGAGAACCGAGGATTGAGTACACAAGCGAAGTTCGACGCGCTTTGGAAAGCGTATCAGGCATATCGTACTGAGCCCACGCTCGCTGCTTATACCGCGAGTGCGATCGGTTTTCTCAAACCGGCTGACAAACTGCAAGAACTAAAGGAAGAATTCGCGCGGGCGGATACGCCAAGCAGGAGCCGCGTTCAACTGGTTCAGGCTATTGCTGGGCTTTATAGCACTCCCTGGGCTGAGGGCAAGGCGCCTGCCGATACGAACCCCTCTCGCAACAACGAAGTCTTGGCGTTCCTTCAACAGGCTGCCATTGACAAGGACGACGACGTTGCCCGTACTGCGGTGCTGGCCCATTCCCGCATCGCACCGGGTCCGCGTGCCGTGGCTTTGATCCAGCAGGCGAATCAGCGAGGTGCCTTGGGTGCTGAGCATTTCATGCGGGAGTCCATCATCCAGATTCCAGCCCTCGCGCGCGCCGACCAGGACGTTACCATCGACTCCATCCTCGTGCTCGCTGGGCTGCGTGTAAATGGTCCAGAGGCGATCACCCTTACCCGGCTACTTGGGGCATATCTGAAGTCCGAAAAATTTACGGGCTCAATCGGCCCTGCGAGCAAGCAGAAACTCGACGCGTTTCTCCTGGGCCAAGAGCCCGGTCGCGCGCCGGGGTGGGCCGCGGGTGGTTTTCCATCGGTGGACTACAACAATTGGCTGGAGGCCCGAGGCCGTCTGGCCGGCGTGTCAAATGACGCGATGCCGGAGTTCATGCTTGGCCAACTGCTTGGCTCGTCTTCAGGGAGCAATCAGGTGGCAGCAGTCATGGCTGCCCAATTCGGGCCCGCGATCGCCTCCAAAGTAACAGAGCCACAGCGCAGACAGCTGCTGCAACTGCTGTCTGACGCAGGGCAGGCGTCGCCACTTGCGAGGGAGGGACAGAATGACCTCCGTGGGAGAGCCATACAAATGCTCGCAAGATAGGAGGAAATAGATAAGAGAAATGGCGGCGAGTTGGTTCGGCGCGGCCAGCGCTTCCGCCACGGACGTGGAGACCACGGCAAGAAAGAGGCTGTCGCGCAGAATCATAGGCACCGACAGATAGTGCTGGACCTCGGCCACGATCTTGCGGCGGCTGGCCCGTTCGCCCAGGGCCTTGACCACGAACCTGTCGCCCATCGCCGGGGCGCGGATGACGACGTGGGGTACCGACAGGAAGGCCTCCATCGTCAGGCGCTTGCGCAGCACCGGATTGCGGGACGAACCCAGGCACACCAGGGTTTCGTCCTTGAGCCGCTGCTGCACGAAATCGCGTTCGCCCAGGGGCAGCATGCCCAGCGCCAGGTCGGCGCCGCCGGTTTCCAGTTCCGCGCCGTACTGGTCGCGCGGGACTTGCCTGCAACTGAGCCGCACGCCGGGCGCGTGTTCATGGACCCAGGCGGTCAGCCGCGGCAGGAACATGAGTTTGCCTACGTCCGTCATCAGCAGCCGGAATTCCCTGACCGTGCTGCCGGCGTCGAAGCCGCGCGATTCCCGTAGCGCGTCGCGCAGCAGGCCCAGCGCGTTTTCCACGGGGGCGCTGAGCGACATCGCCAGGCTCGTGGGCTCCATGCCTTGCCGCGTGCGTACGAACAGCTGATCGTTCAATTGCTGGCGCAGGCGGTTCACCGCCGCGCTGGTCGCCGATTGCGTCAGCCCGAGCCGCGCGCCCGCCGTGGTGATGCTGCGCTCTTGCATCACGGCGATGAAGACGCGCAGCAGGTTCAGGTCTATCTTCCCCGCCAGCACATCTATATCGTTAATAGTGGACATGGCCAAAATTTGTTTGAGGAATTCCACGCGCATCAATAGCATGTTTCTTCACCCACCGGAAGACAAGAGGGGATGGAGACATGTGGAAACGATGCGTGGTGCATGCGGCCTGCGTGGCCGCCTCTATCGGCGCGCAGGCGGCGCCGGGCCGAGCCCAGGCGGATTTCCCCGCCAAGCCGATTTCTATCATCGTGGCCAACGCCCCGGGAAGCCAGGCGGACCTGCTGGGCAGGATCCTGGCGCAGGGGATGTCGCGGCACATCGGACAGAACATCATTGTCGAGAACCGGCTGGGCGCAAGCGGATTCATCGCCGCCCGGACGACCGCCCAGGCCGCGCCCGACGGCTATACCGTGATGCTGGGCAGTTCGGGGGTGATGGCCATCAATCCCCATGTGTACGCAAGCGTGCCCTATGACGCCCGCAAGGACTTCGTTGCGTTGGCCGAGGTGGCGTCGTCGCCCAACGTGTTCCTGGTGTCGGGCAGCTCGAGCGCGCGCAGCCTGCGGGAATTCGCCGCCGCGGCGTCGCGGGCCGGCCGTCCCGCCAACTTCGGTTCGCTCGGCACCGGCGCGACGACGAATATCGTTTCCCAGTTGTTCGGGCGCGCAGCATCGCTGCAGGTGACCGAAATCGCCTACAAGGGCGAACCGGCCATCATCAATGACCTGGTTGCCGGGCGGCTCGACTTTTCGGTGCTGCCCATCGCATCGAGCATTACCTATATCCGCTCGGGCAAGCTCAAGGCCCTGGCGGTGGCCGCGCAAAAGCGCACGGAACTACTGGCCGACCTGCCTACTACCGTGGAGGCGGGCTATCCCTCGGTGCAGATGACGCAATGGTTCGGGCTGTTCGCGCCGGCCGCGACGCCGCCGGCCATCGTCCCCAAGCTGGCCGTTGCGGCCGAAGCGGCGCTGGCCGATGCCGAGACGCGGCAGCGCATTACTCAGCTGGGTGTCGAGCCCGGGAGACTGAACCGGCAGGCCTTTGCGGGCTTCTTTGCGTCCCAGTTCGAGGAATACCGGGCCATGGTCAAGCGGCTCGGGATCCGCGTCGATTAATCAGCAGTTGGAGCCATTCATGTTTTTGCGCAATGCGTGGTACATGGCGGGGTGGGCGCGGGAAATCGATGGCGCCATGCTGGCCCGCCGGATCGCCGATACGCCCGTTGTCGTCTATCGCCGGGAGGACGGCCAGCCGGCCGCTTTGCATGACCGGTGTCCGCATCGCTTTGCCCCGCTCAGCCGTGGCCGGCTCGAGGGCGGCGTCATCGAATGCGGCTATCACGGCTTGCGCTTCGACGCGGGCGGGAAATGCGTGGGCAATCCCCATGGCGACGGCAGGATCCCCCAGGCGGCGCAAGTGCAGGCCTTTCCGCTGGTGGAGAAGTACACGCTGTTGTGGATCTGGTTCGGGGACCCGGCGCGCGCCGACCCTTCCACCATCCCGGATTTCTCGTTCTTGGACGACCCGGGCCGTGGCCGGGTCGACGGTTATCTGCACGTGCAGGCGAACTACCTGCTCGAGACGGACAATCTCCTGGACCTGAGCCATACCCAGTTCGTTCATCCCAACTTCCACTTCAGCGAGGCCATCCTGCAGGGCAGGCACGAAGTCACGCAGGCCGGCGATACCGTCCACAGCAACCTCTGGTGCCCGAACGGCGCCGCATCTCCCATGTTCGCCAAGCGCATCCCTGGCTACGACGGCCGGTCGCCGGTGGACCAGTGGATGGACATGCGCTGGGATCCTCCTTGCCTGTTGCGGCTGGATACCGGCATTACGCCGGCGGGCAGGCCGCGCGAGGAGGGCGGCCAGAGCTTTACCGCCCACATCCTGACGCCCGAGACCGAGACCAGCACGCACTACTTCTTTGCGCACAGCCGGAATTTCCGCGTGGGCGATGCCGACATGGACGAGGCCATCGCCCATTGGCAGAGGGTGGGCTTCGGCGAGCAGGACAAGCCCATGCTGGAAGCCGTCCAGCAGGCCATGGGGACGACCGACCTGATGAGCCTCAAGCCCGTGCTGCTGCCAATCGATACCGCCGCGGTGCGGGCCAGGCGCATCGTCCGGCATTTGCTGGAGGCCGAGGAAGGAGCCAAACGATAGCGGAGGCTTATCAATCCATTTCTTATCTTAATTTCACACATTCCGCGCGGGGGAGCTTAATACGCGCAGGCTCGACGCCTTGGAGGAGACCAATGAAAACACCCTTTTCCCCCCGCATGACCGCGCTCACGGCATCCATCCTGTGCGCATTCCTGGCAACCGGATGTGGAGACGGCGACGACGACGGCCCGGGCAGTCCGCCGCCGCTGTCCATTGCCTGTGCGGACCTTCCCGCCCGCTTTGCTTCCAGCCAGACCGAACGGGTCGAGATCGGTTCGGCGGCGGAGGTGCCCGCGCAGGACGGCCGGCCCGCGTATTGCGATGTCCGCGGATCGATCAAGGGCAACATCAAGTTTGCCGTCTACCTGCCGCGCGACTGGAACGGAAGATTCCAGATGGTCGGCAATGGCGGGAAGGCCGGCAGCATTTCCCTCTCCGATATGGAAACGGCCATGAAGGCTGGGTATGCGTCGGCTTCGACCGATACCGGCCACGATGCCAGCGTGCCGGCGCAGTCGGGTGCGCGGTTCGGCTTTGACCAGGAGTTCGGCGACGAGATGGAGATAGATTTCGGCTACCGCTCGGTCCATTTGACGGCGGTGGTGGCCAAGGAGCTCATCCAGGCGCACTACGGAACCGATATTGCCTATTCGTACTGGAACGGGTGTTCTACCGGCGGCAGGCAAGGGCTGATGGAGGCGCAGCGCTACCCGGACGATTTCGATGGCTACCTGGTGGGTGCGCCGGTCTATGACTACACGCGTCAGCAACTATCGGCCCCGGCCATTCTCCAGAACCTGTACAAGAACGGCATACGCGGTCCCTCCGAGCTGCCCTACGGCAAGCTCAAGCTGTTGAACGACATTGTCTACCAGGGCAACGGCGGCGATTTTGCCGGGTGCGATGCCATCGACGGCCTGAAGGACGGCATTATTACCAACCCGTTGGCCTGCACGTTCGATCCGGCGCAGCACTTGCCGCGGTGTGCCGAAGCCGATGGCGAGACCTGTTTTACGCCGACCGAATTGTCGGCTATCGAGGCGGTCTATGCGGGCCGGCCCGACGTCAATGTCCTGCCGCTTCCGCCGGGGAGCGAGTTCACCGAGGGCGGATGGGGCACCTGGTTCATCGCCAGTGGCGCGGGCGTGCCGCAGCTGCACACCGTCATGGCCGATGCGTTCCAGTACCTGCTTTTCGAGCCCGACCGCCCGGAGTTCGACTATCTCCGCGACCTGGACTGGTCCCGGGAGCCGCTGCTGATGGACAAGGCCAAGTCCATCTATAACGCCACGGACCCCGACCTGCGCAAGTTCGCCGAGTCCGGCAAGAAGATGATCATGTACCACGGCTGGGGCGACCCCGGCGTGAACCCGCGGGGCACGATCGAATATCGCAAGAACGTCGAGACCGTGTTCGGGGACGCGGGCAAGGTCGACGAGTTCTACAAGCTGTACATGGTGCCGGCGCTGGGGCACTGCCGAGGCGGCCAGGGGCATAACACCATCGACTGGATGTCCGCGCTGTCGGCCTGGGTGGAAGAGGGCAAGGCACCGGAAGGCATCGTAGGCACCAGGCCGTCGGATGGTTCGACGCGGCCGCAATGCCCGTATCCGCTCGAGGCGGTCTACGACGGTGCGGGCAAGCCCGAGGAAGCATCCAGCTTCTCGTGCCGGCAGGTGGCAGGCGAGGCGGCCTTGCGCGTCGATTGAGGGGGGCGGCGCAGGCCGGAGTTGTGCTACTTTTGCCGCTCCGCCGCTGCTTCCCCCGCTCATGAACATACGCACGCAAAGCCTAGGATTCGTCGTCGGCACGCTGAACCGCCGCATCGTCTGGCGTCTGGCGCAGCTTACCGGGCCGCATGGCGTCATGCCGGGGCAGTTCCCGGTGCTGCGCTGCTTGCGGGACGTGAAGGTCTCGACGCAGATGGAGCTGGCGCGCATGGTCGGCGTCGAGCAGCCGTCGATGGCTGCCACGCTTACGCGCATGGAAAAGAACGGGCTGATCCAGCGCGTGTCGGACGAGCAGGACGCGCGCCGGCGTCTGGTCTCGCTGACCGACCGCGGCAAGGACATGCTGGCCTTGATGACCGACTCGGCCATGGAGGTCTACAAGGATGCATGCAATGGCCTGACGCCGGACGAAGTGGCGGAGTTCCTGCGGATAGGCGCGAAGATGATCGAGAACCTCGAAGAGGAAAAATAAGACGGGCGGGCGCGATGCCTGCCCGCCTTTCGCGGTCGCGCCGAGGGGCCAGGCCTTGCGGGCCCGGCCCCCGCTGCTGGCGCTATTGCAGCTTGATCCCCGCCTCGTTCACCACCCGCTTCCACTTCACCGATTCTTCCTGCACGAACCGCTGCAGTTCGGCAGGCGTGCTGCTGCCAACCTCCAGGCCTTGGGTCTGCGCGCGGGCGCGCAGCTCGGGCAATGCCAGTGCGGTCTTGATCTCGGCGCTCAGCTTCTCGACGATGGGCCGCGGCGTGCCCTTGGGCGCGAAGATGCCGACCCAGGTGTCGGCGGAAAAGCCGGGCAGGCCGGCTTCGGCCACGGTCGGTACGTCGGGCAGCGCCGGCGAGCGTTTTGTGCCGGTGGTGGCCAGCGCCTTCAATTTGCCGGAGGCGATCAGCGGAATGGATGCGGTCAAGTCCATGAAGCCGATCGGCACGCGCCCGCCGATGATGTCCTGCAAGGCTTCGGGCGTGCCCTTGTAGGGCACGTTGCGCATGTCCAGCCCGGCGGCCTGGCGGAACAGCTCGGCTGCCAGATGGTGGCTGGTGCCGACGCCATTGGTGGCATAGGTCAGCATTCCCGGCTTGGCCTTGGCTTGTTCGATCAGCTGCTTGATGTTGCCGATGCCGGCCTGGGGGTCGGCCACCACGACGACCGGCGCGCGCGCCATCATGGACACGGCGACGAAGTCCTGCAGCGGATCGTAGTCGAGCTTGTAGAGGTTGGGATTGATGGCCATGGCGCCGGTTACGCCCACCAGCAGGTTGTAGCCGTCGGGTTGCGCCTTGGCGACGTAGCGGGTGGCGACGTTGCCGGCGGCGCCGGGCCGGTTCTCGATCAGGAAGGGTTGGTTCAGCTGCGCCTGCAGCCTTTCGGCCATGCTGCGGGTGATGGTGTCTGCCGATCCGCCGGGCGGGAATGGCAAGGCAAGCTTGACCGGCCGCTCCGGATAATTGGCCGCCGTGTCGGCCATGGCCGCTGGCGCGAGCAACACGCCGGTCAGCGCCACCCATGGCGCAAGCATGCGCGATAGCTTGAAAGGCATATTTTTTGTCTCCTCGTTTGATACCAAATGGCTGCTCAGTATGGGGCCTCCTGTCGCTGCGCGGCAATCTTGCGCGCGCAGGCACACGCCCGTCGGCCGGGCGGCGGGTTCAGGCGGCGTCCTTGAAGTGGGGGATGATCTCCTGGGCAATGGCCTGCATGTTGGCGCGCACCATGTCGTCGGGCATGGTGCCGAACTGGGTCTTGGTCAGCGTGGTGCCGAAGCCGGCCAGCTCTTCGTATTCGGCCAGTTTCTCGCGCACCGTGGCCGGGCTGCCGATGATGACCAGGCCCGCCTTGACCAGGTCTTCCACCGATTGCGGCTTGGCGCCTACCGCGCGCGTCGACTTGATGCGCTTCATGGCCTCGATGTTGGTGTAGCCGGGAGGCAGCAGCATTTCCATCGGCATCTTCAACAGCCGCGTCATCAGCGCTTCCAAATGCGGCTTGGCTTCGGCCATGGCGCGCTGGTCCGTTTCCGCCACGTAGATACAGTTGGACCAGGCCAGCTGGCTGCGGCTGGCCTCGTAGCCGGCCTTGCGCGCTTCCTCGCGGTACATGTCGAAGAATTTCTTCACCGTCGCGATGGGGCTCAGGGTCTGGCAATAGGTGTAGCGCAAGCCTGCGGCCCAGCGGATGGTGCTGCTCGATCCCTGCGACGGCACCCAGATGGGCGGATGCGGATGCTGGTAGGGGCGCGGCCACGGATTGACGTACTGGAATTGGTAGTGCTTGCCGGTGTAGGAGAACGGCCCCGGTTCGGTCCACGCGCGGGTGATCAGGTCGTGCGCCTCGGCAAAGCGTGCCTGCGACTCAGCGGGGTTGATGCCCATGGCGTGATATTCGGCGCCGATGCCGCGCACGAAGCCGGCGATGAACCGTCCGCGCGTGAGGTTGTCCAGCATCGCGAACTCTTCGGCCACCATCAACGGATTGTTCAACAGCGGCAGGGCGCGCCCCAGGATGGCGATCTGCGCGCGCTTCACGCTGCGCGCGAGCGCGCCGGCCAGCACGCCGGGAATGGGCATCATCCCGTATGCGGTCTGGTGATGCTCGTTCAGGCACACGCCATCGAAACCGAGCTGGTCCGCGTACTCCATCTGGTCCAGGTACTCGTGGTAGAGCTCGGCGCCCAGCTTGGGGTCGTAGTGGCTATTGGAAAAGGTCACCCACGCCGAGCCGTTCTTCTGGATCGCCTCCAGGTCCGCATGGCGATAGGGCATCAGGTGGAAATTGAAGAATTTCATGCGGTGCTCCCGGTCGAGGCGGTGAATCGTGTCAGCGCGGCCACGGTTTCGGCCGTGCGTTCGAGGTGAGGCGCGTGGCCGCAATCGCCCATCTCGGCCAGCGTGGCGCGGGCGATGCGGTCGCGCCAGGAGCGGCCGTACTCGGCTGGCAGGATACGGTCGTTCGCGCCCCATACCACCAGCGTGGGAACGGTGATGCGGTGCAGCCACTTGGCCAGGTCGGGATCATGGCCGCGGGGCTGCCAGGTCAGGCGGGCCGTGATTTCCTTGTTGCGCACGGCCACGTCCAGTTCTTCCTCGGAAGGCTTGCGTTCCAGCATGCGGGCAGCCAGCGCCGGGTCGTGATAGGTGTCGCGCACCAGATCCTCGTCCGTGCGCAGGAAGACGTCTACCGTGGGGACGCCCGGCAGGTGTATGCCCTGGGCCGATATGAGCGTGAGCGAGGCCAGGGCGTGGCTGTTGCGCACCGCCAGTTCGGCCGCGATCCAGCCGCCCAGGTCGTAGCCCACCAGATGCACGCCGCGGAGCTTCTGCTGGTCGATATAGTCGAGGTAGAAGTTGGCGAGGTCGCGCACGTTGTCCAGCCAGCCGGGCACGGCGCTGCCGCCGTAGCCCGGATGCTCCGGGGCATGGCAGTCGTAGTGCTCGGCCAGCGCGGGCAGTACGGCTTGCGATTCGGCCAGGCCGCCAGGGCCGTGCAGGAACAGCAGCGGCTCGCCCTTGCCGGCGCGCGCGACGCGCAGCTCGGTATCGCGTACGCGCAGGGTTGACGCGTCCATTGTGGTCATGGATGTCCTCCTTGATGGAATAAGTATCTGAGGGCGGCTGCCCTATGCCGCGGCGCGGACGGCCGCCCCGGGGGCCTGGGCGCGCATGCGCTGCGCGAACTCGGCCACTTCCCGGCCCAGTGTGCGCAGCTGCTCGTCCACCCGCGGATCGATGCAGCGGCCGTCAGGCCCGAACGCCGGTTCGGTCCCGCCTATGCAGACGCCCAGCGGCGTGGGCCAGCCGCGCAGCGCGTGCACGATGTCCCGCAGCGCGCCCAGCGTGGTCACGGCCGCCTGCCAGCCGGCGGCATTGGCGATGCAGCCGACCGCGCGGCCGGTCAGGTAGGGCCGCGCATCGGTGCGCAGGTCCTCGGTGTAGTCGAGCGCATTCTTGACCAGCCCGGACAAGCTGCCGTGATAGCCGGGCGAGGCGATGATGACGCCGTCGGCGCGCCGCAGCTCGGCCACCAGGCGCAGCGCCGCCGGGGTGCGGCTGGGGTCGTGCGGGGCATACATGGGCAGGACGAGATCGTCGCCGGCGAGCAGGACGACCTGCGCGCCGGCGGCGGCCACTGCGTCCAGCGCATGCCTGAGCGCGCGTTCGGTGGATGAATCGGGGCGCGTCGTGCCGCCCAGCGCCACGATCCGGGGCGGGGAGGTATTCATGCTTGTCTCCGTCGATACATAGCTAGCTATGTATTACGCGCCCAACACGCGCAAATGTCAAGAGATGGTTACTACCGAGGGTTACATGCCCTTGCTCCAGGACTTGGGCGTCTTGGCCCATTCCTTCAGGAAGTCCAGGAAAACCTGGACCCGCATGGGCAGGTTCTTGCGCGACGAGTAGATGGCGTAGACGTCCAGTCCCGAGGGCACGTAGTCGGGCAGCACGACCTGCAGCTCGCCGCGCTCGATTTCCTCGGCCAGCATATAGTAGGGGTGCATGGAGATGCCCATTCCCGCCACGGCGGCTTCCTTGAGCGCGTCGCCGAAGTCGGACCGCAGCGGCCCCTGGACGCGGACCGATACGGGGCCCTCCGGGCCGGTGAAGTTCCACGTCGCGGTGGGGGACTTGTTCCAGTTCACCAGGCACTTGCAGTGTTGCAGGTCGCGCGGGTGGCGGATGGGGGGCACCGACGCCAGATAGCCCGGCGAGGCCACCAGCGCTTGCCGCGCTTCGGCCAGCGGGATGGCGATGAAGCTGGCATCCTTGAGCACCGGGACGATAATGATGCCTACGTCCAGACCCTGCTCGACGAAGGTTTCCTGTTTGCGGACCGTCAGCAGGCTGAGCGCGATCTGGACGTCGGGATAGCGTTCGTGGAATTGCGCGATCACCGGCAGCAGGCGGCGGGTGCCGAAGGCGGGCGGCACGCCCACCCGGACGACGCCGGAGACATCACGCGAGAGGTCGTGCACCGACTCGCGCAGGTCGTCGTAGCGTTGCAGCAGTTCCTCGCCGTTTTCCAGCACCTGCAGGCCGGCCGGGGTCAGGCCCAGCTGCTTGGTGGTGCGGTTGAGCAGTTTGACCCCCAGCGAGCGCTCCAGCCAGGCCACTTGCTTGGTGCAAGTGGCCCGCGAGACGCCGAAATGCTGCGCCGCGCCGGCGAAGCTATTGCGCCGGGCCACCTCCAGGAACATGCGCAGGCAGCTGAGCTGGTCCACTTCTCGTTCTCGCTTGTTTCGATTTTGGAAATTTCAAATTTAGCACCACTGCCTTGTTGAGCGGGCAGCAGCACCGAATAATGCCTGCGTTCATTGTTTCGCAATCGACACTTTAGATCGGGCGATGCGGCGGCCGGTTCCAGCAGGACCGCCGCAGGGCCCAGACCCCCGGAGACGACACATGTTCCAGAATCCCCTGCGTGCCGGCGCCAAAGACGCCGGTTCGCCCAACCCGGCCCGCCGCCGCCTGACGGCTCTCGCGCTGGCAGTGGCTACCGTGGGCCCGTGGGCGCACGCGCCCGCCCGGGCCGAGGCCTTCCCTACGCATCCCCTGCGCATGATCGTGGCCTATGCGCCCGGCGGCGCCACCGACATCGTCGGCCGCATGTTCGCCCAGGAAATGTCCGAGACACTGGGCCAGACGGTCGTGCTGGAAAACCGGGCCGGCGGCGGCACCCTGGTGGGCACGGAGTCGGTCAAGCGTTCCGCGCCCGATGGCTATACGCTGCTGTTCGGCACCAACGCCTTCGTCATCACGCCGCTGTTGCACGACACCAAGACCTACGATCCGCTGACGGATTTCCAGCCCGTGGGCCAGACCACCGTGCAGTCGCTGGGCATCCTGGTGACGCCGGGCCTGAAGATCCGCACGGTGAAGGACTTCATCGCCTACGCCAAGGCCAATCCCGGCAAGGTTAATTTTGCGTCGTCGGGCAACGGATCGGCCCAGCACCTGGCGGGCGAGGCCTTCGCGAAGGCTGCCGGCATAGAAATGGTCCATGTCCCGTACAAAGGCACGGGGCCGGCAATGGCCGACCTGCTGGCCGGCCGCGTCGACGTGATGTTCAGCTCGCTGGTGGGCAATATGGAACACGTGACCGAAGGCCGGCTCAACTTGATCGCGACGACCGGCCTCAAGCGCTCGCCCGCGACGCCCGAGGTGCCTACCGTGGACGAAAGCGGGCTGAAGGGCTTCCAGGCCGAGACGTGGCAGGCCGTGATGGCACCCGCCGGCACGCCGGCGGCGGTGGTCGAGCGCCTGAACGCCGCGTTGGTGCAGGCCGGCAAGTCGCCCAAGATCGTCCAGACGCTGGCCGCGCAGGGCATGGAGGTCCGCATCTCCAGCCCGGCCGAGCTGCGCGAACTGCTGGCGCGCGATACCAAGCAGTATCAAACGCTGCTGAAGCAGGCGAAAAACACGCTGCAGTAAATGCAGGCGGGGCGGGCGCCGTGCTCGACGCCTGCCCGCTCCAACGGGCCGCCGGTGGCGGCCCGTTTGTTTTCCAGACTGGTTCGCTTTTCAGCCTGGTGCGGCCTCTGCTGTCGAACAGCACAGTCGGGAGATCAAGCCCCGAATACCCGCCGCGACCGTTTTTCTTCCACCAGCCAGTCTCCCTGGGCAGACCGGCAGAGCCGTTCCTCGTACATCGAGATCGACAAAGGCGGCGGCAGTGCCACCGGCCCTGCCGCTTCCGCGCCATCGACGCGGTAGACCAGCGTCATGTAGCGGGCCGTGGCCCGGTCCGGCGCCGTCACGTCCACCACGAGGTTCTGCACCAGATGAGCGGTCCTGCGCCCCGCCGGACGCTCGGCCAGCGCCTGGCGCACTTGCTCCGGGCCTTGCAGGGCGCGGCCCTGGCGATGCCAGACGCCATGTCCGGCCATGCTGGCAGCGACCGTATCGAAATCGGAAGCGTCGAGCGCAAGATAAAAGCGGTGAATGGCTTGCTGGCAGCCGGCAACGGCCGCCCAGCGTTCGAGTTCGGACATGGTCATCCCTGGACGAAAGTATTGCGTAGCGTGCCCAGGCCCGTGATCTCGACTTCGACCACGTCACCGGCTTTGAGATCGGGCGACTGCCCGTCGGTACCCATCCAGACCACATCGCCGGGATGCAGCGTCAGGTAGCGGCTCATGGTGCTCAGGAAGGTGCGGATGTCGAAGATCATCGCGGCCGTGGGGAACTCCGTGGTGGTCTTGCCGTTGACCCGGACGCGCGTCTGCGCTTCGCGCGGATCGAAATCGGTGTCTATCCACGGCCCCATGGGCTTGAAGGTATCGGTGTTCTTGGCGCGCCAGAGCGTGCGGTCCGAACGCTGCCAGTTGCGTTCGCTGACGTCGTTGCCGATGGTGTAGCCGAGCACGCAGTCCAGCGCCTCGTCCGGCGTGAGGTTGCGGGCCTCGCGGCCGATGACCACCACCAGTTCGCCTTCGTAATGGATGGTGCGCGCATCGGGCGGGATCACGACGTCGTGGCCGTGGGGGACCAGGGCGTTGTTGGCACGGTAGCCGATGTCCGCCTGCTTGGGCAGCTGCGGTTCCTGTCCGCGCTTGCGGGCGGCTTCGATGGTGTGTTCCGCGTAATTGAGCCCGGCGCAGTAAAACGTGCGCGGAATTACCGGGACTTCGAGCCGCACCTGCGCAAGCTCGGCCCACTCGCCGGTGGTTTCATACCCGTCGAACGGCGAACCGGCTACCTTGCGTACCCGCTCGCCTTCGAGCAGGCCGTAATGGGTGCCGGCGGCGTCCGTGAATCTTATCCAACGCATGTCTGGCCCTCCTCGGCCGCAAGGCGCAGCGCCCGCACGGGGCGGGGCGGCGCCAGCAAAGTGTGGTCTATGTCTTCGATCCGGCTGACGCCGCACAGCTTCATCGCCCTGACCAATTCTTCCGTCAGGATCTGCAGCGCGCGCTGGGCGCCGGTGTCGCCGCCGGCTACCGCACCGTAGAGCGTGGCGCGCCCGACCAGGACGCCTTCGGCGCCGAGCGCACGAGCCTTGACGATATCGACGCCGCGGCGCACGCCGCCGTCGAGCCAGACCGGGATGCGCCCGGCAACGGCCTCCACCACGCCCGGCAGCGCGTCCAGCGTGGCACATGCGCCATCGAGCTGGCGCCCGCCATGGTTGGAGACCACCACTGCATCGGCGCCCAGCCGGACCAGCCGATCGGCGTCGTCGCCGCGCAGGACGCCCTTGACGATCAGCTTGCGCGGCCACCGGTCGCGGATCTGCGCCAGGCGGCCCCAGTCGAACGACGGGTCATAGTTGCGTCCCACCGCCGACGCCAGGCCGGCCACCGAGGTGACGTCCCGCTGCAGGCCGATCAGGTTCTTGTTGACCGGCATGCCATGCCGCAGCAGCGCGAACGCCCAGCGGGGATGCAGGGCGACGTCGCCGAAGCTGCGGTAGGTGAGCCGGAATGGCGTGCGAAAACCGTTGCGCACGTCGCGTTCGCGCTTGCCGCCCACCGGCAGGTCCACCGTGATCACCAGGGCTTCATAGTCGGCGGCACGGGCGCGCTCGATCAGGCCGTGGAAAAAGTCCTGGTTCTTGAGCACGTAGGCCTGGAACCACAGGCGGCCCGGCGCTACGCGCGCCACTTCTTCGATCGAGGCCGTGGCGCTGGTGGAAAGCGTGTAGGGAATGCCGTAGTGAGCCGCGGCCTTGGCAATGGCCAGGTCGCCGCCATGGCGGCCATAGCCGACGCCGCCGGTGGGGGCGATCGCCAGCGGAAAGCCGGCCGGCGCACCCAGGGCGGTGCACTGCGTGGAGACGTTCGCCACGTTCACCAGCACGTGGGGCAGGAGGCGCACGCGCTCGAAGGCCTCGCGGTTGGCGGACAGCGTGAGTTCGTTCTCGGCCCCGCCGTCGAAGAAGTCGAACACCAGGCGGGGCAGGCGGCGCCGCGCTGCCGCGCGGAGCTCGTCTATGGATTGGGCGCGGGCGATGCCGCGATCGAAAATGCCCATGGCAGTGCTCACTGCCCCGCGGCGGCGCGGGCATCCCGCACCGCCGCCGGCAGGAATGCCGGATCGAAGATGCGGTCGGCCATGACCTGGCAGCGCTTGATCAGCCGGTGTTCGTGCGGCAGATAGTCGGGCCAGGCGTTGTGCAGCGTGCCGATGTGGTCCCACATCAGCACGTCGCCTTCGGTCCATTCGTGGGTGTACTGGTACTTCGGTTGCAACTGGTGGGCGAACAGCATCTCCAGCATCTCGTCGCTCTCGCGCGGGTCCAGTTCGTTGATGCGGATGGCGTAGCCGGGATTGCAGTACAGCACCTTGCGCCCCGTGATGGGGTGGGTCAGGAAAACCGGATGGGTCGAAGGCGGCCGCTTGGCGCGTTGTTCGGGCGTCAGCGGCGGCCGCTCGCTGCCGGGCCGGGCGCGCATGTTTTCCCAGAACTTGTTGAAGTCGTGGGTCGCCGTCGCGCCTTCCAGGCGCTGCTTGATGTCCTCGGGCAGGTCGTCGTAGGCGGCGTGCATGTTGGCAAAGCTGGTAGAGCCCAGGGCGCGCCCGTCGCGGCGCGGCACGATCAGGGCGTGGAGCACGTTGACGAAGCCCACCGTGCGGTTATAGGACATGTCCGTGTGCCAGTCCTGGCCGGCGTCGGCGATGCCTATGGGTTTACCGTTTTCGACGATATTGGAAAGAATGCTGACTTCGGGAATGCCGGGTTCGTTGGCGCTGGAAACCGTGCGCTGCAACGAGCCGAACCGGCTGGAGAAATCTCGCAGCTGCGCCGGCGTGATCGATTGCGCCGGGAACCGCAGCACGCCGTGATTGCCGAGCGCGGCCAGCAGCGTGGCGAAGTTTTCCTCGGTAAGCGGCTGGGAAAGGTCCAGCCCCTGCACGGTGGCGCCGAGTATTTTTCCGGAAGGCACGATGTCCATCATGGTGAGTCCTGTCTTGCTGAACGATGGCCCAATGGTAGGCATCGGCGGCCGGTTTGGACATCCATGGTGCGCAAACTTGTTATTTCCTGGCAGGAAACAATGGCGCGATCGCCGATACGATACTGCCGCGAATTATCATTTGTGAGTTCCAGCCCGGGCGTGCCCATCAAGCCATGGCCATGCACCACCGCACGACCGCGGAACGGATCGCACGTTTTACCTCTCAAGGATGCCGCCTCGCATGACTTCCAGGAAGCCTGACCTGCTTTTCGCCGACCTTACCGAACGGGCCCGCCAGTACAACGCCCGCGCGTCGGTGCCCGACTTCGACGCCTGCGTGCGCGAGTATGCCGAACTCGCCACGGTGGCCCGCCGGCAATGCGCCGCCGTATGCGATCTCTATTACGGCATGGGCGCGGCCGAACGCCTGGACATCTTCCTGCCCGCCGCCGAGCGCCAGCCGGCGCCTGTGTTCATCTTCATCCATGGCGGCTACTGGCGCTCCCAGGCCAAGGAAGATGCGCCCATCATGGCGCCGGTGTTCAACGCCGCCGGCGTGGCGGTGGTGCCGGTGGAATACACCCTGCTGCCCGAAGGCACCCTGGCCGAAGCCGTGCGCGAAGTCCGCTCCGCGGTGGCCTGGGTGTATCACCATGCCGATCGCTACGGGCTCGACCGCGACCGCATCTACGTGGGCGGCAGTTCCGCCGGCGGCCATCTGACCGGCATGGCCGCCGCCACCGGCTGGCAGGATCAATACCGCGTGCCGCAGAACGTCGTCAAAGGCGCCGTCGCGCTCAGCGGACTGTTCGACGTGCGGCCCTTGTGCGACATCAACGTCAACGAATGGCTGCGCCTGTATCCGGACCAGGCCGAGCGCCTGAGCCCCTTGTTCGCCTTGCCGCCGCGCGGCTTGCCCATGGTAGTGTCGGTGGGCGGGCTGGAGACGGACGGTTTCAAGAACCAGACCGCGGCTTACGAAGCAGCCTGCCGCGAAGCCGGCGTGCAGGTGCAGCGGGTCGAGGCCGCGCACTGCAACCACTTCAACCTGCTGTGCGAGCTGGCCAAGGCGGAGAGCCCATTGACGCGGGCGACGCTGGAAATGATCGCCAACGGGGCGCCCCGGTAGTCGGTTTTGCGTTCAGCCGGTTTGCAGCTTGTGCAGGGCGAACCGTTCCTCTATGCCCTTCTGCGCCTCGAACAAGTGGGTGACGATTTTTCGCAACGAGGCCTCGTCTTTCACGCCCCGGGACAGGAAGATGACGTTCAGGCAGGACACGGCCCGGTCCTGGAAGCGCAAGGGCACGGCCACCCCGCCGAACTTGGGCTCGTCGCTCCATTCGCCCTGGTTGAGCGCATAGCCGCGCTCGCGCGTCTGGTCGATCAGCGTACGGACAAAGCGATGATCCGCCGCCAGTCCGGCATGTTCGTCTGAGCGTCCTTGCAGCAAGTCCAGGATGGCTTCCTGTTCTTCGGGCGGCGAGTACGCCAGGTAGGCGCGGCCCGCGGCGGTGGTCAGGATGGGCAGGCGGCGGCCCGGCATGCCGGGATGGAAGGACAGCGGGCTGTACGAGCGGGTGGAGGCGCGCACGATCATTTCGTCGCCTTCGAGCGACACGATGGAACAGGGCCACACAATGGCCTTGGACAGCGCGCGCATCATCGGCCAGGCGACTTCCGTAATCGCGACGTTGTCGCGGTAGCCATAGCTGAGCTGGTGCACCCGGAAGCTCAGCCGGTAGAGATTGGTCGCGGGATCCCACTCTACGTAGCCGGCATCGCGCAAGGTTTCCAGCAGGCGCTTGACGGTGGTCCGGTGCAGGCCGGTGGCGCGCGCCAGTTCGGCAATGGAGGCTGACGCGCCGGAGCCGCGGTTGAGCGCGGCCAGGATGTCCAGGCCCTTGACCAGGGATTGGCAAAGCCGGTAGCTGCCACCGGAGTCGTTCGCCATCTGCGGATGTCTCGTGCTGGAAGAGTCTTCCTCCGATCTTACGACAGATGGGCGCAGCGCCGCCCGGCTCGAGCGGCGCAGGGCGGTACCGGGGCGGCCGGCTCCGGGCGGCCGCCGGGTCAGCACAGGATGAGCGGCTTGACGGCCTCGCCGGCGAGGATGAGCTCGAATGCCCGCGGCGCTTCGGCCAGCGGGATCTGGTGGCTGATGACCGGCTCCAGGTCGATCTTGTTTTCGTAGACGAGCGGCGCGGCGGCTTCCCAGGTCTGCCACAGCCTGCGGCCGTGGATGTTGTAGATCGTGGGCCGGCCCCGGCGCCAGGCGCCGAAGTCGAACTCCATCGGCTTGCCGGGCGTTGCGCACCAGCGTACCTCGCCCAGCGCCCCGACCATAGCGAAGCAGTTGCGTACGCCGTCGTGGCTGCCGGTGTATTCGAATACCACGTCGGCGCCGTCGCCGCGGGTCATGTCGCGCACGGCGTCCACCGGCGATTCGGCAATGGGATCCACGGCCCGGTCCGCGCCCATCCGCAGTGCGGCCTGCCGCCGTTTCGGGTTGGGGTCGACGGCGACTACCAGGCGCGCGCCGAAGTGCCGCGCGACGGCGACATTCATCAGGCCGATCGGCCCGCAGCCATTGACCACGACCGTTTGTCCGGCGACGCCACTGCCTTCCAGCGTGGCGTGTACGGCGATGCCCAGCGGTTCGAGCAATGCCGCCTTTTCCTTGGAGACGTCCGCCGGATTGACCCACGCGATCGATGCGGGCACGGTGACGTATTCGGCAAACGTGCCGTCGATGTCTATGCCCGGATACCGGGTATGGGTGCAGACATGAGCGCGCCCGGTGCGGCAGGCGCGGCAGGTCCAGCAGGGGATGTGGCTTTCCAGGCTGACCACGTCGCCGACCTTGACGGTCCCCGCGTCGCGTCCGACCTGGACCACGGTGCCGCACATCTCATGGCCCAGGATGGTCGGGAATTTGACCCGCTGGGCAAACGCGCCGCTGCCGCCATAGATCTGCATGTCCGTGCCGCAGACGCCCGCGGCGTGCACCTTGAGCAGCATTTCCCCGGGGCCCGGCTCCCGCACGTCCCGGTCCAGCAGCGCCAGTCCGTTGACGCCGGCCTGGACTTTATTCAAAGACAACATCGCTTGCCCCTTGGCAGGTTATTCCGCTTGCAGTCCGGCGCGCTTGGCGGTTTCCACCCACCGTGTGGATTCGGTATGGATCAGCTTGCCGAACGCCTCGGCCGTGGACGACGTGGCGACCAGTCCCAGCGAGTACAGCTTCTTCTTGACCTCGTCCTTTTGCAGGATTTCCGCGGTGTCGGCCGCGATCTTCCGCCGGATGGCTTCTGGCGTGCCGGTAGGCACCATGAAGCCGAACCAGAAGTCGACGTAATAGCCGCTTCCGCCGCTCTCGTCCGCCGAGGGGATGTCGGGCGCGATGGGCGAGCGTTGCTTGGAGAAGATACCCACCGGCTTGATGCGGCCGGCTTCGATGAAAGGACGTGCCGCGCTAAGCGTGGCCAGCATCAGCTGCACGTCGCCCGCCATCAAGGCATTCAAGGCCATCGCCTCGCCGCGGTAGTTGACGTTCTGCGCCTTGAACTTCATGGATTCCGAGAATTGCTCGAAGGCCAGCATGGAGCCGCTGCCGAAGGCAGCGTGGTTGACCTTGTCGGGGTTCGCCCGGGCGTATTCGGCCAGTTCCTTCATGTTGCTTACGGGCAGGGACTTGTTCACCGCGAGCACATAGTCCCCGCGCGCGATCTGCGTGACCGGCGTGAGGTCCTTGAGCGGGTCGAAGCCCGGGTTCTTGAGGAACAGCTTGATGGTGCCCACGGACACCGAGGCTAGCAGGATGGTGTAGCCATCGGGCGCGGCGCGTGCCACTTGGCCCGCGCCGATGCTGCTGTAGGCGCCGGGCTTGTTTTCGACCACCACGGGCTTCTTCCATTTCTGGCTCAGTTGTTCGGCCAGCATGCGCGTGGCGCTGTCCGATGAGCCGCCGGGGGCGAAGGGAACTACGATGGTGACGGGTTTGTCGGGGTAGGCCAGGGCAGGCGAGGCGAACGCCGCGGCCGCCACGGCCACGGCGGTCGCAACGGCACGAGGCGCGCGGGCGATGATGGTTTTCATGAGGTCTCCTGGTTTTGTGGGTGCCTGCGGGGGCAGCCGCGGCGGGCAGTCCTAAATGATGAACGAGAGTCCGACGATCGGCTGCCGGCGATGCAGCAGCACGATCTTCTTGTGCTGGATCTTCCAGCCGTCGCCGGTTTTCTTGCACGTCATGGCGCAATGCGCCGGGAAGAGCCGGGTTTCGCCCAGCCCGTTCTGGCGCCAGTCTCCCGACCGGACTTCGGTCAACAGCAAGGCGAACGTGGCGGTCGCGGTGTCGTCGCCGGTTTCGGCCACCTCCATGTTGCTGATCATGCGCAGCGTATTCGAGGCCGGGGACTGGGCCACGCGGGATTGGCGCATGATCTGTTCGACGCGCATCGCCAGGCGAAGGCGGTTGTCGTAGATGACCGAGGAATCCCGCAGCGGATCCGCGTCTTCTTCGATCGGCACCCAGTAGGTTGCGTCCTCGGTATAGAGGGCCAGCCAGTCGTCGAGCTTGCCTTCGTCCAGCAGCCGGGCTTCTTGGAAAATGAGTCGTTGGATGGGATGGGACATGGATTCTCCGCGCGGGCTGTTCAGCAGGCTGACGTCATCTTCGAGCGCCACGTGCGCCAGAACGCGCGCTGGGGCGTTTCGTCGCTATAGACGCCCACGCGTTCTCCGGTGGGCAGCACTTCTTCCTTGTCGAGGCCCCGGCTCAGGGTGATCCAGTCGAATCCCTCGGCCTGGAGCGCGTACTGGTTGCCGGCGAACACATCGATATCGTCCGCCGAAAGGATGCCGGCCGTGCCCACGCGGGTCTGGGCGTCCAGCATCCGGTTGGCGTTGAGCTGTTCGTGCGCGTCCTCGATCATGACGGGGTAGGAATAGACCTCCGTGCGGTCGTGCGCGATCGGCTGGACCACCCGGATGTTGAAGTCGAAGATGACCAGGTTCGGGAAGATCAGGAACTGCCGGTTGGTCAGGATCTCGGCGGCTTCGTCCTCGCCGTACAGCGCCTTGAGCTTGTCGCAGTAAGCCTGCCGGACGGCGGGATCGATGCCGCCCGATTCCAGCGGCGCGCCGGCTTCCAGGGTGCCGTGCCCTTCGGGGTAGCCGCGGGTGTAGCCTTGCTGGCGCACGGCGGCCTTGAGCTCGCGGTTTTCGAACGATCCGTCGAATTTGCGTACCGTGTTGAACGCGGATTTATGGACAAACCCGGGATGGTATCCGTCGTGGACGTTCTCGGCCTGGAATTTCCAGTTGCCATGGAAGCCGTACTTGTGCGAGGTAGCCAGGTGATAACGGCTACCCGCCGCGCGCTTGAGCCACAGGTCGATGTGGCGTTTGGCGCCGCCCAGGAATACTTCCAGGTCTTCCACGTCGGGGTTGAACGACCCGAAGACCAGGCCGCCGTACGACGCAAGGCGGGGTACCTGCTTGAGATTCTTGTTCGATTTGTCGAAGCCTGCCGGGTAGCGCGCTTCGTCGGGAATGCCCAGCAATTCGCCGGACGTCCGGAACGACCACCCGTGATACGGACAGACGAACGAGCGGGTATTGCCCTTTTCCTCGCGGCACAGCGTGGCGCCGCGATGCGAGCACACATTGAGGAAGGCGTGCACGCCGCCTTCGCGGCCCCGCGCGACGATGACCGGCCGGGTGCCGATCTGCGTCGATTTGAAGTCGCCAGGGTTGGCAATCTCGCTTTCGTGGCAGAGATAGATCCAGGTTTTGTAGAAGATCTTCTGCATTTCTTCTTCAAAGATCTCCGGACCCCGATAGGCCGCGGTCGAGACGCGGAACTCGTTGGGCTGCTCATCCACCATGGCAGCGAACGGACTTGATTCCAGCCGGGCATTCATGTGTCTACTCCTACTTCTAGGTGGGACGCATGCTATGAGCCGCTCCGGCGGACATCAACGATGGCGTGGATCAGGGTGCACAATGTGCACCCCATTTTGCCGGGTTAGTCCTTAAAGTGCCTGCTTTCACGCACCGGCCAGGCGCGGCGGCGAACCGTTGCCGCTCCCGCGGCGCACAAGATAAAAGACAAGACGAGGTGACCAAGTGAATGCCAAGCGAGCGTTCCTGGGGATGTCGCATACACCGTTGTTCGGACTGAACCCGCTGGCCGACGACGTGCAGCAGGCGTTGACCGCAGCGATCGACCGGACCCGGGAGTTGGTGCGCGCCTTTGATCCAGAGTTGGTGGTGCTGGCCGGCCCCGACCACTACAACGGATTCTTCAACGAGCTGATGCCGCCGTTCTGCCTGGGCAGCGCGGCGCGTTCGGTAGGCGACTACCTGACGCCGGAGGGCGAGCTGAATGTGGACGAACAGGCCGCGCTGGGCCTGGCGACCCATTTGATGGACGCGGGCTTCGACATCGCACTGTCGCGCCGCATGCAGGTGGACCACGGTTTCGTACAGGCGCTGCAATTCTTGTGGGGCGGACTGGATACGCCGCCGGTGATCCCGCTTTTTCTCAACGCGGTGGCACAGCCCGGCATTCCGCGCCTGGGCCGGTGCCTGCGCCTGGGCGAGGAGATAGGCAGGTTCCTGGACGGATTGCCGCGGCGGACTCTGGTGATCGGGTCAGGGGGGCTGTCGCACGAACCGCCCGTCCCCACGCTCGATCATCCCGACAGCGCAGTGCGCGAGCGGATCATCGTCCGCCAGGCGCCCACGGCGGCCGAGCGCGATGCGAAGACCGCGCGTGTCATGGCCGCCGGCATGGCGCTGGCCAGCGGAACGTCCGGCATGAAGCCCCTCAACCCGGCCTGGGACGCCCGCTGGATGGATGCCCTGCAAAGCGGAGCGCTGGCCGACTTGACCGCCTGGGACGAGGCCGCCATCGAACGCGAGGCCGGGCTGTCCGCGCACGAGTCCAAGACCTGGCTGGTGGCGCGCGCTGCGCTGCCCGCCGGGCCGCTGCCGTGCAAGCTGCGCCATTACCAGGCGATACCGGAATTGATCGCCGGCTACGGCGTGCTGTTCATGCACACCCAATAACCCCACCAGGAGGATATCGATACATGTCTACGCAATCTCTTCCGATCAGCGAGGAAGCCACCAGCAAGTTTGCCCGCATCGACAGCGGCGACTTGAAGCTGCAAGTGCATTACAACGAAATCGGCAACGGGACCGAAACGGTGGTGATGCTGCACGGTTCGGGGCCCGGGGCCAGCGGCTGGGCCAACTTCAGCCGCAACATCGAGCCCTTCGTCGCCGCCGGCTACCGAGTCATCCTGCTGGATTTCCCTGGCTGGAGCAAAAGCGATCCCATCGTCAGCACCGGTTCGCGCTCGGATCTCAATGCCAGCGCGCTCAAGGGCCTGATGGATGCGATCGGCCTGGAGAAGGCGCATATCGTCGGCAATTCGATGGGTGCCCACAGCGCCGTGGCCTTCGCCCTCGCGAACCCCGCCCGCACTGGCAAGCTGGTGCTGATGGGCGGCGGCACGGGCGGCCCGAGCCAGTTCGTGCCCATGCCTACCGAAGGGCTGAAGCTGATCGGGGCGCTGTACCGCGACCCGACCATCGAGAACCTCAAGCGCATGATGAACGTGTTCGTCTACGATCCCAGCAGCTTGACGGAGGAACTCTTCAAGGCGCGCCTGGACAACATGCTGGCGCGCCGCGAGCACTTGCAGAACTTCGTCAAGAGTTCCGAGCTCAATCCCAAGCAGTATCCCGACCTGGGCCATCGCCTGGGCGAGATCCGGGCCCAGACGCTGGTGATCTGGGGCCGCGACGACCGCTTCGTGCCCATGGACGTCGGGCTGCGCCTGGTCTGGGGCCTGCCCAATGCCGAGCTGCACGTGTTCAACCGCTGCGGGCATTGGGCGCAGTGGGAGCACGCCGACAAGTTCAACCGTATGGTGCTGGATTTCCTCCAGCATTGAGATGCCGGGCCGGCCTTCGGGCCGGTCATGATCACATCGCCCGGCCACAGCGTGCAGTACTCGCTGACCCACGCGATCTGTTCGGCGATGCCCATGATCATGTCCCGCGGATAGCACGATTGCCGGCGTGAGCCGTTGACGTCCAGTGCGCTGCTGACGACGAACAGCCTGGCCTGCGGGCCGCTCGGAACATGGCGCACCCATTGGTTGCGCGGCACGGTGAAGACGTCCCGGCTGCTCGGCGTGGCGCAGCCCGCGCTCAGCCGCCAGGTCCGGGCGCTGGAAGTCGAGTTGCGTGCCACGCTGTTTCACCGCCATGGGCGCGCCGAGATTGCCACCACGATCTGCCTGATCGCGCAAACGCGCTGGAGCCGCTCCGCGGTCGTGGTGTATGCGCTGGAAGCCGCTTCCAGGCTGTTTCGCGAGGTGGTCGGCTGACGCCGGCCGTGATGGCGCAGGACCGGGGAAGCGGCGCGTGCGCTAGGCCGGCAGCGGCAGCTTGCTGGAAAACTTCACTTCCCGCAGCGACAAGCTCGTGCGCACGGTGGCTACGTTGGGCAGCGTGCGCAAGACCTTGTCGATGAAGTCGCGCACGGAATCGAGGTCTTCGGCCACCACCATCATGACGAAGTCGGCCTCGCCGGTGACGCGGTGGCAGGTAAGCACCTGGTCGCTCGCCTCCACCAGTTTTTCCAGCGCGGCGAAGGCTTCGGCAGTGTGGGGCGAGAAGTTCAGGCTGATGAAGGCCAGCTCCCCCAGCCCGAGCTTGCGCCGGTCGAGCATGGCCTGATAGCCCTGGATGTAGCCCTCGGCTTCGAGCTTGCGCAGCCGGTGCCAGCAAGGCGTTTCGCTCAAGGCTACGCGTTGCGCCAGCTTGGCGTTGGAGAGGCGGCCGTCGTCCTGCAGGTGGCGCATCAACTGCAGATCGATATCGTCGAGGGATTCGGTGGGGGCGTTCTTCTTCATCGGTCTAGCTTAGAAAAAGAACGATCTACTGTAAAGCGGGTCGCGCCAAGAATCTACGGCTTCGCAGCTAGCGCCGGACCCGTGGCCCGTCTTGAGCGCGGCTGGCGTGGAACGGGCCCGCCGCAACGCGAGCCGGTGATATCCGCATCGGCCCCGCTGCTTTAAGATGCCTGCGAGGGCGCCTTGAACCGATGGTTTACGGAGACAGCCATGGAAGCGACCGGGACGACGACTGCCAGCAGCGCCGACGCATACCCTGCCGCCCCGTGGATCCTGTTCGGATCCGCGTGGGTGTCCTTATGGAAGGTGCCGGGCCGTGCGCTTCCCCCGGCTGCAACCGGGCTCCGCTACGCGCAGTGGGCCGACCAGGCGCTGCTGTTTACCATCTGGGCCAGCTACGCGCCAGGCAGCACGGTGCAGTACGACGAACTGGCGGTGGCCGTGCCGGTACGTGGGGCGGGGCTGCTGGCGGCGTGCACAGTGAGCCAGATCTGGGTGAGCGACGCCGTGGCGGCCGAGGGCGGCTGTGGCTTGTGGGGCATTCCCAAGGTAGTGGGGAGTTTCGATGCGCCGCCCGACGATAACCGCGGGTACGCCCGGCATTTGTCGGAAGCCGGCCGCGACGTGGCGGCCTTGCGCTTCGAACCGGGCTCGACGTGGCCGGGGCGGCCCAAGCTCAAGGGTTTCGTCGTCCAGGTCGGGGAAGGCGGGCCGCTGCGCACCCGTTGCTCGGTCAGCGGGAAAGTCGCAGGCGGCCGCGCGATCTGGGATTTCCCGCTTGATGGACCACTGGCGTATCTGCATGGACGCCAGCCCCTCTTCAGCGTGCAGATCTCCGACATGCAATTGGCCTGCGGCATCTAGTCCGCGATGCTGCCGCGCATGCGCGGCCTCAGGAGGCCGGCCAGGCCCCGTGGCGCGGGCGGCGGCAGTGCCCAGGCCCGCCGATGCCCGCGATCCGCCATGACCGCTTCGGCGGCCAGGGCGCCTGCCCGCGTGGCGCTCTCCATGCAGAACGGCAGATCGGTATCGATCCAGTCCCCCGCCAGGAAGAGTCCCGGGTCCTGGCGGGTCGCCGGTCTTGCGCTCTCGATGCCGGGCCGGGCGCAGGGAACCGACATGGGAATGCGGTGTACCGACGCGCCAAGCAGCCGCGCAGTGCGGGCTTGTGGCGTGAACTCGCCGATTTCCTTGAGGGTCGCCTCGATGACGGCCGCGTCCGGCAAACCGTTCACCCTGTGGCTCCAGATGATGTTGGAGGCGATCAGGGAACCCGCGCCCGTGCTGTCGGTGCGCACGTTCGACAAATCGTAGAAATCGGTGTTGAAGTCCTGGGGCGACCAGGGGCGCGCCCAGAAGCGGGAAGTAGTGATCTTGCGGTCGAACCAGAGATAGCAACTGATATAGGGACTGGGTTCGAAGCGGGGTGCGAGCCGGGCCAGCCGATGCCCGGGGGGCAGCAGCGCCGGCAAGGCGTCGGGCGGGACGGCCAGCACGACCGGCGCATCGATGCGTGTGCCCTCGTCCAGCTGGACGCCGGCGACCCTGCCCTGTTCCCATCGCAGCCCCGTTGTCGCGCAACTGAGGCGGACCTCGCCCCCGCGTTTTTCTATGTACTGGATCGCGGGCCACGCGTACAACTCGCTCAGGCCGGTTTTGGGGAAGCCGAAGGCGGCATCGTTGTGACCCAGCAGATGCACGAACATGCGCATGAGCGAAGCGGCCGAACACGCTTCCACCGGCAGGTTCAGGAAAGCGATGGCCGCCGAGGCCCAGAACCAGTCTATGAAATCGTCGCTCACGCCGGCGGCGCGGAGATGGTCGCGCCCGCTGCGGTCATCCAGTGCGCGGATGTCCTCGGGGGTGCTGCGCATCGTGCGCCAGGCCAGCGGCACATTCGACAACAACTGGGGCAGCGGCACGCTGGGCAACACCCGGTGCAGGTTGCGAAGAGTGTGCAGCGGAGCCGGCAGGCCGCGCATCTTGAAGTGAATGTGCCGCCCTTTGTCCAGGACGGTCAGCAATTCCTCGGTCTGCCAGGCGATCTGGCTTCGCGTCCCCAGCCTGGACAGCAGCGTCAGCATGTTGACGTACTTGTTCAGGATGACGTGCGGGCCGATGTCCACGGTGTGCGAGGTGGCCGGGTCTACCCAGCTCCGTGCCCGGCCGCCCGGCGTCTCGCCGGCTTCCAGCACCAGGACGCGCAGGCCGGCTTCCGCCAGCAGCGTGGCGCAGGATAGCCCGGCGATGCCGGCGCCGACGATGACGACGTCGGGGTGTGGGGCGGACGAGCGTAGCTGCATGGCGCGCTCCTGGCTGGACGCTGCGGCGGGGAAGGGTGGGTAGCAACGGACATGCCAGGCTCGTGCCGCAGCCGCTTAGAACACCTCGCGCGGCGCATCTTCCACGTGCCGCTGGCCGACTCTTGCAAAGTATTCGAGCACGAACTCCGAAAATCGCTTGACGCCGGCGTTGCTGGAGCGCCGTGAGTCGACGAACAAGGAATACGGGCGGCTGACCGCCGGCCCTTCCACCTTCAGCACCTTCAACTGATGTACGCGCGTGGCAGGTTCCACAAAGCCGGGGCATACGGCCAGCCCCATGCCGGCCGCCACCAGACTCAATGCCGCAGTCGTGTCGCCCACCTGGCGCACCTGACTGAAGCGGTAGCCGGGCCCGAGTTGCTTGGACAGATGCAACAGGGGCAGGTTGCCGACGAATATCAACGGTTCGTCGACGATCTCCCTCCAGCGAAGCCGTTTCCGGTGGGCCAGTGGGTGGTTCTGCGGACAGACCACGCAGATGCGGCTGTGGAAGAGCGGAATGGCGAGCACGTGCTCGGCGACGGGCGAGTGCGTGGAAATCGCAAGGTCGACGTAGCCCTGTTCCACCGAGGTCCGTATGTCATCGACCTTGACGTCTACCGGCGTCAGCCGGACGTCGGGATGGGCAGCATGGAAGTCGTGATAAATGCGCGTCATCAGCGACCAGCCCACCAGGCGCGAAGTGGCGATCTTGACGACGTGATGGTGGCCCCGCAGCTCGGCGGCGCATTGTTCGATCTGTTTGAGGGCATCCAGCGCGTGGATGGCATGGGGCAGGAACTGTTCGCCTTCCTGCGATAGCCGGACCCGCCGGGTCGTGCGTTCGAGCAGACGAAAGCCGACTGCGTCTTCGAGCTCCCTGACGGCGTTGCTCAAGGCGGCCTGGGTGATATGCAAGGCCCGCGCCGCTTCGACGAAGCTGTTGAGCTGGGCAGTGGACACGAAGGCTCTTAGCTGGCGGAACGTGATTCGCATGGCGGGGCGGCCAGGACTATTAATAACAAGGTCAATAATAATGGACAAAAATAATTTGATTGTTATGGGTAATTGCCCTTCCTAGAATTCATGCCGTCCGCTGTGCGCAGCACGTATAGCGGGAAGGCCGCCGCGCGGGAGCCGGGTCGCCGCCAACGCCGGGGCGGCGCCGGTCGCGCAGTCGGGACGCAGCGCCCGCCACGCGGCCAATAATCAACCGGAGACAAAAATGAAGATCCTGCATGCAGCGATGCTGCTTCCTCTTGCCACCGTCAGCATGATGGCCGCCGGCCAGGCAAGCGCCGACGCCGGTTATCCCAACAAGATGGTGCGTATCGTGGTGCCGTTCACCTCAGGGGGCGGTACCAGCAACACCGCCCGCTTCCTTGCCGACAAGCTCTCGGCGAAGTGGCGCCAACCGGTCATCGTCGACAACCGCCCGGGCGGCAACACGGTTATCGGCTCGAACATCGTCGCGAAGGCGGAGCCTGACGGCTATACGCTGCTGTTTGCCAACACGAGCCACACCATCAACCCCTCGGTCATGCCCAAGTTACCGTACGACACGGTGCGCGATTTCACGCCCGTCTGTACGGTGTTGATCAATCGCTTCGTGCTGCTGACCCATCCCAGCATGAAGGCCAACGACCTCGATGAATTCATCGCCAAGCTGCGCGCCGATCCCGACGCGTACAACCTGCCGACCGTGGGCGCCGCAGGCATAGGCCGTCTGGCCAACGAAAGCCTGATGCGGGCGATAGGCGTGAAGCTCCAGAACATTCCCTACAAGGGGACCAGCGACCTGGCGACGAACCTGATGGGCGGACAACTGAAGTTTGCGCTGGAGATCCCCGGTTTCTACCTTCCGCACATCAAGTCCGGCAAGCTCAAGGCGCTGGCCGTGTCGGGCGAGACGCGGCTGTCGTCCTTGCCCGATGTGCCGACGTTCGCCGAAAAGGGGCTGCGCAATTTCGATACGCAAAGCTGGTATGGCCTGCTGGCGCCCGCCGGGACACCCGATGCCATCGTCAACAAGATCGCTGCCGACGTGCGGGCCATCGTCGCGTCGGATGAGTTCGCCGGATATCTGGACTCCATCCAGTCCGAGGCTTTCGCCAGTTCACCTGCCCAGTTCGCCGATTTCATCCAGCGCGAAATGAAGAAGAACCGCGAGACGGCAGAGCAGGCCGGCATAACGGCCGAGCCGTGAGCGCAGCGGCCGGCGCGAAAGCACATCTAGGAGCTATGACATGGCAATGAAGAAAGAAGAAAACGACTTGATCACTCGGGTCGAGAACGGCGCGCCGCTCGGGGAAATGTTCAGGCAGTTCTATTGGCTTCCCGCCTATCCTTCCGCGGCACTGGAGGCCGGCGGCAAGCCGTACCGGCTGCGTCTGCTCGGCAAGAACTACGTCCTGTTCCGCGGCCATGGCGGCCGCGTGGGATGCTTCGATGAACAATGTCCGCATCGCAAGGCCTCGCTGGCGCTGGGCCGCAACGAGAACGACTCGCTGCAATGCCTGTTCCATGGATGGCGCTTCAGCGTCGAAGGAAAGATGGTGGAAGCGCCGAACATTCACGGCGACCAGGAGGCCTTTTGCAATTCGGTGCGCTTCAACAGCTACCAGGTCGAAGAGCGGGGCGGCATCATCTGGGTATGGCTGGGCCAGGGCAAGGCGCCCAAGTTCCCCAACCTGCCGTTCACCGAGCTGCCGGAGAACCAGCGTTCGGTCACGTCGGTCATCGCGCCCGTGAACTGGCTGCAAGGCGTCGAAGCCACCATGGATTCGTCGCACGTGAGCCACCTGCACCAGACCCAGATACAGGTACGTGGCCGCCGCGAGCAGCAGAACATGCTGGTGGACAAGCACCCGCGGCTCGAATACGAACGTACCCACTTCGGTTTTCGTTCCGTTGCCGTGCGGCGCATTGGCGATGGCAAGGTCTATGCGCGCGTGAACCACTACGTATTCCCATGGTACGGCGTCATCTGTGCGCCCGACCCGGGCGGACCCTCCACCGTATTCATGTCGGTGCCAGTCGATGACACCCATTACCGCGCGTGGTTCGTGCATTTCAACGTTCATCGCCCGCTGGGCATGACGCCGCTGTCGGCCAGCCCCGACATCACCAACTGGCCCCCGCTTCCGCCGGGACCGCCGGAGGACAACTGGGGCCAGAATCGCGACCTCATGAAGCGCGGGCATTTCTCGGGCTTCCCCGAGGGCGTGGCCACCGAGGACTTCGCCATGTTCATGAGCCAAGGCCCCATCCTCGACCGTACCGACGAGCAGCTTTGCTCGGCGGACACGGAAGTCATACGCCTGCGCCAGATGCTGCTGAAAGCCGTGCGCGATTACCAGAAGGGCGAGGTGCCCTGGGTGGCGCAGGACTCGGCGCTGGATTACTCCGAGGTCTATTCGATCGGCGGCGTCATCGACGAAGGGCAGGACTGGCACACGCTGCTCGAACGCATTCTGGCGGAAGTCCGCCAAAACGGGACAACCGTTCAAGCGTGAGAGAGCGATGGCGAGCGAAGATCTTATCGACGTCCGGGTGGTGCAGATCACCTGGTGCAGTCCCACCATCCGGGCGTTCAAGCTGGCTGGCCTGAGCGGCGCTGCGCTGCCCGGGTTCCAGGCCGGGGCGCATGTTTCGGCGCACCTGCCTGTGCCGGGCCGGGCGGACCGGGTACGGGCCTACTCGCTCGTCAACACCGACCCGTCTATCGACACCTCCCTGCCGCAGGCCTGCTACCGGATCGCCGTCCGGCTGGACGAAAAGGGCAGCGGCGGATCGCGGCAATTGCACGAGGCGGTTCGACCTGGCGATGTTTTGCGCATCTCCCGGCCCAAGAACGAATTCCAGCTCGGCAGGGCGAGCGGCGCAACGCTGCTGGCCGGCGGCATCGGTGTCACGCCCATCGTCTCGATGGCAGCGGAACTGCGCCGGCAAGGCATCCCGTTCGGCTTCTGCTATGCGGTACGCAGTCGCGACGAAGCGGTGTTCCGCGACGAGCTCGCGCGGCTTTGCGGCGACGGGTTGCAACTGCACGTCGACGAGGAGGCTGGCCATCATCTCGACGTGGCCGCCGTACTCGGGCAAGGCGGCCCTCGTCCCGTGTACGTATGTGGGCCCAAGCCCATGATCGACGCAACGGTCGCCGCCGCGGGGCGGTTGGGCTGGCCTGCGGACATGGTGAAGTTCGAGCTGTTCGGCGTAGACGAAAGCAGCAAGACCCGGTCGGGATACGAGGTCGTGCTGCAGCAAACCGGCAAGACCTTGTCCGTCGGGCCGGGCCAGAGCCTGCTGGATGTGTTGGTCGACGAGGAGGTCGACATTCCGTACGACTGCCGTTCCGGTTTCTGCGGCCTGTGCAGGGTGAAGGTGCTGGAAGGGGACGTGGTCCACCACGATACCTGCCTGACCGACAGCGACCGCTCCCAGCGGCAATTGATGCAGGCGTGCGTCTCGCATTGCACGTCCCCTCGCCTGGTGCTCGATCTTTGATCGGGTCCTTGCGACAACCCCGCATAACCAACCTTCAGACGACTATGGCCAAGATTGTGTTGGGACTGGGCACGAGCCACAGTCCCATGTTGAACCTGACCGCGCAGCAGTGGCATCACCGTGCCGACATCGACTTCGCGAACAAGAAGCTGCATTTGTCGAACGGGAGGCGGATGACCTACCCGGAGCTGCTGGAGCTGCGCGGACCGCGCTATCGGGCCGAGGTCGAGACCGGCGTCATGGAAAGAAAAGCGGCCGCCTGCGAAGCGGCGCTCGACCGGCTGGCCGACACCCTGGAGCAGGTGGATCCCGACGTGGTCGTCATCGTCGGCGATGACCAGGCGGAACTCTTCACACCGGACCACCAGCCCGCTGTGGCCGTGTTTCACGGGACCGAGATCGCCACCACCCGCGGCAAGTATGCGGATGGGGCGCCGGACTGGATGATGCAGATCGGCCGGGGCTACCTCATGGACGGCATATACCGGACGCCCGCCGCCGCCGAGTTCGGGACCTCCTTGATCGAAGGGCTGATCCGGCAGGAAATCGACGTGGCCGCGGTCGCGGCCGTCGCCGATCCCGCCCGCGCGGGGTTCGGCCATGCCTATGGGTTCATCATCAAGCGGCTGTTCCGGAAGAACATTCCCGTCGTGCCGGTGATGCTGAATACGTACTTTCCGCCCAACGTGCCGACGGCGAATCGCTGCTACGAGATAGGCCGCCGCCTGCGCGTGGCCATCGAAGCGCATCCCTCCGAACTCCGGGTCGCCGTGGTGGCGTCCGGCGGCCTGTCGCACTTCGTCGTCGAGGAAGACTTCGACCTCGCGTTCATCCGCATGCTGAAAGAAAAGGATGAACAGGGCCTTCGCGCGATCCCGCCGCAAGCGCTGCGCTCGGGCACGTCCGAGACCCTCAACTGGATCCTCGCGGCCGGTGCGGTCGATTTCCTGCCGGTGCGCGATATCGAGTACTACCCGCTGTACCGGACCGAGGCGGGTACCGGCGTGGGGGCGGCGTTCTGCGTCTGGCAGGCGTAACGGGCATGGCCGGTGCCGGATCATTCAACCATCCAAAGGACTGTCAGATGAAAACAGCCGGACGTTCACTGGAAATCGACGGGGTGAGCCACGGATCGACGCCCATCCCGATGGGTGCCAAAGTGGGCAACACCATCTTTACCTCGGGCATCGCTGGCAAGCTGCCTGCCACCAACAAGCTGGCGGAAGGAGCGGAGGCACAGGCGTATCAGGCATTTGAAAACCTGGAAGCGCTGCTCGAGAAAGGCGGCGCGACGATGCGCGACGTCGGGGTGATCAACGTCGCGGTTGCGGACGAATCCGTGCGCGACGCGTTGAACAAGGCATGGCTCAAGCACTTCCCCGACGAAGCCGATCGCCCCGCCCGGCACACCAGCGTACAGCCCCTGCGTGGCGGCATGCTGTTGCAGCTGCAAGCGATCGCTGTCGTTCGCGACTGACCCTCAACCTCGTACAAGTTGGAAAGCTTATGATCATCGACTGCCACGGTCACTACACCACCGCCCCCAGGCAACTCCAGGATTTCCGGGCCAGGCAGCTGGCCGGCATGATCGACCCCAGCCTGCGGCCGTCCATCGAATCCCTGGGCATCACGGACGACATGCTGCGCGAATCCGTGGAGGGCGCGCAATTGAAGTTCCAGCGCGAACGCGGCACCGACCTCACGATATTCTCCCCGCGCGCGGCGGGAATGGCGCACCAGTACGGCGACGAGCGCGTCGCCGCCCAATGGGCGCGCGTATGCAACACCCTCATCCACCGGCTGACGCAGCTCTACCCCGACAACTTCGCGGGTGCCTGCCAGCTACCCCAGCGGCCCGGCGTCTCGCCCGAAAACTGCATTCCCGAACTCGAATACTGCGTCAACGAACTGGGGTTCGTCAGCTGCAACCTGAACCCCGACCCCTCCGGCGAATGGTGGAAGGACCCCCCGTTGACCGATCGGTACTGGTATCCCTTGTACGAGAAACTCGTCGAGCTGGACGTGCCGGCCATGGTCCACGTATCGTCATCCTGCAATGCGTGTTTCCATGCCACCGGGGCCCACTACATCAATGCCGACACGACCGCTGTCATGCAGCTCATCCAGGGCGACCTGTTCAAGGACTTTCCCACCCTGCGGCTCATCATCCCGCATGGCGGCGGCGCGTTTCCCTTCCACTTCGGGCGTTATCGCGGCCTGGCCCAGATGCTGAAGCGGCCGCCGCTCGAAGAGCACCTCTTCAAGAACGTGTATTTCGACACCTGCGTCTACGACCAGCGCGGCATCGATCTCTTGACGGATGTCATCCCCCTGGACAATCTGCTGTTCGCATCGGAAATGGTGGGCGCGGTAAAAGGCATCGATCCGCAGACGGGCTTCCACTTCGACGACACGCGGCGCTATCTGGAAGCCGTCGACTCGCTGGACGAGACCGCCCGGCACCAGCTCTTCGAAGGCAATGCGAGGAAGGTGTTCCCGCGCCTGAACCCCTTGCTCGAGCGGCGCGCGGCCGCTGCGCAATCTCCGTCGACCAACGCTACTTCCAACCAGGTGCTGCAATGACTACGCAAAGGCTCAATGGGCTTATCCGCAAACTCGAATCGGGTGGGATCGCGACGATGTCGTTCTGCCCTCCCACCATTGAATCGGCGATCGCCTTCAGCACCACCAAGTACGACGGCGTGCTGATCGAATGCGAGCACCAGCCCTGGAACCCGCTGTCCCTGCGCGACACGTTCCAATACCTGTTGAACCGCCGTTTGATCGCGGCCTCGGGATCCATCGCGCCGTCGGTCACGCCCATCGTGCGCATTCCCGCCAACGGCGCCGAGCACAGCCAATGGTTGGCCAAGCAGGCGCTGGACCTGGGCGCCTATGGAATCGTCTGGCCCCATATCAGTACCGTGGAGCAGGCCTATGCCGCCATCGCCGCCTGCCGGTACCCGACCCTCGAGAGCCACCCCCTGCACCAGCCCTTCGGCCAGCGCGGCGACGGCCCGACCAGCGCCGTGCGCTACTGGGGATTGACCCAGCAGGAGTACTACGCCAAGGCCGACGTCTGGCCGTTGAATCCCAACGGTGAAATCTTTGCCATGCTGATGATCGAGGACCTCGAAGGCATCGGCAACCTGCGCGACATCCTGAAGCAAGTCCCGGGCATAGGCGCGGTGATGATAGGCGAGGGCGACCTGTCCCAGGAGCTGGGCATACCCCGCCAGTACGAACATCCGGAACTGTTGTCCGCCATGGCCGAGATCCGGGCGGCCTGCAAGGAATTCAACGTTCCTGTCGCCCATCCCCACGTTACGACCGAGAACGCAGAGCACGTCTTCAATGAAGGCTACCGGATACTGGTGTGCGGCCCCAGCCGTACCTATCCGGCGCTGGACAAAGTCCGGCAGCTGGCCGGCGGCTGATCCCGAATGCGTTAAGCGGCAACAGGAGACGATATGGATTTAGGAATCAAGGGACGCAAGGCCTTCCTCATGGCCTCGTCCAGCGGCTTGGGACTCGCCTGCGCCAAGGCGCTGGCGGCGGAGGGCGTGGATGTATGGGTCAACGCCCGGAACAGCGAACGCCTGGAGGCGGCCGCGGAAGAAATACGGCGCGGCGCGACGGGGCGCGTGCAAACCATCGCCGCGGACATTACCTTGGAGGCGGATCGAGAGCGGATCTTTGCGGAAATCAGCGACGTCGACATCCTGGTCACCAACAACGAAGGCCCGACGCCCGGCAGCCTGGAAAACTGGGATCACGACACCTGGGTCAAGGCCTTCGAGAAAAACATGATCCCGCATGCGCTGTTCATCAGGAACTATGTCGGCGGCATGCGCGCCCGCAAATTCGGCCGCATCGTCAACATCACCTCGGCCATGGTCAAGTCGCCCCGCGTCCACCAATCCCTGTCCAGCGCCGCGCGTACCGCGCTCACCGCTTTCTGCAAAGGGCTATCGATGGAAGTGGCCGCGGATAACGTCACCATCAACAACCTCCTGCCGGAACGCATCGACACCCCGCGCCAGCAATTCATGGCAAAAAGGCTGATGCAACTGGAGGACATCAGCTACGAGGAAGCCCGGGCGCGCTTTGCGGACAGCATCGCGGCCAAGCGGATGGGGACGCCGGAGGAGCTGGCCAGCGCGTGCGCGTATTTGTGCTCGGCGCAGGCCGGGTTTATTTCGGGACAGAATCTGCAGGTGGATGGGGGGTCGTATCACGGGCTTATATGACCCGTGTCGAGAGCGGGCGGAAATCGCCGGTCGAACTGCCCGTCCTTGAACCTGTCCGCAAGAAAGTCTATGAATGTCCGAACCTTGGCTGAGACGTGCTTGCGGCTGGGGTAGGCGACATTGATGGTCAGGGGAGGAAGGCTCCAGTTGGATAGGACCGGCACTAGTTGGCCCGCGTCCAGATCCTCCCGGATCGCAAAGACGGGTTGGATCAGAAGTCCCAGGCCGGCGAGCGCTGCGGCCCTCAAGACCTGGGTGTCGTTCGATTCCAGGAAACCGCTCACTTGCAGTGTTTCGGTGCGGCCCTGCCGGGAGCTGAGCGCCAGTTCGTGTGGCCGAGTGGCGAGCGTGTACAGCAAAAGATTGTGCTGTAGGAGATCTGCCGGCTTGCGCGGCACGCCCGCTCTTTCAAGGTACGAGGGGGCTGCCGTGATCGGTCTACGCGTCGTGGCGAGACGGCGCACGATAATGCTGGAGTTGTTTTCGAATTCACGCGTCCGGATTGCCAAGTCCATGCCGCTTTCCAGTAGATCCGGATAACGATTGGCCGCCTCGATGACGAATCGCACGTCCGGGTAGCGGCGATGGTATGCCGGTAGCAGCGGGACGATGAAATTCTGGCAAAAGGTTTGCGATGCCGTGATACGCAAGGTGCCGCTGGGCTGACTGGATGCGGCAGTCACCATGGAGTCGGCATCTGCCAGGTCGGCAAGTATGGCTTTGCAGCGTGCAAGATAGGCGCTGCCGACTTCCGTCAGAACGATGCGCCGCGTTGATCGCTCAATGAGCCGGGCGCCCAATCGCCCTTCAAGCGAGGCCAGGTAGCGGCTGGCGGACGAGCTGGAGAGATTCAGTAAGTCCGCTGCCTTGCTGAGGCTGCCCATTTCGGCCGTCTGTACGAACAGACGGGTTTCCGTCCATCGATCCATTGCATGCCCCTGCCGGCTGTCATGTGTCGGATCAGTATCCTCCGATTATCCCGGTTTGCGCAATTTATCTTCCCATTTCTGCTATGGATGACGATGTTGCGACCCTTCTAAGATTGGTTCATCGCCACTTTCCTTAACCATCGTGGGAGCATATATGCTCAGTCGTCGCACTGCGTTGTTGACGCTGCTGTTAGTACTCTGTCCGCTGGGGGCTTCCTATGCACAGGCGTTATCAAACAGGCCTGTGCAATTGATCGTGCCATTTGCCGCCGGCGGCTCGATCGATGCACTGGCGCGTCTAATCGCTCCTCGCATGTCGGAGAACCTGGGGCGGCAGGTCGTGGTGGTCAACGCCGGAGGAGCGGGCGGCATCATCGGCGCGGGTCAGGTGGCCCGGGCAACGCCTGATGGCCACACGGTACTAATTATGCCGATCAATCTTGCCATGATGCCGGCGCTCTACCGACACATATCCTTCAACGCCGCCACGGATTTCACGCCAATCACGCAGTTGATCGCCTCGGAATTGGTCTTGGTCGGCGCTTCCAAGTTGGACGCGGACAACGTGCAGGAATTAATTGCTCTGGCTAAGCGTTCGCCGGGCACGCTGAACTACGGTTCCACCGGTGTCGCAAGTCCCCTGCATTTTGCCGTCGAATTGCTCAAGACCAATGCGGGCATCGACGTCCAGGCCATTCAGTATCGCGGGGACGGCCCCATCATCACTGCGTTGCTGGCAAACGAAGTGCAACTGGCCGTCATGCCCATCTCGGTGGCGCGTACCTATATCGATAGCGGCAAGTTCAAGGCATTGGCCGTCACGGGCAGCCAGCGAAGTAGATATCTTCCCACGGTGCCGACCGTCGCGGAGAGCGGCCTCCCCGGCTACGAGGTATCAAGCTGGCAGGGCTTGTTCGGTCCCGCCCAGATGCCTGCCGACGTGCTGCGCGCCATTAATGAGGCCGCCAGGGACGCGGTCCGGACGCCAGAAATCGCCGACAAGTTGCGTACCCAGGGCCAGGAGCCCGTGGGCAACTCAAGTGCCGATTTTGCGACGCGCTACACCGCCGACATGGCCTTGTTCAAAGACATCGTACGCAAGGCGAATATTCCTCCACAGGATTGAACATATGCACGACTCGGACTATGCGAACCAACTGGGCGACCACCTGGAGCGCATTCTGGAAGGGGGCGCCGATTCGCTCGAGGCCATCGTTGAGGGTCTCAACGCTTCCGGCCTGGAGCCACCCACGAAAGGGAGGTGGACTCCAGACAGCCTCGTTGCCGAACTGCAGCGCCTTGGCGCCTGACCTGGTTTCATCAAGATCATGAAAAATACATCGTCGATACCTAATGCGGAATCGATCCTGCGCACCGGCATTCTGAATCAATGGTATCTGGTCTGCCGCAGCGAAGAGGTGGGTGCGCGGCCACTTGGCCTCACCCGGCTTAGCCAACGCATCGTTCTGTGGCGCGACGCTGCCGGGCAAGCCCACGCCCTTGAAGATTTCTGTCCCCATCGCGGGGCAGCACTGTCGAAAGGTGTCGCGGTCGATGGGGGTATCGCGTGCAAGTACCACGGCCTGGTGGTTGCGCCGAACGGCACGGTGGCAGAAGTTCCCGCTGTGGAAAGCTGTGCGTACCACGGGGAGAAGCGCAATCGAACTTACGCCTTGCGAGAGTCGAACGGTGCGATATTCCTGTATTTTTCGGACGGAACCAGCGACGAGGTTCCTGAGTTCTGGTTGCCCGAACCGTTGACCTCGGAGGAGTGGTCGGGGTTTCTCTACATGACGGAATGGAACTGCCACTACAGCGGTCCGCTTGATAACCGCGTGGACCCGATACACGGCAGCTATCTACACAATGACACGTTCACGCTTGGGTTTGGCAAGAAGAGCTCGGTCATTATGCTGGACGAAACTCCCGATGGATTCGAGATCTATAGGGACAACCAGGCCGGCGTCAATATCGACCACACGTACGTAACCTACCGTCCGGGCAACAATATCTGGATCGAAACCGAGATCCCCTACCCGAAATCGGTCGGAGGAAATTTCTTCCGGATCCTGGGTTATCCAACCCCCATAGACGAAAACCGCACCTTAATCTGGTTCTTTCGCTATCAACGATCCAGTGGCTGGCGGCGGGACTTGTGGAGGTTCTTCTACGTTAACCGGCTCGACGCGCGGCATGCCTATGTCGCGGCGCAGGACGAGGAGATGATCGAGACCATCGACCATAACGCTCGGCATCGTGAAGGATTGTTCCAGACCGATATCGGCATCGTCCGCCTGCGTCGTATGCTGCATCAGATCGCCAAGCAGCAGGCCCAGGCTCTGCAGGCCGCCGCGCAATCGGTGGACGGATGAGCATGGCGGACGATGTCTGCTTCGTGGGGCTGGGCCGCATGGGCTATCCACTAGCTCTCAAGCTGCTGAACAGCGGTGTGTCCTTGCGAGCATGGGACACGCAGGAAACCGCGCGGCAGGCTTGGCGCGCCGCCGGCGGGGTGGTGTGCGAGGCCGCTGAACTCGGGAATCCGGAGGCGAGCGTGTGCATTCTATGCTTGCCTACACCCGATGGCGTCGAGGCTTTGCTGCAGCGCTGGGAGAAAGGCGGCCCCAATACCTGCCGATTGGTGGTGGACATGGGTACGACGCCTCCTTCCGTATCGCGAGGCTTCGCTTCCCGGTTCGACCGTCTTGGCATTCGTTATTTGGACGCCCCGGTCACAGGGGGGTCGCTCGGTGCTGAGAAAGGACGGCTCTGCGTCATGGTCGGCGGCGATACCGACGCGTTCAAGCTTGCCGAGCCATGGCTCGCACGCCTGGGCGGCAGGGTGGTGCATGCTGGGGGCAGTGGCAGCGGCAGCCAACTCAAGGCGGTCGTGCAGTTTATTTATCTGTCGTATAACGCCGCGTTTGCGCTAGGAGCACGATTGGGCAGCGAAGCCGGGCTGCCAGCCGAGTCATTGTGGCCAGTCCTTCTCGAGGGCGCGTGCGCGCATCCCCTTATCAATGCTCGATTGGATGCCTTGAAGGATCCCGAATCTCAGTCCGGATTCCTGGTGTGGCGCGCCCTGAAAGACCTCAAGGGCGTAGAGGAGCGCGACTCTGCCGATCCGGTCGCAATGCAATGGTTGACCCAGTTGGAATCGGTGCTGCACGCAGCGGGAGCGGCTGAGGGAATGGACGTGGACATCTTTGATGCGCTCGCCCCAAAGCTGCGGAAAACCGTGACGTGAAAGGGCAGGTCGCATCTTTATCGGCCTTTGGGGTGGTTCCAGGACGTGGGTACGCGCGCGTCATGACATGCCCGTCCAGCGCGGTTATCGCGGGGTTTCACGCCAGTTCGGTGCCCCCTAGGCGCTTTCGTCTAGCGATGAAGGGGTTTCTTCCATATAAGTAGGTCTGAAAAGAAGGATCTTCTGCTTTAACAGGTAGAAAACCCAAAAAAAGCAAGGCTATTTCCCCCCATCTGGAAGATACTATCCGCCGTATCCGTATCAGCATCACCACACTCAGGAGCGGCTCATGGGGCGGCAAGACGACAACAAATCCAAAGTGGCGATCATCGGGTCGGGCAATATCGGCACCGACCTGATGATCAAGATCATGCGGCATGGCAAGCACCTGCAGATGGGCGCCATGGTCGGGATCGATCCGAAATCCGACGGCCTGGCGCGCGCCGAGCGGCTGGGCGTGCCCATTACCGCGGGCGGCATCGATGGCCTTCTCGCCATGCCTGATTTCGACGAGATCCGCATCGCTTTCGACGCGACCTCGGCCGGCGCCCATAAGCGCCACAACGAACTGCTGCAGGCCAAGGGCGTGCAGGTAATCGACCTGACGCCGGCGGCCATCGGCCCGTACGTCATCCCGGCGATCAATATCGACGAACACCTGGATTCGCCCAACATCAACATGGTCACCTGCGGCGGCCAGGCCACCATTCCCATGGTCAAGGCCGTCTCGCGCGTGGCCAAGGTGCATTACGGCGAGATCATCGCTTCCATCGCCAGCAAGTCGGCAGGCCCCGGTACGCGGGCCAACATCGACGAGTTCACCGAAACCACGTCCAAGGCGATCGAGGTGATCGGTGGCGCCGCGCGCGGCAAGGCCATCATCATCCTGAACCCCGCCGAGCCGCCGCTGATCATGCGCGACACGGTGTTCACGCTATCGGAAATGGCCGACACCAAGGCGATCGAGGACAGCATCGCCGAGATGGTCGCGACCGTGCAGAGCTATGTGCCGGGCTATCGCCTGAAGCAGCGCGTGCAGTTCGACGAGATCCCCGCCAGCGCGCCGCTGAACGTGCCGGGCCTGGGCAAGCTGTCGGGCCTGAAGACCTCCGTGTTCCTGGAAGTGGAGGGCGCTGCCCACTACCTGCCCGCCTACGCCGGCAACCTGGACATCATGACCTCGGCCGCGCTGGCGTGCGCCGAGCGCTTCGCGCAGACCCACCTGGTGGAAGCCGCCTGAGGACCGCATTATGAGCAACAAGAAACTCTATATTTCCGACGTCACGCTGCGAGACGGCAGCCACGCCATCCGCCACCAGTACAGCGTCGAGAACGTTCGCCAGATCGCCAAGGCGCTGGACGAAGCACGCGTCGACAGCATCGAGGTCGCCCATGGCGACGGCCTGTCGGGCTCGAGCTTCAACTACGGCTTCGGCGCGCATACCGACCTGGAATGGATCTCCGCCGTGGCGGAAACGGTCAAGCATGCCAAGGTTGCGACGCTGTTGCTGCCGGGCGTAGGTACTGTGCACGACTTGCGCAATGCCTATGATGCGGGCGCCCGCGTCGTGCGCGTGGCTACCCATTGCACCGAGGCCGACGTTTCCAAGCAGCACATCGAGTATGCCTGCGAGCTGGGCATGGACGCCGTGGGCTTTTTGATGATGAGCCACATGAACACGCCGCAGAAGCTGGCCGAGCAGGCCAAGCTGATGGAAAGCTACGGCGCTTCGTGCGTGTACGTGGTGGATTCGGGCGGCGCGCTGAACATGAACGACGTGCGGGACCGCTTCCGCGCGTTCAAGGATGTGCTCAAGCCGGAAACGCAGACCGGCATCCACGCCCACCACAACCTGAGCCTGGGTGTGGCCAACTCCATCGTTGCGGTGGAAGAAGGCTGCGACCGTATCGATGCCAGCCTGGCGGGCATGGGCGCGGGCGCCGGGAACGCGCCGCTGGAAGTCTTCATCGCCGCGGCCGAGCGCATGGGCTGGAACCACGGTTGCGACCTGTACAAGCTGATGGATGCGGCCGACGACATCGTGCGTCCGTTGCAGGACCGCCCGGTGCGCGTGGACCGCGAAACGCTGGCCCTGGGCTATGCGGGTGTCTACTCCAGCTTCCTGCGCCATGCCGAAGCCGCCGCCGCCAAGTACGACCTCAAGACGGTCGACATCCTGGTCGAGCTGGGCCGCCGGAAAATGGTGGGCGGGCAGGAAGACATGATCGTCGACGTGGCGCTGGACCTGAAGAAGTAAAGCGCGACGCAGTAAAGAGCACGTGGCGCCGCAAGGCGCATTTGGCTACCCGGGGCGGATGACCGCTCCGGGTTTTTTTGTCGCCCGCTTAGCGTGGGGGCATAGTCCGTTCTATCAAAGCGGGACGGTCAGCGCGTCGTAGCCGTAGACCCAGTCCGGATCCATCCCCTTCTTGGTCCATTGGTTCTCGTGCGACTCGTGCTGGATGCGCGAGGTCCGCGCGTGGCGGGCTTTTTCGTACCGTCCGAAGGCTTCCGTCAGATCGTCGCCGAAGGCATCGATGCAGCGCGCCAGCACGACGGCATCTTCGAACGCCATGCCCGCACCCTGTCCCATGTGGGGCGTGGTCGGATGGCAGGCGTCCCCGAGCAGCACGGCCCGGCCCTGGCTCCAGGGCGAGAACGGCACACGCTCCAGCATGGGCCAGCAGGTGACCGACGTGGCCGCCCGCAGCACTTCCTGGACCTCTTCGTGGAATCCGCGGAAGGTGTCCAGCAGGTCCTGCGCCGAGGCCGGGCGCGGCTGATAGTCGCCGTGGGTCCACGGCTGCGGACTACCGGTGACGAGGTTGATCTCGTCGCGCGCCTCGGTGGTGTAGTAGATCAGCACATAGCGGTCGGGCGCCCACCATTTGGTGTTGTCCGCCGGTTTCAGCCCGGAGCCGGTGATGAGCGAGCGGTATGCGACCAAGCCGTGGTAGTCCGCCGGCGCGGCGCCGAAGAGGCTTTCGCGCACCCGCGAGTGCACGCCGTCCGCGCCGATGACGATGTCTGCCTCGACGCTGGAGCCATCCGCGAAATCCAGCCGGGCGTGATCGGGTGTTTGCTCCAGGCGGGCCAGTTGCCGTCCGAATTGCACGGTGTCCGGTTCGAGCGCGCTATAGAGGACTTCTTGCAGCGCGCCGCGATGGAAAGCCAGGAAGGGGGCGCCATAGCGTGCGCGCAGTTCCGGCACCGGCACCGTATAGAGCAGCTCGCCGGTGTCCCACTCGCGGCTGAACTTGAGCTTGGGCTGGATGCCCGCCTCCAGCATTTGCTGTTCCAGGCCAAGCGCGCGGAAGATGCGGGTGGAATTGGGGGCGACGTTGATGCCGGCGCCGACTTTCGCCAGCTTGGGCGCCTGCTCGTACACGGTGCAGGCGTGGCCGGCACGCTGCAGCATGCATGCCGCCAGCAGCCCCCCCATTCCTGCGCCGACCACCGCGATTCGATACTTCTTGGACATTGAGCTTCCTTTTTCCTATCGGCCCCGGATCAGTCGAGCTTGGTGCCCGTGGATTCGATCAGGTCTTTGTAGCGCTTGGCGTCCTCGATCATGAATTGCCGGAACTCGGCGGGCGACAGCGGCGGGGCCGCCTTCATACCGTAGCCGGCGAGTTTCTCGCTCACTTCGTCGGACTTGAGCACAGCGATGATTTCGCGATTAAGCCGGTCCACGATCGCGGGCGGCGTCTTGGCCGGCGCCACGAAACCGAACCAGAAGCTGGAATCGAACTGCGGCAGGCCCGCCTGGGCGAATGTCGGCACGTCCGGCACGGCGGCCACGCGCGACGAACCCGTGACCCCCAGGCCGACCAGCTTGCCGGCGGCGACGGCGGGGACCACGCCGCCCGCGGTGCCGGACAGCACGAGGTCGATGTGGCCGGGAAGGACGTCGGCCATGGCTTGCGACACGCCTTTATAGGGGACGTGGGAGAGCTTGATGCCGGCCTTATGGCTCATCAGTTCCATGGCCAGGTGGTGGACCGAGCCGATGCCGGTCGACCCGTAGGAATAGCGTCCCGGCTGGGCCTTGGCCTTGGTGATCAGGTCTTGCAGGTCGCGGATGCCCGACTTGTGGCTGGCGACCAGGATGTAGTCGCCGCGGATGAGCTGGGCGACCGGGGCGAAATCGCGGATCGAGTCGTAGGGCAGGTTGGCGTTGGCCACGGGGTTGATCGAGTGCGTGTCGGTAATGAAGGCCAGCGTGTGGCCGTCCGGTTCGGCCTTGGCCGCGGCATCGGTCGAGATGACGGAGCTGCCGCCCGGCTTGTTCTCGACTACGACGGTCTGCCCCAGCCGTTCCGCCAGCTTGCTGCCGACCAGCCGCGCGATCGTGTCGCCGCCGCCGCCCGGCGGGTTGGGCACATAAATGCGCAGCGGCTTGCTGGGAAAGCTGTCCGCCAGGCAAGTGCCGGATAGCAGCGCGCTTGCCATCAGCGCCAATACACTTCGTGTACGAAGAAAATGAAAGGGATTCATGCTGGACCTGTCAGGACGAGGGTTTCAGGGGGACGCCGCGGGCTACGCCTGCGTTGCGGGGGCCGGGGCGTCGGCGGCGGGCGCCAGTAGGGCGCGCAAGTTGGCGAAGAACTGTTCGGCGTACTTGCGGGCGGTGGTATCGATGAGGCGGGCGCCCAGCTGCGCGATTTTTCCCCCGATCTGCATGTCGGCTTCGTAGCGCATGGTGGTTTCCGCCGGGGTGTCGGAGGAGAGATCGATGCGGGCCGAGCCTTTGGCAAAACCCGCTACCCCGCCTATGCCTTCGCCGCTGATGACGTAGCCGGACGGCGCGTTGATCTCCAGCAGATTGACCTTGGCCTTGAACCGCACCTTCATCGGGCCGATCTTGATCTCCACGGTGGCGTCGAAGCTGTCCTCCGCGGTGCGGGTCAGTTCGGTGCAGCCGGGAACGGCCTGGCGCAGCACTTCCGGATCGTTGAGCGCTTTCCATACGGCTTCTTGCGCGGCCGGCAATGTCTGCTCGTCTTGCATGTGCATCTGCGGGTACCTTTAACCAGGGATGTGTGGGGGACGCGCCAATGTCACGCTGTCCGTGATGTTGGGCGGATAAGTCGGCGCCAGCGGCCCGACGGCGTCCACCAGCTCGGGCGGGCCGACGATCAGGCCGTCCTGGATGATGGGCACGCCGTCTATCCAGACGGAATGGCCGGTGAGCACGACGTCGGGATGGTTTTCTCCGCCGCCGGGCAGCCACCAGGGAATACCCAGGCCTATGGCATTGCTGCCCAGCGTGCGCGAGTCCTCGATGAAGCAAGTCCCGGTCAGCATGGCTGCCGGATGCATGCCGTGCGAAAAATGAATGACGCCGCCGTAGCCCTTGCCATTGCCGGCCCGCAGCATGGCGCGCCGGAGCGGGGCCAATGCCGCCGCGTCTCCGGCGACGTCGATTACCTGCCGGTCTATGTACAGTGTGACGGGCGAGCCGAACACGCCATAGGCTTCGTGGAAACCGCGTTCGACCACGATGGTGCCGGCTACCGATTCGATGTCGGGAGCGATGGTCCAGGTTCCCGGAACCACGTACATGCCGGGCTGCGTGACGCGGCGCGGCTTGGCGAATGGCGCCTTGTCGAGCCGGAAGGAAACGTCGGTGCCGGTACGGCTGGTGATGCGGCAGGTTTTGCCGATCGCGGCACGAAGCACTTGGTCGAACACCGCCTGCGCCTGGTAGTAGCGGTCGAAGTCCAGCGCCCCGAAAAGGCGGCAGAAGGCCTTTTCATGAAGGTCGCCGCCCAGCAGGTAGCGCGTCTTGCCCTGCTTCATGGCTTCGTCATGGGCATGCGAGCCCGCCAGGTAGGGAAAGGTCAGGTCTATCCAGCAGTCCGCGGCGAGCATGGCGGCGCGTGCAGGGGCCGGTATGTGCGGATCGGCGAGCTGGCCCTGGAAGGGCAGCTGCGGCATGCGGACGATGGCGGGCTGCGCGTCCAGATCCAGCGCGCCGAGGAAGAGGGCATCGGCCACCTTCATATCGGTGCCGGTGTCGGCCGTGATGAGCACGGTCTCGCCGGGCTTGACGCTCATGTAGTCGAGCAGGCTGCGCACCGCGTGGGGCAGGGTCGGGCGGCGAGGCGTCATGGCCGGCTCCCGGCGCCGGCGGCTTCGCGCAGTTGCCGCGCGGCATCGAGCACCGCGTTGACGATGTTGATGTAGCCCGTGCACCGGCAAAGATTGCCGTCCAGCGCCGCGACCACTTCCTCGGCGGTGGGGTCGGGGTTGTGCTGCAGCAGCTCGGTGGCTACCGCCAAAAAGCCCGGCGTGCAAAAGCCGCATTGCAAGGCATGGTGGCGTTTGAAGGCGGCCTGCAGCGCGTTCAACGCTTGTCCCGAGCCCAGCCCTTCCACGGTGATCAACTCTCGGCCGTCGGCCTGCACCGCGAACATCAGGCAGCTGCGCGCGCTCGCGCCGTCGACCAGCACGGTGCAGGCGCCGCACACGCCGTGCTCGCAGCCGATATGGGTGCCTTTCTGGCTGGCGTGATGCCGCAGGAAATCCGCCAGCAGCAGCCGGCATTCCACGGTCTGGGTCACCTCGCGGCCATTGACGCGTACGCGAACGGTGGCTTGGCCGACCGGTTCGGATCCGGTGTCATGCATGTTGGGTCTCCGGTGCCTGCGCGGCTTCGACCTGGCCGATCAGGCCGGCCAGGGTGGCAGGATCGAGGGGAAGACGCGTGGGGCGGATGCCCAGGTCCGCCAGGGCGTCTGCAATGGCGTTGGCCAGCGCCGGTACCGCGCCTATGGTTCCGCTTTCGCCCACGCCCTTGAAGGTCTTGGCCCCGGCTTCGGTGTGCATGGCCTCCACCACCAGTTTGCGCAGCGTGCTGGCGCGCGGCAGGTGATAGTCCAGCAGGCTCACGCTCAAGGGCGTTCCGTCCCGGGCGTAGCTCACCTGCTCCTGCAGCACTTCGCCGATGCCTTGCACCACTGCGCCGTGGATCTGGCCATCGACCATCATCGGGTTGATCATGCGGCCGCAGTCGTGGATCACCACATAGTCGTCGATGGCGACCTTGCCGGTATCCAGGTCGACTTGAACCGTCACCGCGTGCACGCCGCTCGCGAGGCGGATGCCGGGAATGTCGTGTTGGGCCTCCTCGCTGAAGCCGCCTGCTGGCTGGCCCTCGGCCGCCGCCGCGGCCATGCGGCGCTTGACCGCCTGGGCCGCCTTTTCCACGGCGCCGCCGGCCAGCACCATGCCGCGGCTGGCGAAGGTCCCCGTGCCGCCTGGCGTACGGGCGGTGTCGCCTTCCACGACCGAGATGCGGTCGATCGGAATACCCAGGGTATCGGCGGCGATCTGTGCGAACGCGGTTTGGTGGCCCTGGCCCTGCGAGGCCTGGCTGACGAAGACTTCCACCATGCCGTCGGCCTGCACCGTTACGCGCGCGGCTTCGTGGCCCGGTATGCGCAGCAGCCCCCGCGCCTGGTAGCGGGCGCGGCCCATGCCCGTCTGCTCGGTAATGACGGCCAAACCTATGCCTTTGCGCACTCGGCTCTCGGGGGCCTGGGCTGTTTGTTCCGCGCGGAAGCCCCGGTAATCGATGAGTTCGAGGGCACGGTCCAGGGCCGGCAGGAAGCAGCCCTCCTCGTAGGTCAGACCCAGCACGTTGACGTAGGGAAACTCGGTAACCAGGTTGCGGCGCCGCACCTCGGCGGGGTCCAGCTTCAGGCGGGCCGCGATGCGGTCCATCACGCTTTCCATGACGAAGCAGGCCAGCGGCGCCGCGACGCCGCGATAGGCGCCCGTGCCGCAGGTGTTGCTCAACACGGCCTGGGTCGCATAGCGGAAGTGGCGCAGCCGGTAGGGCCCCGGCATGTTCCGCGGCGCGCCGTTCGCCTCGAGGCTGGAACCGAAGGGAAGCATGGGATAGGCGCCCACGTTCACGGCCACGTCCACGTCCAGGGTCAGCAGCCTGCCTTCATGGTCGAAGCCGGCATCGACCAGGTAGCGATGATCGCGGGCCTGCGAGGTGGTCAGCAGATCGTCGTAGCGGTCCTGCACCCATTTCACGGGCCGGCCCAGCCGCATGGCGGCGGCCGCCACGGCGATCTCGTCCGGGTACACGGTGGTCTTGCCGCCGAAGCCGCCGCCCACGTCCGGCACGATGACCGTGATGGCGGATTCGTCCAGCCCCAGCTGCTCCGCCAGGCAGGTACGCAGGATATGCGGCACCTGGGTGGAAGACCAGAAGCGCAGGCGGCCGGCGTCCGGGTCATAGTGCGCGATGCAGCCGCGCGGCTCCATCGATACGCAGGCAATGCGCCCGCTGCGGAATTCCTCTCGCAGGCGCAGCGGGGCCGCCTCCTGCTCGGCATCGAAGCCGGGTGTCGCGAAACTGCCCCGGAACACCTGGTTGCCGGGAACGTTGTCATGGACCCGCGGCGCATCCTCGGCCAGCGCGTCCTCGAGCCACGCCACTGCAGGCAAGGGATCGAACTGCACATCGACCAGTTCCGCCGCATCCAGCACCTGGTACGGATCCTCGCCCACGCACAGGGCAATGCCGTCGCCGACGAACCGCGCCCGGTCGCTGACCAGCACGTCGCGCGTGGTTTGCACGAAGCCGGGCAGTGCCATGTCCGCCAGGATGGGGCGCACCTGCTCTTCCAGGTCCTTCGCGGTCAATACCGCGACGATGCCCGGCAAGGTCTGGGCGGCGGAAGTGTCGATGCGTGCGATGCGGGCGTGCGGGTGCGGGCTGCGCACGAAGCACGCATGCAAAATCCCCGGAAGGTCGCCGACGTCGTCCAGGAAGCAGGCTTCGCCACGCAGCAGCCGGTCGTCTTCCAGCCGGGGAATCGCGTCGCCGATGCGTGCTGTGCCACCCGGTGCGCGTGGCGGGTCTTGCGATGGCGTCATGGCTACCTTTCAGGGTGAAGGAGGGTGGGCAGCGACTGGCGTACCAGGGCGGCGGCGGCGCGTACCTTGTAGGCCGCCTCCGGTTCGGCCGGGTCGGATCCGCATTGCGCCAGATCGTCGGCCAGCCATCGGGCGATCTGGGCGGGGGCCGGCGCCGCGGTCGAGGACAGGCCCTGCTCGAGCGTGGACAGGCGGATAGCCACGCTGTCGAAGCCAAGTGCGCCGGCGGCGACGTCGGTCCAGCCGGACGTTGCAGACGCTGGGGGCGTAGCGGCCAGCGCGATGGCCACCGCCGCGGCGCCGGCTGCGTGGTCGCTCACCTTCCGGTAGGCATAGCGGCGCCCTGGCTTGCACTGAATCGAGAAGGCGAACAAGAGTTCATCGGGTTCCAGCGCCGTGGTGAATTCCGCGATGAAGAACTCGTGGGCCGGTACGGTGCGGATGCCGGACGGCCCCAGGGCTTCGAGCTCGGCGTCCAGGCAAAGCGCGGCGCAGACCAAATCGGCGGCCGGGTAGCAATTGGCCAGCATGCCGCCCACTGTGCCCCGGTTGCGCACCGGCACCGGGCCCGCGTTCTCCAGGGCCATGGTGACCAGCGGACACATGGCGCGTACGCCGGCATCCAGTTCTACCGTCCGTTGCCGAGTCATGGCACCGATCCGCAGGCGATCGGCCTCGCGGTCGATGAAGGCCAGTTCGGCGCAGGCGCCCAGGTCGATCAATACCTCGGGCCGCGCGATACGGAAATTCATCATGGGCACGAGGCTCTGCCCGCCCGCCAGCAACCGCGCCATATCGGCGTGGCGCTGCAGGAGCGCGACCGCTTCCTGCGCGCTGGCAGGCCGGACGTATTGGAACGGCGCGGGCTTCATATCACCACCATGGACATTGGGTTCGAGGTTGCACGCCGCCATCGCTCGGCACCGGCGGGCACGCAACTGCCTTGCGGAAATAATACAATGTATACGTTCGATTTTTATAAGAGTTTTCCCTAAAAATATGGGAATGTGTCGATGTATACACTCGAATTTGGCGTGCTTATAATCCCTGGCTGGGAGTCGTCCCATGCAGCGACGCCCGTGGAGGACGGCCCAAGAACATGACCACAGAATTCGATTTCACGAAGCAGGTGGGACACCTGCTGCGGAAAGCCGTACAGAAAAACCAGGCGATCTACAGCCGGCTATGCGTCGATCCGCGCATGACGTCGGTGCAGTTCGCCGTGATGTACGTGCTGGAGAAGCACGGCCCGTGCTCGCTCGCCCTGATCGGCCGCAAGGCCGACATCGACGCCGCCACCACGCGCGACGTCGTCAAGCGGCTGGAGATGCGCGGCCTGGTCGCCATACAGCAAGACCCCAGCGACCGCCGCAAGTCCTTCGTGTCGCTCGAGCCGGCGGGCATGGAGATGGTCAACGCCATGCGCCCGCGGTCGCAGCAGGTAGCCGAACTCACCATGGAAGGGCTGACCCCGGCCGAGCAAGTCGCGCTGGTGTACTTGCTCGAGAAAATCACCGCCACGCCCGCTCCCCGGGAGCTGAACGCCGATGGCGATCCGGGGGACGAGGCGGACGAATCGCTCCGCAGCGTCGCCTGAGCGGAATGCGCCTCGCGGCCCCGCCGCGCTATTGCACCGTGATGTTGTTCGACACGATCACTTCGCCCCAGACCCGCGCCTGCTTGTCCATGAACTCGGCCAGTTCGGCCGGCGTGCTGCCTACCGGCTTGACGTCGATCCGGGCAAGGTCCGCCTTCAAGGTCTCGTCCTTGAGCACGGTCTGGAGCGCCCGCGCGAACCGCTCGGTGGCGGCGGCCGGCGTGTTGGGCGGGGCCAGGAAGGCGAACCAGTTACCTGTCGGTTCGAGCTTGGGATAGAACTCGTTCATCGAGGGCACATCCGGCAGCACCGGATTGCGTTCCCGGCTGGTGATCGCCAGCGGGATAAGCTTGCCGGCCTTGATGTGTTCCATGGTCGAGGTCAGCCCCGTCGTCATCGAGTCCACCTGCGAGCCGAGCAAAGCGTTCAGCGCCGGTGCCGCGCCCAGGAAGGGCACGTGCAGGATATCGGTACCGGCTTCGCCGTTCAGTGCGGCCAGCAAAAGATGGGACGCCGTCCCTACGCCCATCGACCCATAGGAGAGGCGGCCCGGATTCTTCTTGGCGTAGTCGATGTATTGCTGGAAAGTGCGCACCGGAAAGGATGCCGGCACGAACAGTACGAAGGGGCTGGTAGCCACCAGCGAGACCGGCGCGAACGACGTATGGTCGAAGCCGATCTTCGGATAGAGATGCTTGTTCACCACCAGCGTGGCCGGAGCGGTGTAGAGCAGGGTCAAGCCATCGGGCTCGGACCGCATCACGTGCTGGGCGCCCACGTTACCGGCCGCGCCGACCCGGTTCTCCACTATCACTGGCTGCCCCAGCTGGCGCGACAGCAGCGGTGCCAGCCTGCGTGCCGTATTGTCCAGCGTGGCGCCCGCCGGGAAGGGCACGACGATGCGTATCGGGTGCCCGGTATCCTGCGCCGCGGCAGTGAACGCGGCAAACGACAGGGCCACGCCGACAAAGAAGGTGAGAATCTTCATGAACGCCTCCGTCCGGATGGCAGGGGGAAGACCGGCAGCAGCACCTGTCCGTAAAATGCGAAACAAAGTTTCGCATATCGGAAGTCATCATAAGCACCGCGATGGCGCCCGTCAATAAAAGGCGATGACCGCCTGTTGCACCCCGTTGCGGTTTGCCCGCCGATTGTTGGGAATACTCAAGGCGAACCCAAACCAGGAGAACATCATGGCGACGAACGGCAACGTGGAAAAGGCAAAGGACGTGCTGGAAGAAGGCGCGAACACGGTCGAGCAAGCCGCTCACGCCACGGCGGACAAGGTGTCCAGCGCCGCACATCGCGCGAAGGATGTTGCGTCGGATGCCCTGGAGCAGGGCAGCGACGCGCTGGAGAACGCGCTGCTATGCGCGAAGGACGTGATCCGGCAGCACCCGATTACGTCGGTGGCAGTGGTGGCGGCGGTGGCGTATTTGTGGGGGCGGATACGGGGGTGAGGGGGTCGCCATGCATGCGCCGCGCCAGCACCTCGTCGCGCGGGCCCGCATCGACCACCCTGCCGGCCTCCATCACCACGACCGTATCGAACCGCGCCAGCAGGCTCAGCCTGTGCACCGAAGCCACGATGCAGGCCGACGGGAAGGCGGCGACCATGCGGTCGAACACGCGGCCCTCGGCTTGCGGGTCCAGCGCGCTGGTCGGTTCGTCCAGCAGCAGTAGCGAACTTCCCCGCGCCGCCAGCGCACCCCGGGACAATGCAAGCCGCTGCCGCTGGCCGCCGGAGAGGTTGCCGCCGCGCTCGTTGAGCGGGCTGGCCAGGCCTTCGGGCATGCGCTGCAGAACTTCGTCGAACACGCCCGCATGGACGGCGGACTGCAGCGCCGCTGCATCGGCCGATTCGCCGAAGGTGAGGTTTTCTTCCACACTGGCCTCGAACACCTCGGCCTCCTGAGGGATCAGCGTGGCCAGGGTGCGTAGCTCGGTCCAGTCCACCACCGCGCCATCGCGCAACAGCTCACCTTGCTGCGGAGGATAGAGCCCGGCCAGCATGCGCAGCAGCGTGCTCTTGCCGCCTCCGCTGGGACCGATGAGCGCCACGCGCGCGCCCCGGTGCAGTATCAGGTCGATGCCATGCAGGCCGCCGCGCGCGTCGTCGGCGTAGCGCCAGGTGGCGCCGCGCAGTTCCAGTGTCTGCCAAGGCGCATCCGGAACCACGGCCGGCACCGCGGCATCGGGATCGCTGGGGGCTTCCCAGATCGGCTCGGCACTGGTGTAGTCGGTATGCATGCGCGCGAAGCTCTGGAAGTTCGTCGCCATCGCGCCGACCACCGTGGCAGCCTGCTGCGCGTACTGGTAGATCATGAATACGGTGCCCAGCATCACGGCCTGCCCGGGCTGGCGCGATTGCAGCACGTAGACCACCACCAGGATCCAGGTCAGCCCCATGCCGAGCAGGTCCACCGTAAACCACTTGCCTTCGTTGACCATGACCGCGCGCCGTAGCGGCGCCATCACCGCTTCCATGCGGCGGCCGAGCACCTTGCGCGAAGCGGCCTGCAACCGCAGGCCTATCACGGTGCCGGCATTGCCGACGAAATCGAGCAGCGCAGCGGCATAGCGGCGCTCCGCGTCGTTCTCGGCGCGGGCCAGCTGCATCAACGCACGGTCGAAGCGCAAGATGATGAGGGCGATGATCACGTAGCCCGTTATGGCGATCGTGCCGCTGGTGCGTGAGAGCAGGGCCAGCGCGACCAGGGGCCCGACGAAATTGAAAGCACTTTGCAGATACCCGAACTGGTTCTGGGCGAATTCCGATAGCGCACGGCTGGACTGCATCACGCGGTGCTGCAATTCGCCCGAGTGCCGGCCGTCGCGCCACGCCAGCGGTGCCGCGGCGATACGGCCATAGAGCTGGTCCGCCAAGCGCTCGCGTACCCGCACGCCCACGTTGCGTTCCAGCACCCGGCCCGGACCATGGAGCAGCCATGAGAGTAAATAGACGCCGACGAGGTAGACGATCCAGCGGCCGGCATTGGCCAGGCTGCCCTGCTGTAGCGCGTTGATTGCGTGGGAGGCCAGCCACGGCATGGTCAGGCGCAGCAGCTGCGCCGCCGACAGCAGGCCGGCGGCGCCGAGCATGTGGGCACGCACGCCTGCAGCGTGGCGCCAGAGTGCGCGGTACAGGTCGCGCGCGGCGCTGCTCAGGCCGATGGCGGGTGGACGGGACGGGGACTCTGACTTCGGCATGCGGGCATCACTCCTCGGCGCGGTCGCAGCACGTCGGCCGCGGCAGGCGCGGACGCGCAAAGCCCTCTATTTTTCACTATTCGTCGCCGCCCCGCAGCGTATCGTCGATCAGGTGTTGCTGGGGCGCCAGGACTCATTCGCGTGACCACCTTTCCGCCGTCCCGGGCGTCAACATTTCCGTGAACTGATAGCCCAGCCCCCGCCGGGAGGTAATAGGAAGCTCGATGCCCACTGCGGCGCACTTGGTGCGTAGCCGGCTGACGATCACGGATACAAGCGTCCGGGTCTGGAAAGGGACGTCGGGCTCGGCCGATTCGATGGCGTCATGTGTAATCAGGCCATTCGGCGCCTGGGAAAACCAGAGCAGCAACGTTCTTTCGGCCCGTGTCAGGTGCACGGTCTTCCCCTTGGGCGGCACCAGGGAAAAGCCTTGGTCAGCCAGGATCCACCGCGATGGTTTTTCTCCTTCTCCCCCTTTTTTTCTTTCTTCATCGGGCGCGGCGGCAGGCCGTGTTTCCCGCGGGACCGCCGTCTCCGCTTGGAACGGATTTTCGGGCCGACCCAGGCTTTGCGTGCCGGGCGACGGCGGTGGAGCGAACCAGGCCGGTACCGGGGGTGTGGTCCGCTGCGACTGCTGCACTTCTTCCAACAGCCGCGCGTAGAGTGCTTCGTTCTGCTCCCGCTTCGGAGACCAGCCGGACAGGCTTCCGGGCGTACTCAAAGGCCAGTCGTTTTCCGGTTCGCGATGGTCGTCGAACGGCGAGCGGTGATGCCATTGGGATGCGCCCGCGATGAATGTGTCCGCGACGTCGACGGCCGTGGCCTGGGCGGGGATATACAGATTGACGGGCCAGGTTTTCAGCACGTCCGCGACGCCTGGACGGTCATCCACGAGCGCCGCAATGAAAGCGGGCTGCAGCGCGCGTATGGTATGGGTCCATTGCCATAGCGGATGCGTGTTTTCTACGGAGCAGTCGAACAGGTAGGCGGCGGGCACGTTGTCGGGGCTGCGTCGCAGCTCCTTCGGGTCGGTGCACAGCCGGCATGCCATGGTCTTCGTGCTCAGCGCCTCGTGCACCGCAAGCAGGTAGCCCATCCTGGACGTTTCTTGAAGCAGGAGGGTAAATAGAATCCGGGTATTGGCGCGCAGGGTATCCATATGTGCTCCGGGCTTGGAACCGGAGCGTCGTTTGACCTCGCGGCGACAACCCTTAAAGTTTCATTGCAGTTCCTCGGTAAGAAAGTCTAGGTTTCGTAAGTTAGATAAAAAAGCGGTAATTTTCGTGCAAATTAATCATATTTTTCGATGAATACGCTCACGTTAAGAACAACCCTGGAGCAGTGGCGCATCCTGCAAGCCATCGTGGATCATGGCGGGTATGCCCAGGCTGCTCAGGCCTTGCACCGAAGCCAGTCTTCGCTGAGCTACATGGTGGCCAAGCTCCAGGAACAAGTGGGCGTGGAGATCCTGGCGATCGAGGGGCGCAAGGCAAGACTGACGGAAAAGGGCAAGGTGCTGCTGGAAGAGGCAATCGGCCTGTTGAACGAAGCCCGCCAGCTGGAGTTGCTGGCGCAGAGCCTGGGCAAGGGGCGCGAACCGGAGATCCGGCTGGTCGTCGACATGGCGTTTCCTACGCCGCTGTTGTTGCGCGCCTTGACGCGTTTCATGGAAGCGGCCGAGCAGACGCGGGTGCAGCTATCGGAGGTGGTGCTGTCGGGCGCCGACGAGGCGCTGGTCAAGGGGAGGGCGGACATCGTGGTGGGCACTCGGGTGCCTACGGGCTTCCTGGGGGACCTGATCCTCGATATCGAGTTCGTCGCGGTGGCCGCTCCGCATCATCCGCTCCATGGCTTGAGCTGGTCCCTCACCACCGAAGACCTGAAAAAGCATATGCAGGTAGTCATCCGCGATTCCGGCACGGTCAGCCCGCGCGACGATGGCTGGCTCGGCGCGCCGCGGAGATGGACGGTGACGGGGATGGAAACGTCGCTGCAGATGGTGTGTACGGGGCTGGGGTATGCGTGGTTGCCCCGCCATCTGGTGGCAACGGAACTGGCGGCCGGCCATTTGCTGGAGCTGCCGCTGGACAAGGGCGGCACGCGCCGCGTGCCGCTCTACCTGATGTTCGGCAATCCTTCCGACGTGGGACCCGCCGCGCGGCACATGGCCAATCTGCTGACGGAAGTGGCCGCGGATTTCGAGCCCGGATGATGCTGCCCGCGGCCGGAGCGGAACAGCCATGCCCCGTCTCGGGGCATGGGCCTTAAGGTTGCGACGATCGATTTTCCAGGGCAATCAGCCGGGCTTCGAGTGCCTGGACCTGCGCTTCCAGCGCATCGACCTTTGCGCGCGTGCGCGCCAGCAGCTCGGTCTGGATATCGAATTCTTCCCGGGTAATCAGGTCCAGGCGGGTGAAGGTCTGGCCCAGAAATCCCTTGACGTTGCGCTCGATGTCGGCCGCCGGGCTGCGGGCGATGAGGTCGGAGATGTTCTTCTGCAAGTCTTCGAACCAGTCGGTGCGATGGATCATGATGCGCTTCCTCTCATGCGGGCTGACGACCTCCAGTGTAGTCCGGCCCGGCCCCGAGCGGGTGTGCAACATAATGGTGCGGCTTGTTCGCTTCTTCGGTCACGAGCGCACCAGATTGGTTCCTTCTGTGGCCAGGCATGGTGCGCTCCGTGGGCGGCGCAAGCTGGCACGGGAAATGCTCGGTAACAGTCAGGGCCGCCATCTGCGGCGGCTTTTTCCTGCGTTCACGCCGGTTGCGCCACCCACGCACCTGCACCGCTTGGCTGATAACCCCGCTTCGGAGCGACATAGATGAAGAAGAGACTGCTTGCGATAGCCCTGGCCATGGGCACCCTGGGCGCGACCTCGGCCGCCTTTGCGGCCGAGCCCGAACCCGATTTCACGTTCACCGGTAACGCCGGTCTCTTCAGCGACTATCGATTCCGCGGATTCAGCCAGACCAACTTGAAGCCGGCATTCCAGGGCGGCTTCGATTTTGCCCACAAGTCGGGCTTCTACCTGGGCAACTGGAACTCGAATGTCGCCAGCGAGCTGTACAGCGGCGGCAATATTGAAATGGACTTCTATGGGGGCTACAAGTTCGAATACGAGGGCCTGAAGTTCGACGTCGGGGGCCTTTACTACTACTACCCCGGCTCCGATCTGAACGGTAGCACCATCGACAACTTCGAGTTGTACGGCGCGGTGGGCTGGGGGCCGTTTACGCTGAAGTATTCGCACGGCATGACCGATTTCTTCAATACCCCCGACAGCAAGAACAACTACTACCTGGATCTGGGCGCTGCGTTCGACCTGGGTAACGGCTGGGGCGCCAACGCGCACGTCGGCTACCAGAAGCTGAAGAACGACCCCGCCGGCCTAAGCCACTACGTCGACTACAAGGCCGGCGTGACCAAGGACCTGAACGGCTGGATGCTGGGCCTGTCCTTGGTCGGGACGAGCGAGAAGGACTGGGTTATCACCAACAAGGGCAAGAATGCCGGCCGCTTCGGCGCGGTGCTTAGCCTGAGCAAAGCGTTCTGACCCCGGCGGCGGCCGCCAGGCCGCTTTCCGGTCAGCCATTCGATTCATCAACATGTGGGGTTCGTCATGAAACTCATCACTGCAATCATCAAGCCGTTCAAGCTTGACGAGGTGCGCGAAGCCCTCTCCGGTATCGGGGTCCAGGGCATCACGGTCACCGAGATCAAGGGCTTCGGCCGCCAGAAAGGCCACACGGAACTCTACAGGGGCGCCGAATACGTGGTCGATTTTCTGCCCAAGGTCAAGATCGAGATCGCGCTGGAAGACGACCTGGTCGATCGTGCGGTCGAGGCGATCGAGAATTCCGCGCGCACCGGCAAGATCGGGGACGGGAAGATCTTCGTGTTCCCGCTCGAGCAAGTCATTCGTATTCGTACCGGGGAAACCGGCAAGGACGCCCTCTGATAGGACGATTCAAAAATGAAAACAATGCATTCTTCTTTGGTCAAGGCACTCGGGGCGGGTCTGGCGCTGGTGCTGGCACTGTTTGCCGGCCCCGCGCTGGCGGAGGAAGCTCCCACGCTGGTGGGGGCCGATATGGCTTGGCTGAGCACTTCCACCATCCTCGTTTTGCTGATGGTGGTACCGGGCCTGGCGCTGTTCTACGGCGGCCTGGTCCGTAGCAAGAACATGCTGTCTGTGCTGATGCAGGTCCTGGTGACGTTTTCGCTCATCATCGTCCTGTGGTTCATCTATGGCTATTCGCTGGCTTTCACCAGCGGCAACGCCTTCTTCGGCGGGCTGGACCGGCTGTTCCTGAAAGGCCTGTTCGATGCGGAAACCGGAACCTTCCCGCTGTCCGGCACGGTGCCTGAACTGAGCTTCGCCGCGTTCCAGGCGACGTTCGCCGGCATCACGTGCGCCCTGATCGTCGGCGCCTTCGCCGAGCGCGCGCGTTTCTCTGCCGTGCTGCTGTTCATGGTCCTGTGGTTCACGTTTGCCTATATTCCCATCGCGCACATGGTCTGGTTCGGCGGCGATACCCAGGGCTTCCTGTTCGCGCGCGGGGCGCTCGACTTCGCGGGCGGCACCGTGGTCCACATCAACGCTGGCGTGGCCGGCCTGGTGGGCGCCTACGTGATCGGCAAGCGCATCGGCTTCGGCAAGGAAGCCCTGTCGCCCCACAACCTGCCCATGACCATGATCGGTGCGTCGCTGCTGTGGGTGGGCTGGTTCGGTTTCAACGCCGGTTCGGCGCTGTCGGCCAACAACGTGGCGGCGCTGGCCTTCATGAATACGCTGGTCGCGACCGCCGCCGCGGTGCTGGGCTGGGTGTTCACCGAATGGGCCGTCAAGGGCCGTCCCTCCATGCTGGGCGGTGCTTCCGGCGCGGTCGCCGGCCTGGTGGGCGTTACGCCGGCTGCCGGCGTGGTCGGTCCGGTGGGCGCGCTCGTCATCGGCCTGGCCGCTGGCGTGATCTGCGTCTGGGGCGTGAATGGCCTGAAGCGCCTGCTCAAGGCCGACGACTCGCTGGACGTCTTCGGCGTCCACGGCGTGGGCGGTATCGTCGGTGCGCTGCTGACCGGTATCTTCAACGCCAAGGTGCTGGGCGGCCCGGGCGTGGAAGGCGTGACCATCATGGGCCAGCTGTGGGTGCAGATCGAAGCGGTGATCATCACCATCGTCTGGACCACCATCGTCGCGCTGATCTCCTACAAGATCGCTGATGCGCTGCTGGGCTTGCGTGTTTCCGAAGAGGAAGAGCGCGAAGGCCTGGACATCACGACCCACGGAGAAAGCGCCTACCACTCGTAATCGGTAGACGCCTGTCGCTGGAAAAGAAAACCGCCGTGCCGGCAAAGGCATGGCGGTTTTTTCATGGGCCGGCGCGCGGGGTCAATCCATCATTCTTACGCCGGCCGCTTTCACGATGCTGCGATTTTCCGCGATCTCGGCACGGATGAAGGCATCGAATTCCGCCGGCGTGGAAGCGACGATGTCGGTGCCCCAGGTGCTGAGCTGGCGCACGACTTCCGGCCGCTTGATGGCGGCGACGAGGTCGGTCGATAGCTTTTGCACGATGGGCGCGGGTACGCCGGCTGGCGCCACGAAGCCGAGGATGCTTTCGGACGCGTAGCCGGGAACGGTTTCTCCCACGGTGGGGAAGTCCGGGTGGGCGGGGCTGCGCTTGGCATTGGTGATGGCCAGCAGGCGCAGCTTGCCGGCCTGGATGTGCGGCAGGGCGGATTCCAGCAGCACGAAGCCCAGGCGGATGCGGCCGGGCAGGAGGTCGTTGTAGGCAGGCGCGCTGCCGTTGTAGGGAACATGGACCAGGTCCACGTTGGTCTTGACCTTCAGCATCTCGCCGGCCAGGTGGGTGGCGGTGCCGACGCCCAGCGACGCATACTCCAGCGCGCCGGGCTGGGCCCGCGCCAGGCGGACCAGCCCCGCCACGTCCTGCGCCGGGAAGGCGGGATGCGCGACCAGCGCGATCACGGCCGACCCGATCTGGGTCAGGGCCGTGAAATCCTTGAGCGTGTCGTACGGCAGGTTGCTGCGGATGGCGGGATTGATGGTGTGCGAGCTGATGACCATGCCCAGCGTGTAGCCGTCCGGCTCGGCCCGTGCGACGGCCTGCGTGCCGACGATGGCGCCCGCGCCCGCGCGGTTTTCCACCACGACGCTCTGGCCCCAGGCTTCGCCCAGCTTTTGCGCGATCAGACGTGCGGTGCCGTCGGTGGCGCCGCCGGGGGGCATGGGCACGATGACCCGTACCGGCCGCCGGGGATAATCCGCGGCGGGTTGGGCGGCGCCCGCCGGAACGGGCAGGAGGGCGCCGGCGGCAAGCGCGGCGGCGCCGGTCAGCCAGGTGCGGCGGCCGGCATTGAAGGGGGAAGAAAGATCCATTTTTGCTCCTTTGGCAGGGTTGTCTGGTGTTATGAGTGGGTGGGGTGGCCGACGCGATAGATCCACGGCCGCCGTGTGGCATCGCGCGCCTGGAAAGCGTCGATCAGCTCGCTGCGCCGGAGGGTTTGCGCGATAGCGTCCAGTCCTTCCAGCAGTGCTTCGCGCCGCAGCGCGGCGATCTCGAAAGCCAGGGGCCGGCCGTCCGGCCCCGCGACCATGCATTGTTCAAGGTCCACCGTGAGCGGTTGCGCCGGGTCGTTTCGCACCTGCGCAGCCAGCCGTTCGACTTCGGCGCGCGGCAACCGCACCGGCAGCAAGCCGTTCTGGAAACAGTTGCCGTAGAAAATGTCGCCGAAACCGGGAGCGATCACGCAGCGCACGCCCATGGCCATCAGCGCCCATACCGCGCCTTCGCGCGAGCTGCCGCAGCCGAAATTGGCGCCGGCCAGCAGGATCCGCGCGTCGCGGTATGGAGCCTGGTTCAGCACGAAGTCCGGGTCTTCGGAGCCGTCGGCACGGTAGCGCAACGACTCGAAGCAGTAGCGGCCCAGTTCTTGGCGCGGCACGCCGCTGAACAGCGGTTCCACGCGAATGATGAGATCGGTGTCGATGTTGTCGCGCATCAGGGGCGCGGCATTCGATTGCAGGCGGGTGAAAGGCGTCATGCTGGTTCCTGGAGCGAGCGCACGTCGCAGATGGTCCCGGTGATCGCGGCCGCTGCCGCCATTGCGGGACTGGCCAAGTGGGTGCGGGCCAGCGGGCCCTGGCGCCCTGCGAAATTGCGGTTGGAGGTGGACACCGCGCGCAGCCGGGGGCCGACGGTCTCGCCGTTGGCCGCCACGCACATGGAGCAGCCGGGTTCGCGCCACTGGAAGCCGGCGTCCCGGAAAATGTGGTCCAGTCCTTCCGCCTCGGCCGCGCGCTTGACGCCTTCCGATCCAGGTACGACCCAGGCCTGCACGTGCCGCGCCACTTTGCGGCCACGCGCGACGGCCGCGGCGGCGCGCAGGTCGGACAGCCGCGAGTTCGTGCACGAGCCGATGAATACCCAATCGATAGGGGTCCCGGCGATGGGCTGGCCCGGCTCGAGCCCCATGTAGTCCAGCGCGGCCCGGGCGGCTTGCTGCCGGTCGCCGTCCAGCTGCGCCGGGTCCGGGATGGCGGCATCGACGCCGATCACCTGTTCCGGGCTGGTTCCCCAGGTAATCTGGGGCACGACGAGGCCGGCGTCGATCACCACTTCGCGGTCGAAGGCCGCGTCGGTATCGCTGTACAGCGTGCGCCAGTGGTCCACCGCGGCATCCCAGTCGCGCCCCGCGGGCGCATAAGGGCGTCCGCGCACGTAGGCCAGGGTTTTTTCGTCGGGCGCGACCAGCCCGAACTTGGCCCCCAGTTCGATCGACAGGTTGCACAGTGTCAACCGGGCCTCGACGTCCAGCGCCCGGATAGCTTCTCCGGCGTACTCCACCGCGTAGCCCGTGCCGCCCGAGGCGCCGATGACGCCGACGGTGTGCAGGATCAGGTCCTTGGCCGTGACACCAGGCGCCGCCTGGCCGTCGAAGCGGATGCGCAGGGTGCGCGGCCGTTGCTGGACCAGCGTTTGCGTCGCCCCGATATGCACGAACTCGCTTGCGCCTATGCCGAAGCCGAGCGCGCCCAGCCCGCCGTGGGTACAGCTATGGCTGTCGGCGCACACCACGAGAGCGCCCGGCAGGGTCAGTCCCAGCTCGGGGCCGATCACGTGCAGGATGCCTTGCGACCCGCTGCCCATATCGAACAGGCGTATGCCGCGGGCCGCCGCTTCCTGGCGCAGGTTGCCCACCAGCCGGATGCTGTTGGCGTTGAGGTCGCCCCGTCCGGGCGTGGTGGATACCGAGTGGTCCGGCGAGGCGAAGGCCAGTTCCGGGTTGCGCATGGCCAGCCCGCGCCGCCGCATCTCCATCAGTGCCTTGCTGCCGGCGTCGGTAATGAAATGACGATCGACGTGCAGCAGCGCGAAGCCGTCGCCCAAATCGGCCACGACGTGTTCGTCCCAGATCTTGTCGAAGAGCGTGCGCCCCATGGATGCTCCTTGCTACGCCGGGTCGGCCGACCCTGCCGGCGGCAGATTGTATATTCATTATTACAACATAACAATTAACCGCGGCAGTCCGGCGGCGCAACGGCGCCGGCCCGGCTGGTGCCATGCCACAATGGCGTCTTCCGCGGTATCCCGTCGCCCCATGCAGAAACTCAGCCGCACACTCGGAACCCCGCTGCACCACCAGATCTCCGCCGTGATCAAGGACGGCATTGCCACCGGCCGCTACCAGCCGGGCCAACGCCTGCCTACCGAGGACGCGCTGTGCCGCCTGTTCTCTGTCTCGCGCATTACCGTGCGCCGCGCCATGCAAGGACTGGAGGAACAGGGGCTGATCGACCGGCGCCAAGGCGACGGCACCTTCGTTGCGCAGTCGGCGTCGGTGGTATCGCTGCAAACGCCGTTGGCCGGCTATATGAAGCAGGTGGCCGAAAGCCGGGCGCTGAGCCAACCGCGCCTGGAATCCTTCGAGGAGGCCGAGCCGCCGCCCTACGTGCGGTCGGCGCTGTCCCTGGCGGCGGGCGAGCGGGTGATGAAGCTGGTGCGCCTGCGGGTGCGCGGAAACCTGCCCATCCTGCATAGCACCGCCTGGCTGCCCCTGGACGTGGGCACGCGATTCGAGCCGGCCGACATTTCCCGCTACGCGTTGAGCGAATTGATGGCGCGCGCCGGTTTTCCGTATTCCCGCATCGAAGCGACGGCCGCGGCCTCGCTGGCCGATCCGCTCATTGCCCGCAGCCTGCAAGTGCCCATCGGCGCGGCGCTGGTGGACGTGCACCGCGTGGCTTTCGACAAGCACGAACGCCCGGTGGAATACCAGAACGTCCTGGGGCCGCCGGACCGCTACCAGATGCGCGTCACTATCGCGGGGTGACGCCGCGAGCGGCCCGTGCCCGGGCTGTACACATGGCTCCATGTTTTCCCTAGGCCGGCCCAAAAGGTCTTGTTATAGGGCAGGGCCTTTGTATACAGTCTGTATCCAACAAGCTGCCACGCAGTCGATGGAGACAATGAGTACCCCCCGCCGCTTCCGCCGCGTCGCCGGCACCCCGCATGGCCCGCGCCGCGCCGGCCCCGTTTCTTTTTCCGCAGGGCATCGTCCATGATCGCGCGGGCACCCGCCCTCGTGCGCGCGGAGGGCAAGACCAAATCGGGTGGCGCGCAGACCACCGCCGCCGAACTGGGCTTGCGCGAACTCATTCTTTCCGGCGAATTGGCCCCGGGCGCGCGCCTGTCCGAACCCAGCGTGGCCGAGCGGCTGGGCATTTCGCGCACGCCCATACGTGCGGCCATGGCCCGCCTGGAAGACGAAGGACTGCTGGAGCTGATCCCGTCGGGTGGCTATGCAGTCAAGGCCTTCACCGAAACCGAGATCCGCGACTCCATCGAAGTCCGCGGCACGATGGAAGGCTTGGCGGCGCGCATGGCGGCCGAGCGCGGGGTGGCGCCGGCGGACCTGGACGCGATGCGGGACTGCCTGACCGACATCGACAAGACCCTCAAGGGGGCGGAGAAGGGCGTGGCCGACCTGTCGCGCTATGTCGAGTTGAATCGCCAGTTCCATCAAATGCTGCGCTATCTGCCCGGCAGCTCCGTGCTCGAGCGCCAGATCGAACGTGCCAGCAATCTTCCTTTTGCCTCGCCTAACGGCTTCCTTCAGGCCCAGGCCGATGACGACGAGGCGTGGCTCAGCCTGATCGTCGCCCAGGACCAGCACTGGATGGTGCTGGCCGCCATCGAGAACCGCGAAGGGGCACGTGCCGAGGCGATCATGCGCGAACACGCGCGCATCGCCTTCCGCAACATGCAGTCGGTGCTGCGCAACCAGCACATGTTCGAACAGATACCGGGCGCCCGCCTGATACGGCGGCGCATTCCGCGCTGACGTTCCGGGACCCGGATTACCCTGGAGTTGTACCTTCCGCCGCTTACAAACTGATACGCTATGCGGCGTCGCAGGCGGTTTTCGATTCTTAAACGATTCACGTCGAGTGAGTTAGCTAGGAGACACCATGAACAACAAACGCAGTCTGCTCAAAATCGCAGCCGCGCTGATGCTTGCCGGCACCAGTGCGCTGCCTGCCTATGCACAGGACGTCGTCAAGGTCGGCCTCATCCTGCCCATGACGGGTCCGTTCGCATCCACCGGCCGCCAGATCGAAGCGGCCGCGCGCCTCTACATGGCCGAGCACGGCTCCACCGTCGCGGGCAAGAAGATCGAGCTGATCGTCAAGGACGACACCAACGTCGCCGACACCACCAAGCGCCTGGCGCAAGAACTCGTGGTCAATGACCGCGTGGCCGTGCTGGCCGGCTTCGGCTTGACACCGCTGGCCTTGTCCACCGCGCCCATCGCCACCCAGGCAAAAGTCCCGATGGTGGTCATGGCGGCGGCTACTGCCATGATTACCGAGCAGTCGCCGTACATCGTGCGCGCCGGTTTCACGCTGCCGCAAGCCACGCTGGGCATAGGCAAGTGGGCCCCCGCGAACGGCATCAAGCGCGTCGTGACGCTGGTATCCGACTACGGCCCCGGCATCGATGCGCAGAACTCGTTCAAGAAGGTCTTTACGGACAGCGGCGGCGAAGTCGTGCAGGAACTCCGCGTGCCGGTGCGCAACCCGGATTTCGCGCCCTTCCTGCAGCGCGTGCGCGATGCCAAGCCCGACGCGGTTTTCGTGTTCGTGCCCTCGGGCGTGGGCTCGGTATTCATGAAACAGTTCGCCGAGCGCGGTCTGGACAAGTCGGGCATCAAGCTGATCGGCACGGGCGACGTGACCGACGACGATCTGCTCAACGACATGGGCAACGTGGCGCTGGGCGTGGTGACCTCCATGCACTACAGCGCGGCGCTCGACAATCCCGCCAACAAGGCCTACGTGGCCGGCTTCCAGAAAGCCAACAACGGCATGCGGCCCAACTTCCACAGCGTGGGCGGCTACGACGGCATGCACCTGATCTACAAGGCGCTGGAAGCGACCAAAGGCGACACCAACGGCGACAAGCTGCTGGCCGCCATGAAGGGCCAGAAATGGGAAAGCCCGCGCGGCCCGGTCATGCTGGATCCGCAAACGCGCGAGATGGTGCAGAACATCTACATCAGCAAGGTCGAGCGCGTGAACGGCGGTCTTTACAACGTGCCTTTCGACAAGATCGAGGCCGTCAAGGACCCGGCCAAAATCAAGTAACCCGCAAGGGAAGCCCGTCCCTGGCGGCTATGCACCGCCAGGGACGGGCTTGTTCCGGTAGAGCTTCATGTTGACCATATTGTTCGATGGCATTGCCTACGGCATGCTGCTGTTCGTGCTGGCCTGCGGGCTGGCCGTGACCTTGGGCCTGATGAACTTCATCAACCTGGCCCATGGCGCCTTTGCCATGGCGGGCGGCTACGTCACCGTGCTGGCCATGTCCCGCTTGAATGTGCCGTTTCTTCTGTGCCTGCCCCTGGCCTTCCTGGTATCGGCCCTGCTGGGCGCGATCCTGGAGCGGACCCTGTACCGCCGGGTGTATGGACAGTCGCATCTGAACCAGGTGCTGTTCTCGATCGGGCTGACCTTCATGGCTACGGCGGCGGTCGATTACTTCATGGGTTCGCAGCAGCAGTTCCTGCAATTGCCGGAGTGGCTCAGCGGCCGTTCGGAAATCGGCGGCGTAGGCATAGGCCACTACCGGCTGTTCGTCATCGCCATCTGCGTAGTGCTGGTCATTGCGCTACAGCTCATCCTGAGCAAGACCCGTTTCGGCAGCCGCCTGCGCGCGGCAGTGGACGACCCGCGGGCGGCAAGCGGGCTAGGCATCAACATCAACCTGGTGTTCCTGTCGACCTTTGCCTTCGGTTCGGGCCTGGCGGGCCTGGGCGGTGCGCTGGGCGCCGACCTGCTCGGGCTCGATCCGACGTTTCCGCTCAAGTTCATGATCTATTTCCTCGTCGTGGTGGCCGTAGGCGGCACGACGTCCATTACCGGGCCGCTGCTGGCCTCGCTCCTGCTGGGCATTGCCGACGTCGCGGGCAAGTACTACATACCCACGCTGGGGGCATTCATTATTTATTGCGTCATGATCGTCACCTTGATGTTGCGCCCGCAAGGGCTGTTCGCCCGGGCAGGGGGTAAGTGAAAATGGCCATCGCAACCCAAGCCACCATGCAGGCCGCGGCAGGGCAGTCCCCCACCGGGCTGCGTACGCTGGGCGCGCGCTGGTCGCGCATCAAGCCGTTCGAGATCGTGTTCTGGGTGGTCGCCATCGGCGCGGCGTTCGTGTTGCCGCGCGGCTTCCTGCTGCTCAATGAATTGGCCATCCTGGCCTTGTTCGCGGTGTCGCTGGATCTCATCCTGGGCTATGCCGGGATCGTTTCGTTGGGGCACGCCGCCTTCTTCGGCCTGGGCGCCTATTGCGCGGCACTGCTGGCCAAGCACTTCGGCCTGGACCCGGTACTGGGACTGCTGGCCTCGGCGGCGGTCAGCGCGCTGCTGGGCCTGGTGACCAGCGTGCTGGTCATGCGCGGTTCGGACCTGACCCGCCTGATGGTCACGCTGGGCGTTGCTCTCATCCTCTACGAGCTCGCCAACAAGTTCGATTGGCTCACCGGTGGCGCGGACGGGCTCACCGGCGTCACCATGGTCCCGCTGTTCGGCACGTTCGAGTTCGACCTGTTCGGCCGCACGGCGTACCTGTATTCGATCGTCGTGCTGACGATACTCTTCTTCATCGCCCGCGCCATCGTGCACTCGCCCTTCGGCATGTCGCTGCAAGTGGTGCGCCAGAATCCGCTGCGCGCGGCTGCCATGGGCGTGGCCGTCAACCGCCGCCGGGCCGCGGTCTACACGCTGGGCGCGGCCTATGCCGGCGTGGCGGGCGGGCTGCTGGCACAGACCACGGGTTTCGCTTCGCTGGACGTGCTGGATTTCCACCGGTCGGCCGACGTGATGCTGATGCTGGTCATCGGCGGCGCCGGCTACCTGTACGGCGGCATCATCGGCGCCGTGGTGTTCAAGTTCATGCAGGACTGGCTGTCCGGCATCACGCCGCAGTACTGGCAATTCTGGATCGGCCTGCTGCTGGTCGTCATCGTGGTGGTCGGCCACGAAAAACTGGTGCGTCCCTGGACGTGGTTCCGCCGCAGCCAAGGAGGCGGACAATGACCACCGTACTGCAGACCTTCAATGTGACCAAGCGCTTCGGCGGCCTGGTCGCCACCAACGACGTTTCTCTCAAGGTCGAGCGCGGCGCGCGCCAGGCCTTGATCGGTCCCAACGGCGCCGGCAAGACCACGTTGATCAACCTGTTGACCGGCGTGCTCGCGCCTACCTCCGGCCGCATCGAGCTGGAAGGCCGCGACATCACCGGCCTGCCCGTGCACGCGCGTGCGCGCCGGGGCTTGGTGCGCACCTTCCAGATCAACCAGCTGTTCGCCGAGATGACCCCCGCCGAATCGCTCGCCGTGGCCATCTCCGAGCGTGAGGGGCAAGGCTGGCGTTTCCTGCGTCCTCTCGGCCGGCGCGGCGAAATCATGGACGAATGCGCGGCCCTGCTCGAGCAATGCAACCTGCTGGACGTCATGGACCGCAAGACCGCCGTGCTGCCCTATGGCAAGCAGCGCCTGCTGGAGATCGCGTTGGCCTTGGCGGCCAAGCCGCGCGTACTTTTGCTGGACGAGCCGGTGGCGGGCGTGCCGGACGGCGAGCGCCGCGAAATCCTCAATACCGTAGGCGCGCTGCCCGACGACGTCACCATCCTGCTGATCGAACACGACATGGACCTGGTATTTAGCTTTGCCAACCGGATTTCGGTGTTGGTGAACGGCGGCCTTTTCGTCGAAGGCACCAACGCCGAAATCGCCCGCGACCCGCGCGTGAAGGCCGTGTATCTGGGCGAAGAAATCGTCGGGGGCGCCCATGCCTGATTTGCTGAAAGTCGAAGGCATCGTCGCCGGCTATGGCGAGGCGCGGGTCCTCCACGGCATCGACCTCACGCTGGGCGAGGGCAGGGCGCTCGCCTTGCTGGGCCGCAACGGCACGGGCAAGACCACGCTGATCAACACCATCGTCGGCCACACCCGCCGCTTCGCCGGCCGCATCTGGCTCGCGGGCAAGGAGCTGACCGCGCTGCGTCCGGACCAGCGGGCGCTATCCGGCATAGGCTGGGTGCCGCAGGAGCGGAACATCTTCAAATCGCTGACGGTGGAAGAGAACCTTACTGCCGTCGCCGTGCCGGGCCCCTGGAACCTGCAGCGCGTCTACGACATGTTCCCGCGCCTGCAGGAACGCAGGGCGAACCTCGGCAACCAGCTGTCGGGTGGCGAACAGCAGATGCTCGCCATCGGCCGCGCGCTGATGTTGAATCCGCGCGTATTGCTGCTGGACGAACCGTTGGAGGGCCTGGCGCCCATCATCGTGCAGGAGCTGATGAACGTGCTGCATCGGATCATCCGCGATGAAGGGATGTCCGTGATCCTGGTGGAGCAGAACGCACGCAAGGCGCTGGGCATCACGCACGATGCCATCGTGCTGGAACGGGGCAGCGTGGTGCATGCGAGCACGGCGCAGGCTTTGCTGGCGGAGGAAGCGCAACTGGACGGGTTGCTTGGCGTAGCGAAGCACTAGCGCACCAGGCACCGCGACAAGCTGTCCTTGATCGCATCGGCCGGCAGGTCGCGGCCGATGAACACCAGCCGGCTGCGCCGTGGCCCGTCGCCCCAGGGCTGGCCCAGGTCGGCGGCTATCGTCAGCTGGACCGCCTGCAGGACGATCTGCCGCGGATGGCCCGCCACCCATAGCACACCCTTGCATCGGTACAAATCGGTACCCAGCCCCTCGGCCAGCGCCGACAGCAATTGCTCCAACCGTCCGGCGTCGAAGGGCCGGTCGGCCGCGAACACGAACGAACCGACGTCCGGCGTATGGTGCGCAGCTGTAGTGTGCGGCCCGCCGTGGGCGCAATCGCCGTCGTGGACGTGATGGGCGTGGTGCGCATGGCCGTGGCAGGCTGCGCCGCTTGCCGGTGCCGTATCGGCGTCGGCCGCGTGGTCGCGCAGTACCGAGGCCGGATCGAAGCCGCCGACGTCGAGCAAGGCCGCCAGGTCCGTCTTCGCGTGCTGCATCCAGGCGATGGGAACGCGCGGGTTGATGCCGGCAAGGGCCTGCGCCAGCTCGTCCCGTTCGCATTCGTCGACCAAGTCCACCTTGGAGACTAGCAGCCGGTCCGCATAGCCCACTTGCGCCCGCGCCTCGGGGTGCGCGGCGAGCGTGCGGACACCGTGGCAGCCGTCGACGACCGTCAGTATGGCGTCCAGTTCATAGGCGGCCGCTACGCCGGGTTCCAGGAATATCGTCTGCGCGACCGGCCCGGGATCGGCCATGCCGGTGGTTTCGATGACGACCCGGTCAAAGCGCAGCTTGCCGTCCTGGCGTCGCCGGGCGAGGTCTTCGAGGGCGCGCGTGAGGTCGCCCCGCACCGAGCAGCAGAGGCAACCGTTGCTCATCTCCACGATTTCCTCGCTGGCTTCGCGCACCAGCAGGTCGGTGTCTATGCTTTCGGGGCCGAACTCGTTCTCTATCACGGCAATCCGCTGGCCATGGCGCTCGGTCAGGATGCGGTTCAGCAGGGTCGTCTTGCCCGAGCCCAGGAAGCCGGTCAGTACGGTGACGGGGATGCGCGCGGCGCGGGACGCGGGCCCTTCGGGCGGCCGGGCGATGGCGCTCATGCCTCCGCTCCGCGCGCCGGGGGCCCGAGCGGTGTGCGGTCCTTGAGCGCCGCCAGTTCGGTGGGGTTGTCCCGCATCATGCGGTAGATGTCGGCCAGGGCGACGTCGTAACCTTGCAGGCGTTGCCCGAACATGCGGAATTGCTCGTGTGGGAACAAGCCGGAGATCATGCCGCCGCCATCGGTCGACATCACGCAGCGCGCCGCGCCGACGCGCTTGACCGTCTCGGCCATGAGCTCGTAGTCGTAGCGCAGTTCCTTGCGGTGCCGCGACGGAATGAGCAGGGTCGAGCACAGTTCGATGTAGGCGCCGCGCCGGGTAATGTCCTCGGCATAGGCAATGTCGACCCGGGGGAAGTAATAGATGTGGTTCACCATGACCCGGGCGCCGATCTGCGCGCAGCGGTCGACGATGAGGCTGATTTCATCGGGGCTGAGATGGGCTGTGCAGAACAGCGCGTCGTACTGCTTGATCAGGTCCAGCACGTCCAGGATTTCCCGGGTCAGCTTGCCGCCGGCGTCGAGTACGGTCACGCCGCCCCGTTCGCTGCCGGGCAGCACCATGCCCGGTACGCCCCATTTACCGAATTCCCCGGTAATCGTGCCGTGGTAGCAGGCGTGGCCGGTGGGGCCCCATACGATGCGGCCGCCCAGCATGAGCGCGGCCTCTACCGCGGCCGGATTGACGCCGCCCACGCATTGGTTGAGCGTCACGCCGCCGATGACTTGCAGGCCGGGAACCGCCCGTTGCGCGTGATAGGCACGCGAGACGGTGTTCTCGTGATGGCTCTTGAGCGCAATGGCGCGCATGCCGGCGTCGCGGGCGCGGGTGGCCATGTCCAGGTCGTCGCCCAGCCGGGGAAACAGGCAGGGCGCCGAATGCACGTGCAGGTCGACGCAATCGGTGAGGTCGAAGGGGCCTTGCACATAGCGGTCGTGCAGGGTGGATACGTCGGGCATGTCTTCCTCCTGTAGAGCGGTGTTCAGTTCTGCGGCGAAATGGCGAGCCGCCTGACCAGCGCCCCTTTCTCTTCGTAGTCGCGCATCACGCTTTGCGTGAAGGCCTTGCGGTCCTTGTAGACGATCTCGTCGCGCAGCGTCTTGACGGCCGACTGCATGACATCGGTTTCCACCGCCTTCTTGCACGCCGCTTCCAGCTTGGCCAGTACGGGCGCGGGCGTGCCCTTGGGCGCCATCAACCCGACCAGCGCGGGTTGCAGCGAGGGCAGGCCGAGCTCCTTGAGGGTAGGGACGCCGGGCATCTCGGGGTGGCGCCGTTCGCTGATGATGGCGAGCATGCGCACCGGCCGCGACGTGGCCAGAGTATTGCCGACGGTCACGATGCCGAAGTCCAGCCGCGACGTCTGCAGGTCCAGGAACATGGGCGTTTCTCCCCGGTACGGAACGCCGGTGACCGAAAAGTTGCGGCCCTGTATGGCGGTCTCGAGCGACAGGTGCGTGATGCTGCCCACGCCGAGGTGGCCGTAGCTCAGCTTGCCGGGCGAGGCCTGGATCGCGGCGAACAAGTCTTGCAGCGTCTTGTAGGGGGAGTTCTGCGGGACCGCGATCGCGAAGCGGTTCTCGAACACCTGGCATACGTACTCCAGCGAATCGATCCCGTAGGCCGGCTTGCTCACCAAGTGCAGCGCATTGGTAATGGGCGTGATGGGTCCGAAATTGAGCACGTAGCCATCGGGCGGCGCGGAGACGGTGGCGGCGGTACCTATCATGCCCGAGGCGCCGTCGCGGTTCTCCACCACCACGGGCTGCGCCAGCTCCTGGCTCATGGCCCTGGCAAAGCCGCGGGCCATGGTATCGATGCTGCCTCCCGCCGCCCACGACACGATGATCTGTACCGGCTTGGAGGGATAGGAAGAAGGCTGCGCGGCAGCCGCCGCGGGCAGTATCGATAGGGCAAGCAGGGCGGCGGCGCGCCGATGTTCGAGCGGTCCATAGGGGCGGTGCATGGTGTCTCCTTGTAGTGCGATGAACGGCAACCTGTCTCCGGGCCATCGGCAATGGACGGACTGTAGACCGCGCGCTTGCGGCGTGGACGGCTTTGCTGCGGTGCAAATGGTGAAATCACATATGTGATTTCGAAGCACTGGCGGCCGTTGGCGATTGTTCCGGCCGTGCGGCCGTTCTTATCATTTGCCGACGAACAACGAACGGCGCATTCGCCGCAATGATTAGAAGGAGGCAACCATGCTCAAACGGGCGCTCGGCGTTTTGCTGACCGGTATCTCGCTTCAACTCTCCGCCCCCGCCATGGCCGCCGACGCGGCTGCGGACTTTCCGTCGCGGCCGCTGCGCCTGCTGGTCGGGTCGCCGCCCGGCGCTTCGACCGATACCTACGCCCGCATCATCGCCGAACCCCTCGGCAAGGCGCTGGGCCAGAACGTGGTGGTCGAGAACCGTACCGGCGCCAGCGGCATCGTGGCCACCAGCGCCATGCTCAATGCGCCGGCCGACGGCTATACCCTGCAGTTCGTCTACACCTCGTACTCGCTGGCGCCCAGCCTCTACAAGGATCTGCCCTATGATGCGGGGAAAGATGTAGCAGGCGTCTCGATGGTCGTGACGTCGCCGTTGACGCTGGTGGTTAGTGCCGCTTCGCCCATCAAGCGCATCGAGGACTTGGTCGAGTTGTCCCGCAAGCGTTCCTTAAATTATGGATCGGCCGGCGTCGGCAGCGGCGGGCACTTGACTGCCGAGATGCTCCGGCTGTCGACGGGCATGCAGGCCGTGCACGTTCCGTATCGTGGCGCCGCGCCGGCGGCTTCGGCCGTGGCGGCCGGCGATGTGGACTTCGCCTTCGTGGCGCAGGTCACCGCCAAGGAATTGATGAACGCCGGCAAGCTGCGGCCGCTTGCGGTGACCAGCACCCGGCGCACGCCCATGCTGCCCGATGTGCCGACCATGCAGGAGCTGGGCGTCAAAGACTACGAGTTTCTCAACTGGTTCGGCGTGGTGGCCTCGTCCAGGACCCCGCCGGCCATCGTGGAGAAAATCAGCCGCGGTATTGCGCAAGTCCTCAAGCAGCCCGACGTGCGCACCCGGCTCGGCTCCGACGGTTCGGACGTCGTCGGAAGTAGCCCGGCGGAGTTCGACCGCTTCCTGCGGGAGGACATACGGAAGTCCGGCGAACTGGTTCGCCAAATCGGCATCAAGCAGGAATAAGGCATGATGGAAACAATCAAAACTGCCGCCCAGGGCCCGCTCGCAGGCGTTCGCGTCGTCGACTTGTCGACCGTGGTGGTCGGGCCGGCCTGCACGCTGGCCTTGGCCGATCATGGGGCCGAGGTCATCAAGGTCGAAGCTCCCGATGGCGACCTGATGCGCCAGCTGGGCGGGGGCGCCCGCCATCGCGGCATGACGGGCAAGTTCATGAACTTCAACCGCAACAAGCGCTCCGTCTGTGTCGATCTCAAGACCGAAGGCGGCCGTGCCGTCCTACGGCGGCTGCTGGGAACCGCGGATGTGTTCGTCACCAATATGCGGGCGAGCGCGCTGGATAAGCTCGGCCTGGACTGGGAGTCGCTGCGCGCGGTCAATCCGCGATTGATTCACTGCCTGGTGCTGGCCTTCGGCCGCAAGGGCCGCTATGCCGGGCGGCCCGCCTATGACACCGTGATCCAAAGCGCTTCGGGCGTGGCCGGAGCGTTCCAGGCGTCCAGCGGCGAGCCGCGTTTCGTGCCGTTCGTGATGACCGACCACATCACCGGCCTGGTGGCCGCGCAAGCCATCGGCTTCGCGTTGTACCGGCGGTCCCGGACCGGAGAAGGCGAGTCCATCGAAGTGCCCATGTTCGAGACCATGGCGGCCTTTGTCATGCGGGAACACATGGGTAACATGACCTTCGACCCGCCCATCGGGCCACCGGGCGACGCCCGCATCCTGAACGCGGACAACCGGCCGGTTCCTACCAAGGACGGCTACATTGCCATTTCGCCCAATACCGATCCCCAGGCGTTCGCGTTCTTCGACGCCATCGGCCGGCCCGAACTGAAGACCGATCCGCGGTTTTGCAGCGTCGCGGCGCGCACGGCCAACAGCCTGGACTACTACGCGCTCCGCGCCAGCGCCCTGAAAGGGCGGACATCGGCGGAATGGCTGGAAATATTCGAGCGGATCGATGTTCCGGCCATGCGCTACAACACGCTGGAGAGCCTGCTCGACGATCCGCATCTCCAGGATGCGGGCTTCATCGAACGGGCGCAGCACCCCACCGAGGGCGATATCCGCCAGATCGGCCTGCCCAACGCGTTTTCGGGCGGCAACCGGACCGATTTCAGGCCCGCTCCGCGGCTGGGGGAGGACACGGTGGCCGTATTGAGAGAATGCGGTTTCGGCGCGGAGGAGGTCGAGGCGGCCATCCGCGACCGTATCGTCTATGACGTCAAGCAGGAGGGACTATCATGAATCAAGGCCATGCCGCCACGGAAGCGGAACTGGTCGTATCCACCGAAGGCCACGTGAGGCTGTTGAGGCTGAACCGGCCGGAGCGCCGCAACGCCTTGTCGCGCGGGCTGATGGTGGCCATCATCGAGGCCATGCTCGATGCCGAAGAGGATGACGACGTACGCGTGATCGTCCTGACCGGTACGGGCGATTCGGCCTTCTGCGCCGGCGGCGACCTGAAGGAAATGCGCGGCAACGACGAGGCGGGCGCCCGCTTTCGTTCGCCGATGAACCGGGTCGAACGCAATGTGTTCGAGGTAGTGCTCGAAGCCAAGAAACCGACCATCGCGGCGCTCAACGGCAGCGCCGTCGCCGGCGGCTTCGAGCTGGCCTTGGCCTGCGATCTGCGCATATCGCATCCGGGCGCCCAGTTCGGCTTGCCCGAGACCAAGATCGGCATGGGCGCGAACTTCGGCTCGGTGCTGCTGCCCCGGCGCGTGGCCCCAGGCATCGCGCTCGAAATGCTGTTCACTGGCGATTACATCGACGCGGCCGAAGCGCACCGGCTGGGCTTGCTCAACCGCGTAGTCGCGCCCGAACAGGTGTTGCCCGCGTCGCTGGAACTTGCGCGCAAGATCGCCGGGAACGCGCCGATTTCGGTGCGCCGCGTCAAGGCCGTGGCCATGCGCGGGCTCGATATGCCGGTAGCGGCCGCTTTGCGGCAGGACCCGGGCGCCAACCCCTACCTGAGCGAGGATCGCAAGGAAGGCATACGGGCCCGGCTGGAGAAACGCAAGCCGGTATGGCAGAACCGCTAGGGGGCTTTCATGCGAACACAGAATCCCAAGGTACTCATTACCGATGAAACCTTGCGCGACGGGCTGCAGATCGAGCGCGAGGGGGTTACCGTCGACGAGAAGCTCGAGCTGCTGAACATGCTCGTTGAAGCGGGGATCCGGCGCCTGATGGTGGGCGCCTTCGTCAATCCCAAGTGGAGCCCGCAGATGGGCGATACGCTGCGCTTGGTGGAGCGCTTGCAACCGGTCCCGGGCGTGGAGTTCTTCGCGCTTGCGCTGAACGAGCGCGGCCGCGAGGATCGCCGCCGGCACGCCCCGCCGCTGAGCCTGGAGCCCTTGCCGGCCACGCATCTGCATCTTTGCGAGGTGTTCCTGCAGCGCAATACCAACCAGACCTTCGAGGGACAGGAAAGGACCTGGCGCACACCGGTCGACAAGGCGCGCGAGGCGGGGGTGCGCCAGGCGGCGATCGGCTTGAGCGCCGGCTGGGGGTCGAACTGGAGCGGCAAGTTTTCGCAGTCGGCACGTCTGGACGCGCTGCAGCGGCAGTACGACGCCTGGAGCGAGGCCGGTATCGAAGTCAAGCGCGTGGACCTGGCCGACCCGATGGCGTGGAATACGCCGCCGGAAGTCGCCAGCGACCTGGAAGCCATCAAGCAGCGCTTTCCCGGCATCGACATCTTCCATCTCCATCTGCACAATGCGCGGGGCATGGCCATGCTGTCGATGTACGAAGCGCTCAAGCTGCTGGAGGCCTCCGATACGCTGATTGCCGATACGGCGCTCGGTGGCATCGGCGGCTGCCCCTATTGCGGCAATGGCCAGGCCACGGGCATGATCCCGACCGAGGATTTCGTCCAGCTGCTGCAGGTCCTGGGCATCGATTCCGGCGTGGACCTGGATCGCCTGGTCGAGGCTTCGGTGCGCTTGTCGGAAATCCTCGGGCGGCCCTTGCATTCGCAGGTCGCCAACAATGGCCCGCTGCCTTCCGCAGACCGCCTGTACGACCGCGACGTGCCTGTGGTCTACACTTTTGCCGAGGCCCAGCACTTCCGGCTGGGGCCTTCTGTGTACGAGGGCAATGCGCGGCCGTGGATCAAGTCGCCGGCACCGGCGGGCAAGTAGCCTTCTTGCACCGCCCGGGGCGCGGCGGCGCAAGAAGCGTGGAGACATGGAAGGGACGATCAAGTCAGCCCGGCGGGTGCTGGAGATTTTCGAGTTCTTCGCGCAGACCCACGCGCCGGCGACGGTAAAGGAGCTGTCGCAGTGCCTGGGCTACCCGCAGTCCAGCACCTCGCTGCTGCTCAAGAGTCTGCTGACCCAGGGGTACCTGCGCTACGACGCTGCCAGCCGCACTTATTATCCGACCCTGCGCGTGATGCTGCTCGGGTCGTGGGTGCACGACGAGATTTTCGGCAACGGCAGCGTGATTTCCCTGCTGGAAGGTTTGCGGCGCGAGTTCGGACATTCGGTCCTGCTCGGCATGCGTCAGGGCGTCTATGTGCGCTACATCGTGACGCTATGCGCCGAGACCACCGGCCTGCCGCCGTACGCCACCGGCATCCTCCGGCCGGTGTGCCGCGCCGCGGTCGGCAAGGCGCTGCTGGCCGGACTCCGGAATGCCGAGATTTCGCTGATCGCGCGGCGCGCCAATGCCCAGGAAACGGATCCGGCGTGCAAGGTGGCCGTTCCCGAACTGCTGGCCGATATCGAGCTGTGCCGGGCGCGCGGCTGGGCCGAAAGCCAGGGCCGGGTCGTGGCGGGGCGCAACGTCATTGCCACGGCGCTGCCGCCGGTGCCCGGCCAAATGGACCTGGCGATCGGCCTGGGCGGCCCGCAGGACGAAATGGCGCACCAGCGTGAAGAGATCGTCGAACGGCTGCGCCAGATCGGGCTGACCTTGCAGGGGCGTGCCAGTCTCCAGGCGGAAATGGCGGCCTGGCCGCCGGTTACCATGGGGGCGCGGCCCGGATAGCCGTTTACCAAGGACCTCCATGCGCACCCTGTGGACCTACCTCACCCCTCACCGCTCGCTGGCCCTGCTCGCGCTTTTCCTGGCCGGTACGGCGCAGATCCTGGCCCTGGTCGATCCCATCATCTTCGGCCGGATCATCGACGAGTACGCCATCAATCGCGCCGGTAAGACCGAAGACGAACTGGTCTCCGGCGTCCTTGCACTGCTGGGCCTGGCCGTCCTGATCGCCATCCTGTCGCGGCTGGCCCGGGCCTTCCAGGAATACGTCACGCGCCTGGTGGTGCAGAAACTCGGCACGCAGCTTTTCAACGACGGCCTGCGGCAGGTCTTGCGCCTGCGCTTTCAGGAGTTCGAGGACCTGCGCAGCGGCGAGGTGTTGTCCTTGCTGCAGAAGCTCCGCGCCGATAGCGAACGTTTCATCAATACCTTCATCAATACGGTGTTCGCGGCAGTGGTAGGCGTAGGCTTCCTGACCTGGTATTCGGTCACGAAGAACTGGCTGCTGGTGCCGGTGTTCCTGGTGGGCGTACTGCTGCTAGGAGGGCTGACCGGCTTGCTGAGCCGGGAGATCAGGACGCAGCAGCGTTCGATCGTGCGCGAGACCAATCGCAATTCGGGCTTCATTACCGAATCGCTGCGCAACGTGGAGCTGATCAAGAGCCTGGGCCTGACCTATCCGGAGATCCGGCGCCTGCAGGCGCAGACCGCAGCGATCTTTGCGCTTGAAATGGAGAAGGTCAAGCGGATACGCGTGCTGTCGTTCCTGCAAGGCATGACGCTGAGCCTGTTGCGCCTGTCGATCTTGTTTGCGCTGCTATGGCTGATTTTCCGGAACGTGCTGAGCCCGGGCGAACTGATCGCGATGCAGTTCATTTCGGTGGCGATCTTCGCGCCGCTGCAGGAACTGGGCAACATCATCCTCGCGCACCGCGAGGTGGAAGCCTCGCTGCTGAACTTCCGCCATCTCATGGACAAGCCGGTGGAGCGGCGGCCGCCGGGCGCGGTGGACATCGGCCAGGTGCGCGACGTGCGCTTCGATGGCGTGAGCTTTCGCCACAAAGGGGCCGAGGACTACGCGCTGGAAGACGTATCGTTCGAGGCCGAGCTGGGCGACACCATCGCTTTCGTGGGGCCGTCGGGCTCGGGCAAGTCCACGCTGGTGAAGCTGCTGGTGGGCCTGTATCCCCCGGCCAGCGGGACCGTGCGCTACAACGGGCAGCCCACGACATCGCTGCGGTTCAACCGCGTGCGCCGGCAGATCGGCTTCGTGACCCAGGAGGCCCACATGTTCGCCGGCACGATCCGCGAGAATCTGCGCCTGGTCAAGCCCGATGCGACCGACGAAGAAATGGTGGCGGCCATGGAGCAGGCCTCGTGCGCGTACCTGCTGACGAAGTCGCCCGACGGGCTCGATACCGCCATCGGCGAAATGGGCATGAAACTGTCGGGCGGCGAGAAACAGCGCCTGTCGATTGCCCGTGCGCTGATCCGCCAGCCGCGGCTGCTGATTTTCGACGAGGCCACGTCGGCGCTGGACTCGCTGACGGAAGAGCACATCAACGAGACCGTACGCCAGATCTGCGCGCGCCGCACCCAAATCACCATCCTGATCGCCCACCGTCTATCGACCGTGATGCAGGCCGACACCATTTTCGTGCTCGAGAAGGGCCGTATCGTCGAGCGGGGCACCCACGCGCAGTTGCTCGAGGGCAAGGGCCTTTATTACGCGATGTGGCGGCAGCAGATCGGCGAGCGGCCCCGGGCGAAGGAAGAGGAAGCCGAGGCGTCAGCTCAGAGCGCGACGATCGAGGCGTGAGCGCAGGCGCGCTGCGCGACGGGCAGCGCCGCGCGGCGATAGTCGCGAGGGGTGAAGCCCTGCTGGTCGACGAAGAACTTGGAAAAGTGGCTTTGCGCGCCGAAGCCGCAACGCTGCGACAGTTCCGCTATGGGGCCCGGGTCGTCGGCCAGGAATTGCACCGCTGCCTGTAGCCGCAGCATGTTGATGTAGTGCTTGGGCGACAGGCCGGTACAAGCCGTGAACAGCTCGAAGAAGCGGGAGCGGGACAGCCCCACCCGCGAAGCGATCGTGCTGGTGGGCAGGGGTTCTTCGAGATGTTCCTGCATCAGGGCGATGGCCCGCCGGATGCGATGGTCGTTGATGCGGGCGGGGCGTTCGCGATTCGGATGCGTGGGGCCGTACTGGTGGCACAGATGTTCGGCGAGTTCTCCGAACAAGGCCTCGAGTTCCGGCGTATTGATCTCGGCCGCCTCGAGCATGTGCCGGGCCAGGCGCTGGGCCAGCTCGACGGCGTAGGCCTGCAGTTGCACGCTGTTCTGCCGGAAGAAGCGAACGTACGAGGGCAGGCCGGGGAATTGATCCTCGATCCACAGCGGCGAGAAATACAGCATCAGGATGGTGCTCTTGCCCTGGCCGACCGACCGGTTGGCGTGCAGTTCATGGCTGTTGACCAGCACGGCGCGGCAGGGGGACAGAATCGCCGAGGCATCCCCTACCTGGTATTCATGGCATGCGCCGTCCAGCTCGATCATGACATGGTGGACCGGATGGGCATGCGCGCCGGCAGGGCGCACCTTCTCGAGCAGGCAAGCCCGCCCGATGTGGCCTTGGGTAACGGCTAGGACTCTGGACACGTGGCAATTCCTTCGCCCCGCAGGCGATGAGACGGCGATGTTTTTGCTTGTGTGCAGGCAGTATATCCAAGGGCCCGGTAAACGCTATCCGGGGCACTCACAAAATCGGATGAATCGATAAATAGGCAGACGGCGGGGTAACGGCCGCCAGGGGCTGCGTTCCTACACTCTCCGGCACCCAGGACATATTGCCAAAACGGAGAGACGGAATGAGCGAGGATTTGATCGTCGGCGGCGCCATGCTGCCCCATGCGCCACAATTTTTCACGCTGCCCGACAGCGAGGACAAGGACACGGTCCGGCGCGTCCGGGACGTGGCCGCCGCGATCGGGCAACGGTTGCAGGCGCTCCAGCCCGATCTGTGGATCATGATCGCCAATGACCATGCCCAGCAATTCTTCCACCAGTGCGCGCCTCCGTTCACGCTGCACGTGGGAGGAGTGGCCAAGGGCGAGTTCGCCGGGCGCGGCTTTCGCTACCAGGTGCCCAGCGAAATCTCCTTCCGGATCGTCGAAGACCTGTATCGCTCGGGTTTCGACCCGGCCTTCACCAGCAGTGCGGAGATCGACTATGCGCTGGGCATTCCGCTGACGCACCTCGGGGTGTCGGCTCCCGTGCTGCCTGTGTACGTCAACGCCTATCTGCCCCCGCAGCCGACACCGGAGCGGTGTTACGCCTTCGGGGTGGCGCTGGCCAATGCGGTGCGCCGCCTGGGCCTGCGGACGGTGGTCGTGGCCAGCGGCGGCATGTCGCATTTCCCCGGCACCGATCGCTATAGCGAGCCCGACCTGGATTTCGATAATCGCGTCCTGGATATCCTGCGGACCGGAAACCTGAAGTCGCTGATCGGATACAGCGAGAACCGGCTGGACGACACCGGCAACATCGAGTTGCGCTGCTGGGCACTTGCCGCGGGAGCGCTGGGCGAGCGGGTGCCCGATGTGGTGCAGATGGACCCCAGCTGGCATCACAACTATGCCTCGCTGGGGTTTTTCTCGCCGCCCCGGCCCGCTCCCCGGCCCCATTACCCGCGCATTGCCCCCGAGCTGGCGGAGTTGACGCGCGCCTTGCACGGCCTGGCGTATGACCAGGCCAACCAGCTCGCCTTCGTGGCGGATCCCTCGGCCTATGCCGCCCGCTTCGAGCTGAGCGAAAGCCACCGTGGGGCCTTGCTCGACATGGACCCGTTGGCATTTGCCGAGATGGGACTGCATCCTTTGATCGGGTTTCTTGCCAATATGAATATCCAGCGCCTGCGCGCCGAAGCGGGGAGCGGGCGATGAAGAGCGAACGTTCCGGGAACATGCTGCTATCCTCGTTCATAGCTGGCACCCACGTGGTGCCCGGGCCGGCGCGCATGCCATGGACGCAGGCCGGCAGCGGGGGCGTGCTGGACATCGCCGAGGCGGACGAGGGCGTCGTGGCGCAGGCGGTCGGCAGCGCGCGCCGCGCCTTCCAGGCGCAGCGCCCCTCGCCGTTGACGGTACGCCTGCAACACCTGCAGTCCTTGGGGGATGCGCTGGCCCAGGAAGCCGCCACGCTGGCGCACATCATCAGCGAGGACGTGGGCAAACCCATTCGCATCGCGCGCGGCGAAGTGGCGCGTGGACTGCAGTTCGTGGAGGCTTGCATGTCGGAGCTGCCGCATCTGGGCGGCGAAGTCATTCCGCTGGATGCTGTGTCCGCGGGAGTGGGCCGCGTCGGCTACACCCGCCGCTTCCCCTATGGTGTCGTAGCCGCGATTACCCCATTCAATGCGCCGGTGAACCTGCTGGTCCAGAAGCTCGCCCCCGCGCTTGCTGCCGGCAATGCCTGCGTGGCCAAGCCCGCGCCTGCGTCGTTGCGCACGGCCCTCCACTTGGCCGAGGCCGCGATAGCGGCAGGGCTGCCTCCCGGACTGCTGAATGTGCTGGCCGGCGACAAAGCAGCAGCACTGGCGCTGGCCGGCCATCCCGATGTCGGCGCGGTATCGTTCACGGGCGGTGTGCAGGCCGGCGAAGCGCTGGCCAGGGCGACCGGCGTGCGGCGCTTCGTATCGGAACTGGGATCGAGCGCCGCCAACGTCGTGCTGGCCGATGCGGACCTGCAGTCGGCCGCTGCCAAGATCGCTGCGGCCGCATTCGAGGCCAGCGGCCAGCAATGCATTTCCGCGCAGCGGGTCATCGTCGAGGCGCCGGTCTACGATGCGTTCGCGGCGCGTTTCGTCGCCGCTGCCGAGGCAATGCGGGTCGGCCCCGCGGGCGACGAGCAGACCGATATCGGCCCTCTCGTTTCCGAGGTGTCGGCCGATCGCATCATGGCCCTGTGCGAGGATGCGATCGCGCGAGGCGCGCGCTACCGGCTGGCGCCCCGGCGGGAGGGCCTGATCCTGTCGCCGGCGATTCTGGAGGGACTGACGCCTTCGGCGCGGCTATGGTACGAGGAGGTCTTCGGCCCGGTGGCCGTGCTGATCCGTGCCGACGACGCCCGGCACGCGCTGGAGCTTGCCAACGATTCGCCGTTCGGGCTCCAGGGGGCCGTCTTCACCGGCAGCCTGGCCCACGCGTTCCGGTTCGCCGAGTCATTTGATGTAGGCGCGCTGTGGGTGAACGAAGCCAGCCGCTTCCGGCTCGACATGTATCCCTTCGGGGGCATGAAGCTGAGCGGGACAGGGCGCGAAGGCGTCCGCTATGCCATCGAGGAGCTGTCGCAGCTCAAGTTCACGGGCATTGCCTGGCAATAGCCTGTAGCGGGGGCTGTCGGCGCGCCCCGGAAGTACCTCGAACGAGGCGGAGGCCGCCGGGCTGTCCTGGCGTACCTCCCAGGCAGGCGAAGAGCCCGCCGGACGGTCAGTTCATCAGCGGCAGGCTTTGCTCCGCCACGACGCGCTTCCACTTGGACACTTCGCCCTGGAAGAATTGGTCGAACTGGGCCGATGAGCCCGGCATGCCTTCCGCGCCGAGCTGTTCGAGCCGGGCCTTGAACTCGTCGGAAGTCAGGGCCTTGCCTATCATCTCGTTGAGCTGGGCCACGCGCTTCGCCTCCATGCCGGCGGGACCGAAGATGCCGAACCAGGATACGAACGAGTACTTGGGATAGCCGGATTCCGCCACCGTGGGCAGGTCGGGCAGGGCTTCCGAACGCGCCGTACCGGTGACGGCGATGCCGCGCAGCTTGCCGCTGCGTACATGTCCGACCACGGCGGGCATGAGTTCGAACACGAGATCCAGGTTGCCTGCCATCACGTCCGCCATGGCGGGACCTCCGCTCTTGTAGGGCACATGGAGCAGATCCACGCCTACTTCGCCTTTGAACAACTCGACCGATAGATGGCTGGAGGTGCCTATGCCTGCGGTGCCGAATGTCAGCTTGCCGGGATGCGCCTTGGCCTCCGCAATGAGGTCGGCCACGCTGCGCAGCTTGGAGGACGGATTGACGGCAATGACGTTCTGCAGCGATGCGACGCCGCTGACGGCGACGAGGTCCTTCAGCGGGTCCACGGGCATGTTGCGCATCAGGCTGGGGTTGCTGGCCAGGCTGGTGGCGCCCAGCAGCAGTGTGTAGCCTTCCTTGTCCTGCGCCCGGGCGACCAGTTCGGCGCCTATGTTGCCGCCCGCGCCGGGCTTGTTTTCCACCACCACCGGCTTGCCCGCGATGCTGGCCAGCTCCTTGGCGACCGAACGTCCGAGGATGTCTCCGGCGCCGCCCGGCGCGTAGGGCACGACCAGCGTGATGGGGCGCGTGGGGAAGGCATCGGCGGCCAGCAGGGCCGCGGGGGCGCCGAAGGACAGGGCGAGAATGGCAGCCAGTTTCAGGGCTCGTGGCGGACGGCGGTGCATGGGGGACTCCTGTGGGTTGGAAAGGGCACGAACCAGTTTAGGAGTGGCCTTTCCGTCCGCTGTTACCCGGCCGTCCTCTGATTTACGCAATGGTCCTTTTTTTTGAAGGCGGCCCCCCCGCCTACCGGAACTTCCTCGATGCCGTTGCGGCGTTTCAGTATCCGGGGGCCGCCATGAACGCCAGGATCTGCCGGCCGAGGAAGTCTTCGGCAGTATTGAAGTGCGCCACGATCGAGGTGTGGTTGTGACCAGCCATCCAGACGAAGCGGGGTGCGCGCCGCCTGAGCCGGGTCAGGGTGTTGAACAGCTCGACGCAGTGCACGTCTATGAGCGGGTTTTCGTATTCGGCCACGGCTATCATGGTGGGGGGCGCCGCGGGCGTCACGTGGTTCACCGGGGAGCCATCTTCCATGACTTGCCGGTCGCTGCCGTAATAGGCCTCGACCCGGCTGGCGTTGGGGTTTTCCGGGGAATTCTCGGCGCGCACCCGTCCCGACACGACGACCAGGCCGGCCAGCCCATGTCCATCCGCAGGATGGAAGCGCGCGTCGTACGCATAGTGGGCGGCGTGCGTGCCGCCGGCCGAATGGCCCATCAGGAAAATGCGGTCCGGGTCCGCGCCCAGCTCCGCGGCGTGCTGGCGGACCCAGGCGACGGCTGCCGCGATGTCCTGCGTGCCGCTGGGGTAGGGATGGGCCGGGGCGAGCCGGAATTCGACGTTGACGCCCACTATGCCATGGCGGGCGAAGTACCACAGTACATTGCTGTAGATTTCGCCGGTGCGGTCCTTGTCGCCTTCGACGAAGGCGCCCCCGTGCACGAACATCAGTACCGGCCGCAGCGCACCGCTGGGCGCCGACGGGAGGAAAACGTCGACGCACTGGCGTGGGTCCTGTCCGTAGGGCAGGTTGCGCCGCACGCTGCCCAGCTTGGGCGCGTCCCGCAGCACTTCGGAGAATCCGTCGACCATCTGCTTGACGTGGGCCTGCACGCGGGTGCCCCAGCGCGGCCCGAGCTCGGCCATTGCTTGCCGCAGCGACGGCGGGATATCGGGCAGCGGTGCTTGGGCCGGCGGCGAGGGCGTCTGGGCAGGGGAGGAAGGCAAATGATCCATGGCGGCTCAGAGAATGAAAGTATCGAGGCGGTTGCGGATGGCGCGCGCGATGGACATGCCGGCCAGCGCGGAGGTCTTGGGATTGGCGGCGAAAGGCGCCGCCTCGACTTCTACCTCCAGCCTGCCGAAGGCGCCGCGCGCCGTGATGGTGTGCGTGTTGCCGCCGGCTTCCGGATCGGCGATGAGCTGTACCCGGGTCCGGTCCAGGCCCAGCCCCGATAACCCGGCCATGGCGGCCACGTTGGCATTTTGCGGGAACAGGGTTGCCGCCTCGCGGGCGGTTCCCTCGAAGAACACGGTGGCCCGGGCCAGCGCGTCCAGGTCGCAGCGCTCGGCGGCCAGCGTGCCCTTCCAGCTGCGCGGCGGCTTGCGGCCGGTGTAGCGGACCTCGTCCAGGCCGCAGGCGCGGGCGGCGGCGAGCGCATCGATGCCGGCCAGGGCGCCGGGGACCAGGGTCAATTGCGCGCCGCCTTCGCTGCACGCCTGATCGAGCCGCTGCGCCACGTCGTGATGGGCCAGGGCACCCACCGACGCGACAATCGTGTCGATACCGCGCCGCAAAAGCACCGGCACGACGTTCGTCACCGCACCATGGCCGGCGCATTCGACCGCGAAGTCCGGACGCGCATTCAGGTCCTCGATGCCGGCCACGGCCAGGCCACAACCCCCCAGGGTGGCTGTGATTTCGTCCAGGCGTTCCGGGCGGTCCAGGACCAGCCATCGTGCAACGCGCGGATCGTGCCTGAGTTGGTCGAAGATCGAGCGGCCCATTGCGCCAAAGCCTATGAGCAAGACGGTTTTCAAGGCGTGCCTCTTGGAAGTCCAGTACGCAGGGCGGTGTGATGCGTTGTCAAATGCTCAAGCACCGGCGACACGATCGTGCTACGTTCTACCGATAGATGCAATCGATATATAGTCAAGAGAGTTGATTTTTTCTCAACGCTGGCACGCATGAAACTGCCCCCGCTCAATCCGCTGCGCGTATTTGAATCCGCGTCGCATACGCTCAGCTTCACGCAGACCGCTCGCGAGCTGCACGTCACTACCGGGGCGGTCAGCCGGCAGATCCGGGTACTGGAGGAGTTCCTGGGCGCGCGGCTGTTCGAGCGTATCAGCGGCGAAGTCCGGCTGACTCCGGCCGGCCGGGAATACCGGGACGACCTGCGCGGAGCGTTCGAGCGTATCGGCATGGCGACTGCCAAGGCGTTGCGCCGCAGCCGTACCGCACCGCTCCAGGTGTGGTGCCAGATGACGTTCGCGATGCGCTGGCTGCTGCCGCGCATGCCGGCCTTCCAGGCGAGGCACCCCGAGCGCGACGTGGTATTGACCACCTCGCTCAAGCAGCTCGAAAGCCTGAGCGATGCCGAGGTGGCGATATGCATTGGCCATGGCGACTGGCCCGGCGTCGTCTCGCACCACCTGGTCGACATCGAGTTGGTGCCCGTCTGCAGTCCGCGCTTGTTACCGACCGGCCGGTCGCGCCTGGCCCCGGCGGAGCTGGCGCGCTTCACGCTGCTGCAGTCGGCGGCGCGGCCCGACTATTGGGGGCGATGGCTGACGGCCCATGGTGTCGGGCATATCGATCCGGCGCGCGGCGTGACGTTCGAAAACGCGGCCCTGGCTTACCAGGCAGCCCTGCAGGGCATGGGCGTGGCCATGGGGCAATACGCGCTGGTGGAGGATGACTTGAAGGCGGGGCGATTGGTCGCTCCCTTCGGCGATCGGCTGGGCATCGACTCCGGCTTCTACCTGGTCTATCCGCAGCGCCTGGAAAAGGATGCGCACCTTTGCGACTTCCGGGACTGGGTGCTGGAAGCTGCGCGCCGCGAGCCTGCGTAAGCCGCAAAACATTTCACGCCAGGACGTAAAGACACCATTATCATGCTCGCTATGGCATGGAGCGGACGACGCCCCCGCCGTATCGCCCGCCGACCAACCGAGGATGCCCATGACGCCACGCCTATCCCCGGCCGCTGACGCCGCCGGTCCGCGCTTCGGTCCAGGCCGGCACGCCCTGCGCGGCGCTACGCTCAGCTTCCATGCCGATCCGTTCCTGAACGATCCCCACGCTTCCTACACCCACCTGCCCGATGCGCTGGTCGTGCTGGAAGACGGCAAGATCGCCGAGGCCGGCCCCTACGATCGCTTGCGGTCGCGGGTCGAGGGGGCGATGCCGGTGGCGCATTATCCCGACGCGCTGATCCTGCCGGGCTTCGTCGACACGCACATCCACTATCCGCAGACGCAGATGATCGGCGCCTTCGGCGAGCAGCTGCTCGAGTGGCTGAACAAGTACACCTTCGTGACCGAGCAGCAGTTCGCGGACCGCAGCCATGCCGGCCTGGTGAGCGAGCTTTTCCTGCGCGAGCTGCTGCGCGCGGGAACGACGACAGCGGCGGTGTACTGCACGGTGCACCCGGAATCGGTCGACGCGTTCTTCGAAGCGTCGCAGCGTTTCGGTACCCGTATGATCGCCGGCAAGGTGCTGATGGACCGGAATGCGCCGGACGCGCTCACGGATACGGCCGAGTCGGGCTACGAGCAGTCCAAGGCGCTCATCGAGAAGTGGCATGGCCGGGGGCGCCAGCTCTATTGCATCACGCCGCGCTTTGCGGCGACCTCGTCCGACGCGCAACTGCAGGCCGCCGCCCGCTTGTGGCGCGAGCATCCCGGTACCTATGTGCAGACGCACCTCAGCGAAAACCTCGGCGAAGTGGACTGGATCGCGCAGCTGTTCCCGGATTGCGGCGACTACTTCGAGGTCTACCGGCGTGCGGGGCTGGCGGGACCTCGCGCGATCTTCGCGCATGCGGTGCACGTCTCGGAAGAAGAGCTGTGCGCGTGTCATCGGGCGGGTGCGGCGCTGGCGCATTGTCCCACCTCCAACCTGTTCCTGGGCAGCGGCCTGTTTCGCCTGTTCGACGCCAAGCGCGCCGATCGCCCGGTGAGGGTGGGGCTGGGAACGGACATTGGCGCGGGTACCGCGTTCTCGCAATTGCAAACGCTGAACGAAGCCTACAAAGTGGCGGCCCTGAACCAGACGCCGCTGACGGCGGCGCACGCTTTCTATCTGGCGACCCGCGGCGGCGCCCAGGCGCTTTACCTGGATGACCGCCTGGGGGCGATCGAGCCTGGCTACGAGGCCGACCTGGTGGTGCTGGACCTGAAGTGCACGCCGCTGATGGATTTCCGCATGCGCTATTGCGCCGAGCTGGACGAGCGCTTGTTCGTGCTGATGACACTGGGGGATGACCGCGCAGTGCGCGCGACCTACGTGGCCGGCCGCCCCGTGTACGACCGCGCGCGCCAGCCGCAGCCGTTCTGTCATGCCGACGGCATGGACGCGCCGCCGCCGGCCTGAGGCCGGCTTGTGTTACAAAAGCCGGAGGAGGTTTTCCCGGCCGGCGGCTTGCCGAAAACCCGCGGCGGGCGTAGGCGCTTACCGGTCGTGGCCGGGGCGGCTTGCTAGAATCGACCTCCCTCTTCGCGCCCGCATCCTGCGGGCATCCAAGGCGACCATGCACGTACTTTTCATTGTCGATCCGCTTCCCGCGCTCAAGGCCTACAAGGACACGTCCGTGGCAATGATGCGCGCGCTGGCGGCCCGCGGCCATCAGTTGAGCGTCGCCCTGCAAGGCGATCTATATGTCATCGACGGCGTGGTGCGTACCGCGTCCCGTCCCATCGAACTGGTGCCCGGTGCCGACCCGCACGGGCACGACTGGTGGACCGAGGGGCCCGAGAGCGACCAGCCCTTGACCGGCTTCGATGCCGTTTTGATGCGCAAGGACCCGCCGTTCGACATGGAATACGTGTATTCCACGCACCTGCTCGAGCGTGCCGAGGCGCAAGGCGCACGGGTCTTCAATTCCGGGGCGGCCATCCGCAACCACCCGGAAAAGCTCGCCATTGCCGAATTCCCGCATCTGACCGTCCCCACCCTGGTCACGCGCGACATGGCCCGGCTGCGGGCCTTCCACCGCCAGCATCACGATGTGATCGTCAAGCCGCTCGATGGCATGGGCGGCACCGGCATCTTCCGGTTGGCCCCCGGGGAAATCAACCTCAACGCCATCCTCGAAACCCTCACCGACAATGGCCAGCGCAGCATCATGGCCCAGCGCTACATTCCCGAGATCCTGCAGGGCGACAAGCGCGTCTTGCTGATAGGCGGAGAGCCGGTACCCTATTGCCTGGCGCGCATTCCGCAAGCGGGGGAGACCCGCGGCAACCTGGCCGCGGGCGGGCGCGGCGTGGCCCAGCCGCTGTCCGAGCGCGACCTGGCGATTGCCCGCGAACTGGGGCCCAGGCTCGCGGCGCGCGGGCTGCTGCTGGTGGGACTGGACGTCATCGGCGAGTACGTCACCGAAATCAACGTGACCAGTCCCACCACCTTTTGTGAAATTACCGAGCAGACCGGATTCGACGTAGGCGCCATGTTCGCCCGTGCGCTGGAGAACGCCGTATCCGCGATGTCTTGAGCGAGATCGGCATGACAGGCGTCGTTATCGTTGCGCACGAGCCGTTGGCTTCGTCCCTGCTTTCCTGTGCCACGCACATTTTCGGTGCTCTGCCTGGCGTGCTGGCCTACGATGCCGGCAACGACGAGGATCCCGACCAGATGTTCCGCGCGGTACTCGAACGCATCGAGTCCGTCGCCGCGGGCGAGGGGGTGCTGGTCTTGACCGATGTCGTGGGGGCCACGCCCTCGAACCAGACCGACCGCGCCGCGCGCGAGGCCATGCGGCATGGCACGCCCACCACGGTGCTGGCCGGCGTCAACATACCGATGCTGCTGCGCACCTTGCCCTATCGCCACCTTTCCCTTGATGATCTGGCGCAGCGCGCGCTGGCCGGCGGCACGCAAGGCGTCTTGCGCGTCGACGGCGAACCTGAAGACGATTGACCATGCCGAGCATCGATATTGCCGTTATCAACAAACTGGGCCTGCATGCGCGGGCATCGGCCAAGCTCACCCAGCTCGCCAGCCGGTTCCGCAGCGACATCCACATCTCGCGCGGGTCGCGCCGCGTCAATGCCAAGAGCATCATGGGCGTCATGATGCTGGCGGCAGGCATGGGCAGCAAGGTCACCGTCGATGCCGAGGGCGAGGACGCGCAGGAGGCGCTGGACCAGATCCAGGACCTGTTCGCACAGAAATTCGGCGAGGCCGAGTAGCCTATGGAAACCGCGATGCTGGCCTTGCACGGACTCGGGGTGTCGCGCGGCTATGCCATCGGCCGCGCGGTGGTCATAGGCGCGGCCGCACTCGAGGTTTCGCACTACCGCATCGCCGAGGAGGACGTGGTGTCCGAATGCGCGCGCCTGGAAGCCGCCATTCGGGTCGCATCCGACGAACTCGCGCAGCTGGCCGCCCATCTTCCCCCGGACGTGCCCCGTGAACTGGGCGCCATCCTGCAGGTGCACAGCATGATCCTGGCCGATGCGATGATCTCGCACGAACCGCTCGAGATCATCCGCACGCGCCACTACAACGCCGAATGGGCGCTGACGGCACAGGGCCAGGCGCTGGCCGAGCAGTTCGCGCAGATGGACGACGAGTACATGCGCGAACGCGGCGGAGACGTGCGGCAGGTCATCGAACGGGTGCTGCATGCCCTGGCCGAGGCCGACGGGCGCCCGCGCTCCCTCAAGGCGTCGGCCGTGGCCGAGCACGGCGATCCCTTGGTGGTGGTGGCCCACGATATTTCGCCGGCCGACATGCTCAAGCTGCGCGGCGCCCGTTTTGCGGCCTTCACCACCGATCTCGGCGGCGCGACGTCGCATACCGCCATCGTGGCCCGCAGCATGGGGGTGCCCGCGGTCGTGGCCCTGGGCGTAGCGCGTACCCTGCTGCGCGATGGCGACATGGTGATCGTCGACGGCGAGGCCGGCGTGCTGCTGGCCAATCCGCCGCCCAAGGTCGTAGCCGAATACCGGGCGCGGCAGGCGGACTTCGCCCGCGAGCGGGCCAACCTGGCGGCGCTGCGCGACGTGCCGGCCATTACGCTGGACGGCGTCACCGTGTCCATGCTGGCCAATATCGAGTTGCCGGAAGAGGCTCAGGCGGCGGTCGATGCGGGCGCCGAGGGCATCGGACTGTTCCGCAGCGAGTTCCTGTTCATGGGGCGGGACGACCTGCCCGGGGAAGACGAGCAATACGAGGCCTATGCCTCGGTCGTGCGGACCCTGGGCGGGCGGCCTGTCACGATACGGACGCTGGACATCGGCGCCGACAAGACGTTGGACGGCGAGGCGACGGTGGCCACCAACCCGGCCCTGGGCTTGCGCGCCATCCGCTATTGCCTGGCGCATCCCGAACTGTTTGCTACCCAGCTGCGCGCCATCCTGCGCGCCTCGGCGCACGGGCCGGTGCGGGTGCTGGTTCCCATGGTCGCCCAGCTGGGTGAGGCCCGCGCCATTTATGCCGCCATTGCCGCGGCCAAGCAGGAACTCGATGCCCGGGGCCAGGCCTATGGCCAGAATGTCCAGGTGGGGGCGATGGTGGAGGTGCCGGCCGTGGCGATCGCGATCGAACCGTTCGTCGAAGCCTTCGACTTCCTTTCCATCGGCACCAACGACCTGATCCAGTACACCCTGGCCATCGACCGGGCCGATCCGGACGTGGCGGCCTTGTACGACCCGTTGCACCCGGCGGTGCTACGCCTGGTGGCCAATACGATCAACGCCGGTGCCCGGGCCGGCAAGCCGGTATCGGTCTGCGGCGAAATGGCGGGCGACACCGTGTTGACGCGGCTGTTGCTGGGCCTGGGCCTGACCCAGTTCTCCATGCATCCGCAGCAGCTGCTGGACGTCAAGCGCGAGATCCTGCAGGCGCACTCCAACGCCCTGCGCACCAAGGTGGCGGCCGTGTTGAATCGCGCCGCCGAGATGGACCTGTCGCTGCTCAACAAGTAAGACGATTCTTCTTTGCCGGTGGCCGGCGCAGCGGCGCCTCCCGCCGGCCGGCGCCCTCGCTATTCCCATAGCGGTGAGTTCGTCATACAATGTTACAAATGTCGACATCACCAGGTGGAATGACGAGACCGCCGCCGGCCGACGCGCCGGTGCGCACCAGTGCGGTCCGCCCCATGGAGGGCCACGAGACGGCCATGCGTGCGTTGCGCGCACTGCGCCCGCTGATCGATGCCTCCTCGCTGTCCGATCTTGCCAGGGTGGTCCGCGACTTCTCCGGCGCACTGGGGGCGGTCCGCTATGCGCTAGGCATCGTCGAGCGCGCGCCCGGCGGCAACGCCTTGCGGTGGCTGTGCGAGGACGCGCCGCGATGGTGGCTGGGGTTCCGGCGGGAGTTTGCCCCGTTGGTCTCCCGGTCCGGATCGCGCGGGGGACCGCAGATACGCGCGGTGCGACGGGCGCTGGACGACCCCAACGATGCGCCGGCCCATGCGGAGTTGCGCAAGCTGGGCGGCTATAGCGTGTTGTTTCTGGTCGCCGAGGCCCTGCATCCCGGCGATATGGCGGCCTGTCTCGCGCTGCTGTTCGCCTCGGGCAGCAGGATCGCGCTGCCGGCTGCGCAGGCCCAGCTGGCGGGCCTCTGCAATCATGCCGCATCCATCGTGCTCGATACCTACCTGCGCCTGCCCGTGCGCGCGGCCCCACGGGTGCGGCTGTCCGCGCGTGAATCCGAATGCCTGCGCTGGGCCTCGGTGGGCAAGACCAGTTGGGAAACGGCGCTTATCCTGGGCGTAACCGAGCGCACGGTGAACTTCCACCTGGGCAACGCCTTCGGCAAGCTCAAGGTCAACAACAAGCAGGCCGCGGTGGCCCAGGCAATATTGCAGGGGCTGCTGTAGCCGTCCAAGCCTCGCTGCCGCCGTCTCGCCGGCCGCTTCCCGTCAATCGGCGGCGATTTTTGCGGCGTCCACCACCTTGGCCCAGCGCGCCAGCTCACCTGCGATCAACGAACCCAGTTCCTCCGGTGTGCCGCCGGTCGCGACCAGGCCTTGGCCCTGGAAGTTGGCGATCACGTCCGGGCTGCGCAGCAGTTCGTTGAGATCCCGGTTCCACTTCGCAATGATCGCGTCGGGTGTGTGGGCGGGCGCCAGCAGGCCATACCACGTGTCCACCACGAGTTCGGGGTGCCCTTGCTCGACCACGGTCGGTGCATCGGGCATCTCCGCCACCCGCTTCTTGCTCATCACTGCAAGCACCTTCAATTGCCTGCCCTGCACAAAGGGCGTGGCGGCTCCCAGGCTGGTCACCATGGCTTGGGCATGGCCGCCCATGACGTCGGTGAGGGCCCCGGCCGTGCCCTTGTACGGAATGTGGACCATGTTCACCCCGGCGCTCTGCTTGAGCAATTCCATGGCCAGGTGCTGGGCCGTGCCGGTGCCGGGCGATGCGTAGTTGAGCTTGCCCGGCTGGCTGCGCGCCAGCTCGATCAGGTCCTGTACCGATTGCGCCGGCAGCTTGCCGGGAGCGACCAAGGCCATGGCGCTGGTCGCGGCGAGCCCGATGGGCCGGAACGATTTGATGGGGTCGAAAGGCGTGTGCTTGTTCAGGACCGGCGTCGTACCGAAGGCGGTCGCCGTCATGAGCAGCGTGTAGCCGTCCGGAGCCGCCCGGGCGACCAGTTCCGACCCGATGTTGCCTCCCGCGCCGGGGCGATTCTCGGTCACGACCGGGACCTTCCAGCGCTCCGACAGCTTAGGCCCGATTACGCGGGCAATGATGTCGGCGCTGGTTCCAGGCGTGAAGGGGACGATGAGTGTGATCGACCGCTGTGGGTAGGTGCCGGAGCTTTCGGCGGCAAGCACCGCGCTCGAGTTGGCCAGGGCCGTACACGCGGCGGCTGCCGCCAGCCAAGCCGAGGCCGGCCGCGGCTGGCGGCCGGGGTTCTTTGCAAGCATTGCTGTCTCCTTGGGGGCGTCGGGAAGCGGTGTGCCCCGCGGTGGCCAGGGCAATGCCGCTCTCTTTTTGGTATTTATAATCCTAAATAATGGGATATGATATTCCAAGGATTTGCCGCAGGTTCACTTTTTAAATCAACATATATAAGGGAAATCCATGAAAGGCGGATTTATTAGTCCCATTTTTTAGGTATTTGAGTTTTCATTGAGTGTGAACGTCGTCTTTCATAGTTGGAATTCAGATGCCATACATCATTGACGATCCCGAGAGCCAGCGCTTCCTGCTGCACCGGGAAGTGCATGTCTCGCCCGCCGTTCTTGCCGAAGAAATGGACAAGATCTTCGCCAAGTGCTGGATATACGTCGGCCACACGTCGGAGCTTGCCCAGCCGGGCGATTTCGTGACGCGCAAGGTGGCGGGCAGGCCGGTGATCTTCGCGCGCGATGCGCAGGGCGAGATCGGCTGCTTCTTCAATACCTGCCGCCATCGGGGAGCAGTCGTCGCCACCAAGCGGGAAGGCAATGCCCGCCGCTTCTTCTGTGTCTATCACGGGTGGAGCTACAACACGGATGGCAGCCTGGCCCGCATTCCCGGCGAGGACGCGTACGCGGAGTCCTTCGATCGCAACGAATACGGCCTGAAGCGGCCGCCGCGCTTCGAGCACTACCGCGATTTCTGGTTCATGTGCCTGGATCCCGAGGCGCCATCGCTGCAAACCTATCTGGGGCGCGCCACCGAATACATCGATCTCGTGGTCGATCAGTCGCCGTCGGGAACCATGCAGGTGATCTCGGGCACGCAGGAATATGCGGTCGCCGCCAATTGGAAGCTGATGGTGGAGAACAGCGTGGACGATTACCACCTGCCCACCACGCATTCGACCTGGCTGAACTTCATGGCCAACTCGGGGGTAACCATAGAGCGTCCGCCGCGCGAAGCGGGCCAGGTGCTGCCGACCAAGGGCTATGCCATAAGCCTGGGCAACGGTCACTTCACCACCGACAACGTCAATTTCCGCGGCCGTCCCGTGGCGCACTGGATTCCGCTGTACGGCGAGGCAGCCCGCGAGGAAATCGAGGCTATCCGCCAGGAACTGGTGGAACGCCTCGGCCCCGAGCGCGCCGAGCGCGTCGCCAATACCAACCGCAACCTGGTGATCTTTCCCAATCTGGTGATCAACGACGGTTCGTCGGTGACCATCCGCACCTTCTTCCCCGATGGGCCGGAACGCATGGACGTGACGGCGTGGGCCCTGGGGCCGGTCGAGGAAGACGAGTCGGCCCGCGCCCGGCGCCTGGACGCCTTCCTGACTTTCTACGGGCCGGGCGGATTTGCCACGCCCGACGACGTGGAAGCCCTCGAGCTGGTGCAGCAGGGCATGGCCAACTGGCGCAGCGACGAGTGGTCGGAGATGTCGCGTGGCATGGGCAAGCCCGAATCGGAGCAGCTCAATAGCGACGAACATCATCTGCGCACTTTCTGGCGCCATTGGAACCGCATGATGCAGGAGAGCGCGTAATGCAAGAGACCGCAGCCGGCCGCCTGACCCGGGCCGAGGCCGAGGATTTTCTGTATTTCGAGGCGGCGCTGCTCGATGAGTGGCGGCTCGAGGAATGGCTGGAGCTGCTGACCCCGGACGCCACCTATCTCATTCCACCCAACGACAAGCCCGATGGCGATCGGCGCAACACGTTGTTCATCATCGCCGACGATGCCGAGCGCATCCGTCAGCGCGTCATCCGCGTGCTGGACCCGAATTGCCACGCCGAAGCGCCCAGGTCGCGCCTGCGCCGCAGCATCAGCAACGTGCGCGTGCTGGGGCAGGAAGGCGATCTGGCCACCGTGGCGGCCAACTTCATCTGCCACCGCTACCGCCGCCATGAGCGCATACGGGAATACGTGGGCGGCTTGACCTATCAGCTGCGGATCACCAGCGAGGGCCTGCGGATACGGCAGCGGCGCATTGTCATCGACGCCCACGAGCTCGGCTCGCTGGGGTCGGTCAGTTTCATACTCTGAGGAGTCCGCATGGCTATACCGCAGGCATTGCTGGAAGAGTTGGTCACGGCCAACCACATACTCGCGTCGGAAGGCGTGGTCGATGCGTTCGGGCACATCAGCGTGCGCAGCCCCGACGACCCCGGCCGCTACTTTCTTTCGCGCGCGCGTCCGCCCGAACGGGTGGAACCCGGCGACATCATGGAATTCACGCTCGAGGGCGAGCCCATCGATGCGCGCGGCCGCAAGCCTTACCTGGAGCGCTTCATCCACGGCGCGATCTACCAGGCCCGGCCCGACGTCCAATCGGTGGTGCACAACCATAGCCGCAGCGTGGTGCCGTTCGCCGTGACAGGCGCGCCGCTGCGGCCCATCGTGCATAGCTGCGCCACCATAGGCTTCAACATCCCGACCTGGGATGCGCAGGACAAGTTCGGCGATACCACGTTGCTGGTCAGCGATATGGAGATGGGCCGCGACCTGGCGACGGTGCTGGCGGAGAACCGCAGCACGCTGATGCGCGGGCACGGCTGCACGGTAGTGGGCGGTTCCATCAAGGAGGCGGTCTACACCGCCATCTACCTGGAGGTGAACGCGAATCTGCAATTGCAGGCAAGCCGCCTGGGACCCATCACCTTCCTGACGGAAGGCGAGGTCGAGAAGATCTGCGCGCGCCTGCGCGACGGGCTCCCGGGCGAGGGCTACGCCCGGGCCTGGGAGTACTGGCGCGGCCGCGCCTATGCCGATCGGGCCTGACGCAAGCAAACATGAGGACGACTTCACCCATGACCAACACCAATCAGGCGATACACCTGGGCGCTACGCAGTCCTTCCATTCCCAGCCGCTGCTGGCCGGCCTGGTCGAGGTGCCGGGTGTAGCCTATCGCGCGAGCGCGACCCGCACCATAGACGAATGCACGATGAAAGCACTGCGGGGCGAGTTCGATGCCGCCGAGATGTCGCTGGCGACCTTCGTGAAAGTGCGCGAGCGGGACGACACGCTGGTCGGCTTGCCTGTCTTTGCGCGCAAGCTGGTATCGCAGTACGCCTTTTGCCGCGACGGTGCGGCGCTGTCCGGCTATGAATCGTTGGCGGGCAAGCGGATTGCCGTTCCGCAGTACTGGCTGACTGCCGCCCTATGGCATCGCTGGTACCTGGCCATGTACGGCGTGGATCCGGCCTCGGTGGTGTGGTGCCCGCTTGCCGATGACCGCCTGGAGGCCATGCCCTATCCCGACGGCGTGCAGATCGACTGGTCGCTCAAGGGCCGCGGGCCTTCCGACGTGCTGCGTTCGGGCCACGCCGATTGCTTCATCTTCGCGCGCCGGCCTTTGGACATGAAGGGGCTGCGCTATCTGTCGCCTGATCCCGCCGCGCAGGCGCTGGCATTGGCGCGACGGACCGGCGTGGTGCCGGTCACGCACGTCATTGCGGTACGCGCCGCGCTGCTGGCCGAGCGTCCCGGCCTGGCCGAGGCACTGGTCGAGTTGTACACCCGCGCGCTGCATTACGCCGCGCAGGAAGTCGCCCACGAGGCGGCCCAGTTCCTGCCGCTGGGCGACCTGGAGCAGGACCGCACCCGCGCCGCGCTGGGGAACGATTGGAACGCCTACGGCTGGCGCGCCAGCGAACCGGCATTGCGAACCTTCTGCGAAGCCGCCGTGAGTCAGGGCATGGTGCGCAAGGTGGACCTGGACAGCGCCTTCGTGCAGCTGGAACCCGAATCGCCACGAGGTGAGCCATGCTGAGATTCAAGAAACTGAGCCATCTGGTCTTGAACGTGTCGGACCTGGACCGCTCGGCGGCCTTCTATCGCGACATGGTGGGCCTGGACCTGGTGGAGCGCAGCGGCGATACCGTGTTTCTGTCGTGCGACGGCGATCACTACAACCTGGCGCTGAGCGCGGCGGCCGAACCCAGTCTCAAGCGCATCGGGTTCGAGCTGGAGTCGCCGGCGCAAATCGATGTGGCGAGGGAGGTGCTGGAACGCGCGGGCGTGCATCATCGCCGGCTCCTTCCGGACGAATGCGCCGACATGCGTGTCGAAGATGGCGTCCGGCTGATCGATCCGAACGGCATCACGCTCGATCTGCTGACCGGCATGCGGCAACGGACGGATACCTTCACGCCGCACCCGATCCGTCTGGTTCGCCTGAGCCATGCGGTGATACGAGTGCCGGATTTCGCGCAGAGCCTGAGGTTCTATACCGAGGTGATGAACTTTCGCGTGTCGGATTTCCGCCATGAGGACCAGGGCGATCCGTATTTTGCCTTCATGCGGTGTTTTCCCAACCCGTTCCATCATTCGTTCGCCATCCAGCAAGGCAAGACGCCGGCGTTCTTCCATGCGGCCTTCTCGGTGGAGAACATCGACGACCTGATGGCCGGGCGCAACCGGCTGCTGGAGGAGGGCGCCATCGTGGCCCCGACCCCCGGCCGGCACAAGGCGTCGGGCAGCATTTTCCAGTACTTCGCGGATCCCGACGGCTTCACCGTCGAGTTCACGCTCGGCATGGAGGAGTTTCCTGAAACCTCGCCGCGCGCGCCGAGGCAATTGGACAAGAGCTACCGCACCACGGACATCTGGAACGGCCCCAAGCCCACCAACCTCCCCAACCTGGGCGCGATCGAACGGGCGTCGATCTGAGCGCATTCCCCCATGGGGAGGATGTCGCGGTGTCAGTCGTCCTGGCGCGTCCGGCTGGCATGGGTCCGTGCCGGTGCCGCCCGAAGGGCCAGGTCGCGCGCGCGCGGGCTATCGCTGGCGATGGTCTTGCTGACGATGCCGGCACAGAAGACGATGCGGTCGGCCGCGGCTGCGGTTTCCTGGGGGTCCAGCCGGGGCCGCCCGATGGTGACGCTGAGGCTGCCCACCACGTTGCCGTGGCTGTCCATGATGGGCGCGGCGATGCCGGTCACGCCGTGGGTGACCTGGCCGCTGGTCGAGTCCCAGCCGCGCTGGCGGATGGCGGCCAGCTTGGCCTTGACGGCTTCGAGCGTATCGCCCAGGCCGGCATCGGCGAATGCGGCCGGATCGGCGGCATAGAGCCGGCCGACGGTGCGCGCGGGGCTGAAGGCCAGGATGATGCGCGACGCGGATCCGCGCAGCAGGGGGCGTGCGTAGCCGCGTTCGTAGCTGCTATTGAAGGCATCGGTATTCGATTCCTGGTGCACGCACAGGACCTTGTCCTTGTATTTGCGGCACAGCAGCGCAATGCCGGGCACCGCCTTCACCAGTTCGATCATCACCGGGCGGCTGGCGATGATCAGCGGATCGCGCATCCGCATCTTGTAGTCGAGTTCGGAAATTCTCGGTCCCAGCGTGTAGCCCACGTCGGGAAGCGAGGTCAGCAGCCCGGCATCGGTCAGCACCTTGAGATAGCGATAGAGCGTCGAACGCGTCAGGCCCAGCTTGTCGGACAGTTCTTCGTAGGTCTGGCCGCCGTCGCTGTCCTCGACCAGGTCGAGGATGTAGAGCATTTTTTCGAGGCTGGTTGCGGGCAGGTCGGCGGGCATGGAAATGGGCGATCGTGAGGAGGAACGAGCGAAGAGATTCACCGCAGCGCTAGATGATAAATGCAAACACGATACCGGGCGGCAGGCCCGGACACAGGAGGAGACATGGAAGACAAGACTATTGGCGCCGCCCATGGCGCCGGCGGCGATGCGCCGGCCGAGCCCGGCCGGCGCAGGGCATTGGGATGGGCGCTGGGCGTGGCCGGCACCGCATGGCTGGGCCGCGCCGGCGCCGCCAGCCGCGGCCCGCTGGACGACCGGCCGGTGCGCATCCTGGTGCCCCAGACTCCGGGTACCACGCCAGACTCCGTGGCGCGCATCCTGGCGCCGCACTTGAACCGCGAGCTGGGCCTGCCCTTCGTGGTCGAGAACCGGGCGGGCGCCTCGGGCATCATCGGCATGGAGGCCGCGGCCAAGGCGCCGCCGGATGGCCATACCCTGCTCAGCAACGTGTCCACGACGCTGACCTTGCCCTATTTCTACGACAAGCTGCCGTTCGACGTGCTGGCGGACTTCACGCCCATCGGCCTGGTCGGTTCGGGCAACTTCGCCTTGGTGGTCCACCAGGGGCTGCCGGTTGCCGACGTGGCGCAATTGCTGGCGTACGCCAAGGCGCGCCCGGGCCAACTCCGCTATGCCTCCCCCGGACTCGGTACCCACCACCACCTGTGCATGGAACTGCTGATGGCCAAGACCGGCATCCAACTGCAGCACATTCCCTACAAGGGGTCGGCAGGGGCCACCACCGACGTGCTGTCGGGCCAGGTGGAGGTGATGTTTCTGCCGGTGCAGGTGGCCATGAACCATGCCGCCAGCGGACGCATCAAGGTGCTGGGCGGCACGCGCCTGCAGCGCCAGCCGCCCTATATGGATCTGCCGACACTGGATGAGCGGGGCGTGGCCGGCTACGACGTGGACCCCTGGTATGCGCTGTGGGGACCCCAAGGCATGGCAGCGCCGGTGGTCCAGCGCTACAACGCATTGCTGCAGACCTTGCTCTCCCGCGCCGACGTCAAGCAGGAACTGGCCGCCGTGGGCCTGGCGACGCGGCCGAGCCCGCCGGCCGAATTGACGCGGATCGCACAGGCCGAACAGCAGCTCTGGGCCGGTCTGCTCAAGGGCAAGCCGAATCTGGCCAAAGCCGGGTGAGAATGCCGGGCCGGGCTTCCGGCCCGCTTACAGCCCGGTGCTACAATCCCCGCACCTCTTATTGGCGCCGATTTGCCTGGTCCGCTTGCGGGCGCCTCATAAATCCTGCTAAAGAGCTCCGTCCATCGTGTCTTCCGATTCGCATCTCGAAGAGGCGTTGACCGCCTTTCTCGATACTCCTGCCGCACCCCCCATCGGTCCCGATTCGGTTGGCGTCGTCCGCCCCCAGTCCATGGCTTTCGACGAGCCCCTGCAACTGGCGAACGGCACGGCGTTCGGCCCGTACTCGCTGATGATCGAAACCTACGGCCGGCTCAATGCCGCCCGGACCAACGCCGTGCTCGTCTGCCACGCATTGAATGCCTCGCATCACGTGGCCGGCCTGTCGGCGGAAGATCCCTCCGACGTCGGCTGGTGGGACAACATGGTGGGACCCGGCAAGCCGCTGGACACCAACCGCTTCTTCGTCATCGGCATCAATAACCTCGGGTCCTGCTTCGGCTCGACCGGACCGGCGAGCATCGATCCGCGGACCGGGCAGCCGTACGGCGCGTCGTTCCCGGTGGTCACGGTGGAAGACTGGGTCCATGCGCAGGCGCGGGTGGCCGACCGGCTGGGCATCGAGCGCTTTGCTGCCGTCATGGGCGGATCGCTGGGCGGCATGCAAGCCTTGAGCTGGGCCATTACCTACCCCGAGCGCGTGGCGCACTGCATCGTGATCGCCAGCACGCCGCGCCTGTCGGCGCAGAACATCGCGTTCAACGAAGTCGCGCGCCGTGCCATCATCACGGACCCCGAATTCCATGGCGGCAATTTCTACGCCTACGGCACCGTGCCGCGCAACGGCTTGTCGGTGGCCCGCATGATCGGCCACATCACCTACCTGTCGGGCGACGACATGGCGGCCAAGTTCGGCCGGGCCCAGCGCTCGCCCGCCGCGGGGGGCGCCTTCCGCTACGGCTACGATGTGGAATTCGAGGTGGAGTCCTACTTGCGTTACCAGGGCGAGAAGTTTTCGAAATACTTCGACGCCAATACCTACCTGCTGATCACCCGGGCATTGGATTATTTCGATCCGGCCAAGCAGACCGAAGGCGACCTGGCCAAGGCGCTGGCACCGGCCAAGGCCGAGTTCCTGCTGACGTCGTTCACCACGGACTGGCGCTTCCCGCCTTCGTGTTCGCGCGAGATCGTGCAGGCGCTGCTGCGTAACGGGCGGCCGGTGACCTACGCCGAGATAGAGGCGCCGCACGGCCACGATGCCTTCTTGCTGGACGATCCCCGCTACCACGCGGTGGTCCGCGGCTACTACGACCGCGTCGCGCGTACGCTGGGACTCGACCAGGACGGGGAGGCGCAATGAGCGGCAACCGCTCCACCCTGCGTCCCGACCTGCAGCGCATTGCCGGCTGGATCGCCAACGGCTCGCGCGTGCTGGACCTGGGTTGCGGCGACGGCACGCTGCTCGCGCACCTGCGCGATGCGCAGCAGGCCCGTACGATAGGCGTCGAGATCAGCGACGAACACGTGATCCAGTGTGCCCGCAAGGGCGTCAACGTCATCCAGCAGAACCTGGAAGACGGATTGGCGCTGTTCGAGGATGGGCAGTTCGATACCGTCGTGTTGTCGCAGACGCTGCAGGCGGTTCACCATACCGAGCGCATCCTGCTCGAAATGGCGCGCGTGGCGCGCGAGGGTATCGTCTCCTTCCCGAATTTCGGCCATTGGACGCACGGTTTGTCCATCCTGCGCGGGCACATGCCGGTCACCGGCCAGATGCCTTACCAGTGGTACAACACGCCCAACATCCATCTTTGCACGCTCAAGGATTTCGAAGCCCTGGCGGCCAAGCTGGAGCTGCGCATCCTGGCGCGTGCAACCTTTGCCGACGGCAAGGAAATCTCGTGGTTGCCGGGATGGCGCAGCACCTTGGCGGTCTACCGTTTCGCGTCGCCGTCCCGGCGCGATACGACGACGGCGTAACGCCCGCCGCAGTGGACAAGGGCCGCTAGTGTGAGCCAGCGCCGCCTCCTGCACCGGTATTACTTCTTCGGACTGGACGGCCTGGTGCATGCGTACGTCGGCCTGCGCCTGGTGCCGGACCTCGATGCTTTCCCTGGGCTGGGTGCCGCGCTGGCCATCGTCCTGGTCCTGTCCGCTATCCTCATTCCCACCAGCATGCTGGCACGCCGGCGTTCGGCCGGCCCCGGGCTGCGGGCCGCCATGTGGCTGGGCCTGTTGTGCATGGGACTGTTCTCGTCGCTGCTGGTGCTCACCTTGCTGCGCGACGTCGTGCTGGCGGCGGCTTCTGCGCTGGCGCTGTTCCTGCCGGCCTGGCAGCCCGGCGGCCTGGCCGGGGCGTCGGCCGAGTTCGTGCTGGCGGCCGCCTGCTTCATGTCGGTCGCCGGCTTCGTCGGCGCACGCCGCGTGGCGCGCGTGACCACGGTGGACATCCCGGTGGCGGGGCTACCCCCGGCGCTGGAGGGCTTTACCATCGCGCAGATCAGCGACATCCACGTCGGCCCTACCATCCGCGAATCCTACGTGCGCCGTATCGTGGAAACCGTGAACGGGCTGCGCGCGGACATGGTGGCGATTACCGGAGACCTGGTCGATGGCAGCGTGCCCGACCTGGCGCAGCACGTGCGGCCGCTGGGTGGACTGTCGTCGCGCCACGGCACCTTTTTCGTGACCGGCAACCACGAGTACTACGCCGGCGCCCATGCCTGGGTCGAGGCGCTACGGGGGCTCGGCATGCGGGTGTTGTTGAACGAGCACGCCGTGGTGCGGCATGCCGGCCACGCCATCGTGATTGCGGGCATCACCGATTTCAGCGCCCACCAGTTCGACCCCGCGCACCGCAGCGACCCGCAGCGCGCCATCGCCGGCGCGCCGGCCGATGCCGCCGTCAAGGTGGTGCTGGCCCACCAACCGCGCAGCGCGGCGCTGACCGCCCCGGCGGGGTTCGACCTCCAGTTGTCCGGGCATACGCACGGCGGCCAGTTCCTGCCCTGGAACTTCTTGGTGCCGCTGCAGCAGCCTTATGTGCAAGGCCTGCATCGCGAGCAGCGCATGTGGGTGTACATCAACCGCGGGACCGGCTATTGGGGTCCGCCCATGCGTTTCGGCGTGCCGTCGGAGATTACGCTGCTGCGGCTGGTGCGGGATGATAAAGTGACTCGTCCTCATAGCAAGGAGCACCCATGATCTGGAAAGCCTTCGCCCTCGCCGCGCTTGCTGTTGCCGCGGGCTGCACCGCGCCCACGCCGGCCGCCGCGCCGCAACCCTCGGTCGAGTCGGCGCGCGAGCAGTGCAATGCCGAGCCGGCGCAGTTCCTGGTCGGGCAGAAGCTGACGGCGGTGCTGACCGACGAGGCCCGCAAGGCATCCGGGGCCAAGAGCGCCCGCGTACTGCGTCCCGGGCAGGCGGTCACCATGGAGTTCAACCCGATGCGGGTGAATGTCGAAGTCAATCGCAGCGAGGTCGTGACGGCCATCCGCTGCGGCTGACGGGCCATGCGGACGCCCCGCTAGGCCGGCGAGTGCTTGCCGGCCTTGGGCCGGGCCAGCGGGGCGTGGCCGCGCAATGCCGCGGCGGCTTCTTCGATATACGCCGCGAGTGCCTGGGCATGGGGGCTCAGCGGCCGGATCGACGAATAATAGATTTCGGTCCACAGTTCGATGCGCGGGCGGAAGGGCCGCGTCACGATGTCCGGAAAAATGCCCGTGGACAGCAGCATGGGGTTGATCAGTCCGATGCCGACGTTCTGCTGCACGAGCGCGCATACGCCCATCGAAGTGCTGGCGACGATGCCCTTGGGAATGGCCACGTCCGCTTCCTGCAACGTGGCGCGCACCAGGATGGAAGTGGGCGATTCTTCCGGCAGCGCGATCACGGTCGAGCCGACCAGGTCGTCCGGCCGGATCACGGACTTGGCCACCAGGGGATGGCGGCGGTGCAAGGCCACTACCAGCAAGTCTTCGGAAATGGTGTGGCGTACGCACAGGTCGACACTGCTGGCGGTATTGGGCGCGGGCGGATTGGTCACGCCCAGGTCCACCTCATGGTGCGCGACCGACTCCAGGACCTTGGGCGGCCCTTCGACCCGCAGCTGGACGTTCACGTCCGGATGGCTTTCCTGGAAGCGCTGGATGGCGCTGGGCAGGATCGCAATCAGGGGCGGCGCGTGCGCCGCGACGATGACGCTGCGCACCGAACCCTGGTCCAGCGCATAGGCCTCGTCCAGCGCCCATTCCAGGTGCTTGGTGGCCTGCTCGGCGCGGGGCAGCAGCCGCCGCGCCGCCGCCGTCGGGGCGAGCCGGCCGTGCTCCAGCTTGAACAGCGGGACGCCGGTTTCGCGTTCCATCAGGCTCAGGGCCTTGCTGACGGCGGCCTTCGAGATGCCCAGCTTGAGCGCGGCTTCGGCCAGCCCGCGGCTGCGCATGACGGCCGTAAAGATCTGGAAATGGCGGCTATTGAGCTGGCGGGGCATGATGGCGGGGCGGATGGACAAGCGGCGGGATGCCGCAAGCAGTTAACCACAGGTTAACTAAAACAGTCATTGTCACACATCCCCGGTGCCTACAATTTTTTCATCGGCGAGCGCTGCTACGGCGCGATCCGCCCATGTCCCATTTCGCGAGGTAATGTGATGATGCGCAAGACTCTTTCCGTGCTGGCCCTGTCGGCACTCGCTCCTTCGGCTGCCATGGCCGATGCCTTCCCCTCCAAGCCTGTGACCATCGTGGTCTCGGTGCCGGCCGGCGGCACCATCGACGCGATCGCTCGCATGGTCGCCAAGGACTTGGGCGAGTCCATGGGCAAGCAGTTCATCGTCGAGAACCGTCCCGGCGCCAACGGCAACATCGCGGCCGATTATGTGCGCCGCGCCTCCGCCGATGGCTATACGCTGCTGATGCTCGCTTCCAGCACCCTGGCGCTCGGGCCGTACGTGATGCAGAACGTGCCCTTCGATCCTATCAAGGACTTCGCTCCGGTGGCGATGACCGCGGGGCTCAACATGGCCCTGCTGGCCCATCCCAAGGTCGGTGTCACCGACGTCAAGGGCCTGGTCGAGAAGATGAAGGCCAATCCCGACAAGCTGAACTACTCGTCCACCGGCAACGGGTCCTTTCCCCACGTGGCCGGCGCCCTGCTGAACCTCGAAACCGGCACCGTCGCCACCCATGTGCCGTACAAGGGCCTGGCGCCGTCGATCCAGGATCTGCTGGCCGGGCAGGTGGACTTCACCTTCGACTCGGGTAGCGCGGCGCACGTCAAGGCAGGCAAGCTCAATGCGCTGGCCGTTATCGGCCCGAAGCGCTCGGCAGCGCTGCCCGACGTGCCGACCTTCCGCGAGGCGGGGCTGCCGGAACTCGAGAAGGTCAGCGGCTGGCATGGCGTGTTCGCGCCGGCCGGTACCCCGGCCGACGTGATCAAGCGGCTCAACGCCGAGATCAACAAGAGCCTGAAAAAGCCCGAGTCCATCGAGCGCATCCAGGCCATGGGCTTCGAAAGCGTGACCACCACGCCGGAAGAGCTGGGCAGCACCTTGCGCGCCGACTACAAGAACTTCGGCGAGCTGATCGCCAAGACCAAGATCTCGGCCTACTGATCCCGGCCGGCCGGCGCCTGGCCGGCCGGCTGCCTCTTTCTCTTCCTGACTGCATCACCGCGCGGCGGGTGAGGGGCGCGTTCGTCCTTTTTTCGCCGCCCCGCGGCGCGGACGGAGCTCTACAACATGCGTAGTTTCCAATTCGAAACCCCTCCCCGCATCATCTGCGAGCAAGGCGCGGCGCTCAAGCTGGCCGATCTGCTGCAGGCCGGCGGCCAGCGCCGCGCCTTCGTCGTGACCGATCCGGGCCTGGTGCGGGCCGGGCTGGTGGATGCCCCGGTGGCGGCGATGCGCCAGGCCGGGTTGCACGTCAGCGTCTATGACCGGGTACTCGCCGATCCGCCCGAGCACGTGGTGCTGGAGGCGGCCGCCGCGGCGCGCGAAGACCGCGCGGAGTGCGTGATCGGGCTGGGCGGCGGCAGTTCGCTGGATACCGCCAAGCTCGTGGCGCTGCTGGCGGCCCGCCCGCAGGACCTGGCCGACATCTACGGGCCGCAGCGGGCGGCCGGACCGCGCTTGCCGCTGATCCAGGTTCCCACCACCGCCGGTACCGGCTCGGAAGCGACGCCGACCTCGGTCGTCTCCACTCCGGACCACCAGAAGCGCGGCGTCATCAGCTCCCTGCTGTTTCCCGACGTGGCGGTGCTCGATGCGCGCCTGACGGCCGCGCTGCCGCCGGCGCCCACGGCCATGACCGGCATCGACGCCATGGTCCATGCCATCGAGGCGTACACCACGCGGCACAAGAAGAACCCCATGTCGGACCTGCTCGCCGTGCGGGCCTTGCAGTTGCTGCATACCCACCTGGAAAGGGCAATCCGGCAGGGCGACGATCTCGAAAGCCGGGAGGCCATGCTGCTCGGTTCGCTGTTGGCGGGCATGGCCTTCGCCAATGCCCCGGTGGCGGCCATCCATGCGCTGGCCCATCCGCTCGGAAGCCACTTCCATGTGCCGCACGGCCTCGCCAACGCACTGGTGATGGTGCCTATCCTCAAGTTCAACCTGCCGGCGGCGCAGGCTTGCTATGCCGAACTCGGCCGCGCCCTGGACCCCGCCCTGCGCGATGCCGGCGACGAGCGAGCCGCCCAGGCGTTCATCGGCATGATGGACCGGCATGTTTCTTCCGCCCCGATTCCCCGGCGGCTGCGCGAGGTCGGCGTGAGCCAGGACGACTTGCCCGTGCTGGCCGAGGCCGCCATGACTGTCGATCGGCTGCTGATCAACAATCCGCGGGACCTGACGCGGGACGACGCGTTCGCCCTCTACTCCGACGTTTTCTAGCTTCCTGTGGAGCCATGTCATGATCGAACACATTCAGACCCTGATCGCCGGCGCTTGGCGCGACGCCTCAGGGCCCCGTTACGTCACGGAATATCCTGCCGATGGCAGCGAGGTGGCGACGCTGCACGCCGCCACGGCCCAGGACGTGGACGATGCGGTACGTGCCGCCGAGGCGGCGCGCCTGCGTCCGGACTGGGCGCGGCTCAAGCCGCACGAGCGGGCCGGCATGCTGTATCGCATCGCCGCCGGTATCCGCGAGCGGGCAGAAGAACTGGCCCAACTCCAACGCCTGGACAATGGCAAGCCGATCACCGAGACGCGCGCCCTGGTGGCCAGCGCGGCGGGCACTTTCCAGTTTTTCGCCGCGGCTTGCGAAACGATGGAAGACACCATTACCCCGTCCCGCGGCGACTATGTCAGCATGAGCGTGCATGAACCGCTGGGCGTGGTCGGGGCCATTACGCCGTGGAATTCGCCTATCGCCAGCGAGGCCCAGAAGCTCGCTCCGGCGCTGGCGGCCGGTTGCGCGGTCGTCATCAAGCCCGCGGAAATCACGCCTCGCATGGCCATCGAACTGGCGCGCATCGCGCAGCAGGCCGGCGTGCCGGACGGCATCATCAGCGTGGTCCCGGGCAAGGGCTCCATCGTGGGCGACGCGCTGGTGCGGCACCCGCTTATCCGGCGCATTGCCTTTACCGGCGGCACCGACGTCGGGCTAGGCATCGCGCGCCTGGCCGCCGAGCGGCTGATGCCGACCTCGCTGGAGCTGGGCGGCAAATCGCCCACCATCGTCTGCGCCGATGCGGACCTCGACCATGCTGTCGCGGGGGTGCTGTTCGGCATCTTCAGCTCGTCGGGCGAATCGTGCATCGCGGGGTCGCGCGCGTTCGTCCATGCCAGCGTGTACGAGGCGTTCAAGGAACGCCTGCTGGCGGGCGTGCAACAGTTGCGGGTCGGGGACCCGGCCAGCGAACGGACACAGATGGGGCCGCTGGTCAGCCGCGCGCACCGCGACTCGGTGGAGCGCTATGTACAGCTGGGCGTGGACGAGGGCGGCAAGGTGCTGGCCGGCGGCCGGCGTCCGGCGGGGGACGAATATGACCGCGGCAGCTACTACCTGCCCACTGTCATCGAAGGGCTACCCAACCGGGCGCGGATGTGCCAGGAAGAGATCTTCGGGCCCGTGCTGGCGCTCTTGCCGTGGAGCGACGAGGCCGACCTGATCGCCCAGTGCAACGACAGCGTGTATGGCCTGGCTTCGGGTATCTGGACGCGCGACTACAAGACCGCCCGGCGTCTTGGCGCTGCGCTGCAGACCGGTACGGTATGGATCAATACCTACAAGCTGTTCTCGGTCAGTACGCCGTTCGGCGGCGTGAAGATGAGCGGGACAGGCCGCGAGAAGGGCCGCCTGGGCATCCTGGAGTACACGAACCAGAAGAGCTATTACTGGGGCATGAACGCCGCGCCGCTGCCCTGGAGCCGCTGACCGGCCGAGGGTGCCGCAGGGACCCCGTTCCCGTTGGTACGCGGGGACGGGGCTAGTCGTTCTTCGGCGCCGCCGCGCGTGACATCCAGGCAATCAGCGACGAGCGCATCGCTTCTTCCACGGTCATGTCTATGGGCGTGAGCCAGGCGCTGGGGACGAATACGGTGTAGCCGCCGATCATGTAGCCCATGGGCAGGTAGACGGCGACGCGTTCGCCGGGCAGGAAGCCCTGAGGCAGCCCGGCCGTGCTGCGCCGGGTGACCAGGCCCACCAGCTCGATTTCCTGGTCCGGCAGGCGCAGGATGACTACTTGCTGGCCGCCCTGGGCCGTGCTGGGGGAGAAGTAGTCGGCGAAACTCTTGAGCGAGGAGTACACGCTCTTGATGACCGGAATGCTGGTGAACGGCCATTCCACGTACGAGAGCAGGCGCCGCACCCGATGCTTGGACATCAGCATGCCGACCCCGATGATGCCCAGTATGCCCAGGATCAGGCCCATGCCGGGAAAATAAAAGCCATCGACGAACGGGCGCAGCACCGCGAGTGCCAAGGCCTCCATCCACGCGATGCAGACATAGAGCAGGTAGATGGTCAGCGCCAGCGGCAAGATGGTGATCAGGCCACGGAAAAAATACTTGTACATGGACTTCATCTGAAACTCCTGCGGCCACGAAGGAGCCGCCGCGTGCGGCCTTGCCGCGGCGCCAAGCATACCAGTAGATGGAGCGCGGCCGGGGCCGCGCGCAAATCAGGCGGGAACCCGGAACCTGACGATGCCGTCGGTGCCGGTTTCGCGGACCAGGGCGCCCTGGTAATAGAGCATGTGCAGGTGGGCGATGGCTTCGCCCAGCGCGAAGGTCATCTGGTGCAGATCGAGCTTGCGCTTGAACAAGACCGGTACGATGTCGTAGGCGGACCGTGCCTGGCCGGTACAGGCCTGCTTGACGCGCTCCAGGTGGTCGGCATGGTGGGCGTGCTGCTGGGCGATGCGGGTATGCAGCCCGACGAACGGCCGGCCGTGCGAGGGCAGCACCAGCGCATCGGCCGGCAGGCCGGCGTAGCCGTCGAGCGAGTCGAGATAGAGCTGCAGCGGGTTGCTTTCCGGGTCCGTGTCGGTGACGCTGACGTTGGTCGATATCCGGGGCAGCACCATGTCGCCGGAGATCACGACGTTCAGCGCCTGGCAGTAAAGCGAAATATGTTCGGGGGCATGGCCATAGCCGGCGATCGCTTGCCAGGCGTGCCCGCCTATGTGCAGGGTATCGCCGTCCAGGATGCGGTTGAAATGGGCCGGCACCCGGGGCACGAGCTGCGGGTAGTAGCGCGTGCGTGCCCGCACGCCTTCCAGGGAAGCCGGGTCGGTCATGCCGTTGCGCGCGAAGTGGGTGGCCATGCGCTCGCCGCCCGAGATGGCTTTGCCTTCCACGAACAGGTGGGCGGTGGTGAAGTCGGTGGCGCTCATCTGCAGCGGTACGCTCCACCGTTCGGTCAGCCAGTAGGCCAGGCCGATGTGGTCCGGGTGCATGTGGGTGACGATGACGCGCACTACCGGGAGGCCGTCCAGCTGGGTGGCGAAGACCTGTTCCCAGTGGGCCTTGACCTCGTCGCGCGAGACGCCGCAATCGACGATGGTCCAGCCATCGCGGCCCGCGAACCGGTCGCGCATGAGCCATAGGTTGATGTGGTCCAGCGCGAACGGTAATGGCATGCGGATCCATCGTATGCCGGGCGCGACCTCGATCGCCGCGCCGGCCGCCGGCAGGGTGTCGCCCAGCGGATATTTCAGTTGGTGTTCGAGAGGGTTCATGGCGGGTTCAGGGCGCCGGCCCGGTTTGTGCGGCCCCCGCGTGCGGGGGACTAAAATGGGCAGGCTACTTATTGGTAAATTACGCCTAGTGTACCCAGGTGCCCGGCAGGCGCCTCTCCGGCCGGCTCGAACAACACCAAGATCAACCCGTCCCCGCGCCCGCTGGCGCCCGCCCTTATCCAGAACCAGGAGTCGAACATGTCGGATCCCGTAGTCGTTGTATCGGTCGCCCGCACCCCCATGGGCGCCATGTTGGGCGAGCTCTCCGGATTGTCCGCCAACCAGTTGGGAGCGGCCGCGATCAAGGCCGCGGTCGAGCGCGCGGGCCTGAAGCCGGAACAGATCCAGGAAGTGATCATGGGCAACGTCCTGCAGGCAGGCCAGGGCCAGGCTCCCGCCCGCCAGGCCGCGATCGGCGCCGGACTGCCGCTGCCAGTAAGCTGCTCCACCATCAACAAGATGTGCGGTTCCGGCATGAAGGCCGCGATGCTCGCGCATGACCTGCTGGTGGCCGGCAGCGTGGAGATCGCCGTGGCGGGCGGCATGGAAAGCATGACCAACGCTCCCTACCTGCTGCCCAAGGCTCGGCAGGGCTATCGCTACGGCCACGCCACCATGTACGACCACATGGCGCTCGATGGCCTGGAGGACGCGTACGACCGCGGCCGCGCGATGGGCGTGTTTGCCGAAGATTGCGCGGCCAAGTACCAGTTCACGCGCGAGCAGCAGGACGCCTACGCGCTCGAATCGCTGCGCCGCGCCAAGGCCGCCAGCGAGGACGGCAGCTTCGACTGGGAGATCGCGCCGGTCACCGTGGCCGATCGCAAGGGCGAAAAGGTGGTCGCGCGCGACGAGGCCCCGTTCAAGGCCATGCCCGAGAAGATCCCCACGCTCAAGCCGGCCTTCAAGAAAGACGGAACCGTCACCGCTGCCAATGCCTCGTCGATTTCCGACGGCGCGGCCGCACTGGTCATGATGCGCGCCTCGACTGCCGAAAAACTCGGCCTGCAGCCGCTGGCCCGGGTCGTGGGCCATGCCGAGCACTCCCAGGAACCGCAGTGGTTCACCACCGCGCCGGTGGGCGCGCTGGCGGCCTTGTTCGCCAAGACGGGCTGGAAGCCCGGGGACGTGGACCTGTACGAAATCAACGAAGCCTTTGCCGTCGTCACGATGGCGGCCATGGTGGAACACAAGCTGCCCCACGACAAAGTCAACGTGCACGGCGGCGCGACCGCGCTCGGCCACCCCATCGGCGCCAGCGGCGCGCGCCTGATCGCCACCCTGCTGGGCGCGATGCGCAAGCGCAGCGTCAAGCGCGGCGTGGCGTCGCTGTGCATAGGCGGCGGCGAAGCCACGGCGATGGCGTTCGAGCTTCTCTGAGCGATACGGCTGCATGACCCAACAATCCGCGGCCGCAAGCAAGCCGGCCGGCTCCGGCGCGAGCGGACGTCGCACGGCCCGCTCGGCCGCCCTGGACGCGCCTGCCGGCGATGCGGTCAAGCCCAGCGACGCGTACGTCCAGTCGTTCGCGCGCGGGCTGGCGGTCATCCGCGCCTTCAACGCCGAGCGCCCGGCCATGACCTTGACCGAGGTGGCCGACGCCGCCGGCCTGACGCGGGCGGGAGCCCGGCGCATCCTGCTGACCCTCGTGCAGCTGGGCTACGTCGCCACCGAGGGCCGGCTGTTCCGGCTCACGCCCCGCATCCTGGAGCTGGGTTTCGCCTACCTGACGTCCATGCCGTTCTGGGACCTGGCCGAACCCATCATGGAGGAACTGGCCAACGAGGCGCACCAGTCCTGCTCGGCCACGGTCCTGGACGGCACCGACATCGTCTATGTGCTGCGCATCCCCACCGGGCGCATCATGTCCATCAACCTGGGCATAGGCAGTCGCTTGCCGGCCTATTGTTCCGCCATGGGAAGGGTCCTGCTCGCGGGGCTGCCCGACGACGAGATCGACGCAGTCCTGGCCCGCTCCGACTTGCGTGCCCATACGCCGCTGACCGTGACCGATCCGGCGCGCCTCAAGCAGGCCATCCTCCAGGTCCGCGAACAGGGTTGGTCGCTGGTGGACCGCGAACTGGAAACCGGCCTGGTCGCCATCGCCGCTCCCATCCGGGACCGCAGCGGCCGTACCGTGGCGGCCCTGAACCTGAGCGGGCAGGCGCATCGCATCACGGCGCGGCAGATGGAAGAAGAATTGCTGCCCTTGCTGTGCCGGGCGGCGGAACGCATTAACGATTTGATGAAGCGTGTGTAATCTTGCTGCATCGGCCCACGAGTCGCCCAGGGGAGCGCCCATGAACGAGTCCTACTCCTGCGCGCCCCTCCTGCGCGAGATCGGCCGGGGCAAGGATGGCTCGCGCGCGCTGGAGCGCGGGCAAGCGCGCGACCTGATGGGCGCCATCCTCGACGGCCGGGTCACCGACCTGGAACTGGGAGCCGTCCTGCTGGCCTTGCGGATGAAAGGCGAGGCCGTCTCGGAAGTCGCCGGCTTCCTGGATGCCGTCGAGGCGCGCATGCACAGGGTGGAGCCCCCGGCGGGCCTGCCCGTGGTCGTCCTGCCGACCTACAACGGCGCGCGCCACGCACCCAATCTCGTGCCGCTGCTGGCGTGGTCGGTGGCGCAGGCAGGCGTGCCGGTCCTGATGCACGGGCAGGCGTCCGACCCGCGACAACAGGGAGCGGGGTCCAATGTCGCGCGGGTACCAACGGTCGGCATTCTCCAGGCGCTCGACATGGCCGCCGCTTCCTCGCCCCAGGCCGCGGCCGGGGACTTGCGCCGCCATGGGGTGGCCTATCTGCCGCTGGCGCACGCCAGTCCGGGGCTGGCCAGGCTGGTGGGCCTGCGGCGCATCCTGGGCGTACGCAACGTGGCGCACACGCTGGCCAAGCTGCTGCGGCCGGTACAGGGACCGACCTTGCTGCTGTCGGCCTATACCCATCCCGAATTCGGCGCCATGTTGGCGGAGCTGTTCGCGCTGCGGCGCGAACCAGCGTTGCTGATGCGCGGTACCGAGGGCGAAGCGGTGGCCAATACGCGGCGCCCGCAACGCATCGCGCGCTGGATCGACGGCAGGGAAGAGACCGCGGTCGAAGGGGCGGAACGGGCCGGGGCGCAGCTGCCCGAATTGCCCGCCCGCGAGGCGGCTGCCACCGCGGACTGGGTGCGGGCCGTGCAGCAGGGCCGGATCGCCCTGCCTGCCGCCATCGCGGCGCAGCGCGACGCCATCCTGGATACCGTCGCCCGCATGCGGAGCGCGGCATGACACCCCGCCGCGGCATCATCCTGTTTGCCCATGGCTCGCGCGATCCCCTCTGGGCGGCGCCGTTGGAACGCCTGGCGGAGACGGTACGGGCTCGGGATCCGGATACGGCGGTCGAACCGGCGTTCCTGGAATTGATGCAGCCATCGCTGCCTGCCGCTATCGCGGCGCTGGTCGCCCAGGGGGTGGCCGACATTGCCATACTGCCGGTATTCTGGGCGGCGGGCGCACACGTTACGCGGGACTTGGCGCGCTTGCTGGACGAGGCCCGGGCGGCGCACCCCGGCGTGCGGTTTGCCGCACTGCCCGTGTTGTCCGAGCTGCCAGGCGTGCCGGACGCCATTGCCGCGGCAGCGTTGAAGCGGACGCCGTCCTCCGGCGCCGCGTGAGGAGTGCGGGCGTCGCCGTCGGCGCTCATTGTGGTTCACTACAGGTATAGGGAGACTTCCATCATGATGACCATCTGGGGCCGGCTGACATCCATCAACGTTGCCAAGGCGGTGTGGGCAGCGCGGGAGCTGGGGCTGCAATTCGAACGCATAGACGTCGGCGGTCCGTACGGCGGCCTGGATAAGCCCGAATACGTGGCGATGAACCCCAATAGCAAGATCCCGACGCTGGACGAGGACGGCTACATTCTCTGGGAGTCGAACTCTATCGTGCGCTATCTGGCTGCCCAATACGGCGCCGGGACCCTGTGGCCGACCGACCCGCGCGAGCGCGGCCTGAGCGACCGCTGGCTGGATTGGCAGGCGACCGAGTTCGCGCCGGCCATGGCGCCCGCCTTCCTGGGCCTGGTGCGCACGCCGGAAGCCCAGCGCAACCACCAGGCCATTGCGGATGCCGTGACGCGCACCAACCGGCTGGTAAAGCTGCTGGAAGGGGTGTTCGGCGACGGCCGCCAATTCATTGCGGGCGATCGCTTCACGATAGGCGACATCGCAGTCGGCTGCGCGGTGGACCGCTGGTTCCTGCTGCCGGTCGACCGGCCCGACACCCCCGCGCTGGCGCAATGGCACGAACGCGTCAGCAGCCGGCCTTCCGCGCAGGGCATACTCAAGCAAGAGCTCAAATAGGTTGCCGGAAGATGCCTGATCGCTCCTGATGCCGGCGCGACGCGGGCGGGCGCGCCTGCCGCCGGCCGGCTCTCAGAGACTAGAGGCCGCCGAAACTATAAGATACGGCCGGGAGTAAGGAGGTCAGCCATTCATGGCGGAAAGTCTGCTGTCGATCGGCCTGGAAGTCGCAGCCATACACATATTGGGCATCGTGGCCGCTTGCCACGCCATCATGAACACTCGCACGTCGCAGGGCGCGGTGGCCTGGGCGGTGGCGCTCGTTTCCATTCCGTACCTGACCCTGATTCCGTATCTGTTTCTCGGCCGCAGCCGTTTCGCCGGCTATGTGGACGAACATCGCTTCAATAGCGCGCGGGCACGGGCGCGGACGGAAGCCGACGTCGACCAGTCGCAGCTGACGGCGGGTGCGCGCCGCAACGCCGCGGCCGATCCCCAGCTGCGGCGCTTCCTCGCGCTGGACCGGCTCGTCGGGCGGCGCTTCCTGGGGGGCAACCAGGTCAGTCTGCTCAAGAACGGCACGGCCACGTTCGAGGCCATCTTCCAGGCGATCGCGCAGGCCCAGCGCTATATCCTGGTCCAGTTCTTCGTGGTGCGCGACGACACCCTGGGCCGCGAGCTGCATCGCCGCCTGCTGGAACGGGCGGCGGCTGGCGTCAAGGTCTATTTCCTCTACGACGGCATCGGCAGCCATGCGCTGGCGCGCAGCTACGTCGAGTCGCTGCGCGTTGCGGGGGTCCAGATCCATGCTTTCGCGGTGCGGCGATTCAGCAATCGCTTCCAGCTCAATTTCCGCAACCACCGCAAGATCGTCGTGATCGACGGACAGACCGCCTTCATCGGCGGCCATAACGTCGGGGTGGAGTACCTGGGAGAGAATTCGCGGCTGACGCCCTGGCGGGATACCCACATCCGCCTGTCCGGCCCCATCGTCGCGCAGATCCAGCGCACCTTCAGCGAGGACTGGTACTGGGTCACGCAGGAGATCCCCGATCTGCAGATGCCCGAGACCACGCCGGGCGACATGACCTGCCTGGCCATCGCCAGCGGTCCGGCGGACCACCAGGAAACCGGTTCGCTGTTCATCGTGCAGGCCATCCAGGCCGCGCAACGCCGCATCTGGCTGGCTTCCCCCTATTTCGTGCCTGACTCTGCGGTGCAGACCGCCCTGCGCCTGGCCGTGCTGCGGGGGGTGGACGTCCGGGTGCTGGTGCCGTGCCGGCCGGATCACTTCATGGTCTACCAGGCCTCGCTGTTCCACACCTACGAGGCGGTGCGCGCGGGCGTGAGGATCTACCGCTACCAGCCCGGCTTTTTGCACCAGAAAGTCCTGCTGGTCGACGATGACACGGCGGCCGTGGGCAGCGCCAATCTGGACAACCGTTCGTTCCGGCTCAACTTCGAGTTGACGGTGCTGACGGTCAGCCCGGCTTTCGCGGCCGACGTGGAAGCGATGCTGCTATCCGATTTTGCCCATGCAGCCGAGGTCACGCGCGACGAATGGGCGACGATCCCCTTGCTGCCCCGCGTCGTCATGCACGTGGCGAGAATGTTCGCGCCGGTGCTGTAGCCCACCCCGCGTATCGGCCGTGGGACGTGCCTCAACGCTGCGCGGGAACGAGTATGTTGGGGCCGATCTCTTCTATGGTCCGTGTGCCGGTCAGCGCCATGCTGACGTCCAGTTCCCTCTGGATGATGCTCAGCGCGGTGGTCACGCCTTCCCGCCCCATGGCGCCCAGTCCGTAGAGGAAGGCCCGGCCTATCATGGCCCCCCGCGCCCCCAGGGCCAGTGCCTTGAGCACGTCCTGGCCGCTGCGTACGCCGCCGTCGAACAGGACTTCGGTCTGATGGCCCACGGCATCGACGATGGCCGGCAGCGCGGCGATGGACGAGAGCGCCCCATCGAGCTGGCGGCCGCCGTGGTTGCTGACCACGATGGCATCGGCGCCGCAGGAGGCGGCGATGCGCGCGTCTTCAGGATCGAGGATGCCTTTCATGATCAGCTTGCCGCCCCATTGCTGCTTGATCCATTCGACGTCCTTCCATGACAGCGTGGGGTCGAACTGCCGGGCGGTCCATCGGGCCAGGCTATTGATGCCGTCGGCGTCCTTGACGTGTCCGGCCAGGTTGCCGAAGGTCTTGCGCTTGGAGCCCAGCATGCGCAGTCCCCAGCCGGGCTTGCTGGCCAAGTCCAGCAGGTTGGCCAGCGTGGGCCTGAGCGGCACGGTCATGCCGTTCTTCAGGTCTTTGTGGCGTTGGCCCAGGATCTGCAGGTCCAGCGTCAGCACCAGGGCCGAGCAGTTGGCCGCCTTGGCGCGCTGGATCAGCGATGCGATGAACTCGCGGTCGCGCATGACATACAGCTGGAACCAGAACGGCTTGGTGGTCGCCGCTGCGACGTCCTCGATCGAGCAGATGCTCATGGTCGACAGCGTGAACGGAATGCCGAACTGTTCGGCCGCCTGTGCGCCCAGGATCTCGCCGTCGGCCCATTGCATCCCGGCCAGGCCGGTGGGAGCGATGGCAACCGGCATGCTGACTTCCTGTCCCAGCAGCGTGCTCTTGGTGGAGCGGTTGTCCACGTTCACCGCTACGCGCTGGCGCAGCTTGATCGCAGCCAGGTCGTCGGTATTGGCGCGATACGTGCACTCGGTGTAGGAGCCGCTGTCGCAATAATCGTAAAAAGCGCGGGGGACCCGTTGCTTGGCGAGTTGGCGCAGGTCTTCGATGCAGGTAATGACGGGCATGGTTGCGGTGACTGGATAAAAGGCGGGGCAAGGCCGCCGAGGACGTTATTTTGCAACATGCGGGAGCCTGGCGGCTGCCCGGGCACGCAAGCTGCTGATCGGGAGCCGGTCTACCGCAGGAGCGCGTCATGAAAACACCCAAGATTCCCGATCCCAATGCCGGGGCTCCCCGGCCCCGGCACGTATCGTCCGAGCAGGAGCCGCGGCCGGACAACGATCATCCGCCCGGGCCGCGGGGCCCCACCACGATATTCGACCAAGGCACGGCGCAAGCCAGCGAGGAGGCCCGTACCGGAACCCTTCCCGGCGCCGACGATTACACGCCGGCCCAGCGCGGGCAGCAAGGCGCCGATGTGGAGGTCCACAGCGATGGCGCGCAGGGCAATCGCACCCGCGATGGCGGTTCCGAAGAACGGGATGCGTCCGTGCCTACGGCCGGGAGCGGCAACACGCTGGGCGACGGCATGACGGCCGGCGGCCGCGAGGGCGTCGAGCGCCGGCGCGAATGGCAGAAGCGCGTCGAGGGGGACGCGGAAGATTGAGCGCCGCGCGTCCCGCTGCCCGTCCGAGGCGGGCCGGGACGTCAGCCCCCTGTTACGCCAAGTCGGGATCCCGGCCGCGGCGGCGCTGCTGCCCGGGCGCCGGCGGGACTTCCCCGGGCATTTTCCTGCCGATGTCGGCGGGTTCTGCGCCGGGTGGGGATTCGGCGGGTTCGCGCGGCTCGGGTTCCGAGCCGACGCCCAGCCAGTTGGGGTCGCTGGGGCGCTCTCGAATGACGGGAGTCGGCTTGGTGTCGCGCCGGGTAGCGGGGTCATCGGGTTTCATACGGGCCTCCTCAGGAGGCTCGGGAACAGCAAGTAGCGTGCCGCGCGGCCGGCGCGCGTCCCTGTTCCCGGCAGGGCGCCGGGTGTGGGCCAATACGAGGAGACAGCATGGAAAGCGCAGCCATTTCCAAGGTCGCGTGGACGCCTACCGCCTTGTTCCGCTGGGCGGGCTACCTGTTGGGCTTTGCGCTCGGCGGCTTCTTCGATGGCATCCTGCTGCACCAGATACTGCAGTGGCACCATTTGTTCAGCGGTATCGAGACGGCGCCCTGGCTGGACCTGCGTATGCAAGTCATGGCAGATGGCCTGTTCCACCTCTTGATGTACGGCATTGCGCTGGCGGGTTTGTGGTGCCTGTGGCGTACGCGGTGGGAGTACGCACAACCCGGCGCTGGCCGCCGGCTCTGGGCCGACGCGTTGATCGGCTTCGGGGTATGGCATGTGATCGACGCCGTGCTGTCCCATTGGCTGCTGGGACTGCACCGCATCCGGATGGATAGCGCCAGCCCCTTGCTCTGGGATCTGGTGTGGTTCGCGGTGTTCGGCCTGGGCTTTATTGCGCTCGGTTGGTGGCTGTCGCGCCGTGGCGGGACTTCCGGCACGGGCCGGGCCGGTGCGGCCGCGCTCTTTGGTGCCGTGGCCATCGCCATGCCGTGGTCCATGCTGCCCGCGCCCGGGCAGAGCGCGGTGCTGGTGCTGTTCCGGCCCGGCGTGTCGGCGCCGCAGGCCATCGCGGCGCTCGAGCGTATCGATGCGGACCTGCTATGGAGCGACGCCTCCGGCCAGTTGTGGGCCGTAAGGCCCGCCGCTGGCCAGCGCGCCTCGCTGCTCTACCGCCATGGCGCGCTGTGGGTGGGCGGTTCGCTGCTGCCCGCGGGTTGCCTGGGCTGGCTCCAGGTCAGAACTTGACGTTCATCCCCACCCACAGGCGGCGGCCGTCGATGTATTGGTTGGCTGTTTCGTAGTCCAGCCGCTTGTCGCCCAGGTTGTAGATCGCAGCGTGCAGCGTGACGGTCTTGTTCACCTGGTACGAACCGCCTACATCGACCTGGACGTATCCCGGCGAAATGGTGGGTACGGCGCTGGTACGGTTCAGGCGCATCTGCTTGTCGTAGGCCCATACGCGTGCCCAGCCGGTCAGGGCGTGGCGGGGCTTCCATTCCACGGTGCCGCTGAATATCTGCTTGGGCGTACCGGCCAGCTGCAGGCCGGTCTGGCCGTTGATGGGATCGTCGGTAATTTTCGAGCGGATGAAGGTGTAGGTGCCGCGCACCGAGACCGTGTCGGTGATCGCCCATTTCAGGTTGCCTTCCACCCCGCGCATGACGGCCTTGCCGACGTTGACCCGCGAGCGGATGGTGGCGCCGGGATAGTTGGGATCGACTTCCCCGGGCAGCGTGATCTCGGTGGTCTTGTTCTTGAAATCGTTGTTGAACAGGGTCAGCCCGCCCGACAAGCGGCCGCCGTCGCCATAGTGCAGGCCGATTTCCTGGTTGATGCTGGTTTCGGGCTGCAGGTCGGGATTGGAACGGATGACGATGGAGCCGCCGCCGTTGCCCCCGCCCGAAGACAGCGCATAGCCCGGCAGGATATCGCGTGCCGAAGGCGCCTTATAGCCTTTGGAGATACCGCCCTTCAAGGTCCAGTTGTCGTTGAAGTGGTAGACGGCGTAGGCGCGCGGGGTCCACTCGCGGCCGAAGATTTCGTGGTCGTCCAGGCGGATGCCGCCGGTCAACGCGAACTTGTCGGTAATGCTCCACTCGTCCTCGATGAACACGGCCTTCATGACGGTCGACAGCTTGGCGCTGGAGTCGGTCACGGTGCGCCACGAGCTGCCGTTGTTCGGCATGTCCGGATACGGGTTGCCGGTGCCGGGGTCGAAGCAGCCGAAATAGGGATCGGACGGATCGGTGCGTATGCACTCGCGGCCGACATAGTTGGTGGCCGTAAAGGCTTCCTTGCGGTACTGCCCGCCCATCGTAATGAGATGGTTGGCCGCCGGCAGCGTCCATTTGCCGTCCAGCACGGTGTTGCGCAGGACGTTGGGGTCGGCCGGTACCGCGTTGGTTTCGAGATTGAAGTTCCGGCGGTGCGCTTGTTCCTGGTAGAGGCTGATGGTGGAGGTGCCCCAGTCGCCCCAGCGGCCGGTATGGGTGAACGAGACATTTTCGCGTTCGTTCACGCTGCGGGTCGACGCCGTGGTGTCGGTGACCGAGACGCCGCGGTGATACGCGACGTTCTGCCGGCTGCGCCCGAAGTCCAGCACGAAGTCATGGTTGCGGTTTGGGGTAAGCGAGAGGCGGCCGTTCAGGTTGTAGTTTTCCGCCTTGTTGAAGCCATAGACGATTTCGTCTTCGCCGCGGCGGAAGTAGCCGCCGTAGATGGCCAGCCCCAGCATGTCTTCCTTGATCGGCCCGCTCAGGTAGAAGTTCGTCCCGGCCGAGTTGCCGGCTTCGGAGCGCTCTTGCAGCGTGCCCTCTATCTTGGCCGAGCCGCCCCAGCGCGTGGCGACCTTGCGCGTAATGATATTGATGACCCCGCCCATGGCATCGGATCCATACAGCGACGACATGGGGCCGCGGATGATTTCGATGCGGTCGATCGCTTCCAGGGGAGGAATCCATCCCTGCTCAAAGCCCGCGTTGCCGTTGGTGCGGGCTTCGCGGGTATTCTGGCGCTTGCCGTCCACCAGGATCAGCGTATAGGATCCCGGCATCCCGCGGATGCTGATGTCCTGGCCGCCGCCGCCCGCCTGGGCCGCGGCGCCGATCACGCTGACGCCCTCGATGGTGCGCAGCGCGTCCGTCAGGTCCCGGAAGGCGCCTTGCTCGAGCTCCTCGCGGGTCACCACGCTGATGGACGCCGGCGCCTGCTTGATGTCCTGTTCAAATCCCGAAGCGGTTACCACCACGGTATCGAGCGCCTGCGCCGGGGGCTCCGGCTCCTGCGCGGCCACAGGGCCGGAAAGCGCGCCCAGCAGGGCGGCGCATAGACTCGAGAGCGCAAAAGGGTAGCGACGTTGCGCGCGGAGCGGCCGGGGGTAAGCATAGGGCATGGAAGGATTCTCTAGCGAAAAAGCACTGCGCGCCCTGGGCGGCGCACCGACAAAACAAATGAGAATGATTTCCATTGACTATAATGGCCGCACGACCGATTTCCGGCTCCAAGGTTTGGGTCTTTGGATTTTTTGACATTTCTTTAGCTATCTTTAGATAATAGGGGCATGAGTGTGCGGTATGCACGACAGGAAGAGGCCGGTCCGGCCTGGGCCGGCGGCGCGGTGAGCGCAAGCCAGCCGGCCGTGCTGCTGGCCGACGACGACGCCGAACTGACGCAGATGCTGGCGGAGTTCTTTGCCGACGAGCCGTTCGAGCTGCACGTGGCGCCGGACGGCGCCATCGCGGCGGAAATGGTCGACCGGCGCAATTTCGACTTGCTGCTGCTGGACGTCATGCTGCCCCGGCTTTCGGGTTTCGACGTGCTCAGGCAAATCCGCCGGATGTCCAGCATGCCGGTCATCATGATGACGGCGCGTACGGCCCAGGAGGACCGTATCGAAGGATTGCAGTCCGGCGCCGACGACTATGTCTGCAAGCCGTTCAGTCCGGCCGAGCTGTTGGCGCGCATGCACGCCGTCCTGCGCCGCACCTTGTCGCGGCCGTTGCAGCATGAGCCGGGCATCGCCGTCGGCGCGCTGCGCGTGGTGCCTTCCACGCAGCGCGCCTATATGGCGGGCGAGGCGCTGGCGCTGACCTCCGCCGAACTGCGGATACTGGAGATCCTGATGCGCCATGCCGGCACGCCGGTCACCCGCGAGCACCTGACCGAGGCGGCTCTGGGCCGCCAGCTGGAAGCCTATGACCGCAGCCTGGATACCCACGTGAGCAATCTGCGGCGCAAGCTGCGGCAATGCCGCGGTGCGGCCCCCGAAATACGCGGCTTGCGCAACCTGGGGTACATGCTGCTGGCGGGCGGGGCGTGAAATCCCTGTTCCTGCGCATTTTCCTGTCGTTCTGGATCGCCATGGGGCTGATCCTGGCGGGCGGCATGGCCATTACCGGCTCGGTCCTGTCCTACCGCATGAAGGCGCTGTACGAGGTCAACCCCGACCATCTCGCGCGCGAAGCCCGGGAGGCCGCGCGCGCCGGGGGCGAGCCCGCGCTGCGCGCCTGGCTGGCCGGGCTGCGCGACCGGCATCCGGCGCTGGGCGCGTACATCGTCGATGCCGGCAACCGGGAGATCGCGGGACAGAAGCTGTCCATGCTGACGGCCGACCGCTTGCGGGCCTACCGGGCGCGCGACCATTGGCGCGCTACGTTGGGACTGCCGCCGGCCGCCCGTACGCCCATCCCGGCTGCCGATGCGACACCGCCCGAATACCAGCCCTCCTGGTGGAACATCCGCCGGCTGGTCCTGGAGGACGGCCGGCGCCTGGACTTGCTGTTCGATCCCTTTGCGCTGTCGGAGCTGGACGTGCTGGACCAGCCGCACGTGCCCTGGCTCTTGTTGCTGTTCTGCTTTCTGGTAAGCGCGCCCATTTGCTGGCTGCTGGCCCGCACCATCAGTGGGCCGGTCGGGCAACTGCGGGACGGTGTCCGGCGCCTGGCCTCAGGCGACCTGTCGGTGCGCGCGGGCCGGCCGCTGGGCGGGCGCCGCGATGAACTGGGCGTGCTGGCCCGGGATTTCGATGCCATGGCCGGCCGCATCCATGACCTCGTCGCCACCAAGGAACGATTGCTGCGGGACGTTTCCCACGAGTTGCGCTCGCCCCTGGCCCGGCTGCGCGTGGCGCTGGATCTGGCCCGGCGCGGCGGGTCGCGGCTATCGACCCAGCTGGACCGTATCGAACGCGAATGCGAGCGCCTGGATGCCATGATAGGCAAGATCCTGGACGTGGCCCGCTTGCGCGGCCAGCCCGTCCACCACCGGGAGCGGGTACGCCTGGCCGAGCTCATGCGCGAAGTCGTGGACAACGCGCGCTTCGAGGCCCAGGCCAAGGATGTCGCGGTCCGGGTTGCGGGCACCGACGATGCCGTCGTGGAAGTCGAGCGGGCGGCGCTGGCCAGCGCGCTCGATAACGTGCTGCGTAATGCCTTGCGGTTCTCGCCGCCCGGAGGGGAGGTGGACGTCACCCTGTCCCGGCGCGACGGCCGCTATTGCCTGAGCGTGGCCGACCGGGGGCCGGGCGTGCCGCCGGATGCGTTGCCCCATTTGTTCGAGCCCTTTTTCCGCGTCGCCGACGCGCGCGACCGGGAAAGCGGAGGCGCGGGCCTGGGGCTTGCGATTGCCGCCACCGCCGTCCGGCGCCACGGCGGCACGGTGGAGGCTTCCTTGCGCGACGGGGGTGGGCTGGTGGTCCGGCTGTACCTGCCGGCCTAGGATCGGCCGCGGTGCCGGGCGGTCAGCGCAGCAGCTTGTCCAGCGCCTGATCGACGGAAGGAGGCTGGGCGGCGTCTTTGTAGACGTCCAGCCGGCGGTAGAGATCGGCGGCGGCCAGGTGGAAGCCGCCGGGCAGGCCGGCGGCCTGGAAGGTGGCGGCGATCTCTTCCATTTCGCCCACCCAGCGCCAGGCCTTTTCCGCCTTCTGGGCGACTTCCTCGGAGCGCGCGGCGGTCTGCGGCGTCGATCGCTGCCATTCGGCCAGCAAAGCGCCCTCGATCTGTTCGTGCCGGGCCAGGGCGCGTATGCCCGCGAGCAGGGCGGTGGAACCCTTGCTCCACGCCGCATAGCAGATCTTCAATGCCGAGGCGCTGCCGGCCGGGCTGTCCAGTGCCACGGCGTCCAGCGCGCTGCCGTCGAACAGGGCGGCCGTTGCGGCGGCATCGTCGCCGGCGACGTACAGCCTGGTCGAGCCCGGTTTGCGCGGCGGCAGGCCGATGATGCCGCCGTCGACGAAGCGGGCCCCGCCCTCGCGTACCGCTTGCTCGATCTGCTTGGCGGTTGCGGGCGACACCGCATTGGCGTCGACGAATATGCCTTCATAGCGGTGCCCGGCAACTTCGCGCGCCAGTTCCAGCGCATTGTGGGGCGGGCAGACCGAGATGGCGAAATCGGCGCCTCGCAAGGCAGCCTCCAGTGTCCCGGCGTCTTCCAGGCCGGCGGCCTGGGCCCGCTTGAGGGTCGCGGCGCTGCGTCCGGCCGAGCTCCAGCGTACGCGGTGCCCGCGGGAGACCAGGCAGGCCCCCAGGGCGGCGCCCATGGCGCCGGGGTGCAAAAGAGCAATGGTTCGGCTTTGCATGAGAATGATCCTGGACGAATTGAAAGGGGCGGCGGGCCGCCCTGCGTTTCATGTTAACAACGACGGGCGCCGGCCGTCGCGGTGGCTACAATGACGCATGTGTTCCGCCCGCGAAGGTTCGCCATGAACGATTCCCAGCACCAGCTTTCCATGACGATCCTGATGACGCCCGACATGGCCAATTTTTCAGGCAATGTGCATGGCGGCACCATTCTCAAATACCTAGACCAGGTGGCCTACGCTTGCGCCAGCCGGTATGCCGGCCGCTACGTGGTAACGCTTTCGGTCGATCAGGTCGTATTCCGCCAGCCCATCCATGTGGGGGAGCTGGTGACCTTCTATGCCTCGGTCAACTATACCGGCCGCACGTCCATGGAAATCGGCATCAAGGTGGTTGCCGAGGATATCCGCAACAAGCTGGTGCGGCATGCCAACAGCTGCTATTTCACGATGGTGGCGGTCGATGACGACGGTGTGCCGGTGCCCGTGCCGCCGCTCCAGCCTCAGACCGAGGAAGAGCGCCAGCGCTTCGAGGCCGCGCAATTGCGGCGCGAGCTGCGGCAGGAAATGGAGCGCCGGCACCAGGGAATCAAGGTGAAGACCGGCGCCCAGCAGGGCTGAGCATCGCCGGCGCCGCCGGGCGGCCACCCATGCCGGGTATTTTGCCGGCGGACGGGAATCTCCTACTATTTTCGATCCCGTCCCACTTACTCGCGAGGCAGCCCATGACTTATCGATCGCTCGGCACCACTGGCCTGCAGGTATTCCCTATCACCTTCGGCGGCAACGTTTTCGGCTGGACGCTGGACGAGACCGCGTCGTTCCGCATTCTCGATGCGCTGGCCGACCGCGGGATGAACTTCATCGATACCGCGGACGCCTATTCGCGCTGGGTGCCCGGCAACCAGGGCGGCGAGTCCGAAACCATCATCGGCAACTGGTTCAAGCGGACGGGCAAGCGCGATCGGGTCATTCTCGCGACCAAGGTCGGCAAGGCCGCGCTCGGCAGTCCGGGAGGCCTCTCGGCTGCCTATATCGAAAAGGCGGTCGAGGGATCGCTGCGGCGCCTGCAGACCGACTATATCGACCTCTACCAGGCCCACGACGACGATACCGGTACGCCACTGGAAGAAAGCCTGGCCGCATTCGACAAACTGGTCCGGGCCGGCAAGGTCAGGGCCATAGGCGCATCGAACTATACGGCTGCCCGGTTCCAGGAGGCCCTGGACGTGAGCCGGGCCAACGGGCTTGCGGCGTACGCGACGCTGCAGCCCGAATACAACCTGGTCGAGCGCAAGGCCTTCGAGACCGAATTGGCGCCGGTGGTGCTGAAGAACCAGGTAGCGGTCATTAATTACTACGCATTGGCCAGCGGTTTCCTGAGCGGCAAGTACCGCACCGCCGCGGATCTGGAAGGCAAGGCTCGTGGCGCGCGGGTGGGCGGCTACTTGAACGAGCGGGGCTTGCGGATCCTGGATGCACTGGACCAGGTGGCGGCGCAATGCCGTTCGACGCCGGCGGCCGTGGCCCTGGCCTGGCTGCTGTACCAGCCTGCGGTGACCGCGCCGATCGCCAGCGCGACCTCCGAGGCGCAGCTCGATTCGCTGCAGGCGGCCGCGAGCCTGAAGCTCGAGCCCGAGGCCTTGGACCGGTTGACCCGGGCAAGCGCCTACTGAGCAGCCCGGGGCAGCGCCCCTGGGGGCGAACCCGGCCGCGCGTTTGTCATTGTTTGCGATTGGCCGCATCGCTTCCCCGTAGACTCGCCGGGGTTGTCTGTTGCGTGCCTACTCATGACGGATCTTGCCGGCCAACGGCCGCCACTGTTTTCGACGAGTCCGCTGTGCGACCTGGGCCTGTTGATCAGGGAAGCGGTGGACGCTTTTTGCATTACGCAAGAGGGGTACGTCCGCCATATCGAGGCCGACGTGCCCGCCCATCCGGTACTTGTCTGTGGCCGCGCGCACGACGTCGCGGCGCTGCTGCAGGCGGCGATCGCCTGTGTCGCCGAGCGGCCCGGGATCCACCGGCGCGTGGTCGTGCGTGCGCGATGGGAGATGGGGCGGGCGGAATTGTTCGTCGGCCACGGCAATGGCTTTGGCGCGGCCCCGTCCCTGCCGCTCACGCTCGAGGACCTGCCGGCCTCGCCGGGGGCCGGGGAAGGTGTGCCGCCTGGCGGCGGCGCGCAACGCATCGTGCCGCTGCTGGAAGCCCTGGGGGCCTCCTTTGTGCTCGGCCACGACCCGGTCCTGGACATCTATGCGCTGTCCATCGTGTTCCCGGGCTTGTCGGGCAAGCCGCTCCACCGGCCCGCACCCGCTGCGTTCAGGGAAAGCCCGGTCGCGCCCTAGCCGCGGCGGCGGCGCCCGCCCTGCGCGCCCTTACGCCTGCCGGGAGGCCAGGTTCAGGCAGTTCTCCACGCGCCAGCCGTACAGCCATTGGACGGCGTCGTAGTACTGCTCCTGCTGCCGCCCGGCCCACAGTGAATTGCGCACCAGCCGTTCGACGCCCTTGGCATGGTAGAGCGTGCCCATCAAACGGGTGGACAGCACGACGCGCGCGGTCCGCGTAATACGCGAGTCCTCGTAGAGGCGGAACGCGGCTTCCAGATCGCCGCCGGCATGGCGCAGCGCCGCCCCCAGCGTCGCCGCATCCTCCAGCGCCATGCAGGCTCCCTGGGCCAGGTATTGCGTCATCGGATGGGCGGCATCGCCCAGCACGGTCGCGCGGCCCTGGCCCCATCGCGGCTGCGGGTCGCGATCGGCCGTGGCCCAGCGCTTCCACGAGGTCGGGCGGTGCAGCATCTGATGCGGACGCGGGTGGATGCCTTCGAAGTAGGACAGCACTTCCTCCTTGCTGCCTTCCCGGACCCCCCAGACCTCCGGCTCGCGGCTGTGGAAAGTCACCACCAGGTTGTACTGTTGCCCGCCGCGCAGCGGATAGTGCACGAGATGGCAATTCGGGCCGGCCCAGACTACCGGGGCATTGATCTTCAGATCGCCGGGCATGTCGGCTTCGTCGACCACCGCGCGGTAGACCACATGTCCGATTACCCGGGCTTCGTCGCCGATCAGCGTGTCGCGGATGACCGACTTGACTCCGTCGGCGCCGATCACGACGTCGGCCGTGTGACGGTTGCCTTGCTCGTCCACCACCGTCGCATGGCCATCGCCCAGTTCCAGCGCCTGCACCCGGGTCGAGGTCCGGAACCGGATCAGCGGATGGAGCTGGACCGCCTCGAGGATGGACAGGTGGATGTCGGCGCGATGAATGACGGCATAAGGGTTGCCGAATCGTTGGCGGAACGCGTCCCCGACCTCGAAGCCGCCCACCTCCGTGGCGTCTACGGCGTCCATCATGATCAGGCGTTCGGTGAAGACGGCGCGCCGCCGCGCGGCCTCGCCCACCCCTAGCGCGTCCAGGGCCGCGAACGCGTTCGGGCCGAGCTGGATGCCGGCGCCGATCTCGCCTATGGTGGGGCTTTGCTCCAGCAGCTCGACCGAGACGCCTTCCTTGGCCAGCGCCAGCGCCGCCGCCAGGCCACCGATGCCGCCGCCGACCACGATGGCCGTTGCTTGGGTTCTATGGGTCATGATGTCTCCTGGTGTCGCCCTTGCCCGGCATAGCTACGCACGGCAAGGGCGGGGAAAAGTCGCGCCATCTTAGCTAGGGGCCTGGCTTGACTCCATGGAGCGGCATCGATAGTCTGAATCGATATTTTCGATATGAAAGGGCAGGCGGATTGGAGAATATCGATACGAAGCTGTTGCGAGTCTTTGACGAAATCCGCCGTACCGGCAGCGTGTCGCTGGCCGCCGAACGCATGGGCATGAGCCAGTCCACCATGAGTTTCTTCCTGGCCAAGCTGCGCGAAGTATTCGGCGATCCGCTGTTCGTGCGCACGACTTCCGGCATGGAGCCGACGGCCCGGGCGCTGGAACTCGAAAGCCGGGTGGCGGCAGCGCTCGCATCGATGCAGGCGCTGCTGGAGCCGCCCACTTTCGTGCCCGAGGCCTCAAACCGCACCTTCCGGCTTTGCATGACCGACATCAGCCACATCGTGCTGCTGCCCCGCATCGTAAACTGGCTGCGCGAGGTCGCGCCGTCGGTACGCGTGGAAATCCTCCGTATCGCGCCCGATACGCCTGCGCGCATGGAAAGCGGCGAAGCCGATCTTTCCATCGGCTTCATGCCGCAGCTGGAAGCCGGCTTCTATCGCCAGCGGCTGTTCGAGCAGGATTTCGTCTGCGTCGCAGGAGCGCGCCACCCGCGCGTGCGCAAAACCTTCACGCGCGCCGATTTCGTCCGCGAAGGCCATATCGACGTCTCGCCGTCTACCACCAGCCAACTGATCGTGGAGCAGGCGATACGGCGCGCCGGCCTGGCGCGCCAAGTCGTTCTGCGCCTGCCCAGCTACCTGGGGCTGGCGGCGGTGATCGCACAAACCGACCTGGTGGCGACCGTACCGCGGCTATTGGGTGAAATCGTGGCGCGGCAGGAAGACCTGCGCCTATACGCGCCGCCCGTTTCTATCGAGCATTACGCCGTCAACCAGTACTGGCATGCGCGTTTCCACCGGGATCCGGGGCATGCCTGGCTGCGCCAGACGCTGGCTGAACTGTTTCTCGAGGGTCAGGCGCCGTCGCCGCGGAACGTCAATCCGTCCCGCCGCCGATCTTCTCGGCGTGCGGGTTCACCATGACGATAGGGGAAGTCGCCACGGCCACGCACGGCAGGATAAAACCCTCTTCCTTCTCGCGCGCGCTGAGTCCCGGCCATTCCACCTGGTAACGGACGCTGCCGTGCTCCATCCTGGAATAGCAGGTGCGGCAGGTGCCGTTGCGGCATAGCGTGGGCAGGCGTATGCCGGCCCGGCGGGCAGCCTGGAACAGGGTTTCGTCGGCCCCCGCGGCAAACGTCCATTGCTGGGGTTCCAGCGTGACGGCGTGGCACAGGGCCGGAGGTCCGGAAGGTGGGGTAGAGGGAGAATCGCTCACGGGCAGAATGCTATCACCGGCCGCCGCGGCGAAGTTTCACAAGGGACATGCCTTGAAACACATGTCATCCGGGGCGCCTGTACACTGCGCCTTCGACGGACAACCAGCGGACCAGGAGCAACTACGCGTATGCAGCCTTGGGATATCGCGTCCTATCGGTTCCGGGGTAAGCGGCGGGTGGACGAGGACGCCACCGCCGAAGCTTTGCGACGTAGCGAGCACCGTTATCGTTTGCTGTTCGAGTCCATCGACCAGGGGTTCTGCGTCGTGCAGATGCTGTTCGAACATGGCAAGCCGATCGATTATCGCTTTCTTGAGACTAATCCCGCGTTCGAAACGCTGACCGGCCTGAAACACGTCCTCGGCAAGCGCATGCGCGAACTGGTGCCCGACCACGAAGATCACTGGTTCCAGATCTACGGCGATGTAGCGCTTACAGGCCAGCCGACGCGCTTCGAGCATTGCGCCGAAGCACAGGGGCGCTGGTTCGACGTCTATGCATTCCGCCTTGGCGACCCCGAAGAGGCGACGGTCGCCATTTTGTTCAGCGACATCACCGAGCGCTACGTGATGGAAGCGCAACGCGAGCAGCTGCTGGAAGCCGAGCGTGCGGCGCGGCGCGATGCCGAAACCGCCACCAGGATGAAGGACGAGTTCCTCGCGACCTTGTCGCACGAACTGCGCACGCCGCTGTCGGTCATCATCGGCTGGAGCCAGCTTTTGCTCAAGCGTTCGGATCCGGCCAACGAGCAGCAGCGCAAGGGCCTGGCCACCATCCTGCAAAGCGCCCGTACCCAGGCGACGCTGATCTCTGACATGCTAGACATGAGCGCCATTTTCCTGGGCAAGGTCAAGCTGGACCTGGAGCCCCTGGATGGGTTCGAGCATGTGGCCCGCGTGGTGCAGTCGAGCGAGCCCTCTATGCAAGGCAAGGGAATACGGCTGGAGTTCCAGCACAGCTTCGAAGTCTGCATGGTGCTGGCGGACCCGACCCGGCTGCAGCAGATTCTCTGGAACCTGCTGTCCAACGCCATTAAATTCACCCCTCCTAACGGACGCATCAGCATTTCCGCGCGCCGCACCGATTCGCAGTTCGAAGTCTCGGTGGCCGACACCGGAGTGGGCATAGAGCCCGACTTCCTGCCCCACCTGTTCGACCGCTTCCGCCAGGCCGACGGCTCCACGTCGCGCCGTCACGGCGGGCTGGGTTTGGGGCTGTCCATCGTCAAGCAGCTCGTCGAGATGCATGGGGGCGAGGTGCGGGCGGAAAGCGAGGGGCTCAATCGCGGCGCCTGTTTCACCATCAGCCTGCCGGTCTACCGCTCGCCGCTCATTGCGACGGAAAGGGGCGAATGGCTGGGCGAAAAGGGTGACCTGTTGCGGGCGGACAGCCTGGCCGGCCAGGTGATCCTGGCCGTGGAAGACCAGCCCGACATGCTGGAATACCTGACCCACCTGCTGCGGGAGTATGGCGCCGAGGTCACCGCCGTGACCTCCGCCTATGCGGCCCTGGAAGAGCTGGCTGAACGCGGGTCCGATTTCTACACCGCGCTGGTCGCCGACATCGGGATGCCCGGCATGGACGGCTACCAGTTGATCGAGGCCATCCGCCGCGGCATGGGCCTGGACGGCAAGAAGCTGCGCGCGGTCGCGGTTACCGCCCTGGCGCGCGAGGGTGACCGGCAGCGGGCGCTGGACAGCGGTTTCCAGGCCCACGTGGTCAAGCCCTACCGCGCGGCGACACTCGTCGCCGCCATACGCGGCGCCGAGGGCCCGGCCTAGACGGCCTCGCAAGCCTGGGCAAAGTCCCCGAGCAAGTCCTCGGGATCCTCGATCCCCACCGAAACGCGGATCAGGGAATCGGCAATGTCCATTTCACGCCGCCGCTCCGGCCCCATTTCCCAATAGATCGTCTGCGCCACCGGGATGGCCAGGGTGCGGGTGTCGCCGAGGTGCGTCGCGGAGACGACGACGCGCAGCAGGTTCTGGAACCGCACAGGGTCGAGCCCGTCCTGCAGTTCGAAGCTGAGCAGGGCGCCGGCGCGCTTGAACAGGGTCTTGGCCCGTTCGTATTGCGGATGGTCGGGCAGGCTCGGGTGGTAGACCCGCTTGACCTTGGGGTGGCCCGCCAATTGCGCGGCCAGTGCCGCGGCGGTCGCGCAGGCGCGTTCCATGCGCAGGCTGAGGGTTTCGGCGCCGGCGGCGATGCGGTGCGCGGCTTCCGAAGCCAGGGTGGCGCCCATGTCGCGCAGGCCTTTCTTCTTGATCTGCTGCAGGCCTTGCATGGCCGGCTTGACGCCCCGGTACGAAGCGCTGATGTTGGGATAGGCGGTCCAGTCGAACAGGCCGGTATCCGTCACCGCGCCGCCCAGCGCATTGCCGTGGCCGCATATGTACTTCGTGAGGGAATTGATGCTGAGGTCGGCCTGGACGGCCTTGGGGCGGAACAGGTAGGGCGAGGTCATGGTGTTGTCCACCACGTACAGCACGCCCTTGGCTTTGCAGAGCGCGCCGATCTCGGCCAGGGCGGCGACCTGGGTGCGCGGGTTGGCGATGGTTTCGACGAAAACCAGGCGGGTATTGGGCCGCAGCGCGCGCTCGACGTTGGCGGCATCCGTGGCATCGACGAAATCGACGTCCACGCCCAGGCCTTTCATGGTCGCGAACAGGCTATTGGTATTGCCGAACAGGAATCCGCTGGAGACGATGTGGTCGCCTTCGCGCAGCAACGTGGTCAGCACGGCGGCGATGGCAGCCATGCCGGTCGCGAACGAGACCGTGCCGATGCCGTCTTCCATGGCGGTGATCTTCGCTTCCAGGGCGGCCGTGGTGGGATTGCCCTGGCGGCCGTACGAATAGCCGGGATTGCGTCCCTGGAACACGTCGACCAGCGTTTGCGCGTCCTCGTAGCCGAACGCGGAGGCGGTATGCATGGGCTTGTGCAGGGCGCCGTGTTCGACGCCGGCGTGCCGGTCGCTATGCAGGATGCGGGTAGTGAAGCCTTGAGTCATGATCGTTGACTATCGTCGATGGTTTGGTTCATTCTAATTGATGGTGCCGGGCCGCTACACTTCGGATGCTGTCCATTCGCGGGACGCCCACCCCCGCCCATCTACAGTGGAGTACCGATGAAAACAACCATCCACCGGCCGGTGTTCTTCACGGCGGCTGCATTCATCCTGGCGATCGTCGCCTGCGCCATCGCGGTGCCGCGCGTCGTGCAGGGCGTATTCGATGCGGTCCAGCAATGGATCATCGCCAACGTCAGCTGGTTCTACATACTGACGGTCGCCATCATCCTGATCTCGGTCGTCGTCGCTGCGCTCAGCCGCTACGGCAATATCAAGCTCGGCCCGGACCATAGCGAGCCGGACTACCGCAACTTCGCCTGGTTCGCGATGCTGTTCTCGGCTGGCATGGGCATAGGGCTGATGTTCTTCGGCGTGGCCGAGCCGGTCATGCACATGATCGCGCCGCCGGTGGGCGAGCCCGGTACGGTGGCGGCGGCGCGCGAGGCGATGAAGATCACCTTCTTCCATTGGGGCCTGCACGCGTGGGCCATCTACGCCGTGGTGGCGCTGATCCTGGCCTATTTCAGCTACCGGCACAATTTGCCGCTGACCCTGAGGTCGGCGCTGTATCCGTTCATAGGCGAGCGCATCCATGGCCCGGTCGGCAATGCCGTGGACATCTTCGCCATCATCAGCACCGTGTTCGGCGTGGCGACCTCGCTGGGCGTGGGCGTGGCGCAGATCAACAGCGGCCTGAATCACCTGTTCGGGCTGGAGGTGAGTACGTTCAACCAGATCGCGCTCATAGTCATCGCATGCGGGTTGGCGACCTTGTCGGTGGCCAGCGGGCTGGACCGCGGCATACGTATCCTGTCCGAGACCAACCTGTTCCTGGCCCTGGTTCTGATGATTTTCGTGCTCATCGTCGGGCCGACCATCTTCCTGTTCCAGAGCTTCCTGCAGAACACCGGCGCCTACTTGTCGGACATCGTGGCCAAGACCTTCAATCTCTACGCCTACAACCCGACCGACTGGATAGGCGGGTGGACGCTGTTCTACTGGGGATGGTGGATCGCCTGGTCGCCTTTCGTGGGCCTGTTCATCGCGCGCATTTCGCGCGGGCGCACCATACGGGAGTTCGTGGCGGGCGTGCTGCTGGTGCCGACCGGCTTCACTTTCATGTGGATGACCGTGTTCGGCGGTTCGGCCATCCATTTGGTCCTGTTCGAGAAGTTCGGTGCCTTGGCCGACACGGTCAAGGCCGACAGCACGCTGGCCCTGTTCGCCTTCCTCGAGCATTACCCCTGGGGCTACGCGCTTTCGCTGGTGGCCATCGCCATGGTGGTGGTGTTCTTCGTGACCTCGGCCGATTCGGGTGCGCTGGTGGTCGACCTGCTGGCCTCCGGCGGCGCCGAGGATTCTCCGGTATGGCAGCGCATCTTCTGGTCGGTGTTGATGGGTGTGGTGGCGATAGCGCTGCTGCTGGCCGATGGCCTGCAGGCGCTGCAAACCGCGACCATCGCCAGCGCGCTGCCGTTCTCGGTGATATTGCTGGTCGCCATCTGGGGACTGTTCAAGGCATTGAAACGCGACGCCACCAAGCGCCGCATCCACTTCCAGTCGCTGGCCTTGTCCCGGGCCGCGGGCGAGAGCGAATCATGGGAGGCCCGGCTGCGCAACATGGTGATGATGCCGCGCCGCTCGCACGTATTGCGGTTCATTGTCGACGTCGTGCGGCCGGCGATGGAGGCCGTCGTGGAAGAACTGCACAAGCTTGGCTACGAAGCCCATGTGCGCGACGGCGAAGAAGGGGAAGTCGTCCTGGAGGTGGTGCACCAGGGCGCCCTGGACTTTTCCTATGCCGTCCGGCCGCATGGCTTCGTGCGGCCCAGCCTGACCGCCGGCGAAGCCAAGAACGAGGAAGGACGCAAGTACTTCCGTGCCGAGGTGCACCTGCGCGAAGGCGGGCAGGACTACGACATCATGGGATGGAGCCGGGACGCGGTCATCGGGGACATTCTCGACCAGTACGAACGGCACCGTCACTTCCTGCACGTGACGGCATAGCATCAGTCTTCAGTCGTCCTCGTCCGCCTTGGCGCTGGCCGCGAGCTGGTCGTCGATCTGCCCGGCGCGCACAGCGGCTGGGCGGCCGGCGAGCCGTGCTACGTAGCGTTCGTAGGCCGGGCGTTTCTCGATGGTGCCGAACATCATGCCCCAGGCCAGCTGCGATCCGACGTAGACGTCGGCGGCCGTGAAGCGGTCGCCCGCCACGTACTCGCTGCCAGCCACCGCCAGTTCGAGGGTATCGAGCGTGGCCGCCAGCGTGCCGTAGCCCACCATGCCTTGGCGCTCCGCCGGAATGTCGACCCCCAGCGCCTGGTTGGTGACCGCGGCCTCCAGCGGGCCCGCGCAGAAGAAGATCCAGCGGTAGTAGGGCCCCCGCAGTTTGCTTTGCGGGGGCGGCGCGAGGCCCGCATCGGGGAAGGCGTCGGCCAGGTAGAGACAAATGGCCGCGGCTTCCGTCACCACAGTGTCCCCATGGCGGACGGCCGGGACCTTGCCCATGGGGTTCACCGCAAGGTAATCCGGGCTTTTCATGGAAGTCCCGAACTCGAGCACCTCGGTCCGGTAGGGCTGTCCGACTTCCTCCAGCATCCATCGCACGATGCGTCCGCGGGACATGGGATGCGTATAGAAAACAAGTTCGTCATTCATGGCTGGATTCCAGGTTGTGCCCGGGCGTGCCGGAGGAGGGCTGGGAAGACGCCGCGGCATCGACGATCTGGCCGAGCTGGGAGATGTCCAGCGGCTTGACCAGGTGCAGGTCGAAGCCGGCCTGCGCAGTCAGTTGCCGATCATGCTCCTGGCCATAGCCGGTCATGGCGATGAACACCGTATCCGCCAGCTGCGGCAGCGCCTTCAGCTCACGCAGGGCGGTAAAGCCGTCCATGGTCGGCATGGCGAGATCGATGAACACGAGGTGGGGCTGGAAGCTTGGCGCCATGCGCAGGGCCGCTTCCCCGTCGTACAGCGGACGCGCCTGATGGCCCTTGAGCTCCAGCAGCATCGCGAGGCTGTCCGCCGAGTCGCGGTTGTCGTCGAGCACGAGGATGCGCTTGCTGGACGCGGCATGGCGGGTAAGCACCGCCGTGGAATCCGACGAGGGCATGGGCTCGGCGAGCGGCAGGCGCACGGTGAACGTGCTGCCCCGCCCGCGGCCGGCGCTGGACGCCGATATGGCGCCGCCGTGCATGCGCACCAGCGAGCGGCACAGCGTCAACCCTATGCCCAGCCCGCTCTCGTTGCGATTCGCTTCCTTGTCCTCCTGGACGAACAGCTGGAAGATGGATTCGAGCGCATGCTCCGGTATGCCTTGACCCTGATCGTGCACTTCGATCAACACCGACCGACTCCGCTTGGTGGCCGTCACGCGTATCCGGGTATCGGGCAAAGAAAACTTGGCTGCGTTGTGCAGCAGATTGTGGACGACCTGCACGAGCCGCGTCATGTCGCCCTTGACGTTGAGCGGTTCGGCGGGCAGGTCGGTCTCGATGCGCTGGCGCCGGGCGTCCGTATAAAAGCGCGATGCTTCGACGCTGCGCTCGATCACAGTACGGATGTCGACCATCGACATGCGCAGTTCGATCTTGCCGGAGGTGATGCGGCCGATATCGAGCAGGTCGTCCACCAGCCGCGAGAGGTGTCCTATCTGGCGGTCGATCATGTCGCGGCAGCGCGCGACCGTGGCGTTGATGGCCGGTTCCAGCTGCAGGATCTCGATGGCGTTGCGCACGGGGGCCAGCGGATTGCGAAGCTCATGCCCCAGCGTGGCGAGGAATTCGCTCATGCGGCGGTTGGCCAGCTCCAGTTCTTCCAGCCGTTTGCGCTCGCTCATGTCGCGCATGATGGTCGCGTAGCCGCGCAGTTGCCTGTCGTCGCCGTAGACCGCGGTGGTGGTTACCGTGGCCCAGAACAGTGTCCCGTCCTTGCGCTGGCGCCAGCCTTCTTCCTCGAAGCGTCCGTCGGCCTGTGCGGTGCGCAGCACGCGCTCCGGCCCGCCTTCGAAGGTCTCGTCGCTGGGATAGAACAGGGAAAAATGCCGGCCGATGATTTCGTCCCGGCGATACCCGGTAATCTGGGACACGCCGGCATTCCAGCTGGTGATCATGCCGTTGCTGTCCAGCAGATAGATCGCGTAGCCTTCGACGCCTTCGAGCAGCAGCCGGAAACGCTCTTCGCTTTGCCGCAGGGCCTCGGTGTGCCGCCGCCGCTCGGTCAAGTCCCGCGTGACCTTGGCGTAGCCCTTGAGCACGCCGCCCTGATCGCGCAGCGCGGTAATGACGACGTTGGCCCAGAACGTGCTGCCGTCCTTGCGTACGCGCCAGCCTTCGTCTTCGAAGCGGCCGTGGAGGGCGGCTTCTTCCAATTCGTACTGGGGCCACTTGCGGGCAACGGCATCGGGTGTGTAGAACACCGAAAAGTGCCGGCCGACGATCTCGGGCGCGGTATAACCCTTGATCTTGGCCGCCCCGGCATTCCAGGTCGCTATGCGCCCTTCCGGGTCCAGCATGAAGATGGCGTAGTCCTTGATGCCGTCGACCAGCATCCGGAAACTGATGTCGGCGTCCTGGGCAAGCCCGCCGGGGGAGGCTCCTCCCAGCGTCGTCCCGGCCAGGAGCCCATTCGTGTCCATGGCGGAGCGATTCACGGGCTGCACCTCGGTCATGCGGAAATTTCGAGTCTAAACACCCCATTAAGGGGCGCCTGTAACAAGGTGAATCGCCTTTGCGGCGTTCAGTCCGCCCGGTGCCTGGGCGGCCGTCTTGGCAGCCAGCGCCAGAATACTGCCGCGGCAGCGAAGCCCAGGGTACCGATCGACGCCACGCCCACCGCCAGCGAGGCCACGGCCGTAATGGCCGACAGCAGCACGGGTCCCAGGCTGTTGCCGAGATCGGCGATCACCCGCCAGATGCCGAGGAACTCGGTGCGGCCCTGGGCAGGCGAGGCATCGGCCCCCAGCGTCATGACGATGCCCGAGCTGATGCCGTTGCCGAATCCCAGCACGAGCGAGACGATGAGGAAAGGTATGACGCCCGAGGTCACGGAGGTCGCCATCAACGCGAGGCCCATCAGCAGTGCCGAGGGCAGCGCCACCCATAGCCGGCCGTAGCGGTCCATGACCGTGCCGGCGGGATAGAACACCGACATGTCGATGGCGGCCACCAGCCCGTAGATGATGGAGGTTGCGGTCGCGGCCAGTCCGAGGTGGTCCGCCCACAGAGGGATCACCACCTGGCGCGAGGCGCGCAGCGCGCTCACCAGCAGGATGCCCAGCCCAAGCGTGAGAAAGACCTTGGCGTGGGTGCGCACGATGTCCTGCACGCGCGGCTTGGCCTGCGGCGTGGCGCTGCGGGCCCCGGATGCCATGTCGGGCGCCAGGTGGGCGATCAGCCCCGCGCCCACCATGGCCGCCACGGCAACCCAGTAGCCACCCTGCAGGCCCACGAAATGAATCAAGGCTGCGCCGGCGAATGGCCCGACGAACACGCCTATGCGGTTGGTGCCGCCCAGCGTCGACAGCGCGCGCGCCCGCATGTGGGACGGTACCGCATCGATCAGATAGGTCTGGCGTGCCAGCAGGAAAACCGAAGCCGCCACGCCCACCAGGAATACGCCCAGTGCCAGCATCCAGGTATGGGTGGCGAAAATGCACAGCAGCAGCGACAGCACGCTCAGTATGGCGGCCCCCACCATGGACCGCCGTTCGCCATAGCGGGACGTGATCAGCGCAGCGGGAATGTTGCTGACCAGCGAACCGATGCCGATCAGCGACACGATCAGCCCGGCCACGGCCACCGAGGCATTCAATTCCCGTGCACTCAGGGCGATGACAGGAAGGATGGCGCCGTTGCCGACTCCGTAGAGTACCGATGGACCGAATGCCGGAATGGCGATTTTCTTGAGGCTGAAGGGGGTATCGGTGCTCGGGGGTGTCATCGGTTGCGGGAAGGATGGGGCCGGCTGGTGCCGGCTAAGGCAATCCCGCAATTGTCGCGCAAATCCGGCAGGGGTTCAGGGGCGGGCGGTCTGGCGGTACTGCGGATCGTTGTACGCGGACTGCAGAAACTCGAGAAACACACGCACGCGCAGCGGCATGTGCTTGCGGTGCGGCATCACGGCGTAGATGCCGACTGTCGGCACAGCGTAGGCGTCCAGCACGGAACTGAGCCGGCCGCTGGCCAGGTCCGCCTCGACCTCCCAGAGGGCGCGCCAGGCCAGCCCCAGGCCGGCGAGCGCCCATTTGTACAGGGTGGTTCCGTCCGAGCAGCGCAGATTGCCGGATACTGGCTGGGTCACCGTCCTCCCGTCTACTTGAAACAGCCAGTGACGCGCCTGCATCGGGCTTTCGCCCTGGAAGCAAAGGCAGTTGTGGTGTTCGAGGTCGGCCGGCTGGCGTGGAACCCCATGGCGCGCGAAATAGTCGGCGCTGCCCACCACGGCCCGGCGGGTGCTGCCCAGCCGCACGGCCACGAGCTGGCTGTCCGGCGGCTCGCCGATGAATATGGCGCAGTCGAAGTTGTCGTCGGCGAGGCTGGCGAAATGGTCGTGCAAATCGAGGGTGACTTCCAGCCCGGGGTGGCGCGCGAGCAGACCGGGAATGAGCGGGGCGATATGGCGGCGGCCGAAGCCTGCCGGCGCGGTCACGCGCAGGTCGCCTTTAGCAGGCCGTTGAAAAAATCCCCCGCCGACGCTGGCCTCGGCCAGTATGATCTGAAACGATCGGCGAACGACGCGGACGAGGACGATGAGAGGCAACCAAGACTTCCAGGGGGCGATGTTCAGCTACATCAGCCTTGAAGAGCGGGTACCGGCGACACACCCGCTGCGCAAGCTGCGCGCCGTGGTCGATGCGCTGCTGGCGGCGATGAACCGCGAGTTCGACGCGGTGTACGCCCGCCGGGGCCGCCCCTCGGTGCCGCCGGAGATGCTGCTCAAGGCCCTGCTGCTGCAGATCCTGTTTTCCATCCGCAGCGAGCGCCAGTTGGTCGAGGCCATCGAGTACAACCTGCTGTACCGCTGGTTCGTGGGATTGAACATCGAGGACAAGGTCTGGGACCACTCTACCTTCAGCGCCAACCGCGAGCGGCTCTTCAATGAAGACCTGGCCCGCGCCTTTTTCGAGCGGGTCAAGCACACCGCCGATTGGGCAAGCTTGAGCAGCGACGAACACTTCAGTGTGGACGGCACGCTGATCGAGGCCTGGGCCTCGCACAAAAGTTTCAAGCGCCGGGACGACGACCAA
>NZ_JARYGM010000004.1:0-426518 GCF_033795525.1 Pigmentiphaga sp.
CCCCCGCAAAAGCGTTGAGGCCAGAAGTAGAATTTTCTCGTTGAGGAGTTCTACAGCATGAAGAAGTCACGATTCACGGACAGCCAGATCATCGAAGCCATCAAACGGGTGGAAGCTGGCCTTGCGGTACCCGAACTGTGCCGGGAGCTGGGCATCAGCTCGGCGACGTTCTACAAGTGGCGATCGAAGTACGGCGGCATGGATGTGTCGCTGATGGCACGGATGAAGGAGTTGGAAGCCGAGAACGCGCGCCTGCGCAAGATGTACGTCGGGGAGAAGCTCAAGGCCGAGATCGTGACGGAGGCGCTCGAAAAAAAGTGGTGAGGCCATCTCGCCGCCGCGAGATGGCCCGACGTGCCGTGCAAGATCGCGGCGTATCGATCCGGATGGCTTGCGAGGTGTTCAGCATTAGCCAGACCTGCTATCGGTACGTCACCAAGACCGACGCCGAAAACGAGGAGATCGCAAACTGGCTGCTTCGCCTGACGGACAACCACCGCAACTGGGGCTTTGGGTTGTGCTTTCTGTACCTGCGTAATGTCCGCGGCTTGCGGTGGAACCACAAGCGCGTGTACCGGGTCTACCGCGAGCTTGAGTTGAACTTGCGGATCAAACCGCGCAAACGGCTGGTTAGGCAGGTGCCCGAGCCGTTGACGGTACCGACCCAGGTCAACCAGGTGTGGTCGATGGACTTCATGCACGACCACCTTGCCGACGGACGTAGCATCCGAGTGCTGAACGTGATCGACGACTTTAACCGCGAGGCGCTGGGCATCGAGGTCGACTTCTCGTTGCCTTCAGAGCGTGTGATTCGCACGCTCAAGCAGATCATTGGCTGGCGAGGAAAACCCTCGGCGATTCGTTGCGACAACGGTCCGGAGTACCTGAGTGCGGCCATTGTGCAGTGGGCAAGCACATGGGGCATCAAGCTCGAATATATTCAACCGGGCCGACCCCAGCAGAACGCCTACGTCGAGCGATTCAACCGGACCGTTCGCTACGAATGGCTGTCCCAATATCATTGGGACGATCTGGATCACGTTCAGCGTGTCGCTACGCAGTGGATGTGGTCCTACAATCACGAGCGCCCGAACATGGCACTGGGCGGATTTACCCCGAAACAGCGGCTCGCCATGGCCGCATAGCGTTCCTACTTCTGGCAAACGCTAAAAATGGGGGGATTACCTTGATTATGACGTGAGCAGGATTTCACTGGGTCATTACATGGACTTCATGCATGACGCCTTGTATTGCGGCCGGCGGTTCCGGAAAAACTAAGCTACTCAATGTTAAAAGGCGCTATAGATAAAGACAACAGGTGAGATTCTAGCGAAGCAAGTCCCATAGCTTTCTATAGAAGCCTTTGGGTAGTAAATGGCCAATTTTCACGAGGGACGAAAGGGTAAAAGTTCCTCCGCACGAATGGGTCTTTAAAAATGCAGCCGCCTTTCTCGGCTCATCAACTATCAAGTAAGCATTGACAATTTTTGCTAAGAATCGAGAGGTCAGCTCGCTGTTTTTGCTTATGTCGTTTAAATACTTTGAGTGAATTATCAGTAGAGCTTCAAGCCTAGCGTTATGGTTGGAGGAGATGGCACCCGCCAGAGTCAAGGAATCAAATAGAACTTCTTCCATTCCGAGCACCTCGCCCTGTTGGGCGACTCGAAGAAATAAATCCCAGTCTTGAAAGCGGGGGAGTCTGGCGTCGAAGCCGCCAACTGCCTCGAAAGCCTTGCGCTTCATGAGGACAGAAGGCGTATCTATAAAATTGTCGAAGAGAAGTTGCTCGTAAACCGCGCCACTATGTACGCGGGTGGGATGTACTTCCCAATCGTTTCCTTTTTGCTTTCTTAAGCGGCAATAAACTAAGGCATAGTCATTGGAAGCATCGCTTATGGCAGTTACCTGTTTGGCAAGCTTCTCAGGATACCAAATGGTGTCACTGTCAACGAAGGCGATCCACTCGCCAGTAGATGCTCTGACGCCTGTATTGCGTGCCGACGCGGCTCCAGTGCGTTTCCTACTCTTAATGTATGAAACTCGTGCATCGTCGAGAGCTGCTATGACTTCTTCGGTATTGTCGTTGGAGCAGTCGTCAACGACAATCATCTCTAGGTCCCCATCCCACGTTTGATTTAAAACGCTTTTTATGGAGGGGGTGAGGTAAGGGGCGCGGTTGTATGTCGGTAATATGATACTAATTTTGTTCATGTTGGGTCTGTTTTCAATTACTGCCGCGAATTTGTAAGTATGGGCTTAGCGGTTAAAGCACTCAATATACCTTCTACGATATAAGGGCCCAGCGTGGTGGCGTAAGTGGCAGTTATATGTGCTGCGGTGTCTCGATATACAAGAACATTTCCAATCGCAGCCGGACAGGCGTCTTCGATACAAAAGTAATTCCTCAGCGACACAACTGGCACCCCCATCTGCTGGGCTGTTTGGGCGAGCAGGTCCTCGTCAGCATATGCGGTAGTAGCTGAAGTTATGCAATCTCTCTGATAGGAAAAGCCGATTCGTTGAGTGCAAGCAACGGCTTCATAGGCAACATCCGGTACATCCTCGATAACTACGATCTTTTGTCCGCGTGAAAGAAGTGGCGCCATGGCAGCCGCATATTCAGCTACCGTGCCTGGTGTAGTACGGATCCCTGTGGCGACGATGAGATCAAATTGTTCTGCAATCAGCTTTTCTTGTCGCCGCTGCATTGCTTCCGCGCAAGCATTCTTTCTATGCGTTTGATCACGCCATTGGCAACCGTTGCCGGTCATGACGGTTAAGTTCCAATTCAATGCTTCTAGCTGTGGCTGAAATGCCGGAAGCAACGCGGCGGCGTGGCTATCGCCGATGAGAGCGACCCGCTTAGCCCCTTTGCGGTGGCTTCCATATTGACACGAGCGCAACGGCTGGTTGGCAAAGGTGTAGCAATCATACGCATCTTGGGTATCGGTAGTCACATCGACAGGTCTCGGCTTAACGCCCGGTCCTGGATTGAGCGACGGGCAGTGCTGGCGCGGATCGAGCGCAGCTGCTCCAAAGCAGTTAAACGCCGCAACGGGAGAGAAGCCCGCAGTGGCTGCATCGGGGACCTTTGCTTCTGGCAGTGACAGTTTGTCGATGAGAAGCGTTGAAAGCACGGAAAGAAAGCAAAACACTAGGACTGCCGAGGCAAATTTTAGCCAACCGGTTGACAGCCCCGACAGACGTTTTTCACTATTCCATTTGAACCAGGTGCCTTTTCTTGCAGGCTCTTCCACAAGATAAAACGATACGGAAGAGAGTAAAAAGGTCAGTGCGAGTCCAACGACGTAATAAGCTGCACTGCTTTTGATAAAAACATATTGAAGCAGTATTGCTACTGGAAAATGCCAAAGGTAGAGACTATAGGAAATTTTACCTATGTATTGACTAATCGGGTTGCGTAGAAAATAAGAGCCGTTTTGATGCGTGCAACCTGCTGCAATTATAATGGCCGCCGATACTACAGGTAGCATGGCCCACGGGGCAGGAAACGCGGATGTTTGCCCAATTATCCATAGGGATGCCGCAATTCCCGTGACGCCGAGCCAGTTCAACAAACTCGCGGTTATCTTGTCGATTTTTGAAAAAAAAGTTGCACTGGCGGCGATGAGCGCACCAAGTCCGAGCTCCCACGCTCGCGAGAGTGTTGAGAAGTATGCAAACTTCGGGTCGCTTGCTGTTTCATAGAAGCACCAAGCTAGCGAAATTAACGAGATGCCTGCAATTGCTAATCCAGCCACAAGTCGCGTGTGGTTACGCTGCCAATTAAAAAAGCGACTTCCAAAGAGTAAAAGACCTAGCAAAAGCCACGGCCAGATAAAGTAAAATTGCTCTTCAACGGACAGGGACCAGTAATGTTGCAATGGGGACGGCGGCATGTCCTGTCGGAAATAGTCGACTCCATGCAGAGCGAATTGCCAGTTACCTAAAAAAAAGAAGCTTGCAATCGCGTCTTGAATGACTCCCTTTGTCCGATCAAACCCGAGAAGCGGGTAGCTTGCACTTACTGTAGCGACCAGAACCAGCGTGGCTGCGGGGAGAATTCGCTTGGATCGTCGGATATAAAAATTCCTAAAGGAAATGGTACCTTGTGCGTCGTATTCGCGAAGCAAAATGCCGGTAATCAAAAAACCGGATATCACGAAGAAAATATCGACGCCGACGAAGCCGCCAGACGGCCATCCCAGTAAGTGATCTGCAATGACCGCAATGACAGCAACGGCACGCAGGCCTTGTATGTCGAGTCTAAACTGCGAGGCTGTGTGGCGATGTTGCATAATTTATTCGCACGTGTATGCTATGCGTCAACCTTACATAAATTCGAAGTCAGCGAGTCGAGCTCGAGATGCCCATGGCCAATTTAAGCTTTTCTAAGGTGATTTCGTCACCAAAAAGAGATTCCACCGCTTTCCGGTCTGGCCTATTGGAGAGCAACGTTGGGCTGCTTAATGCAGAGATTAGGGTGCTGATGTTGTCGAATGCATGAATGCCTGAAAGCCTTTCATCCGCGGACAGCCACTGGATGAACGGCGTACGGACGGCAAACACCGGAATACTAAGACTAAGCGCGTAAATATAGCTGCCTGAGACCACCATGTCGGTATCCGCGTTGAGTACCAGTAATCCGTGTGAATCGCTGGCAATCCGTGCCGCTGTCGGGGAGTCCAAAAAACCCGGCATCAGTAAGACGTTCGACTTGTTAGCCGCGAGGCTCTGGCACTTCTCAAAGTAAGCCTTGTCTTTGACTGGCCCTGCAATGACCAAGCTAACCTGATCCGGTAGTAAACGGATGGCTTCTTCAAGTTTCTTGTAGGGGGCGATATGGCCGAAAACAAAGAAGTAGTCTTTGTATGGAACTGGATTCGTCGGCGCGATGTCGTTGGCATACAACGGATGAGGCACGTAGAAACGTTTGCCACCGTTCACTTCGAGAGGGGAGTGTGTAATGACGATGTCGGCAGTTGACTCGATGTGGTCGAGAAGTGCCTTTGCAGTGGCCTTGCCATTCTCCGTTTTGACATGATGCGGATGGTTGTTATGACGTACCCATACCAACTTCGTACTAACTACCCGGCAAGCGAATAAGTAAAGCCGTAATAGTGCGAGTCTGGCTAGTGAGATGTCTCCGTTCGGACCGGCGAATGCCAGGCTCTCAACCCAGTTTAGAAATACATAGTCGTAGCGTCGCCTGAATAGAGACCAGGGCCTAAAGACGAATTCGCGGGGAGAGGGGAAGGCCCGAACGGTTGCGAGGCGCATAAGAATTTGAGTCATGCGATCCACGTAGGGATTATGCGCCTGCTTACTAGAGTAAGGTTGAAAGCCTATTTTCACTGCCGGCTCTCACTTGACGCCAAAGAATTCACGCTGCGCCTGCGCGTCGACCCTACGGAGATTGCGGAGGTTGCGAATGGTGGCGGACGGTTTTAGTAGAGCGGCCTTGGTGACAAAGTAACGGCGGATGAGGCTTGGTGTCGCGCTATGTGAACCTGGGTGTGCGACCCGGTAGACTGCACCCCGGAAAGGGAGTGGTTGTAACGGAGTTCCGCGATCAGTCAGAATTTTGGGAATTTGGTGATGGCTTCCGAGCATAGACTTAATCCATTCTTCGGAGGCGTCTTCGAAGCGGTCGGGCAGTTGGTAAAGAGCAGCGTTAACGATCAGGCACGTGCCGCAGACATGATTGAAATCATCATGTCCAAGCATGATTCTCCCGCCGTGATCCCAAATATATCCACGAGTAATCACCCATCCGTTGGCTTCCGGGTTGCGAGCTGCGAAGGTTGCAATGTTGGCGCTGACAAAGTCGTCGTCATCGACAATCATGAAAAAGGTGCTGTCGCGCGCCCCCAGCATGCCTGCTAAGACTCGCCTACCCTTGTCCAAGCGGAAGGCATCCCAGAATTCTTCTTTTGTTGGTGAGGACTTCTTTTCGTGAAACAGATTCGGCGAAAAGTCTACACGACACACACTGAACTTTTCGGGCAGCTCAGGTAGGTCAGCGCCATGGTTCGCGACGATAACCCCGCGCCAGTCATCGTAGGATTGAGATGAAATGGACGCGATGGTCTGCTCCAGATTTGCCCGGAGCAGTTTCCAGTCGCGAGCATTGTCTTGGTGGCGAACTGGGATGATAAATGTAATGAGGGCCATGACTTATATTGTGAGAGATAAGCGACGACGCATTCAGGCCTGTTGTCTAGCCCAAGCAATAGCTTCAGTAAGGGTTGCGGCTTTATACGACAGAGCCGTTCCCCCAGAAAATGTATCCATGAAGCCGTATACTTTTCCGTAGTTATTGTCAAGCACCGCATGCGGTTTGCCCGCCAGCAGTGAGCATATGTGTACATGTAGCCGGTCGGTAACGATCGCGCGGGCGCGGGCGATATGTTGGATGCCACGCTGGAAGCGATGGTTAGCCGCCGCGTTGAGCATGCGGGATCGCAGGTCCGAGAACGCCCTGTCGCGGATTGCAGACTTTAGTCCGGCGCATTTGGCTCGTCGTACATCCATCTTGCTTTCGGACATCCAATCTTCGCAAGGAATGTCAGGCGGAATTTCATCATCGACGCGGCTTGATTTCTCTTTGTCTTGGCGCAGTACCGCGAGAACTTTCAATGAGGGATTGTCTGTTGCGACGGGGCCGATGCAGAACGCCATGTCCGGACAAAGCTTCACAACGCAATCGAAGTGTTGTTGAGCGAATTGCAGGGATTTCTTGTCTCGGACCATTAGCACAAAATTCTTATGTTCCCCGATGCACCTCTTTGCGCTTTCCAAATGTTCACGGGATTCGAAGTGGATTGATTGCGCGAACTGGACGACCTGATGGCTTGGATGCTTTTTCAGAATCATTTCGCGAAATTTTTGATGGCCCAGCCAGATATCTCCAAAATTCCCGCCCCCCCGCAGGAAAATAGGGCCGTCACCTATTCTTCTCAGCATCGTCGACCTGGAGAAATCTTTAATACGGCATATGTAGGCGGGCTGCATGCCATATTGGTCGCGGAGGTAAGCTATTTGTCCAAGCCAGATGGCGGAGTCGCCGCAGTTCTTGATGTCGGGGAAATCCAGATAAGCCACTGGCTGGCCTGGCCTAATGTATTCCTTCACGCAGGTATGAATTTGTGCTTGTAGCTCTGCGATCAGTTGTAAATGTGGCGCTTGCGTCATGGGAGCTTAAAGAGAATTAGGGAAGCGCACGGCTGCGCAGCTTGGATAGAATCTGAGAGCTTATTGCGAATATTTCGGTTTCTGGGCCTTTCGGTTTCTTCATCAAAACCCAGAGAAGAAAGTTGGAGGAACAATAAAGAAAAATTCCCAGTGCGATTTGCGTAATGAGCTGCGCCAATATTTCTATTTTTTCGCTAGGCTCCGGAAAGAAATAAGAGGCTGCAATTACGCCTGCGGCCATCAAGAGAACGCTGATCAGTGCTCGCGTGTTTGCGGATAGCTGTTGGAGTACGCTGATGTTGGTGAAGCGTTTTACCAGGAATAGATTGATGGCAGTGGAAAGAAGGCCGGTAAAAATGCGGCTTAGAATGACGCCCTTCAGGCCAAAGTACATAGCGCCTAGAAAGATGATTGGCACACGGACGGCAAACATTTGCATGTCCCTCTTGAAGAGCATTTTGGTTTCGCCTTGAGCCATTCCTAAAGGTTGGACGAGTGACCCTAGCGTTTGTATAGCAAAGACAGCTGCAAGTGCCTGAATGATGAACACGACGGGAAGCCACGTTTCTCCGAGGACCAGCAAGACGAGCCGTTCGGCGATGACCGCAAAGCCTACGCCGACTGGTAATGCGATAGCCGTGACTAAAGCCTGTGCACGTTGGTAAGCCGCTGCCAAGCGTTCAGCGTCATGCCTGATATTAGCGAAGCTGGGATAGATAGTTTGTTTCAGTGGGGCTGTGGTTTCGCGCGTTGGGAGGATCGCCAGGTTGTTACCCATCGAGTAATAGCCTAAGGACGTCGGCCCCAGTATTTTGCCAATGAGTAGAACGTCGAAGCGCCAGTTTAGAGTATTGGCAATTTGGCTGGCGGAAAGCCAGGCAGAAAAAGAAAAGAATTCCTTGAAGTGCCGAAACGTGATCTTGGGTAGATAAGGTAGAAGAATGTAGGAGACCACGAAATTTGCGAGCTGCGTAGCAACGATTCCGACGACCAAGGCCCAATAACTGTGCCAAATAGCCGCCACGATTACTGAGGCAAGCAATCCTACGAACTTCTGCGAGACGCTTAGAAAAAATTCTTGCCGAAAAATCAGGTCGCGTTGGAACGTAATAAGACGGGGATTTATGAGGCCGCTTAAAAAGACACTAAATCCAAGCGCCAGCATAATTCCGGTTAGCCTGTCGTCGTCGTAGAACTTTGCTGCAGGATAGGCAGCTAGTGCGAACAAAAGGAAAATAAGCAGCCCCCGCATGGCGTTGAGCGTCCACGCGGCGTTGAAGTGCGAGTCTTTTGGACTATCGTGTCGGATCAACGCCTGTGTGAGGGAGAGCTCCGTTGCACCTGTGACAATCGCCAGCATGGTAGTACCGAGCGCTACCAGGCCGAAATCGGCCGGGGCTAGGAACCACGCTAGGATTACAGTGCTCAGCATTGTGAGGCCGTTCACGATGGCTCGCGAAAGGCTCATCCACATGCTGGCTTTGACCAAGCGGCCGCGTACGCTATTCACTCTCGGTGCCCTTCTGCATACCGATAGGAGTGTCCCAGCCAAGGGTCATTGCGGGTGCCATAGGTCAATGGGAAACGCTGCCAGTAAGCGCTGGCCGTCTATTTTGGGCGGCGGCATTCCGCCCATTTCTCGGGCCTCGTCAAGCGTTTTGGCATAGGGAATGTTTGCGCGTCCTGTTCCTTGGTAGTAGTCCTCGAATTTGAACAAGGCTTCGGTTTCACTTAGTCGCAGATACGTAGCGGGGATGCCGAAGGCTTCGGCGATAATCAGGCCATGTAGCGAACTTGCGACCACTCGGTCACTGCTTACGATGGCATCAACGACTTGGTACCAAGGCAGCAGCGGGGAGATGAAAGATTCATCATGGCGGACCAGGTTAATGTCGTGCAGGTTAGGGACGACGGCAAGTTCGCGTCTTTTCTGGTCCGTGCGGAATCGTGAGGGGAACAACAAAGGTAGCAAAAGGGCGGGATCCCCATATACTTCGGGGACATAAATGCCTCGTTTGCTCAGAAACTCTTTAGTCAACGGCCCCCGCACTGCACGAACGTCAAGATTTTTGAATTGGTGGGTTGATTCCGGAACTTTGCCGTTTACGCCGCTTCCCCAGATGACATCTCCATCTTTGGCGAAGTGCAAGATCGAACCGATGGCAAGCAACCTGCGTGGGTTCTTTACCTCTTCGTCCAGCAACCGTTCGTGTCGATATAGCACAGTAGAGACTACGACATGCGATAAATGATCGCCAAAGTTCTGGCTGCCATTCGAAGGGCGCCAATAAAATAGCTCGACACAGTTGCTATTGCGCTTGCCGCCTAAGAGGTTCTTGAGAATCTTCATACAGGAGTAATTTTGACCCGAGCGAGAGCAGTCGCTGCGTGTAGGCAGGCCGCCATGAGTTCTTTCGTCATTGCCCGCTACGGCCAAAATCATCCGCCAGACGCACAATATCGTCTTCCCCTAGGTAGGTGCCCGACTGAACTTCGATGAGCTCCAGCGGCACCATGCCGGGGTTGTACAAGCGGTGGACCTCGCCCAGGGGAATATAGGTCGATTGGTTCTCGGTCAGTAAAAACGTCTTTTCGCCGCAAGTAATTTCGGCTGTGCCCTTGACCACTATCCAGTGCTCGGCACGGTGGTGATGTTTCTGCAGGCTTAGGCTGGCCTTGGGGTTAACCTGGATGCGCTTGACCTTGAACCGCTCGTCTTCATCGATGCTGTCATACCAGCCCCACGGGCGATGTACTTTGCGGTGTAGCATATGTTCTTCGCGCTGTTGTTTGCCCAAAGCGTTGACAATATGCTTGACGTCCTGGCTGCGGGACTTATCCGCGACCAGGACGGCATCAGGCGTTTCAACGACGACGAGGTTTTCTACGCCTACTAAGCCGACTAGACGGCTGGTGGCATGCACGAGCGTATTGCGGCTGTCCTGGGCAATCACGTCGCCCTGGTGGGCGTTGCCGGACTCGTCCCGGGGAAGTACGTTCCACACGGCATCCCATGCGCCAACGTCGTTCCAACCCGCGGCCAAGGGCACCACCTTGATGGCAAACTCGCTGCCCGGGCCATGTTCCATGACGGCATAGTCAATGGACTCTCCCGGGATGGCGGCAAATGCCTCTGGATCGGGGCGAATGAATTTTTGTTCAGGGTTTGAGTCCTGTTTCCTGCCGGCCCAGGCCTTGCTTGTCGCTTCGGCGATGTCCGGGCGGAAACGGGCCACGGCAGCAAGCCAAACAGAGGCTTTGACGACAAAAATTCCCGCGTTCCAATAGAAGCCGCCAGCTTCCAGATAGCCCTTGGCGGTCGCCAGGTCGGGCTTTTCCACGAAGCGCCGTACGGTTTCGATGTGCCCGCTGGCGTCGTTGGCTGCCTGGATGTAACCGTATCCCGTTTCGGGTCGAGTAGGTTCTACCCCGAGCGTCACAATGCTCCCTTCCTCGGCCTCCCGGATGGCTTCTTGCATAGCGGCTGTGTAGGCCGCGATATTCTCGACCACGTGGTCAGACGGGGTGACGGCCAGGATTGGATCCTGGCCCGACTCCAGCGCCGCCAGCGCCGCCAGGGTCAGCGCCGGAGCGGTGTTGCGTCCTACTGGCTCGAGTAACGCGGCGCCGAGCTGGATGCCGGCTTCGCGCAATTGCTCATTGACAAGAAAGCGGTGGCTTTCGCCCGTTACGACAAGCAGCGGCAAGACTTCGAACTGTGCCGAGGCAAGCGCGGTGAGACGGTGCGCCGACTGCTGGAATAGGCTTTCATTGCCGGCAAGGCAGAGGAACTGCTTGGGAAAGCCGGTGCGCGACAGCGGCCACAGCCGCGTGCCTGAGCCGCCGCACAGAATGACGGGTTGGACGGTGCGCGGGGTTTGCCCAGACGACATGACAACTCCTTTTGCGTGAATTTACCGGCCAATGCCTACGTAGTTGAAACCGTCACGCTTCATTTGTTTCGGGTCGTACTGGTTGCGTCCGTCGAAAATGACCGGTTGCGCCAACAGGCGTTTCAGGGCTTTGAAGTCCGGGTGGCGGAAAGGCTTCCATTCCGTCACCAGCACCAGGGCGTCGGCATCGATGGCGGCGTCGTATTGACCTTCCGCCAATTCGAGCAAACCTTCGTCGAAGAACTTTGCGGGGAATTCGCCGCGGGCAACTTCCACGGCAACGGGATCGTAGGCTCTGACTTTTGCGCCGGCTTGGATGAGCTCCTCGATCAATACCTTGCTGGGGGCTTCGCGCATATCGTCTGTGCCGGGTTTGAAGGCCAGCCCCCATACGGCGAAGGTTTTACCGGTCAGGTCGGCGCCGAAGCGGTCAGTGATTTTTTCGAACAGGCGGTGCTTTTGCGCGTCGTTGCGTGCTTCTACAGCGTTGAGCAGCTTCGGGTCGAAGCCGATTTTGCTGGCCATTTGGACCAGCGCTTTTACGTCTTTCGGGAAGCACGAGCCGCCGTAGCCGCAGCCGGGGTAGATAAAGTGGAAGCCGATGCGCTGGTCCGAGCCTATGCCCAGGCGCACGTTTTCCACGTCCACGCCCAGGCGTTCGCACAGGTTGGCGATTTCGTTCATGAACGAGATCTTGGTGGCCAGCATGGCGTTGGCCGCATACTTGGTCATTTCAGCGTCGCGCACTCCCATGAACAAGGTGCGGGGGTGGTTGCGCACAAAGGGAGCGTATAGGTCGGCCATGCGCTCCTGCGCGCGCGAGCTGGAGGCTCCAATAACGATGCGGTCGGGGCTCATGAAGTCGTCGACTGCCGCGCCTTCCTTGAGGAACTCCGGGTTCGAAACTACATCGAATTCAATCTGTACCCCGCGCGCGTCTAGCTCGGCTTGAATAGTTGCCGCGACCTTGTCGGCGGTACCCACCGGAACGGTGGATTTGTCCACAATAATGGAGTAGCGGTCCAGGTTCTGGCCGATTTCCTTGGCCACAGCCAGTACGTATTTGAGGTCGGCCGAGCCGTCTTCACCGGGCGGGGTGCCTACGGCAATGAAGATGATATCCGCCTCGGCCATGGCTTCGGGCAAGGAAGTCGTGAATAGCAGGCGGCCGGAGTTGTAGTTGTTTACGACTATGGTGTCCAGACCGGGCTCGTAGATCGGGAGCTTGCCATTTTTCAGCCCCTCGATTTTTTTGCTGTCAACGTCTACGCATGTGACGGTATTGCCCATTTCGGCAAAACATGCGCCCGTTACCAAGCCAACATAGCCCGTACCAACGACTGCGATATTCATCTTATCTGACCAAAAAACGAATGAAGCGGAACCGCGCCGAAAAAAATAGGCAACGGAAATTATAAAAAGGGCTGGCTGAAGAGCCGGTGTCAGTAAGCTCCCGTGCGTTGCAATACGACCCCGACGGTTTTGAAGAGGATGGCAATGTCATACCACAGGGACCAATTTTTCACGTACCAGGCGTCGAGGTAAACACGTGTCGAATAATCGACATCGTTACGCCCGCTCACCTGCCACAGGCCCGTCATCCCTGGTTTAACCATTCTATAGTAGACGCTGTCGCCGGAGTATCGCTCGAGTTCGGCCTTGATTACCGGGCGTGGACCGACCAGGCTCATATCTCCCCTGAGGACGTTCCACAGTTGCGGCAATTCATCAAGACTGGTGCGCCGTATGAAATTACCGATCTTGGTAATACGCGGGTCATTTTTGAGCTTGAAGTCTTTTTCCCACTCCTCCCGCGCCGCAGGATCGCTGGCCAGCAAGTCTTGGAGCACTTGCTGGGCATTGGGCACCATGGATCGGAACTTATAGCAGGGGAATTCCTTGCCGTTCTGGCCGATACGCTTGTGTCCGAAGAATACGGGCCCTTTGTCCTTTCTAATCTGAAGTGCCAGATAGGCAAAGAGGGGGGACAATAGCAGCAGCAAGAGGGCAGACATGACGACATCGAAGCCGCGCTTCACCCACCGGGAGGTCGTTCGCGCCAAGTTGTTCTTGACGCGCAGCAGCAGGACTTCGTGGCTGAAGAAGTGCGAAATCTCCGCCCCGTACAGCGGCACGCCGCGCATCGCGGGAATCACGGAAATGTCCCGGACGCCTTCGTGCGTCAGGTCGCGTATCCAGTCGTCGCGTAGCTGGCGTTCATGATGTTCCAGCGCGACCACGACCTGGATGCTGCCCAAGGCGCGCACGCCAGCAGGGCGGAAGCCACGCCAAACCGGGATGCCTTCGATTTCCTGCGGCCCTTGGTCGGGTTGGGGCGAGACGAACCCGACGACATTCAGGCCCATCAACGGCTGGCTGCGCAAGGCAAGGAGCGCCTCGCGCGCATTTTCGCCGGAACCGATAATAAGTGTGGGCTTACGCCATCCGCCCCATTGGGCCATAGCTCGTTTAGCTACCCAGCGTCCGGTAGGCACCAGGGCCAATGCGCTGGCCCAGGTGCACGCCCATTCCAGCCGATTCAGGGGCCAGTTCATCAAGGCTACCAGCGCCAGGTTCAGGACCGCCAACGTCAGGATGAGCTTGACGATTTCCCGCAGTTCGCTGGCCAGCGTCTTGCGATGGCTGTAGTGCCTGAGGACGGCGGCGGTCCAGAAGATGCCGAATAGCGCCAGGAAGCCGTATACCGCCAGCGGACCCGCGTTCAGGCGCGCTTGGCTGTCTGGACCCAGGCCGGAACTCGTCAAGGCGGGCTCAAGCATCGCCGCGCCGATCGGCGCCAGCAGCAGGCTTGCAATGTCCGCGCACAGCAGGCCGTACTTGTTCATGCGCGGGGTGTGTGATGGTAAGCGCTGACTTACTCCTGTGCCTGTTTCGCTGCCGCCTATGGCCGCCGAACGCGAGGAGGCGGCCACGTAGGGGCCGCAGTCGCGGACATGAACGCCTAAGGCAAACGAATCTCCACTGCCGGAGTCGCGCTGTTTGAGGGTATGGATTTTTTGCGCCTGCATGGTACGGATAGCCTGTAAGGAGATGCGTTGGATCCGGGTTCCCGCTGTTGCTTCATGGATTGCCTCTCCCTACCGCCCATTTTGGATCAAGATGGTCTTGTTTTTCTTGACCACGACTAATAAAAAGCCAGCGAGTATCACATATTCCCTCATCTGTATTGCGGTTTCGGTATTCGCAAATTCGGGAATGTCGATCCACTAGACTAATGGGACAGTGCCGCGATCGGCTGTATCAAAATGCTGCGGTGGACTCAATTTCGCGTCGGGTTGTACCGTAAACCTCCCGGGCTGGACATACCGCGTTCGAAGGACGCATAAGGGTAAACGCTCTATTATCGGAGGTTCGCACGAGAGCGCGCGGATGAGATCCAGGTTTCTTCTTGTTGCAACTGATGCTTATTATTGCAATTCGTGCTGATTCCTGAAACAACCCGGCGGACTGCCTTGGTGCGGAATTCTAGCGTTTTTGGCCAATCGTGCATGGCGCCGCTGTCGAAACTCAACGCCCAAGCATAATCGCGGCCGCATTGCGTGCTGGACCAATAAGGTGACGGCATGAACAAATGCGAAAGATTTATTTCGCACATGGCCAACTCCCGCTTGGAAGGTATGTAGAAGTCTTGATGGCCGTCGATTTCAAGCGCGGCGATTTCCCGCGCCGGGGCGTGACTGGCAAGCAATTCCCGGGTATTGGCGAGCCCATCGGTCACGCTGGTGGCCAGCGCCTCGTCCACTTCCAAGGCATGGGGGCACAGGTCCGCGCAGTCGGCCAGGGGAACAATCAAGTGATAGCTCCCCCAATCGGCGCGCAGCGTCCCTGCATAGACACCGCCTTCGCCTGGCCAGTAGTGTCCGATGGGGACGGGAGGTTTTTTTCCTAGGCGCTCGGGCATCGCTGCCGGTGTGCGCGTGACCAGGGGCAGGGCGGGGGCGGCAGCAAGAGGCATTTCGACGCTCCAGAAGGCAGCCGTGTTGGCCGCGGGACACAGTTTGTCTCATCCGGAGGTTTATCGTTGTTTTGGGATTTTTATAATGGCGCCGTATTGCCGGTTCAATGACTTTTACAAATTGGTAGCAATCCGGTTTACGTCCAGAGTCGTAGCCCGTATGGCTGCTCCCAGCTTTATGGTACCGTTGCCCCCCACCCCAACTCCTTACCGACAGCTGAACATGCGTAGACTTAGCCCGAACGTTTCCGCGAAATCGCTCCCTCGTATGGCTCGCATTGGCCGTTCTGTCCTGATCGGCCTGGCGCTTGGGGCCGCGGGCGCCACTTCCGCATTGGCGGACACGGCGGTGTTGGTCGAGGCGGGCGATCAACGGCTGCGGGAGGACATCCAATGGCTGGTGGATAGGGGGGTGATAGACGTTTCGACCTCCACCTGGCCCCTGCCGTTGGCGGCGCTGGAAAACGCGCTGATCGAGCGGCGTTCGACCAATCTTTCCCGCGCCGACGAGGCGGCTCTGGATTACGTCACCAAGTTCGTGTCCCGCCAGAAGCGCACGACCATCGGCGTCAAGGCGCAGGTCAATACCGATCGCATTCCCCAGCTGGGTTTTGGCTCGCAAAGCCTGGGTTCGGTCACCACCAGCGCCTATGTGGCGGCAAGTACCGATCATTTGGCTGTCAAGCTCCAGGCCAACGGCATCATCGATCCGCTTACCAACCGGCAAGCCACGTTCAACATGCAAGGCAGCTATGCGGCTGCGTCCCTGTTCGGCCAAGTGCTGTACGTCGGCCAGTTGTCGCATTGGTGGGGCCCGGGCCAGGATGGCAGCTTGGCCTGGTCCAATGTCTCGACCGCCATTCCCGGCGTGGGCCTGCGGCGCGGTACCGACCGTGCGTTTGAAACCCCCTGGCTGTCGTGGATAGGGCCGTGGGGCTATGAACTGTTCCTGGGGCAGGAGCAGCGTGCCCGCTCGCTTCCCGATACCCGAGTGGCGAACATGCGCCTGTACGTGCGGCCCATCGAAGGCCTGGAGCTGGGCGCGTCGCGGATGATTCAATGGGGCGGAAAGGGGCGGCCCAATGGCTTGGGCGCGCTTTGGGACGCCTTGACCAGCAATTCCAATGTTAATAGTCCAGGTCAGGATTTTTCCAACGAGCTGGCCGGCTTCGACATCCGGTACACGACCCGACTGTTGTGGGGAAATCCGCTCACCTTTTACCTCCAAGGTATAGGTGAGGACGAAGCAAGCGGGCGGCCGTCCCATTTCCTCGCCTTGGGCGGCCTTCAGTTCAAACACATGGTTGGCGCCACGCGCATGCAATGGCACGTTGAAGCGGCCGATACCAACGCTTCGCGCGTCTTCAGTGGCTCCGGTCGTCCCGGCTACGCTTACGGCCATGGCCTCTATCGTGACGGCTACTACCACCAAGGCCTGCCCATCGGCCATGCCATCGGCGGCAGCGGTTATATGTACTCGGCCGGGCTCTCGGTTATTCCGGACGATACGCGCTATCACACGCGCTATAGCGCCCGGGTGCTGTACGCTGACGTCAACCCCACCAGTCAAGCCATCAACCAGGCTTTCCCGGAAAAAGATCGCCTTTACGGCGGCGAGTTCTCGGTGAGCTGGATCATGGCGCCCATGACCTTCCGGGCCGGTGCCATGATGCTGCGCAGCGCGAACGGCAATGCCAACGATTCTTTTGGCGTTTTCTTCAGTACCGATATCCCGCTCTACATCTTCTAAGCGGCAGGCGCTGGCTCGCGGGCGTAGCGCCCTTGCTGTCTTATCGGCGCGGGCGTCTGCCTGGCGCCGGCTCGTCGGTCTTGCGCCATACCAGCCAACGCGGGGTGCGGAAACGCACGATGGCCGTGTATAGCCACGAGTAGATGACGATGAAGGTGGCCAGGAAGAACATCAGCACGGTGCCGTGGTCCCAGAAAACGGTGGCCGGTACGATGGCCACCAGACTGAGCGCCCAAAGGTAAGGCGACGTTACGGCATTGCGCTGGATGAGCATTTTCGCGTTGCGAGGCCCTATGGTCCAGCGTATGACCCGCTTGTAGATGAGCATGTGCAGGTGTATGCCGTCGGGTATCGCGGGCGACATGCCGCGCAGGTACTTCTTCCGGTAGATGGAGAAGGCAGTTTCGAAGATGGGATAGATGAAAAGCAGCGCCGGGTACCAGGCCGACACGCCGGGATTGCGGCTGACGAGCAGGATGCCCAGTTCGGCCAGCATGAAGCCCAGGAAATAGGCGCCGCCGTCGCCCAGAAAGATCAGACCGTAGGGATAGTTCCAGACCAGGAAGCCGAGGATGGCGCCGATCATGATGAGCGCGCCTGCCAGGACGAGGGGGTCGCCTACTTTGAAGGCGACGTAGCCGAGCGATGCGAACATCGTCATGGCGGCGGCGGCGGCCAGGCCGTTGAAGCCGTCGATGATATTGACGGCGTTGACCAGTGCCCCCACGCACAGGACGGCGACCAGGGCGCCGATCAGGGGAATGGCGAGCCAGGTGTCGACGAAGGGAATGTCGATGCGTATCACGGTCGCCCGTAACAGCAGTGCAGCCAGCGCGCCGCTCACTAGCGCGCATACCAGCCTGACCATGGGCCGGACATGTTTGGTGAAGTCTTCGACCAGGCCCGCGCCGAAGACGACGATCGAACAGGCCAGCAGCAAGGCCAGGTCGATGGCGAGAGGAAGATCTCGCGCCGCCAGTGCCGCCACTGCTACACAACAGGCTGCGACGATGCCTACGCCGCCTATGCGTGGTACGGGATGCACGTGAAATTTCTGGACGCCACTCAAGTCGTAGTCGGTCGCCGCAGCGTTGCGATTGGCGAAGCGCACGAGGAACAAAGTGGTCAGGAGCGAGACGATGAAGCTGATGGTCAAGTTGAGCATGGACGCTCGTGGGAATAAGAAGGGGCCGCGATCGCGGAACTGGCGGCTATCAGGCTTTAGCCTTGCCCGTATTTAGATCTTTATATATACGACAATCCATGAACTGTCACGTGGTTAGAACTTTCGACCGATGCTACATCGTTAGAATGCCGTAACCGCGAGTTACGCCAGACACTAAAACCGATATTTACGTCTCCAACTTCCTCTATAGTCCGGGTGAATCTTGGTGTGTAACCTGCAAGTTTGTGCCGATGGGCGGCCTCCCATGCGTACGGAGTAGCGCATCGCATTGGTTGCTCGTCTGTACGCATGAAAGATGGCGGATTGCCGGGAGCCATGTGCTTGGGCGGTAATTTCAGATATTCGCTGTTATCGGACAACTTCAGAATTTCAGGAGCATCGTGTGGGGACTTCCACCTCATTACCTTCCGTCGATATCGCCGCATCGGCCTTCAAGGCCTATGACATCCGTGGCGTCGTTCCCTCTCCCCTTAGCCCGGAGTTCGCGCGTCGTCTTGGCGCCGCGCTTGCGCTGCAGGCGCGACGCGAAGGCGTCCAGCAAGTGGTGGTAGGCCGCGATGGGCGGCTGAGCGGCCCTGACCTGGCCGAGGGCCTGCGCAATGGCCTGATGGCCGGTGGCGTGGAGGTGCTGGACGTTGGCATGGTGCCGACGCCGCTGGTGTACTACGCGGCGCACGTGAGCGGGACGGGCTCGGGCGTGGCCATTACCGGCAGCCACAATCCCCCTCAGTACAACGGCTTCAAGATGATGATGGCGGGCACCACGCTGTTCGGCGATGCTATCACTGCGCTGCGCCAGCCCATGCTGGATGGCGAAGGGGCCGACGCGGCCACGCCGGGCACTTGCAAGGAATGGGACGTGGTGCCCGAATACCTGCAGCGCATCGTGGGCGATGTGAAGCTGGCGCGCAAGATGAAGATCGCCGTCGATGCGGGCAACGGCGTGGCCGGGCCGGTTGCGGTGCAGTTGTTCAAGGCGCTGGGCTGCGAGGTGGTGGAGCTCTTTTGCGACGTGGACGGCACCTTCCCGAATCACCATCCCGACCCGGCGGATCCGCACAACCTCGAGGACCTGGTCCGCTGCCTGGCCGAAACCGACTGCGAGCTCGGCCTGGCCTTCGACGGCGACGGCGACCGCCTGGGCGTGGTGACCAAGTCGGGCCAGATCATCTGGCCCGATCGGCAGCTGATCCTGTTTGCCCGCGACGTGCTGTCGCGCAATCCGGGCGCTGAGATCATCTATGACGTGAAGTGCAGCCGCTACGTCGCGCAGGAAGTGCGGGCCGCGGGCGGCAAGCCGCTGATGTGGAAGACCGGCCATTCGCTGGTCAAGGCCAAGCTCAAGGAGACCGGCGCGCCGCTGGCCGGCGAGATGAGCGGGCATATCTTCTTCAAGGAACGCTGGTTCGGTTTCGACGACGGGCTGTACACCGGCGCCCGCCTGCTGGAGATCGTGTCGCGCTCGGACAACCCTTCGGCGGTGCTCGAGGCCCTGCCGCAGGCCAAGTCCACGCCGGAGTTGAAGATGGAGACCGCCGACGGCGAGCAGTTCGAGGTGGTCAAGCGCCTGCAGCAGCAGGGCCAGTTTACCGATGCGCGCGAGGTGATCACTATCGATGGCGTGCGCGTGGAGTATGCCGATGGGTTCGGGCTGGCGCGGCCGTCCAACACCACGCCGGTGGTGGTGCTGCGTTTCGAGGCGGACGACGATGCCGCGTTGGCGCGCATCCAGCAGGATTTCCGTACCCAGCTGTTGCGCGTGGCGCCCGATGCCAAGCTGCCGTTTTAAGGAGGGCCGTTGATGATGGAAGGCGCTCCTACGTATCTGCCGAATCCCGTCGAGCCGCTGGCCGGTACCGCGGCCTGGCAGGCGTTTGCCGAGGCCGCCCGCCGCGCGGACCGCAGCGGCGGCACGCTGCGGGTACTGGAGGCGGCTGGCCTGTCGGTGGATTTGAGCACGCAGGCGCAGTCGCCGGAACTGCTGGCTGCCGGTTCGGCGTTGCTGGCCGCACGGGATTTCGACGCCTGCCGTGAGCGGCTGCTGGAAGGCGGGATTGCCAACTGCACCGAGAACCGCGCTGCCTGGCATACCGCGCTGCGCGCTGAAGAGCCGCCGGGACGCGTGGCTGGCCGCATCGTGGCCGAACGCGATCGCGTGCGGGCTTTCGTGCGCCATCTCGATGCCGAGGGCCGTTTCCACAGCGTGGTGCATATCGGCATTGGCGGCAGCGATTGGGGTCCCAAGCTGGTGGTGTCCGCGCTGGGCTATGCCGGCACCCGGCGCCAGCTGCGCTTCGTGTCCAATATCGATGGGCATGCGATCGAGGCGGGCCTGATCGGCCTCGACCCCCAGCACACGCTGGTGGTGGTGTCGTCCAAGTCGTTCACCACCACCGAGACCATGCACAATGCGCAATGCGCCTTGCAATGGCTGCGCGAGGCCGGCATTGCCGACCCGTGGTCGCATGTGGTGGCCGTGACCGCCAACCCGGAGGCGGCCCAGCGCATGGGTGTCGCGCCGGACCGCATCTTTACGTTCTGGGACTGGGCGGGCGGCCGGTATTCGGTGTGGTCCGCGATCGGTCTGCCTATTGCGCTGGCGCTGGGCGCCGAGGCGCTGGACGGGCTGCTGCAGGGTGCGGCGGCCATGGACGAGCATTTCGCGCAGGCGCCGCTGGAGCACAACGCGCCGGTGCAGCTGGCCTTGACCGGCCTGGCCAACCGCAACGTGTTCGGCTACCCCTCGGTGAACATCGCTCCCTACGATGCGCGGCTGCTGCACCTGGTGTCCTACCTGCAGCAGTTGGAAATGGAATCGCTCGGCAAGTCGGTGGACCTGGAAGGGCGGCCGGTGACACTGCCCACCGGACCCATCGTCTGGGGCATGCCGGGCACCGACGGCCAGCACACCTTCTTCCAGTGGCTGCACCAGGGGCCGGAGGGGGCGCCGGTGGATTTCATCATCTGCCGCGAGGCCGACCATCCTTATCCCGAACACCACCGCCTGCTGGTGGCCAATTGCCTGGCCCAGCGCGAGGCGCTGCTGCGCGGCAAGCCGGCCTCGGCGCTGGAAGCCGAAGTGGCCGCCAAGGAAAGCGACCCGGCGCGCGCGGCCTGGCTGGCACGCCACAAGGCGCATCCCGGCGGCCGTCCGTCCAGCCTCATCGTGCTGCCGCGTTTGACCGCGCATGCAATGGGCGCGCTGCTGGCCTTGTATGAACACAAGGTGTTCGTGCAGGGCGTGGTCTGGGGGATCAATCCTTTCGACCAGTGGGGCGTGGAGTACGGCAAGGTGCTGGCGACCGGGATCGCCAAGGAACTGTCCGGCGATGCGGCCGGCGAGGGGCACGATCCTTCCACGGCGTATTGGGTGGGGCAGTGGAGGGGGCGCAAGTAGGGCGCCGCGGGCGTATTGCCCGTAGCGGTTAAAATTCGCGCTTTCTACGCTGCGGGTTCCCCCCGGCTTTCGTCCGTGCCTCGCATTCTTCTCGTCAAGACCTCGTCCATGGGCGATATCGTCCATGCGCTGCCCGCCGTTTCGGACATCGCCCGCCATGTGCCGGGCGCCGTGATCGATTGGGTGGCCGAAGAGGCATTTGCCGCCATTCCCGCGCTGCATCCCCAATTGAATACGGTGATTCCGGTAGCGGTACGCCGCTGGCGCAAGGCCTGGTGGTCGGCGCCGGTCAAGGCCGAGCGCGCCGCGTTCAAAAAGCGCTTGCAGGAACACCGGTACGACGCGGTCATCGATATGCAGGGGCTGTGGAAATCGGTGCTGGTGGCGCGCATGGCGAACGGGCCGTTGCATGGCTGCGATCTGCGTTCGGCGCGGGACCCGTTCGCGGCGCTGCTTTATCGGCACCGCCACCGGGTGGAGTACCGGCAGTCGGCGGTGGCGCGCATGCGCAAGCTGGCGGCGCTGGCGCTGGGCTATGAGTTCGCCGGGCCGCCGGAATTCGGCATACGGGCCGAGCCACCGGCCGGCTTGCCGGCACGCTACGCCGCCATCATGCCGTCGGCCAGCCGGGTCACCAAGCTGTGGTCCGAGGCGTCGTGGCGCACCGTGCTCGAGCGCCTGTCGGTAGCCGGTTATGCGCCCCTGGTATTTGCCGGCAACGACGAAGAAACCGCGCGCGCGCAGCGCCTGGTGGACGGCATTGCCGGTGCCCGGGCCTTGCCGCGTATGGGCTTGGCGGACGTGGCCGGCGTGCTGGCCGGGGCCGCATTGGTGGTGGGCCTGGACAGCGGCTTGACGCACCTGGCGGGCGCCCTGGGCCGCCTCACGATAGGCATCTACGCGGACTACGATCCGGCGCTGACACCGGTCACCGGTCCGGCCTTTACCGCCAGCCTGGGCGGACGCGGTACGCCGCCGTCCTGCGAACAGGTCCTGGCCGCCATCGGCCAGGCCTTGCCGGCCACGGATGCGCCTTCCGGGGCAGCGGGAGCGATGCCCTGATGCGCGCAGCGGTGTTGCAGGCGGTGTATTCCCTGCTGTGGCGGATGGCCACGCCTTTCCTGCTCTGGCGCATCTGGCGCCGGGCGCGGCGCGAGCCTGTGTACGGACTGTTTCCGGCGCAGCGCTTCGGTTTCTATGGCGACCGCAAGGCCGCGCCGGCGCGGGCCGGCTTCCGCGCGACGCCGGTATGGGTGCATGCCGTGAGCCTGGGCGAGACGCGCGCCGCCGAGCCCTTGGTGCGCGCCTTGCTCGAGCGCGGCTTCCCGGTCTTGTTGACCCATATGACGGCCACTGGCCGTACCGAGGGCGCGCGCCTGTTCGAGCAGGACATTGCCCAGGGCCGGCTGCGCCAGGCCTGGCTGCCCTACGACATGCCGGGGGCGGTCAATCGTTTCTATCGCTACTTTGCGCCGCGCTGCGGCCTGCTGATCGAAACCGAGGTCTGGCCCAACCTGATCAAGAGCGCGCGCCGCTATGGCATTCCGATGGCACTGGTCAGTGCCCGCTTGTCGGCCAAGTCCGCGCGCAAGATCCGGCGCGTGGGCAGCCTGGCGCGCCGCACCTACGGCCGCCTGGATGCGGTGCTGGCGCAGACGCAGGCCGACGCCGATCGCCTGCGGATGGTAGGCGCGCGCGATCCGCTGGTGGTGGGCAACCTGAAGTTCGACCTTCAGCTGCCGCATGAGCTGGTGCGGGCGGGAGCGGCCTGGCGCGAGTGCCTGGGACGCCCCGTGATTGCCTGGGCCAGCACGCGCGAGGGCGAAGAGGAAGAGATCCTGGCGGCCATGCGCGAGGCACCTCGCACGCCCGCCGGCGTGCAGCCGCTGGTCTTGTTGATTCCGCGGCATCCGCAGCGCTTCGATGAAGTGGCGGCCCTGGTCGAGAAGTCGGGGCTGGCCATGCAGCGCCGATCCGGTATGGCCGGCATGCCGCCTGCGGCCGTGGGCGCGCAAGTAGCCGTCGTGCTGGGCGACAGCCTGGGCGAGATGCCGTTCTACTACGCTGCAGCCGATGTGGCCATCGTGGCCGGGAGCTTCGCGCCGCTGGGGGGGCAGAACCTGATCGAGGCCAGCGCCTGCGGCGTGCCGGTGATTGTGGGGCCGCATACCTTTAATTTCGCGCAGGCCTCGGCAGACGCGATCGAAGCCGGCGCCGCGCTGCGCGCCGACAGCGCGCGCGCAGCATGGCAGCAGGCGCTGGCCTTGATCGACGACGGTGCGCGGAGGCAGGCCATGCGCGAGGCGGCGGCGCGGTTCAGCGCCACCCATACCGGCGCCACGCAGCGAGTGATACGGGCGGTCAGCGGCTGGCTGGCGTAGCGGCCAGGGGAATGCGGGGGGCCGCGGCCGGGCGTTCCGCTTGTCCGTAGCGGCGCCGTATCCCGGCGGCGGCTTCCTCCAGGCACGCGATCATGAGTTCGGCGCCCGGGCTCAGCCCGCGATTCTTGTTCCACAACACGCCCCGCGGCCGCATCAGGTTGGGAAAGCTCAAGGGCAGCACGGTTAGCGCTTCGGCGGCGTCGGCAGCGACGGCACCCGCCATGACCGCGATGGCATCGGTCACGTGCAGGTACGCACTGGCCAGATGGGTGGACAGCGTCTCCACATAGTTGTTCGGCAGCGCAACGCCGTGCTGTTCCAGCGTGCGTTCGAGCGGCGCGCGCATGATGGTGCCCGCCGGCGGCAGTACCCAGGGATAGGGTTGCAGGTCCGACCACTTCAGCCGTTTTCTTTTGGCCAAGGGATGCTGGCGGCGCGTCATGAGCCGGACCGGGTCCTCGAGCAATTCCTTTTCTTCGAAGCCGTCGGCCGCGGTGCGCAGCGGCAGGCGTCCCACGATGATGTCCACGCGGCCTTGCCACAGTTCGGGCAGTAGCGTCTGGGCCGTGCCTTCGGTTACCAGCACGTTGGTGCGCGGCGAGCGCTGCTTGAGCACGGCGATGGCCTGGGGCAGCAGCATGGAGGTGGCGGCGGGAAAGGCACCGATGTGGACCTTGCCTTCGGCGCCCGAGCTCAGGGCTTTGAGTTCGTCCCTGGCCTGGTGGAGTTCGGTGAGCAGCGTGCGCGCGTGCCGCACCAGGCATTCGCCGTAGGCGGTTGGACGCAAGCCCTGGGCAGTGCGCGAGAACAGCTCCAGGCCCAGGCCTTTTTCCAGCTCGGCCAGCGCCTTGGAGACGGCCGGCACGGTGACGTGCGAGGCTTCGGCCACCTGCTTGAGATTGCCGTAGTCGTACAGGGCGGTAATCAATCGGAGGTGGCGCGCCTTCAAGTTGACCTGCAGGTACCAGTCGATCTGCGTCATGCCGCCCCCCGGGTAGAAAGTGCGATGGCCGTGCCTTCGAGCCGGGGGATTTTACTCAAGCGGTGCATGGCGGGCGCAGGCTCCGCCATCGGGATGGGATTAGCCCAGCGCGGCCGTGGTGTCGTCGAACAACTCGTCCACCGAGAACCGCCGCGGAATGATTTTTTGCTCGTACGACCAGTCGATGGCCATCTCCAGGCCTTTGCGATTGGCCTCCAGGCCGATGGGCGGCAGGGTCTCGAGCGCGGAGGCGGGCGCGAGCTGGCGGCTTTCTACGATCATCCGGAAGATTTCCCGTACGACGTCGGGCCGCTTGCGGGAGACCTCTTCGTGGATCGCGAAGATATGGTTGATGGGAATGACCCCTTCGCGATCGTACCAGGCCCGGGCCGCTGCCTTCGCATCGGGAATGAGCGTCTGCACGCGCGGGTCCTTGGGCATATCGTTGCCGAGGATGGCCGCGGCCAGTTCGCCGTCGAGCATCATCTGGGCGATGGACGAACCGGGCGGCAGCCGCTGGCAGTTGGGTGGGTCCTGGTATTCGGCCAGGTGCGATTCGTCCACGGTCAGCCAGGTGACCCGGTCGAGATCGACGCCGTACTCGTGCTGCAGGATGCCGCGCACCCAGAGGCCCGTGGTCTGCGCATAGGTGCGTACGCCGACCTTCTTGCCTTCGATGTCCTTGGGGTCGAGGTGGCCGAACTCCTTGTTGAAGCCTATGCAGTGGTGCTGGAAGCGGCCCACCATGGGCGTGGGCAGAATGACGAACGGCTTGCCGTAGGCCTTGGCCTGCAGATAGGTCACGATGGCCAGCTCGCCGGCGTCGAAGGCATTGTGGCGGATCATGGGCTTGAAACCGTCGTGCGCGGTCTTCGGTCCGCAGAAATCGAGGTGGACCAGGTCCGAGCTGACCCGGCCATCCTTCATGGCCATCGCGACCGGAGAGTCCGCGAGATTGGTTTTCAGCGTCATGCGCGCCGCTACGGTGTTGCTCATGTTCCGTCCCCTGGGTTGTCGTGCCGCGGCGCCGTTCGTCCTGGGCGCCGCCGCTTTGCCGTTGTTTCAGTCGGCCAGTCGTGGATAGAGTTTTTGGGCCGTGCCGGCCATGATCCAGTGCTGGTCCTTGGCCGGCAGGAAGGCGATGTATTCCTCGAGGGCCTTGACGATGTCGGTCAGGCTGTCTTCCGCCGCCGGGAAGTTCGAGCCCCAGGCGATGCGCTCGGCGCCGAATTCCTGGACCACCCGGCCCAGGAAACTTTCGGGTGTGGCTTGGCCGGCATAGGCCGCTTCGGTATTGCGGCTGCTCAGTTTCAAGTAGACATTGTCGAAGCGGGCGAGGTCGAACAGGAACTGGGCGCCGGGGTAGGGCGGGCCACTGGTGATGTCCGGTTTCATCAAGTGATCGATGACCGCAATGGTTTGCGGGAAGGCCGTCAGCAGTTTTTCCAGGGCGGGGATCGCCGTCTTGGTCATTTGCACGCACACGGGCAGCTTCAGCTCTCCCGCCAGTCCCCAGGCTGCGTGCAGCTTGGGGTCTTCCAGCCACGGCGCCTGTCCCGGCATGGTGCTGCCATGGGTAAAGATGCGCAGCCCAGCCATGCCGCGGCCCATCCAGTAGCGGATTTTCTCGGGCGCGTCGGGCGCCAGCATGTCGACGGAATACACGCCTGCGAAGCGCTGCGGCTGCGCGGCAATGGAGTCGGCAACGTAGGAATTGTCGAAACCGTAGGTGGTGGACGAGTGGACGATGGCCGCTTTGTCGATACCGGCTTGGTCCATGGCCGCCACGTATTGCTCGAAGGTAACGGGCCGCGTGGCCGACCATCCCGAGCGCTCGCCGCCGAGCGGGGCGAGCGGGTAGCGCTGGGTATCCGGCGAAATGATGTGCGGGTGGATGTCGATGAGGCGAGTAGCCATGGTTTCCTTCCTGGGTATCGGTAGGGCAGGTCGATAGGAGGCGCGTCGTGGGCGGCGTGGCGCTAGGCGCCGACGTCGATGAACATGTCGTCGATGGCGTACTGCTTCTTCAACAAGCCTTGCTGGAAGCAATAGGCCATCATGGCTTCGATGGACGGGCGGTTCGCCTGGATGCCGTAGGGCAGCGGATCGCCCACGATACCGCGCATGGCCCGGTAGTGGTCGTCTTTGTCGGAAACCGATTCGCCCGCCTCCAGCTGGCGCAGGTAGATGTCCTTGGACGCCGCGAAGGCTTCGTACAAGGCCCGGGCCACCCACGGGTGCCGGGCCAGGATCTCGTCCTTGACCACGATCAGGCCGTGCAGGGGATAGATGCCGGTCTTGCGGAACCATTCGGCTTCCAGCCGGGCGGCATCGGGAAACAGCTCGAGATACTCGGGCGGCTTGACGCGGCCGCCGGCCTGCCAGCCTTCGGACGGCGCGCCGGCGCGGCCGATGCCGGCATTGTCGGTGAAGGCGGCGGACAGGTAGCCGGTGGCCATCAGCTCGACCAGCGACTTGCCGTCCGGCGCATGCTGTACGTTGGACGGCAACCGGAGCGAGGACACGTGTTCTTCATCGTCCACCACCCAGGTGATGCGCGCGTTGTCGACCCCGTATTCGTTGGCCAGGATGCCGCGGGTCCAGATGCCGGTGGTGACCGAGTAGGCGCGCACGCCTACCCGCTTGCCTTCCAGGTCGCGCGGCTGTCGGATGCCGGCATCGTCGCGGTAGACCAGGCCGGCATGGTGGAAGCGCCGGAAGATGAAGACCGGCAGCGCCTTGAACGGGGCACCCGCCTCGCGCGCGATCATGTAGGTGGCGGGCGCCATCTCGCAGACGTCGAATTCCACGTCGCGCACCATGCGCCGGAAGGCGGCGATGATGGGCTTGATTTCAATGAAGTCGGGCTGCACGCCTTCGATAGGCACCTGGCCTTGCTTGAGCGCGCGGGTATGGCCGTAGGTGGCGATGGCGATCTTCAGGGGGAGGGGGGGCTGGGTCATGGTCGGGTATGAGAGGGATGACGGGTCGGGTCCTGGACTGCTTGCGGAGTCAGAGATCTTCGATACTGTCCACGTAGACGAGGCCTGCGGCTTCGAGGCCGGCCCGCATGCCGGCGACGTCCAGCGACAGCTCGCCGGCCGCATAGCGGGCGCGGGACCGGGCTTCCTTGTCGGCACGCTGCTGCGCCAGCGAGGCGACTTTCTGGATGTCGGCACGCGGCACTACCACGACGCCGTCGTCGTCGGCCACAATGGCGTCGCCCGGCTGCACCAGCGCGCCCGCGCAGACCACCGGCAGGTTCACGTTGCCCAGCGTGGCCTTGACCGTGCCGCGGGCCGAGATCGCCCGCGACCAGATCGGGAAGCGCATCTCGGTAATGGTGCGCACGTCGCGGCAGCCGGCGTCGACGACTACGCCTTGCACGCCCCGGGCCTGGAGCGATGTGGCCAGCAGGTCGCCGATCATGCCGTCCGTGTTTTCGCACATGACGGCGACCACCAGGATGTCGCCCGGCTGGCATTGTTCGATGGCGACGTGCAGCATCCAGTTGTCCCCAGGCGCCGCCAGCGCGGTGACTGCCGAGCCGGCGATGCTGGCGCCGGCGTAGATGGGCCGCATGGCGGGGGCCATCAGGCCGGCGCGGCCCATGGCTTCGTGCACCGTGGCCACGCCGGCGGCGCCGAGCGCGTCGATGGCATCGCGCGGGCCGCGTTCGATATTGCGTACTACGACGTGTCTCATGGGGAAGCTCGATCAGTTGAGGGGAATGTTGGCGCGTTCGATAACCGCCTTCCACTTGGCGATGTCGGCGATCATCAGTTCCCGCGTCTGTTCAGGAGTCAGCGCGAACGGTTCGGAATTCATCTCGCGGATCTTCTGCGCCACCTCCGGCGAATTGACCGCTTCGGTGAATGCCCGGTTGAGGCGGTCGATGATGGGACGCGGCGTGCCGGTCCTGATCGACACGCCATTCCACGAGTTGACCTGGTAGCCGTCCAGGCCGCTTTCCGCCGCCGTGGGGACGTCCGGCAAGTTGGGGTTGCGCTTATCCGAAGCGATGGCCAGCGCCCGAACCGCGCCGCCCTTGATGGAAGACAGCAGGGGCGGGACGAATTCGAAGGCCGCGTCGATGTCGCCGGAGCGCACGCCGGTCAGCAGCGCCGCGCTCATCTTGTAGGGCACGACCTGGGCTTCGATGCCTGCCACCGATTTGAAGAGTTCGGCCGACAAATGCTGCGTCGAGCCAATGTTCGTGGTTCCCAGGCTGAGCTTGCCCGGATTGGCCTTGGCGTACGCGACCAGGTCCGCCAGCGTGCGGTGCGGCGAATCGGGCCGCACCACCACCAGCAGGCTGAAACGCGACAACGTCGCCACCTGCATGAAGTCCTTCAGGATGTCGTAGGGCAGCTCTTTCATCAGCGATTGGCTGATGGCGGTGCCGTTGCCGCCCTGGACGATGGTGTAGCCGTCGGCCGGCGCCTGCAGGGCGCCCTGGAAGGACTGCACGCCTCCCGCGCTGGGGCGGTTTTCGATCACGATCTGCTGGCCCAGGATCTCGCCGACCTTCTGCGTGACGACGCGGGCGGTCAGGTCGCCGATGCCGCCGGGACCGTAGGGCAGCAGCATCCTGATGGGCCTGTCCGGATAGCCGTCGGCCGGTGCGGCCTGGGCGGTCGCGGCGGTAAGGGCCGCGGCAATGAGAACAAGGGGGTACTGCCGAATTCGCAATGCGGGGAATTTCACGGCTCGTCTCCTTTTCCCGGCGTTCATGGCGCGCCGATGTCTTGTCGGGTAAGGATGGTGGCACGCAAGGCGCGGCCCGGTCTATTGAGGAAAACTTCCGCCGGGTTGAGGAGATGGTTAAGCGGCGAGCCAGGGCGCTTGAGCGTTTGCTCAAGCCACCGGAAGTTTTACTCAATGGATGAAAGCGGGGCGCGCCAGCAGAATGCGGAGAGCCTGCGCACTGGCGTTCGTGTCGTGTTTGGCCGGCAGATGGGCCGGTGCAGCGGATCACAATGGAAGGGAGGAGCTTGCATGATCATCGATTGCCATGGGCACTACACCACCGCCCCCGAAGCGCTGAACGAATACCGCCGCCTGCAGGTGGCGGCCTGCGAGTGCGGCACCTGCCAGGTATTCCCGCGCCCGGTCATCTCCGATGACGAGATCCGCGAAAGCCTGGAGACCAAGCAGCTGAGGATCCAGCGCGAGCGCGGTACCGACCTGACGATTTTTTCGCCGCGCGCCGTGGGCATGGGCCATCACATCGGCGACGAGAAGACCAGCGCGGAATGGTCCGTGGTGTGCAACGACCTGATCCATCGTATCTGCCAGCTCTATCCCGGTAATTTCGCGGGCGTCTGCCAGCTGCCGCAGAGTCCCGGGGTCGAGCCCGCCAAATGCATTCCCGAGCTGGAGCGATGCGTGAAGGAGCTTGGCTTTGTGGGCTGCAACCTCAATCCCGATCCTACGGGCGGGTACTGGAAAGACCCGCCCCTGCACGACAAATGGTGGTATCCGCTCTACGAAAAAATGGTCGAGCTGGACGTGCCCGCCATGATCCATGTGAGCGGCTCTTGCAACCCGCATTTCCATGCGACCGGTGCGCACTACATCAACGGCGACACTACCGCCTTCATGCAGTTCCTGACCTCGCGGCTGTTCAAGGATTTCCCGACGCTCAAGTTCATCATTCCCCACGGCGGCGGCGCCGTGCCCTACCACTGGGGCCGATACCGGGGGCTGGCGCAGGATATGGGCCTGCCGCCGCTCAAGGAATTGCTGCTGGAGAATGTCTTCTTCGATACCTGCGTGTATCACCAGGCCGGCATCGACCTGCTGCTGAAGGTGATTCCGGCCGACAACATCCTGTTTGCGTCGGAAACGGTAGGAGCCGTGCGGGGCGTGGAGCCGGAGACCGGCCATTACTTCGACGATACGCGCCGCTACGTCGATGCCGCCGGCATCGGCGAGGCCGAGCGGGCGAAGATCTACGCCGGCAATGCGTATCGGGTCTACGGCAGGCTGAAGGACCGGGTCAACGCAGCAGCGCGTTGACCTGGCGCACGTCGTCCTCGGTCAGGATGCCTGCGGCCGCTTTCAGGCGCAGGCCGGACATGAGCGCGTCATAGCGGGCCTTGGCGAGGTCGCGCTCGGTCGAATAGAGCTGCTGCTGGGCGTTGAGCACGTCGATGTTGATGCGCACGCCGACTTCGTAGCCGGTCTTGTTGGCATCGAGCGCGCTGCGGCTGGATACCTGGGCGGCCTCGAGCGCGCGCACCTGGGCCAGGCCGGCGTTGACGCCCTGGAACGCGACGCGCGTGTTCTGGACGGCTGCGCGGCGGGCTGCCTCGAGGTCGCTGCGGGCCTTCTGCGACAGCGCGGCGGCCTCGTCCACCCGCGAGGTGGTGGCAAAGCCGGAAAAGATAGGCACCGACACCTGCACGCCCACCGATCGCGTGGTGTAGAAGTCGTTGACCACGTTCTGACCCACCAGGCCGCGGTTGCGTGCGATGTTGGCCGCCAGGTCGACCGTGGGGTAGTGGCCGCTGCGGGCGATTTCGATGTCGCGCTCGGCGATTTCGCTAGACAGGCCCGCCTGCGCCACCGCCAGGTTGTTGGCGGCCGCCTGTTCGGTCCAGGCATCGACATGGGCAGGCTCGGGCGCCGGCACATTGACCGCAGGCGGCAGCCGTGCGAGGTCGCCGGCGGGTCCGCCGATGATCTGCTGCAAGGCGCTGATGCGCACAGCGAGGTCGGACTGGGCCTGGATCTCTTGCGCCTCGGCCAGGTCATAGCGCGCCTGCGCTTCGTAGGTGTCGGTGATGGTGGCGGTGCCGATTTCGAAATTGCGCTTGGCCGCTTCCAGCTGCTCGGAAATCGCCGCCTTCTGGGCGCCGATGAAGGTCAGGTTGTCCTGCGCCGCCAGCACGTCGAAATAGGCCTGGGCAACCCGCAGGATCAGGTCTTGCCGCCCCTGCGCCAGCTGGACTTCGCCTATGGCGACCTGCAGCTTGGATTGTTCGTAGCTTTGCCAGTTGGCCCATCGGAACAGCGGCTGGATCAACTGCAGCGTGTAGCTTTCGCTGGTGTATTGCACCCCCGGCAAGCGGGTGGTGGACGCTTCGGCGCGGTTGCCGTTGACCGTGATCGCCGGCAGCAGCCCGGCGCGGGCCTGGGGCAGTTTTTCCAGCGTGGCGGTATAGGCGGCGCGCACCGAGGCGAAGGTGGCGTCGTTGGCCAGCGCGGCGCGGTAGGCCTGGTCCAGGTCCAGCGCCGCCGCGCCGGTCGAGAACGCACAGGCGCCCAGCAGCGCGCACAGTATCGGGACATACGGCCTTGCGCGCATGGGCACCGGGCTCCGCTTAGAACTTGAATTTGGAAACGGTGACGCCGCGCAGGGGCTTGACCAGGGTCTCGAACAGGGAGACCGACTCGAAGCTTGCCGCCGTGGTCCGCGTGATGAGCCAGGCGGTCATGACCGGCGGCTGGCCGACGATGATGGCCAGGCGGCCGCCCACGCGCAGCTGGTATTTGAGGCTGTCGGGCACCTCGGGCACCGAGCCCGTGACCAGGATGGCGTCGTATTCCGTGGAGCCCCAGCCCTTGCTGCCGTCGCCCACCTGGACGGTGGCATTGTCGATGCCGGCCCGCTTGAGGTTGGCCTGGCCGAAGGCGGCCAGCTTGGGCAGGATTTCGATCGAGGTGACCGTCTGGGCCTGGCTGGCCAGCAGGGCGGTCTGGTAGCCGGAGCCGGTGCCGATCTCGAGCACGCTGTCGGTGGGCTGGAGGGCCAGTTCCTGCAGCAGGCGCGCTTCCATCTTGGGGGCGAGCATGCATTCGCCGCTGTCGTAGTCGTCGATGTGCAGCGGAATCTCGGTATCCGCGAAAGCCAGGGTGCGCATCGAGGGCGGAACGAAGTCTTCCCGCTTCACCTTGAACAGCAGTTCCAGCACATTGGGGTCGAGGACGTCCCAAGGGCGGATCTGTTGTTCCACCATGTTGAAGCGGGCGAGTTCGACGTCTGGAAGGGAGGCAGCGTTCATGGCAGCAATTTAGGAAGAAGGCGAAACGTAACAAAACATGCAATTCTAACCCCGCCCCGGCGATCCGGGCGCCGGGGCGTGCGCTAGTCTAGCAAGACCACGAGACCGGACGATGTCGGGCCGCCGGGATCAGAACGGCTTGGCGATGGTCGTGGTGTGCCGCACCATGGGGGGCTTGGCGAAATAGTCGCCCACCAGCGTCCGCCAGGCCTTGAAGTCCTCCGAGCCGCGGAAGTGCACCGTGTGGTCCTCGAGGGTTTCCCATTGCACGACCAGCAGATAGCTGTTTGGATCTTCCAGCGTCTGGTGCAGTTCCATGCCGTGGCAGCCCTTGGCGCGCTGGAACAGCGGGGCTGCCGCCTGGACTCCGGCCTCGAATTTTTCCTGGGTGCCGGGCTGGACTTCGATGTGCGCGAGTTCATAGATCATGGCGAGCCTCTGCCCTCGAGGGCGGTTCCGTCTAAGGGGCCTGCTATGTTACCTGCCTTCGCCCGGACGGACATCCTCCAGCCGCTCGAGGCGGCCCCCGGCGGGCGACTATACTGGCGGCGTGCGCGGCCGGCATGCGGCGCGCGTGGATAGTATCTTTTCGAGGATCTGCATGTCTTCCGCTCGCCCCATTCCCAAGGCCTTGACCATCGCGGGCGTCGACCCGTCGGGCGGCGCGGGAGTGCTGGCCGACGTCAAGGCCATGAGCGCCCTCGGCGCCTATGCCTGCGGCGTCGTGGCCGCGCTGACCGCCCAGAACACCCAGGGAGTCACCGGCGTCCTGCCCATCGATCCCGCTTTCGTCGCGCAACAGATCGACACCTTGTTCGCCGACGTGCCCGCCGATGCCGTCAAGATCGGCATGCTGGGCAGCCGCCCCGTGACCGAGGCGGTGGCCGGCCGGCTGGCGCACTGGCAGCCGCCGCACGTCGTGCTCGACCCGGTCATGGTCGCCAAGAGCGGCGATACGCTGCTGGCCCGCGACGCCGTCGGCGCGCTGCGCGAAGCGCTGTTGCCGCAGGTCACCATGATCACGCCCAACCTGCCGGAAGCCGGCGTGCTGCTCGAACAGCGCCCGGCCGACACGCTGCGGGACATGCGCCGCATGGCCGAGCGCCTGCGCGAACAACTGGCCTACAGCGGCGAGCGCTGGGTCTTCCTCAAGGGCGGCCACCTGCCCGGCGACATGGCCATCGACCTCCTGCACGACGGCGACCGCATGATCGAGCTCTCGGCGCCGCGGATCGACACCCGTAATACCCATGGCACCGGTTGCACCTTGTCTGCCGCGCTGGCGGCGTTGTTGCCGCAGTCGCAGGACGTGCCCGAAGCGGCCAGGCGCGCCAAGCATTACTTGACCGAGGCCATCCGGCACGCCGACCGGCTGGGAGTGGGGGCCGGCCATGGTCCGGTGCATCATTTTCACGGGTGGTGGTAGGGCATGGAAGACAAAGGCGTAGCGACCCTGGATCGCGCCCTAGCGATCCTGGCGACTTTTTCCGAAGCGGAGCCGTTGTTGTCCCTGGCGGAGCTGTCGCGCCGCACGGGCCTGTACAAGAGCACCTTGCTGCGCTTGCTGGCGTCGCTGCAGCATTGGCATTTCGTGGTCCAGCGGCAGGACGGCCAGTATCACGTCGGTCCCGCCGCCTTGCACCTTGCGCGCCTCTACCAGCGTTCCATCCGCCCGGCGGAACTGGTGCACGAAGCGATCGTGGCGGTAGCGGCCGAGGTGGTCGAGAATGTCAATTTCTACGTGCGCCGGGGCGAGGCCCGCGTGTGCGTCGATTGTGTTCCGTCGCCCCACGCCATCCGGCACCACACGCTGGTGGGCGAGATCTTCCCGCTGCAGCGCGGGGCCGCCGGGCGCGTGCTGTGCGCTTTTTCCGATGACCTCGCTACGCCCTCGCTGGAGCCGGTGCGCAAGGCTTTTGCCTGCGTCAGCCACGGGGAATATGTAGAAAACCTTTCCGCCGTGAGCGTGCCGGTATTCGGTACCGGCAACCAGTGCGAGGGTGCCATTGCCGTGACCGGATTGAGCGCCCGCTTCACCGAGGAACGGGTCGATTTCTTCGTGCGCCAGCTGCGCCGCGCCTCGCTCAAGCTGTCCCGGGCCCTGGGCGCCGATAACGCCTTGCTGCAACAGCTCGAGTCCGTGCTGGATGCGCCCGTGCCGCCCACGCCGATTACCGCCTAGCCTTTTCCCAGCCGTTACGCCATCGAGCCCACGCGAGTCCTCGCGTGGGCTTTTTTGTTTGGTCTTGCGCTTGCGGCACCTTCCTTTTTCCCGTAATCTTTAAAACAGAACAATGTTCTGCATTAAGAGAACGATATTCCAGGAGGAGTCGTGAAGATAGTCGCAAACCGTGCCAGAAGGCAATGGCTCAAAGCCGCCACCTCGATCGCGCTCGTTGCCGGCGCACCTTTTTCCGCGTGGGCGGCCGATGCGTTCCCGTCGCGTCCGGTGCGCATGGTGGTGTCTTTTCCCCCGGGCGGAGCCACCGACACCATTGCGCGGGAACTGGCACAAAGCATGAAGGCGGTCTGGAACGAACCCGTGATTGTGGAAAACCGGCCGGGCGCCGCCGGCGTCATTGCGGCGGAAAATGTGTCGCGCGCCACGCCCGACGGCTCCACGCTGTTCCTGACCACGGACGGCGCCATCACCGGCGTTCCGTTCCTGCCTGGCGTGTCGTCCTGCAACCCGTTGACCGATCTCAAGCCGGTTTCGCTGGTTGCCGGCATTCCGCTGATCCTGGTCGCCAATCCTTCGCTGGGCGTCAAGACGCTGGACGAATTCATCGCGCTGGCCAAGCGCCGCCCGGGCGAGATCGACTATGCCTCGGGCGGGACCGGCGCCTCGCACCACTTGTCCATGGAGGCCTTGCAGCGCGCGGCGGGCATCCAGCTCAATCACATCGCCTACAAGGGCGGTGCCCCGGGGCTGCAGGACGTGGTTGCCGGGCACGTACCGGTCATGTGGGTCGCCGTCTCCACCGTGCTCTCGCAGATCCAGGCCGGCAAGGTCGTTCCGCTTGCCATAGGCAGCCTGGAGCGTTCGCGGCTGCTACCCAACGTGCCGACCATGGACGAGCTGGGCTTTCCCAAGTTCGAAGCGGGCAACTGGGTAGGCGTCATGGGCCCGCCGGGGCTGCCCGATGCGCTGGTGCGCAAGATCCAGGCAGACCTCGCCACCGTCACGCAAAGCAAGGAATACAAGGACCGGATCGGCGCGCAGGGCAACGAAGCGCGCACCAGCGGCACGGCCGAGTTCGCCGAACGCATCAAGGTCGAATACGCGCGCAACAAGGAGCTCGCCGCCGAGCTGGCGGCGGCCGCCAAAAAGTGATCGTCTCATTGGAAACCCCGTTTATGGATATGTCTGATCTGCCGGTGCCGTGCACGCCGCGGGAAATCTCCCAGCTGGTGCAGCGCGACCGGGTCCATGGAAGCATCTATACGAGCCAGGCCATCTTCGAGATGGAAATGCGCCACATCTTCCATCGCACCTGGCTGTGCGTCGGGCACGCTTCCGAAATCCCGGAGCCGGGTGCGTATCGCACCACCCGCCTGGGGACCCAGTCCGTCATCATGGCGCGCGGCTCCGATGGCGAGGTGCGCGTGCTGATGAACCGCTGCCGCCACCGCGGGGTGGCATTGACGGAAACCGAGACGGGTTGCGTGCGGCGCTTCACTTGTCCCTACCATGGATGGGTGTACGACACGACCGGCGAGCTCAAGTTGGTTCCCGACGCGGATGCGTATGGGCGCGGCTTCGACCTGTCCGCCTATGGATTGACGCCCGCGCCGCGCGTGGCCCAGTACCGGGGTTTCGTGTTTGCGAGCCTGAGCCCCGAAGGCGAGAGCCTGGATGAGCACCTGGGGCCGGCCAAGGCCTATATGGATCTGTTCCTCGACGTCTCGCCGTTGGGCGAGATCGATGCGCGCGCAGGGGTGACCAAGACCTCGTTCCGCGCCAACTGGAAGTTCGTCGGCATGGACGGCTACCACCCCAACTATGTGCACAAGACCGTGTACGACTTGCGCCGGCGCCGCAAACCGGTGGGCAGCGCCAAGGGCGAGAGCTTCAGCGACGAATCGGCGAACCTGACGCGCGACCTGGGCAAGGGCCACGTCATGCTCGACGTGTATCCCGTACGCAAGGCCAATTACGCCAGCTACCTGCAATCGATGTCGGGCCGGCCCGGGTGGGACGCCTACTACGCAGCGATGGTCCAGGCATGGGGACAGGAACGTGCCGACGAGATCCTGGTCTGGGCGGGCGATCCGCATATCGGGGTGTTTCCGAACCTGCAGTTGATCGGTTCGCAGATCCGGCTGATTCGCCCGGTTGCCGCCGATGTGACCGAAGTCCTGATGTTTCCCACGGTGCTCAAGGGCGTTCCGGATGCCATCAACGAGAGCCGGCTGCGGGCGCATGAGGCGTTCTACGGTCCGGCCAGCCAAGGTTCGCCCGACGATGCCGAGATATTCGAACGCAACCAGATCGGCTTGTCGGCGGTAGTGGACCCGTGGGTATTGCTGGCCCGGGGATTGGACCGGGAAAAGGTCGACGTGGATGGCTCGATCGTCGGCACCATCACCGACGAGACCACCCAGCGGGGGCAGCTGAAACAGTGGAAATTATTGATGGAGCAAGCAGCATGACGGGGGATGTGAGGACGTTCGAAGCGGTCGAGGCGGCGGCTGCCGCCATGACGCGGGCCGACGCCGAAGATTTTCTCTACCGCGAGGCGCGGCTGGCGGACGAGCACCGGTTCGACGAATGGCTGGCGTTGTGGGATGTGGAAAACGTGAGGTACTGGATTCCCGCCGGGGCTGACGACATCGATCCCGCGCGGAGCATTTCCATCGCCTACGACGATCGCCCGCGCCTGGAAGACCGGGTGTTCCGCCTCAAGAGCAAATCGGCCCATGCGCAGCAGCCGCGCTCGCGCCTGCGGCGCGTGATCTCCAACGTGGAAGTGGCCGGGGGCGAGGGCAGCGTGCGCGTCGATGCGAACTTCATGCTGACCGAAGTGCGCCGGGGCCACCAGGACGTGTTCGGCGGCCGTTGCCTGTACGAGTTGCGCCACCGCTCGGGGCAGTGGGTGATCGGCAGCAAGAAAGTGCTTCTCGTCAACAACGACGAGTTCATCGACAACCTGACTTTTCTGTTGTGATGACGGCCATGCCTGATCATGCCGCCGGGCCTCGTCCGGTGATTGCCGTGATGATGGGGGACCCGGCCGGGATCGGTCCGGAAGTCGTCATCAAGGCGCTTTCGAGCGGCGCGCCGCAAGCCTACGCCGATTACTTCATGGTGGGCAGTGCCGCGATGGCGGAGCGAGTCGCGCAGCTGATTGCCAGCCCGTTGAAAGTGCGGGCCATAGGCCATCCCGGCGAAGCGCGCGGCAACGCGGGAACCCTTGCCGTGCTGGACCCGGATCCGGCCGCGTTGCGCGGCTTGCCGTTCGGCCAACCCAATGCGCAAGCCGGGCGGGCCGTACGCCATTGGATGGATATATGCGAGCGCCTGGTATCCGAGGGCGCGGTGCAGGGCTGGGTCATGGCGCCCATCGATCGCACTTCCCTGAAGATGGGCACGGGGCTCGCCGAGTCGGGCGAGGCGGTGCTGGAGGACGTGCCCTTGCTGCGCATCAGCGGAAGCCTGCGCATCGTGCCTTTGTCCGAGCACATCCCCTTGCGCGAAGTGGCCGCGACGGTGACGCCCGAGCGTGTGTCCGCGATGATCGGGCTCGTGCACGACACGCTGGCGGGCTGGGGCGTCGAGGCGCCCCGTATTGCGCTGGCCGGCCTGAATCCGCACGCCCGTGGGCAGGAAGAAACAGCCGTGCTGGCGCCGGCCGTGGCGCAGGCCCGGGCGCGGGGCATCGACGCGTCGGGCCCGGTTTCGCCCGACGCCGTCTTCCGCCAATGCCTGGATGGACGGTACGACATCGTGATCTCCATGTATCACGACCAAGGCCAGATCGCGCTCAAGACCGCGGCGTTCGAGGGCGCGTGCTCGGTCCATCTGGGCTTGCCTTATGTCCACGTCACCGTTCCCCATGGCTCGGCTTTCGATATCGCCGGGCGCGGCATCGCCGACGCGCGCAGCATGTCCGCCGCCTTGCTGGCGGCGGGCCAGCTCGCCTCGGGCCGGTATGCGATGCGCCCCTCGACAACCGAGCATTCGAGGTCTTGAAATGACTGTTGCCAATATCCGTTATCGCCGCCTGGGCTATGTCGCCATCAACGTCAGCAATCTCGATGCATCCGAGGCTTTCTACCGCGACATGGTGGGCCTGGAAGTGCTGCCCGAGCGCGGTCCCGATGGCTGCCGTTTTTTGCGGTGTGGTTCGCACCACCACAGTGTCGTGCTGTTCCAGGGTGCGCAGCCCGGGCTCAAGCGGCTGGGTTTCGAAATGGAATCGCCGCAGGCGCTCGACGCGCTATGCGAAGCGCTGGACGGCGCGCAGCTAACCTGGACCGAGGTGCCCGAGGCCGAACGCGCCGCCTTCCGGCTGGGGCGCGCGGTCAGGGTGGTCGAGCCGCATACCACGGCCACCTTCGAGTTTTTCGAGTCCATGCAGGAATTGGCCGGCCGGCCGTTCCAGCCTACCGTGGCCCAGATCCAGCGCCTGGGGCACGTGGTGCTGAAGACGCCGCGCTTCGTGGAAGCGGCGCGCTTCATGCAGGACGTACTGAACTTCCGTGTGTCGGACCAGGTCGCAGGGGCGATCAGTTTCATGCGGGCCTTCCCCAATCCTTTGCACCACACGCTCGGCATCGGCAAGGGCAGCCGCCCCGGCCTGCACCACATCAACTTCATGGTGACCGAGGTCGACGACATCGGGCGGGCCATCTGGCGCTTCGACAAGGCCGGCGTGCCGGTGGTGTACGGCCCCGGCCGCCACCCGCCTTCGGGCAGCATGTTCTATTACTTCCTCGATCCCGACGGGATGACGGTGGAGTACAGCTTCGGCATGGAGGAGTTCCCGGAACAGGGCGCGCGGCCGCTGCGCGTGCTGGCGCCCGGCCCTGAATCGCTGGACTTCTGGGGCTCGCGCATCGACCCGCGCAAGTCGGCGGTGGGGGAGATCGAGAGCGCCGGTTCCGTGCCGGGGCGCGAGCAATGAGCGCCTGCGGTTGCGCGCACGGCGCGGTCGACGTGCACACGCACTTCGTGCCGTCGGACCTGCCGGCTTGCCCGGGCGAGTCGGCCCGGCGCCATTGGCCCACGATGCAGCCTGCGGCCCAGTGCGGGCACAAGCATGTGATGATCGATGGCCGTAATTTCCGTACCGTGTCGGCCCAGTGCTGGGACGCGGAGCTGCGGCTCTCGGACATGCAGAAAATGGGAGTGCGGCATCAGGTGGTGTCGCCCATGCCGGAACTGCTGTCCTACTGGATGCAGCCTGCCGATGCCCGCGCCCTGTTGAGGAGCGTGAACGAACAGATTGCCGAGTTCGTGCGGGCTAGGCCGGACGCGTTCACCGGATTGTGCGCCGTGCCGTTGCAAGATGTGGACCTGGCTGTCGAGGAACTCGACTATGCCATGGGCAAGCTCGGGCTGGCGGGCGTGGAGATCGGCACCAATATCGGCGGCGTGCCGATCGGCCATCCGTCGCTGGAACCGTTTTTTTCCGCCGCGGCAAGACTGGGGGCGGCGGTGTTCGTGCATCCCATCCGCCCGGCCGGGGCCGACCGGCTGGTCGGTCCGCCGGTTCTCGAGCAGGCGGTGGCCTTCCCGGGCGAGACCGGCCTGGCCGCCGTGTCGGCCATGACCGGCGATCTGCTGGGCCGCCATCCGGGCCTGAGGCTGGGCTTTAGCCACGGCGGCGGGACGCTGGCCGCCTTGCTGCCACGCCTGCGGCATGCCCGCAGGGCCTTTCCGGTCCTGGCGCAGGCGGTCACGCAGGATCCCTACGACTACGCGCGGCGCTTCTTCTACGACACGCTGGTCTACGACCGCTCGACGCTCGCCCGGCTGATCGAGCTGTTCGGCGCCAGCCAGCTGATGCTGGGAACCGACTACCCCTTCGCCATCATGGAGCACGAGCCGCTGGTCCGGCTGGACGAACTGGGCGCCGCGGCGGACGTTCTGCGCGCCCTGCGGCGCGACAACGCGCTGCGTTTCATTGGCCGGACCGCGTCCTGAATTCATCCCTTACTACGGAGCTGTCATTCATGTATCAGAGCATTTGGGCCGACATGCGCGGCCTGTCGTTTTCCCAGGGCTGGATCGATGCCGAAGGCATACGTACCCGCTATCTGCGCAGCGGCACGGCCGGCAAGCCGGCGCTGATCCTGCTGCACGGCGTGGGCGGCCATGCCGAGGCCTACGTGCGCAATCTCAAGTCCCACGGCGAACACTTCGACGTATGGGCTATCGACATGATTGGCCACGGATGGACGGACAAGGCCGACTACGACCTGGAAATCCACCACTATGTCGACCACGTCCAGCGCTTCATGCGCGCTGCCGGTATCGAACGCGCGCATTTCTCGGGCGAATCGCTGGGCGGCTGGGTGGCTTCACGGCTGGCTGCCGACCATCCCCGGATGGTGGATAGGCTGGTGCTGAACACCGCTGGCGGGTCGCAGGCCGATCCGGCCGTGATGGCCAAGCTCAAGAGCCTTTCGCTGCAGGCCGCAACCGATCCTAGCTGGGACTTCATCAAGGCCCGCGTGGAGTGGCTGATGGCCGACAAGAGCAAGGCCTACGACGACCTGGTCGCCACCCGCCAGGCCATCTACCAGCAGCCCGGAATGGCCCAGGCCATGAAGCACAACATGATCCTCCAGGAAATGGAGGTACGTAAGCGCAATCTGATGTATCCCGAGGACTATGGCCGCATCCAGGCGCCGACCCTGGTGCTGTGGACGTCGCACGATCCCACCGCGGATGTCAGCGAAGGACGCCGTATTGCCTCGATGATTCCCGGCGCGCAGTTCACGGTGATGGACGGCTGCGGGCACTGGCCGCAGTTCGAGGATGCCGAGACGTTCAATCGGATACACCTGGATTTTCTACTGGGCAAGTCCTGACGATACGAAGGAAGCCTGTCCCGGAGGGAGGGCCTGTGCGAGGCAGGCCGTGGCGGCCGGCACGCCGTGGCCGGTGTCAGTCATCGCGGCGACGGCGGCTATGGACTGCCTCGTCGCCCGCAGGTTAGGATTGCGCTCGCCGTAACCTGACCCGCCACGACGCCGAGGCGTCGCCTCTCTTATGCAACTGTCCGCGCTTCTTGACGATATCCGCCCGCAGGTTGAAGCGGAGTGCGCAACGCCCGGCGCGGATTGGCCATGCACGTTGTTCTTTTCCGTGTCCGACGGTTCGGCCAGGGCTCGCGTGTGCCATGTCAGCGAGCCGGATTTTGCCAGTGCCTGGCGCGCCGGCGCCGCCGCTCTGGAACGGCTGGTCCAGCGACGGGCCGTGCAAGTGAGGTGGCTGCGCGTCGACTGGGTCAAGGCGGTCAGGACCTCGACCGTGGCGGACTGGTCCCGGGAACTGGCCCGGACCAAGCGCAATTACTATCGCTACGGCGTCGCGTTCGACAAGCAGATGCAGCTTGCCTTTCTCGAGCAAGAGCTCAACGGCAACGCGATGCTCTATGGCGGCAACACCGTTCCCCACGCGCAGATCAATCCGCATAATTTCAAGGTGTACGCGGCCACGCGCTTCGGTGCCGAGGTGCAGATCGATCTCGGTGACGAACGGGAGGTCTATATCCTCACGACGCAAGGCCTCTTTCGCGATGTAGAGGAACAGCAGTCCTGGCTGCTGTACGGCGCGGGGCGCCACGCGGGCCGGCGAGTCACCGAGCGCCTGGCGGAGCAGGACGTCATGGGGATGATCGCGCGCGGGTCCCGCTACCTGGCGACCCAGGTGCAAGACAGCGGCGTCTTCCATTATGGATGGCATCCTTGCTTCGATCGGCCCATCAATGCGTACAACAGCCTGCGCCATGCCAGCACGACCTACGCCATGATCGAGGCCTGGGAAGTGACCGGTGACGATGAACTCAAGCGGGCTATCGACCGTTCGCTGGACTACCTGACCGGTACCTTGATTGCCGAGCGCGGACTGGCGCCGGGCCAGCGTGCCGCTTTTCTTGTCGATGGCGGCGGCAGCGAAGTCAAGCTAGGGGGCAATGCGGTGTGCTTGCTGGCCTTGAGCAAGTACGCGGCGGTAACCGGCACTAGCCGCTATCACGCACTGATGGAGTCGCTGGCCCTCGGTATCCTGCACATGCAGGATCCGGTAACGGGGCGGTTCAGCCATGTCCTGAACTATCCCGACCTGTCGGTCAAGGATCCGTTTCGCATCATTTACTACGACGGCGAGGCGGCCTTCGGGCTCATGCGCCTATACGGCCTGACGGGCGATGCGCGCTGGCTGGAGGCGGTCGTCAAGGCGTTCGACTATTTCATGGCCGCGGAGCATTGGAAGGCGCATGACCATTGGCTGAGCTATTGCGTCAACGAGCTGACTTCCTACCGGCCCGAGCTTCGGTATTTCGAATTCGGGATCAAGAACGTGGCCGGGTATCTCGACTTCGTGCGAGACCGGATCACGACGTTCCCGACCTTGCTGGAGCTCATGATGGCTGCCGAAGCGATGCTCCATAAGCTGCCGGCGCGCCCTGATACGCAGCCGTTGCTGGACTCGGTGGATATCGACGCCTTTTATGTGGCGCTCGAGCGGCGGGCGCATTACTTGCAGAACGGCCATTTCTGGCCCGAGTACGCCATGTTCTTCCGGAATCCCCGCCGTATTGTCGGCAGTTTCTTCATCCGGCACCACGCCTTCCGGGTCCGTATCGACGATGTCGAGCACTACCTGTCGGGCCTGGTCGCCTACCTCAAGTACTTGCGCGCCGGAGGGCGTGATCGCGCGCTGCGCCTGCGCGGGGCCTGAGGCCCCGGCTTGGCGAGCGATTTCCCCGCGGCGCGCCGCTCGGCTTAGCGGGCGCGCGCGCCCGGCACGCTGCGAATGTTCAGCGTGACGCGGCGGTTCGGCGCCAGGCAGCTCTTGAGTTCCTCCGTTGCCCGGTTGCCCTGGCACTGGGCAACGGGTTCGGCCGACCCGCGGCCATCCACGGACAGTCCCGACGGCGACAGACCCCGGCCGATCAGGTAGTCGCGAACGGCCTGCGCGCGTTGCAGCGAGAGGCGCCGGTTGATCTGCTCCGAGCCGATCCGGTCGCTGTGTCCGACGATCTGGATTTCATAGGGAAGGGTTTCGTTGCGCAGCGAGGCGACGATCCGATCCAGTTCGCGTTGCCCGTCGACACGGAGCCGGGCGCTGGCGAACTCGAACAGCACATCAGCCGACATCGAGATGGTGCGCACAGGCGCGGGAGCCGGCGCGGGCTGCGCGACAGGCCGCATGGCGCTCGCCAGCACTTGGCACTGCGGCCGGCGCCATTCGCCGGAGGTCACCAGACCCGCTGCGTCGAAGTTCACCCGGTACTGGCAAACCAGGTTGCCGTCGCCAGGCCCCTGCAGCGGCAGGGCCAGATTGTAGTAGTACGAGCGGCCATCGGGGCTGCGGTGTACGGGTTCGCCGAGCGCGCTCATCACTGCCTGCCGCGAGGCGCCGGGCTTGACCTGCGCGAAGCGGTTGGCGTCGAGCGGCGTGCCGTTGCGCAGGTACGCCGGCGGCATCTTGCTGACGGGCACATTGATGTTCTCGAACCCTGACGGGTCTTGCGTGACCTCGACGGGATTCGTAGACGTGCTTTTGGGCGGGGCCGAGCATGCAGCGAGGATGAGTGTGCCCATCAGGGCTGCAACAGTAGCGATTCTCATGCGGTGTCCTTGGATTAAAGCCGACGAAACGGTCACGTAAATATCCGTGGCTGGGTCGCCACGCGTCCAAAGCGGATATCTCGACGTATTAACGAACGAGTAAACCCAGAGGATTTAGCATTATGGCCGTTTCCGCAAGATTTAATGTCGAATAAATGATCCAAAACTTGCGAATATCTAAATCGATTGAATATCTTGATTATGCAGATATTTGTAAGAAAACCCTGTATTCGATTTTCATTGCCTTTTGGATGAGCTGCTCCCCTCGTGTTTTCGCGGGCATCATAGAAGTAGCGAGCACTCATTATCGTAAACAACGATAAAGCGTAAATCGGTATTAGGGAAATCCTTGATACGCGTGGCACAAGACTCGAGTAAGGTTGCTCCGAATTTAAATATCGCGGGAAAACGCGAACGCAACGCTTAAAAAAAATATTATCTCGCTAAACGAGATGTCTTAATCGAACGAATATGCGACAAGCGGCTGGGAAATAAATAGCCGGTCTATTATTTTTTGGTTTTTCCGGCTTTTGGCAAGCAGGGCTGTGGTTGTTGGCATGCGTCCGGTTCTTCGAGGGCCCGTTTTACGGCGCTCCTTTTTGGGGCCGGGTGTTGCGTCAGAGATTTTTTGATGGGCCCGGAAGGGCTCGACCACTCGAACAGGACATTGCAAAGGTAGCTGCATGAACATGATTGTGATGAACAAGGCCGATGGGGCGACCACCGAACTTCCGGTTGGGAACGTCACGCTGAACTCGGCGGGCATCGTCAAACTGCCTTTTGGCCCGGAGTCTGTTGCCAATTTCGAGCGCAGTGGTTCGAACCTGGTGGTCCAGCTCAAGTCCGGCGAACAGCTGACGCTGGCCAACTTCTTCCAGACCGCCGCCGACGGCTCGCGCAGCGAGCTGATACTCGAGGACTCGAGCGGTGTGCTGTGGTGGGGCCAGTACAGCTCGCCTTGGTCGGGCTTCTCCTTCGCTGAAATCAATGCAGCTGAAGAATTGATGGGCGTGCTTCCGGGTGGAGGCGCGCTGCCTGTTTGGTTGTTGGCTGGCTTGGCGGCGCTGGGCATCGGCGCGGCCATCCTGAGTAACAACGACGACCATGATGATTCTGACTCGGACGCCGATGCTGATGCTGACGCTGACGCGGATGCTGATGCTGATGCTGATGCTGATGCTGATGCTGACGCGGATGCGGATGCGGATGCGGATGCGGATGCGGATGCTGATGCTGATGCTGATGCTGATGCTGATGCTGATGCTGACGCGGATGCCGACGCGGATGCGGATGCGGATGCGGATGCCGATGCGGATGCGGATGCGGATGCGGATGCGGATGCGGATGCGGATGCGGATGCTGACGCTGACGCGGATGCTGATGCCGATGCGGATGCTGATGCGGACGCGGATGCTGATGCCGATGCTGACGCGGATGCTGATGCCGATGCTGACGCGGATGCCGATGCTGACGCGGATGCTGATGCTGACGCTGATGCTGATGCTGATGCGGATGCTGATGCGGATGCTGATGCGGATGCTGACGCCGATGCGGATGCCGATGCTGACGTAGACGCCTACGACGATCTCGCCACGGCCGAGCTCGAACTCGAGCATCGCGTGATCTCTACCGAGCCCCAGTCCGGCACCGATTCGGTGTTGATCGGTATTGGCCAGCTCTCCGAGGTCCACACCTTCGAAATCGCCGAAGGCACGATGGGTAACGTGGAGTTCTCGGCCGATGTGGGCAGCCTCCTGTCTCTGCTCAGCGCGCCGTTCGTTTCCCTGCAAGTCATGCAGGATGGCCAATGGGTCGATGTGGCTACGACGTCGAGCGCCAACCTGATCGACGTGATCGGTCTGGCCGGTGACAACCTCGTGGTCGAGGCAAAGGATCTTCCCGCCGGCCAGTACCGGATCGAGTATGGTGGCAACGCGCTGGCCGCACTGGCGCACCAGGTCGACTGGAGCATGAACCTGGAGCACACCAGCATTACCGAGTTCGACGTGGCAAGCGCCGAGCCGATTACCGGCAACGTGCTTACGGACCCGGGCTTAGGCGAAGGCTCCGCGGACAACCTGGGTCCCGACGGAGCGGCGGTGCTGCAGGTCGAGACGTCGGAAGGAGTGTTTGTCGCGCCGGCGGCCGAAGGCACGGCCATTACCGGCCTGTACGGCATCCTGACCATCATGCCGGATGGCAGCTATTCCTATCAGCCCAACACCGAGAACGCGGCTGCCAACGTAGGCAAGGTCGACGTCTTCGATTACAAGCTGGTCCATCCCACCGCGGGCGAGGATACGGGCACGCTTTACGTGCGCCTGGATAGCGATCAGGTCAACCTGGTCTGGGACGACGCCAACCCGGGCGCAGACGCGACGGTCGTGCCTGCGGCCGATACCATCGCCGATGCGGAAGTCATCGTTGGACCGCAGGTCGAGCAAGTGTCCAGCGGAGAAGTCATCGACTTCTCGTGGCTGCTGGGCGGATTGGGCGGACTGATCGTCATCGGTGAGACCTCGGGCAGCCACACGTTCACGGTGGCCGAGGGCACCACGTCGACCGTGACCTTCGACGTCACCGGTTCGGGCCTGGCCTCGCTGCTGAGTGACCTGGACCTCACGCTGGAGCGCATGGACGAAAACGGCAATTGGGTAGAGGTCGGTAACTCCGAAGATGGCGGCCTGATCGACTTGCTGACCCTTCTGCCGACGGAGTTCGAAGCGCGTATCGATGATCTCGGTCCTGGCCAGTATCGGTTGAATGTATCGACTGATGCAGTGCTGAGCGCCGCCGGAGGCGTCAGCGTGGAGATGTCCGAAGAGGTGGCGCATCTCGACCAGCAGGCTGCGCAGGGCGTCGATCCGGCGGAAGGCAACGTGCTGGAAGAAGCCGGTATCGACGTTACGGTCGACGGGCCGGTCGTCATCAGCCTCGACGCGGACGGGACGGTGCGGTATCCGGGCGTGGACCCGATCGAGCTGCAGGGTACCTACGGCACCTTGACCATGCATGCGGACGGCAGCTGGACCTACGAGCCCAATGCCGACCTCAACGGCATCGGGCAGTCCGACTCGTTCGACTACAGCCTGCACTATGCCAACGGGCAAGTTTCGGAGGGTACGTTGACCGTCAACATCGGCGAAACCGACGGTACGCAGCCGCCGGCTGACGAGTCCGCTGGCGCAGAGGGTGAGGCCGAGGCCGCCGCGGCCGACGTTCCGCTCGATGGGCTGGAGCAGGACGACGACACCGATGGCGCCGACGACGCCACGAGCGACGACGGCAGCGACCAACCGGTTGCGCTGGAGGATGTCCTGCAGCCCGAGGCCGATCCGATCGAGACGTACTTCGCGGAGGAAGAAGACAACAGCCTGCTGCCGGAGCCGTTGTCCGACGCCGCTACCTCCGTCCTGGCCAACGTGTACACGGAGGACCCGGAAGACCAGGCATGGTCGCAGCACGATGTATCGGGAATCTGACCACCGGTTCGGTTAGTTGGCCCGAATGAGCGGCCGGGCCTGGGCAATCCAGGTCCGGCCGTTCGCATGAGAAGTTGTCGGGAGTATTCATGAGAGGTTCATGCCGCACCGCGTGGTACGTGGTCGGATTGCTGGCCATGGGAACGGTGGGCGCAGCTGGAGAGGAAGTGCCCGCCGCCACGGCAGCGCATGGCTCGTCGCGGATGGCCGCGGCAACCGCGGCAGCGCCGGGGCCCGCTTCGGCGCGGCGTCTGGAGCCGGTGCTGGTGCCCTCCATGTCGATGGGACGGCTTCTCGAGAGTGCTCCCATGGCTGTCAGTGTGCCTGCGTCGACGCCTCGGCAGGCGCCGGTCGCCGCACCCGCACCCGCACCCGCGGCAACCCCCGCACCCGCGGCAGCTCCCGCGCCGGTCCAAACCGATCCTCCTGTAGCGGCCCATTCCGCTACACCGGCCGAACCGCAGGTCGAGTCGCCGGAACAGGCAGCGGCACCGGCAGCGCTGCCCGTCGAATCACCCGTCCAACAAGTGTCGCCGCCCGCAGCGAAGACTGCGGTCAGTGCCGCCGCGGAGGAAAAAGGGGCCCCGGACCGCGCCCGCCGCCCGGCCGGTGCCAAGTCGCTGGGCCCCATGGACCCCGCGGTAGCGGCGAGCCAACTGATCAAGGAAGGGTTCGGCACGGCCGACACCGTGGTGCTGGCCAGCGAGGTAGGACAAGGCGGCAACGGCTACCCGGGCGCGATGACCTTGGCCGCTATCGCGCGCCAGGCGGTCAGCTGGCATCCGAACATCGCCGCCGCGATGGGGCGGCTGAACCAAAGCGGCGAAGAGATCGAGGTCGCCAAAGCGGGCTACTACCCACGCATTTCGACCGGCTTGCGCGCCGGCCGCGACAATACGCTGGCGGACAGCCAGGTCCGGCGGCTCAGCATGTCGGCCACGCAGATGCTGTATGACTTTGGCAAGGTCGACAGCAGCGTAGCCGCGGCCCGTGCAGCGGCCCGGGTCAACCAGGCCCGTGTCAGGCTGGCCGTGGACCAGGTCGCGCGGGACGCGGTGCAAGCAGCCATCGAGCTCAGCCGCTACGAGGAGCTGGTGGCCGCCGCGCGCGACCAGGTAGCGGGCGTCGCGGAGATCGCCAAGCTGGTCAAGACCCGTCACGAGCGGGGAGCCAGCACGCGCTCGGATGTCATGCAGGCGCAGTCCCGCGTCTCCGCCTCGGAATCCATCGCCTTGCAATATGCCTCCCAGCTCGCGCGCTGGCGCGGGGTACTCCGCACGTTGCTGGGCGTGCCGGCGCTGCCCCAGTTGTCTGTCGAGTTTTCGCCGGAATCCGCGGCCGCATGCCGGGTAGACGAACCGGAATGGTCGGAGGTGCCTGCCGTGCTCGTGGCCGAGGCCGAACGCGACCAGGCGCTGGCCCTGCTCGAGACGGCGCGCTCGAATCGGCTTCCTACTTTGTCGGTGGATGCGGGCGTGGGCCGCGCGCTCAACGGCAATGCGACGCGGCGCGACGATTTCACGCTGGCGCTCAATATGTCGATGGATGTCTACCAGGGCGGTGCGCTCAGCGCCCGCAGCAGCGCGGCCGAGTTCGCGCTGCGCGCGGCCGACGCTTCGCGCGATAACGCGAGGTTGTCGGCGCTGCAGTCCCTGACCGATGCACGCGAACAGACGTCCGGTCTGACCGAACGTATGGCGGTGCTGGACGGCCGCCGCCGGTCCATTAGCGAGACCAAGGACTTGTACCGCCAGCAGTACCTGGCGCTCGGTACGCGGTCCTTGATCGACCTGCTGAACGCGGAACAGGAATTCCATCAGTCGCGCTTCGACCAGATCAATACCAAGTACGAACTGATGGGCTTGGGTATCGAGTGTCTGTATGCCACCGGCGCGATGCGTCGGGCCTACGGCTTGGAAGAGGCCGCGCGCATGGCGGGGAATACGTATGACGACTAATACGATGGCAGCGGAAGACCATCCGGCCTCGGGCGATCGGGCGTCCATGGCCGACACCGGCGCGCGGGATCGCGCCTGGATCGAGGCGGTGCAGGCCATTGCCCGGCATTACGGCCTGCCGTGTTCGCCAGAATCGCTGCATATCGCGCGTCGTTGGGCCGACGGCAGCGACGAGGACGAAGCGCTGCGCGACCTTGCCCGCCGCGCCGGCCTGGGCTTGACGCTGCTGCGCGGCAAAGGCGCGCTGGCCGAAATCTCCAACTGGCGCCTGCCCGTGGCGGTACAACTGGCGGACGGGCAGGTTGGCGTGCTCGAGGCCTTCGGCGCGGATGGCTTGGCCAGCATCGCCTACTGCGGCGACGATGGTCAGTTGACGCGGGTGTCCGCACGCCAATTGCTCGACCAGGCGGTGCTGGTGGCGGTCATGCGGCCGGTCGGCGACGTGCCCGATGCGCGCGTGGACGCCTATATTTCGCCCTACCGGCCGCATTGGCTGCGGCGCATCGTCCTGCGCGACTTGCGTCCGTACTGGCACATCATGCTGGGGTCGCTGGTTGCCAACATCCTGACCCTGACCGGCGTGCTGTTTTCCATGCAGGTCTACGACCGCGTCATCCCGGCCGGGTCGCTGCCCACGCTTTACGTACTCTTTATCGGGGTGCTGATTGCGCTGCTGTTCGATTTCATTCTCAGGCGCGTCCGTACTACCGTGACCGACCTGCTCGGCAAGCGCGCCGACATGCGTATATCCGACCGTGTGTTCGGCCATGCGCTGCGGGTGCGGAGCACGGCCCGCCCGGCCTCTACGGGAACCTTCATTTCGCAGCTGCGGGACCTGGAGTCCATCCGCGAGATGATGACTTCCACGACGGTGACGGCGCTGGCCGACGTACCTTTTTTCCTGCTGTTCCTCGTAGTTTTCTGGTACCTGGTGGGGCCGCTGGTCGCCGTGCCCCTGGCAGCGACGGTGTTGCTGCTGGTGCCTGGCCTGCTGGTGCAGCGCCGCCTGCGCCGGTATGCCCAGACGGCGATGCGCGAGTCGTCGCTGCGCAATGCCATGCTGGTGGAGTCGGTGCAAGGCAGCGAAGACATCAAGACGATGCAGGCCGAAGACCGCTTCCAGAGCCAGTGGAACCACTACAACGCGGTCACGGCCGAGGCGCAGCTGCGCACGCGTTCGCTCACCAATACGCTGATCGTGTGGACCCAGACGGTGCAGACCGGCGTCTATGCCACGGTGATTTTCTTTGGCGCTCCGCGCGTCATGGATGGCGAGATGACCACGGGCGTGCTGGTCGCGGCGTCGCTGCTCTCGTCGCGCATGATGGGGCCCATGGCACGCATGACCCAGGTGCTGGGCCGCTGGCAGCAGGCCAGGATAGGCGTCAAGAGCGTGGACCAGATCATGCAGTTGCCGGTGGACCAGCCGGAACACGAGCAGCGCATTCACCGCCCGGCCATACAGGGAGCTTTCCAGTTCGATATGGCGGCGTTCCGCTACACGCCCGACAGTCCGGTCACGCTGCAAATCAAGAACCTGCGGATCCAGCCCAGGGAACGCATTGCGGTGCTGGGACGCAATGGCGCCGGCAAGTCGACCTTGCTGCAAGCCTTGTCCGGCTTGCTGGAACCGGCCGCGGGCGAGTTGCTGCTGGACGGCGTCAGGCTGGCCCACATCGACCCGGCGGACGTTCGGCGCGACATCGGGATACTGACCCAGAACGCGCGCCTCTTCCACGGAACGCTGCGCGACAACCTGCTGCTCGGCGCGCCGCGCACCAGCGACGAGCGCATCCTGCAGGCGCTGGAGTGGACCGGGGCGCTCAACTACCTGCGGCGTCTTCCCAAGGGGCTCGATCACATGGTCCAGGAAGGCGGCCTGGGGCTGTCGGGCGGCCAGCGCCAAAGCCTGCTGCTGGCCCGGCTGCTGTTGCGCGACCCCAAGGTGTTGCTGCTGGACGAGCCGACGGCCAGCATGGACGAAACCACCGAGAAGCGCTTCATCCGCTACCTGGCGGGATTGGAGCCGGGCCGTTCGCTGGTGGTGGCCACGCATCGCACCAGCCTGTTGAGCGCGGTGCAGCGGGTCATCGTGGTGGAGAACGGCATGATTGCCCTGGACGGGGAGAAGGACGAGGTGATCGCGGAATTGACCCGGCGCTCCAAGGTGCGCCTGAAGGCGGCGGTGTGAACCGGGCAGGGGGACTATCATGAAGGGAAATGCGACGCAGGCGCTGGCGGGCGTACCGTGGCGGGCCGGAACCGTCGACGCCGTAGGCGACGGCGACGACGCCACCATGGTCCGTTCGGCGCGCATCGTGCTGGTCATTGTCGCGCTGTTTGCCGTATTGCTGGTCTGGAGCTACGTGGGGGTGGTCGACGAGGTCTCCTCGGGCACCGGCAAGGTGATACCTACCTCGCGCGAGCAAGTCATCCAGTCGCTCGAAGGCGGCATTCTTGCGGAACTGCACGTGGCCGAGGGGCAAATCGTCGAGCAGGGGCAGATCCTGGCGCAGCTGGACCCCACCAAGGTCGGGTCCAATGTGGAAGAGAGCGCCGCTCGCTATCGGGCGGCGCTGGCCAGCACGGTGAGGCTGGAAGCCGAGGTGGCCGAACGGCCCTTGAAATTCCCGGCCGAGCTCAAGGCCTATCCGGAGCTTATCGCCAGCGAGACCCAGTTGTTCGAGGCCCGCAAGCGCAGCCTCGAGCAATCGACGTCCTGGATCGTGCAGGCCCTCAAGCTGGTACGCAGCGAGCTGTCGATTACCGAGTCGCTGCTCAAGGATGGCGCCGCCAGCGATGTGGAAGTGATCCGGCTACGCCGGCAGGCCGCCGACCTCGAGCTCAAATTGAGCGAAACACGATCCGAATACCGCGTGCGCGCCCGCGACGAGTTGACCAAGGCACAGGCCGAGGTAAAGGCGCTATCGTCGGTAGTGAAAGGGCGGGCCGATTCGCTTACCCGGCTGACCCACCGGTCCCCGGTGCGCGGCGTGGTCAAGCAGATCGGGGTGACCACCATTGGCGGCGTGATTCCGCCGAACGGCATGCTGATGGAGATCGTGCCGCTGGATGACAAGCTGCTGATCGAGGCGCGCATTTCGCCGCAGGACATTGCCTTCATCCGTCCCGGGCAAGAGGCCAAGGTCAAGATCACCGCCTACGACTACGCGGTCTATGGCGGACTGGACGGTGTGGTTACGACGATCTCGCCCGACACCATCCAGGACGAGGTCAAGCCGGAGCTGTATTACTACCGCGTGTTCATCCAGACCACGACCGATGCGCTGGTCAACAAGGCGGGCAAGCGTTTCCCCATCGTGCCTGGCATGATCGCCACGGTGGATATCCGCACGGGCGAGAAGACGGTGTTTGAATACCTGATCAAGCCGTTGAACCGCGCGCGGGAGGCGTTGCGCGAGCGGTGAAGACGGAGGGCCGAGGCCGGCCGGGCGGGCGCCGCCTCACCGGCCGGGCCGCGCGCAGCTCGCGGCCGTCGTCAGCCCGATGGAATCCTTGAGGTCATGGAACGCGGGCCCGACCGCCGCATGGGTTACGAGCTGCACCTGGTGGCCCTCCTGCCGCACCTTGTTGGCGAACATCTTCTGCAGGTCGAACGGTGTCACCTGGTCCTTCTCGTTGCCGATGACGTAGATCTTGCGCGTGGGGTCGCGCACGATGCCGTCGACGTGATCCAGCGGATCGTACAAGTCCGCATACCTGGGGTTGTTTTTCCTGTCGCGCGGTTTTCTTCCTTTGGCTTCGTCCAGGATGCGGGCTCGTTCGAACAGCGCGAAGGCGCCCGACGTCAGCACGGCGCAGGAAATATCGGTGCGTCCCATCGTGAGCAAGGCCGCGCCGGCCGTCGCCCCGCCGCTGTGGCCGTAGACCACGAAGCGCTCTATGCGGTAGCGGTCCTTGATTGCGTCGAGCGCCGCGTTCAGGGCCAGGAATTCCGCGATGTGCCGGGTCCGGAGATGATTGCCGCTCGACCCATAGGTACCCGGCCTGGCAACGATGACGACCGGCAGTCCGAGCCGGCGCGCGACCCGGTCCGCGATGGCCTGCTGCTTGCGCACCGTGTTGTCCCGGATTTCCTCGGGCTGCATCCGGGCCGCCCGGTGGCGGTCCCCCCCGAAGACGATGACCGCCACGGGAGCGTGCTCGATGTTGCCGGCGGCGAAGTAGCGGATGCAGTCTTGCCCGGAATGGTAGTCGGCCCAGACGGCACCCGACGAGATGGGGCAGGTGCTTTTGTCGGCCTTTCCATTCCATGGAAGCGGCGCATCCGTCTGGTCGTCTGCGAACGCCAGCGAGCAGCCCAGCAAGGCCGCAAGGAATATCGAAACCAGCCTGTATGCCATATCGCTTTTCCTCGCCATCGCCGTCATTTGGCTACCGCAAAGCCGCGCGGGATGTCCCCATGGAATGCGGAGTGCCGGCTTTTCTCCAGCAGCGGCCCCGTGGCGCATGCCGACAGCATGTCGTCGACGGCGTTACCCGCGCCGGAAATCACCAGCTCGAGCTCGCGTCCCGACAATGGACGGATCGAACCGTCGAGCATGCGCAGATGCGCGTGGCGCCAGATGCGATGGACCGAGATTTTCACGTTTCCGCGGCACGATCCCACGATCCGGACCGATTTGCGCGCTTCGTCCGCCGCGCCGGAGGACCGGGGGAACAACGCATCGACGATCGCTCCGGCCGCGTCCCGGGGCGTGCCATGGGTCACGAAGTGATGCAGCCCCATGTCGGGGTTCGCATTGACCTCGATGACGACCCAGCGCTGATCCTTCGGGGATCTGGATATGTCTTCCGCGAGGAGGTCGAAGCCGACATGAAGGGGGTCGAAGACCGCGCGGCGCACCTTGACGGCGACTTCCGCCCAATCCGGATGGACGGTTTCGGTAACGTCCGTGCTTTCTCCGCCGGAGCCGATGTTGGCGACGCTGTGCAACTGCAGATAGCGGCCGTTTTCCAGGACGGTGCGCCCGTCCATGCCCAGCTGCGCCAGGTTGCGCAGCATCATCGGCGTCAGCTTGATCGGTTTGGAGCCGTCGTAGGGGTTTCTGGCGCGCCGCCTGTTCTTGATGGCAATCAATCCATCGATGGTGTGCTTCCCATCGCCCACTACATGGGCGGGAACGCGTTCGGCCGCCGCGGCTATGGTATTGCCCACTGTCAGGATCCGGTAGTCCTTCCCCTGGCAGTACTGTTCGACGATGATGGCCGACGAGCCGGCGGCGCGTGCGTGGTCCCAGGCCTGCTCGAAATGGGGCAGGGTCGAGATGTCCGTGCTGACGCCCGCTCCTCCGGATCCGCTCAGCGGCTTGACCACTACCGGTTGGCCCAGGGACTGGGCGAATTCCCAGGCCGCCTTGACGGCGTCGCGCGCGAACATCGCCCCTTGCGGCGTGTTGATCCCCGCCTCGCGGAGCAGGCTCTTCGTCCACTCCTTGTTGTTGGTGGCGCGGCGGGAAATTGATCGCGTGTGGTCCGACATTCCCTGGAAGAAGGCCACTTGCCTGTCGCCGTTCGAAAGAACGGTGAGTTCGTTGCTCAGGGCATGCACCGACAGATTGCGCGCGTAGGCGGCCTGGCGGATCAGGCGCATCTGGGTCGAATAATCGCGCCTGAATGAACCGCCGCCGCATGGGGCCCGATAGGGCGCCGCCGGCACGATGGCCGGCGCGCCCGGCGCGTTACCTTTCTCTTCCCTGAGGCGCTGGTGGCTGAAGTTCAGCAGCGTCCGGGGAAGATGCGACGCGGGCGGCCCGAAAGCGGCGAAATAGAGCGTGGCGATGGCCGGGTTGGAATTGATCTCGATGATGGACACGTTGCCGTCCTCGGCGCTCGCGGAGAAATCCTTGATCAAGACGTCCAGTCCGAGCAGGATGGCGCAGGGTACCGACCTGGCGGCCTGCTCGGCTACGGCGACGATCGACGGATGCAGCCGGTCGATGACGCTCACGCTTTCTCCGCCCATCGCGATATTGGATACCGTGGACAGATGGACCCGTTCGCCCTTGCCCGGCACTTCCGATTTTCTTCGTCCGTCCAGCTCGAGCTGGTCGAAACTGCTGATGGGGTACAGCTTGAGAAGAGGGTTCTGCAGGCGCAGCTTGTTCTTCTCGGCCACGAGCTCCTCGATCGTCCGCACGCCGTCGCCGATGACGTAGGCGGGAACGCGGCATACGGCGGCGGCCAGCTTGCCGCCTACCGTGATCATGCGGACTTCGTCGCCGGCAACGAAATCCTCGACGATCACGCGGCGGCCGAAGGCGGTCGCCCGCTCCCAGGCCTGCACGAAGGAGGGCTCGTCGGCGACGCCGGCGGTGACGCCATCTCCCCCGGCTCCCGCCGCCGGTTTGACGACCTGGGCCACGGAGCGTGTCCTGAAGTAGGCGGCCGCCGCGTCCCTGTCGGTGAAGACCCGGCCAGCCGGCGCCCCGATGCCGTTCCGCGTCAGTAAGTCCTTGGTGGCCACCTTGTCCAGGGTGATCCGGCTCGAGCCGGTTCCCACGTCCGGCGCATTCTGCTGGAAGACGATATCGCCGTCGGGAGTCACGACCCGATAGCTCAGTTTCCGGATGCTCTCGATGCGCCATCCGCGCCGTGCGACTTCGTCGCCGATCAGGTGGCGGGCAATGTCGCCCTTGCGGCCGTGATAATCGGACGCCGAAAAATCGTTGGCGCCGCCGGCCATGATTTCGTCGATGATTCTGGCATTGGCCCCGGCGTCGAAGGCGGGTCTTTGCCCGGGCTCGCGCTGGTCCGCGCGCGCCGCCGGCGTCTCCGGCGCGGCGCGGGGGCGCTCCCTTCCCATGCCGGCGGCGCCTCTGTCCCGCCTTCGCGCAAGTTCGAACAGCGCGGCGGCGATATCGATCCTGGGCGGCGAGTATTCCTTGACTTCGCCGCTGGCCACGCGGCGCTCCAGCTCATCGAGGAAGCCGTGGATGTCCGATACGTCCAGCCCGGCGAGGTCGCGTACGTGATAGCGCCACCACGCTACGTCGAGTATGCGCGCAATGGTGGCGTCGTCGAAGCGATACTTGATCACTTTTGCGGGTGCGCCGCCCACGACCGCAAACGGCGGCACGTCTTTCACGACGATCGCGCCCGCGGCAACCACCGCGCCGTGGCCGATGGTGATGCCCCTGCGGATCAGCGCGCCGTTGCCGATCCAGACGTCGTCCTTCACGATCAGGGGGCCGCGATCGGTCTGCTCGAAGGGCGGGACCGAGGTCGCCACGCGAAAACGCTTCTCCATCCACGCCGCATAGTAGTCCCGGCATGCGAACGGATGCGTGCTGATGCGGTCCAGGGGATGCTCGTTCCCCATCAGCCTCGAATAGGGCGCGATGCTGCAATAGCGTCCGACTTCGGCACGGCTGCCGAAAGCGGTGTGCATGTAGGTGAATGCGCCGCAGTTGCTGAAGCCATTCCTGCCCGACATGGTCGCGAACGGTTCGACGACGATGGGCGACTTGATCGTTACCGTCTCGCCTTCGCGATAGACGCCCCTGATCTTGAAAGGGTGGAGAAGATAGATGTTCTGCTCGGCGAAGAAGTCCTCGATCTCCTTCGACCACTTGAATGAATATGGATACGTCACGTTCTCATCGTTCATCTCTTTCGCTCCATACCATTGCCGTCTATTTCCTCCTGGTCAGGCGGGCAGCACGATGCGCGGGCGGCCGGCGTCATCCGTTCCCCACTGGGCGGCATCCTTGCCGAAGGGCGCGTCCGATATCGCGACGCCTCGTTCCCGCAGCACGGTCAGCACGTGCTGGAATTCCGTGGGATCCACCGGCCGGGGTTGCCAGAACGTCCGGAGGTTGTCAGCCAGGATGGGATACAGGCCGATCTCGATTCCTCTTGCGTCTATGCCCAGGCGGGCGAGGAACCCATACGGAGGCATGCCCCGCGCCCGATATTCGCCGTCGCTGTTGAATACGCCGTTGCCGATGCTGTAGACGACCCATTTGCCATCGATCCGCTCGAATTCACCCAGCATGTGCGGGCCGGACCCGATGATGACGTCGGCGCCGGCTCCGACGAGTTCCCGCGCCAGCTTGCGTTGCGCGTCGGACGTCCAGGTGAAGTCGCTGCCCCAGTGCGCGAGCACGACGATCGTTGCGGGATCGGCCTGGCGCTTTTCCGCCCGTATCGCATCGAGCAGGCCGCCGGCAAGGCATGCCACGCCGCCCCTGGCGGGCATGGCGTAGTACCGGCAATCGTGTTCCATGTACTGCCGGAACCAATATGCGCTGAAGAACTTGCAAGTCCTGCCGCCGGCCTGGAGGACCAGCGGCGCCTCCGCCTCGTCGGCATCCCGGCCGGCGCCGAAGCGCGCGATGCCTGCCTCGTCGAACGACGCAAGCATTTCCGCCAGGCCCGCCAGTCCCGCATCGACGGCATGGTTGTTGCCCAGGGCCACCGCGTGGATGCCGGCTCGGCGCAATGCGGCGATGGAAAGCTCCGGGTCCCCCGTCAGCAGGAAGGGCTTGCGGCCAGCCAGCTCGGCGGCGCGGCGCCGCGACAACGCCGCCTCGAAATTGGCGATGTTGAAATCGCCTTCCGCCAGCATTTCCCCGAGCCCCGCGAAGGAGTGTCCATAGCCGTAGCGGGTGAGCCCGTCTTCGACGCCCCGCCGTTGCCGCCGCGCGCTGTACCACTCCCCGAAATAGGTATCGCCAAGGACGTTGACCTGCGCGGTCCGGCCCTCGCTGCCCGCCTGGAGCATGACCGGTCCGCCGGACGGGCTGCCGTCCGTTGCGGGGAAGAACGTCGCTTGCGCTGCCCTCAGGAGTCCGTCCAGCCGATAGTCGAGATTGAATGCGCCACTCGCGCCCGCTGCGCATGCAAGCACGTCGCGACCGCCGATGCGGCTGATGGCGAAACCCCAGCGCGGGCTGCCTCCCGAATTGAACGAGAAGTTCGCCCGGCCATCGGCCAGGAGGTTGCTCGAGTTCCGGAAGCTTTGGTTGGCGAATACCGCTTCGCTGGCGGAAAACCAGTGCAGGCGGTTTGGATAGTGTTTCCAGAAATGGCGGACGAGGCGCGCGATATCGGCCAGCGTGGTGCTTTGCCCGGTCTGTATCCGGCCGGAAACGTTCTTGAGGACCGTATGTTCCATGCCCAGCGCGCTAGCGAAGGCCTGCAGCTTGTCCAGCGCGGCGGCCGCCGACCCGTGCAGGTGGGCGGCCAGGGAAACCGCCGCATCCCGCGCGTTCCACACGGCAATGGCTCGGATGAGGTCGCCGACGGCCATGGCGCTTCCGGCGGGTACGCCCACGAGCGGGCCACCCTTGGCCGCCTTCGGGGAAACCGGGCGGACGGCGGCAGCATCGGCCGCGGCGACATCGCCTTGCGCCATGCGCTCGGCGCACAGCGCCACCAGCAGGAGCTGGCTCAGGTGCCGTGGCGAGAACACGCAGGCTTCGTTGGTCGCGCGCAGGACCTCGCCCGTCTCCAGGTCGACCAGCATGCCCGCCGACGTGCCGGCTGGCAGGGCCTGCAGCCGGGGTTTCGATGCGGGCCGGTCCGCCGCCTCCTGCAGCAGCTTGGGCATCGATCGGAATTCGGAAGCGCGCACGCTGCCCTTGACGAGAACCAGGTCGCCGTCGCGCAGGTAGTCCATCACGGTGTCGGCAAGATGGCGCGCATCCTGGAACAGCCCGCCGTTCATCGGCTCGGGCAGCCTTTCATGCACGGCCGCCATTTCCTCGCCGTGCATGAATACTTTGTCGAAGCCAGCGGCAATGATCGGCTCGACCAGGGAGGCGTGGAGTTCGGCGGCCCGTTCTCCCAGATTGACCATGCGCCCCAGCACCGCGACGCGCCGCGCGCCCCGGGCGACGGGGTGCATTCCCGCCACCTCGAACGCCGCCTTCATGGACGGAACCGCGGCGTTGTAGTTGTCGTCGATCATGTTCGCCTGGCCGCCGGCGCGAAGGGGCAGCGGCTTGCTTTCCAGCTTGCCGATGCTGCGGTACTCCGCCAGCCGCCTGGCTGCCGCCGCGACATCCAGGCCAAGCAGCTTGACCGCGGCGAGCACGGCTACCGAGTTCGACACCATGCCCTTGCCCGGGACTTCGAGGCGGTATGCGATTTCCTCCCCCTCGATCAGGAGACGCACCGTCGAGCCTTGATGATCCGCGAGGTGATCGATAACGCGGATGTCTGCCTCGGGGTGGAACCCGTAGGTGAGGACCTGGGCGCCGTAGTTGCGGACTTCGCTCGCCACGAAGTCGAACTCGTTCATGTCCCGGTTCAGGATCGCGTGGCCGCCGGGAACGAGCCCGTTGCATACGCGTGCCTTGAAACGGGCCGTATCCCGTTCGTCCCGGACGTTGGCTCCGACCTGGGTAATGCCGATTTCCGTGACGATGCCGATATGCGGCTTGATGCGCGGGCCTACTCCGCCATTGCGCATCCAGAGGGCCGACAGGGCGACCTCGAACACGGCAAAGTCCGGGTCGACGACGCATCGCGCCAGCGTGATCGAGGTTCCGGTGCGCGTGTTGTGGTTCCTGCGGGTGGCGATTACCGATCCCTCGTATCCCAGGACCATGGCCAGCATGTCCTTGGTGGTCGATTTGCCCACGGTTCCGGTGATCGCGACGATCTTGCCGGTCATCCGCCGGCGGGCTTCGTCGGCCATGATGCGCAGGACGTCGTAGGAATTCGTCACCACGAGCTGGGGAAACGTGTCGGGCAAGCCCTCGACGGGCCGCTGCACGATGGCGCCGCAGCATCGCTTATAGATGGTCTTCAACGTTTCGTGCGTGTCGGGCCAGCCGGAATAGATGCCGGTGTTCCCCGAGCCCTTGTGCCAGGTATCTTCGTCGATCGCGACGAAGAGGCACCGCTCCCCCTGCAGATCCGACTTGTTCGCCGTGATGGCGATATCGCGCGCCAGCCATCCTTCCCCGGGCGCGTTGAGCCACTCGCCGCCGAGCAGGGCCCTCAGCTCGTCCGCTTGCCAGACAACACGGTATTCCTGCGAGCGTGCGTCGGTACGCATGGCAGCCGACGTTTCAACGTTGGTAGACAAGCGTCCCTCCTTCTGTCTCCGGATCTGCGGCGGCCGGGCCGTGGCCCAAAGCGTCGGAGAGCGGGGCGATCAGTCTTACCGCCGGCGCGAAATCCTTGTTTTTCATGAAGTGATCGAACTCATAGAGAAGGGCGGCCAGGCAAGCCTGGCCCGGGATGACTTCGCGCAATGCCCGGCGGCCTGCAGCCGCACGCGCCAGCGCTGCGCGAAGCTGCCCATGGGCGCTCCGGGGCCAGCCTGCCCCGACCGGTTCCCAGCGCCAGCCGGACCAGTTGCAGACGACGGGCCGGCCTTCGAGACTGCCGATTCTTTGCTGATGCAACCGGGGAATGACGACTTGCCGAGGCATTTGCCGCAGCATGGCTTGTAGCGCCGGCCAGTGTTCGCGCAACCGGCCGAATGCCTCGGCCGACCGCGCGGGAACCAGCGTTTCCAGAAAAGCCAGGTCGACGGCGCCCAGCCGACCGGCGAGGTGAGGATGGCTGCGATCGTAGCGGTCGGCAAGATCCTCGGGAAGTTCGCATTCGAGCAGGCGTTCGCGGATGACGGGCAGCCGCACGGCCCGTTCTTCCGCGGTCATCCAATGGGCGTCGGCATGCCATCGGAAAACGAGGCAGGTATGGCCGTCAACCCCGTGGTCGGCGACGAGCGCGGGGGCCGGCCAGTTTCCGCCGGCCGTCCGGAGGATTTCCCCTTCGTGCTGGGCTAGCTCTTCCCGGCTGGCGTGATAGAGCTTGAGCAGCACGGACTGCCTGTGGCCGCCCGCCAGGCCGCTCGCCGTGACGGAGATGATTCGTGCGCCGCCGGCCAGCCTGCATTGGGTGGCGATTTCTCCCTCGGGCCGTCCAACGTGCGTGGCGAAGACGTCGCCGACCCAGTCCCGCAGGCGATCCCGTTCCAGCAGTGACTGGAAGGCGTCGTCGGCGGGCGCGGCCGGCTGCCAGGGAATGTCGGCGAGGAACAGCGCGCCGGCCTTGCTGCGCTGTTGCTCGAGGAGACCATATGTGCGATGAATGTGGGCCGAGAGCACAAGCGCCTGGCGAACCAGCAGCAGTGAAATGAAGACGACGATGGTATCAGGCAGGCTGTCGCGCGAGTAATCGGCGACTACCCACCCCACCGCATACAGGAAGCCAAGGCTCCACCAGCCATTTGCCCGGAGCTGGGGCGATTGGCGCGCGAGCCATGCTTGGCGGGCGGGGCCTTTGCACCATCGCGCCGCCATCAGGCCTCCGCACAGATAAGTGGCGAGCGCGAGCAGCAGCAGGGGGTAGAAAAGCAGCAGCCAGACTGCGATGAGCGCGCAGGACACGGCGGCGCCCATGGAGCGCAACAGGCGCCGGTAGAGGGCGGTCGCCAGCTCCCTGTGGCTGCCGAACAGCCCGGTCTTCCGATGGCGCGAAAGGATCGACCGCGCGCCGCGGCCGCAGACGCTCCCGATGCCCATTTCGCACAGCGCGTACGCCAGGAAAGCCGCCAATGCGCCGGCGCCGAGGATCCATGCGAGGTCGTCGGCCGGGTAGCCGCGCAGGAAGGCGGGTAGCAGCCGCGGGAGCGTATCCGAGCCGAGGATCATGAGCAGCTTCCAGGGTAATAGGACAGCCGCCAGGAGCGCGAGCTGGGACACGATGTGGAGCACGATGCACGACACGGCATGCATCGGCGTGAGCCGCATCAGCGAAAGGAGGACGCCGGCGAGCCAATGGCCCCGGCTGTTGATGGCTGACGGTCGCGCAAGCAACGGGCTGCATTCGGGAACCGTCATCTTTCACTGCCTTCGCTATTGTGCGTTCGTGGCTGGTAGGCCTGCTACTCAATATCCAGGAAGGCGTTCAACTCGGGATTGGAGGTGCCTGTCCGCCGGATTGCTCTTTGGACCGCGGCTAGAATGCGAGGATCGTGAGACGATGAGGTTTGATCGCTCTCTGCCCAGTTGTAGGAATTCCAGCCATTCAAGTGGGAAACGATATCGTCTTCAGCGTCGAGGGTCTGATATATCGCGCTGATCAGTGCAGCGCCCCTCAAAGTCTGATCCTTGATGACGGCGATGCCATCTGTGTATTGCTCCGATAGCAAATGGGCTGGGATCCGAAGACTGCCGTCTTCGCTTTCAACCAGGTCGATCAGCCTGCTCCAGAAGCGGTTCGCGTTTTGGCTGGTGGAGGCCGCTACCACTGTGGCCTGGAAATCGGGCAGCGTGCTTGGAAGCGTATAGGACGGACTTCCCAAGGGGTAGAACGGGCCCGGGCGCGATGCATATTCTGCCCATTTCGCTGTGGGCTCGTTCACCCATCCCCGTTTGAACAAGGTTTGGCCGTACTGGAACAGGTGGAACATTTCGTGCCCCACCACAAACCACTGCGTAGTGAACGTTCCGGAAAGCTCGAGATTCGACGAAACATCTACGCGAAGGGTGCAGTTAGGGCCCCGCCCCGGTGCGGACGGATAGTAAACCGCGCCGTCGTACGCTAATGCATTTGCGGAGATATTGAGCAGGTTTATATCAATTGTTTTGACGGCGCGGTACTTTGAGCTACCGAGAGGATCCCTGAAACCTAGCGCGTTGTATAGCTTGCGCGAGACATCCGCTTGCTTTGCCACGTTCTCAACATAATCGGGAACGCCGTTTCCATTGCCATCTACTTGAGAAAGGGGCGGCAGCCTATGATCAGTACCGCTGGCAGGAGCCTGCTGGGTGTAGAACACCCGTATATCCCCGAGCGAATAGACCTTCTCGAGCTTGTTGAGTTCGGCACTGCCTAGTGCAGCACAAGAGACAATCTCTTCCTGTGCCTGGGCAATATGGGCGGTCGTGAACAACAACGCTGCGCCGAGAGCGATCGTCAACTTGTGCATGTTACGGTCCCCGAGGTTTTGCGGTTGATCATCGGAATAATGCTCCATCCCTAACCAATACTGGCTGCGACGGCGTTCGCAAGTTTTTTATTTTCTCAAGCTTGGGATAAACGGGTTGAACCGGTTTCCCATCAACGGTAGCGCATTCTCCGGACGTCTCTTTCACGGATGAAGGCCAATGTTGGCACGGATATGAGCGCTCGCTTCGCGCGATTCTATCAGTGTTTCCGAAGAGAAAGCCGATGCAGTGTCAGGTTGAACCGGACACGCTGTCGGCGAATTCGGCAACACCTTGAACGTGTCAAGAAAGTGCGTGTTTTAGAGTGGTGGAAGCCACTCTTTTCCGGAGGGGAAAGCCGTCCCGATGGAACGGACGGTGTGGGGCCGCTCGGTAGACCATGCAAGCCGAGAGCGAGCGCGCTTATGATCGCCAGCCGCGCCGTCCAGCCAGAACCGCCAGCATGGGCTGCGCCTGCTGTGGGGACTGCCCAATGCCGAGCTGCATGTATTCAACCGCTGCGGGCATTGGGCGCAATGGGAGCATGCGGAGAAGTTTAACCGGATGGTGCTGGATTCGTGATACTGAGCGCGACCGGCATATCCGATGCCGCTGGTGATCCTATCAGGACTGAATCAACCCCGTCGTCGGCGAACTGGGCGAAGCACTGTACAGCTTCTTCGGCATGCGCCCCGCCAGATAGGCCTCGCGCCCGGCTTCCACGCCTTTCTTCATCGCGCTGGCCATCAGCACCGGATCCTTGGCCGCGGCGATGGCGGTGTTCATCAGCACGCCGTCGCAGCCCAGCTCCATGGCGATCGCCGCATCCGAGGCCGTGCCCACGCCCGCATCCACGATGATGGGCACGTTGGCCTGGTCGATGATGAGCCGCAGGTTCCACGGGTTCAGGATGCCCATGCCCGAGCCGATCAGCGAGGCCAGCGGCATGACCGCGACGCAGCCGATCTCTTCCAGCATGCGCGCCTGGATGGGGTCGTCGGTGCAATACACCATGACCTTGAAGCCGTCCTTGACCAGCGTTTCCGCCGCCTTCAGGGTTTCGGGCATGTTCGGGAACAGGGTGTGCGAGTCGCCCAGCACTTCCAGCTTCACGAGGTCATGCCCATCCAGCAGTTCGCGTGCGAGCCGCAGCGTGCGCACGGCGTCATCGGCGGTATAGCAGCCGGCGGTATTGGGCAGGATGGTGTATTCGCTGGGCGGCAGGTAGTCTAGAAGGCTCGGTTCGCCGGCGTTCTGGCCGATGTTGGTGCGGCGGATGGCCACGGTGACGATGTTGGCGCCGCTGGCGTCGATGGCGGCTTTGGTTTCGTCGAAGTCCTTGTACTTGCCGGTGCCCACCAACAGGCGGGAGGAATAGGTCTTGCCGGCAAGGGTGAATGTGTCTGTCATGGTTGAATCCTGAAACCTCTATCGATCATGCCCCGGCCCACAGCCGTGGCATTACGCTGCTTCAACCGGCTTGGCCCGGCAGGCGGCACAGCGGCATTGGGCCGCCCGAATCACGGGAAGTCCCGGCGAAGCCGGGACCCGGACCTCTGCCGCTGTGCCGCCTGCCGGGCCAAGCCGGTTGCGTCAGCGAGAAACGCTCTCAATGCAGTGTATCAAGCAGCCCTTATCGATCAGGAGCGGTGATAGATCTCCGCCCCCTTCTTCACGAACTCCACCGCCTTCTCCTGCATCCCCTTGCTCAGGGCCTCGGTCTCGCTCACGCCGATCTGCTCGGCGTATTCGCGCACGTCCTGCGTGATCTTCATGCTGCAGAAGTGCGGGCCGCACATCGAGCAGAAGTGCGCGACCTTCATCGAGTCCTTGGGCAGGGTCTCGTCGTGGAAGTCCTTGGCGGTGTCCGGGTCCAGTCCGAGATTGAACTGGTCTTCCCAGCGGAACTCGAAGCGCGCCTTGGACAGCGCGTTGTCGCGGACCTGGGCGCCGGGGTGGCCCTTGGCGAGGTCGGCGGCGTGGGCGGCGATCTTGTAGGTGATGATGCCGTCCTTGACGTCCTTCTTGTTGGGCAGGCCCAGGTGTTCCTTGGGCGTGACGTAACAGAGCATGGCCGTGCCGTACCAGCCGATCTGCGCCGCGCCGATGCCGGAGGTGATGTGGTCGTAGCCGGGCGCGATGTCGGTGGTCAGGGGGCCGAGCGTGTAGAAGGGCGCTTCGTGGCAATGCTCGAGCTGCAGGTCCATGTTTTCCTTGATCATGTGCATGGGCACATGGCCGGGGCCTTCGATCATGACTTGCACGTCGTGTTTCCAGGCGATCTGCGTCAGTTCGCCGAGCGTGCGCAGTTCGGACAGCTGGGCTTCGTCGTTGGCGTCGTAGATGGAGCCAGGGCGCAGGCCGTCGCCGAGCGAGAAGCTGACGTCGTAGGCCTTCATGATTTCGCAGATTTCTTCGAAGCGCTCGTACAGGAAGCTTTCCTTGTGGTGGGCCAGGCACCACTTGGCCATGATGGACCCGCCGCGCGAGACGATGCCGGTCATGCGCTTGGCGGTCATGGGCACGAAGGGCAGGCGCACGCCGGCGTGGATCGTGAAGTAGTCCACGCCCTGTTCAGCTTGTTCGATGAGCGTGTCGCGGAAGATTTCCCAGGTCAGTTCCTCGGCCTTGCCGTCGACCTTCTCCAGCGCCTGGTAGATGGGCACGGTGCCGATGGGGACGGGCGAGTTGCGGATGATCCACTCGCGGGTTTCGTGGATGTGCTTGCCGGTGGACAGGTCCATGACCGTGTCGCCGCCCCAGCGGATAGCCCAGGTCATTTTCTCGACCTCTTCCGAGATCGAGGACGAGACGGCCGAGTTGCCGATGTTGGCATTGATCTTGACCAGGAAATTGCGGCCGATGATCATCGGCTCGATTTCCGGGTGGTTGATGTTGGCCGGGATGATGGCGCGGCCGCGGGCCACTTCGTCGCGCACGAATTCGGGCGTGATGCGTGCGGGAATCGCGGCGCCGAAGGACTGTCCCGGATGCTGGCGGCCCAGCAGTTCGGCCAGGCGCTCGCCCTGCGGGCCGCTGGTGCGCAGGGATTCGATGTATTGCTCGCGCCGCAGGTTTTCGCGGATGGCGATGAATTCCATCTCGGGCGTGATGATGCCGCGGCGGGCATAGTGCATTTGCGTCACGTTGGCGCCAGGCTTGGCGCGCCGCGGCGCGCGGTGGAGGTCGAAGCGTAGTTCGGCCAGCTTGGGGTCGGCCAGGCGCTGCCGGCCGTATTCGCTGGTCGGGCCGTCGAGCTGTTCGGTATCGCCCCGTTCGGCGATCCAGGCTTCGCGCAGCGCGGGCAGGCCCGAGCGGATGTCGATCTTGGCCTGCGGGTCGGTGTAGGGGCCGCTGGTGTCGTAGACCGTGATGGGCGGATTTTTCTCGCCGCCGAACATGGTGGGCGTGTCCGACTGTTCGATCTCGCGGAAGGGCACGCGGATGTCGGGCCGCGAGCCTTGCTCGTAGATCTTGCGCGACTTGGGCAGCGGCTGGATGGCGGCCTGGTCGACCTGGGCCGTGGCGGCGAGGAACTTGGGATTGGCGTTCATGAGAGCTCCAAGAAAGGTTTCCGGAGCCGAACGAAGGAAGGAATTTTCCGGGAGTGCCGCGCCGGTCTAGCCGGCCGGGCGGGGGGTGGTGCATGCGGCCTGGGCGGGTGCCCGGACCGGGAACGGAGTTCCGCCGGAAAACGCTCCCTGCATCGGCATTATCCGTACAGGTGCTAAGGGTTTTTCTCACCCCGCCGGGCCGGCGCGAAGCCGGACGGCGAGGACCCCTGCGTCACGGGCGTAAGTATAGGCTTGTGGCGGGCAATGTCCAATGTTGGACGTGCCGCGATGCAGCATGGCGGGGCGCCGGTTCCTCAAAACTTATAGGTCGCGCTCGCGATGATGCTGCGCCGTGCGCCATACCAGCAGTCCCCGCGCGACAGGCATGTGGCCACGTAGGTCTTGTCGGTCAGGTTGTTGAGGTTGAGCGCGTAGCGCCAGCGATCGGTCTCGTACGAGACCATGGCGTCGAACAGTGTGACCGAAGGCGTGGTGGGCGCGGCGCCGTCGCGGAAGGAGCTCATCCAGCGCACGCCCGCACCGAGCGCAAAGCCGTGCACGTCGCCCACCGAGAAACGCCACTTGCCCCACGCGGCTGCCTGGTGGCGGGGGATGCCTTCGAGCGATTCGTCCAGGTCGATGTAGTTGTAGTGCGCGATGACGTCGAAGGCGCGCGTCAGCGATCCGCGGTATTCCAGTTCCAGGCCCTTGGTCTTGGTCGCGCCGACCTGGACGGAGTAGAGCGGGTTGACCGGGTCGCCGGCCAGCTGGTTCTTCTCTTTGAGCCGGTAGACCGAGGCGGTGGCGATGCGCCTGCCGTCGGCGGACTGGTGCTTGACCCCGACTTCCCACTGCTGTCCGCGCAGGGGCTTGAAACGCGTGCCGCTGCGGTCGGTGCCGGGGACGGGGGTGAAGGATTCGCTATAACTCACGTATGGCGCCCAGCCGTTGTCGGCCAGGTACATCGCGCCCAGCCGCTTGGTGGTGGCGCTGTCTTTTTCGTCGGCGCTGCCGGCCAGGCCGGAAGTGGCGCGGTCGTGGCGCAGGCCGGCGGTGACGATCCAGTGATCGCCTATCCGCATCTGGTCTTGCAGGTAGAGGCCGGCCTGGCGCAGCGTGTATTGCGGTTCCTGGCTCAGCGTGGGCGACGTGTAGTTGCCGTATACCGGCGCGTAGGCGTCGATGGTGTCATAGCCGAAGCCACTTTGGCGGTCGCGGCGGTAGCGGGTCCAGTCGAAGCCCAGGAGGATCTGGTGCTGCACGGCGCCCGTCTGCACCTTGCCTTTCAGGTGCTGGTCCAGCGTGTCGATGCGAACTTTGGTGATGCTGTCGTCGGCATAGCGGCCGATGATGCGCTGGTTGATGGGATCCTCGGCCCAGCCGCCCGGCAGGGTGAACGAGTCCGCATAGTGCGAGAAGTAGTCCACCTTGTTGTTGGCGTGGCGGAAGCCCTGGCTGAACGCCCATTGGTCGTTGAAGCGGTGTTCGAACAGCCAGCCGAACGAGCTGCGGCGGGAGTCGTAGCGGTCGCGGCCGGGCTCGCCGATGAAGCGGCTGGTGGGAATGCGGCCATTGGGGTTGTCGGTGCGCATGCCCGACCAGGGCAGGAACTGGGAGGTGGAGCCGCTTTCGTCTTTCTGCCACAGCCCCTGCAGCGTGAGCGAGGTCGAGGCGCTGGGGCGCCAGGTGAGCGACGGCATGACCAGGGTCCGGTTATCGGGCACGTAGTCCACCTGGGTATCGGCGTCGCGCTTGAGGGCCACCAGCCGGTACAGCCACTGGCCGTCGGCCGTGAGCGGCCCGGTGATGTCCACCTGCGCCTGCTTGCGGCCATGATTGCCCAGCTGGATGCCCGCTTCTCCCTGGAATTCGGCCAGCGGGCGCTTGCTCACCATGTTGACGATGCCGCCCGTGCTGCCTTGCCCGTACAGCATGGCGGAGGGGCCGCGCAGGACTTCCAGGCGTTCGAGGGTGTAGGGCTCGGTGCGGGTGGTGCTGGTGTAGTAGTCGTAGGCTTGGCGCAAGCCGTCGAGGTAGGTGTCGGGACTGGCGCCCCGGACGCGTACGGAGTCGACCCGCGAGTCCAGGCCGTAGGCGTCCGAGCGCACGCCGGCCGCGTAGCCCAGGGCGTCCTGGATACTGGTGGCGCCCTGGTCGACCATTTGGTCCCGGGTGACCACGGTGACGGACTGGGGCGTTTCCACGAGCGGCGTATCGGTCTTGGTGGCGGTGGCCGAGCGCTGGGCCGCATAGCCGTAGACCGGCCCGGTGGCGGTTTCGCGGTCGGTGGCGGCTTCTACCCGGATTTCCTGCAGCGTGGCGGGCGAGGATTCGGTTTGCGCGATGGCCGCGGCGGGAAGCAGTCCCAGCGCGACCGTCAGGCTGGCATGGCGCAGAGAAGAGGGGGCGGGTGGCATAGACGAGTCCCGGGTCCAATGTCGAAAATCAGTAATGGTAATCGTTCGCATTTTTATTTCAATATGGGATTTGTAAGAGGGCGACAGGTGGCGCACTTTTCCAGGCCGTCCGATAGGCAAAGAAAAGGGCGGCCACATGGGCCGCCCCGATGAACCCGGGCGTCACGCCCGGCGTTACGTCTGCTCGTGCTGCTATTGGTCGGCGTTGGGGAAGAACAATTGCTGGCCGTCGATCTTGTAGCCGGCGATGGCTTGCTGGCCGGCAGGCGAGATGATCCAGTCCACGAATTTCTGCGCAGGGGCAGCCTTGACGTGGGGATGCTTGGCAGGGTTGACGACCATGACGCCATATTGATTGAACAGGCGCTTGTCGCCTTCCACCAGGATGGCGAGGGTGCCGCGGTTCTTGAAGCTGAGCCAGGTGCCCCGGTCGGACAGCACATAGGCGCCGGTGGACGAAGCCATGTTCAGCGCGGGGCCCATGCCGCAGCCGCATGCCTTGTAGCCGTTGCCTTGCCTGCCGTCCAAGCCGGCCTGTTTCCAATACCGCAGTTCGGCGGCATGGGTGCCGCTCTTGTCGCCGCGCGAGATGAAGTCGGCGTTGGCGGAGGCGAGCTTCTTGAGGGCTTCGACGATGTCCTTGCCTTTGACGCCGGCGGGATCGCTGGCCGGTCCGATCAGCACGAAGTCGTTGTACATGACCGGGTAGCGCTTGACGCCATAGCCTTCGGCGACGAATTTTTCCTCGGCAGCCTGGTCGTGCACGAACAGCACGTCGGCGTCGCCCCGGCGTCCGGTATCCAGCGCCTGGCCGGTGCCTTGCGCGACGACCTTGATGTCGATGCCGCTGGCCTGCTTGAAGGCTGGCAGCAAGTGCGAGAACAGGCCCGATTGCTCGGTGGAGGTGGTCGAGGCCATGACGATGGTCTCGGCGGCGGCCGGTGCGCTGCCCAGGGCCGATGCCGCCACCAGGCAGGCCAGGACGGCGGGGCGCAGGCGATCGAACAACTTCATATTTTTTCTCCTTTGACGAATAGGTGCGCTTCTTCCGGCAGCGGGCCGTTGAAGAATCGATGCACGGGAAGGTCGGCCAGGATGCGTCCGCGTTCGAGGTAGACCACGCGGCTGGCCAGGCGCTTGACCTGGCCCAGGTTATGGCTGCTGAACACCATGGTCATGGACCGGCCGGCCCGCGGCCGGGCGAACTCCTGCATCAAGGCCTCCACCTCGCGCTTGGCATGCGGGTCCAGATTGGCAGTGGGTTCGTCCAGCAACAGCGCCTCGGGTTCCATGGCCCACGCGTGGGCCAGGGCCACGCGCTGCTGCTGGCCGCCGGACAGGGCCTTGGCGTTGCGGCGGGCCAGTTCGGCCATTTCCACGCGCGCCAGCGCCTCGAGCGCCGCCTGGCGCGCCCGGCGCCAGCCCATGCCGCGCAGCCAGAGGCCGAGCGCGACATTGTTCTGGACCGAGGTGCGCAGCATATGGGGCCGCTGGAAGACCAGCGCCTGCCGGTTGCGCGGCAGGCAGCGGGCGGTACCGGCGGTGGGAGCCAGCAGGCCGTGCAGCACGCGCAGCAGGGTGCTCTTGCCGCTGCCGTTCGCGCCTACCAGCGCAACGCGCTCGCCGGTATGGATGGCGAGCCGGATGCCGCGCAGCGCGGCTACCCGGCCGTAGTCGAGGTCGACGTCACGCAGGTCGAACAAGACCGGGCCCGCGACGGCCGGCGGGTCCGCAAGGCGTTCCGCGTCGCCCGCCGGCGGGATCGGCCCCGGAGGCCAGGCGGTGGCCAGGGTCGTATCCGGCCGCTTCATACCGTCGGGTCCGGCATGTGGCGTGCCCAGCCGCCTGCGCCCGCGTCGCGCCGTTCGCGCCAGCGGCGCAGGACGGCGATAAGCGTGTTGAGCACGAGGACGACGGCGAGCAGGATGATGCCCAGCGCCATGGCCAGGGGCAGGTCGCCCTTGGCCGTCTCGAGGGCAATGGCGGTCGTCATCACCCGGGTATAACCCTCGATGTTGCCGCCTACCACCATGACTGCGCCGACCTCCGATACGGCCCGGCCGAAGGCGGCGATGAGAATGGTGAGCAGAGCGAAGCGTTCATCCCAGGCCAGCAGCAGGCTGCGCATCAAGGTCCCCGCGCCGAGCGAGCGCAACTGCTCGCCGTGGCTGCGTTCCGCATCTTCCACCACCTGCCGGGTCAAGGCGGTGACGACGGGCAGGACGAGAATGGCCTGCGCCACCACCATGGCCTGGAACGAAAAGAGCCAGCCCAGGAAGCCCAGCGGTCCGGAGCGCGACAGCAGCAGATAGACCAGCAGGCCGACGACGACCGAGGGCAGCGCCAGCAAGGTGTTCAGCAAGGTGAGCACGGCGCCGCGCCCGGGAAAGCGGGCGACGCCCAGCCAGGCGCCCAGGATCAGGCCGCCCCCGCAGGCGAGCAGGCAGGCGCAGGCGCTGACGGCGAGCGACAGCCTGACGATGTCGAGCAGCACGGGGTCGAGGGAGGTGATGAGGCGCAGGGCGGTGGCTGCGCTTTCGGTCAGGGTGTTCATGCGAGCAATGGTGTTCTGTGGGGCGAGGGTAACGGATGCGGGGAGTTGGTGCGATATGAAGGGGGGTGCATAGGGGGCATTTCATTTCGGGGGGGCATTTCATTTCGGGGGCATTTCATTTCTTTTGACGGCCGAGAACGGGATGGCGGTGTCTACAATGGCGTGTCATGTGCCATTGGCGGGCTGCGTGGCTGTCATCTTTCTCCGGCAGTGGCGGGCCTAATGGCGGCGCTTTGGAATTGAATTACCCCATGCATCAGATCGAGCTTTCCTATACCTTCGGTGTGTCGCGTTCGCGCGGGGCGGGTATCCGTAATCCGTTGATGGACTTGCTGCACGCGGTGCGGGAGCATGGGTCGATCTCGGCGGCGGCCAAGGGTTTGGGGTTGTCTTATCGCCATGTGTGGGGCGAACTCAAGCGTTGGGAGGAGGATCTGGGGCATGCCCTGGTGGTGTGGGACAAGGGGCAGCCGGCGCGGTTGACCGAGTTCGGCAGCAAGCTGTTGTGGGCCGAACGGCAGGCTCAGGCGCGGCTGGCGCCGCAGATCGGGGCCTTGTATGCGGATCTGGAGCGGGCGTTCGCGGTGGCTTTCGATGACGCCGCCCATGTGGTGGCGCTGCATGCGAGCCATGACGATGCGCTGGCGGCCTTGCACGAGCATGCGGTGGCCAGCGACAAGCTGCATCTGGACATACGCTTTACCGGCAGCGTCGATGCGATCAAGGCGCTCAACGAGGGGCGCTGCGTGATGGCGGGATTCCATGCGCCGGCCGATTCTCCGCCCGGTTCGCTGGCCGAGCGCACCTACAAGCCGCTGCTGCGTCCGGGCCTGCACAAGATCATCGGGTTCGCGCAGCGCAGCCAGGGGTTGATGGTGGCGCCCGGCAATCCGCTAGGCATTGCCACGGTGGCCGACCTGGTCCGGCCTGGCGTCCGATACGTCAACCGCCCGCTGGGTACGGGAACACGGGTGCTGCTGGACGAATTGCTGGCCCGGCAGTCGGTGCCGCCGCAGGCGATTTCGGGCTACACGCACACCGAGCCGTCGCATGCCGCGGTGGCGCATGCCGTGGCTGCGGGCGCCGCAGATGCCGGCCTGGGCATCGAGGCGGCCGCGCGCGCGCATCGCGTGGATTTCATTCCACTGGTGTCCGAGCGCTATTTCCTGGTGTGCCTGAAGTCGACACTGGAGCAGCCCGCGACCCAGGCGCTGCTGGGCATCCTGCGCAGCCCGGCCTGGCAGCGCAAGCTGGCCGCGATGCCGGGGTACCAGCCCTTGCACAGCGGCGAGGTGCTGTCCATGCGGCGGGTGCTGCCCTGGTGGAACTTCCGCACGCCCAAGCCGGCCAAGCCTCGTTGACGGTGGGGCCGGAGGCGAGCGCCCTCAAGCGCCCTGGGGCGCCGGCCGGCCGGCCCGGGGTGCGGCGAGTTCCGGCTGCAGCACCAGGCGCCGCGGCGCGGTGTAGCAGAGAAAATGCTTGTTGGTGGCGCGGCCGATGGTGCAGAGGTCCAGGCGCTCGGCCAGTTCGTAGCCCATCTGCGTGATGCCGCTGCGCGAGACGATGATCGGGATGCCCATTTGCGCGGCCTTGATCACCATTTCGCTGGTGAGCCGGCCGGTGGTGTAGAAGACTTTGTCGTCGCCCGCCATCGTGGCCGGATCTTGCAGCCACATCCATCCCGCGATGGTGTCGATCGCGTTGTGCCGGCCGACGTCTTCCACGAACATCAGCATCTGTTCGCCCCGGAACAGTGCGCAACCGTGTACCGAGCCCGCGGACTTGTAGGTGGTTTCCTGCCGGCGGATGGCATCGAGCAGGCCGTACAGCTGCGCTTGCGTCAGCTGCGAGGCGGCGGGCAGGCGGATGTCTTCGAGCTCGTCCATCAGGCCGCCGAAGACGCTGCCCTGGCCGCAGCCGGTGGTCACCACGCGTTGCGCCGTGCGGGCTTCGATATCTTCTATCCCGTGCCGCGTTTGTACCGCCGCGGCGTGGACCTCCCAGTCCACGGTGACGGCCTCGACGTCGTCGATCGTGCGGACCAGGCGCTGGTTGCGCAGGTACCCCAGCACGAGCAGCTCGGGCATCGCGCCCAAGGTCATCAGGGTGACCAGTTCACGCTTGTCGACGTAGACCGTCAGCGGACGCTCGGCCGGGATGGAGGCAACCGAGCGTTCGCCGAACTCGTTGACCACCGCGATATCCCGCGTGAGCGGTGCCCCGGCGGCGGTCAGGAACGGACGGTGCCGGGACGGTGGCGTCACTTCTTGGGCGCGGCGGCGTCAGGCGTCTCGGTGTTGTGCGGCTGTGCGGCCGTTTCCGAGGGGGAATGGGCGCCCGCGGCTTCCAGCGGCTTGCGCTCCGGCGGCGAATAGACGAAGGGGCCGGGGTCGCTGCAGGGAGCGGTGGAAACCGGCTGTGGCGCGGGCTTGCCGGCATTGCGCGCGCTGGCGAAATAGGCGGCAGCGACCCGGTCCTGGGCCTGGCAGAGCTGGTAGCTGTCCACTTTGGCAGTCCAGGCAGCGCGCGCAGCGGTTTCGGCCGCCTTGGCCTGGGCTTCCGGGCTGGGCGGAGGAAGCTTGGCCAGCGCACTGGTGGAGAGGGCGGCCAAGAGCAGGGCGAATGCGGTTTTCATGCAAAGTCTCCTGTTGGGGGCCGTGATGCGTGCAGGTTTCCAGGGACGCGGCCGGTCAGGCGTTGGCAGGCCGGGTGTCCGGCTTCTTGCCGGCAGGCCGCGTGCGCTCGGCAGGAATCTTGCCCGCCTGGATGTCGTTGTACCAGAGTTCGTGGTGCTCTCGGGCCCAGGTCTCGTCCACGTAGCCGGTTTTCATGGCCTTGTAGGCGCCCCGCATGCCTATGGTCCCCAGGTAGATGTGGCCGAGGAACATGCACATCATCAGGATGGTCGCGACGGCGTGCACCATGTGGGCGATCTGCATGGTGCCGCGGGTATAGACCAGCCCCGGGATGACCCGGTCGAGCACCAGGCCCGAGCCGATCACGATGAAACCGAGGAACATCACGCCGCCCCAGAACACGAGTTTTTCGCCGGCGTTGAAACGGCCCGAGGGAACATGCTGGTTGTTGAAGAGGCCGCCGCCCTTGCGCAGCCAGACGATGTCGTCCCGCGAGGGCAGGTTGTCGCGGATGAAGGTGAAGAAGACCACCAGCAGCGATACGGCGAACAAAGGCCCGACGAAGTTGTGGAGGGTCTTCAGCGCCCAGGTCATCCAGCCGAACAGCGCGCTTCCCATGACCGGCAGCAGGAAGAACTTGCCGAAGGCCATCACCAGTCCGGAAATCGCGAGGACGACGAAGGCAACGGCATTGGTCCAGTGCGCCGCGCGTTCGAAATAGGTGAAACGCTCGATCCGGCGGCCGGTCTCGGCGCCGTGCACGGTGATGGGGCCCTTGGCGAAATAGAACAGCGCAATGGCCACCAGCACGATCAACAGCAGCGAGCCGCCGTAGGGAATCAGCCAGTCGTTGCGCACCTGGCGCCAGGCTTCGCCGGCCGTGGTGTAGGCCGAGCCGGGGTATTGCACGAAGCGCTGGATCAGCACGCCGGCTTCGGGGGCCTGGCTGCGCGGCAGGCTGCTATAGCCGGGTTCGCCGGAATTGACCAGGCGCCAGTTCGGCGCGTTGTTGCCCGGCTGGACCTGCGTGCGCTGGGCATTGGTCTGTTCGGCATAGCCCGGATCCTGGCTGGCGTCGGGCTTGACGTCGAAGATGTTGGCGCTTTGTATGGCGCCCATCGAGGTGCCGGAGGCCGGCGGCTGGGCGTCCGCCGCCGTGGCGGCCAAGGGGCCCAGCGTGGCGCCGCACAACGCGAGTGCGGCGAGTAGCGACCGTAACATGGCGTCCTCCGGTCAGTTCACTCGGGTGTATTCGTTCTGCCCCCGCTGGGCACGGACCTTGAGTTCCTGCGCCCAGCTGTTCCGGTCTCCCGGCTTCCATCCCGGCGCGGTGAACGCCGAGACGCCGGTGCCTTCGTAGGACGGCGCGTCGGTTTCCGTCTTGCCCTGGTGCAGGGTCTGCTCCCGTTCCGTACAGGCTGCCGTGCCCAGGACGAGCGTGATGGCGAGGAGGGTCGTCGCAGTCGCTTTCATTACTTGCCTCCGTTCGCGGTGCCGTTGGCGCCGTTGGCGCTTCCGCCGGGCTGGGCGTTCTGGGGAGGCTGGCCTGCCTGGCGCGAACCATAGGCGGTTCCCCAGCCCCAGACCTCGGCGCCCTTGCCGCGCATGACGACGCGGGTGCGGAAGATGTCGGCGATCACGTCGCCGTCGCCGCCCAGCAGGGCCTTGGTCGAGCACATTTCGGCGCAGGCCGGCAGCTTGCCTTCGGCCAGGCGGTTGCGGCCGTACTTCTTGAACTCTTCCTCGCTGCCGTGTTCCTCGGGGCCGCCGGCGCAGAACGTGCACTTGTCCATCTTGCCGCGTACGCCGAAGGTGCCCTGCGAGGGGAACTGCGGGGCACCGAACGGACAGGCGTACGAGCAGTAGCCGCAGCCGATGCAGGTGTCCTTGTTGTGCAGCACCACGCCTTCCTCGGTGTGGTAGAAGCAGTTGACCGGGCAGACCGCCATGCAGGGCGCGTCGCTGCAGTGCATGCAGGCGACGGAGATGGATTTTTCGCCGGGGACGCCGTCGTTCAGGGTGACGACCCGGCGGCGGTTCACGCCCCACGGGACTTCGTGCTCGTTCTTGCACGCCGTGACGCAGGCGTTGCATTCGATGCAGCGCTCCGCATCGCAGATGAACTTCATTCTGGCCATGGCGCGCTCCTTATGCCTTCTCGATGTTGCAGATGGTGGTCTTGGTTTCCTGCATCATGGTGACGCTGTCGTAGCCGTAGGTGGTACCGGTGTTGACTGCCTCGCCACGCACGATGGGAGCCGCCCCCGTGGGGTAGTAATCGAGCATGTCGGCGCCCTGCCAGCGACCCGAGAAGTGGAACGGCATGAAGGCGGTGTCCGGCGCGACGCGCTCGGTCACCAGGGCCTGGACGTTCAGCCGGGCGCCGGTGGGCGTGGTCACCCAGACGCGCGAGCCGTTGGTGATGCCCCGTTCCGCCGCCGCCTTCGGGTTGATCTCGACGAAGCTTTCCTGCTGCAGCTCGGCCAGCCAGGGGTTGGACCGGGTTTCCTCGCCGCCTCCCTCGTATTCGACCAGGCGGCCGGAGGTGAGGATGATGGGGAATTTCTCGTACAGCTTTTCATCGACGTTCTTCTGCTGCACCGACTTGTACAGCGTGGGCAGGCGCCAGAACGTCTTCATGTCGTCATGCGTCGGGTACTTGGCGGCCAGGTCGGGACGCGTGCCGTACAACGGTTCGCGGTGCTGCGGAATCGGGTCCGGGAAATTCCAGACCACCGCGCGGGCCTTGGCATTGCCGAAGGGATGGCAGCCGTGGTTCTTCATGACCACGCGGATGATGCCGCCGGAGAGGTCGGTCTTCCAGTTCTTGCCTTCGGCCTCGGCCTTCTCGGCGTCGGTCAGTTCTTCCCACCAGCCCAGCTTCTTGAGCAGCACGTGGTCGAACTCGGGATAGCCGGTCGGGATGTCGGCGCCCTTGGAGTGCGAGCCGTCCTCGGCCAGCAGGCTGGTGCCGTTGCGCTCGACGCCGAAGTTGGCGCGGAAGTTGCCGCCGCCGTCCATGACGTGCCGGGTGGTGTCGTACAGGTTGGGCGAGCCGGGATGCTTGAGTTCCGGCGTGCCGAAGCAGGGCCAGGGCAGGCCGAAGTAGTCGCCGGCGATGTCGTAGCCGGTTTCCTTGTCGACCACGCTGCCCTTGGCGCGCAGCGTCTTGACATCGAACGCGTGCATCAGGCGCATGTGGGCCTTCAGGCGCTCGGGGCTCTGGCCGGTATAGCCGATGGTCCAGTTGCTGCGGTTGATCTCGCGCAGGATGTCCTCGGGCACGGGCTCGTCCATGCCCTTGACCTTCTGCATCTTGTAGTTCTTGCACAGCTCGTTGGCGAAGCCGAGCTTCTGCGCGAGCTGGTACATGATCATGTGGTCGGTGCGGCTTTCCCACAGCGGCTCGATGACCTTCTCGCGCCATTGCAGCGAGCGGTTCGACGCCGTGCAGGAGCCGCTGGTCTCGAACTGGGTGGCGGCCGGCAGCAGGTAGACGGCGCGGTTGGGATTGAGGTCTTCGCTGCGGCCCGGCATGGCGGCCATCGCGGCGGTCGCCGACGGGTAGGGATCGATCACGACCAGCAGGTCCAGCTTGTCCATGGCCCGCTTCATCTCCAGCCCGCGCGTCTGCGAGTTGGGCGCGTGGCCCCAGAAGATCACGGCGCGCAGGTTGGGATCCTGGTCGATGAGCTCGTTGTTTTCGAGCACGCCGTCGATCCAGCGCGACACGGTGATGCCGGACTTGGTCATCATCGCGGGCGAGGCGTAGCGGCCCTTGATCCAGTCGTAGTCGACGTCCCAGACGCGGGCGAAGTGCCGCCACGCGCCTTCGGCCAGGCCGTAGTAGCCGGGCAGCGAATCGGGGTTGGGGCCGACGTCGGTCGCGCCCTGCACGTTGTCGTGGCCGCGGAAGATGTTGGCGCCGCCGCCCGAGATGCCGATGTTGCCCAGCGCCAGCTGCACGATACAGGAGGCGCGCACCATGGCATTGCCGATGGTGTGCTGGGTCTGGCCCATGCACCAGACCAGCGTGCTGGGCCGGTTCTCGGCCATGGTCTTGGCGACTTCGTAGACCGTGGCTTCGTCCACGCCGCAGACTTCCTGAACCTTGTCCGGCGTCCACTTGGCCAGGACCTCGGCCTTGACGTCATCCATGCCGTAGACGCGGGCCTGGATGTAGTTCTTGTCTTCCCAGCCGTTCTGGAAGATGTGATAGAGCACGCCGAACAGGAAGGCCACGTCCGTGCCGGAACGGATGCGCACGTACTTGTCGGCCTTGGCGGCGGTGCGCGTGAAGCGCGGGTCGACCACGATGACCTTGCAGCCGGTTTCCTTGGCGTGCAGCAGGTGCAGCATGGAGACCGGGTGGGCTTCGGCAGCGTTCGACCCGATGTAGAGCGCCGCCTTGGCGTTCTGCATGTCGTTGTACGAATTGGTCATGGCCCCGTAGCCCCACGTATTCGCCACGCCGGCGACCGTGGTGGAGTGGCAGATGCGGGCCTGGTGGTCGCAGTTGTTGCTGCCCCAGAAGCTCATGAACTTGCGCAGCAGGTACGACTGCTCGTTGCTGTGCTTGGACGAGCCGACCACGTAGACCGAATCCGGGCCGCTTTCCTTGCGCAGCGCCAGCATCCGCGCCGAGATTTCCTCGAGCGCGGTGTCCCAGCTGATGCGTTCGTACTTGCCGTTGACCAGCTTCATGGGGTAGCGCAGGCGATGCTCGCCGTGGCCGTGCTCGCGCACCGACGCGCCCTTGGCGCAGTGCGCCCCGAGGTTGATGGGGGAGTCGAAGACCGGTTCCTGCCGGACCCAGACGCCGTTTTCCACCACGGCGTCGATGGCACAGCCGACCGAGCAGTGGGTACAGACCGTGCGCTTGACTTCGACCTTGCCCTTGCCGGTGCCGGCCTGCTGCCCCGCATCGGCAGCGGTGGCCTTCTTGACCAGGTTGAGCTGGGTGGCGGCGAGGCCGGCGCCTATGCCCAGGCCCGAGCGCCGCAGGAAGGTGCGGCGGTCCATGGTGGGCAACGCGTGCGCCATGCCGCGGCGCAGGCTGTGCACGAAGGGGGACGAGGATTGGCCGGAAGCGCCGGCGCTCGCTTTCTTGGTCAGCAACATGCCGTGCTCCGATAGTTAGACCAGCGTGGACTTGTAGTAGCGCTTGACGTGGTCCGTGACGCTGTAGCCGCCCCCCTTCTTGGGCGCAGGCTTGGCAACGGGTTCGGCAGCGGGTTCGGGGCGCATGGAAGGTGCGATGACAGCTCCTACGGCAGCGGCGCCGACGGTGGCGGCGCCTACGAAGAACCCCCGGCGGGATATCTTGGCGGTCTTGGTCATGTCTGTCTCCGTTGGGGCTGGGACATATGAAATACAGTGCATACTGTACCGCTTGTAACCAGTTACAGGCAATTGTCGCTCGTCCGTGGCAGCGGCAAACGGGGTGTCATATTCATCATCAGGGCAGCATGTCGAATCCCTGGGCTTCGACGCTCACGAAGGCGCGGGTGAATTCGGCCAGCGCAGCATAGAAGCTAGCCCTGGGATGGCCGGAGATCGCATCGCACATGGCCGGCGCCCATGGCAGCAGGTGGGCACCGAAGAAGCTGCGCTGGTTGGCAAGATTGCATTGCGCCGCATCATCGCCAGCGATCAGATAGCGCATGACTTCGCACAAATAGGCAATGTGGTCCTCGGTTTCCGGCATGGCCGGGTCGCGGGCCAGCCCGAGGCCGGCCAGGTCGTCCCTGAGCTTGACCAGCGATTTCTCGTTGAGGAAGCCGGTGAGGTAGTGCGAGCCGTACAGGTAGACCTCGGGTTTGCCCAGGCCGCCGAACAGCGCGTCGTATTCGTCGCGCAACGCCTGGTCATCCGCCGCGCGCGCGGCGGAAACGAGGTCGCGCCAGGGCGCTTCCAGGAACGCGCCCGCCGTCGGCGCATCGGTGGGGGCTTCGCGCAGGCGCGCGGCGAAGGCCGGGTCCGGCCGCGCATAGTACAGCTGGGCCAGCACGCCGTAGACCTCGGCGCGGGCGATTTCCTCGTCCAGCGAGGCGGAGCCGATGTCGGCGGGGGAAATTGACGCGGTCATAGATCGGTAATACGCACTTCGTTGGAGGCGGTGTAGAGGTCGACCACGCGACAATCCCCGCACATCTTGAGTCTCTCCAGGCCACTACCCTGGAACATGGGGTGCCCGCCCAGGCGTGCCAGCATGGCTTCGATCGCCTTCTGCGTCCCGAAGGGCTTGCTGCAGCGCACGCAGTGATAGGGCGCGGTCTCGTTCAGTACGCGCGGCTGCTTGCGTTCGGGCGTCGGCAGCAGCCGCGGCTCCAGGCGCAGGGCATCTTCGGGACAGGTCGACACGCACAAGCCGCATTGCACGCAGTTCTTTTCGAGGAAGCGTAATTGCGGCGCGTCGGGATTATCCAGCAGTGCGCTGGACGGGCACGCGCCCACGCAGCTCATGCAAAGCGTACAGGCTTCCGTGTCGATGGCGAGGCTGCCCAGCGGCGATCCTGCACCAGGCACGCCTGCCGGGAGCGGGATGGCTTCGGGAGCCTTGCCCGCCGCGGCCGGCGCGTGGGCGATCAGGTGATCGAGCGCCAGTTCCAGCGTGGCCCGTTTTTCGCGGACCATGGCGAAACGGGCCGCGATGGCCGGAACGCCCGGCTGCCGCGCCGCCAGCGCGTGCAGCGCAGCGTCCAGTTCGCCGGCCGAGGCCGGACGCAACAGGTGCAGGTGCGGTCCCTGGTACCCCAAACCTTCCAGGATGGTCTGCGCGATGTCCATCTGCGCTTGCAGTCCCTCCAGGTATTGCGGCGCTTCTTCGTCGGTGGCCAGCACGGCCACCTGGGAGGCGCCGAGCGCGATGGCGCCCAGCCACGCTTCCAGGCCCAGGCTGGCCGTATGCCAGACGCCCAGCGGGATGACGTTGGCGGGAATCCCGTGCCGGCGGCCCAATCCGGCCTCGCGTCCCAGCCGTTCGACCAGGCGGCGGCCCGCCTCCTGGCTATGGACCAACACGACCGGCGCCTGCCCGCCGGCCTGCGCGTAGGTCGCCAGCAGGGTGCGCAGCGTCGCGCCGTGGTCCGCCATGGAGGGATAGGCGTAGGTGAGCGCGCCGGTCGGGCACGCGGTGGTACAGGCGCCGCAACCGACACAGAGGTTGGGGTTCACCTTGATCTGCTGACGGCCTTTGTCGCTTTCCACCGCGCGGGCCGAGCAGATGTCGATGCAGGCGCGGCAGCCCACGGTGTCGTTGCGGCTGTGCGCGCACAGCGATTGCTTGTAGCTGAAGAACTTGGGCTTTTCGAATTCGCCGACCAGCTCGCGCACCTTCAGCAGAGGCGCCGGATCGGTGCCGTCCCAGGCGAAATAACCCTGCGGCGGTGCGTGCTGGGTGAACAGGGTCTGGCCGCCCAGCTCCAGGACCAGGTCAAAGCGGGCCTCTTGCCGGTCGGTGGCGCGGTCGAAGTCGATCGCACCTGCGGCGGCACAGGCCTGTACACAGGCACGGTGGGAACGGCAGCGGTCCAGGTCGATCTGGTAATCGAGACCGATAGCCTCTTCGGGACAGGCTGCGATACAGGCGTTGCAGCGCGTGCAAAGGTCCAGGTCGATAGGATTGTCCTGGGTCCAGGCCAGGTCGAAGGCGCCCAGCCAGCCCCGCAGGGACTCGATGCGGCCGCCGAGGACAGGGTAGCGCCGTTCCTGTTCGCCGCCGGATGCCCGCCCGCCCCGGGCGAAAATCGTGACTTCCAGGGCATCGTCGAGCATGGCGGCCGCGCGTTCGGCCGCATCGAGCGGGCCGACGATGAGCAACCGCCCCGCGCTGCGATAGGTCACGGTGGGCACCGGATCGGGCTCGGGCAGCCGCGCAGCGGCCAGCAAGGCAGCGAGCTTGGGCATCGCAGAGGCCGCATCCCGGCTCCATCCCCCGGTTTCCCGGATGTTGACGAAGCGCACCGGCGCGACGGCGCCTTCCGTCTGTTCGCCGATTTCCGCAAACAGGCGCTTTTCCTGCGTACAGGCCACCACGACGGGCGCCGTGCCCGTGACGGCTTGCTGGAACGCACCGGCCTCGTGCCGGCAAAGCGTGGAATGCAGGACCAGTTGCTCGTCCAGCGCCGTCCCGAGGGCGTCAGCCTCCAGGGGCATGGTCTTGTTGCAGTCGCAAATCAGTGTGGGCATGAGGTACTCGAGGAGCCCCGCTATGTGCGGCGATCGGGCTCGGGAAAATCGAAATGCGTCTGGCCGTCGCCGTCGGCATCGGCCGGTCCTTCCGACTCTAGCACGGATCCTGCGGCGGCATTATTGGCATATCCCGCAAGGGGCGCCGTGGCCGGCGAGCCCCCTACGGCATCGTGCGGAGCGTTCTCGTCGCCCGCCGGCGGCGCCGCAGGCGGGGCTTCGGGTTCGTCTTCGACCAGGGCGAGGACGCGTGCGCTCACCATTTTCTTGAGCGCTGTGGCCGGCAGGACTTCGGGCGAGGAATAGTCGTCGATGTAGACGTCCAGGCCGTCCATGACGTTGTAGTGCGGGTCGGAGAAAAGCTTCTTGAACGCCGCCAGCTTGACCTCCGGGGCCACGGCTGGTTGCACGAAGGCCGAGAAGTCGGAGTCGTGCGTCAGCGCCGCGAGGTCTTCCAGCGTGGGCAGGCGCGGTGCATCGGCCTCGCTTGCGGGCTGGGCATTGGTAGCCTGCGGCGGCGAGGCTGCGTCTTGAAGCGGCTGGTCGGCGGCGGGGGCTTCCATGCGAGCCGCCGCGTCTGGCGTCGTTGACGGGGCAAGCGGCGCGCGCGTGTCCTCCGCGGGACGCTCGTCCCGCTCCTGTGCCACGCGAGCCTCGGCTTTGCGGCGGGCCCAGCGGCTGAGAAAGCGTCCGTTATCGGTAGCCATGGCGAACGGTTCGCAGGCGCGCACAGGCGTCGGAACGGAGTGTCGCCGCGATGATTGCAATCATGAGTCCTCTCCTTTGCGCCCGACGCCGGTACTGACCGAGGCGGGATTGCCGAAGCGGTCCTGGAGCGGAACGAAGCTGACGGGCCTGCGCTTGCGCTTGGGTTCCGGAACATAGTGTTCCGCCACGAAGGCACGCAGCCATTCGACGACGGATGTCGGCGCGGGAACCTGCTCGACCGTTTCCTGGGCATCGAGCAGCCGGCCCGCATGGTAGTAGCTGAGGGTGACCAGCTGCGGGCGGGCAAGCGGTTCGTGGTCCGCGTCGCGCGCGTCTTCCATGCGCCACATCACGAACCAGCATGGCGCCTCGGTGCTCGCGTTCAAGTAGTAGCCTTCGGCATCGTCCCTGAACAACTCCACGGTGTAGCCGGGGTGCAGCCACAGTTCGCGTTCGGTGTCCGCGCGAAGCCGGTGCGGCGCGGTGCCGAACGCGGGCTCGTTCATGACCACGTCGTCCAGCGTCCACTGCCACGGTTGCCAGCGGCTCATCGGGCCTTGCACGCGCTCCTTGCGCATGATCACCGCTACGTCGATGGAGGGCGCCCGGTTGCTCATGTCGGCACTCAGGAATCGCTGCTGATGGAAATAGTGGGGAATTTGGACGAGAAGTCCTTGTTCTTGGCCGCAATGGACACCGCCACCTGGCGCGCGACGGTCTTGTAGAGGCCGGCGATCTCGCCATCGGGGTCGGCCACCACGGAGGGCTTGCCGCTGTCGGCCTGCAGCCGGATGTTGATGTCCAGCGGCAAGGCGCCCAGGTAGTCCACGCCGTATTCCGCCGCCATCTTCTTGCCGCCTTCGGCGCCGAAAATGTGCTCGACGTGGCCGCACTGGCTGCAGACATGGACTGCCATGTTTTCGACCACCCCCAGGATGGGCACGCCGACCTTCTCGAACATCTTGATGCCCTTGCGCGCGTCGAGCAGCGCGATGTCCTGCGGCGTGGTGACGATCACCGCGCCGGTCATCGGCACGCGCTGGCTCAGCGTGAGCTGGATGTCGCCGGTGCCGGGCGGCATGTCGACGATGAGGTAGTCGAGGTCTTTCCAGTTGGTCTGCCGCAGCAATTGCTCGAGGGCCTGGACCGCCATGGGCCCGCGCCAGATCATGGCTTCGTCGTGCGCCACCAGGAAGCCGATGGACATGACTTGCACGCCGTAGTTCTCGAGCGGCTCCATGGTCTTGCCGTCGTCGCTGACGGGGCGCGCGTCGATGCCCATCATGAGAGGCTGGCTGGGACCGTAGATGTCGGCGTCGAGCAGGCCGACGCGCGCGCCTTCGGCGGCCAGCGCCAGCGCCAGGTTGACGGCGGTGGTGCTCTTGCCCACGCCGCCCTTGCCCGAGGCGACCGCGACGATGTTCTTGACCCCGTGCAGCAAGGTCACGCCGCGCTGCACGGCATGGGCGATGATTTCGGTGCGCACGTTGGCGCTGACGTTGGCAACGCCCGGAACGCTTTTGGCCGCGGCGATCAGCGCGCTGCGCAAGGCGGGGATCTGGCTCTTGGCGGGATAGCCGAGCAGGACGTCGAACGAGACGTCGCCGCCGTTCACCTCGAGGTTCTTGACCGCGCGGGTGGTGACGAGGTCCTTGCCGGTGTTCGGGTCGACGACCGTCTGCAGGGCTTGGAGAATGGATTCGGAAGTGGCCATGGATGGGGCGGACTCGTAAGTGAAAAACTGCATGTCGCAGGGCCGATAATCGATATTAGACCACCACCGCGCCAGCGGCGAAAATCGACGAGCCGGTCGTCTATACTCAGCCGCATGATCGACAAAGATTCCATTACCGGCGTGATCCTGGCCGGTGGCCGCGGCAGCCGTATGGGCGGCGTCGACAAGGGTCTGCAGAACTACCGGGGCATTCCGCTGGCCATGCATGCGCTGCTCAGGCTCGGGCCCCAGGTCGGGCAGATCCTGATCAATGCCAACCGGAACCTGGCGGCGTACGAGTCCATGGGCGTGCCCGTATGGCCCGACGCGCTGCCTGACTACGCCGGGCCGCTGGCAGGATTCCTGACCGGGCTCGAGCATTGCGAGACCGCCTACCTCGCCACGGTGCCCTGCGATACGCCCAAGTTCCCGGACGACCTGGTCGCCCGGCTGGCGCACGCGCTGGAGCAGGCCGACGCGGAAATCGCGATGGCTGCTACACGCGAGGGCGGGGTCCTGCGCACGCAGCCGGTGTTCTGTTTGATGAAGGCCGAATTACTGGACAGCCTGGTCGCCTTTACCTCGGCCGGTGAACGCAAGATCGACAAATGGACCGCCACGCGCCGCTGTGTCGAGGTTCCCTTCGACGATCCCTTGGCTTTCGCGGGAGCCAATACGCTGGCCGAACTGCAGCAGCTATGACGCCATGAACGACAAGACTCCTACCCTCGAAGAAATTTCGTCCTGCGTCAACGGCTACGATCCCAATGCGCTGCCCGTGGCGCAGGCACGCGAATTCATCGCCCGCCTGGTGCCGCAGGTGGAAGGCGTCGAAATGCTGGCGCTCCGTTCTGCGCTGGGCCGCGTGCTCGCGCGCGACATCGTGTCCGGCATCGACGTGCCGGCTCACGACAATTCAGCCATGGACGGCTATGCGCTCCACGGCGCCGATCTCGCAAATGGCGGTGATACGGTGCTGCAGGTCGTGGGAAGCGGCTTGGCCGGCAAGGGCTTCGAAGGCAGCGTCTCGCGCGGGCAGTGCGTCCGCATCATGACCGGCGCCACCATGCCGGGCGGGCTCGACACGGTGGTGCCGCAGGAATTCGCGAGGCTGGACGGGGACCGGGTCACCATACCGGCCGGAGCGGTCAAGCCTGGCGAAAACCGGCGGCTGGCCGGCGAGGACCTCGCGCGGGGCGAAGTCGCGCTCGCCGCGGGCCGCGTGCTGCGGCCTGCCGATCTGGGCATGCTGGCCTCGCTGGGCCGGGCCGAGGTGCCCGTCTGGCGCCGGCTGCGCGTGGCGTTTTTCTCCACCGGCAACGAATTGCGTTCCATCGGCGAGGCGCTCGATCCGGGGTGTGTCTATGACAGCAACCGCTATACGCTGTGGGGCATGCTGCAGCGGCTGGGGGTCGACATCCTCGACATGGGCGTGGTGCGCGACGATCCGCGGGCGCTCGAAGATGCTTTCCGTGCCGCCGCGGCCAATGCCGATGTGGTCATTACCTCGGGCGGCGTGAGCGTCGGGGAAGCCGACTACACCAAGACCATCATGGCGAAGCTGGGCGACGTGCTGTTCTGGCGCATCGCCATGCGGCCCGGACGTCCCATGGCCATCGGCCGCATCGACACCGAGGGGCGCAGCGCCATCCTTTTCGGCTTGCCGGGCAACCCGGTGGCCGTCATGGTGACGTTCTACGCGTTGGTGCGCGACGCGCTGCTGGCCATGAGCGGCGCACGGCCCGAGCCGCTGCCCATGCTGCGCGCCGCCAGCGTCGGCGCCATACGCAAGAAGCCCGGGCGCACCGAATACCAGCGCGGTATCGTCACGCCCGCAGCGGGCGGGGGCTGGGAGGTCCGCATCACGGGCTCGCAAGGGTCGGGCATCCTGCGCAGCATGAGCGAGGCCAACGGCCTGGTCGTGCTGGACCACGAGCAGGGGAACGTGGCGGCCGGCGATCTGGTTGACGTGCTGCCCTTCGACGGACTGATCTGATGACGCGCGTCCTGGGCCTGGCCGGCTGGAGCGGTGCCGGCAAAACCACGCTGCTGTCGCGACTGATCCCTGCGTTGCGGGAAAGGGGCTATAGCGTATCGACGCTCAAGCATGCCCACCACACCTTCGACATAGACAAGCCGGGCAAAGATTCCTATCTGCACCGCGAGGCCGGCGCTTCCGAAGTGCTGGTGGCATCCAGCCATAGGTGGGCGCTGATGCACGAGCTGCGCGGCGCGCCGGAACCGCGACTCGGCGAGCTGCTGGGCCGCTTTTCTCCGGTCGACTTCATACTGGTCGAAGGGTTCAAGCGCGATGCCCACGTCAAGATCGAGGTGCATCGCGCGGCGAATGGCAAGTCCTGGCTCTATCCCGACGATTCGAGCATAGGCGCGGTCGTCAGCGACGTTGCGCCGCCGTCGAGGCTCCTGCCATTTGTCGGCCTCGACGACCTGGACGGCATCGCCGGGCTGGTCGTGGACCTGGCCTGGCCCCTGGACAAGACCCTGGCCGCGCTGGCCTGAGGGCTTGCCATGGGGGCCGGGGTCACGGCGCGGCGGTAGCTCCGCCTAAGCGGGTAGATCGGTGCGGCGGTTTGATCAGCGCAGTCGCTTGATCAGCGCCGAGGTGTCCCAGCGGTTGCCGCCCATTTGCTGCAGGTCCGCGTAGAACTGGTCCACCAGCGCCGTGACGGGCACGCGGGCGCCATTGTTGCGGGCTTCTTCCAGCACCAGGCCCAGATCCTTGCGCATCCAGTCCACGGCGAAACCGAAATCGAATTGGTCGTCGACCATGGTGGCGCCCCGGTTCTGCATTTGCCAGCTCTGGGCCGCGCCTTTGGAGATCACCTCCAGCACCAGCTTCATGTCCAGGCCGGCTTTCATGCCGAAAGCGATGCCTTCGGACAAGCCCTGCACCAATCCGGCGATGCAGATCTGGTTGACCATCTTGGCCAGCTGGCCGGCGCCGGGTTCGCCGACGCGGGTCACGGCTTGCGCATAGCTCAGGGCTACCGGCCGCATGCGTTCGAACGCGTCGACGTCGCCCCCGCACATCACGGTCAGCACGCCGTTGACCGCGCCTGCCTGGCCGCCCGAGACGGGCGCATCGATAAAACCAATCTCTTGGTCCCGCGCAAGGGCATGGAGCTCCCGTGCCACCTTGGCCGAGGCGGTGGTGTGATCGACCAGCAGCGCGCCGGGCTTCATGCCGGCCAGCGCACCGTCCGGCCCCAGCACCACGCTGCGCAGGTCATCGTCGTTGCCGACGCAGACGAAAACGAAGTCGGCATCGGCCGCCGCCTCGCGCGGTGTAGGAGCATGGGTGCCGCCGAATTCCTGCACCCATAGGCGTGCCTTGGAGGGCGTGCGGTTGTAGACCCGGACCGCGTGGCCCGCCTGGGCCAGGTGCCCGGCCATGGGAAAGCCCATGACGCCCAGCCCGATGAAGCTGACGTTGAACGGGCCGGTGGGTTCGTAGCTTCTGGTTCCGATCGATGCCATGGCAATGTTCCCCACGCGCTTGCGCGCGCCCCGGGAGGCGAATGGCGGACCGGCGTGGGGAGGAGTGATTGAGTGGACGGGATAGGGTACATGAAAAAAGGCGCCGCTTGGGCGCCTTTTTTCGTTCGCCGCGCAGGGGCGGCAGGGTGCTGCATCAATCCTCGACGAAGGTTTCTTCGCGCTTCTTGCGGATCGTGGGCGAGGCCACGATGAGCACCAGGATCGCCGCGATCACCAGCAGGGTCGCCGACAGCGGACGGGTCACGAAGGTCGTGAAGTCGCCGCGAGACAACAGCAGGGCACGGCGGAAGTTCTCTTCCATCATGGGGCCCAGCACCAGGCCCAGCAGCAGCGGTGCGCCTTCGCACTTCAGCTTGGACCAGATGTAGCCCACGATACCGAAGGCCGCCGTCATCCAGATGTCGAACACGTTGTAGTTCAGCGTGTAGACACCGATCGAGCAGATCAGCAGGATGGCCGGGAACAGGATGGGGTAGGGGACCTTGAGCAGCTTGACCCAGATGCCGATCAGCGGCAGGTTCAGGATCACGAGCATCAGGTTGCCGATCCACATCGAGGCGATCAGGCCCCAGAACAGGTCCGGGTTCGAGGTCATGACCTGCGGGCCGGGCTGGATGTTGTGGATGGTCATGGCGCCTACCATCAGGGCCATGATGGCGTTACCCGGGATACCCAGCGTGAGCAGCGGGATGAACGAGGTCTGCGAGCCGGCGTTGTTGGCCGATTCCGGACCGGCCACGCCGCGGATGTTGCCCTTGCCGAAGGTCTCGGGCTTCTTGGAGAGCTTCTTCTCGATCGTGTACGAGGCGAAGGCCGACATGACCGCGCCGCCGCCGGGCAGGATGCCCAGCGCCGAGCCGATGGCCGTTCCGCGCACCACCGCCGGGGCGGCGTCCTTGAGGTCGGCCCAGGTGGGGTACAGGTGGCCGATCTTGTCCAAGAAGACTTCGCGCTCTTCTTTTTGCTCGACGTTGTTGATGATTTCCGAGAAGCCGAACACGCCCATCGCCACCGCGGCAAAGTCGATGCCGTCGGTCAGCTCGGGGATGCCGAACGAGAAGCGCGCCACGCCGGAGTTCACGTCGGTACCCACCATGCCGATCAGCAGACCCAGCAGGATCATGCAGATGGCCTTGAGCAGGGAACCGGAGGCCAGCACCACGGCGCCGATCAGGCCCAGGCACATCAGCGAAAAGTATTCGGCGGGACCGAACTGGAACGCGACTTCAGCCAGGGGCGGTGCGAACGCAGCGATCAGCAGCGTGCCGACGCAGCCGGCGAAGAACGAGCCGATGGCCGCAATGGACAGCGCCTGCCCGGCCCGTCCGTTTCGCGCCATCTGGTAGCCGTCCAGGCAGGTGACCACCGCTGAGGTTTCGCCTGGCAGGTTCACCAGAATGGCCGTAGTGGAGCCGCCGTACTGGGCGCCGTAATAAATGCCTGCCAGCATGATGAGGCCGGCGACGGGCGGCAGCGCATAGGTAATGGGCAGCAGCATCGCGATGGTGGGGACGGGGCCGAGTCCCGGCAGCACGCCCACCAGGGTTCCGATCAGGCAACCCAGGAATGCGTAGATGACGTTCTGGACCGATAATGCCGTTCCAAAACCGATGGCCAAGTGATCAATCACTTCCATGGATGGCTTTCCTTAGTTCAAACCGAGAAACGAAGGCCACAACGGGAAGATCAGACCCAGGCCCATGATGAAGATCAGGTGGACAGCGATCGTCAGACAGATGCCGTTGATGATCGCGACTTTCCACTTGAATTCGTGGCTCGCCATGCTGGCCAGCAGCACAAGGAGGAATGCGGACAGATAGAGGCCCAGCGGACGCAGCAAAATGCCGAACAGGATCACGTTGCCGATGATGATGGCCATGATCTTGAGGTGGAACTTGGGCACCACCGTTTTTTCGGCCTTGGGCGACAGCGCGGAGATACCGATGATCGCGCCGAGGATCGCCAGGATCACGCCGAGCCAGAAGGGGAAATATCCCGGTCCCATCTTGGCTGCGGTACCCATCTGGTATTCGACGGCGAACCCCGCAAAAAATAGGCCGAGAGCGACGAACATCACCCCCGACCAGAAGTTCTGTTGAGACTGTATGCGCATTGGAAGTGGGCTCCTATCTGACTTCACTTGCAAGGCGGGCATGTTAGCTCACGGGAAGGTCGCGTGAATCATGAAATTGTTCGTATTGGGTCGGGGTTTTCCCGAAAAATGATGGATCGGCACAACTTTGTGCCAAATTGATCTATCTGATGTTCAGACTCCTGTCAGCCTTGACAGATTTTTTCCTCGGACAATACGTGCAAGACTTGTCGGCGAGTATCGGATGCATGATTGGCAACGACGCATTCGAAAGAAGGAAAAGAGAAGGAAAGGAAGGATGATGAGGCATATCCGCCAGGAGGATGACGGTGCGGACTGGATCTGTGTTCTGACGCCGCGCGAGCGCGAGGTCATGGACCTGCTGGTCGAAGGAAGGGCGAACAAGGTGATCGCCGACAGGCTGGGGATTTCCATACGCACCGTCGAAGTCCACCGCGCACGCGTCTTGTCCAAGCTCGGCGTGCGCAATGCGGTGGAACTGGTGTGGCGCATGCATGCCCGCCGGATGGCGGCCTTTGCGCAGATGCCGGGATTGCAGGTGGCCGAGGCCGACCCGGATCCCTCGATCAGTTCAGCTTGGCGCCCGAAATCCTGACGATCTCGGCATACTTGCGCAGGTCGGCTTCGACCAGTGCCGCGAGCGAGGCGGGCGTGCCGGGCTCCGCGTCCGAACCCATGTCCGCCAGGCGCCGCCGCATGTCGGGACTCTTCAGCACGTCGGCGAATTCCTGATGTAATTTTTGCACCACGGGCTCAGGTGTGTGCGCAGGCGCGAAGATGCCGAACCAGGTGCCCAGGTCGAAGGACGGCACGCCGGCCTGCATCATCGTGGGTATCTCGGGAAGCAGGCGCGATCGCGTGGCAGTGGTCACCGCCAGCGCCTTGAGCTTGCCGGACCCGATCAGCGCCGATGCGGCTGCGAGGTTGTCGAACATGAAATCGGTCTGGCCCGCCAGCAGCGCCATCTGTGCCGGCGTCGCGCCGGCGTAGGGAATGTGCGCGGCGAACACGCCCGCGCGCGTTTTCAGCAGTTCGCCGGCCAGATGTCCGGCGCTGCCGTTGCCGCCCGATCCCATGTTGAGCTGGCCGGGATGCTGCCGGCCATAGCGGACCAGGTCCTGCACCGAACCGATCCCCAGCTTGGCGGCGGTGGCGGGATTCATGACAAGGACATTGGGTACCGATGCCACGAGGACAATGGGCGAGAAATCCTTGACCGGGTCATAGGGTATGGAAGGAAACAAGGCCGGATTGATCGCATGGGTGGCTACGGCCCCCATTACTATCGTGTAGCCGTCGGGCGCCGACCTCGCGACGAGGTAGGCGCCGATGTTGCCGCCCGCACCGGGCTTGTTCTCCACGATGACTGGCTGGCCCAGTGCGGGACGCACTTTTTCGGCCAGCGCGCGCGCCATGACGTCCAGCGGACCGCCGGGCGGGTAGGGCACGACGAAACGAATGGGGCGGGCGGGATAGGGCGCGTCCTGCGCCGGCGCCGGCAGTGCGAATGCTGCGCTTGCCAGCGCGAGGCTGCCCGCAAGCAGTCTCCTGCGCACGATCATGGGGCGTTTTCCTTCAGGTTTTCTTGAGCTTATGGGCGAAGTTCTTGCGCATTTTCGCGACTTTGGGCGCAACGACGAAGGCGCAGTAGCCCTGGCCGGGATTGCGCAGGAAGTAGTCGCGGTGATAGTCCTCGGCCGGCCAAACGGGGGCCGGCGGCAGCAGCTGGGTCACGATGGGGGCGCCGAATACGCCGCGTGCTTCCAGATCGGCAATGACTTCGCGCGCCGCTTCCAGCTGGGCGGGCGTCTGCCAGAAGATGGCCGACCGGTATTGCGGCCCGACGTCGTTGCCCTGGCGGTCCGGTGTGGTCGGGTCATGCGACGCGAAGAATATTTCCAGCAGTTCGTGGTAGTCGATCGCGGCGGGGTCGTAGGTGACGGTAACCACCTCGATGTGGCCGGTGTTGCCCGAGCATACCTGCTCGTACGTGGGCCGCTCCACGTGTCCGCCGGCATAGCCCGACTCCGCACGCAACACACCCTCGATCTGCTGGAATACGGCTTCGACGCACCAGAAGCATCCGCCGCCGAATACGGCTTTCTCGACTTGTTGAGCCATGACCTTCCTCGCCTGGGTAACGGCGCCGGGGCGCCCACGCCCATAGTGTATGCCTGCGGCGGGCGCCGGACGGCCGCCCCTGGTCCGCTCAGGGCTTGAGCGAGAGGACCCACTCCGCGAGCTGGCGCGCTTCGTCGTCATTGACGGCGTTCTGCGCCGGCATGGGGATGGCTCCCCATTTGCGCACGCTGCCCTTGCGTATGGACTGGGCCAGCTTCCCGGCCGCTTCGGGATCGCTGGCGTAGCGCTCGGCGACGCTTTTGTACGAGGGGCCGACGAGCTTGTTGTCGACGCCATGACAGGCCATGCAATTCTTGGCCTTGGCTAGATCGGGGCCGGCGGTCTGGGCCGCGGCGGTGGCGTGCATGGCTGCCAGTACCAGCAGCGCGCCCAGATGGAGAGAACGAACGGGCATTGCTTGTCTTCCGGATGAAAGATGCGCGTGAAGCGCGTGATCGTCGAAGGGCAGAGTATAAACAACGCCGCGGGCGGGCCGTTGCGGGCGATAAGCTGACACGGGAACCGGGGGTGCGCGGAGTTATCATCCCCCCTTCCCGACATCGTGGCCGGCTGTGCGTCCGGCCTTCTCCTGTAAGGCGTCCCTTCATGTTGGTTCACCCCGAGTTTTCACCCATCGCATTCGAGATCGGGCCCCTGGCCGTGCGCTGGTACGGGCTGATGTATCTGGTGGCCTTCGTCCTCGCCTGGACGCTGGGTCGCTGGCGCATCAGGCAAGGCAAGACCGCCCTGACCGCGCGCGACCTCGACGACCTGCTTTTCTATAGTGTGCTTGGCGTGGTGCTGGGCGGCCGCCTCGGCTACGTACTCTTCTACAAGCCCGCCTATTACTTTTCGCATCCGCTGGAGATCCTGGCCGTCTGGCATGGCGGCATGTCGTTTCACGGCGGGCTGATCGGCGTCCTGCTGGTGATGGCCTTGTTCGCGCGGCGCCGCGGATTCAGGTTCCTGCAGGTGGGGGATTTCGTGGCCACGCTGGTGCCCCTCGGCCTGGCTGCCGGCCGGCTGGGCAATTTCATCAATGGCGAGCTGTGGGGGCGGCCGACCACCGTGCCGTGGGGCATGGTGTTCCCCCAGGCGCGGGACGGCCTGGCGCGCCATCCTTCACAGTTGTATGAAGTGGGGCTGGAGGGGCTGGCGCTGTTCGTGATCGTGTGGCTGTACGCTGCCAAGCCGCGGCCGCTGGGGCAAGTCAGCGCCGTCTTCCTGATGGGCTACGGGATCTTCCGTTTCCTGGTCGAATATACCCGCGAGCCGGACAGCTTTCTGGGTGTGCTCGCAGCCGGCCTGAGCATGGGGCAATGGCTGTCGGTACCCATGGTGCTGGCGGGAGTCGGGTTGTTCGCCTGGTCCCGCCGGCAGGCGGCGGCCTGAACGCCTGCCGCCAGCGGGGCGGCAGGCGGGTGCTGTTTTACTGCAGGTACACGGTACCGCGCACGGATACCGTCACCGTCGACTTGCCGCCTTCCAGCGGCAGGTCTGCCGCCTTGGCTTCCATGGCGGGAGCGGCCATGGCGTAGGCGCGCGGCGCGGGCGTTACCGTGCCGGTGCCGCTCAGGTCCAGCTGCTTGACCGCATAACCCGAGAAACCGAAGGCCTTGGCGGCATCGGTGGCGCGCGTGCGGAAGGCATTGGCCGCCTCGGCCAGCAGACGTTGTTCTTCGGCCTCCCGCGCCTCGCGCGACAGCGAGAACGACACGTTGGATACGGCCATCAGCCTGCTGAGATCGCCGGCCAGCTTCGAGGCTGCCACGAAGTCCTTGGATTCGAGGATCAATTCGGCGCGGCCACGCCAGCCGGTGATGCGGCCGTTGCGGTCGGCGTTGGCCCAGACGTTGTAATTGCCGCTGCGTGCCGTGACCGCGGTGTTGCGCTTGGCCTCGGCCAGCGTGTTCTCCAGCAGTTGATTGAGCTGTTGCGAGAGCTTGGCCTGGTCGCTGCCTTCGATTTCGTGGGCGAGCGTGATGGTGACCTTGTCCTGGGCGACTTCGGAAGTCGCCGCCGCCGACAGCGACAACGTGGGCCGCCCGGACTTGTCTTCGTCGGGGCCGGCAACGGCGACAGACGACAGTGCGGCAAGGGCCGTCAGTGCCGCTCCGCAGAAGGCGCGGCGCAGCGTGGGTGTGACAGCAAGGCGGTAAGCCATGGCGTGTTTCCTTTATTCTGATTGAAGAGTCGGGCCGGCCGCAGCCGCTGCCGGCCCATCTCGATGCTAGGCCCCGGCCAGCGCAGTGACGGCCTTATAGAGCATATAGGCCGCCAGCAGCATGAGCAGGTAGGCGAAGATGCGTTTGAGCGAGCGTACCGGCAGCTTGTGCGCCGTACTGGCGCCGATCGGCGCCGTCAGCACGCTCGCCACGGTCAGTACGATCAGGCCCGGCCAATAGACATAGCCCAACATGCCGGGTTGCATGCTTTCTTGCTGCATGCCTGACCAGATGTAACCCGCCGTATTGGCCAGCGCGATAGGGAAGCCCAATGCCGCCGAAGTGGCCACGGCGTTGTGCAGGGGCACGTTGCACCAGGTCATGAAAGGGACGGACACAAAGCCACCGCCTGCACCGACGAGACCGGAAAGAAAGCCGATGCCTGTCCCCACCGCTGACGTTCCCACCGTGCCGGGCATCTGCCGGCTGGGCTTGGGCTTCTTGTCCATCAGCATCTGTATGGCCGAATAGCCGACGAACAGCGCGAATACCAATGCCAGCCATCCAGTCTTGAGCGAGGCGAACACGGCGCCGCCCGCCAGCAGTCCGCCTATGACCAGCCCCGGCGCGAACCGGGCCACGATGTCCCAGCGCACGGCGCCGCGTTTGTGGTGGGCGCGCACGCTCGATATGGAAGTAAAGAGAATGGAGGCCATCGAGGTCGCGATCGCGGCGTGCACGACCAGATCCGGCGGCAGACGTTGCCAGGTGAACAGCATGGTCAGGAAAGGCACCATGATCATGCCTCCGCCTATGCCGAGGAGTCCGGCGGCAAAACCCGTGCAGGCGCCCAGCACGAGCAACACAACAATGAACAAAGGATCCATGTTTTTATCTATGCCACGAAGTTGAAAAATTCGTACGTGCTGACCCTTTGCTCCGATCAGCCGCAGCGCAGGCCCCCCCGGGCCATGCGCGAACGCGTGGGAAAGCGTTTCCCACAAACATAAAAAAACCCGGAGCATAACGAGTATGCTCCGGGTTGGATAGGGTCCCCGCCTGTGTCGCTAGGCCGGCATCTTGAACCGTGGGTTCAAGGTGGTCGCGGTCAGCCTCGCTTCGGGTTCGTCTGACGAGAGACGATCACGCCCGCGGGCAATTTCCACAACCTCATGCCATTAGCATGGGTCCAAGAAATATAAGGCCAAACACGAGCACGGCAGGGAAAACTGATCATACGCGCTTGCGAAGTACCGAAAAGTACCGCACAAACATCAAAACTCAAAACAACTTTTCTTGTGTTCCCAGCGCTGCATCGACCATGCGATGCATGTCTTCGATTTTACGCTTATAGTCGCCGACCGCAAGGCCGGAGGCCGGAGATTTCGCGTTCATCAACTCGCCGGCCAATTGCAGCGCGGCCATGACGGCGATACGTTCGTTGCCCGCAACCTTGCCGCTTGCCTTGATACGCTGCATGATGCGATCGACCATGTTGGCCGCGGTCAGCAAGGCATCCTTTTCCGACGGTTCGCACGCCAGCGGATATTCCTTGCCGAGTATCGTAACGTCAAGTCGTTCCATATAGACTCCGCGCGCCCGGATCGGCGCCTTCTGCCGCAGGGGGAGAGGCATCGCCAGGCGCGCTGGCCTCTCCTTCGCCCGGGCTTTGTTCTTCGCCCGCCACTTCGCTTTCGCCCTCGGCTTCGCCAGCCGGCGGCGTGCCGGCGGGCAGGCGGGCCAATACGCCTTCGACCCGTGTCTGAGCCGCCGCCAGCGTCTCGCGCAGCATGCGAATGTGAGAGTCACGCTGGGCGAGACTCTTGCCGAGCGCCGCGTTCTCGTCGCGCAGGCTTTGCGTGAGTTCGGTCAGCTGGCGTATGCGGCTGGCTAGGAGGTCGAGATCTTCGAGCATGGGCGTATCGTAAACCATCCGGAGCCGGAAATTGTAGCGAACCGCCGGCGGCCGGGGCTCGCGCCGCGCCCTGCTGTATCAATTGCTTGCAAGCACGGCGGGCCGATGCATGCCTAGAGCTCGAGGTTGTCGATGAGGCGCGTCGAGCCGAGCTTGGCGGCCGCCAGCGCGACAAGCGGTTCTCCCCGTTCGACTTCCTCATGCGTCGGTGCGAGCAGGTCGCGCTGCCGGCGTACCGCGATGTAGTCGACTTTCCAGCCGCGGCCGCCCAGCGTGGCGGCCGCATCGCGCTCGAGCGCGGCGGTGTCGCGCTCGCCGCTGTGCAGCCTTGCCTGGAGATCGCGCAGCGTGGCATATAGCCGCGGTGCCTCGGCGCGCTCCTCGGCGCTCAGGTAGCCGTTGCGCGACGATAGCGCAAGGCCGTCGTCGGCGCGGATCGTTTCCTGGGGCACGATCTCTACCGGCAGCTGGAACTGGCGGCACATGGCCCGCACGACCATCAACTGCTGGTAGTCCTTCTTGCCGAAGACGGCCACGCGCGGCTGCACGCAGGAAAGCAGCTTGAGCACCACCGTCGAGACGCCGGCGAAGAAGCCCGGACGGAATTCTCCCTCGAGGATGCCGCCCAGATCTTCAGGGGGCTGCACGCGGAAGTTCTGCGGCTCGGGATACATTTCCCGCTCGTCCGGGGCGAACAGCACGTAGACGTTGCGATCGCGTTCGAGTTTTTCGATGTCGGATGGCAGGGTGCGCGGATAGCGGTCGAAGTCCTCGTTGGGTCCGAACTGCAGGCGGTTGACGAAGATGCTCGCCACGACGGGGTCGCCGTGCTGCCGAGCCGTCTTCATCAACGCGAGATGGCCTTCGTGCAGGTTGCCCATAGTGGGCACGAAGGCCACCCGCAGCTGGCCGCGCAGTTGATCGCGCAATTCTTCTATGGTGTGAACGACCTTCATGGCGGTGGGTACGGTTGGAGATGGCTTCGAGGTTGCGCGCTTGTGCGGGCCGCCCGGTGCCGTCTTAGTGAGTGTGAACGGAAGTGAAAGCGAGGCGGACGTAGATCGGTGCGTAGGGTTCCGCCTGCGTGATTTCGAGCAGGGATTCGCGGGCGAGCTCCAGCATGGCGATGAAATGGACGACGATGACGGGTACGCCCGCACCGTCCCGGACGCGTTCCATGAAAAGCTCGGTGAACTCCATGTAGCGCACGTTCTGCAGCCGCCTCAGGATCTGGCTCATGTGGTCGCGCACGGAAAGTTCTTCGCGCGAGATGTGATGGTGCGCGTTGAGCTTGGCGCGCTTGACGATCTCGGCCCATGCCTCGCGCAATTCTTCCGCGCTGACGTCGGGTAGGCGCCGTTGCGTGGTCTGCTCCAGCAGCACCTGCGCGCGCACGAAATCGCGCCCGAGCTGCGGCAATTGGTCGAGCTTCTGCGCGGCAAGCTTCATCTGCTCGTATTCGAGCAGGCGCCGCACGAGTTCGGCGCGCGGATCTTCGACTTCTTCCTCGGTGTCGGCCTTGCGTACGGGCAGTAGCATGCGCGACTTGATTTCGATCAGCAGCGCCGCCATCAGCAGGTATTCCGCGGCCAGCTCGAGGTTGCGCTCGCGGATCTGGTCGACGTAGGACAGGTACTGGCGGGTGACTTCCGCCATGGGAATGTCCAGCACGTTGAAGTTCTGCTTGCGGATCAGGTAGAGCAGCAGGTCCAGCGGCCCTTCGAAGGTTTCGAGGAACACCTCGAGCGCGTCGGGCGGGATGTAGAGGTCCTGGGGCAGCGCGAAGAGCGGCTCGCCATAGAGCCGCGCGATGGCCACGCCATCGACGACGTCGGGCGTGCTGTCGACCTCGGGCTCAGCCAATGCGACCAGCCCGTCGTTGGGGGATGAGGAAGCGCCCATGTCGGGGCAGGTCAGCTTTCCGGTTGGTAGACATACGGTTTCTGCGGCACCGCCGAGGCCTTGAAGCCTTCGGCGAGTTCCGGATCGATGGTCTTGTCCCACAGGCGGGCACGCCCCTTCTTCTGCTCGATCTCGAGCTGGGGACGCTGCTGTTTGAGTTCCTGCAGGAAGCGGGTGATATCGGATTCGTAACTCTTGGCCATGACTAACCTATGTTCGGGCATGCCGGACCGCATCGGGACTTCGTGTCCGCGGCGCGTCCGTTGCATTCGGGAGTTTACTGCACCCCGCGCGGCGGCGGCGCCCGATGGTCGGGTGGGCAGGCGTGTCGGGTCCGCCGGGGAAAGTGTTTGCGCGTTTCCGGGAAAAAGAGAAAATTATTTCTCTTTTCGTTCCTTAGGCGGTGAACTTTGCATTAATTTTCCGCAGTCGCATTGATAAAGTAATCATGACTTTTCAACTCCGCGACGTTCCCCATGCGCAAATGGTCGTTTACCTCGCATCCGGCATCGGTGGGCGAGACCTACTTCGAGCATCTCGCTGCTTCGTGGGGATTCGCCCGCCGGATGTTCGTGGCCGCCCTGGCGGGGCTGGTGCACGGCTTGTTCCCGTTCCTGTTCGTCACGACCGGTTCGTCCATCGTCAGGAAGCTGAATGACAGGATGGTCGTGAACCGGGCGAAATCCGCAGTTCCGCAGGACGGATCTTCGCCGGCTCGGACCCCTTGACCGGCCGCACCGCGCGGCTGCCGGTCGGGACCGCGCGGCGACAACTGCTCAGCGCACGCGCATGCCGGGTTGCGCGCCGGCGACCGGTTCCAGCACGTAGATGCCGGGTTGGGCTTTCTCGTCGCCGTGGCTGGCGGCCAGCACCATGCCCTCGGAAACGCCGAACTTCATCTTGCGCGGCGCCAGGTTGGCGACCATGACGGTGAGCTTGCCGATGAGGTCTTCCGGCTTGTAGGCCGACTTGATGCCGGAGAAGACATTGCGCGTGCGGCCCTCGCCCGCGTCCAGCGTCAGGCGGAGCAGCTTGTCCGAGCCTTCCACATATTCACAATTGACGATCCTGGCAATGCGCAGGTCGATTTTGGCAAAGTCGTCGATGGTGATGGTGGGCGCGATCTCTTCGCCGCCCGGTGCGGGCGCTGCCTGAGGCGGGGCCGCGGGCGCTTCGAACAGGGCGTCGAGCAGCTTGGGATCGACCCGCTGCGCCAAGTGCTTGTAGGGCGCCACGCGTTGCGGGGGCACGACCACGTCGCGCCATTCGAAGTCCCGGCCCAGGCCGAACAACTCGTGCGCCACGCGGCGCGTCAATGCCGGCAACACCGGCGTCAGCATTACCGAAAGCGCCTTGAACCCCACCAGCGTGCGCGAGCAGATGTCGTGCAGTTCCCGCTTCTTGTCCGCGTCGTCGATTTGCTTGGCGAGCACCCAGGGCTGGGCCGCGTCGAAAGTCTGGTTGATGCGGTCGGCCACGGCCATGATCTCCCGTATCGCCTTGCCGTACTCGCGCGCCTCGAACGCATTGCGCACCACACCCGCCGAGGCGTTGAGTTCGTTCTCGAGCTCGATAGGCACGCCGCCTTCGTAGCAGAGCTGGCCGTCGAAATGCTTGATGAGGAAGTTCGAGGCGCGGCTGGCGATGTTGACGTACTTGCCGACCAGGTCGCTATTGACCCTGGCCACGAAATCGTCCGGGTTGAAGTCCAGGTCCTCGACGTGCGCGTTGAGCTTGGCGGCGATGTAATAGCGCAGCCATTCGGGATTCATGCCCAGTTCCAGGTAGCGCAGCGGCGAGATGCCGGTGCCCCGGCTCTTGGACATCTTTTCGCCGCTGACCGTGATGAAGCCGTGCACGTGGAGCCCATCGGGCGTCTTGCGCTGGGCGAAATGCAGCATGGCGGGCCAGAACAGCGCGTGGAAATAGACGATGTCCTTGCCGATGAAATGATATTGCTCGGTATCGCTTTGCGGATCGAGCAGGGCGTCGAAATCGATCCCGGTCTTGGCGCAATAGGCCTTCAGCGAGGCCAGGTAACCCACGGGTGCGTCGAGCCAGACGTAGAAGTACTTGCCCGGGGCATCGGGAATCTCGATGCCGAAATAAGGCGCGTCGCGAGAGATGTCCCAGTCGGCCAGCTTGCCTTCCTCGCCGAGCCATTCGCGGGTCTTGGCATAGACCTCGGGCTGCAGGCGCGGGCTGCCGTTGCCGTTGACGCTGGCGGTCCATTCCTGCAGGAAGGCATAGCAGCGCGGATCGGACAGCTTGAAGAAGAAGTGGTCGGAACTCTTCAGGACGGGCGTGGCGCCGGTCAGGGTGGAGTACGGGTTGCGCAGGTCGGTGGGCGCATAGACGGCCCCGCAGACTTCGCAGGAGTCGCCGTATTGGTCTTTCGCCCCGCATTTCGGGCATTCGCCCTTGATGTAGCGATCGGCCAAAAACATGCCTTTGACCGGGTCGTAGAACTGTTCGATGGTGCGGGTTTCGATCAGCCCGGCTTCGCGCAGTTTGAGGTAGATCTGGCGCGACAGTTCCGTGTTTTCGTCGGAGTCGGTGGAGTGCCAGTGGTCGAATTCGATGTGGAAGCCCTGCAGGTACTTGGGGCGTTCGGCGGCGATGCGGGCGACGAGTTCGCGAGGGGTGATGCCTTCGCTCTCCGCCTTGAGCATGATGGGCGCGCCGTGGGCGTCGTCGGCGCACACGAAGTGGACGGTGTGGCCTTGCATGCGCATGTTGCGGACCCAGATGTCGGCCTGGATGTATTCCATGATGTGGCCGATGTGGAAGGATCCGTTGGCGTAGGGCAGGGCGGTGGTGACGAATAGTGTGCGCGACATGGGGCGGAGGTTGGAGGGGATGAGTGCCAAAGGGGGATTTTAGCTGGTTGGGGGTTCTTGAGTCGGGCGGCTGGGAGCGCTGAGGGGCGGCGGGGCGCCCTGGGCGTGGGCGGTGGGGTAGGCGGGCGGAGGTCCAGGTCCCGGCGGGGCCGGGACTTCCCGCTGTTAGCCGGCCCGGCGGGGCGGGCGAAGAACTCGCGCCAGGACAGTCCCCCGGACTGTCCTGAAGGCCGCGCTCGGACAGCTTCGCCCTTGCTTCCCCGCCGGGCCGGCTAACAGCGGCTGGACCTGACGCCCCACCTACCCCACCGCCCACGCCCAGGGCGCCCCGACGCCCCCCAGCGCCCCCAGCCACCCTTGCGTTGTGCGAGGGTGGGGCAGAGGGGGTTGGAAAGCGGGGAAGGCTGCAGGCACGCGGCTTGCGCCGTTTTTGCCATACTGCTGCATAGAAGGAGGCAGCCATGTCGATGAGTACTGTTTATGCGACCCAGGAGCCCACGCGGGCTGAGGTGGAGGCGTCGGGCGAGCCGGTGGTGCTGGAGTTCGGGGCGCCGTGGTGCGGGTATTGCCAGGCGGCGCAGCCGTTGCTGGAGGCGGCGTTCGAGGGGCATGCGAAGGTGCGGCATGTGAAGGTGGAGGACGGGAAGGGGCGCCCGCTGGGGCGGTCGTTCGGGGTGAAGCTGTGGCCGACGCTGGTGTTTCTAGATCGGGGCCGGGAGGTGGCGCGTCTGGTGCGGCCCACCCAAGCTGCGCCGATACGCGAAGCCCTGGCACTCATAGACCCGGCCATGTAGCCCCGCTTGCACCAACGAAGCCCGTCGCGCCAAGCCAAGAAACCCGCCCTAGACCAGGGCACCGCGGATCCGGCTCCGCCGGTCCGGCAGGGCCGCCCCAAGGGGGGGCACAAGCCGCACCAATCGAACGCCCCTGGCGCCCCGCTTGGGGACCCACGAAGCCCCTCCGCCACACTCCAAGAAACCCGCCCTAGACCCAGGGCACCGCGGATCCGGCTCCGCCGGTCCGCCAGTGCCGCCCCCTTGAGGGGGACGCGCGAAGCGCGGAGGGGGTGGGCTAATGTTTCGCCGCGCGGCCGGCGTTCTTCAGCATCGCATAGAGCAAGTTTGCGGCCGGGGACAGGGCGCGGCCGTGCTTGGAGATGAGGCCGAGGGTGCGGCTGACGCGGGGTTTGGCGAGCGGGATGCCGACCAGGGTGGCGTGGCTGGTGAGGGGGAGGGCCAGCTGGGGGACGGCGGCGACGCCGAGGCCGGCTTCGACCATGCCGAGCAGGGTCAGGATGTGGCTGACTTCGATGGCGTTCTGGGAGCGTTTGCCGCTCTTGGCCAGCGCCGCTTCGATCAGCAGGCGGTTGCCGCTGCCCTTGTCGACGGTCATCAGGCGCTCGCCCGACAGGTCTTCCCAGGTGACCGACTTGCGCTTGGCCAAGGGGTGATCCTTGCGCATCGCCAGCACGAAGCTTTCCTTGAAAATGGCCTTGAAGTCGACTTCCGTTTCCTGGGTGCCGATGAAGTTCACGCCGAAGTCGGCGCGTCCCGAGATCACGGCGTTCAGGACGGTATTGGCGCCTTCGTCGATGACGCGCACGCGGATGCGCGGATGCTTGGCCGTGAAGTCGCGCAGTACCGAGGGCAGGAAGTAGTAGGCGACCGAGGGTACGCAGGCAACGGTGACGAGTCCGCTGAGCTGGGCGGCGAGGTCGCTGACGCCCAGCATGGCGCCTTCGAGTTCGTCGAGCGCCGCGCGCGACCGTTCCAGGAACACCCGGCCGACGTTGGTCAGCGCCACGTGGCGGGTGGTGCGGTCGAGCAGGCGTGCGCCGAGAATCGCCTCGAGTTTTTCGATGCGGCGGCTTAGCGCGGGTTGCGAAAGATGCAGGTCTTCGGCGGCCGCGCGGAAGCTCGAACGCTCCGCCACGGCGACGAATGCCTGCAATTCCTGGAGGTCGAAATTGATGCGTGCCATGCATCAAATTATATAAAAGTTGCAATTCACTAATGCAAGGCCGCGGCGCATCATGCCGCCATGCAAAAGACCATACCTTGTGTCCTCATGCGGGGCGGTACGTCCCGCGGCCCGTTCTTCCGCGCCGAATGGCTGCCGGAGGATGTCGGCAAACGCGATCGCGTCCTGTTGTCCGCGATGGGGTCGCCGCACGAGTTGCAAGTGGACGGACTGGGAGGCGGCAACAGCTTGACGAGCAAGGTCGCGATCGTTTCCCGGTCCACGCGGCCGGGCTGCGATGTGGACTATCTGTTCGCCCAGGTATCGGTCGATCGCGAGCTGGTCGATACCCGCCCTAACTGCGGCAACATGCTCTCGGCCGTGGGGCCCTTCGCTATTGACCAGGGCATCGTGCCCGCCGGCGACGGCGAGACTCGCGTACGTATCTACAACGTGAACACGCGTTCGACCATCGACGCGCTGGTGCAGACCCCAGACGGCAGGACCGAGTACGAGGGCAACGCCAGCATAGACGGCGTGCCGGGTACCGGCGCGCCGATACGGTTGAATTTCCTGGATGCATGGGGATCGGTCACGGGCAAGGTATTCCCGACCGGCCATTTGCAAGACATCATCGACGGCGTTGCGGTGACCTGTATCGACGCGGCCATGCCGATGATGATCGTTCGTGCCGCGTCGCTCGGCGCCGCTGGCAACGAAACGCCGGCGCAGCTTGATGCCAACCTGTCTTTGGTGGAGCGGCTAGAAGCGCTGCGCCGCGAGGCGGGACGGCGGATGGGACTGGGCGAGGTGACCGACAGTGTCATTCCCAAGCCGGTATTGGTGAGTGCCGGCAAGCACGGGGACATGGTGGTGTCGCGGTATTTCACCCCGCACAAATGCCATCGCTCGCATGCCGTCACCGGTGCCATCGGCGTGGCGACCGCATTCGTGACGCCGGGTACCGTGGCATTCGATCTTGGCGCCATGCGTTCGCCCGGCGTGCACCGTATCGAAGTCGCGCATCCGGCGGGCCGCATCGAGGTCGACGTCGAGCTCCGGAGCGCGTCGTCAAGCTTGGAAGTGCGCGGCGCAGGCTTGATCCGCACCGCGCGGAAAATCATGGAAGGACAGCTTTACGTGCCAGCCCACCTGTTCTAGCAAGGTTTCGAACGTGTCGATCCGCACGGCGCTTTTAGACGCCCCGGACGATACCCACGCTTCGGTACATCCGAAGAACTATACGGAGACTCTTATGCAAGCCCCCTTTCGCGTGCCGGCCGTTGCCGCCGGCGTGACCGCCTTTGCGCTATCCCTCGGCGCCGCCCATGTCCACGCGGCGTGGCCCGACCACCCCATCACGATCGTCGTTCCCACCGCGCCGGGCGGCGGCAACGATGCTTTTGCGCGAGTCATCGCGCAGAAAATGGGAGAGACCCTGAAGCAGACGGTGATCGTCGTCAACAGGGCCGGCGCCCAGGGCGCCATCGCCAGCGAATACGTCGCCCGCGCGCCGGGCGACGGCTACACCATCCTCTTCGGCTACATCGCCACGCATGGCATCAATCCTGCCCTGCAGAAGCTGCGCTACGACCCGGTCAAGGATTTCAAGCCGATCGGCATGCTGGCAAGTTCGCCGACTCTGCTGGTGGTCTCTTCGGGTGCGGGCGTCAACTCGGTCCAGGAGCTTATTGCCAAAGCGAAGAAAGAGCCCGACAGCCTCAGCTATGCCTCCGCGGGGCTGGGCACGGCGCCCCACGTGACCGCCGAGCTTTTCAAGATGGTGACCGGTACCAGCATGCTGCACGTTCCGTACAAGGGTTCCGCCCCCGCCATGACCGATACGTTGGCCGGTACGACGCAGGTCATGTTCCCCAGCCTGTTCAGCGCCTATCCCCACCTGGCCTCGGGCAAGATCAAGGCGCTGGCCCTGGCCGGGGATCGCCGCTCCGAAGTGCTCAAGGACGTCCCCACGTTGGAAGAGCTGGGCGTCAAGGGCGTCAGCGTGCCTCAGTGGTACGCGCTGTTCGCGCCCGCCAGCACCGACCAGGCCATCGTCGACCAGCTCAACAAGGCGCTCAATACCGCGCTGCGCGATCCCGAGGTCATTGCCAAGTTCAAGGAGCAAGGCGCGGATCCGCAGAGCAGCAGCCCGCAGGAGCTGGGCGAGTTCGTGAAGTCGGAGGTGGCTCGCTGGAAGAAGGTGGTGGAGGCGGCGAAGTTGAGTGCCGACTGACTGCCGGCAATCGGTCGTCCAGATGAAAACACCGCGCCGGTCGCCCGGGCGCGGTGTTTTTTGGGTTTCCGGCGCGGGGCGCCGGCAAGCATCAGGGGACGGCGAATCAGGGAATGTCGCGCACCTCGACGTCGATGACGTCGCGGCGGTTGAAGCGGCCCGAGAAGTTCCCACCTTGCGTCTTGCGGGGTGAAGATCCCGCGCCGCTCTCGCCGAAGCCCCAGCGGGATTGCGATTTTTTCCAGTAGGCGTTGGCGGCGAAGGGCTTGCCGCGCAGCTTCGCGACCACATAGACGATGGCCAGGGCCACCGCGGTCGAGGCCAGCAGGATGGCCGCCATGATCATGCCGACCAGGGCGATGCCTGCGACGAAGACGGTGCGGAGCAATTTGGCGATGATGTCAGTCATAAGCGGTTCAGGGCCGGGCCTGTTGGACCCCCGTGTTGCGGTCAAAGCGTTTGGTGAGGAACAGCGGTGGAAAAGTTCCCCCTCACGGGCGATATCCCGGGTAATCCCCGGGGATGAATGCCTGCCGGCACCGTCGTGGTGCGTCGTCGCAGGTGGGCTGCTGCCAGGGCCATTTTATACAGATGGGCCTGGCGCGCCAGTTTTCAATACGGTTCCTCGGGCGCAGGCGCCGGTTCGATCCGGGTGGCTATGACCTTGTCGATGCGTTTGCCATCCATATCGACGACTTCGAAGTTCCACCCGCCCCAATCCACCCGCTCACCCGTATGGGGGATGCGTCCCAGCAATAGCATGAGCATGCCCGACAGCGTATGGTAGGTGCCCGAATCGCCCTCGGGAAGGTCGGGCAGCTCGAGCATGTCTTCCATCTCGTGGACGTCGAGCAGGCCGTCGAGCAGCCACGAGCCGTCTTCCCGCCGCACGGCCGAGGATTCCTCGGGCGCTGTCGAGGTGTGGAATTCCCCCACGATGGCTTCGAGGACGTCGCGTAGCGTGACCAGCCCCTGGACGTCGCCGTATTCGTCGACCACCAGCGCCGTTTGGGTATGGGAGTCCCGGAAGTTCTGGACCAGCTCGGTGCCGGTCAGCGTCTCGGGGACGTACAGCACCGGCGTCAGCCTGCTGGTCAGGTCAAGCGGCTCACCGGCCATGAGCTGGGCCAGCAGGTCCTTGGAGCGTACGAAGCCGATGACGTCGGAGAGGTCGTCCCGCACGACCGGGAAGCGCGAGTAATGCGAGCTTTCGATCTTGGCCTTGGATACTTCCAGCGGGTCGTTCACGTCGAGATAGACGATGTCGGAACGGGGCACCATCATGGAGGACAGCCGGCGCTCGTCCAGCCTGAAAACGTTGCGCACCATCTGTTGCTCGGCGTGCTCGAAGATGCCGGCGGTGGCGCCCTGGGCCATGAGCACCTGGATTTCTTCCTCGGTGATGAGGTGTTCGTTCGTTTCTTTGGCGCCCAGTAGCTTGAGCAGGGTGTCGGTAGCGAGGGACAGCAGCTTGACGAACGGCGTGGCGATCCATGACAGCACGCGCATCGGCGGTGCGATCAGGCCGGCGATGGTTTCGGCATGCATCTGCCCCACCCGCTTGGGCACGAGTTCGCCGATGATGATGGACAGGAAGGTGATGACGATGACGACCAGGGTCAGCGCAATGGCACTGGCGGCTTCGGCCAGGGCCGGGAAGTGGCCGCTGATGGTTTCCGCGAGCGGCTGGGCCAGCGCCCCTTCGCCGACGATACCGGTCAGGATGCCGATGGACGTTATGCCGATCTGGACGGTGGAAAGAAAGCGGGTGGGATGTTCCGCCAGTTCCAGTGCGGCGCGAGCCTTGCTGTCGCCTTCCTCGGCGCGCTGCTGCAGTCGGGATTTGCGGGCGGTGACCACGGCAATTTCGCTCATGGCGAAGATGCCGTTGGCGATGAACAGAATCAGAAGTAAGCCAAGTTCCATGTTTGCAGGCGGGTACGTTCGGGCGTGGCCGGTTTCGCCATTTTGTACGGAAAACGACCCCAACGCCCGGGAAAACGGCCATATCTGACCGCACTTCCCCCGCCTTCTGTGATGTAGACCCCGTAGCATAGCCGACGCCGGGCATATTCCAAATGGGCAATGCTACGAATAGGGGCCTGGTGGCAGGCCTCGGCAAATGGTGCCATCCGTCGTCCGCCGGCCATTCGCAGAAGCTGCGCCCAATCCGCTATGCTTGCGTCTGAACGAATTCGTCGGAAGCGTCATGAGTTTGTCAGTCAAAGAGCCCACGGCGGCTTTGCCCGACATGATCGGTCCCCCCGTGGCGGCTGGGGGGGGCGGCCCGGCAGCGCCCGGCGGCATTGCGCGACTCGTCCTGCAATCGTGATGTTGTTGCGCAGCACAGCGGGACGGGCGCGCAGTGTCTTGACCCTGGCTTGGCGGCCGCTGGCCCCGGCATTGCTGTGCGCGCTGTTGGCCCGGCCCGCACTGGCCGCCCGGCCCGAAATCACCATCGACCCCGGCGGCTTGCCCGCCAGCGCGCTGCAGGCGGTGCGGCAGGCGGTCGACAGCATGGCCGCCATGGCCGACGATCAAGACGGCGGCGAGAGTATCCGCCTGCGCCGGCGGGCGAGCGAGGCGGCCCTGACTGCCTTGGCGACCGAAGGCTATTTTTCTGCCCAAGTCGACCTCGAGGCCGGAACCGACGTGGCGGGAGCCACCTGGGACATTACCATCGTGCCCGGCGAGCGCACGGTTATCGAGACCGTGGACATTTCCTTTCTGGGCACCATCGCCGGGCCCGAGTATGCCGCACGCGCGACGCAGCTGCGCCGGGATTGGGGCCTGAAGGAAGGGAGTCCGTTCCGCAACGAGGAATGGGAAACGGCCAAGCGCAACCTGCTCGATGAAGTGTCCGAACGCGATTTTCCCGTGGCCCGCCTGGTGGATACCGCAGCGGACGTGGATGCCGATCGCGCGCGGGCCACATTGCGCGTGAAGCTCGACAGCGGGCCGGCGGTGCGGCTTTCCGGCGTCGAAGTGCGCGGGCTCAAGCGCGTGCCGGCAGGAGTGGTGGAGCGCTACGTCCGGATACGTCCGGGCGAGCCCTATGATCGCGACCGCATGGTCGAGTGGCAACAGACCCTGCAGTCGGCCCCTTTCTTCTCGGGCGCCAAGCTCGATATCGACCGCAGCGGCCTGTCGCCCAGTCCTGACGAGGACCCCGCCTTGTTGCCGGAGGGGCTGGAGCAGGACCAGACCCGGACCGAGCAGGCGTATCAGGGCCCCAGCTACCTGACGCTTCCCGTGCTGGCCGATGTGATCGAATCGCGGCCGCGCCGCATGAGTGTCGCGTTGGGTATCGATGACGAGGCCGGTCCCCGGATCGAGACCATCTACCGCCAGAACGTGGTCATGGGCCAGCCCGTCGAACTCGAGGCCGGCCTGCGGCTGGACCGCCTGCGCAAGCTCGGCTATGCCGACATCCATCTCGCGCCCAACGAAAACGGTTTTCGCGACAGTTTCGGCGTGCTGGCCCAGGACTCGGACGTGCAGGGCCTGCACGTCAAGCGCCTGGCTATCGGCGCAATCCGCGCCAAGACCTATCCTCGGGGCTTGAACAGCCGGGTCGAGTACGAGACCCGCTATGGCGCCCGCCTGTCGCACGAAGCGACGGATGTCGAGGGTTTCGACTCGTTCACCACGAATACCGCCACGGCGACGGCCGAGATCATCCGCCGCGATGTCAATGACAAGTACGACCCACGCGAAGGGACCTTGCTGGCACTGGGCGGCGGCGTCGGTACGGAGCTCGACGCGAGCAACCGTTTCAGCCGGGTAAGCGTGCGGGGCCAGTACTGGTGGTCGCCGAGCAAACGCGACGTCATTACGGTGCGAGGCGAAGTCGGCAGGTTGTGGGCGCAGGACATCAATCAAGTACCGGACGATTTCGCGTTCCGTACCGGCGGTGCGCGGTCGATACGCGGCTATCGCTATCTCGGCCTGGGGCGCGAAGTCGGCAATGCCATCATGGGGGACGCCGTCCTGTTCGTGGCCAGCGTGGAAGGGACCCGCTACTTCGACGAGCGTTTCGGCGCAGCCTTGTTCGTGGATACCGGTAATGTCGCGTCCAGCTTCAACGAGATGAAGCTGGCCACGGGCGTCGGCGCGGGCCTGCGGGTCCGCACGCCGGCCGGGCCGCTCAGCGTCGATCTTGCCTATGCCGTGCGGGACAAGAATATCCGGCTGCATTTCTCCCTGGGGATCGCATTTTGAACCAGCCCGCCTCGCCCGAACCGAAGCTGCCCAAGCGGCGCCGTTGGCCCTGGGTGGTGGCGGGCGCCGCCGTGCTCGGCATGGCCGCCGTGGCCGGTTTCGTGGGCTGGGCAGCGGGCACGGCGGGCGGTGCCGCCTGGGCCGTGCGCACGGGGACGCAATTGGCCGGCGGGTCGGCCCGCATCGAAGGGGTCCAGGGGTCGCTGCTGGCCGGCCTGAGCGTCGATACGCTGGAAATCCGGTTACCCACGCTGGATGCCGACGTCGAAGGGATGCGGCTGGATGTGCGGTGGCGCGCGCTGCGCGGCGGTCGGCTGCATGTCTCGGAGCTGTCGGCGCGGCGGGCCCGGCTCGGCCTGCGTTCGTCGGACGAGCCGAGCGAGCCGCTGACATCGCTGCGGCTGCCGTTGGCGGCCGACGTGGACAAATTGGCGATCGGTACGTTGGATATCGACATGGACGGCGAGCGGTTGCCCGCAAGTTTTGCCGGCATAGACTTGCGCGCGACGTCGACCGGCACTGAACATCGCGTGCTGCTGGCCAACCTCGGGGTGTCGGCGCCGCAGGCCCAGGCCACGCTGCGGGGCGAAGCCAGCCTCGGCGCGGAGGCGCCTTTTCCCATCAAGCTTGCACTGAATGCGAACGGTCTTCAGCAGGCGCGCCCCTTCGATTTCGGTGTGACGGCTTCCGGCTCGCTGCAGGAGCTGGAGTTCAGCGTGCGCGGCGACGGGGCCGGGGTGGATGTCGATGCGCGGGGACAGGCGGCGCTGCTGGGCGGGTTTCCGCTGCGCGGCCTGACGTTGCAGCTGGCCGGCATCGATCCCGCGGCCTGGGTCTCCGGTGCGCCCGCTGCCAATCTGGGCCTGACGGCGAAGCTCGCGGTCGAACCCGGCAGCGGTCCGGCGCTGTTGCGCGGGCCGGTCTCGTTGACCAATTCGACGCCGCGCCGGCTCGATGAGGACGGGGTGCCGGTGGCGGGCATATCGGGACAGGTGAGCGTGCCGGTCGAGACCTTCGATGCGCTGGACGTCTCCCGGCTGGTCATCGAGCTGGCCGGCGGCGGACGCCTGGCCGGACAGCTGCAATGGCGGCGGGCGGCTCAATCCAATGACGTGGTGGGGCACTGGGAAGGCCGGGTGGAGGTTGCCAATGTCGATGCCTCGCGCATCCACGGCGCGGCGTTGCCCACCCGGTTGGCCGGGACGCTGGCATTTTCGGCGGATGCCGCCGAGCAATCCCTGAATGCCGAGCTGGCGGACCGTTCGCGCAAGGTGCCGCTGTCGCTCCGGTTGGCGGCGCAGATGCGCGATGAGGTCTTGCAAGTGTCACGGCTGGAACTGGCTGCAGGCGAGGCCAGGGCGCAAGGCAAGGGAGAGCTGCAATTGGCCGAGCCTCGCCGTTTCGCCGCCGCGCTCCGGCTCGACCGCTTCGATCCTGGTCATTGGGTGCGGAGCGCCGTGCTGCCCCCTGCAAAGGTGTCGGCCCGGGCGGACGTCAAAGGGGCGCTGATGCCGTCCCTGGGCGGGTCGGCGCAGGTTCGCATCGACAACGAAAGTCGCTGGAACGGCGAACCCCTGGGCGGACATGCCGATCTTGCATTCGCCGGGACACGCGTGACGCGGGTCGACGCGGCATTGACAGCAGGCACCAACCGGCTGCAGGCGCGGGGGGCGTTCGGGCACGTGGGCGACAGGCTGGACTTCGACCTCGACGCTCCCAGGCTGCAAACCCTTTCTTCTTTGCTGCACGGCCGCCTGATGGCCCGGGGCAAGCTGGGCGAAACCCTGGAGGCGCCCGTGCTCGACATGACGCTCGAGGCGGACGATCTGCAGCTGCCCGGTGACGTGCGCGTCGGCCATGTCCAAGGGCGGGCGAATCTCGGGACTGCCGCGGGCGGGCGCTCGAGCCGGGGCGGGTTTGCCGCCGCGCCGGCCGATGTCGACCTGCGCATTGAAAAGCTCGCGCTTTCTGCGGCGCCGCAGGCGACCATGAGCCAGGCTACGCTGCGCCTGACGGGCACCATGGCGCAGCACGAGGGCACCGTCGATGCGGAATTCGTGCCGGCGGACCAATCCGCGCCGGCCACGCTGGCCATGCGTTTCGCCGGCGGCTGGGGGAATGGCGGCCAGGGGAGGCGCGCGGCGGCGCCGGGCTGGCGCGGCACCCTGGCGAGCCTGGAACTGGCCCGTTCTTCCTTGGGCATCTCGCTGCAGGCGCCGGTAACCTTGAGCTATGTGCCCGGGCTGCGGGCGCCGCAGTGGCAATGGGAGGTCGGGCCGACCGAGATCGCTCTGCAGCTGCCCGGGGGGCAGCGCGGCAAGCTAATCCACGACGGCTCGCGCGGAGGCGATGGCAGGTGGGAGTCGCGCGGCCGTGCCGAAGGGTTGGCGTGGGCGCCCGACATCCTGCTGGAGACGCTCGCCGGCAAGCCGGTTCCGCCGGACCGGATGGTCGTGCTGGATGCCGACTGGGACCTGCGCTTTGCGGGATCGCTGCAGGGGTCCGCAGCGATCCGCCGGCGCAGCGGCGACTTGTGGGTACCCGGCACGCCGCCGATGGCGCTCGGTTTGCGTACGCTGGAGGCAAGCTTGCGCGCGATGCCGGACGGCAATGGCGGCCGCAGCCGCATTGCGTTGCACGCCCTGATCGAAGGCGAACGGCTGGGCCAGGTGCGCGTCGATGGCGAGGCCGGCATCCTCGCGAGTGGCGGCGGCTTCGGGCTCGACAAGGAGCGGCCGGCCCATGCCGAGGCCCAGGTCGACGTGCACGATCTGAGCTGGCTCGGCCTGTTCGTGGGCGATAGCGTCGAGCTAGGGGGCAAGGTGGCGGGCTCGGCCCGGGTCGTCCAGCAAGGCGGGCAGTGGCGCGCCTCAGGCGGGCTGCAGGGAGAGGGCATACGCATCGTTCGGCTCGATGACGGCGTGCGCCTGCTGGACGGAACGCTCAAGGCGACACTGGAAGACGATCGCATCGTGCTGGATTCCTTGCGTTTTCCCAGCGTGATACGGGTGAATCCCCGGGATTCCCGCGTGCAGGAATGGATCAAGAACGAAAGCCGGGACGGTTCGCTGGAGATCACCGCCGACTGGCGTATGTCGCAGGCCTCGGGCCATGCCACCCTGAAGGCCGACAGGTTTCCCGCCATCCAGCGGGCGGACCGTTTCATCGCGGGCTCGGGGCGCGTGGACATGGACATCATCCCGGACCGTATGCGCATTGCCGGCCTGTTCGAAGTCGACACGGGCTGGGTGGACCTGGGTACCCAAGCTCCGGCAACACTGTCGGATGACGTCTACGTGCGCCACAGCGGCAAGGAGCCGCAGAAGAAGACCCTGGGTATCGCCATCGACGTGGGCGTCAAGCTCGGCAACGGCTTCTACCTGCGGGGGTACGGCCTCGATACCGGGGTGACCGGCGACCTGCGCCTGGTCGGAATGGTGGGCGCCCTGTCTTCCAGCGGCACCGTGCGTACCCGCGGCGGCCGGTTCGACGCCTACGGGCAGACGTTGACCGTGCGGCGCGGCGTGTTGACCTTCCAGGGGCCGATCGACGATCCGCTGCTGGACATCGTCGCGGTGCGCGTCGGGCCGCGGGTGGAGGCCGGCGTGCGCGTCAGCGGCACGGCTCGCCGGCCGCGTATCGCGCTGGTCTCTACGCCCGAGGTCAGCGATGTTGAAAAGCTTTCCTGGCTGTTGCTGGGCCGGGGCCCGGACGAGGGCGGTGGCGGGGCCGACGCTACGCTGCTGCTGAGCGCGGCGACCTCGCTGCTGGGACCGCAGGGCAGCGAGCCCATTTCGCGCCAGCTCGGACTCGACGAGATAGGCGTACGCTCGGGCAACGTGGGCAGTTCGCGCGGGTTGTTGCCGGACCGCACGGTGGCCGGGGACAGTACCTCGTCGGCCAACACCTTGTCGAATACGCAGTTCATGGTGGTCGGCAAGCGACTGACGGACCGGCTTTACGCCAGCTTCGAACAGGCGCTTTCCGGCCGCGATGGCGTCGTCAAGCTCAGCTACCGCCTGACCAACCGCCTGTCGGCGGTGGCCAAGGGTGGAACCCTGAACGGGCTGGACTTGCTGTATTTCGTGCTGTTCGACGATTGACCGCGGCGGCCGCGCGTCAGGGGATGGCAGGCAGCACGCGTCCGCGCACCTGGCCGAAACCCACTCGCAGATCGCCGCGGCGGGCGTGGCCGCTCATGATCACCTCGTCCCCATCGTGCAGGAAACTTCGCGTGGCGCCGTCGGGCAGGACCAGCGGCTGTTGGCCGTTGCGGGTCATTTCGAGCAGGCAGCCCAGGGCGTCGGGAGATGGCCCGCTGATGGTGCCCGAGCCCATGAGGTCGCCGGTGCGCACATTGCAGCCGCTGCTGGTATGGTGCGCAAGCTGTTGCGCCATGGTCCAGTACAAGTGGCGGAAGTTGCTGCGCGAGATCGTCGCGGAGGCCCCGCTTTCCGTCCGCAGCGCCACCGACAATTCGATGTCGTAGGTCGTGCGTTCGCGTTCCTGCAAGTAGGGCAGCGGGCAGGGGGCTTGCGCGGGCGCTTCCACGCGGAACGGTGCCAGGGCATCGAGCGTGACGACCCAAGGCGAGATGGACGTGGCGAATGCCTTGGCCTGGAACGGCCCCAACGGCACGTACTCCCAGCGCTGGATATCGCGCGCGCTCCAGTCGTTCATCAGCACCATGCCGAAGATGTAGCTGGCCGCGTGGTCGGGCGACAGCCTGCTGCCCAGGCGCGAATCCGGACCGACGAAGAAAGCGGTTTCCAGCTCGAAGTCCAACTGCCGGCACGGACCCCATTCGGGCGCGCCGGCGGCGGTGGCCAGCTGGCCCATGGGGCGGCGGACGTCCTGTCCCGACGGCACCACCGAGCTGGCCCGGCCGTTGTAGCCGATGGGCATGTGCTTCCAGTTCGGCGTAAGCGCGTTGGCCGGGTCGCGGAACAATTTGCCGACGTTGGTGGCATGTTCTTCGGAGGAATAGAAGTCCGTGTAGGACGCGATCTCGAAGGGCAGCTGCAGGGCGCATGCGTCCATCGGCACCAGCGCCTGCCGGCGCAGCGCCGGGTCGTCGCGCAGCCGCGGGTCTTCACCGGACAGCAGTTGAGCCAGCCGCGCGCGGACGGCGTTCCAGCACGGGCGCCCCGTCGCCGCGAAAGCGTTCAAGCTGGACCGGCCGAACAGCCCGGGCGGCAGGTTCTCCGGCAGCAGGCCGGCCCGTTGCAGGGCCTGCAGGTCCACGACCCAGGTCCCCAGCGCGACGCCCGCCCGCGTTCCGCCGGCGGGCGTCGAGAAAATGCCGTAGGGCAGGTTCTGGATAGGGAAGTCGCTGTCCGGATCGACCTCGACGAAGGCGCGCAAGGACGCATCGATGATTTCGTACATGGCGGTCCGTTTCAGTTGGCGCTCTTGAGCAGGCCCAGGGATTCGATCAGGGCCCGGTTGGTTTGGTTGTCGTCGGCCAGCCGGGTCGCGAACGTGGCGCTGTCCAGATAGTTCACCTGCTGGTAGAGCTGCCGGGCGGCGGTCTGGAACTCGGTCTTCTCCGTTGCCGCGTGGCAGGCCTGCTGCAATTTGTCGCGCGCGGCCTGGGACACGCCCTGCCTGACGTACAGCCCGTTGCGCGCGATGACCGCATGTTTGATGCCGAATTCGGTAATGGCCGGGACCTCGGGCATGCCGGGCAGGCGCTTGTCGCCGTAGACGGCGAGTATGCGCAGGTCCTTGCCCACCACCGACGAGACGCCGAGCGCGCCGAAGTCGATATGACCGCCCAGCAGCTGCGGAATGACCTGGGCATCGCCGCGGAAGGCGATTTCATTGAAGGCAACGCCCGCGGATTTGGCCAGGTTGGCCGTGGCCAGGTGCGGCACCGATCCGGGGCCGGCATGGCCGTACGACAGCTTGCCGGGCTGCTGGCGAGCCTGCTCCAGCAATTCCTTGAGGGTCTTGACCGGGGAATCCTTGCGCACCGCGATGACGAAGGGATTCTCGAAAATCTGGCAGATCGGCGTGATGCTGTCGGTCTGGTAGGGCAGGCGGCCCATCAGGAAGGGCGCCTGGGTCAGCGGGGACGACGGCGAGAACAGGACCGTATAGCCATCGGGACGGGCCGAGGCTACCGCTGCCACGCCTATGGTGCCGCCCGCGCCATCGCGGTTGTTCACCACGATCTGGGTCGAAAGAATATCGGACAGTTCGCGGCTGAACGCCCGGGCCATGACATCCACGCTTCCGCCTGCCGAATAGGGCACGATGATTTCGACGGGACGCGACGGGTACTCCTGCGCGGTGGCCGTGGCGGAAATGGCCGCCAGCAGCGGCGCTAACAGGAATTTCTTGATTTGCATGTCTGGTCTCCCCTGGTGGAAGGTTGTTTACAGCAGTTGTGCGATAGCGGGATCGAACTTGCCATCGATCAAGACGAACAGCACCCGCGCCGGTTCGTCGGTCCGGTTGGTCCACGCATGGTTGGTGCCGCGCTGGATCAGGATTTCGCCGGCCTTGAGCGTGACTTCCGACTCGTCCAGCAGCATCGTGATCTCGCCGGACAGTACGACCGCGTAGTCGATCGTTTCCGTGCGATGCATGAAGGGATGGCGTTGTTTGCCGCCGCCATGGCCGGTCAAGGCCTGCTGGCCGCCGAACATCGAGAACGCCTGCTTGGCGGTGGCTTCGTCGGCATTGCGCAACTCCAGGCCGGCGGGCGGGAATTCGATGATGCGGACCACCGTCCCCAGCGGGGGCGGGGTGAGCGATACCGGCCCCAGCGTGGGATCGGGACCGTTGTCGATGGGGGCGGGCGCCGAGGGCGTCTGCCACAACTGGGTCAGGAAGTAGCCGGGGCGGGCGGCGTCGTGACGGACATTGGGGGCGTAGCCATCTTCCAGCACCACGGCCCGGCCTTGTTCGTCGTGGCCGGTGACGACGCGGCGGATTTTTCCGTTCATGGTTTTTCCTCTGTACGCCAAGGGGCGCGTCGGCCGCATGATAGGAATTTCGCACTTTTTAGTCAAACGACTGATTTAATCAGCTGACTGAATTGCTTGGACGGATTACGGGTAACATAAGCCGTCTAGTGCTTTCCGAATCGTCCATGCCCTCATTCGCCGCCGACCCCCCGGACACTGCTTCAACCCGCGACCGCATCGTGGAGGTGGCCGAACAGCTGTTTGCCGAACATGGCTACAACGGGGTGTCCCTGCGCACGATCACGGCCACGGCCGGGGTCAATATGGCGGCGGTCCATTACTACTTCCGGACCAAGGAAGGCTTGCTGCGGGCCATTTTCGAGGCGCGGGTAGGGGCGATGAACGCCGAGCGGCGGGCGCTGCTCCAGGCTTGCCTGCCCGCCGATCCCGCAGCCCGGCCTCCGGTACGCGCGGTGCTGGAAGCCTTCATCGGCCCGGGCATACGCCTAGGTCAGAGCGAGCAGGGGGCACGCTTCAACCGGCTCTCGGCCATCTGTTCGGTCGAGCCCGATCCCACGGTCAAGAACATCGTCTTCGGCGTGCACGACGATGTCGCCCGTTTGTTCGTCGATGTGCTGGCCCGGGCCTGCCCCCACCTTTCGCGGGACGAGCTCTATGTAAGGCTGCAATGCGTCTTCGGCAGCATGATGTACATCCGGGCCGATAACGGACGCGTGGCGCGGTTGATGCCCGATGTGACGGCCGTGCCTGTTTCCCAGGCCGGCGCGGACCTGACGCTGGCCCGCATGTTGGATTTCCTGGCCGCCGGCTTGGAGGCTCCGCCCGCGCGCTGAGGCACCTCAAGCCGGCACGGCCTGGGCCGGCAGGACCGCTTCCTTGGCCTAGTTAGCCGGCGGCAGGTCGAACAGGCCGGCCGGCAATCGCCCGATGTGCGCCAGCGCGCGCTCCAGTTTGACCACGTCGGCATACTTGGCGTGCATATCGAACAGTGACACCGCATGGCTGGCCTGCGAGCGATCGAAGCAGCCTTCCTCGACCAGCGCCACGCGATAGTTGCGCGAGAACGCGTCGACCACGGTCGCACGCACGCATCCGCTGGTGGTCGCTCCGGTCACGATCAGGCTGTCAGCACGTAGCAGGGTGAGATAGCTGTCGAGCGGCGTGCCGAAAAAGGCGCTGGGTTTTTGCTTGAAGACAACGATGTCGGTGTCCCGTGGCGCGATCTCGGCCACGATGACATCGCCATCGCTACGGGTACTGGCCGTGATGCTGCGTTCGTGGCTGCGTGTGCTTTTCCACGCCCAGGCCCCTGCATCCCAGTTGTCGGGACGGCGTATCCCCGTGGTATAGAGCACGGGGAGCCCCTTATCGCGAGCAGCTGCGAGCAGCGGCCGGATCGCGTCGATGCTGGTCCATGCGTCGGCGCCGCAGGATGTGCGCCAGGTCTTGATCGACTCCAGGATGGGAGCCGGCCGGTCGCCGCAGAAGTTGTAGTTCACATCGATCACCAGCACGGCCGGCCTGGCGCCGAAGCCTTGTTCCGCGCCGAAACCGCTGGCCGCGATGACTTTCTGGTCGCGCGGGGTCAGGAAGGGATCCCAGATTGCGTTGCTCATGTCGTCTGTCTCGTGAAGCGTCAATCGAGCTGGATGCCGGCGGCCCGGATTACCTCCGCCCAGCGTTTCCGTTCTTCGCCCAGGTATCGGGCATGCTCTGCCGGGGTGGTACCCAGCGGCTCGGCGCATAGCTGGGTCAACCGGTCGATGACCGCCGGGTCGCGCATGGCTTCGGCCACTGCGGCCGATAGCCGGTCGACGATGGCCGGCGGCGTGCCAGGGGGCGCGACCAGACTGGACGAGGTGGTCGAGACGAAACCGGGCAGCGTGTCCTGCATCACGGGAGTATCCGGCAGAGATGCATTGCGCTGGGTGCTGGCCACCGCCAGCGCGCGCAGCTTGCCGGTGCGCACCAGGTTCACCGCGGCGCTGATCTCGGCGAACATGAGGTCCACCTGGCCGCCCATTAGATCGGCCAGCGCGGGGCCGCTGCCTTTGTACGGCACGTGCGTCAGCGAGACGCCGGCCATGGATTTCAGCATTTCTGCGGTGAGGTGGGAGGTGGTGCCGTTGCCCTGCGAAGCGTAGTCGAGGCGGTCCGGGTGCTTTCTGGCGTAGTCGATCAGTTCCCGTACCGTCTTGGCCGGGACCGATGGATGTACCACCAGAATGTTGGGACTGGCCGAAATCAGTGATACCGGCGTGAATCGTTCGGGCTTGAAGCTAAGCGTCGAATAGAGGCTTTCGTTGATGACCAGCGGGGGCGGCGGCGTGAGCAGCAGGGTATAGCCGTCCGGCGCCGCGCGGTATACCAGGTCGGCGCCGACGTTGCCGCCGGCACCTGGGCGGTTGTCGACGATCACGGCCTGCCCCCATTTCGCCTGTAGTTTCTCGGCGACGATGCGGGCGGCGATGTCCGTACCGCCGCCAGGCGCAAATGGAACCACCAATCGGATCGGTTTGCTGGGGTAGTCATCGGCGTGGGTCGGGGTCGCCAGGGTAGCGGTAGCCGCCAGACAGGCGCCAGCGACATGAAGTCGGTTCATGGGTGGTCTCCTCCGTGTGAGTCTTTGTATGGCGGGCCGGCTCACTGTAATGATTCATAAAATGGAAATGAAGGCCGATGCAGGGAAACTAAGATTTCAAAAAATGCAAACAAGGGACACCCATGGATCGCTGGGCCGAAGTGGAGCTCTTCGTACAGGCGGTCGAGCACGGCAGCCTGAGCCGCGCGGCCGAATGCCTTTCGATATCGAACGCGACGGCGAGCCGCAAGCTTGCCGCGCTCGAGCATCGCTTGAACGCGCGCTTGATCGACCGGAGCTCCCGGCGTTTCGTGTTGACCGAAGTGGGGGAGGCCTTCTATCAGCGCAGCAAGGCCATCCTGGCCGAGATGCGCGAAGCCGAGGACGCGGTGAACGCCGTCTCGTCCCGCCCGTCGGGGACGCTGCGGGTAACCAGCTCTCTGTCGTTCTGCATGACGCAGCTGGTGCCGCTGTTGTCGTCCTTTGCCGCGGTGTATCCCGACATCGATGTCCAGCTCATCGCGGCCAACCGTTATCTGGACTTGATCGACGCTGGTATCGATGTGGCCATCCGTACGCGTGAATACGAGGCCGATTCCGGCATGACGGTGCGTCCGCTGGCGCAGACGCGCCGTATCCTCGCGGCGGCACCTTCGTATTTGCGCAAGCGGGGAGGGCCGCCCGGCATCGACGACCTGGCCTCCCACCGGTTCCTGGTCTACAGCTACGCACTACATCCCTATGTGCTGCACCTGTCCCGCGGCGCGGTGACCCGGCGGATCAAGCTCCGTCCGAGCTTGGAGGCCAATGATGCGGCCCTGCTGCGCGCGGCGGCGCTCGATGGCCAGGGTATCCTGGTCCAGTCCCTCTACAGTATTTATGACGACGTGGCCGCTGGCCGGCTGGTTCCGCTGCTTGAAGACTGGGACCTGCCCCGGCTGTCCATCAATATTGCCTATCAGAGCCGCAAATACCTTCCCGCCAAGACCCGCGCGTTCATCGATTTCCTCACCTGCCATTTTGCGCATATGGACTACGAACGGAAGTGGACCATGGCCAAGATGGCGCCGGGGCGCCCATGACGCGCCGTGGAGCAGCCGGACAGACGCTACAATCGCCGGGTTTATTCCATTCGTCATTCCGACGAGGCCCCGTCCATGAGTATCAAAAGCGACCGCTGGATCCGCCGCGTGGCGGCCGAAGGCATGATCGAGCCATTCGAGCCCGGCCAGGTGCGGTCGGTCGACGGCAAGCGCATCGTCAGCTATGGCACGAGCAGCTACGGCTACGACGTGCGTTGTGCGGACGAGTTCAAGATCTTCACCAACATCAACTCGACCATCGTCGATCCCAAGGCCTTCGACGAGAAATCTTTCGTCGATTTCAAGGGGGACGTCTGTATCATTCCCCCTAACTCGTTCGCCCTGGCGCGCACGGTCGAGTATTTCCGCATCCCGCGCAGCGTGCTGACCATCTGCCTGGGCAAGAGCACGTACGCCCGTTGCGGCATTATCGTCAATGTCACGCCGCTGGAACCCGAATGGGAGGGCCACGTGACGCTGGAGTTTTCCAATACGACGCCGCTGCCGGCCAAGATCTATGCGGGCGAAGGCTGTGCCCAGATGCTGTTCCTGGAAAGCGACGAGGTCTGCGAAACCTCGTACAAAGACCGCGGCGGCAAGTACCAGGGCCAGCAGGGCGTGACCCTGCCGCGCACCTGACCGCGCAAGGCGCGAACACCGACGACCCGCTCTCCCTTCGCCCCGATCCAGGGTACCGAGGCCCTATGATGAAATTCCGATTCCCTATCGTCATCATTGACGAAGACTTTCGCTCCGAGAACGCCTCCGGCCTCGGCGTACGTGCACTCGCCGCCGCCATCGAGGCCGAGGGCATGGAAGTGCTCGGCGTAACCAGCTATGGCGACCTGTCCTCGTTCGCCCAGCAGCAAAGCCGCGCCAGCGCTTTCATCCTGTCCATCGACGACGAGGAGTTCGGAGAGGGCATGCCCGACGACGTGGCCAATGCGGTCAGCAAGCTGCGGGCGTTCATCGGCGAGCTGCGGTTCAGGAACGCCGAAATCCCGATCTACCTGTATGGCGAGACGCGCACCTCGCGGCATATCCCGAACGACATCCTGCGCGAGCTGCACGGCTTCATCCACATGTTCGAGGACACGCCGGAGTTCGTCGCGCGGCACATCATCCGCGAAGCCAAGAGCTATCTCGAATCGCTGCCGCCGCCGTTCTTCCGAGAACTGGTCAAGTACGCGCAGGACGGTTCCTATTCGTGGCACTGCCCGGGCCACTCGGGCGGGGTTGCATTCCTGAAAAGCCCGGTAGGCCAGATGTTCCACCAGTTCTTCGGCGAGAACATGCTGCGCGCGGACGTCTGCAACGCGGTCGACGAGCTGGGGCAACTCCTGGACCACACCGGGCCGGTGGCGGCGTCCGAGCGCAATGCGGCGCGGATCTTCAATGCCGACCATTGTTTCTTCGTGACCAACGGCACGTCCACGTCCAACAAGATCGTCTGGCATGCCAACGTGGCCCCCGGCGACGTGGTGGTGGTGGACCGCAACTGCCACAAGTCCATCCTGCACGCCATCATCATGACCGGTGCGGTGCCGGTGTTCCTGCGGCCTACGCGCAACCACCTGGGCATTATCGGACCGATCCCGCTGGAGGAGTTCCATCCCGAGAACATCCAGAAGAAGATCCAGGCCAACCCTTTTGCCAAGGACAAGGCCGGGCGGAAGCCGCGCATCCTGACCATCACCCAGAGCACCTACGATGGCGTGGTCTATAACGTCGAGATGATCAAGGAACTGCTGGGCAGCAGCATCGATACGCTGCACTTCGACGAGGCCTGGCTGCCCCATGCGGCGTTCCACGACTTCTACCGGAACATGCACGCCATCGGCAAGGACCGACCGCGCAGCACCGATGCGGTGGTGTATGCCACCCACTCCACGCACAAACTGCTGGCAGGCATTTCCCAGGCTTCGCAGATCATCGTGCAGGAGTCCGAGACACGGACCCTGGACCGGCACGTGTTCAACGAGGCCTACCTGATGCATACCTCGACCTCGCCACAGTACGCGATCATTGCTTCGTGCGACGTGGCGGCGGCCATGATGGAACCGCCCGGGGGCACGGCCCTGGTCGAGGAAAGCATTCTCGAGGCGCTCGATTTCCGCCGCGCGATGCGCAAGGTGGAGGCCGAGTTCGGCGCCAGCGACTGGTGGTTCAAGGTGTGGGGGCCCGACGACCTGGTGGCCGACGGCATTGGCGAGCGGGACGATTGGGTCCTGGAAACCGGCGCGGACTGGCACGGTTTCGGCGACCTGGCACCGGGTTTCAACATGCTGGACCCGATCAAGGCGACCATCGTGACGCCGGGCCTGGATGTCTCGGGCACGTTCGGCCAGACGGGCATCCCGGCGTCCATCGTGACCAAGTTCCTGGCCGAGCATGGCGTGATCGTCGAGAAGACCGGCCTGTATTCGTTCTTCATCATGTTCACCATCGGCATTACCAAGGGCCGGTGGAACACCTTGCTGACCGCGCTGCAGCAGTTCAAGGACGATTACGACAAGAACCAGCCGATGTGGCGCATCCTGCCCGAGTTCTGCCACGATTACCCGCAATACGAGCAGGTGGGGTTGCGCGACCTTTGCACGCGTATCCACGACATGTACCGCGCCCACGACGTGGCGCGTCTGACCACCGAGATGTACCTGAGCGACATGGTTCCCGCGATGAAGCCGTCGGACGCCTTCGCCAGGATGGCGCACCGCGAAATCGAGCGTGTCGATATCGACGACCTCGAAGGCCGCGTGACCAGCGTGCTGCTGACGCCGTATCCGCCCGGCATTCCGCTGCTGATACCGGGCGAGCGCTTCAACAAGACCATCGTCAAGTACCTGCAGTTCGCGCGCAAGTTCAATACCCAGTTCCCGGGGTTCGGTACAGACATCCACGGGTTGGTGGAGGAAGTGCTGCCCAACGGCGACCGGCGCCACTACGTGGATTGCGTGAAGGACGCTTGATGGCGCATGGCGGGCCGCGTGGCGCGGCCTTCGACGTGGCGGTGATCGGAGCGGGCGCCGCCGGGATGATGTGCGCGGCGGTCGCCGGCCAGCGCGGCCGCCGCGTGGTGCTGATCGACCACGCCAGCAAGCTGGCCGAGAAGATCCGCATTTCCGGCGGGGGCCGATGCAACTTCACCAACCGCGATGCCGGCCCGGCCAATTTCATTTCTGCGAATCCCAATTTCTGCCGCTCGGCGCTATCGCGCTACACGCCTCGAGATTTCCTGGCCCTGCTGGCCCGCCACCGCATTGCGTGGCACGAGAAGCACCGCGGCCAGTTGTTCTGCGACGGATCCAGCGACGACATCATCCGCATGCTGCGCGCCGAGTGCGACGCCGGCGGCGTGGCCTGGCGCATGCCCTGCGCGGTCGAGGCCATCCGGCGCGAGGCGGAAGGCTATACCTTGGATACCTCGGCGGGGAGCGTGACCGCGGCGCACGTCGTGATCGCCACGGGCGGCCTGCCCATTCCGCAGATCGGCGCCACGGACTTCGGCCTGCGCATGGCGCGCCGGTTCGGCCTGAAGATCGTGGAGCCGCGCCCGGCGCTGGTGCCGCTGACCTTCGATGCGGCGGCATGGAAGCCCTTCGTGCCGCTGGCGGGCGTTGCGCTCGAGGTCGATATCCGCACGGGTTCGGGCAAACGGGCGCCCTCGTTCCGGGAGGACTTGCTCTTTACGCATCGGGGATTGTCCGGCCCGGCGGTGCTGCAGATCTCGAGCTATTGGGAGCCGGGGAATCCCATCGTCATCGACCTGGCTCCGGGCGTGGATCTTGCCGCCGACCTGCTCGCCGCCAAGGCGGGCAGCAAGCAGCAGATGGTCACCGTCCTGGCCGGCATGGTGCCGCGCAGGCTGGCCGAGCTGTGGCTGGAGGCCGCCCATCCGGGCCTAGGCAGCCAGCGCATTGCCGACCTGCCCGACCGTGTCTTGCGGCAGGTGGCCGAGGGCATGAAGCGCTGGACCGTGGTGCCGGCCGGCACCGAAGGATACAAAAAGGCCGAAGTCATGCGCGGGGGCGTGGATACGCGCGAACTCGACCAGCAGACCATGGAGGCCAAGGCCGTGCCTGGACTGCATTTCATCGGCGAAGTGGTGGACGTCACCGGTTGGCTGGGCGGCTATAACTTCCAGTGGGCCTGGGCGTCCGGCGTGGCCTGCGGCCAGGCGGTCTGACTGGCGGTCGGCCGGCGCTAGACCGACCCCGCGGGCGGCTCCACCGGCGCGGTCGCGGCCGGCTCGCGCATGCCGGGGTGCGCGTCCAGCCATGCGGCCAGCATGCCGCGCGTGCCGCCCTGCGTCACGACGTCGGCCAGCAGCGGCGACAGGGGCGGGACTTCTACCCTATGCCCGGTGTCGAGATTGGCCACCGTGCCCGACGAAAAATCCACCTCGATGCGGTCGCCAGTCGCGAATGCACCGGGGTCTGCGGGCAGGCCCGTCAAGACGGGGACGCCTTTGGAGATGGCGCCGCGCAGGGCCTTGTAAGGCATGGAGACGCACACGACAGCCAGCCCCAGCGACGCCATGGCGATGAATCCCTGGAAATGCGGCTTGCCGCAACCGAAATCGGCGCCCGCGATCACGATGTCGCCGGGCTGCACGCGCGCGGGGAACCCGGGATCCACCAGCTTGAGCAATTCCGGGCAGAGCAGGGCCGGGTCGTCGATCCGCCGGATGGCCATCTCGAAAGGAATCAGTCCGTCGTCCAGCGGAATGTGGTCGCCGAATACATGGCATTGTCCGGAGCGTCGCAGTGTCGTTGCCACGGGGGAGGTCCTCATGATGCCAGCCACGCGCGGGGGTCGGCGATATGGCCGGCGATGGCCGATGCGGCGACGGTCAGCGGGCTGCCTAGATAGGCCTGCGCTTGCTTGGAACCAAAGCGCCCGGCATGATTGGTCGCCGCGGTCGAGATGGAGGTTTCGCCGTCGGCCAGCGGACCCATCACCCCTCCTGCGCATGGACCGCAGCCTGGCGGCAGCACCATTGCACCGGCCTGCTGGAATATTTCGAGCAGGCCTTCCCGCCCCAGCCGCAGCGAGGTTTCGACCGTGCCGGGAACCACGAACATGCGGACGTGGCTGGCGATCCGGTGGTCGCGCAGCAAGCGGGCCGCACCGGCGAAATCCTCATACATGCCCGATCCGCAGGACCCGATATAGGCGTGGTCGACGTGCCTGCCGGCAACCTGGCCGATGTCCACGCCCAGGTGGGGCCCGCCGGGCAGCGCGACCTGGGGCGCGATCGCCGCCACGTCTATCTCCAGTTCGGCTTCGTAGCTGGCATCCGGGTCGCTGGCATAAACAGTGCCGCCCAGGCCCGAGCTGCCCGGGGGCGTGAACCATACGTTGGCGACGCCGATCTCTGTCAGCGAATTGCACAACGCGACGCGCTCGGACAGGGGAAGCGTGTCGACATAGTCCCCCGCGAACTCGACGATACGGTTATCGCACGGCGGCAATCGGCCCGCGGCGAACAGGGTCGTCACGTAGAAGCCCACGTCGCGCGCCGTGACGGCCGGCCCCGCCGTGCCATGGAGCGCCAGCCTGATGGTGGCGGGGACTTGTTCCCATACTGTCCCCGTGGCCAGTACGGAGACGATCTCGGGCCCCGGGGCGGTAGCCAGCGCGCCGACCGCCCCGAAATTCGTGCAATGCATGTCGTAGCACGACAGGAACATGCCAGGGCGCACCAGGCCGGCCTCGATGGGGAAAATGTGTCCGTGCCCGCCCCGTCCCGCGTCGAAAAAGCGGCCCACGCCCCATTCGCGCGCAATCTTGCGGATGCGCGAGCCTCGCATGGCGCCGGCCGGCGTGGCGTAGGCGACCTCGTGGTCGGTCACGAACATCACGCGCTCCGGCCGCGCGATACGGCGGTATCCCAGCTGGGTCAGCTCGTTGTAGGCCGATTCCACGTAACCGTCATGAATGATGACGAGCCCCGGTTCGGGAGACACGATGTCGCCTGGCCTCACGTAAGGGCGACCGCAGGCGCGGGCAAGGATTTTCTCGGCGGCGGTCTGCGGCACGGAGGAAGCTGGGCGTGGCATGCTGGTCAAGGCGATGGGAAAGCGGTTGGAGGATGGATCAGGAAGGGAGCCGGGCGTCCGTTCATGCGGGCTTGGCGGCCGCGACATCGGCATAACGGCCGCCCTGGCCGACGATGCGTGCCGCGTTCTTTTCGAAATGCAGCCGCGATTGGAGGCGCACCGCCACGGCTGCCGCCTCGTCGCGGGGAATGACCACGATGCCGTCGTCGTCGGCGCAGATCACGTCGCCAGGATGGACGACCCGGCCACCTACCGACACCGGTACGCCGGCATTGCCGGTGCGGCCGCGGGACCAGCCGCTTACGATGGTGCCGCGGGCATATACCGGGAACCGGGCGCGGCGTATTTCGGCAATGTCGCGTATCCGCCCGTTGCTGACCACGCCGGCGATGCCGCGCCGCTGCGCGACGACGGTGCCGGTGCCGCCCCAGGTGCATGCTTCGCCTTCCGGGCCGATGTCGATCACGATGACGGACCCGGCCGGGGCGTCGTCGATCGCGCGGATGATTTCGTCGCCCCACCCGGCCGGGGCCAGCACGGTGTAGGCGGGTCCCACGCACAGGGCGTCGGCGACCAGGGCCCGCAGCGAGGTCGACATGTTGCCGCGGCGATCCATCGCTTCATAGGCCGCGGCGGCTGACGCTTCGCGCAAGCGCCGGCACAACTGCTCGATATCGTCCGCATGCGTCGTCATGCCTACTCCTGGGGAATCCTGGCTGCGGTGACGATGTCCTTCCACCGCTTGGCGTCCGTCCTGAGGAAACGGGCGAAATCCTGCGGCGAGTTGGCCGGGGCGACGGCGATGTTGGCCTTGGCGAGCTTGTCCTGCATGGCGGGCGAGGTCAGCACCGCGACGATCTCGCGGTTGAGGCGCTCGGTGATGTCGGGCGGCATGCCCTTGGGACCGAGCAGGCCCACCCATCCTTCGATCTCGAAGTCCTTCAATTCCGGAATGGACGACTGGGCGGCCGCGGGTACGCCGGGCATCTGCGGGATGGGCGCGAGGCTGGCCACCGCCAGCGGCTTGAGGCGGCCCGATTCCACATGCGGCCGGCCCGACAGCACGGCGTCGAACATGAATTGGACCTGGCCCCCGATCAGGTCGGTAAGCGCCTGGGGACTGCCCTTGTAGGGAACTCCCACCACGTCGGTGCCGAGCCGGGACAGGAACGCTGCGATGGCAAGGTGCTGGATGGTGCCGCTGCCCGCCGTGGCATAGGTGTAGCGCTCCGGATTGCGGCGCAGCTGGGTCACGAAGTCCTCCAGGCTTGCGTACGGCGCGTCGGCCTTCACCAGCAGCACCATGGGCGCGATCGCGACCCGCACGATGGGCGTGAAGTCCTCGAGGATGTCGTAGGGCATCGATTTATAGATGGCCGGACTGATGGTGGCGGAGGTCGAGGTCATCAACAAGGTGTAGCCGTCGGGCTCGGCTTTGGCGGCGTAGGCCGTGCCGACCTGGCCCGCGGCACCGACCCGGTTGTCGACGACCACCGGTTGCTTGAGCCGCGCCGCCAGTTGCTCGCCCAGGAAACGGGCCGCCACGTCCGACGAGTTCCCGGGCGGGAAGGGCGCGATGATCCGGATGGGTTTGGCGGGGTAGGTGTCTTGCGCGCCGGCGGGCACGGCAGGAAGGAGCGTGGCGGCAAAAACCGCCGCCGCGAACAGGCGGTACCGCAGGGGGCTTGGACGGTGCATGGCTGGTCTCCAGAGGGCGCCGGGTAAACACACGCTCCGGCGGGCGCATCGTGCCCGGGACGGGCATCGTGCGGATTTCCTGCCGCGCAGTGTAGAAACCGCCGGTCCAAGCAACAATCGCAATTGTTATGAGGATTAAGAAGCTTTTCCGTACAATCGAACGATGTCGGATATTCGGCCCTTCCCATGGCAAGAGCAGGCGATTCCATTCCCGCGGTCAACCTGAAATTGCTTCATACCTTCATGCTGGTGGGGGAAAGCCGCAGCTTTCGCACCGCAGCCGATCGCGCCCACCGGTCCGGCTCTGCGGTCAGCAGCCAGATACGCAAGCTCGAAGAACAACTGGGTCTGCCGTTGTTCCATCGCACCACGCGGCAGGTCACGCTGACCCGGGAAGGCGAGCAATTGCTGCAATGCGTACGGCGCGCCCTGGGGGAAGTCGAGAGCGGGCTGCTCGCTATCCAGGAGGCGGCCGACATCCAGCGCGGACGCATCGCGTTGGCCTGCGCGCCGACTATCGCCGGTGCCTACCTCGGACGGGTGCTGGCGGCCTTCGAGCGCCGGTATCCCGGTATCCAGGTGTCCGTGCGGGAACTCACCGCGGCGGCACTGTTCGAAAGCGTCAGGAAACGGGAGGTGGACCTCGGCATCAGCGTGGCGACCGATTCCCCCGAGTTCCGTTTCGAACCGCTCCTGAGCGATGAGCTGGTCGCGCTGGTGCCGCGAGCGCTATTGCCCGACCTCCGCAAGACGATCTCGCTCAAGGCCCTGGCCGCCATGCCGCTGCTGGTGCTGGAGCAGGGCACCGCCTTGCGGACCATCGTCGAGCAGGCCCTGGGGGCGCAAGGCTTGCAACTGACGACGCGGTTCCAGTTCATGCACTCGCAAACGCTGATATCCATGGCCACGGCCGGATTGGGGGCTGCCATCCTGCCATCCACGGCATTGCCCGCTCCGCTGGACCCCGCGGTGCAAAGGCTGCGTATCGTCAGGCCGACGCTGGTCCGCCATATGGCCATCGTCACATTGCCGGGGCACGCCTTGTCCCCCGCCGCGACGAGGCTGGTCGAGATGTTCCGGAAGATCCTCGCCGTGCATTCGTGACAGGCGACTCCGTCTCCGGCCGGGGGCTGGCGGCGGGACGCTGATTTCGTCGCAACATTGAGGCACAATCGAACCGACGCACCCACGTTCCGCTCCACTCGTCCACGAAGGGGAAAGCCCATGATGCGCGTGTTGTTCGGTAGTTCGTCGCAGTCGAATGTCTTCCGCCGCCCGAGCCGTTCTCCGGCTCCGCGCCGTCCGCCCGGGCGATCGGCCTGCCTGGCCCTGGCGTTGGCCGTTTCGCTGGGCGCTCCGGCCGTCGCCGCTGCTCAGGCCGCCGGTGCCGAGGCGACCAAGCAGTCTTCGTCTTCCTACGTGCCCCAGGTCGGCCAACAGGGCAAGGACGTAGTGTGGGTGCCCACACCGCAAGTCCTGGTGGACAAGATGCTGGAGCTTGCCAAGGTCACGCCGGCCGACCACCTCATCGACCTGGGGTCGGGCGACGGACGCACCGTCATCACGGCCGCCAGGCGCGGCATCCGTGCGCATGGCATCGAGTACAACCCCGAGATGGTGGAGCTGGCGCGACGCAATGCCGCCGCTGCGGGCGTATCCGAGCGCGCCACTTTCGTCCGGGCGGACCTGTTCGAGACGGACCTGTCGCAGGCCTCCGTCATCACGCTGTTCCTGCTGCCCACCATCAACGAGAAACTCCGGCCGCGCCTGCTCGAGCTCAAACCGGGTACGCGCATCGTCTCGAATACGTTCCCCATGGGCGACTGGAAGCCTGACGAACAGGCGACCCTCACCACCGATTGCCAGGGCTGGTGCACCGCACTGTTATGGATCGTGCCCGCCAAGGTCGCCGGCTCATGGAACATGGACGGCCAAGCCCTGAAGCTTACGCAGACCTACCAGCAGGTCGAAGGCACGCTGGGCGCCGATCCCATCTCCGACGTCCGCCTCCGGGGCGACGAGATCGCGTTTACCGCAAAAGGCGTGCGCTACCAGGGCAAGGTCAACGGCAACACCATGCAAGGAACCCGCACCGGCAGTGCGCAGGCCGCCTGGACCGCGGTGCGGAGCTGAGCCGTCCGCCGCCATGGAGCACGCATGAGTCCTACGCCCGTTCCCAGGCAAACGCCGCTTTTTGCGGAGCACTTGGCGCTGGCCGCCAGAATGGTGGACTTCGGCGGCTGGTCGCTGCCGGTTTCCTACGGGTCGCAGATCGAGGAGCATCATGCGGTCCGCCGGGATGCCGGCATGTTCGACGTCTCGCACATGCTCAACGTGGACGTCACGGGCAGCCAGGCGCGTGCCTACTTGCGGTATCTGCTTGCCAATGACGTGGAGCGCCTTTCGGAGCCCGGCAAAGCGTTGTACTCGTGCATGCTCAATCCCCAGGGCGGCGTAGTGGACGACCTGATCGCCTATTTGCTCACGCCCGAGCATTATCGGCTGGTGGTCAACGCCGCCTCGGCAGACAAGGACCTGGTCTGGATGGCGCGCGTCGCGCAGGCCGGGGGCTACGATGTCGTGATCGAGCCGCGGCGCGAGCTGGCCATGATCGCGGTCCAGGGCCCGAGCGCCCGCGAACGCCTGGCCCAGGCCCGTCCCGGACTCGGCGCGTTGGCGCGGGCGTTGCGGCCATTTGCCGCGGAGGCGACGGCCGGCACCCTGGTCGCGCGTACCGGGTACACGGGCGAGGATGGCGTCGAGATCGTGCTGCCCGCGGCCGAAGCCGCGCCTCTGTGGCGGGACCTGCTGGCAGCGGGGGTCGTGCCCTGCGGGTTGGGGGCCCGCGATACGCTCAGGATCGAGGCGGGGCTGAATTTGTACGGCCAGGACATGGACGAACTGACCCAGCCTGCCGAAGCCGGCCTGGCCTGGACCGTTTCGGACCACGACCCGCAGCGCGACTTCGTCGGGCGCGCGGCACTGGCGTTCGGCCTGAAGTGGCAGTTGCTGGGCGTGAGGCTACTGGACCGGGGGGTGATGCGGGCGCATATGCCGGTCCACATCGGAGCGGGGCAGGGGATGATTACCAGCGGCACCATGTCGCCGACGGTGGGTACTTCCATCGGTTTCGCACGCGTGCCTGAAAGCGTGGCGCCGGGAGACCGGGTCGAAGTGGAGATCCGCGGCCGGCGCCTGCCTGCAGTGGCGTGCCGGCTGCCTTTCGTGCGCCATGGCCGCCTCCTCGAAGGGGCGGGTCCGTAGGGCCTCCATGCCCGGCGCCGGCCGGGACCCAAGGTTCAATACAATTCCAGCCAGACTCCGTTTCCAGGATCCCTATCCATGAATCTTCCTCCCGAACTGAAGTACGCCAAGACCCACGAATGGATACGCGCCGAAGGCGACGTGCTGACGGTGGGCATTACCGACCATGCCCAGGACCAGCTGGGCGACCTGGTGTACGTCGGCGACGTCAAGGTCGGGGCCAGGCTCCAGGCAGGCGAGACGGCCGGCGTGGTCGAGTCGGTCAAGGCTGCCTCAGACATCTATGCGCCGGTGGCGGGCGAAATCGTGGCCTTCAACGAGGAACTGGCTTCCCGCCCCGAATTGTTGAACGAAACGCCGTACCAAGCCTGGATCTTCAAGCTCAAGCCGGACAATATGGCGGACACGGCGAGCCTGCTTGACGCCGCGGGCTACCAGGCGTCCGTCGAGGCCGATTGACCCGCGCAGCCGCCAACGGCCTCTCCATGCTCAAGGCGCTGGAAGACGACGACGCATTCATCGGGCGGCACATCGGCCCCGCCGAGTCCGACGTCGTCCGGATGCTGGCCGAGCTCGGCGCCGCCTCGCTCGACGACCTGGTGCGCCAGGTCGTGCCGCCTACCATCCTCGAGTCCACGCCGCTCGCACTGCCCGGACCCCGCACCGAGGCAGAGGTGCTGGCCGAGCTCGAAGCGCTGGCGCGCCGCAACCACCGGTTCCGGAGCTACATCGGCCAGGGCTACTACGGCACCCATACCCCGCCTGTCATCCAGCGGAACATTCTGGAGAATCCGGCCTGGTATACGGCCTATACGCCTTACCAGCCGGAGATCTCGCAGGGCCGGTTGCAGGCGCTGCTGGTATTCCAGACGATGGTGTCCGACCTGACCGGGCTGGATATCGCCAATGCCTCGCTGCTGGATGAAGCGACGGCCGCCGCCGAGGCCATGACCATGGCACGGCGCGCGAGCGCCAATGCGAGCCAGGTCTTCTTCGTGTCGTCCGGCTGCCATCCGCAGACCGTCGAAGTGCTGCGCACCCGGGCATCGGTACTGGGCATCGATGTGGTGGTGGGCGACGAAACCTGCGGTGTCCCGGATTGCTTCGGCCTGCTTTTGCAGTATCCCTGCACGACCGGCGAAATCCGCCATTACGGCCAGCTGGCCGCGCAGGCTCGCGAGGCAGGCGCCGTCGTTGCGTGCGCGACCGACTTGCTGGCCTTGGCGCTGCTGCGGCCGCCCGGGGAGTGGGGGGCCGACATCGCGGTAGGCTCGTCGCAGCGCTTTGGCGTGCCGCCGGCATTCGGCGGTCCGCATGCCGCCTTCATGGCCTGCCGCGACGAGTTGAAGCGCCACTTGCCGGGCCGGCTGGTGGGCGTGTCCCGCGATGCAGCCGGCAAGCCGGCGCTCCGGCTGGCGCTCCAGACGCGCGAGCAGCACATCCGGCGCGAAAAGGCCACTTCCAATATCTGCACCTCGCAAGTGCTGCTGGCCGTCATGGCGGCGATGTATGCCGTCTGGCACGGGCCCGAAGGACTGCGCCGGATAGCGACCCGCGTACACAGGCAGGCGGTGGCGTTGCGTGGCGCGCTGGACCGCCTCGGCATACCGGTCGAGTACGGAGCGTTTTTCGATACGCTGCACCTCCGGACCGGCGCCCATACCGCCGCCATCCTGGACGCGGCCCAGGCCGCCGCCATCAATTTGCGCAAGCTCGACGACCAGCACTTGGCCTTGTCGCTGGACGAGACCGTGGGCGCCGACGATCTGCAGCGCTTGCTGGCGGTGTTCGCCCAGGGCCGCGGCCAGCCGGGTGCCCTCTTCGACGCCGAATCGCCGGCGGCGGCGCCCGACGCCATTCCGGCCGCCCTCGTACGCGAGACGCCCATCCTGGCTCATCCGGTGTTCCGCTCGATCCGGTCCGAGACCGACATGCTCCGGTGGCTGCGGCAGCTTGCGGACATGGACCTGGCGCTCGACCGGACCATGATTCCCCTCGGGTCGTGCACCATGAAGCTGAACGCCACGGCCGAGATGATGCCTATCACCTGGCCGGATTTCTCGGCGCTGCACCCTTACGCTCCCGCCTGGCAGGCGGACGGCTATCGCGAACTCATCGCGCGGCTGTCGCAGGCGCTCTGCGAAATCACCGGCTACGATGCGATCAGCTTCCAGCCCAACTCCGGCGCCCAAGGCGAGTATGCGGGGTTGATGGCCATACGGGCCTACCATGCGTCGCGCGGCGATGCGGCCCGCGACGTGTGCCTGATTCCGGCTTCGGCCCACGGCACGAATCCCGCTTCGGCCCAGTTGGCAGGCATGCGGGTCGTGGTCGTGGCCTGCGATCGCCAAGGCAACGTCGACCTCGAGGATCTGCGCCGCAAGACGGCGGAAGCCGGGCCGCGGCTGGCGGCGCTCATGGTGACCTATCCGTCCACCCATGGCGTGTTCGAGGACGCCATCGGCCAGATCTGCGCCATCGTCCACGACGCAGGCGGGCAGGTGTACCTCGATGGCGCAAACATGAATGCGCTGGTCGGCCTGGTCAAGCCCGGGCGTATTGGCGCAGACGTGTCGCACCTGAACCTGCACAAGACCTTCTGCATTCCGCATGGCGGCGGCGGGCCCGGGGTCGGGCCGGTCGCGGTGCGGCGCCATCTCGCGCCCTACCTGCCCGGCGTAGTGGGCGAGGATGGCCGGCTCGCGCCCGGCTCGCCCTGCGGACCGGTGGCCGCCGCGCCCTGGGGCTCGGCGGGCATATTGCCCATCCCGGCGGCTTATGTGGCGCTGATGGGCGCGGAGGGACTGCGCCGTGCTACCCAGGTCGCCATCCTCAATGCCAATTATGTGGCGCGCCGGCTGGCAAGCCATTACCCGGTTCTTTATACCGGCCGCGGCGGCTACGTGGCGCACGAGTGCATACTGGACCTGCGTCCTATCAAGCAGCGCTGCGGGATCGATGCCGAAGACGTGGCCAAGCGCCTCATCGATTACGGCTTTCATGCGCCCACCATGAGTTTCCCGGTGGCTGGCACGCTGATGGTGGAACCCACCGAATCGGAAAGCCGCGCCGAGCTCGACCGCTTCATCGAGGCGATGATCGCCATTCGCGCGGAAATCGCCGAAGTCGAGGCAGGCACCCAGGACCGCCTGGACAATTTGTTGAAGAATGCGCCGCACACGGCCGAGATGCTGCTGGCCGAAAGCTGGCCGCACGCCTATTCTCGGGAGCGGGCCGCCTATCCGCTGCCCTGGCTGCGCGATCGCAAGTATTGGCCGCCGGTCGGTCGTGTGGACAATCTATATGGTGACCGCAATCTTGCGTGCGCCTGCCCGCCAGCGAGCGACTACGCCTGAGGCCGCTCTTGAGTCGCCATGGGGATTCGTATCATTCCATCGCCACGTGAGGCGACTCCGCGCCCGGCGCCCGCCGGCTGGAACGTATGAACGCCAGCAGCGGCACGACGCACAGCGTGGCGACGAACATCAGCTTGAAGGCGTCGATGTAAGCAATCATGGCGGCTTGCTGGGTCACGAGCTGGTTCAGCGATTCGAGCGCGGAGGGCGAGCCGAGGTCGAATTGCTGGCCCAGCGTGGGGTGCGCGGGGGTGAGATGTTCGACCAGGGAGGCGTGGACGACTTGCGTATTGCGGGTGACCTGCGCCTGGACGACCGATATGCCTATGCTGCTGCCTATGTTGCGCACGAGGCTGAAGATCGCCGTGCCGTCGGCCCGCAGTTCGGGCGAGAGCGTGGCGAAGGTGACCGCGCTCAGCGGCACGAAGACGAAACCGAGGCCGACGCCTTGGATGACGCCCGGCCATACGATGTCGCTTTCCGACAGCACCAGGGTGTAGCCCATCATTTGATAGAGCGCGACGGCGGAGACCAGAAAACCGGCCAGCAGCATGACGCGTACTTCGATCCGGCCGACCAGGCGGCCGGCCAGCAGCATGGCCACCATGGTGCCCACCCCGCTCGGGGCCGTGACCAGTCCGGTGGTTGCCACCGGATAGCCCATCAGCGCTTCCAGCATGGGCGGCAGCAGGGCCCGCGTGGCATACATGACGGCGCCGATGACGAAGATGAAACAGGTGCCGGTGACGAAGTTCGCGTCCTTGAGCAGTTCGTAGCGGAAGAAGGAACGCTTGCCCGCGGTGGCCGTATGCAGCGCGAAGAAAACGAAGCTGACGGCAGCCACCGTGGCCTCGATGCAAATTTCGGTCGAACTGAACCAATCGAGCTGCTGCCCGCGGTCGAGCATCGCCTGCAAGGCGCCGATGGCCAGCGACAGGGTCGCAAAGCCGAAGAAGTCCAATCCGTGGCGCGGCGCGGGCTTGATCTTGGGCAGGTAGGTCAGCACACCGAACAGCGCAAAAGCGCCGATAGGCAGGTTGATCAGGAATACCCAGCGCCAGTTGTAGCTCTCCGTGAGCCAGCCGCCCAGCGTGGGACCCAGGATGGGGCCGACCATGACTCCTACGCCCCAGATGGCCATGGCCTGGGCCTGCTTCTCGCGCGGATTGATGTCGAGCAGCAGGGATTGGGACAGCGGTACCAGCGCTGCGCCGAACAGGCCCTGCAGAAGCCGCGCGCCCACGATCTGAGCCAGCGACTCCGATATGCCGCAAAGCAGCGACGCGACCGTGAAGCCGCTTACCGCGATGGCCAGCAGGCGCGTGAGACCCAGGCGCGCGCTCAGCCAGCCGGTCAACGGTGTCGCGATGGCGGCGGCGACGATGTACGAGGTGAGTACCCAGCTGATTTCGTCCTGCGAGGCCGATAGCGACCCTTGCATGTGCGGCAGCGCGACGTTGGCGATGGTGCTGTCCAGCGTCTGCATCAGCGTGGCAAGCATGATGGAGAGGGTGATCATGCGCCGGTTCAGCGGCGCGGCGGGGGGTTGCAAGGCAGCGACTCGGGGTGGAGGCAAACGCCCCATTTATCATGGGCCTGCTTACGAAATCCCGAACGTCGGCGCTCGCCGTACCGGGCCCATTGAACTTTCTTGCATCCGGGTTTGTCGGATGATGCGCCTCTTCAACCGTCGACTGCTGCCGCGGCGGAATGAAGCGGGGCGCTTGCTCAGGATTCCGAAATGAGACTGAATTGCAAAAACTTCGGCAGCGCTTAAAATGCTGCCATGCGCAATTGGTTCGTCTTCCTCGTATTGCTGTGTCTGCCCATCCATTGGGTGTGGGCGGAGTCCGCGGCATGCCGGCCGGACGTCCATGCGCCATCCCACTACCAGCATGCGCGCGCAGCGGCCCAGCTCCCCCCGGGGAGCTTCAACGAGGCCGAGGCCGTCGACGTGGTGCAGAATTCGGTATGGCAGTCCTTTTCCGGGGAGCCGTCGTGGCCGGCGGCCGAGATGCCGGGCTGGGAGTTCGAGCTGGAAGAGGAATTCGACATCGTCGAGCAGATTTCCGAGCCCAGCTGGGGCGACGTCGCGGTCGATAGCCTGTCCTGCCGCCTGCCGGACCAGGACGGCGGCCGTGCGGGACCGCCTCCCGATCCTCACGAGTTCGATCTTCCGCTGAGCCTGATGGTCGTCGCACCATCCTTGGCCGATGCCCTGTTTATCGCGCTGCAGCACCCGCCCTTGCCAGCGCCTGTCTTCGGCGCCTACCGCCCGCCGTCACTGACGGCCTGATCCCGTCCCTTCCGTTTGCGGCTAGAACGCCGTAGCGCCTTTGCCGGCGGCAGTGCCGCCGCGCGTGTCCGTTCTATCGACCATCATGAAGCCCATCACACTCGTTTTGTCAGTGTGGTTGGCGAGCGTGTGCATGCCTGTGGCCGCGGCCCAGCCCTACACGCTCGACCAGCTATTGTCCCTCGCCCTGCAAGGCAACAATGGCGTGGAAGCCGCTGCGGCCGGCGTCAATGCCGCCCGGGCGGGCATCGACACCGCCGAAGCCTATCCCAATCCCGAAGTGGAATTCACCACGGGCAGGGTTTCCGCCCGCCAGCCCGGGGCCGGAACGGGCGTCGGCCAGACCTTGTCGATCACCCAGCGTATCGACCTGCCCAACCAGAGGCATTTGCGGCGCGAATTGGCGGTAGGGAATCTGCGCGCCACGACGGCGGGCCAGGAGTCCTTCGTCGCCGCCCTGGTGGCGCAGGTCAAGCGCGGGTTCTATGAGACGCTCAGGCGCGAAGCCGAATTCGCGGCGGCGCAGGAGGACCTGGCGCTGACGCAACAGTTGTACGATCGCGCGCAGATCCGCGTGGACGTCGGCGATGCGCCCAAGTATGAAGCCATCCGGGTCGAGGCCGAGCTGCTCAATGCGCAGAAGAACAGCCAGAGCGCCTTGCTGCGCGTGAACCAGGCCAAATCGTTCCTGCGCCAGCAGGTGGGCGACATATTGCCGGCCGGCTTCGCGGTGCAAGGGCAGTTGGGCGAAGTCCCGCCCCTGGAGCCGCTGGAGCAGCTGCGCAAGGTCATGCTCGAGGGCAATCCCGAGCTCGCCCGCTACCGCGCCGAGCTGCAACGGGCGCGAACGGCTGTCGATTACGAACGTTCGCTGCGGCTGCCGTCGGTGGCGCTCAAGGCAATGTCGAGCCGGGACCCCGATGTGCGCGATACCCAATTCGGCGTCGTGCTCAGCGTGCCGCTCTGGGACCGGCGCCAGGGCCCGATCCAGGAAGCCGCCGCGAACGCCATGCGCGTGCGCAGTTTGCTCGAGGGACGCGAGTTCGAGCTGACCCAGCAACTGGACGCTGCCTACCAGCAATACCAGATCGCCGCGTCGCAGGTAGAGGCCCTGGAGTCGGGCATCGTGCGCCAGGCCGAAGCCGCGCTGCGCGTGGCGGAGGCGGCCTATCGCTATGGCGAGCGCGGCATCATCGATTACCTCGATGCCCAGCGTGTCCTGCGTACGGCGCGCAACGATCTGATCGCCGCCCAGTTCGATCTGCATACGGCCGCTGTCGAAATCGAGCGGCTGCTCGCAAACTCTTCCGCAGGTAGTCCCCTATGATCCAGCGTCGTCTTTTTCCCTTGTTCCGTGGCGCCTCTGCCGGCCTGCGCCGACCCTTCCGGGGAGGGCGCGAGTCCTCTCAGGCAGCCCCCTTCTTCCGGCCCGGCGTCCTCATGCTCTGCTTGGCCCTGGCGGCATGCGGCGAGAAGCCCGCTCCGGTAGCGGCACCCACCGAGGCCGGGGATCCGAATATCGTCGTTGCCGACGACGCGATGCGCCAGCGTATCCAGGTGGCGCCGGCCACGCTCGAACCGTTCAGCGACATACTCCGCGTAGCCGGCCGTATCGACTTCGACCGCCAACGCATGGCGCGCATCGGCGCTTCCGTCACCGGCCGTGTCACCGATATCACCACGACCCTGGGGGCCAACGTCAAACCGGGCGACGTGCTGGCCCGGCTGCACAGCACCGAACTGGGCAGCGCCCAGCTGGCCTACTTGAAGGCCAAGGCGCAGTCCGAGCTCCAGAAGAATGCCCGCGAGCGTGCGCGGCTGCTGTTTGCCGCGGATGTCATCGGCAAGGCCGAACTGCAGCGGCGGGAGAACGAATATGCAGTCGCCGCGGCGGAGCTGCGCGCGGCGTACGACCAGCTCAGCGTGCTGGGCATGTCCGCGTCGGCCATTACCCGCATGGGCGAGTCGGGGGAAATCAGTTCTTTTTCCCCCGTCGTGTCGACACTGCGGGGCTCGGTCGTGGAGTTCAAGGTATCGCCGGGGCAGGTGGTGCAGCCGGCCGACGCCTTGTTCACGGTGGCCGACCTGTCGCGCGTCTGGGCGGTGGCCGAGGTGCCTGAACAGCAGGCCGACCTGGTCGCGGAAGGGCAGACCGTGGACATCGAAGTGCCCGCGCTGGGCAACCGCAGGATCAGTGGAGAGCTGATCTATGTCGGGCAAGTGGTCGATCCCGGCACGCGCACGGTGCTGGTCCGCACCGCGATCGACAACGCCGACGGCCGGCTCAAGCCCGCCATGCTGGCAACCATGCTGATCACGAGCCGGCCCAGTGAACGGCTGGTCATTCCCGAGTCCGCCGTGGTGCGATTCGAGAACGAGGACCTGGTCTATGTCGAGGTCGAACCCGGCCGTTACCGGGCGACCCAAGTGCAGGCCGGTACCTCGTACAACGGCAAGCGGGCGGTCGTGTCCGGCTTGAGGGAGGGCGACCGGGTCGTCGTCCAAGGCGCCTTCCACCTCAACAACCAGCGCACTGGTATCGATCCGGAGTAACGGCCATGTTGGAGAAAATCGTCCGCGCTGCGTTGCAGCAGCGGCTGGTCGTCGCCGTGCTGGCAGCCGTGGCCTTGATCGTGGGCCTGGATGCCATGCGCAAGCTATCGGTCGATGCCTTCCCGGACGTGACTAACGTCCAGGTGCAGATCGCTACCGATGCGACGGGCCGGTCACCGGAAGAAGTCGAGCGTTTCGTGACGGTCCCTATCGAGATCGCCATGACGGGCCTGCCCGGGCTCGAGGAAATGCGGTCCTTGAACAAACCGGGCCTGTCGCTGATCACGCTGGTCTTTACCGATGCGACCGACGTGTATTTCGCACGGCAGTTGGTGATGGAGCGGCTGATCGAAATCGGCTCGCGCATGCCTACCGGTGTGACGCCGGTGCTCGGGCCGGTTTCCACCGGCTTGGGCGAAGTCTACCAATACACCCTGGACCGGCCCGACGACGGCGACCGCGAGTTGACGCCCAAGGAGCTGACGGAGCGGCGCATCGTCCAGGACTGGATCGTGCGGCCGTTGTTGCGCTCCATCCCGCAGGTGGCCGAGATCAACTCGCAGGGCGGCTACGTCAAGCAGTACCAGGTCCTGGTCAACCCCGACCGCATGAGCCACTACGGCATCACGCTGCAGCAGGTCTACCAGGGGCTGGCGCGCAACAACGCCAATTCCGGCGGAGGCATCCTGCCGCACTACGCCGAGCAATACCTCATCCGCGGCGTAGGCCTGATCGAGAACCTGGAGGACATCGGCAACATCGTGCTGGCCGAGTCCAATGGCACGCCGGTCTACATGCGCGACGTGGCCGAGGTCACCATGGGCCATGAAGTGCGCTACGGGGCGGTGGTCAAGAACGGCGTGACCGAATCGGTCGGCGGCGTCGTCATGATGATGCGCGGCGGCAACGCCAAGGAGGTGGTCGCCCGGATCAAGGAGCGCGTGGCCGAGATCAACAGCCAGGGCATACTGCCCGACGGCCTGCAGATCGTGCCGTACTACGACCGCAGCGAGCTGGTCGATGCGGCCCTGTGGACGGTGGCCAAGGTGCTTCTGGAAGGCGTGGTGCTGGTGATCGTCGTCCTGTTCCTGTTCCTGGGCGACGTGAGGTCCTCGCTGATCGTCGTGGCGACCTTGATCCTGACGCCGCTGCTGACGTTCTTCGCGATGAACCAGCTCGGCATTTCCGCCAACCTCATGTCGCTGGGAGGCCTGGCCATTGCCATCGGCCTGATGGTGGATGGCTCGGTGGTCGTGGTCGAGAACGCCTTCGGCCACCTGGGCCATGCCAAGGCGAGCGGGGAGAGCAAGGCCCGCATCATCCTCAAGGCCGTGGCCGAAGTGGCGACGCCGGTGGTATTCGGTATCGGCATCATCATCCTGGTCTTCCTGCCGCTGATGACGCTGCAGGGCATGGAGGGCAAGATGTTCGCGCCGCTGGCCTATACCATCGCCATTGCCCTGGCCATTTCCCTGGTGCTGTCGCTGGTGCTGTCGCCCGTGCTCTCGTCCTACCTGCTCAAGGGCGGCTCCGAGCACGACACCCGGATGATCGCCTTCATGAAGCGCCATTACCTGCGCATGCTCGATTGGGTGTTGCGCAATGCCAAGAAAACGGTGGTGATGGCGGTGCTGGCCTTTGCCGCTTCGCTGGCCTTGTTGCCTTTGCTCGGCACGGCGTTCATCCCGGAGATGAAGGAAGGTTCCATCGTCCCCGGCGTCAACCGCGTTCCCAACATTTCGCTGGAGGAGTCGATCGAGCTCGAGAAGCAGGCCATGAAGATCGTCATGGGCGTGCCTGGCGTGAAGTCGGCGATCTCCGGCGTCGGGCGTGGCGAGAGTCCGGCCGATCCGCAGGCGCAGAACGAGTCTACGCCTATCGTCAGCCTCAAGCCCCGGGACGAATGGCCGGAAGGATGGACCCAGGACACCATCGCCGATGAAATCCGCAAGCGCCTGAGCGTCATCCCGAGCGCGCAGATCATCATGGCGCAGCCCATCTCGGACCGCGTCGACGAAATGGTGACCGGCGTGCGTTCGGACGTCGCGGTCAAGGTGTTCGGCGAAGACCTGGACCGGCTGCTGCAGAAGGCGCACGAGATCGCGCGGATTGCCGAGACCGTGCAAGGCGCGCGTGATGTCCGGGTGGACAGGGTCAGCGGCCAACAGTACCTGTCCATCAACATCGACCGGCAGGCCATCGCCCGCTATGGCCTGAACGTGTCCGACGTGCACGACGTGATCGAAGTGGCCATTGCCGGGAAGGTGGCGACCGAAATCTTCGAAGGCGAACGGCGGTTCTCCGCGGCGGTACGCCTGCCCGAGAATTTCCGGGGCAGCGTGCAGGCCATCAAGCAGATCCTGCTGACGACGCCGCACGGCGTACGGGTGCCGCTGGACAGCCTGGCGAGCATCGAAGTGCGTGATGGCCCCGCGCAGATCAGCCGCGAAGGCGGCAAGCGGCGCGTGGTGGTGGCCATCAACGTCCAGGACCGTGACCTGGGCGGATTCGTGGCGGAACTGCAGCAGACGGTCGGGGCAAAGGTCCAGCTGCCCAGCGGCTACTACCTGGAGTGGGGCGGGCAGTTCCAGAACATGGAACGCGCGCTGGGCCATTTGTCCATCATCGTCCCCGCCACGGTCGCGGCCATCTTCTTCCTGCTGTTCCTGCTGTTCAACTCCGTCAGGTACGCGACCCTGATCATCACCGTGCTGCCGTTCGCGTCCATAGGCGGGATCATCGGCTTGTTCGTGACCGGGGAGTACCTGTCGGTGCCGGCATCGGTGGGCTTTATTGCGCTATGGGGCATCGCCGTGCTCAACGGCGTGGTGATGGTGTCGTATATCCGCAAGCTGCGGATGGAAGGCAAGCCGCTTGCCGAGGCGGTGATGGAAGGCGCCACGCTGCGGTTCAGGCCGGTCATGATGACCGCGACGGTAGCCATGCTGGGGCTGGTGCCGTTCCTGTTTGCCACGGGACCGGGATCGGAAGTGCAGCGGCCGCTGGCCGTGGTCGTGATCGGAGGACTGATCACTTGCACGCTGCTGACCTTGCTGTTGCTGCCGACCCTGTACCGGTGGTTCGACGAGGAGTCGCCGGAGGCGTAGCGGCCTGTCGCGGCGATATGTAGAGGCACCCTCATTCGTCCGGACAGCACTGGATGGATGAGGGTTCGACGAGGAGCATTCGGATGAAGGAAATCAAGGCGGTCATCCGGCCCACGCGGCTGGACGATGTGCGCGAGGCACTGATGCGCACGCCGGGTTTTCCGGGCATGACCGTAACGCATGTGGAGGGGTGCAGCGCGCCGGCGCGGCACCAGCCCCAGAACCTGAAAGAGGAATTACTGGATTTCTCGCCCAAGGTTCGTATCGAGATGGTGGTCGACGATGATCATGCCGACGTCCTGTACGAAACCGTGAAGCAGGCCGCGGCGACGGGACACGTCGGCGACGGCCTGGTATGGATGGGCGACGTGCAGCGGTGCGACTATCTCTGGCAGCCGGGGTCGCAGTCCGGATGACCGCCGGGCCGGCCGCAGGATAGCCCGCTATCGGCCGGCATAGTCGGCCTTGACACGTTCGCGCCTGGCCTCGATCCGGGCGTTCACCGCTTGCATCTCGGACCTGGCGCGGTTCTGGAACGCCCACATCTCCGCTTTCAGCGCTTCGTGGCGCGCCCGCAGGCGCTGTTGCGCGGCCCGGGAAGCGGCGGCATCGATCTGTCCGTTCTCGACCATGCGCCTGGAGAGGTCGAGGAACAGCGTGTTTTCGCGGTTGACGGCTTCGAGTATGCAGCTGTTGGCGCGGTTCGATGCGCTCAGGGCATCGGTGTTGTTATGCGTGAGCGCCTGCAAGGCCGCCTGCTCGAACGCCTGTCGCTCGTGCAGGTTGGCATACCTCACGCGCAGCCGCTCGACCAGTTCCTGGGTGTTGCTGGCTTGTGAAAACGCGCCGCCGCCGGCCTTGGCAATGGCCGCGAGGGCCTGGTGGTCGGCCGCCGAGACGTCGAAGCCGATGATGTTGATCACCGCTTTCACCTTCGACTGATGCAGGGCGCGAGCGGCCGCCACGGGATCGCCGCCGCAGGTCTCCAGCCCGTCCGACACCACGAAGACGACTTGTTCGCCGGCCCCCTGGGCCGGCGTGAACGCTGATCCGGCATGGGCAATGGCGGCAGCCAGCGGCGTCCAGCCCGTCGCCTGGAAGCGGTCCAGGGCACGGCTCACTTGCGCGGCCTCTACCGTCCCGAGCGGCGACACCATCTCGACCGCGTTGCACGAGGCGGCCTTGCCGCTTTCCTCGTTGTTGCCGCGATGCCCGAATGCCAGCAGCCCGACCTCCGCATCTTTCGGAACCGTCTTGAGGAACTCCCTCACGGCGGCCTTGGCTGCGTCCATTTTCCGCTGGCCGCCTGCCCGGCCGGCCATCGAACCGGACGCATCGATGGCAACCACCGCTTTCTTCCAGCGCGGCGCGGCCCTTTCCGGGCCGTCGGGCAAGGGCGGACCCTCATCCAGGCGGTAATCGGTATAGCAGGTTTTGGTGTCCCCGCCGAATTGGGCGAGGAAGTCGTCGTAGAGCTGATCGGCAGTCCAGGATGGGCGCCTGGCGGACAGTTCCTGGGCGGGCGTGGGGAGGGCGCCCAATGCGGCGGTTGCCGCCGCAGCAAGAAGCACGAAGCGGCCTGCGAGAGATGGCATCCTGCACCTGTGAAGATGGCGAAGGGAACCGCCATTGTAACGGGACACACACGTGGCGGGCTGCTGCGGCCGAGTGCGGCTGGCCGGACATCTTTACCTGTCAATTTTGCGGAATATGGCAACACCGGCAGTGGAAAGGTGCGTGGTGACATTCCTTGAGAAGCGCATTTCCATGGCATGGATGTTGCATCGGTGCGCCTGCCATCCGGTACGAATCTCCGGTCGGCGCCGTGGCACGGGGGTGCCGCGGCAACCGGTTCACTTGCATAGGGGGAGGACATAGACGCGTGGCGTAGTGCCGCCGGCGCCGCATCGGCGCGGCGGGGATCTGCAATGACAGATGTGTCACCAAGAAAAAACGGAGACAAACATGAACTGGAACAGACGAGTCCGGTGGTCGTCGCTGGCGGCCACGGTGCTATTGGCTGCCTGTGGCGGTGGCGGGGACGATCACAAACCTGGTGGAGGCGGTGGGCCGGGCACCGAGGTGCCGGGGGTGACGGAGTCGGTGGAAATCATCCGAGACCGCAACGGCGTCTCCCATATATTCGCGCAGAACCAGCGCGACCTGTTCTTTGCACAAGGCTATAACGCGGCGCGCGACCGGCTCTGGCAGCTCGATCAGTGGCGGCGTCGCGGCGAAGGCAAAATGGCCGAGCAATTCGGACCGCGTTTCGTCGAGGCCGACCGTGCCGCCCGCCTGTTCCTGTTCCGTGGCGACCTGGAGGCCGAGTTCGCCAGCTACCATCCCGAGGGCAAGGAAATCCTCACGGCGTTCGCCGACGGCGTCAACGCCTATGTCGACGAGGTCAAGGCCGACCCGTCCAAGCTGCCGATCGAGTTCCGGCTGACCGGTACCGAGCCGGGCCGCTGGTCGCCCACCTCTTCGCTGATCCGCATCTACGGCATTACGCGTAACGTCGGCACCGAAATCTCGGTCGCGCGGCGCATTGCCGCGGTGGGCGCTGCCACCACCGAGGAGCTCAGCGAGATGGAGCCCAGGCGTCCCCTGCAGGTGCCTGCCGGCATCGATGTCTCGACGCTGAACACGGGCATCCTGGCCAACTACCAGCTCGCGCGCAATGGGCTGGACTTCGAAGCCAGCGACTTCCCGCGCAGCCCCTTGTCCGAACCGGACCGCCAACGGCTGGCAGCGGTGCTGTCGGTGGCGAATGGAACGGCCGAGCGTGCGCCCGAGGAGCTGGCCGCGCTCCAGCACGAGAGCAACAACTGGACCGTCTCCGGATCCCGTACCGCAACGGGCAAGCCTATCTTGGCGAACGATCCGCACCGGGCGATCAGCATGCCTTCGCTGCGCTATATGGTCCACCTGAATGCGCCGGGCTGGAACGTGATCGGCGCCGGCGAGCCGGCATTGCCAGGGGTCTCGATCGGCCACAACGAACGCATTGCTTTCGGACTGACCATCTTCGCCTACGGCGATGAAGAGGATTTATACGTCTACGAGATCAATCCCGCGAATCCCAATCAATACCGCTACAACGGCGGCTGGGAAGACATGCGGCTGGTCGAGGAGACGATACCGGTCCGGGGCCAGGGCGAGCAGCAGGTGACGCTCAAGTTCACCCGCCATGGGCCGGTTGTTCATGAAGACGCCGCAGCCGGCAAGGCATACGCGGTACGCGCGGCCTACCTGGAGTTTCCGGGCACCGCGGCCTACCTCGCCAGCCTGCGCCTGAACCAGGCCGACAACTGGACCGAGTTCACCGAGGGCATGGCGCGCCATTACACGCCAGGCGAGAACATGGTCTATGCCGACGTGGATGGCAATATCGGCTGGTTCGGGGGGGCGCTGGTACCGATACGGCCCAATCCCGACTGGTCGGGCCTGCTTCCGGTTCCGGGAGATGGACGCTACGAATGGGCGGGCCACCTGCCGGGTTCGCAGCTGCCGCGCATCTTCAATCCTCCCGAGGGCTACTTCGCCACGGCCAATCAGTTCAACGTGCCCGACGACTACACGCACCGCAACCTGACCAATACCATGGGATGGGCGGAGCCTTACCGCTTCGACCGGATCGTCGAAGTGCTCGACCGTTCGAGCCAGCATACGGTGGAAGACTCCGCCAAGCTGCAGATCGACCAGTTGTCGATCCCGGCGCGTACGCTGGTGCCGATGTTGAACGGCCTGAGTTCACCCGACGCGGACGTGGCCGAGGCGCTGCGGCAATTGCTTGCCTGGGACTACGTCGCCACCGTCGAGTCGGTACCGGCCACCATCTTCGAGGTGTGGATGCCCAAGGTCTTGACCGAGGTGTCGAACCGGGTCATCCCGGCGGCGGGGCGGTCGGTATTCGGCACGTTGTCCAAGCCCAAGGTGTTCGAGCGCCTGGCCAACCCCGATGACGTATTCGGTGCCGATCCTGTGGCCGGCCGCAATGCGCTGCTGCTGGAGACGCTGAAATCGACCATGACCGACCTGAAGACCCGCATGGGCAGCGATGTCCAGACCTGGAAGTGGGGATCGTTGCACCACATCAAGTTCGACCACGAACTGGCGGAGTTCCTCAATCCGGATCTGGCCGGCAGGCTGGCGACGTCGCGGTTCCCGGTCGGGGGCACCAACGATACGGTGCATCGGGCGTCCTATCGCAGTTCGGACTTCCGGGTTACCAGCGGAGCGTCGTTCCGGCAGGTCATCGACGTGGGCAACTGGGACAACTCGCTCGCGATCAACGTGCCGGGGCAGTCGGCCGATCCCGAAAGCCCGTACTACGACAACCTGCTGGAGGCCTGGTCCAAGGGTGAATACTTCCCGCTGGCGTTCAGCCGCGGCGCGATCGAGCGCGCCAAGGCGGATACCACCAGGCTGCGTCCCGAGCGTTGAAGGAGGGGCCATGCGCAAGGCAATCGTGGTTTCGTCAGCGGCAGCCGCGCTGGCGGTGCTGCTGACGGCCGGTGTGGCCGCGAGCCGCCAGCTGACGTTGCTGGTGATCAACGTGCCGGACCGGCAGGCAACGTTGCTGGTCAAGCGCAGCGAGGCGCTCGATATGAGCTTGCTCGAATCGGAGACCTCGTTGTGCCGCCGCCAGGGACCGGGCTCGCCGTTGCATTCGGTGATGCTGCCACCGGCCTTCTGCCCGCTGGCCCTGGCTGCCAGCCGGGAGGTGCAGGGCGAGCGCGTGCTGCTGAGCCTGCCCTACATGCCCTGGCTGCATAGGCTGGCGAGCTGAGGAGGATGCGCGGCGGCCAAGTCCGCCGCGCACCTGCTTAGCGGTGAGTCCTCTGTCGCTGCGCGACATCCTCCCTAAGGGAGGGCGCGCTCATAGGTGACGAAGTCGTAGGCCAGGCCGTCTTCGGGCGGCTGGGGCTGGCGCGTCGTCTCGCGCCATTGGTCGGCAGGAAGCGGCGGAAACCAGGCATCCCCATCGACGTCGGCGTGAACCTCCGTGGCTATGATGCGGTCGGCGCGCGCCAGCGCGGCGGCGTAGATCTGGGCACCGCCTATTACGAAGACCTGTTCCGCCGCGCCGGCGGCGGACAGGGCTTCATCCAGCGTATGGACGATGGTCGCGCCGTGGGCGGCGTAGGCCGGGTCGCGCGTAATGACGATATTCTGCCTGCCCGGCAGCGGCCGGCCCAGGGATTCCCAGGTCTTGCGGCCCATGATGATGGGATGGCCGAGCGTGGTTCGCTTGAAGTGCGCGAGGTCGCCGCGAAGGCGCCAGGGCAGTGCGTTGTCGCGTCCGATCACGCGGTTGCGGGCGTAGGCGACGATAAGGATGAGCGGGACGGGCATGGCGCGAGAATCGATCGGTCAGGGCCCGAATCTAGCACGATCGCGGCGATTCGCGGGCCGGCGGCGCGTTATGGCCGGGACGGTGGCCGGCATCGAAAGTCTCTATTCACGAGACGGAGGCTGTCACCCGCGGCAATTTCTGATACAACGAGGGACTGGACTCCGGCCGCATGGACGGCGGAGCCGCATGACGAGACAGCTCATTCACAGACAAGGGAATCATGGGAACGAAGATCGAATTGACCGCTTCTGACGGCGTCACCATTTCCGCCTATCGCGCCGATCCGGCCGGCAAGCCGCGCGGCGGCATCATCGTGTGCCAGGAAATCTTCGGGGTGAACGTGCACATCCGCAGCGTGTGCGACCGCTACGCCCAGGAAGGCTATCTGGCGATCGCGCCGGCATTCTTCGACCGCGTCCAGGCGGGCGTGGAGCTGGGTTATACGCCGGACGACATCGCCAAGGGCAAGGAATTCATGCAGAAGGTGCCGGTGGACGCGGCACTCAAGGACGTGGCTGCCGCCGCGGCCGTCGCCAGCGAAGCAGGCCGCGTGGCCATCGTCGGATACTGCTGGGGCGGGACCATCGCGTGGGCCGCTGCCTCGCAGCTGGACGGCCTGTCCGCATCCATCCCCTACTATGGCGGCGGCATCGCCGCCATCGCGGACAAGAAGCCCCGCATTCCGACCATGGCCCATTTCGGCGAAACCGATCACTCCATCCCGATGTCGGACGTGGAAAAGATCCGCGCCGCCCAGCCGGACGTCATCGTCCACACCTATCCGGCCGGCCACGGGTTCAACTGCGACATGCGCGGTTCCTACGACAAGGCCAGCGCCGACCTCGCGCTCTCGCGCACGCTGGAGTTCCTGCGCAAGCACGTAGGTTGATGGTATCGCGCCGCGTCACAGGCGGGCGGCATGCTGCCACCCGCTCGGCGCTGCCGGGCCGCCGCGCCTAGGCGGGCGCCCCCGACGCGGCGGCTTCCTCCAGGCAGTCGATCAGCAGCGCCGTGCCGGGCGACATGGTGCGGTTGCGGTTCCATGTGATGCCCAACGGCCGCATCAATTTCGGGAAGTTGAACGGCAGGACCGATACCAGTCCCTGCCGCCGGTAGTGGTGCGCGATGTCGCGCGTCATGGTGGCGATCGCATCGGTTTGCTGCAAGTACGCCAGTACGAACTGCACCGAGAGCGCCTCGACGAAGTCGGCGGGCATGGGAACGCCATGCTGCTCGAAGGTCCGTTCCAGCGGCTCGTGCAGCAGACCTTCCGACGATGGCAGGACCCATGGGCAATGCATGATGTCGGCCCATTCCAGCCGTTTGCGCTGGGCCAGCGGATGGCCCAGCCGCGCGATCAGGACCACGGGCTCCTGAGACAGTACCTTTCCGCCCAGCTCCGGCAGCGAGTGCTTTTCCGCCAGGCGCCCCACGATAAGATCGAGTTCGCCTTGCAGCAACAGCGGCAGCAGGCGCTCCATGGTGCCTTCCCGCAGCAGGACGTTAGTCCTGGGCGAGCGCTGTTTGAGCATGGCGACACTGCGCGGCAATAGCGCGGGTACCACGTTCGACAACACCCCTACGCGGATGCGTCCGGTATCCCCATCCAGCAGTCCCCTGAGTTCATCCCTCGCCTGGCCGAAGTCGCTGAGCAGGCGGCGCGCGTGCCGTATCAGGCATTCGCCATAGAGCGTTGGCGAGACCCCCTTGGGTGTGCGCTCGAACAGCTTCAGGTCCAGCCCCTTTTCCATCTCGCCCAGCATCTTGGATACCGCGGGCTGGGTCACGTTGATGTGCGCGGCGACCTTGCCGATGTGCCGCAAATCGTCGAGCGCCACGAGCAACCTGAGATGCCGCGGCCGCAATTCATTTCTTATGTACCAGTCGAGTTGCGTCATGCCCGTTTCCGTCGCACGAGGTGCGGGCGATCTTAGCACCGGCTCGCCGCGCAGGGTGGCCGCTTTGCGGCGCAACATTACTCGCCGGTAATGAGTGGAGCCGCATTCTTCATTAGACGCCCCGCCGGGCCGATTCCACAATGGCGGCCGATAAACGTCCGGCATACGCGACGTACGGAGCCGGAACTTTCCCCGCGGCCCATCGCCGCACGAGGAGACAACCATGGGCTACTCCCGTTCGCCTTCGGCGCGTGCCGTAGTGGGCATCGCTTCAGCCTTCCTGTTGCAGGCGCTGCCGGTGACTTCCTGCCTGGCGCAAGGCAACGAGTCTTTTCCGTCCAAGCCCCTGCGGCTGGTCGTACCCTTCGCCCCGGGCGGCGCGGCTGATGTGATCGGCCGCGCGGTCGCCGACCAATTGCAGCGCGAGCTTGGGCAGGCAGTGGTCGTCGTCAATCGCGACGGCGCGGGGACCATCGTCGGCGTGAACTATGTGGCAAAGTCTCCCGCTGATGGCTACACGCTGCTGCTCAGCGGCGATGCCGCCACGATCAACACCGCCAGCGGGCGCACGCTGCCCTACGATTTCCTGCGCGAGCTGACGCCGGTTTCGATCCTGTTTTCCGGCGCCCAGATTCTTCTGGTGAGCAAGGACAGCCCGTTCAAGACGCTGCAGGACATGGTGGCGTACGCACGCGCCCATCCCGGCAAGCTCCGATATGGCAGCTCGGGCATCGGTACGTCCATCCATTTGGCCGAGGCCTCTTTCAACGCCGCAGCCCAGATCGAGGCGTTGCACGTGCCGTACCGCGGCGTGGCCCCGGCGATTACCGACCTCGTGGGCGGGCAGGTGGACTACGTGATAGCCGGTTCCTCGCTGGCGACTCAGGCCATCCAGAGCGGCCAGCTGCGTGCGCTGGCGATCACCACCGCCAAGCGCTCGGAAATCCTGCCCGATATCCCGACCGCCAAGGAGCAAGGCGTCGACGTCGAAACCATGGGCTGGTATGGACTGTTCGTGCCCGCGGCGACGCCGCCCGCGGTCATCTCGCGGCTCAACGCCGCCACGCTCGCGGCGCTCAAGTCGCCCGAACTGTCCGAACGCTTCAAGTCCATAGGCGGCGAAGCGCGCGGAACGTCCCCGGAAGAAGCAGGCGCCTTTGTCAAGGCCGAGATTCGCAAGTTCTCGGAGCTGATGCGCCGGCTCAACATCAAGCTGGACAACTGATAGCACAGGCATCCCATGAATCATCCCATTCCCGATTCGGCGTCGGACCTCGTCCTGGTCCGCCGCGATGGTGCGGTCATGCATTTGTCGTTGAACCGGCCCGACGCCCGTAACGCGCTCAATACGCCGATGAGGCGCGCGCTGGCGGCAGCCCTCCACCAGGCCGAGGTCGATCCGCAGGTGAGGGCCGTGCTGGTGACCGGAGAAGGGCGCCATTTTTGCGCCGGGGCCGATATCCGCGAGCTGCGGACCCGGACCATGCTGGAAGCCGGGTGGGCGCCGGCACGGCTCGACACGGTGGTGGAGTCGCTGTCCAAACCCGTGGTGGGCGCATTGCATGGCTATGTGCTGGGCGGCGGACTGGAGCTGGCGCTTGCGTTCACCATCCGCCTGGCTTCCGAGGATTTCCGTGGCGGTTTTCCGGAAGTGAAGCTAGGCATTTTTCCTGCGTTGGGAGGTACCCAGCGCCTGCCTCGCCTGGTCGGCGAAGGCCGGGCGCTGGAATTGACGCTGAGGGGCCGCATCGTCGACGCACAGGAAGCGCTGCGCATTGGCCTGGTGACGGAAGTCGTCGCCACGGACAAGCTGCGAGAGCAGGGTATGGCGATCGCGCAGGAACTTGCGGCCGGGCCGCCGGTGGCGATGCGGGCCATCATGGAATGCGTGCGCCGTGCCGGCGACCTGGGGCGTGCCGACGGCCTGGACTACGAGCGGCGCCTGTTCGGCATCGTCTGCGGAACGGCGGACAAGACGGAGGGCGTGGAGGCCTGGCTCGAGAAACGGCCGCCGCGCTTTGCCGGCAAGTAGGACCATGCGCGGCATCGATGCGGCTGGCCGCCGGTTCGCCGCGGCAGGACGGAGAACACAGTCATGAATCTGCAAGGCTTGCTGGAGCCTCGTTCCATCGCTATTGCGGGCGCTTCGGGCGATCCCGGGAAGCTGTCGGGGATGATCCTGGACTTCCTGGCCAAGAGTGGTTTCGACGGGCGGGTCTTCCCGATCAATCCGCGCTACGACAACATAGGCGGCATGCCGTGTTACCCGTCGGTCGAGGCACTGCCCGAGTCTGTGGATCTGCTGGTGTGCGTCGTTCCCGTGGCTGCGGCGTTCGCGTCCATCGAGGCGGCAGCACGCCGAGGCGTCCGCTTCTGCCTGTTGATGACGGGAGGCTTCGGCGAAGGCCGCAGCGGCGAGGAGGGGCGTGCCCGCCTGGACCGGCTGCAGCGGCTGTGCACCGAGACCGGCATGCACGTGGTCGGGCCCAATACGGTGGGCATGGTCAATTTCCGCAGGCACTTGCCCCTGACATTTGCCGACTGGTACGGGCGGGATACCGGCCTGCGGGGCGGCGTCGCCATCGTGACCCACAGCGGAAGCGTGGGCGGGCTGATCTTTTCCTCGTTGCAGCTCAATCGGATCGGCGTCGATTATTGGATCGGCCTGGGCAACGAGGCGACACTGGAGACGGCCGATTTCATCGATCACTTCAGCGCCGACCCCGAGGTCCACACCATCATCTGCTACATGGAGGGCGTGCGCAATGGCCGGAAATTCATTGCAGCCGCCGAGGCGGCCCGGCGAGCCGGCAAGCGTATCGTCGTGCTCAAGGCGGGGGAATATCCGGATTCGTTGCGCTCTACGATCGCCCATACTGCCAAGCACCCGACCGACCGTGACGTCTACGCCGGCATCTTCCGCCAGCTCGGCGTCATCCAGGTGGCATCCCTGGCGGAGCTGAGCTATGTCATGACACTGCTTACCAGCGTGGGCGACCGGCTGGGGCCCAGGGTGGGCATCATTTCCGCCTCGGGCGGCGCGTGTTCGGTCATTGCGGACCACGTCATCCAGGCCGGCCTGCAGCTGCCCGAACTGCCGCCTTCGCTCCAACAGACCCTGGACCGGGGCATCCCGCTCTATGGATCCTCCAGCAATCCGGTCGACCTGTCGGCCGACGTCGTGGCGCGTGGGGAAATCCTGGCGCACACGCTGGCAGCGCTGCGCGAGGACGACAGCATCAATGTCTGGATGGTGTTCGGACGTCCCATCATCGATCGCTACCACGCCATGCTGACCGAGTTCGTCAATGCCACCGGCAAGGCGGTCGTGGTGTGCTGCGGGGTTCCTTTGGCGCCGGACGTCCATGCGGCGCTGGCCGGCCACGGCATCGCCGTGCTGCTCGACCCCGAGCTTTGCATGCGGGCGCTGGCCCGCATCGCATGCCGGCCGCCCGAGGAACTCGACCCGGTGCCTCCGCCGCCGCTGGCGGGCCGCGCCGGTGCGGGGAGCATAGTTCGCGGCGGTCAGGCTGGCGAGCTGCTGGCCCGCCACGGATTGTCCGCCTCTTCCGCAGCCGTTCCCTGGCTGCGCGTGGAGATCGGACAGGATAGGGACTTCGGCCCGGTAGTCATGGCCAATTGGCTGCCCGCGTATCGAGTGGGTGCGCATCGCGTCGTGCGGGCGCTGCCGGCCAGCCATGCGGACTTGCTGGCCCTCGTCGACGATCTGGGACAGCAGCTGCAGGAATGGCCGGCCGAGCCGGTCGATATCGAGGACGCGCTGTCGACGGCGGTCCGGGTATTCGAGCAACACACGGAACTGCACGGCCTGGGCGTGGAACTCGGCAGCGCGAACGGGCAGGTGGTGGTGTGCACCGCGTCCAGCCGGCAGACCGGGGCGGGTTGAGCATGGACGACGTTTTCATCGCCGGGGTGGGGGAGCTCCCCCAGGGCCGCTCGGCGCTGCCCCATACCATGACGCTGCATGCGGAACTCGCGCGCCGCGCGTTGGAGGATGCCGGGCTGGAGCTGGACCAGGTGGATGCCGTGCTGACCGTATCGCCGCGTTCCGATCCGTACCTGATCCATGCGGCGGCGCTGGCCGAATACCTGGGCATACAGCCGGCGGTGGCATGGACCTTGGAAGCCGGCGGAGCGGCGCCTGCCTCGATGGTCGAGACGGCACGCGGCCTGATTCGAGGCGGTAGCGCCTCCACCGTGCTCATCGTGGCGGCCGACATGCCGCTGGGGGCGGCGTCGCGGGCGGCCTACGTCACGGCCCTGGCGGAGGCCGGCCCGGTCCATCCCGAGCTGGAGGTGCCCTACGGTCCCACGGTGCCGGCCATGTTCGCCCTGGTTGCCCGGGCCTACGCGCAACGCTGGGGCGACATCGAGGAGCAACTGGCTGCCGTGGCCATGCACGACAGGTCGGCTGCAGCGGACCATCCCAACGCGCATCATCGCGAGCCTTTCGATGCAGCGGCCTACCGTGCCAGCCGCATGATCGCCGATCCGCTGCGCCTGCTGGACTGTGCCCCAGTATCCGATGGCGGCGGCGCGCTGGTGCTGACCGGGACGCCGGGCACGCGCCGCGTGCCGGTGCGCGGAGCAGGTTTCGCCACCGGCCACATGCATTTGTCGGCGGCGGCCTCGCTGACGGAATTCCCGGCCGGCCGCGCGCTCGACGCGGCCTTGCGCCAGGCCGGCGCTGCGCGCAGCGACATCGATGTGGCGCTGGTCTACGACTGCTTCACCATCGCCATGCTGGTCAATCTGGAAGACCTGGGGCTGGCCGCCCGAGGGCAGGCGGGCAGGGATTTTCTGCAAGGCCGTTTCGGCCGCGGGGGAGACCTGCCGGTCAATACCCATGGCGGGCTGTTGTCGCATGGTCATCCGGCCCGTGCCGGCGGCATGGGCAACGTCATCGAGGCGGTCGCGCAGCTGCGTGGCGAAGCCGGGCCGCGCCAGTCCGGGCAGCCGATGCTGGCGATGGCCCACGGCATGGGCGGCGTGTTCGCGACCCATGGCGCGTTGTTGCTCGGAGCGCCGCAATGAAACGTCTAGGTCTTGCTTCCGCGCCGCTGGAGCCGTACCGGCAGGCGGCCGCACGAGGTGTGCTGGCCCTGCCCTACTGCGAGCGCTGCGCGGCCTGGCAGTGGCCGCCGCGCGCCGTATGCAGCCGCTGCCCGGAGCCGCCTGGATGGCGACTGGCCAGCGGCAACGGACGCATCGCCACCTGGAGCGTGGTGGCGCGTGCCCCGCGCGCCGAGCTGCAGCGCGATGCACCCTACATCGTGGCCTTTATCGACCTGGACGAGGGCGTGCGCATGTTTTCCCGTATCACCGCGACGGACCGGAGCGAGGTGCGGGCGGGGGCGCGGGTGCGCTGCGTTTTCGAGGCATGGTCGGATCCCGCCGTGCCGCTTCCCGTATTCGTCATTGCAGAAGGTTGATATGGATTACCTGATTCCCGAGGAGTTCAGCCAGTTCGCCGAGTTGACCCGCCAGTTCGTGCGCCAGGAACTGTGGCCGCATGAAGAGGAAGTGGAACGGGCCGATTGCGTGGCGCCGTCCCTGGCGGCCCGGCTGCGCGCCAAGGCGGTCGAGCTCGGCCTGTTCGGCTTCAACATGCCTGAAGAGGCCGGCGGGCCGGGCCTGCCTTATCTGGCGCAAGTGCTTATACGCGAACAGTTGGGGCAGGCGAGTGTGGCCCTGGCGGACATGGTGGGCCGCCCGCCCAAGGCGCTCCTGGTTTGCCAGGGCGAACAGCGCCAACGGCTGCTCCAGCCCGCCGTGCGGGGCGAGAAAATCTGGGCATTCGCCCTGACCGAGCCCGGCGCGGGCTCCGATGCGGCCGCCATCCGTACCCGGGCTACGCGCGAGCAAGGGGGCTGGCGGCTGAATGGGACCAAGCATTTCATTTCGCACGGGAATCATGCCGATTACGTCATCGTGATCGCCAAGGCATCCCAGGCGGACGGCGACGTACCGGCCGCCTTCGTCGTCGAACGCGGCGCCGCGGGGTTTTCGGTGGGGCGCATCCACCGCAAGATGGGCTGGCGCGGATATCCGATCTGCGAACTGGTCTTCGATGGCGTATTCGTGGGCGATGACAACGTGCTGGGTGCCATCGGCGATGGGCTGCGGCTGGGATTGGCCAACATCCTGGAGTCCCGCATCGGGGTGGCCGCGCATTGCGTCGGCATGGCGCAGCGCGCCTACGATTACGCTGTTGAACACCTTCGCGTGCGCAGGCAGTTCGGCCGACAGCTGGGCAGCTTCCAGGGCCTGCAGTGGATGGTCGCCGACATGGCGGTGGAAATCGAGCAGTCTCGTGCCTTGCTCTACGCCGCAGCCCGCGAGATGGACCGGGGCGGCGATGCGCGGGCAGCGGTGTCGATGGCCAAGCTCTCCGCAACGGAGATGGCGGGCCGGGTCGCCGACCGTGCATTGCAGTTACTGGGCGGTGCCGGCTACATGGCGGAGTCGCCGATCGAAATGATCTACCGCGACGCCCGGGCCTTCCGCATCGGCGAGGGCACCAGCGAAATACAGAAGAACCAGATCGCGCGGGCTTGCCTGGGCCGGGAGATGTTCGCATGAGCGCCGGCCCTCGCGGCATGCCGCTTGTCGATGTAGATGGCTGGACATTCGGGCGTTTCGTCGACGAGATCGGCGAGCGGTTCGGCGAGCGCGAGGCCATGGTCGCGAGCGATCGGCAGCACGGCGCGAACCTGCGCCGGTGGACCTATGCGGAGCTGGCGCGCGATGCGCGGGCGCTGCAGTGGGCGCTGCAACGGCATGGCATCCAGCCGGGCGACCGGGTCGGCGTCATGCTCTCGAGTTTCCCGGAGTGGGTGCTGTACCTGTTCGCGATCACGCGGCTGGGCGCGGTGTTCGTCCCCATCAATCCGCGGTTCCGCAGCCGCGAGCTGCGCCATGTGCTGGCTCACTCCGGCGCGCGCGCACTGGTCGCCATGGGCAGTTACCTCGGGCACGACTACGCCGGCCAGATCGCCGAGGCCTGTGGCCGCCCCAGCACAGGCGGCGGCTACGACCAGCTGCCCGCGCTGGATATCGTGATAGGCGTGCACACGGCGCCTTCGCCCGCCGCGCTCGACACCGCTGCCTTGCTTGACGAAGGCCGGCGGCAGCTTTCCGGACGCAAGGCGCTGCCTCGCTGCGATGATGCCGCCGCTCTGGCGGTCCTGTTCTATACCTCGGGTACGACCTCGTTCCCCAAGGGCGTGCCATTGACCCACGCCCATCTGCTTCCGCACTCGGTACGATCCGGCCGCTGGCTGGAACTGTCGCCGGGCGAAAGGGTGCTGACGCTGTATCCGTTCTTCGGGATTTCGGGCGGGGCCAACAAGGTCCTGTCCACGCTGGGGGCGGGCGCATGCCTGGTGTTCCAGGACAGCTACCGGCCCGAAGAGGCCGCCGAGCTGCTGCGCTCGCAGGCCTGCGCGGTCATTCATGGCGTAGACGTGCAGATCCGGGAGTTGATGGCGGCCCAGGGCAAGAACCGCCAGGTTGGCGCGGAACCCGAACCGCCGCGCCGCGCCACCATCGCCTTCACGGCCGGGCTGGACGAGGCGCTTGCGCGCGCCATGGGACCCGGGCTGGGCATCTACCGCTTCATCCATGCCTACGGGATGACCGAGACCAATCCCATGATTCTGTACAACCGGCTGGACGACGACTTCGCCGTGAGCGTCAGGGCGGGCGGGAGAGTGGCCGAGGGCGTCGAAGTCCGTATCGTCGAGCCGGAATCGGGCCGCGACAGGCCGGCCGGGGAAGAGGGCGAGATCGTGGTGCGCGGGTCGACGGTCATGCACGGTTACTACAACGATCCCGGGGCCACCGCCGCGGCATTCCGCGATGGCTGGTTCCATACGGGCGACCTGGGTGTGCGGACGGCCGGCGGATTCCTGTTCTATGTCGGCCGGCTCAAGGACATGCTGAAAGTCGGCGGTTTCAATGTCGCGCCGCAAGAGGTCGAAGGATTGCTGCGCACCCACGAGGCGATAGAGGACGTGGCGGTGGCCCCCGCCAGCGATCCGCGCCTGGGCGAGGTGCCGGTGGCGTTCGTCAAGCTGCGTCCCGGCATGCCATTGAGCGCCGACGAGTTGATCGCCTGGAGCCGCGAGCGCATCGCCAATTTCAAGGCGCCGCGGGCCGTCTATTTCGTCGACGCGCTTCCCTACCACACCGCCGCCAATGGCTCCAAGCTGCAGCGCCACGTCCTGCGGGATTGGGCGCGACAGCGCGAAGCCCCCACCTCTTGATTCCTGGAGCCACCATCATGCGTATCTGGCATCAAAGCTTTACCGTGTTGCAGGACCTTCCCGCCTACGCCGAGGCGCTCAATCAGCGTATTGGAGAAATCGTTCGTCCCGACACGGAAGTCGTCTTGCATGGGCAGATCCCCGGCACCTATACGAGCGACTATCCCGGCTCCGACCTGGCGTATGGCGTGCTGTACTGGATGCACGGCCTGCAATGGCTGGCCGCGGCACGGGAGGCGCAGCGGCAGGGCTTCGACGCCATGGTGTTGGCCAGCATCGCGGGCCCCATGGCGCGCGAGATCCGGACCATCGTCGATATCCCGGTGGTCGGCTACGGGGAGGCCGCGTTCAACCTGGCAGGCCTGTACGGCCGCCGCGCCGGGATGTTGTTCTTCATCAAGGAGCGCTTGGATTTCTGGCCCGAGCAGATGCGGCACTGGGGCCTGGAGAATCGCTTTGCCGGGATAGAGCATGCCGGCGTGTCGTTCCAGGACGTGCTGGCCGGACACATGGATCCTTCCCGGCGCGACGCCGTCGTGGCCCGCATTGTCGAGCAGGGCGAGAAGCTGGTGCGCGAAACCGGAGCAGACGTCATCGTGCCGGGGGAACTGCCGATGAACCTGTTGCTCACCAAGGCGGGCGTTCACCAGATCGGCGGCGCCACCGTGGTCGATGGCCTGGCGACATCTTTCAAGATGGCCGAGATGCTGGTGGACCTGCGCCGCTTGAGCGGCATGCGTTCGAGCAATCACGGTTATTTCCACCAGTCGCCCGATCCGCGCCGGTTCGAGCAGGTCCTGCAGTTCTACGGCGTATCGGAGCTCGGCGCGCGCATTCCCGCGTGCTGAGCGTCCGACACAGAAAAAAACAAGACGAGGAGACCCATCATGTCGATCCATCATGCAGGCGGGGCCGGATGCGGCCCGTGGCGCCGGGCATGGGCTGCCGTCGCAGCCGGCCTGCTGGCCGCGAGCCCGGCCGCCGCCCAGTCCTACCCGGACCGGCCGGTCACGGTCATCAATCCGTGGACGCCGGGCGGACCGGCGGATGCTGTGGCGCGGCCCATCCTGCAGAAACTGTCCGAGCGGATGAAGCAGACTTTCGTGGTCGAGAACCGTGCCGGCGCCAATGGGGTAATCGGCTCGGCCATGGTGGCTCGCGCCAAGCCCGACGGCTACACCTTGCTGTTTTCGCACGTGGGTCCCATCACCATCAGTCCTGCTCTGCAGCGCGACATGCCCTATGACTCCGTGAAGGACCTGGCGCCGGTCACCCAGGTCGTCTCGGCGCCTCTGGTACTCGTCGTGCGGCCGCAGCTGCCCATCCACGATCTTGGCGAACTGATCAACTACGCCAAGGCGCATCCCGGCAAGCTGTCGTATGGCTCGGTCGGGCCGGGCAGCACCACGCACCTGGCGGGCGCCATACTGGGCAAGCAGGCCGGGGTCGAACTGCTGCACGTGCCCTACAAGGGGGCCGCACCGGTCGTCACGGATCTGCTCGGCGGCCAGATCGACATGGCTTTCCTGAACATTTCAGGCGTGGTGGCCTACCTCAAGAGCGGCCAGTTGCGAGGCATCGCCGTCAGTACGCGGGGGCGGGCGGCGCTGCAGCCGGACTTGCCGCCCATCGCGGACCGCTTCGCGGATTTCGAGATCAACTCCTGGTACGGTGTGATGGCGCCAGCCGGGACGCCGCCTGCCATCATCGACCGGCTGCAGCGCGAAATCGCGGCCATCGTCAAACTGCCCGACGTCGCTCGCCAGCTGGAAGGACTGGGACTGGCGCCGGAAGGGACGACGCCGCAGCGCTATGCCGAGCAGATCAAGGCCGATCTTGCGCGTTGGCGCGAGGGAGTCAAGGCGGCCGGCCTGACGCCGGAATGAGCGAGGGAATGGCGCGCGGCACCGGCGCGCCATATGCAGCCCCTACACCGCCATCGGCGCCGTCAGCGGCGCATGGTGCTGGTAATCGACCAGCGAGAAATCTGCCGGCTCGACCTTTTCCAGCCATTCGGGCTCGTACCGGCCGGTGACGGCGTAGTCGGGGATCCGGTCGGACAGCACCAGGCGCGGTGCCGGGAAGGGCTTGCGCGTGAGCTGTTCGCGCAGCATAGGGAGGTGGTTTTCGTAGATGTGCGCATCGCCGATGAAATAGCTGAACCAGCGCGGCTTGTAGCCCGTCAGCCGACCCACCAGGTGCAGCAGCGCTGCGCCTTCCGTCAGGTTGAACGGCGTGCCCAGTCCGACGTCGTTCGACCGGATGTACAGGCATAGCGAGATTTCGCGGGTCGACGCGTTGGGCAGGAACTGGTAGAGCAGGTGGCAGGGCGGCAGCGCCATTTCTTCGATCTGCGCCCAGTTCCACCCGTGGAAGAGGATGCGGCGGTCGCCCGGATTGTTCTGGATGGTGTCCAGGCATTGCCGCAATTGGTCGACGGCCTTGTAGAGCAGGACCTTGCGCACGCCGTCTTCGTCGAATTCGGCGACGCGGGCATAGCCCCGGTCCAGCGCGTCGCGCAGCTGTTCGCCACGGGCCGCGTCGAGCAGCTTGTAGGCGGGCCACTGGCGCCACTGCACGCCATACACGGGTCCCAGGTCGTCCTCCCCTTGGCGGTAGGGGTTGGCCAGCCATTGGGCGTTCTCGTTCGCATTCTGGTCCCATACCTTGCAGCCCAGCGCGCGGAAGTCCGCGGCGCTGCGCGCGGCGCGCAAGAAGCCCACCAGTTCGCCGATGGCGGACTTGAAGGCCAGTTTCTTGGTCGTGACCGCCGGAAACCCTTCCTGCAGGTCGAAGCGCAACGCGGCGCCGGGCATGCTGAGCGTGCGGATGCCCGTGCGGTTGACTTGCCAGGAACCGGTGTCGAGGATGGCTTGGACGAGGTCGAGGTATTGTTTCATGGGCCTGGGCTGGGAAGGAGAGGCACGGCCGGGCGAGGCGGGCGCCTGACCGATTATCGCATGCGCGGGCGGGCCGGCCCGGCCCGGCGCGTCCGGCCGCCGCCGGGGCCGGCGCGCGGCCAGCCGGCCGGCATTTGTTGTGCCCCCGGCACGCTGGCATGAGTCCTGCATGCGATAGTTACGGTTGGCTGCTCCTTTCGGTTTTCCATGCCTGTCGCTTCCATGCTCAACACGTTGCGCCGCCTGTGGGCGCACGACACTTTCGTCTACAGCTTGCGCGTGTTCATCGCCCTGGCCAGCGTCATGGCGCTGTGCTGGCAGCAGGACCGCATGGATCTGGTGATTCCCGCGTTCCTGGGTGTGATCGCCTGCGCGCTGGCGGAGACCGACGACAATTGGCGCGGCCGGCTGCTGGCGCAGCTCGTCACGCTCGCATGCTTCGCCGTGGCGGCGATCGCGGTCAAGGCCTTGTTTCCGTATCCGTGGCTGTTCCTGGCGGGCATGGTGGTCTCTACCTTCTGCCTGACCATGCTGGGCGCCATCGGCGAGCGCTACCGGGCCATAGGCTACGCGACGCTGATCCTGGCCATCTACACCACCATAGGCGTGGAGCAAAACCGGGGCGATGGCGGTTTCTGGCGCGAGCCGGCGCTGTTGATGGCCGGCGCCGCCTGGTATGGCGCATTGTCGGTGCTGTGGGCGGCATTGTTCGTGCACCAGCCGGTCCAGCAACGGCTGGCCGCGCTGTACGCGGTGCTGGGCGACTACCTGGTCCTGAAGGCATCGCTGTTCGAGCCGGTCCGCGGGATCGATCTCGAAGCGCGCCGGCTGGAGCTCGCGCGTCTCAACGGCAAGGTCGTCACGGCACTCAACGCGGCCAAGGAAAGCATCTTCAGCCGCCTCGGCCAAAGCCGCCCCGGTCGCAAGACCGCCCGCTACCTGCGCCTCTATTTCATCGCGCAGGACGTGCACGAGCGGGCCAGCTCCTCGCACTATCCGTACAACGATCTGGCCGAGGCGTTCTTTCATAGCGACATCATGTTCCGGTGCCAGCGGCTGTTGAACCTGCAGGGACAGGCCTGCCGGCGGCTGGCACGCGCGATACGGATGCGCCAGCCGTTCGACGCGGGCGACGAGGCCCGGCAAGCCAAGGCGGACCTCGATGCGTCGCTGGATTACCTGCGGCGGCTGAACCGGCCGGAATGGGCGCGGCTGCTGCGTTCCGTCGGCGCGCTTTCGGCCAACCTGGCCGAACTGGACCGGCGCCTGGGCAGCGCCAGCAATCCCGACAAGCTGGACGAGCAGCAGCAGGACAACAGCCTGTTCGACCGTTCTCCCCAGTCGGTCGGCGAGGCTTTCGACCGCATACGCTTGCAGCTGACGCCCAGCGCGCCGGTATTCCGCTATGCCGTGCGGCTGACCGTGGCGATGGCGGCGGGCTACGGCATGCTGCACCTCGTGCACCCCGAGCAGGGCTACTGGATCGTGCTGACTACGCTGTTCGTCTGCGCGCCCAGCTATGGCGCCACCCGTACGCGGTTGGTGCAGCGGGTGCTGGGGACGGTGCTGGGCCTGGCGTTGGGATGGGTGGTGTTCAAGTTGTTTTCCAGCCTGTTGGTGCAGGCCTTGTTCGCGGTCGCGGCCGGCGTGGTGTTCTTCGCCACCCGGGCCACGCGCTACATGATAGGCACGGCAGCCATCACGCTGCTGGTGCTGCTGTGCTTCAACCAGATCGGCAATGGCTACGACCTGTTCGTGCCGCGCCTGGTCGATACCTTGCTGGGCGCACTGGTAGCGGGCATTGCGGTACTGGTCGTCATGCCGGACTGGCAGGGACGGCGGCTGAACCAGGTCGCGGCCAACGCGCTGGCGGCCAACAGCCGCTACTTGCGCGAGATCATGATCCAGTACGAAACCGGCAAGCGCGACGACCTGGCGTACCGGCTCGCGCGCCGCAACGCGCATAACGCCGATGCCGCGCTTTCCATGGCGATGTCCAACATGCTGGCCGAACCCGGGCACTTTCGGCGGGATGCCGACGCGGGCCTGCGCTTCCTGACCTTGTCGCACACGCTGCTGAATTATCTGTCGGGGCTGGGGGCCCATCGCGAAAGCCTGTCGGACCATGCCAGCGATGCCGACATCGCGCGCATGACCATGGGGGTGATCCAGGCCTTGGACGAAATCGCCGATGGACTGACCCACCGGACGCCGCTGGCGGCCAGTAGCGTCGAGGAGCAGGCGCTTGCGCTGGCACTCGAGCAACTGCCCGACGATGCCGATGACGGTCACCGCCTGGTCCTGACGCAGTTGACGCTCATGGCGCGCTTGCTGGCGCCTCTGCGCAAGGCCGCGAACCGTTTGCTCCGGCAGGAACGCCGCGAGGAAGAAGCGCGCGCCGAGGACACTGCGCCAGAGGCCTCGCCGGCGCCCGAAGTGCCGACGCGCTCTTGAAGCCGCCCGCCGGGCGGCTTACGGGCAAGGTTCAATAACCGACGGCCTGGCCGTCGCGCCGTGAGTCGGAGGCGGCGATGTAGCCGTCGTCGCTGCGATAGATCAACTGAGCCGACCCGAAGTCCAGGCTCTGCGGCTCGGACACTTCGACCGTGTGGCCCAGGCCGCGCAATTGCTCGACGACCGCCGCCGGCGTGTGCGCCTCCAGCCTGACCATGCCGTCGTCCACCCGGAAGCGCGGGGCGTCGCTCATGGCCTGGGGGTTCTGGCCGAACGCGCCCAGCCGCACCATCATTTGCACGTGTCCCTGCGCCTGCATGGTCCCGCCCATGACGCCAAAGGCCATCACCGGCTGGCCGTCGCGCGTGACGAAGCCCGGGATGATGGTGTGCAGCGGCTTCTTGGAGGGGCCGACGCAATTGACGTGTCCCGGGCGCAGATTGAAACCGATGCCGCGGTTGTGCAGCGAGATGCCGGTTCCCGGCACCACCACGCCCGATCCGAACCCCTGGAAATTGGACTGGATGAATGAAACCATGGTGCCGTCGGCATCGGCTGCCGCCAGGTAGACCGTGCCGCCCAGCTTGGGCGTGCCTGCGGCCGGAGCGCCGGCACGGGCGGGGTCGATCAGCGCCGCTCGCCGCGCCAGGTAGTCGGGGGCCAGCAGGTCGGCTGGCGCAACGCGCATCGCCGCCGGGTCGGCAATATGTTCGTGCAGATCCGAGAAGGCCAGCTTCATTGCCTCGATCATCGCGTGATACATCGCCGGGCTGTCCAGGCCCATGCCTTCGAGGTCGAGCCGGTCCAGCATGCCGAGTGCGGCGAGTGCGGCGATGCCTTGGCCACTGGGCGGGATTTCATGCACCGTATAGCCCCGGAAGTCCTGGCTCAGCGGTTCGACCCACTGGGCTTCGTGGGCCGCCAGGTCCGCCAGCGCCAGCGCGCCGCCGGTCTGCTGTGCGAAGTCAACGATTCTCTGGGCCAGCGCGCCGCGGTAGAAGCTCTCGCCCCCGGTCCGCGCAATGTCGGCCAGGGTGTCGGCCTGTTCGGGAAAGCGCCAGCGATCGCCTGCCCGGGGGGTCGTGCCGTCGCGGAAGAAGGCTTGCGCGAAACCCGGCTCGCCGGCCAGCGCGGGCGCCTGCTGCTCCCATAGGCGGGCTATTTGGGGCGTGACCTGGAAGCCCTGGCGGGCGTACCCGAGCGCAGGCTCGAACAGCCGCTCGAACGGCAGCTTGCCAAAGCGCTCGGACAAGGCACGCCAGCCGGCGACCTGGCCCGGCACCGTCACGGCGTCCCAACCGGTGACCGGCATCGTGGTCCTGCCGCGAAAGCGGTCCAGCGTCCACGCCGCCGGCGAGCGCCCGCTCGAATTGATGCCGTGCAGGCGGCCTTCGTGCCAGACGATGGCAAAGAGGTCGCCGCCTATTCCGTTCATGACGGGCTCGAGCACGGTCAGCGCAATCGCGGTGGCCAGGGCGGCGTCGACCGCATTGCCGCCGTCGTAGAGCATGCGCAGGCCGGCCTGCGCCGCCAGGGGCTGGCTGGTGCTGACTGCGTTTGCCGCCAGCAGCGGCATTTTCTGCGAGGGGTACGGGAATTTCCAGTCGAAGGGCAGCATGGCGGCGGGCAGTGAGTGGTTCGTGCCCACAGCATACCAAGAACAGGCTGGCAGCCGCGTCCACTACAATAGCGCCTCCGCAAGGCCGCGCCCGCGTGCCACCGCGCGCCGGGGCGGCGCTTCTTCGCCATTGCCATGATCAAACCTCTGCTCTCCGTCTGCGCCGGCATGCTGGCGCTCGCCGCCACTTCCGCCGCCGCCCAGTCCTGGCCCGCCAAGCCCGTGCGCATCGTCGTCGCCTACCCGCCCGGCGGCGTCAGCGACATCGTCTCGCGGGCGCTGGCCGACAAGCTGGGCGCCCAGCTCGGCACGTCCGTCATTGTCGAGAACAAGGCTGGCGCAGGCGGCACGCTGGGCATGGACGCGGTCGCCAAGGCCGCTCCAGACGGCTACACCATCGGCTTTTCGTCCATCAGTCCGCTGTCGCTCAACCCATTGCTGGGCAAGGTCAATTACGATCCGTTCAAGGACATCGTTCCTGTCGTCGGCGTGATGTATTCCCCCGTGGTCCTGCTTGGCACGCCTGCCTTCGCCGGCAAGACGCTGGCCGACGTGGTCGAGCAGGCGCGCCGCGAGCCCGGCGCGCTGCGATGGGGTACCTCCGGCCTGGCCACGGTCGGCCACATTACCCTGGAGCAGTTCAAGCGCGCGGCCGGCGTGGACATCACGCATATCCCGTACAAGGGCGGCGGCCAGCAGCAGAACGACGCCCTGGGCGGACAGTTCGAACTTTTGACCACCAATCTCGGCCCCGTGCTCAATGGCCACATCAAGGCCGGCAAGCTGCGCCCGCTGGCGGTGGGCGCGCCCGCCCGGATCGACTTCCTGCCCGACGTGCCGACCTTCGCCGAGGCCGGCTTCCCCAAGGCCAACATGATGTCGGTATTCGGCATCTTCGCCCCCGCAGGCACGCCCGAAGCCGTGCTGGATCGCCTGAACGCCGAGATCAACCGGGCCCTGGCGCAGCCCGATGTGCGTGCGCGGCTGGTGGGCAGCGACAACGTGCCCACCGGCGGCAGCGCGGCCGATTTCGCCCGCTTCATCCGCGCCGAGTACGACAACAACCGAGACATCGTCAAACAGGCCGGCATCAAGCTGGACTGACTCTTTTACGTACCGTTCATCCATGGCCCAATACGTCTACACCATGAATCGCGTCGGCAAGGTCGTGCCGCCCAAGCGGCAGATCCTGCGCGATATTTCCCTGTCGTTCTTCCCCGGCGCCAAGATCGGCGTGCTGGGCTTGAACGGCGCCGGCAAGTCCACGTTGCTCCGTATCATGGCCGGCATCGACAAGGACATCGAGGGCGAAGCCCAGCCCATGCCCAACCTGCGCATCGGCTACCTGCCGCAGGAACCCCAGCTCGATCCCGCGCATACGGTGCGGGAAGCCGTCGAGGAAGGCTTGGGCGAAGTGTTCGCCGCCAAGAAGCGGCTTGAGCAGGTCTATGCCGCCTATGCCGAGCCGGATGCCGACTTCGATGCGCTGGCCACGGAGCAGGCCGAGCTGGAGGCCATCATTGCAGCGGGCAGCGGCAGCGGCAGCGACGACGTCGAGCACCAGCTCGAGATCGCGGCGGACGCACTGCGCCTGCCGCCCTGGGACGCCGTGGTGGGCAACCTGTCGGGCGGCGAGAAGCGCCGGGTAGCGCTGTGCCGGCTGCTGCTGTCCAAGCCCGACATGCTGCTGCTGGACGAACCCACCAACCACCTGGATGCCGAAAGTGTCCAATGGCTGGAGCTTTTCCTGCAGAAATTCCCCGGGACGGTGGTGGCGGTCACCCACGATCGTTACTTCCTCGATAATGCGGCGGAATGGATACTGGAACTGGACCGCGGCCACGGGATTCCGTGGAAGGGCAACTACAGCTCCTGGCTGGAACAGAAGGAAGCCCGCCTCAAGCAGGAAGAGGCCAATGAGTCGGCCCGCCAGAAGACCATCAAGAAAGAGCTCGAGTGGGTACGCCAGAATCCCAAGGCGCGGCAGGCCAAGTCCAAGGCGCGCATCGCGCGTTTCGAGGAACTCAGCTCCCACGAATACCAGCGGCGCAACGAAACCTCCGAGATCTTCATTCCGGTGGCCGAGCGCCTGGGCAACGAAGTCATCGAGTTCAAGAATGTCAGCAAAGGCTATGGCGACCGCCTGCTGATCGACAACCTCAGCTTCCGCGTGCCGCCTGGCGCCATCGTGGGCATCATCGGCCCGAACGGCGCCGGCAAGTCGACGTTGTTCCGCATGATCGCGGGCAAGGAGCAGCCCGACAGCGGCGAGATCGAGCGCGGGTCCACGGTGCGGCTGGCCTATGTGGAGCAAATGCGCGATGCGCTCGAGGACAGCAAGACCGTGTTCGACGCCGTGGCCGACGGGGCGGACCTCCTGACGGTGGGCCGCTTCGAGATGCCCTCGCGCGCCTACCTGGGGCGCTTCAATTTCAAAGGCGCCGACCAGAACAAGATCGTCGGCAACCTGTCGGGCGGTGAACGGGGGCGACTGCACCTGGCCAAAACCTTGCTGGCCGGCGGCAACCTGCTGCTGCTGGACGAGCCGTCCAACGACCTGGACGTGGAGACCTTGCGGGCCCTGGAAGACGCCTTGCTGGAGTTCGCGGGCAGCGTCATGGTCATCAGCCACGACCGCTGGTTCCTGGATCGCATCGCCACGCACATCCTGGCGTTCGAGGGCGATTCGCAGGTCGTGTTCTTCGACGGCAATTACCAGGAATACGAGGCCGACAAGAAGCGGCGCCTGGGCGAAGAGGGCGCCAAGCCCAAGCGGGTGCGCTTCAAGCCGCTGAAGTAGCGCCGGCGCCTGCCGCGCCCGACCGGGCTCGCGGCAGCGTCATCGTCACCTTAAGCCCGCCCAGGTGCGGAGAGCGGGAGAACGCGATTGCGCCGCGATAGGCTTCGGCCAGGTCGCGTGCGATCGCCAGGCCGAAACCGGTCCCGGGGCGGGTTTCATCCCAGCGCCGGCCGCGTTCTATCCGTACGGCTTCGTCCTCCGGCAGGCCGGGGCCGTCGTCCTCGATCACGATTTCGAGCATGCCCGGGGTGGCCGTGCGCACAGTCAGGCGTACCTCCGCAGCAGCCCATTTGCGGCCGTTGTCCAGCAGGTTGCCGAGCAGTTCGGTCAGGTCGCCCTCGTCGCCGGCGAACCGCAGCCCCTCTTGTATGTCTTCTTTCCATCGCAGGCTGTCCGCGCCGGGCAGCGTCCGCAGCGCCCGTATGGTCTTGCGGGCCACGAGCGCCACGTCGGCCGCATGGGTACCGAGCGCGGCCGCCATGCCGGCGCGTGCCCGGGCGAGCGCGCGGTCGACGTGGCGGCCCATGGTCCGTACCTGTTCCTCGATGTCGGCGGCCAGCTTGTCGCGGCCCTGCCCGCGCGCCTCGCGGGCCATGGCAGCCAGCACCGCCAGCGGGGTCTTCAGTCCGTGCGCGAGATCGCCGGCCTGGGTTCGCGCCCGTTCCACCGCGGCGTCCTGGAAGGCAATAAGCCGGTTCAGGTCGTCCACGACCGGCTGCACTTCGTCCGGTACGTCGCGCGACAGCTGGCGCCGCCGACCGGCGTGGATCTGCCCCAGTTCGCCACGCAGGGCGCGGAACGGGCGCAGCGCGAGCTGGATGAAGCCGGCCATGGCAACGATGAGTACGGCGCCCAGGGCCAGCAGCGACGGCACCAACAGGCCCAGGAACGACAGGCGCTCGGCCTGCAGGTCGGCGCTGTCGATCGCCACGGCGATGTGCACTGCCGTTTCGGGGCCGACGTCCTCCAGCAGCACAGTCCGTTGGACTGCCAGCAGCCGGCTGTGTTCGGGCCCCCCGATCCAACCCGTCCGTGCCGGCAAGCCCGCCGGTCCGGGCGCCACGGGCAGGACCGCATCCCATAGCGAACGGGAGCGCGCTTGCCGGCCCCCCGGGGCATCGACTTGCCAATAGAGGCCGCTATAGGGCTGTTCGAAACGCGGGTCGGCCAGCGGAGCGTCGACGAAGACCGCGCCGCTTGCTTCGACGCGTATCTGCGCCGCCAGCATCTTGGCATGCACGTCGAGCTCGGCCGCCGCGCGGCGCTCCATCTGCCGGTCGAAAATCAAGGTCAGCCCCGCGCCGCCCAAGGCCAGCGCCAGCACAATCATCAGAGCCGCGGCGCAGCCGAGCCGGACCAGCAGCGAACGCCGGCTCATTGGGCGCCGTCGGGAATCAGGTAGCCATGGCCGCGCCGGGTCTCGATCAGGTCCACCCCGAGCTTTCGGCGCAGCCGCGCGACCAGGGCTTCGATGGCGTTGGTATCGCGGTCGCTGCCGGCCTCGTAGATATGCTCGATGAGTTCGCTTTGGGACAGGACGCGGCCGGGATGATGCAGAAAGTATGACAGCAACCGGTACTCCAGCGAGGACAGGGCCATGGCCGTTCCATGCACCGTCACCATCCGCGTGCGGGTATCGATTTCCACCGGACCGGCGCGCAGGATGGCCGACGATCGGCCCGCCGCCCGGCGGGTGATGGCGCGTAGCCGCGCCAGCAGTTCTTCCATCTGGAACGGCTTGGCCAGGTAATCGTCGGCGCCGGCGTCTATGCCTTCGACCTTGTCGCGCCAGCCGTCGCGTGCGGTGAGGATCAATACCGGCGTGGAGATGTCGGCGGCGCGTAGCCGTTTCAGCACGGTGAGGCCGTCGAGCTTGGGTAGCCCCAGATCCAGCACGATGGCGTCGTAATCTTCCGTGCCGGCACGGAACCAGGCGGTTTCGCCGTCGGCGGCCTCGTCCACCGCGTAATGCGCCTGCGTCAGGCCGGCGCGGATGTCGGCTGCGATGCGGGGCTCGTCTTCGACTACCAGTATGCGCATGGCTAGTTGATCTTCAGGATATGGAGATTGCGGGCGTCGATTTCCAGCTTCTTGCGGCGTCCGCTGGAAGGCAGGACCTTGACCTCGTAGATCCACATCCCGTCTTCGCGATCCAGCTCGATCTCGATGATATCCCCTGGCACCTTGTCGCGGACTACCCGCAGCACCTCCGGCAAGGGGCGGATCTCGCCCTGCATCAGCGCGGCGCGGGCGCAGTCCTGGTCATTATCGCAATCGTCGTCCCCCGCGGCGGCTGGTGCCGCGGCGGCGGCAAGCGCCATGGCCAGCGCCGGCGCGGCCAGGCGCGGCAGGAAGGGGCGGAGAAGGAGAAAGCTCGCAGACATGGAAAGCACACTAGCAGGCATAGGCTGATAAAACGCTGACATGGGCGGTCAGGAAGGCGGGGCGGCGGGCCGCTATTCTGCCTGCCATCGACAACTCACCGCTAACGAGGACCGCCATGCGCCTGTTGCCCGCCATGATTATCGCCGTTGCCGCCGCTGCCGCTTCTTCCGCCGCCCAGGCGGCCGACAAGTGTGCCTATGTTCCCCCAGATCGCTGGGTTCCCATCGAACAGGTCATACGCAAGGCCGAGGAACTCGGCTACCAGGTGCGGGAAGTGGAGCGCGACGATGGCTGCTGGGAAGTCGAAGGGTTCGACAAGCGCGGCGCCCGGATCAAGCTCAATCTCGATCCTTCCACCGGCGAAGTAGTCAGGCCCGCCGATCGGCGCTCAAGCAGCGACCGCAAATGACTATCGTGCCGCCCATTTGTCATTTCGTCCCGCGCAGGAGCGATGCCATGAACGAGCCCCTATTCCCCGTGTCCGATGGCGGCGAAGGCCGCTTGTTCGACGCCTGCCATGTGCCTGGCACCATAGGCGCGGATCCCGTCCTGCGTCATCGTATCGAATCGGCCCTGGAGAAACTGTGCCGGGCGCGCGAGCAGTGCCTGGGCTATACCGCTTACGCCGCCGTGGTGGCGGGATTCAAGCGCGATTTTGCCATTGCGTCCTACCTGCCATGGACGGAAATCTGGAATTGGCCTGCGGAGCGGGCAGCGGAGATTCTCAACTATCTGCACGGCCGGCATGCCGAAACGCTGGGCGCGTCGGCGCCCCGGCGTTCAGCGTAGCGCGAAGTGCAGCATCCGGGTCAAGGGGACTTCTATCCCGCTCTGCATGCGCGCAGGCAGGTTCAGCGGCTTGAGGAACATCTTGACGCTCATGTCGGCGCTGACATTGCGCTGAATGAGCTTCCTCGCGGCGGCATTGATGCGGTCCGCATAGGCCTGGTCGTTGGCGCGTTCGGGGTAGCGGTGATTGACGACGTGGCGGATCGCGCACACGGCATCATCGTTGCGGATCTCCAGCAGCCGGCGCACCAGGGCCGCCAGCACTTTCATCCGCCCGTTGCCTTCCAGCGAGTTGTAGCGGTTGAAATATAGATAGAAGTACTTGTAGTGGCGGACTTCGTCGGTCCGTATATGGGTGGTCAGTTCCCGCAGCACCGGGTCCGGCGCGTATTCCGCCAGGCTGCGATAGAGCGTGGCGGTACCCATCTCGACGACGCAGCGTGCCGCGAGTTCGAGGGCCCGGGTAGGCTCGAATTCCTCCAGCGTGCAACGCTGCGAGTACTCGTCGAAAAAGCTGTTGAACGCGCTTTCCCAGTCGAAGTCCGGCCACACATGCTCGATATAGGCCCGCAAGGCCCGGCCGTGCTGCAGTTCTTCGGGTTCCCAGTGCAGTCCCAGCCAACCCGCTACGTCCTGGTCGTCGCGGTAATAATCGACCAGGTTGCGGGTGTAGAGATCGGAACCGCTTTCTACGAACGAGGCGCTGCACAACAGAAAGAACAGCGGCTCGTCGTCTTTGACCCGGCTGGCGTCGACGCGCGAGAAATCGATGTCTTCCAGGCGCCAGGGTAGTGCAGTGACAACAGCGTCCACCGAAAATCTCCGAGTTCGCACGGTATTCAGGATAAGCCTAATCGGGCGCGGATTCGAGCCCCTGTTCATATCGGGATGTAGGCGGACAGGGTTACTTTGTGTAATGCTTGTCGAGTTCGTTCACAGACAGCGGCAGGCGAATCTGTCACTGTTATCCCAAGCAGCGGCACGGTAGTCGGGCCGCCAGTACACAAGGCACTATAGGGAGTCACTCATGAAAGCTAATCTTGTTGCCAAGCTGATGATCGGGGCCGCCATCGCCGTCTCCGCAGCCGGGTGTTCCACCTGGGACAGCATGTCCGGCCGGCAAAAGAGCACCGTGGTCGGTGCTGGCGTGGGCGGCTTGGCCGGTGCCGCGGTCACGAACGGCGGTATTCTGGGTACGGTGGGCGGCGCCGCTATTGGTGGCGTCGTGGGCGACCAAGTCGGCAAGCGTCGCTAATACGAAAGACAAAAGACCGGCCCCGTGCCGGCTGTGGTAGAGGTCCATGCAGCCTCGCCCGGGATACCGGGCGAGGCTGTTGCATTTTTACGACGTTGTGTATCAGAGTGCCGGTTTCGCGCCGGTCTTACTCGGGAAGAATGTTCGCAGCCTTCACGACTTCGCGCCATTTGGCCAGTTCCGCCTTGGACAGATCGCCCAGCGCGCCCGCGCTCATGGGGCGCGGCGTGACACCCTGCTTCACCAGCGTGGCGCGGATTTCCTGGTTTTCCAGCAAGCGATTGAACGCGGTGTTGTAGCGCCCCACCTGGTCTGCCTTCATGCCGCGCGGTCCCCATACGGCATACCAGGCGTCGGCGTCGTAGTTGGGCAGACCCACCGTCGCCAAGGGCGGTACGGCGGTATAGGTGGGGTCTTGCTCCCGGCGCGAGGCGCCCAGGATGACCAGGCGTTTGTCCTGCTGCATGGGGACGGCGACGTGCATAGGTTGGAACATGGCCTTGATATGGCCGGCCAGCAGGTCCGTCGTGGCGCCGGCCGACCCCTTGTAGGGCACATGGACCATGTTCAGTCCCAGCTGCGCGACCAGCATTTCCATGCAGAGGTGGTGGAAGGTGCCCTTGCCCGGCGAGCCGTAGTTCACGGTGCCCGGGTTGCGTTTGACGTGGTCGATGAATTGCGCAAGGTCCGAGACGCCCAGCGAAGGATGCACGCACAGGGCGAAATTGGTGGACCCCAGCATGGCGACCGGCGTGAAGCTCTCGATGACGTCGAACGGCACCGAGGAGTAGACCAGCGGCAGCGTCAACGCGGTATTGGTGCTGAAGGCCAGGGTGTGGCCGTCGGGCGGCGCCTTGGCCACGGCCGACAGGCCGATGATGCCCGATGCGCCGGGTTTGTTTTCGACCACGAAAGTGCGGCCCGAAAGTTCGGCCAGCCGGGGCGAGAACAGCCGGGCGCAAAGGTCGGGGGTGGTGCCGGGCGTGAATGGCACTACGACCTGCACGGTCTTGTCGGACAGGCCGAGGGTATCGGTGGCCGCGATGAGCCGGCCGGGCGCCAGCGTGCCGGCCGCCAGGGCGACCATGAATGTGCGCCGCGCGGGGCAGGGGGCGGAATCTTGCATGATGGTCTCCTCTCTTTTTTTCGATGGACAGGTGCCGGCACCGCGCCGGTCAGGGGATCTCGTTGGCCCGCCGTACGCTGGCGATCATCGACGAGTTGATGAGGTACTGGCGATGGGCCTTCTTGTCGGCGACCGTCGCCCGCAGCTCGTCCAAGCGCTGTTGCCGTACCTGGGGATCCCGTTCTTCCAGCAGGCGCTTGTTGCGGATGGTGATGGCCTGTACGTATTCCACGTTGACCGTGCGCCGTTGCCGGTGATAGCGGTCCAGCAGGTCGTCCGCGGCGCCGTGCAGCAGTACTTCGGCGAGCTTCTCGGTCAGGTTCATGGCGTCGTGGATGCCGCTGTTCAGCCCCATGCCGCCGAGCGGGTTGTTGACGTGGGCCGCGTCCCCGGCCAGGAACACCCGGCGGTCGCGGAACTCCTTGGCCACGCGCTGGTGAACCCGGTAGACGCTCTTGTAGGGAATGTCGTAGTCGCGATCGGGGGACAGGAAGCCCTTGATCTTGGCCTGGACGAACTCGGGCGCCAGCACGTCGGTTTCGTCCATGTCGGGTGTGATGGGGAAGGCGATCCGCCAGATGGGAGGGGGACCGTCGTGGGGCTGGATGAAGATGGCGCTCCATTCGTCCGGGTCGGCGATATAGGCGTTGCCGGTGTAGCCCTGCTCCCGCAGGTCGTAGCGTGTGGCGAATACCAGGAAGCGTTCCGGCCAGGTAAAGCCCTCGAACTCCGTTCCCATGGTCTTGCGCACGATGCTCCGTGCGCCGTCGGCGCCGATCAGGTAGCTGGCACGGATTTCACCATCGCCGTCCGGGCCGGCGTAGTGAACGGTGACGCCGCCGGCATCCTGCTCGTAGCCGGTGCACCGGTGCGAGAACAGCAGCCGGGCATTGGACAGGCCGCGCAGCGCATCGGCGACGATGGCGGACAGTTTGTGCTGCTCGACGTGCAGCCGGAAGGGATAAGGCGTCAGGTCCGCGATCATGCCCAGGTCGAATTGCGCGACGAGTCCCGCCTTGCGGTCGCGGATCTGCCATTCCGGCACGCGTATCGCGCGCGACCGCAGCGTTTCGCCTATGCCGAGCGTGTCGAGCATTTCCACGGTGGGCGGATGGAAGGTGCCGGCGCGCAGGTCCTGGGGGATATGGCTTTCGCTCTCGAGGACGATGACTTTCACGCCCTTCTGGGCGAGGGACAGTGCGGCTACCAGGCCGACCGGGCCGGCTCCGGAAATGACGACGGGGTGATGTTCCATGGTTCGAATCGGCAAAGGCTCAAGTAAGTTCATGAAGGGCCCGGCCGCGGAGCGGCAACGGGAACACCGCGTACAGCGGCAGCGCGGGCACCGCCGCGGCGGCGGTCCAGGCGCCATCGCCCGCCGTAGGCAAGTAAGCGAGCGCCTCAGTCCCGGCTTTCGCGCCAGAGGCCCAGTACCTCCTGGACCGGGCGGTCGGAGAAGCTGAACAGCACCGCTTGCTCCTGTGCGACCAGGCGATGAGCGGCCCAGCTCGGGATGACGAAGACGTCGTTCGGTTGCGCCTCGAAGCTGCGATCGTCGAGCACGACTCTGACCTGCCCTTCGAGCACGGTGAACACGGTGCCCGAAGAGCAGCGGTAGGGCGCGCTGGCGAAATCCTTGGGCAGCAGCTGCGCATAGGCGCCCATCGTCGGCATCGGGGAACCGCCCGTGAGCGGATCGACGTACCGCAGCTTGTAGCCGTGATGCGGGTCAGGGGCGCCGCCCTCCCGCATGCCCAGCAGCGACGCGCGGGTGCGTTCATAGGGATAGCAGAACAGCGGCGAGGCCCGATTGGGTGGCGGCTGCCAGTCGACCGGCGCCATGCCGTTGCCGTAGCGCAGGATGCTGTCGCCCACCGGGCGCTGCAGCGCCTGCCGGTCGGACGAGGACGACTCGGCGAAGCTGGCGTCCAGTATGCCCACCAGCTGCACGTCGAGGCCGTCGAGCCATATCATGGGTGCATCGCTGTCGTTGCCGTGGTCATGCCAGGTCCACGATGGCGTGGTGACGAAGTCGCCGCGTTGCATGATGGTCTTTTCGCCGTTGACCGAGGTGTAGGCGCCGCTGCCTTCCAGGATCAACCGCAGCGCCGATTGGCTATGGCGGTGGGCGCGTGCCACCTCGCCCGGCAGGATGGCTTGGAGCCCGGCATAGAGCGACGTGGTGATGGCGGCCTTGCCGCGCAGGCCTGGGTTCTCGAGCACGAGTACCCGGCGTTCGGCTTCCTCGGCGGTGATGAGCTCGGTGGCTTCCGTCAGGTACGGACGCACCTTGCGGTAGGACCAGTGAGCCGGCTGGCAGTCCGACCGCGGGGTCTTCGTGACCAGGTTGTGCAGCTGTTCCCACAGCGGCGCCAGGTTATCGGCGCCGATACGGGCATAGAACGCTTCACGGGTAGCGCGGTCGCTGGTTGGCGACGCCGTTTCGTGGGTGCTTTTATCCATGTGTCTCCTCCGCCCGGCGGGCTTCGCGGCGCGGCCATCGTAGGCGGTGCGTCGCCAGCAGGCAGGCGCTAGCCGCGCACAGCCACGTCCATCGTGCCTATTCCTTCGATCCGCGCATGCATGACGTCGCCCGGCTGGACCGTGCCCACGCCTTCCGGCGTCCCGGTCATGATGACGTCGCCCGGGTACAGGGTATAGACGTGCGAGGCGATTTCTATCAGTTCGGCGATACCGGTGATCAGGTCGCGGGTATTGGCGTTCTGCCGCATTTCGCCATTGACCTGGATCGAGAAGCCGAGATTGCCCGGATCGGAGACTTCGTCGGCCGTAACGAGGTAGGGACCCAGCACCGTATAGGTGTCCGCCGACTTGCGGTAGCTGCGGTCTTCCGTACCCCGTACGGTCATGTCCAGCCCGATGCAATAGCCCGCGATGTACGACATGGCGTCGCGGGCCGGGATGTCCTTGCCTTGCCGGCCTATGACCACGGCGAGCTCCACTTCGTGGTCGTTGCGCCGGCCGGGGAAGGCGATGCGCACGCCTTCGCCCGCGCCCACGACCGATTGCGCGGACTTGAGGAACACGCCGAACTTTGCGACCGGGCTCTTGAAGCCTTCGTAGTGCGCCACGTGCACGTTGTTATGGATCTGGGCGTCGGCGAGCGATTCGTCGACGTGGGCATGGTAGTTCAGCGGCGCGGCGATGACCTTGGCCGGGGTGGCCACCGGGCTGAGCAGCCGTACTTCGCCGAGCTTGCGGGTGGGCGCGTTGGCCTTGGCGGCCAGCAGCGCGGGCTTGAGCTCGTCCAGCCGTTCGATGAGCAGGTCGCCCGGGGGCACCGGCCACTCGAGCCGCGGCAGCCGGTCCTTGACGCTCGAAACGTCGTAGACGGTGTCTCCTTCCACCAGGCCCAGACGGCCATCGTCATAGCGGCAGATCTTCATGTTGTCTCCAGCACCTCATTCCCGTCGTTCGATATCGAACGAGCTAAATTTTGAGCATGATCAATTTTATGGGTGCGGACGGCCTGCGTCAAGGCGCGCCGACGCGTCCAGGACAGCAGGCAGGGGCGTTATGCGGTCACTCTGCGAGACGCTTCATTTCGGCATATAGATCGCGCTTGCCTTCGAAGCCTATGCCAGGCAATTCGGGCATCGTGATGTGCCCATCGACCACCTCGACGCCGTCCGGAAAGCCGCCGTAGGGCTGGAACAGGTCGGGGTAGCTTTCGTTGCCGCCCAGGCTCAGTCCCGCGGCGATGTTCAGCGACATCTGGTGGCCGCCATGAGGAATGCAGCGCCGCGGCGACCAGCCATGGGTGCGCAGTACCGCCAGGATGCGCTCGTATTCGACCAGTCCGTACGACAACGCGCAGTCGAACTGCAGCCAATCGCGGTCGGGCCGCATGCCGCCGTAGCGGATCAGGTTGCGCGCGTCCTGGTGACTGAAGAGGTTCTCGCCGGTGGCCATGGGGCCCGGGTAGTACTCCGCCAGCGTGGCCTGCAGGGAGTAATCGAGCGGATCGCCGGCTTCCTCATACCAGAACAAGGGATAGTCCCGCAGCATCTTCGCGTAGGCGATCGCGGTATCGAGATCGAAGCGGCCGTTGGCGTCCACGGCGAGCTGGCCGCGGCCGTCGATTTCGGCCAGCACGGCTTCGATGCGCTGGCGGTCTTCTTCTATGGGGGCGCCGCCTATTTTCATCTTGACGACGTTGTAGCCACGGTCGAGGTAGGAGCGCATCTCCGCGCGCAACGCGGAGAGGTCCTTGCCGGGGTAGTAATAGCCGCCCGCGGCGTAGACGAATACGCGCGGGTCGGCCTGGACGCCGTGGCGTTCGGCCAGCAGCCGGAACAGCGGTTGCCCTTCGATCTTGGCCACGGCGTCCCATACGGCCATATCGAGGGTGCCGACCGCCACCGAGCGCTCGCCATGGCCACCGGGTTTTTCGTTGGCCATGGCGGCGGCCCATATGCGGTGAGGGTCCAGGTTGGTGCCGGCGTCGTCGAGCAGCGACCGCGGGTCGGCCTCGAGGATGCGAGGCGCGAACCGCTCGCGGATCAAGCCGCCCTGGCCGTAGCGGCCATTGGAGTTGAAGCCGTAGCCGACCACCGGCCGGCCGTCGCGTACGGCGTCGGTGACGACGGCCACCAGGCTGCTCGTCATCTTGGTGAAGTCGATATAGGCGTTGCGGATAGGCGAAGAAATCGGCTTGGTGACTTCGCGGATTTCCAGAATACGGATGGACATGGCGACTCCCGGAGTATGCATGCGAGTATCATGCCGTTTGCCCGACGGCCCGGCCAATGCCGGTTTTTTCTCTTTCCATGCCTTCTAAGCATCGGCCATGAATCTGATCTGGCTGGAAGATTTCCTGGTGCTTGCCGAGTGCGGCAATTTTTCGCGGGCCGCGGAGCTGCGGCACATGACCCAGCCGGCGTTCAGCCGACGCATCCGGATGCTGGAGGAGTGGCTGGGCGTGACCCTGTTCGACCGGACCACCCATCCGGTTACGCTGACGGACACCGGCCTGTGGTTCCGCGCGACGGCGCAGGATATGCTGGCCCGGGTGGAACGGATTCCCGATGAGGCGCGCCGGGTGGCCCAGGCCAGTTCGGCTACATTGCGCTTTGTCGCCACGCACGCGCTGTCGCTGACTTTCCTGCCCGATTGGCTCAGGCGGCTCGAAGCCCACCTGAACCTCGGCCCCATCCAGCTCGTATCCGATGTGGCTCAGCAGTGCGAGGCCATGATGACCCAGGGCCGAGCACAGTTCTTCCTATGCCATGCGCACGAGCAGGCACCGACACGGCTGGACCCGGCCGCCTATCCGTCCATCGTGGTGGGCGGCGACGAACTCATCCCGGTTTGCGCCCCCGATGCGCGGGGCGGGCCGCGCTTCGCGCTGGAGCGCCGTGCGGGCAGGGGCGTGCCCATCCTGGCCTACAGCGCCGAATCGGGACTGGGGCGCATCATCCGGGCGGTACACGGGTCGGCGTTGGTCAGGCTGGGAGCCGACACAGCCGTCACCGCGCATCTGGCTACGGTGCTGCAGTCCATGGCGCGCGGGGGGAGGGGAATCGCGTGGCTGCCGGCCAGCCTGGTGAGGGACGAACTGGACAAAGGGGAGTTGGTTGCGGCGGGCGAGGAAGAGTGGCGCATCGGCCTCGACATCCGCTTGTATCGGCGCGCCGAGGCGGAGCCCGCCGCTGCCGAAGCGTTCTGGCGAGCCGCCCAGGGCAGGCCGGCGCCGGCGCGCGCGCCGCGGGGGCTCAGCTCGCCGAAGGCATCTCGATCTTGACTTCCAGCACCTCCAGGGTGTCCTGGCGTTCCAGGTGCACCTTGATGTCGTCCGGATTGATCTTGACGTACTTGGAAATGACGGCGACGAGCTCCTTCTGCAGTTGGGGCAGATAGTCGATCGACGCGCCATTGCCCGATCGTTCGTGTGCCAGGATGATCTGCAACCGTTCCTTGGCGACACCGGCCGATGAGGGCTTTTTTTGTCCGAGGAAAAAGGAGAGCAGCGACATCGGTTATTTTCCTCCGAACAGGCGTTTGAAGAGGCCGGGCTTTTCGTAGTCCACGAAACGCAACGGCTTGTCCTGGCCCAGGTAGCGATCGACCACGTCCTGGTAGGCGTCGGCCACCGAGGTACCCTTGAGGTGAATCGCGGGCAAGCCTTGGTTCGACGCCTGCAGAACGTCTTCGGATTCGGGGATGACGCCGATCAGCTTGATGCGCAGGATATCCTCCACGTCCTTGAGGGACAGCATCTCGCCTTCGGCCACGCGCTTGGCGTTATAGCGCGTTAGAAGCAGATATTCCTTGACTGGTTCCTCGCCCTCGACGGCGCGGCGGGACTTGGCCGACAGGATGCCGAGGATGCGGTCGGAGTCGCGCACCGACGAGACTTCGGGGTTGGTCACCACCAGCGCATCGTCGGCGAAATAGGCCGCCATCAGTGCGCCGGCTTCGATGCCGGCGGGGGAGTCGCAGACGATGTATTCGAAGTCCATTTCCTTGAGGCCATCCATGACCTTCTGCACGCCCTCCTGGGTCAGGGCGTCCTTGTCGCGGGTCTGGGAGGCCGGCAGGATGTAGAGGTTTTCCAGCTGCTTGTCGCGGATCAGAGCCTGGTTCAGGGTGGCTTCGCCCTGGATGACATTGATCAGGTCGTAGACCACGCGGCGCTCGCAACCCATGATGAGATCGAGGTTGCGCAGGCCGACGTCGAAATCGATGACAGCGGTCTTGTGGCCACGGAGCGCCAGTCCAGCGGAGAAACTGGCGCTGGTAGTGGTTTTTCCGACGCCGCCTTTGCCTGAAGTCACGACAACGATACGTGCCATGGGGTGTGGGTCCTTATGAGTTAGATGGGCAACGGTTCGACCAGCAGTTTTTCGCCTTCGAGGCGGATCAATGCCGGTTTGTCCTGGATGTCGGGGGACAGGGCGGTGGTCAACGTGCGGTAAACGCCCGCGACGGCGACCAGCTCGGCCTGGAATTGGGTGGTGTAGATGCGTGCGTTCGTGTCGCCGCGGGCACCTGCCATGGCCTTGCCGCGCAGCGGACCGTAGACGTGGATGTTGCCATCGGCAATGACCTCGGCGCCGTGGCTGACCACGCCCAGTACGATGAGGTCCGCATGGCGCGCGTACACGCGCTGCCCCGAACGCAGCGGCTTGTCGACGACCAGGGTCGGCACCGACCGGGGCGCCGCCGGCGCCTGTTCGGCCACGGTCTCGACCGGGACGTCGGCCGCCGGGGGCGCAGGTTCGGGCGGGGCCGGCTTCGCGGCGGGCGGCGCCTCGGGTTCCTGGGCCGCGGGGATCTCGGCAGCCGGCTCGGGAGCGGCCGACGGCGAGCGGGCAGGGGCTGCCGGCAGCGACAGCAGCGCCAATCCGGCTTCGCGGGCCGAATCGGCCAACTCCGGCGGCGCCATGATGCCTATGGTGGGCAGACTATGCCGTTTGAGCGCCTCCACCAACGCCCGCCAGTCCAGCGGGGCGGTCAGGCGGGACGCATCGATCACGACCGGCTCGTCCTCGAAGAAGCCGGCGGCTTCCTCCATGCGCTGTTCGAGCGCGGACAGGACGGCCTGCAGATCCGAGGTGTGGAGCACCACGCGGATGGCATAAAGCGATGTGCTTTTGATGTCTAGTACGGGACTGGCTTCCATGGGCGGCGCCGGACGGCGCAAGTGCGCAAAGTGCAGATTCTACCGGGACCGGCGCTGTGATGGGTTAGAGGTTGTGTCGGGGAGAGCCCGACACAACCTCTAGCCCTCCTAGGGAGGCCCACCCCCCGGCGGCCTTCGGCCGCTCCCCCTCAAGGGGGCGGCGCTGGCGGACCGGAAGGAAAGCCCACCCCGAGTGACCTACGGTCACTCCCCTCAAGGGGCGGCGCTGGCGGACCGGCAAAGCCGGATCCGCGGCGCTCTGGATCTAGTGAGAATTTGGCTGCCAGCGTAGCGCCGGCGCAGCAAGCCAAGACAGCGGAACTAGACCCAGGATGCGGTGGATCCGGCTCCGCCGGTCCGCTCGCATCGCCCCCTGGGGGGCGCGCGTCAGCGCGTAGGGGGGGGCGTCCTATCGGTCCAGGAATCGCGCAGCGTCGTCGTGCGGTTGAAGACGGGGGCCAGGGTGGTGGAGTCTTCGCGGTCGGCGACGAAATAGCCGAAGCGTTCGAACTGGTACGAGGTTCCGGGCGTGCCGTCGGTGCCGGGTTCCAGGTAGCCCTGCACGATCTCGATCGAGTTGGGGTTCAGGTATTCGAGGAAGTCCTTGCCGCCGGCGCTCGGGTGGGCTTCGGTGAACAGCCGGTCGTACAGCCGGATCTCGGCGGGCACGGCGGTGGGGGCGTAGAGCCACGTGATGTTGCCTTTGACCTTGACGCTGTCCGCGCCCGGCGTGCCGCTTTTGGTTTCGGGCAGGTACTCGGCGTGGACTTCCAATACCTTGCCTTGGTCGTCTTTCACGCAGCCGGTGCATTTGATGACGTAGCCGTACTTCAGGCGCACCATGTTGCCCGGATATAGCCGGAAAAAACCCTTGGGCGGCGTTTCGGTGAAGTCTTCCTGCTCGATCCACAGCTCGCGCCCGAAGGGGAAGACGCGCTTGCCCATCTCCGGATGGTGAGGGTGGCGCGGTGCGGAGCATTCTTCCGTGACGCCTTCCGGGTAGTTGGTGATGACCAGCTTGAGCGGCCGCAAGACGGCCACCGAACGTGGGGCCTTGGGGTCGAGGTCGTCGCGGAGGGCTTGTTCCAGCAGCGAATAGTCGATCCACGAATCCGATTTCGACGCGCCGGTGCGCTCGCACAGCAGCTGGATGGCCTCGGGCGTATAGCCGCGCCGGCGCAGGCCCAGGATGGTCGGCAAGCGGGGATCGTCCCAACCGTCGACATGGCCGTCGTTGACCAGCTGCAGCAGCTTGCGCTTGCTGGTGATGATGTAGGTCAGGTTCAGGCGCGCGAATTCGTGCTGACGCGGCAGCGGCTCGGCCAGCAGTCCCAGGTCGCGCAGCCGGCCCAGCAGCCAGTCGTAGAACGGCCGCTGGTCTTCGAATTCCAGCGTACAGATGCTGTGGGTGATGCCTTCGAGCGCATCCTCGATGGGATGGGCGTAGGTGTACATCGGATAGATGCACCATTTGTCGCCCGTGCGGTGATGGGAGGCATGGCGGATCCGGTAGAGGACCGGGTCGCGCAGGTTCATGTTGGGGGAGGCCATGTCGACGCGAGCGCGCAGCGCCATGGACCCGTCCGGATGTTTGCCCTCGCGCATTTCGCGCAACCTGGCAAGCGATTCTTCGGCCGGGCGGTTGCGCCATGGGGAATCCGTGCCGGGTTCGGTCAGCGTGCCGCGCATGGCGCGGATTTCCTCGGGGCTCTGCTCGTCGACGTAGGCGTCTCCGGCCTGCACCAGCGCTTCGGCGGCTTCGTACATGAAGTCGAAATAGTCGCTGGCGTGGTAGTAGTGTTCGGTGCCGAAGGCGGTCCAGTCGTAGCCGAGCCAGCGCACGGCATCGACGATGGCGTCGACGTAGCGCTGCTCTTCTTTTTCGGGATTGGTGTCGTCCAGCCGCAGATGGCAGACGCCGCCGTAGTCGCGTGCCAGCCCGAAGTTCAGGCTGATGCTCTTGGCATGGCCGATGTGCAGGTAGCCATTGGGCTCGGGCGGAAAGCGCGTGCGGATGCGAGCCGGATCGAGCGGGGCATCCGCCAGCTCGGATGCCGGGCCCGGGTGGCCGGCCCAGCGCTTGTCGGCGTAGCGGCCGGCCGCCAGGTCCGCTTCGACGATATTGCGCAGGAAATTGGTGGCGGGGGCCGGAGCAGGTTTGTTGGGTGTGGTCATCGTGAGTGGCTGGACAAGCGAGTCCTTGTCCCGATTTTGCCATGAATCGGGGTTCCCCCCTACGCGAGGCGCTCGCCGTCAGGCGGTTCAGGCCTCCTGGGGCATGGCGCGAAGGAGCGGGATGGCCACCACCACCTTCAGCCCGCCGCCGGGGGGGGCTTCCAGGTCCACCCGGCCGCCGTGCGCACGGGCGATGGCGTCCACCAGCGCCAGCCCCAGTCCGACGTTGCCGCTGCGGCTGCGCGCCGGATCCAGCCGCGAAAATGGCCGGAAGGCGTCGGCATGGCGCTCAGGGCTGATGCCCGGGCCGTGGTCACGCACGGCCAGCAATGCCTGCCCGGCGCGGGCTTCCAGGGAGATTTCCACCGGCGGGGCGCCGTGCTGCATGGCGTTCTCGATCAGGTTGTCCACCAATCGTGCCAAGGCGACGGCATCGGCCTGCACGATCAATTCCTGCTCGGGCGGGGAGGCATACCGGACCTGGCTGCCGGTCCCCTGCCAGGCGTGGATGCGTTCGCGCAGCCAGTCGCCCAGGTCGATGGGCGTGAAGTGATAGGTGGCGCGGTCGGTGCCGCGCACGAAATTGATGAACTGGTCGACGATGTGTTGCATATCCTGCGCGTCCTGCCGCAGGCCTTCTTTGAGCGCGGTGTCGTCCACCATTTCCGTGCGCAGGCGCATGCGTGCCAGGGGGCCCTTGAGATCGTGCGGCAAGCCCGCCAGCAGCGTGCGGCGGACCCGGTCGGCCTCGTTCAGGGCGTCGAGCATGGCGTTGAAACGCTCGCCCAGCACGCGGGTTTCGTGCGGACCGGCCGGCTCGACCCGTTCCGGCGTGCCGGCCGCCAGCCGGTCGGCCGCATGCGCGAGCGACGTAATGGGCCGCGTGATGTGCCAGGAGAAACCGGCAGCGATCAGCAGGATCGCGCCCAGGCCACCCAGCCACATGACGATGAGCGGCGTCCTCACGGGCGGACTGATGCGTTCCAGCGAAATCACCAACCAGGACCGCATGACCGGTTCGTCGTCGTTGCCGATCGCCGGGCTCAGCGAGATGAACAAAGCAGGTTCCGGGCCGCGCGACAAGGCCACGCGGGTGCCGTCGGCCAGTTGTGTGTTCAGCCGGTGGATCAGGCCGCGCATGGCGGGGCGCGGATCGTCTTCCGCCCAGCGCGGCGCTTCCCTGGGGCCGCGGCGTTCGGGGCCGAAACGGTGCTCGCCCGGATGGAAGCCCGGGGGCATGCGGCCACCCGGCAGGGGGTCGAACCGGGGCCGGGGAGGGTGCGTATCGCGCATCCGGCGTTCGTTGGCACTCCGCGGCCGTGGCGGCACCGGGCGCGAAACGAGGCGCCACTCGCCTTGGGACGCGGCCGCTACGAAGGCGGCGCGCTCGTTCTCGTCGATCTGCGCGATGGATGCTCGCAGGGTCCGGATCGTGGTGGCCATGAGGTCCGGCGCCACGTTTTCCAGCAAATTGCGGCGATAGTGCGCGATGGCGAGGAAGGTCGCGGCCTGTGCGACCAGCACCGACCCCAGGATCAAGAGGATGAGGCGGGCGCGCAGCGAGCGCGGCACCAGCCGAGCGGCCCACCGGGCCGGTCCTCTACCCTGCGGTGCCGGGGCTTCCGGGCCATGGGCGGAAGGCTGTCCGCCGGGAGGTCGGGGCGTGGCGCTCATGGCAGCGGCGGCGAGGCCGGCGCCGCTTCGCCGTTGGGCGTCAGCGGGGCGAAGCGATAACCGATTCCCCATACGGTCTGGATCCACTGGGGCTGCTTGGGATCGTCCTCGATGGCCCGGCGCAGGCGCAGGATCGCGATGTCGATGGCGCGGTCGTTGCGTTCGCCTGCCTCGTCGTCGCGAGCCAGGGCGAGCAGCCGTTCGCGTGACAACGGTTTGCCGGCATTGCGCAGCAGCGCCTCGAGCAAATTGAATTCCCCGCCGGTCAGGCGGACCGGTTCGTCGCCGCGATGCAGCGTCCGCGCCTTGGCGTCGAACACGAAGGGCCCGAAGGAAACCGGGGCGTCTTTGACCAGCGCCGACGGACCGCTCTTGCGCCGCAGGACCGCCTCGATGCGCGCCAATAGTTCGCGCGGGTCGAATGGCTTGCCCAGGTAGTCGTCGGCCCCGGATTCCAGTCCGATGATGCGGTCCACCGTCTCGTCGCGCGCGGTCAGCAGGATGACCGGCAGGTCTTCCCCCTGTTGCCGCAGTCGGCGGCACGCCTCGGCCCCGTCGCCGCCCGGCAGCATGCGGTCCAGCACCAGCAGGGCGGGCGAGTAGCGGGTGATGCGGGCCTCCAGGTCGGTGGCGTCCGGCGCGAGCAGGGTGTCGTACCCTTGCTTGTTCAGATAGTCGGCCAGGAGTTGGCGCAGGGCCGGGTCGTCATCGACGACGAGCAGTTTGGTGGCAGGTTTTTCCATGGAGAAAATGTTCTCGTGACGGTGGGGCCGCCGCAAGCAGCCTGAAATCGGTTGAAACAGATGGGGTCCGCCGCGCAACGGGTCCGAAACCGGTCCGGAACCAGAATGCAGTCACCGCCGCAGTTCGATGCGGTGTCGACAAGGAGTAAACGCAATGACCAAGAACACCCTTCGCACGATCGCGCTGTCACTGGCCCTGGCTACCGGAGGCGCAGGCGTGCTGCAAGCCGCTCATGCCCAGGCCACCGCGGACAATACCACGCAGGCCGAGCAGAAGGCCGGGCCGGAGCGCCATCGCGGGCACCACCACGGGCACCATCGGCACATGGGACCCCGCGGATTCGACCACGGCGCGGCGCCTATGGCCATGCTGGGACACTTGAAGTCCAAGCTCGAACTGAACGCGTCCCAGCAGAAACTGTGGGATGCCGCCCAGGGCCTGAGCCGCGAAGCTGGCAAGGCCATGCGGGCCCAGCGCCAGGAAGGGTTCAAGGCGCTGCGTGCCCAGGTGGACGCGGGGCCGCTCGATCTGCGGGCCCTGACGGCCAAGCATGAAGCCGACCGCGAGGCGCTCAAGCCCAAGCTCGATGCTGCCCGCGATGCCTGGATCGTGGCCTATGAATCGCTGGATGCCAAGCAAAAACAGATCGTGACCGATGTGGTCAAGAAGCGCCTGGAGCGGGGCGAGCGCAAGCGCGAACATCGCCGCCCCGGCCAGCAGCCGAAGAACTGATCGGTCGGCAGGGCCAAAAAAAGCCGGCGCGTTCTGCGCCGGCTTTTTTATGTCCGCGTGCCACCGGCCAGCCGGCGTGGAGGCCCTGGCGGCATGATTCTTGCGGATCCCCCGTCCGCCACGCGGCATGATCCGCGTCCAGGCTGCGGCCGATCAAAAGGGGAGACCAGCATGGTAATAGTGATCATGGGCGTTTCCGGCAGCGGCAAGACCACTATCGGGCGATTGCTGGCGTCGCGCCTGCGTTGCGGCTATTCCGACGCAGACGTGTTCCATCCGGAAGCCAACATCGAAAAAATGGCACGCGGCGTGGCCCTCGACGACGGCGACCGCGCTCCCTGGCTGCGCGCCATGCGTGCAGCCATCGAAGCTGCCCTGGCCTCGGGACGCACGCACGTATTCAGTTGTTCGGCGCTGCGGGAGCGCTATCGGGCGGTGCTGGCCAAGCCGTGGGAGGACATCGTGTTCGTCCATCTCGACGTCTCCTACCATACCGTCATGCGCCGCCTTGCCAGCCGGCAGGGGCATTTCTTCGATCCGCGCCTGGCCTGCAGCCAGTTCCAGGTCCTGGAGGTCCCCAGGAACGCCATCGTGGCCGATGCGGAACGCACACCTGAAGAGATCGTCGACGAGATCGTGGACGCACTTGCCCGACGTCCGCTCCCGGGCACCAACCAACTTCGCTAAAATCCCTGGCTACCGGCGCAGCGCCGCAACATACCCAGGACAGCCATGCCCAAGCCCGATACCCTGCTGGCGCATGCCGGACGCGCTCCCGAAGCCTACTCCGGCATGGTCAATACGCCAGTCTTCCGGACCTCCACCGTCATCCATCCCACGATAGAGTCGTACGAGGCCCCGCGCGACCTGGCCAAGAAGCCCGTCAGCTACGGCCGGCATGGCACCCCCACGACGTTCGCGTTCGAGGAAGCCGTCGCGCAACTGGAAGGGGCCCACCAGGCAGTGGCCACGCCCAATGGCCTGTCGGCCATCGTTGTGGCGCTGCTTGCCGTGCTCAAGCCGGGCCAGCACTTGCTGGTAACCGACTCCGCCTATTCGCCGGCGCGGGGCTTCTGCGACCGCCGGCTGGTCCCGCTCGGCATCGAGGTCGAGTATTACGATCCTCTCATCGGCGCCGGCATCGCCGATCTCCTGCGCGACAACACCGGCGCGGTATTCTGCGAATCGCCCGGGTCGCTCACCTTCGAAATGCAGGACATCCCGGCCATCGCCGCGGCGGCGCACGCACGCGGCATACCCGTGCTGGCCGACAATACCTGGGTGACGCCGTACCTGGCTTCGCCGTTCGAGCTGGGCATCGATATCTCCATCCATGCCGGCACCAAGTACATAGGGGGGCATTCCGATCTGATGATAGGCGTGGTGTCCACCAACGAGCGCTATTGGAAACCGGTGCGCCAGACGGTCTACGACTATGCCTACAGCGTCAGCCCGGACGATTGCTACCAGGCGCTGCGCGGGCTGCGCACGCTAGGCGTGCGGCTCAGGCAGCACGAGCGCAATGCCTTGCAGGTAGCGCGCTGGCTGCAGGCGCAACCTGAGGTTTCCCGCGTGCTGTATCCGGCGCTGGAAAGCGATCCGGGGCATGCGCTGTGGAAGCGCGACTACCGCGGCGCATCGGGCTTGTTCTCGGTAGTGCTCAAGCCGGTCGACGATGCGGCGCTGACCCGTTTCGTCAATGGCCTGCAGCTGTTCGGCATTGGTTCGAGCTGGGGCGGATTCGAAAGCCTGGTCACAGTGGTTCATGCCGCGTCCTACCGGACCGCAACCCGGTGGCAGCCGGAAGGGCCGGCCGTACGCCTGCACATCGGGCTGGAAGACCCCGCCGACCTGATCGCCGACCTGCGTCAAGCGCTGGACCTGCTGCATGCCGGGAAGGCCGCCTCGCATGGCTGACGAGCGCGCGCTGGAGGTTTTGAGCAGGGTTTTCGGCTACGACCAGTTCCGCGGTGCGCAGCAGGATATCGTCGAGCATGTCATCGCGGGCGGCGATGCGCTCGTGCTGATGCCGACCGGAGGAGGCAAGTCGCTGTGCTATCAGGTGCCCGCGCTGGTCCGCAGTGGTACGGGCATCGTGGTCTCGCCCTTGATCGCGCTGATGCAGGACCAGGTCGATGCGTTGACCGAACTGGGCGTGAGCGCCGCATTCCTGAATTCCACCCAGGACTACACCCGCGTGCGCGAGGTCGAGCGGGCCTTCGTCGCCGGCGAGCTCGACCTGCTTTATGTGGCGCCCGAACGGTTGTTGACCGAACGCTGCCTGTCGTTGCTGGAACGCGGCCGCATCGCCCTGTTCGCGATCGACGAGGCGCATTGCGTGTCCCAGTGGGGGCACGATTTCCGCCCCGAGTACCTGGGGCTGTCCGCGCTGCACGAGCGTTGGCCCGGCGTGCCCCGCATCGCCCTCACGGCCACCGCCACGCAGGCGACCCGGCATGAAATCGCCGAACGGCTGGGGCTGCACGACGCGCGCCATTTCGTTTCCAGTTTCGATCGCCCCAACATCCGCTATCGCATCGTCGAGAAAAACGAGCCGCGCCGCCAGCTGCTGGACTTCCTCAAGCAGGAGCACCCCGGCGATTCCGGCATCGTCTATTGCCTGTCGCGGGCGAGGGTGGAGGAAATCGCCGAGTTCCTGCGAGGCCAGGGGATCGACGCCATGCCCTACCATGCCGGGCTGGATGCAGCTACCCGCGCGGCCAACCAAGCCCGTTTCCTGCGCGAGGACGGCGTGGTGATGGTGGCCACTATCGCGTTCGGGATGGGCATAGACAAGCCGGACGTGCGCTTCGTCGCGCATGTGGACCTGCCCAAGTCGGTGGAAGGCTACTACCAGGAAACCGGCCGCGCCGGGCGCGACGGTCTGCCCGCCACCGCGTGGATGGCGTACGGCCTGCAGGACGTGGTGCAGCAGCGCCGCATGATCGACGAGTCCAACGGCGACGAAGCCTACAAGCGCCGCTCCGGGGCCATGCTCGAGGCCATGCTGGGCCTGTGCGAAACGGTGGAGTGCCGGCGCGTACGGCTGCTGCAGTACTTCGGCGAGGCATCCGGCCCTTGTGGCAATTGCGATACCTGCCTCGAGCCGCCCCAGGCCTGGGATGGCACGCAGGCGGCCCAGAAAATACTGTCGGCGGTCTACCGGCTTTGGAAAGAACGCGGCCAGCGTTTCGGTGCCGGCCATGTCATCGACATCCTGCGCGGCAAGCGCACCGAACGGATCGCGCAGCATCGCCACGACGAGCTGAGCGTGTTCGGCGTGGGCGCCGACCTGAGCGAAAAGGACTGGCGCAATGTGCTGCGCCAGTTGATCGCGCAAAGCCTGCTTACCGTCGACCACGACGCCTATGGCACGCTGGCCCTCACCGAAGGCAGCCGCAGCGTGCTCAAGGGCGAGCGCACGCTGATGCTCAGGCGCGAGAGCGCCAAGCCGGCCCGGGCACGCGAGAGCAGCCGCGCCCGTTCACCCGTCAACCTGCCGCCGGAGGCCGAAGCGCTGTTCACCGCGTTGCGTGCGTGGCGCGGCGAGGTGGCTCGCAGCCATGGCGTGCCGGCCTATGTGATCTTCCACGACGCCACCCTGCGTGAAATCGCGCTTGCGCAACCCCGTTCGCTCGACGAACTCGGTGCGATCAGCGGCGTGGGCGCCCGCAAGCTCGAAGCCTACGGGCTGGAAATCCTCGATCGCTTGAATTCGCCGCGTCTTTGACCCTGCACGCCGCTCGTTCAGCCGCGTTTGGGCGGGACGGTCCAGAAATAGATCTGCTTATGGTCCACGGTGAGCCGCTCCTGCGGTTCCCAGTCGCCCATGTCGAAGGCGTGCGACACAATGCGCGTGCCTGGCTTGAGCGCGAGCAGCTTGGGCCGGAGCTTCAGGTTCAGGCTCGGTAGCAGGTACAGCGTAATGACGGTGGCCGGGCTGAGGTCGACTTCGAACAGGTCGCCCTGGATGAAGCGTACCTTGTCGGTCACCTGCTCGCGGCGGGCATTGGCATTGGCTTCCTCGATGCGCCGCGGGTCGATGTCCACGCCCACGGCCCGGATGCCGAAGCGTTTGGCGGCAGTGACGGGAATGCGGCCGTCGCCGGAGCCCAGGTCGTACAGGATGTCGTTGGGGCCGACCTTGGCGACCTCCAGCATGGCGTCCACCACCGGTTGCGGCGTCGGTACGAAGATCACATCGGGCGAGCGCGCCACGAGTTGGGCGGTGCCGTACGACTGCGCCCAGGCGGGCGCTGCGGTGGCGGCGGTCGCCGCCAGGCCGGTCAAGCAGAAATCGCGTCGCTTCATGGACTATCTCCGAAGTGGGGCGGAAAGAAGGGTCAGGGCTTGGCCGAGGCGCCGCGGCCAGGGCTGATCAACATGAAGACGGCGCCGATGGCCAGTACTGCGACACCCGCGAGCGCACCGACGCCGGTATGCCGCAGGCTTGCATAGAACAGGTAGCCGCTGGTGAGGACGAAGACCAGGGGCGTCAGGGGGTAGAGCGGGACCCGGAAGGGACGGGGCACGTCGGGCTCCTTGCGTCGCAGGACGAATAGCGACAGCCCGCTCAATACGAAGAACAGCCAGAACACCGGCGCGGTGTATTCCACCATGGTGGCGAAGCCGCTGCGCGTGTAGGCGCCCAGCATGACCAGCGCCAGGGCGATGCCGGCCTGCACCCAGAGCGCGTTGACCGGCGTGTTCCATTGCGGATGCCATTTGGCCAGCAGCGAGAACGCCGGCGTGTCGCGGCCGAAGGCATAGGTGGTGCGGGCGGCCGTCAGGATCGTCGCGTTGGCGGAGGTCAGCGCGGAGATGGCGATCAGCAGGGCGATGAGTTGCGCGCCAGGCTCGCCCAGCGCGCGCCGCATCATGTCGGCCGCCACGGCGGACGATCCCGCCATCCCGGCCTGGCCGAGCACGTTCAGGTAAGCCAGGTTGGCCAGCATGTACAGCAGCGTGATCAGCGCCAGGCTCCAGAACAAGGCACGGGGCAGGCTGCGGCTCGGGCCCATGGCTTCGGCCGATACGTAGGCGGCCTCGTTCCATCCGCCATAGGTCAGCATGACGAAGATCAGGACGAGCCCCCAGTTGGCGGTCGCCGTTGCCGGGGCGGGCGCGGACGCGGGGGCTGCTTCCGGCGCGAACAGCAGCCCGACTGCGATGATGAGCAGCACGCCCCCGACCTCCAGTGCGGTCAGTACGTTCTGTGTCCATTTACCGGTACGCAGTCCCGCGATGTTGACCGCGGTCAGCAGCACGATGACCGCTGCCGCATAGATGGCCGACGAGCCCGGCCCCAGATTGGCGATCTGGGAGGCGTAGTCGCCGAAGATGAAACCCAGCAGGGCGATGGAGCCGGTCGGAATGACGGTCAGCCGGGCCCAGGCGAAGAGAAAGGCCAGACGGGCGCCGAACGCGCGGCGCAGGTAGTGGTAGTCCCCGCCTGCGTGCGGATAGGTACTGGCCAGTTCGGCATAGCACATGGCTCCGGCAATGGAGATCAGGCCCCCGACCATCCACGCGATCATCATGGAGGTGGGACTGCCCGCGTGTGCCGCGACCAGCGACGGCGCGCTGAATATGCCGGCCCCGATGACGATGCCCACCACCAGCGCCATGATGTCCAGCGTCTTCAGCATGGGGCGCGGCGCGTGCGTGGCCTCGCGCGGCGCTGTGCCGGAGGCGGGCTTGTTCGATGCGGGGAACGCGTTGCTCATGACGGCGGGGTCCTCGATGCGGCGTACTCGATCGGCAGCGGTAGCAAGCCGGGGACCCGGGCGGCGAGCGGGTCGATGTGCTTACAGCTTGCTGAAAGTAATGGCGAAAACCGCAGACGGTCAAGCCCCCGTAGGGGGGGATATTCGTTCACGGTCGAACTGGTCGCGCACCATGGTGCGGAACTCGCTGGGCGAGGTTCCGGCGTGCTTGGTGAAAAATCGCGAGAAGTAGCTGGGGTCGGAAAACCCGAGAGTGAGGGCGATTTCTTTTACGCTTAGTGACGAATACGCCAGATCCCGCCGGGCTTCCGTCAGCAGTCGGTCATTGATCACGCCCAGCGCCGACAGCCCCAGCTCGTCGCGGCAGATGCGGTTCAACTGCGTGGGCGTAATGCCCAGCCGCTGCGCATAGTAGGAAATATCGCGCTGTTCGCGGAAGCTGCGGTTCAGTAGCGCCTTGAAGCGATGCAGATGCATGACGCCGCGCGAACTGCGCCGGCCGGGCTCGTAGTGCGCCAGCGTGGAGATCTTGCGCGCCATCAGTACCAGTACCGTACCGAGCAGCGATTCGAGCAGAGACAGGCGCCAAGGATGGGATTCGGCGTATTCGGCCAGCAGCAGCTCGACGGCCTGGGAAAACGGACGATAGGCTGCTTCCTCGGTTTCGAAGGGAATGAAGCTGGGCGCCTGGAAGGGGACCAGCAAGTCGGCATGCCGGGTCAACAGGCTTTCCATCTGCTGCGTGACGATGGTGATCACTGCGCCGTCGATATCTTCCGAAAAGTGGAAGCCATGCGCGTGCAAGGCCGGCACGAACAGGGCGCATGGTCCGTGCGCTTCGAACCGGCGGTCCTCGAACTGAATGGCTGCCGTACCGGATCGTATGTACAGAATTTGCACGAACAAGTCGTGCCGATGCAGCTTGATCTCCCAATCGTAAAGGCGGCTGCGCTGGGGGATGGACTCGCAGTGCAGGCTTTCAGGAACAAGGTTCTTGCCGTGTTCGCCGTACAGGGCATAGGTTGGGACGCTGCTTTTCATGGCGGAGTCGCGAGGGGCGGCAAATGTTCCGATTATCCATGAAGATGTGCCCAAAATCTATTCACCGTGTGGCGTAGCCCTCGTAACATCGCCAGGGTTAGAACATTGATAGGAGACGCGCCATGAGAGTCCAAGTCGCCATCATCGGGTCGGGACCGGCGGGACTGTTCCTGGGGCAGATCCTCGGCCGTGCCGGCATCGATACCCTCATCATCGAACAGCGCAGCAAGGAATACGTGCTGGGGCGCATCCGCGCGGGCGTACTCGAGCAGGGCACGGTCGACGTGCTCGACGAAATCGGCGTCAACCGGCGCCTGCATGAGCAGGGCCTGGTGCACGAAGGCATCGAGCTGTGTTTCGATGGCCGCCGCCATCGCATCGACCTGAAGAAACTGTCCGGCGGCAAGACCGTCACGGTGTATGGTCAGACGGAAGTCACGCACGACCTGATGGACGCCCGGGACGCCGCGGGCTATGCCTCGGTCTACGAGGCCGAGAGGGTCAGCGTGCACGATTTCGATACCGACCATCCCAAGGTCAAGTACTTCAAGGACGGGGTGGAACACGTGGTCGAGTGCGATTTCATCGCCGGCTGCGATGGGTCGCACGGCGTGAGCCGTGCCAGCGTGCCGGCCTCCGCCATCAAGACCTACGAGAAAATCTACCCCTTCGGATGGCTGGGCGTCCTATCCGATACGCCGCCGGTTTCCGATGAGCTGATCTATTCCAACCACGTCCGGGGGTTTGCCCTGTGCAGCATGCGCTCGCACACGCGGAGCCGGTATTACGTGCAATGCTCGCTGGACGACAAGGTCGAGAACTGGTCCGATCAGCGTTTTTGGGACGAACTGCGCCGCCGGCTGGACGATGAAGCGGCCGCTTCCCTCGTGACGGGTCCGTCCATTGAAAAAAGCATTGCGCCGCTGCGCAGTTTCGTGGCCGAACCGATGCGGTTCGGCCGGCTCTTCCTGGCCGGCGATGCCGCCCATATCGTTCCGCCCACCGGTGCGAAAGGGTTGAACCTGGCGGTGTCCGACGTGCGCTATTTGTCGGATGCCTTCATCCGCTACTACGACGGCGATCGGCAGGGCATCGACACGTATTCCGAACGCTGCCTGGCCCGGGTCTGGAAAGCGGTCAGGTTTTCCTGGTGGATGACCTCGCTGCTGCACAAGTTTCCGGAGAACGGCGAGTTCGGGCAGAAGATCCAGCATGCCGAACTGAACTACCTCGTGGGTTCCCAGGCTGCGTCGACCTCGCTGGCCGAGAACTACGTCGGCCTGCCGTTCTGATCGACGCGGCGGTTCCTACGAACGGTGCCCGAGGCCTTTCCAGCGCTTGAGCCGTTCGGAGTGGATCCCGAAAAGGTCCAGGGTGCGCAGCACGGTGTGGTTGACCAGGTCATCCACATTCTGGATGCCGGAATAAAAGGCGGGCACGGGCGGGAAGATGATGCCGCCCATCTCGGTGACCGACACCATATTGCGCAAGTGGGCCAGGTTGAGCGGCGTCTCGCGCGTCAGCATGACCAGGCGGCGCCGCTCTTTGAGTACCACGTCGGCGGCGCGCGTGATGAGGTTGTCCGCATAGGCGTGGGCGACGGCCGCCAGGGTTTTCATCGATGCGGGAGCGATGACCATGCCCGCCGTCAGGAACGAGCCGCTGGCAATCGAGGCCCCGACGTCGCCGGGGTGGTAGACGACATCGGCCAGGCCGGCGAGGTCTTTGCGGCCGAGTCCGTGTTCGTGCATGGTGTTGAGCACACCGGCCTCGGACACGACGAGATGGCTTTCCCAATCGGGCAATTCGCGTAGCGCTTCGAGCAGGCGCAGACCGTAAATGGAGCCGCTGGCGCCGGTGATCGCCACGATCAGGCGCTGGCGCGGCCGCTCGGCCGGCGTAGAGGTCATGGGTTCTCCTTGCATCATCAGGAAGGGCGCGTGTGCGCTGGCATTCCGGGCGGCGTCACGACCGTGTCACGGCCCGGGCGCACAATTGTACGTTGGCCTTTTGGGTTGCGAGCACAAAAAAGAATCATGGCACACACTTGTCGGGCATTCTTGTGCGGCTTGTCGCTCATGCCTATGCTGCTCCTGCCCGCCGTGGCGCAGGAGACGGCCGACCCTGCCGAGCGGTTCGCGGTCCATGGGCAATCGACCTACGTCTGGCAACGTCAGCCCGCCTTCGCGTCGCCTTACGCCGGCACGAACTCCCTGTCCGGCCGCCGGGCCACCAGCTACTCGCTGACCGCCACCGTGGATGTCGGCGCGCGGCTATGGGAAGGAGCGGAAGTCCATCTGAACGGCGAGCGGGCCCAAGGCATTCCGTTTTCGGGCTTGCACGGACTGGGAGGGTTGACCAACGGAGAACTCGCCAAGACCGCCGGTTCGGACATGAGGTTCTATCGCGCACGCCTGTTCCTGCGCCAGACGTGGGGCCTTGGGCGGGGCAGCGAGGCCGTGCCTGCCGATATGAACCAACTGGCAGGTGTCGTCGACAAGCGGCGTATCGTATTGACGGCCGGTAACCTTTCGGCGCTGGACATCTTCGATGCCGTTTCCGTGAGTCATGATCCGCGCACCCAGTTCATGAACTGGGCGTTCATGACCCATGGCAGCTACGACTACCCGGCCGACGCGCGCGGCTATACGTGGGGGGCTGCGCTGGAGTACATCGACGAGGGGTGGGCGGTGCGGGCCGGGCGATTCATGCAGCCCAAGGAGTCCAATGGCTTGCCGCTGGATACGCGCCTGGGGCGTCACTATGGCGACCAGGTCGAGTTCGAGAAATCCCACGCGCTATTTGGCCGTCCCGGCACGTTGCGCCTGCTGGCCTTTCGCAATAAGGCACGCATGGCGCGCTATGACGACGCCGTCGCAGCGGCGTCGATCCAGGGCGGGGTGCCCGACCTTGCGCCGGTGCGCCGCGAACACGCCAAGATCGGCCTGGGCATCGGCGTCGAGCAGGCCTTGGGCGACCATGCAATCGCCTTTGCGCGCGCCAGTTGGGCTGATGGCAAGACGGAAACGTATGCGTTCACGGAGATCGACCGGTCGATCTCCGGCGGCGTGGTGGTCGACGGCGCGGCATGGGGCCGCGCGGGCGACGCAGCTGGCGCCGCCTTAGCGCTCAATGCCTTGAGCGGCCCACATAGGGAGTACTTGCGCCGCGGCGGGCTGGGCGCCTTTTTGGGCGACGGCGCCTTGAACTACGGTACCGAGCAGATCGCCGAGCTCTACTACAGCTGGCGGCCGCTTCGGCGCCTGTGGATATCGGCGGATGCCCAATACATCCGCCATCCGGGCTACAACCGCGACCGCGGCCCGGCCAGGGTCTTCTCGGTGCGCGTCCATACCGAATTCTGACGGGCGCGTCATTCCTGCTGGATGTTGGCTTTCTCGATCACGGTTTTCCACGCCCGGGCTTCGTGCTGGATACGCGCGGCGAACTCGGCCGGCGTGCTGGCTACCGGCGTGACGCCGATGTCTGTATATTGCTTGCGCACGGCGGGGTCCCGCAGCACCTCCTGCAGCGCGCCGGCCAGTTTGTCGACTACCCGGGGATCGGTCCCGACCGGCGCGGCCAGTCCCCACCAGTTCCCGGTCACCAAGCCAGGCAGCCCCTGTTCCGCCGTCGTCGGGACGGCAGGAAGGATAGGCAGGCGCTCTTTGTCGGCGACCGCGATGGCGCGAAGCTTGCCGCTCGCGACATGGCCGGCGACCGAGCTCAGCGCGGTGATGTAGAGCTGGATTTCCCCTGCCATCAGGGCCTGCACGGCGGGAGGCGAGCCGCGATAGGGCACGTGTGTCAACTGGACGTCGGCCAGCTGGCTGTACAGCTCCGCGGCCAGGTGGGGCGGCGTACCGTTGCCCGGGGAGCCGAAGTTCAGTTTGCCCGGGTTCTTCTTGGCCGCCTCGGTCAGGTCCGACAGCGTCCGTATTTCCGAGGCGCCGTTGACCACCAGCACGGAGGGGCCGTTGCTGACCAGCGAGACAGGCATCAAGTCCTTGATGGGGTCGAACCGCATGCTCTTGAACAGGAACTGGTTGGTCACGAAGTTGTTCGTCGCGCCGAGCAAAAAGGTATAGCCGTCGGGCGCCGCGCGTACGACTTCGTCCGCGCCGATGTTGCCCGATGCGCCGCTCTTGTTGTCGATCAGGAGGCGGACGCCGAACTTCTTCTCCAGCTGGAGCTGGGCGAAGCGCAGTGTGATATCGCCGGTATTGCCGGGCGCGTACGGAACCACGACCCGTATGGGACGCGACGGCCAGGCATCGGCCGCCCAGGCGGCGGACCCATGGAAGCAGGCCGCAGCCACGAGGCAGGCAGTCAAGGGGCGGCGAGCCGGCAGGACGGGTTTCATAAGGCTATCTCCTTGCTAGGTTCAGAGGCGACGGGATGGCCGTCGACCACCGTCAATAGGGAATGCAGCGTGGCGAGGTCGTCTTCGGCGCACGTCAATGGATCGGCATTCAGTACCGCGAGGTCGGCCAGCTTGCCGGGCGCTATCGAGCCGCGCAGGCCTTCGTCGTCCGTGAGATAGGCGCCGCCGCGCGTGGCGATGCGCAGGGCTTCCTCCCGGCTCAGGGCCTGGGCCGGTGCGACGTGTCCGCCGCTGCGGCTGCGGCGCGCGACGGCGTGCCAGACCGGGCCGAAGAGGGACACCGGCAGGTTGTCGCTCCCGAAGGCGACAGGCACGCCGGCGTCCAGGAGCCGGCGCAGCGGCACGATATCGTCCTGCCCGGCTGCGCCGCGCCGTTGCATCCACAGGTCGCCGTCTTTGTAGATGTGGCGGTTGGTATGGGTCGTGAGCACGATGCCCAGGTCGCGTATTTGTGCGATGGCATCGGCATCGAGCACGGGCTGGTGGCCCAGTACCCAGCGCAGGCCATCGATCGGATGACGCCGGTGGGCGGCAGCGAACAGCGGCAGCAGGTCCGGCCAGATGCCTGCTACGCGTATGCCTGCTCCCGCTGCTTCTACCAGCAGCGGGGCCAGCACGTCAGCCGGCAGCGCTGCGCCGGCCTGGAAGCCGGCCCAGCCGGTGCAGGGATGGTTGCCGGCTCGCAGTGCGTTGTTCAGCGGGTCCTTGTCGATTTCGGCGTACAGCCCCTGTACGCGCAGTAGTTCGTCGCCCCGGCCGCGGCGCGCGAGCCAGCCGCGCCATTCGCGCAAGAGTTCGAACGCCTGTCCGTTTCCCGAGGGTCCCCAGTAGGGGCTCAGCACCAGCGTCGCGCGTACGGTCGAGGCTCGCTGCGCATGGACCGTCTCATAGGCCTGGATGACTTCGTCCGCTACGCCGTGGCCCTCGAAGACCGCCGTGGTGCCGTAGCGGTTGTATTCGGCCATGGCATGGCGCAGCCCCGTCGCGCGTTGCTCGGCGGTAAAGCCTGGAGCGATTCGCATCAGGGTATGTTCGACGATGGGAACCAGGGTCCGCTCGACGAAGCGGCCCGTGGGCCGCCCGCTCGCGTCGCGTTCGATGTCCACGTCGGGCGAGGGCGATACCGTATCGGCCGTTATGCCGGCCAAGGCCAAGGCGTGGCTGTTGGCCACGGAAATCAGCGGCCCGCGGTTGCGCCAATAGCCCCATATGGGACGGATGTAGACCGGATGGCCGGCGCTGACCCGGTCGAGCTCGTCACGGGTGGGGTAGAGCCCATGGGCAAGCGGGTCTTCCGGCTCGGGATATTCCGGGGGCTGGCCGACAGGGCCCGTCACGATCCAGGTCCCGGGAGGCGCCTTGCGGGTTTCAGCCGCGATGAGGTCGAGAATGTCGTCCCGCGTGACGGCGCCGGCCAGACTCGGCAAGTGGCGCTTGAGGCCCTCGCGGTCCATGTGGGCGTGCCCGTCGGTCATGCCGGGAATCACCGCCTTGCCGGCCAAGTCCACCCGTGCGGCGTCCGGTCCGGCCGCGGCCAGCATGTCGTCGTCGCTGCCGACCGCGGTGATGTGCCGTCCGCGTATGACCACGGCACTGGCAACGTCGTTGCGATCGTTGCAGGTGATGATCTTGCCTCGGTAAAGGACGAGCGAAGCGGGCACGGCCAGGGCCTCTTGCAGTCAGTGGTCCTGGCAATCTAGCAGAGCAGACTAATTGTAAAAATTGAAATATTCATATAGATTTATATCGAATTTCAATACTACCAATGATGGGCGGCCGCGATGTCCATTTCCCTGCGCCAGCTGGAAGCCTTCGTCGCCGTGTGCAATGAGGGCAATTTCAGCAAGGCGGCCCAGCGCATCCATATTTCCCAGTCGGGTCTGAGCATCCTGATCCGGGACCTCGAGCAAAGCCTGGAATGCCGGTTGTTCGACCGCAGCACGCGGCAGGTCTGCCTGACCGACGCGGGGCGCGAATTCCGCGGGCCGGCAGCCCGGCTGCTAGCCGATTTGTCGGCGGCCGTGGGCAATGTCAAGGGCTTGGCCTCGCGCCAGCACGGACACGTCACCGTCGCGGCGCCCCCGTTGCTGATGTCCCGTTTGCTGGTCGATATCGCGGCCCGGTTTCGCGCGGCGTATCCGCATATCGCGCTGACGTTGCGCGACATTCCTTCGGAAGCGATCCCGGCAGGCATCGCTTCGGCCCAGATCGACCTGGGCATAGGCGCACTGCCCGAAGATCACGACGAATACCTTACCGAGCCCCTGCTCGAAGGACCGCTCATGGCGCTGGTTCCGCGAGGTCACGCGCTGGCGCGCCGGCGGGTGTTGAAGTGGTCCGACCTGGCCGCCACGCCACTGGTCACCCTCACGCCGGAGAACACCTTCCGCCAATTCCTCGACCGCAGTTTCGCCCGCCTGGGGCTGCGGCCGTCGATCGCCATCGAGGTCGTCCAACTGGCGACGGTCATCAGCCTGGTGGAGGCGGGCTTCGGCGTGGCGGTCATGCCTCCCTATGGCGCTCTCCTGCCCAGCGACGGCGGAACCGTGGCCCGTCCGTTGCGCGAGCCCGAGATCCGCTCCGAAATCGTCCTGATCCGCGACCGTTTCCGCTCGCCTTCGGCTGCCGCGGCGGCTTTTATCGAAGTGGTGCGCGAGGCCGCCGGCCGTATCGCCACGCAGCGGCCCTAGCCGCCGGGATCCACGCAAGCCTGCAGCGCTTGCTGGGCGAACCGGGAAAGACGCCGCGAAACTCGACGCGAGCCTCTCGTTTCGTTTGTCTCCAAGGCGTCTCCGGGTTAGCATTGACTCTTATGCGAGCCCCCAGCGCGCAAGCGGCCGCCCCCGGGCAAGGGGCTGCAAAAATTTTGGCCATGTGTCATCCAGGGACCGCGGATCGGCTCCGCCGGTCCGCCAGCGTTGCCCGGGAGGCGCCGTGCGAAGCGCAGAGGGTAGCCCTTCCATCGGAGACGCACATGTCCGCTTTCACTCCCATTACCGAGAATTTCGCCGTGGCGCCGCAATTGGCACCGGAGGATATGGCGGCCGTCGCGGCCGCCGGCTTCAAGAGCGTCATCAACAACCGGCCCGACCTCGAGGGCGGGCCCGCGCAGCCCTCCACCGCACAGATGCAGGCTGCCGCAGAGGCGGCAGGATTGACCTACGTCTACCAGCCCGTGAACGGCGCGAATATCCAGCCCGAAGATGTCGCCAAGTTCTCCTCGCTGCTCGACACGCTGCCCGCCCCGGTGCTGGCGTTCTGCCGCAGCGGAGCACGTTCGACCAAGCTGTTCATGTCCGCCCGCAGCGCCAGCTGAGCGCGCCGGGACGTGGCGGCCACGCTTTCCCAGGTGCGCGACCAACTCAGGCAGCGACGCAAGCCGCTGCTGCGCATCGCGGTCATTCTGCTTGCTTTGTGGGTGTTGTTCCTGGGCCTGAGCGCCTGGGGTATTCCGTACCTGGTCCGCAGTGTCGCCACTGCGCAGATTCCGAAAGTCCTGGGGCGGACGGCACGGATAGGCGATGTCTCGTTCAACCCGTTCAGGCTGCGCCTGCGGATCCACGACTTTGCGATTCTGGACCGGGCGGGGGTCAACCCGGATCTTTCGGTGTCGCGGGTCGAGGTCAATGCCTCCATCTCTTCGCTATTCCGGTTCGCGCCGGTCGTCGATGGGCTCACTGTTTCCGGGCCCCGGATTGCGATCGTGCGCGAGGGGCCGGGGCAGTTCAACTTCAGCGACATTCTCGAGCGCCTTGCCGCGCGACCCGCTTCCGAGGACGGCCCGCCGCCGCGCTTCTCGCTGAACAATGTCGTCGTGGCGCAAGGCGAGATCACCGTGGACGACAAGGTCACGGGCCGGCAGCATGCCGTGCGCGACCTGGCCATCGGCGTCCCGTTCCTGTCGACGCTGGCCTATGCCACCGACATCGACGTGCAGCCGCGCTTGTCGGCCTTGATCAACGGCAGCCCGTTCAACCTGGAAGGAACCGCGCGGCCCTTCGATACGCCGCGTTCCTCGCTGCTCCATCTCAAGATCGATGACCTGGGACTGGATGCCCTGGCCGATGCGGTGCCCGGCGCCATTCCGCTCACGCTTAGGCACGCCCGCCTCGATACCGATGCCCGCCTCGTGTTCGAGGAGGGCGGCGCTGCCCCGCCCAAGGTTCGGCTGGAAGGCACGGCGGCCGTGCGGGAGGCCGACGTGCGCGCCCCAGGCGACGCCGCCTTGTTTACGTTCGGCAAGCTGGCCGTCGAACAGTTCTCGCTGGAACCGCTGGCGCGCCGCTTCCATGCCGAGCGCATCGTGTTGTCGGCACCCGAGCTGCATGCCGCGCGCTCGGCCGACGGGAAACTGAATCTTGCGGAGATCGCGGCCCGCTTCCAGTCCCCGGCAGGCGCCGAGCCGGCCCAGTCTGCCGAGCCTGCTGAGCCCGCTCAACCCTCGGCCGGGCCCGGGCCAGAAGACGCCTGGAACGTGTCCGTTGGTACCGTAGCCTTGCAGGAAGGACGGCTGAACTGGCATGACGAAGCCGCACAGTTCGGCTACCAGGTTTCCGATCTCGCGGCGGAATTGCGCGGACTGCGCCTGCCTGCCGGCCAGGGGGAGCCTCCGGCCGTGACGCTGGCCGCGCGTGTGGGCGAAGCCGGGCGTATCGAGGCGGGCGGCACGGTCAGGCTCCAGCCCGTGGCAGCCGACCTCGATCTCAAGCTGGACGAGATGGCGCTGGCTCCGCTGGCACCCCTCTGGAAACCGTATCTCGCGCTGCGCATCGACGACGGGAGCGTTGGCGCGGCGGCCAAGCTCCGCTTCGAACAAGGCGAAAACGCCGTCGTGCGCTGGAGCGACGCCAGTCTCGCCCTGCGCGGTTTGGTCGCGGCGCCGCTGTCGGACAAGGCCTCCAGCCTGAGGCTCGACGCCCTCGATGTCGGCGGCCTGGCGGGCGACACCGGCGCACGGACGATACGCGCCGAGCGCATCGCGCTCAGCGGCTTGACGCTTGCTGCCCGGCGCAGTGCTTCTTCTGCGATAGGCTGGACCTCGATGGCCGTGGCCCAAAAGCCCTCGCCCAAGTCCTCGCCCGCGCCGTCTCGTGCGCGCGGGACGCCGGCCCCGGCCGAGTCTCCGTGGAAATGGAGTGCCGGCACCCTGGCTCTGGAAAAGAGTTCCCTGCGCGTGGTCGACGAAGCCGTGGCGCCTCGCGTGAACCTGCGCCTGGACGGCCTGCGGCTCGACGCACGTAACATCAGCTCCGATTTGCGGGCGCCCATCGATTTCTCGCTGAGTTCCTCCATCCAGGGCCGAGGCAACGCCGACCTCAAGGGGACCGTCGTGCCGGAACCCCTTGCGGTGAAGGCTCAGGTCCGGGCACGGCGCGTGAACCTGACGGCCCTGGCGCCTTACCTGGGCGAGCGGCTCAATGCGACGGTCAACAGTATCGTGGCCGGCGCAAATGGCCGGCTCGAATACATGGCGGCAACCGGCAGGCAGCCCCAGCGCGTGTCCTGGACCGGTTCTGCCGAGGTGAGCAACCTCGAAATGGTCGACAAGCTCAATGCCGCCGACTTCCTGAAGTGGAAGCGGCTGGCGTTCAAGAACCTGGCCGTGGTGAGTGCCGGCGATGCGCTCAAAGCCGACCTGGGCGACATCGCGCTCGAGGATTTCTTCGCCAGGTTGATCCTGAACGAGCAGGGGCGGCTGAATCTTTCTCAGCTCTTCGTGCAGCCGGGAGAGCAGTCCGGCTCCATCACCGAAGACGCGCCTGAAAACGCCGCCCGGCAGGACAAGGACACCGCAGCCCAAGCCCCTCGCGAGGCCGCGCGGGCGCCGGACACCACGCAACGCGATCTTCGCGTCGGGCAGGTGCGGCTGGCGCGGGGCCACGTCAATTTCACCGACAACTTCATCAAGCCGAACTATCGCGCCAATCTCACGGATATCGAGGGCGGCATTTCGGCCGTGTCGTCCGCCGACCCGCAGCCGGCCGACGTGCAGGTATCGGCCAAGGTGGATGGCGATGCACCGGTCGACATTACCGGCAAGCTGCATCCCTTCGGTCCGCGGCTCTATACCGACATTCGCGCCAGCGCCAAGGGCGTGGAGCTGCCGGGGCTGACGCCCTATGCGGCGAAGTATGCGGGCTATGCGATCGAACGCGGCAAGTTGTCGATGGATGTGCATTACCAGATCGAGGACGGCAAGCTGCAAGCGAGCAACCGGATCTTCCTCGACCAGCTGACCTTCGGCGAACGTGTCGAAAGTCCCGATGCGCTCAAGCTGCCGGTACAGCTGGCGGTATCGCTGCTCAAGAACAGCCGGGGCGAGATCGATATCCAGCTGCCTATTTCGGGCTCGCTGGACGATCCGCAGTTCTCGGTCGGAGGCATTATTTTCCGTGCGATCGTCAATCTGGTGATGCGGGCGGTCACGGCGCCGTTTTCGCTGCTTGCGTCGGCCTTCGGTTCGGGTGAGGAACTGTCGCACATCGACTTCGCGCCGGGCAGTTCCGTGCTGGACGACGAGGCCCGCAAGCGCGTGGAGGTCCTGGTCAAGGCGCTGAACGACCGGCCGGGCCTGCGGCTGGATGTGGCGGGCCGTGCCAATCCCGAAGTCGATACCGAGGGGTTGCGCAAGGCCGGCGTGGAGGCCTTGATCCGCGCCCAGCAGCGCGCAGAACTGCGCGAGCGGGAAAAAGAGACGCCGGGCGATGCGCTGCCGCCGCTCGACGCCCAGCAGCGGGCACGCTATCTCGAGGCGGCCTACGACGATGCCAAGATCGACAAGCCGCGCAACATGATCGGCCTGGCCAAGTCGCTGCCGGGCCCGGAGATGGAGGCGCTGCTGGCCGCGAGCGTGCCGGCGGGGCCTGAACAACTGCGTGAGCTGGCGGTCAGGCGGGCGCAGGCCGTCATGGCGGTCCTGCGGGAAGCCAAGCTGGGCGAGCGGGCCTTCCTGACGGCGCCCAAGGTCGAGTCCAAGGCGCCGCAGAGCGGCCGGCAGACGGGCGTGGACTTCAGCCTGAAGTAGCGGTGGCGCCTGGTTCTTGGTCCAGGCGCAGCCAGACGCGGCGCATGCTGGGATCCTCGTCGTCCTTGTCGATGCGGAATCCCAGCCGGCCCATCAACGTGAGCATGGGGCGGTTGGTCCCCAGTACCACGCCTTCGATGATCTTCAGGCCTTGTTTGCGCGCGGCATCTACCAGGGCGGTCATCAACTGCAGCCCCAGGCCCCGCCGTTGCCAGGCGTCGCCGATGACCAGCGCGTACTCCGCGCTTTCGCCATCCGCGTTCAACAGATAGCGGGCGACGCCGATGATGACCTCGCGCAACTCGCCCGCATGTTCCGGGTCGGCTTCCCACACCGTTGCGACCAGTGCGAGTTCGCGGTGGTAATCGACTTGCGTGTAGCGTGCCAGGGTGCGCGGCGAGAGCTCCCTCATGAAAGAGATGAAGCGCATATAGCGCGTATGTTCGGACAGCTGGCGCGTGAAGTCCTGCAACGGCACGGCATCCTCGGGCCGTATCGGCCGGATTACATAAGGAGAGCCGTCCTTGAATTGCAGATGGCGGACCAGCCGGGCGGGGTAGGGATGGATGGCCATGTGCGCATAGCCGCCCAGGCCCGGGTCTGCCTCGCGGGCCGGTTCGCGTGTCATCGTAATCCGCGTGTCGGTGGCGACCACCCGGTCGCCATCGATCATGACGGGATCGATGTCCAGGCTTTCGATGTCGGGCAGCGCGCAGACGATTTCCGAAATGCGCACCAGCATGTCCTCCAGCATATCCACGGCACGCGGGGAAATCTGCGCGGCCAGCACATAGCGCCAGATGGGCGAACGTTCCATCAAGCGCCGCGCAAGAAACCCGTTGAGCGGCGGCAGTTCGACGCTGCGGTTGCCGGGACCTTCGCCACGCGAGTGGGACGGGCCGAAGCGGATGACCGGGCCGAAAAGCGCGTCGCGCGCTACGCCCATGGACACCTTGGCCGAGCCCGGGGGGCCGGCCATGGCTTCCACCGTGATGCCGGCGATGCGGGCCTGTGGCGCCGCTGCCTGCGCGTTTGCCAGCATGCGGTGATAGGCGGTGACCAGTTCGGTGCTGTTGCGGATGTCCAGGTGTACGCCGCGCACGGCGGATTTGCGGGCCACGTCGGGCGAGTCGATCTTGATGGCGACGGGAAAGCCGATCTGTTGCGCCGCGATGACGGCTTCGGCCGGCGTGCGCGCGAGAATGACCTGCACCACGGGAATGTGGAAGGCGGCAAGCAGCGCCTTGCTTTCCGGTTCGGTGAGGGTCAGGCGGCCGTCCTGGCGGGCGCTGTCGATCAGTATGCGGGCGCCGCCCAGGTCCGGTTCCTGGCCCGGCGGCTCCGGCGGTGGCGTCTGCAGCAGCAGCTGCTGGTTGTAGTGGTAGGTGGCCAGGTTGCCGAACGCGTCCACCGCGGCCTCGGGGGTGCGGAAGGCGGGGGAACCGGCATCGTCGAGGATGCGCCGCAGCGGACGCATGGCAGCATCTCCCATGAAGCAGGTGATGACCAGCTTGGGCGCGGCAGGCGCGGCTTGTGCCAGCGCCTGCGCCACCGCCCGCATATCGGCCTCGGGGTCGGGCGAGAATACGGCCAGGAGGCCGTCCACGCCGGGGTCGGCGGCGATGGTACGTACCGCCTGCGCACAGGCTTGGGGGTCCGGCGGTGAAAACTCCACGACGGGGTTGTCGGTCCAGGCGTTGCTGCTGAGCGTCGCGGCCAGTTCGCCGCGCGTAGCCTCGGCCAGCTCGGCGCGCATGACGGCCCGGCCGGGCCCCAGCAAGTCCAGCGCCAGCTGGGCCGGGCCGCTGCCGTTGGCCAGCACGGCAATGCGCCGGCCGCTGGGCAGCTTGGTGAAGCTGAGTGCCTTGACCGCCGAAAAAAGCTGTACGAAGTAGCGCACCCGTACCGCGCCGGCCCGGCGCAACGCGGCATCGAATACCGTGTCGGGCGCGACCGGCGAAGGCCCGGGCGGCGCCGCGTCCACGGCGTCGCCGGCGGCCGCGCCGAGCGGCCGGACGCTGGTGCGCGCGCGGCCGGTGTGCCCCGCCTTGAGCACCACCACTGGCTTGACGCTGGCCGCGGCGCGGATCGCACTCATGAATTCCCGGGCATCGCGCACGTCTTCCAGGTAGAGCGCAATGCTGTCGGTGCGCGCATCGGCAACCAGGAAGTCGAGTACGCGCGGAATGTCGAGCGCCGCTTCGGCGCCCAGCGATACCACCGTGGAGAATCCGGTGCGGTTGTCGTCGGCCCAGTCCATGACGACCGCCATGATCGAGCGGGACTGAGTGACCAGGGCGACACGGCCGGCCCGTCCCAGCTGCGGATGGACGCTGGCGTTGAGCCCGGCGTGCGGGCGTTGTAGCCCGAAGCTGTGCGGGCCCAGCAGGATGCAGTCGTGCCGGGCCGCCCAGTCCCGGCAGAATTCGGTGTCTTCGAGCGAGGGTTCATGCGTGAGGACGGCTACTGCCTGGGGCCGCGCGGGTGCAAGCGTCTCCAGGGTGGCGCGCAGTGCGGTACGGGGCACACCGATCACCGCCAGGTCGGGCCGCCCGGTGGCCTGTGCCAGCGCGGCAGGCAACCGGTAGCTCAGGCGCTGGTCCAGCCGGATCTCGGTAGTGCGGGCGCGCAGCGCGGCCGGAAGCGCAGCCATCAGCGGCAGCGTACGATCGCTGATGGCGATCACCGATCGAGGGTCGAACAGCGGGGACAGGGCGTGGCGGGACATGGCCCTCCTTGGTTTGTCGTGCGGCGATTCACCGCATTTCAAGGGATATGAGGCTGGGTCGCAAGTAATATATGGTCCCCCCTGCGCGCTTTGCGCGCCCGCGGACGGGCGGCACTGGCGGACCGGCGAAGCCGCGTCCCCGTGCCGCGGGTCTTGGCGGCTGCTTTACCGGACTTATCGATATCAGGACAAGATTTTTATGAGCAACGATTCTTCGGCGTCTTCGGGGCGCAATACCGCGGTTCGTACGCGCTTCGCGCCTTCGCCCACCGGGTTCCTGCACCTGGGCGGCGCCCGTACCGCGTTGTTTTCGTGGGCGTTCGCGCGTCACCATGGCGGTACCTTCGTGTTGCGGATCGAGGATACCGATCTGGAGCGCTCCACGCCGGAGGCGGTGCAGGCCATCCTGGACGGCATGCGGTGGCTGCGGCTGGACCACGACGAAGGGCCGTTCTACCAGATGCAGCGCATGGACCGCTACCGCGAAGTCCTGGCCGGCATGCTGCAGGCCGGTTCGGCCTATTACTGCTATTGCTCGCCGGAAGAGGTCGACGCCATGCGCGAGCGCGCCAGGGCGGAAGGCCGCAAGCCCCGCTATGACGGCACCTGGCGGCCGGAACCGGGCAAGACGCTGCCCCCGGTGCCCGAAGGCCGCAAGCCGGTAGTGCGCTTTCGCAACCCGCTCGATGGCGACGTCACCTGGAACGACCTGGTGAAAGGACCGATCACCATTGCCAACGCGGAGCTCGACGACCTCATCATCGCCCGTCCCGACGGAACGCCCACGTACAACTTCTGCGTGGTGGTCGACGATTGGGACATGGGAATCACCCATGTCATCCGCGGCGATGACCACGTCAACAATACGCCCCGCCAGATCAACATCCTCGAGGCCTTGGGCGCCACGCTGCCCGAGTACGGCCACGTCCCCATGATCCTCGGACCCGACGGCGAGAAATTGTCCAAGCGCCATGGCGCGGTCAGCGTCATGCAGTACGACGAGCAGGGTTATCTCCCGGAAGCCATGGTCAATTACCTGGCGCGCCTGGGCTGGAGCCATGGCGATGACGAAATCTTCACGCGCGAGCAGCTGATCGAATGGTTCGACACGCGCAGCTTGTCGAAGTCGGCCGCGCAGTGGGACCCCAAGAAGCTCAACTGGGTCAACGCGCACTACATCAAGCACAGCGCGGACACCGACCTGGCCGAGCAGGTGGCGCCGCGCATCGCCAAGCGCGGCGGGTCGACCGACGGCGTGGACCTGCCGGCCATCATGGCCTTGCTCAAGGAGCGTGCCGAGACGCTGGAGCAACTGGCGGACGACGCCATGCTGTTCTGCGGTGCCTTCGATCCGGCCGCGACGCCGGGAGACCTGGTTGCCCAGCACTTGACCGATGCCGCGCGGACGATGCTGCGGGACTTCGCGCAGCAAGCGGCGGGCATCGAATGGACCCGCGAGCAAATTTCTTCGCTGATGAAGACCATCCTGGGGAAATATGGTGTTAAGATGCCGGCCCTCGGGATTCCGTTGCGGGTAGCCGTAACGGGGCGGGCGCAGACCCCCGCCATCGATGCAGTGCTGGCACTGCTCGGTCGTGAACAGGTTCTGGCCCGCTTGCACGACATTTAAAAAACGTGCATAATCTCACTTCTTCGCAGGACGGGGGTATAGCTCAGCTGGGAGAGCGCTTGCATGGCATGCAAGAGGTCAGCGGTTCGATCCCGCTTACCTCCACCAGGTGAAGAAGAAGTGGTTTAGCAGTACTGTAGTTCCGGGTCCCCTTCGTCTAGAGGCCTAGGACATCACCCTTTCACGGTGAGTACAGGGGTTCGAATCCCCTAGGGGACGCCAGCCGACGCAAGTTGGCCGTAGTAAAAGATACCGCTGCGGAGCGGTAGTTCAGTTGGTTAGAATACCGGCCTGTCACGCCGGGGGTCGCGGGTTCGAGCCCCGTCCGCTCCGCCAAGAATTCCAAGGGTTAGTGTGCCTCAGGCCGCTAACCCTTTTGTTTTTTGTATCGCGGTCGGCGTGCGCGGTATGCAACTTGCTGCCGCGCCAGGGTTGCCCACCACCACGCTTGGCGATATGCCAAGGCTACGCCTATGCACGCCGTACCGCGCGACCGACGTATCGACAGCACCGTTGCGTTGTTGGCCGATCCCTACGGCTTTATCTCCAAACAATGCCGTGCGCTGGGCACCGACCTGTTCGAAGCACGCATACTGCTCCAGCCCACAGTGTGCATGACCGGCGCCGACGCGGCCCGGTTCTTCTACGACACCCGTTATTTCCAGCGCGCGGGCGCCGCGCCCGAGGCGGTGCAGGCCACCTTGTTCGGCAAACGGGCGGTGCAGGGACTGGATGGATCGGCCCACTTGGCACGCAAGGCCCTTTTTCTCAAGGCCCTGGACCGTTCCGCTTTGCAAGCGTTGTCCGACGGCGTGCGCCGCCAGTGGCATTCCATGCTGTCGGCCTGGACCCTCGGGCAGCCCGTCGCGCTGTATGAGGCGGCTCAGGAAGTGCTGGGCCGAGCCGTGTTCGAGTGGGCAGGGGTGCCCGTTCCCGAGGCTGCGGCAGGCGATCGGACGGCCGACCTCGTTTCCCTGTTCGACGATGCGGCGCGCGGGCTCGTTCCGCATCTGCAGTCCCGCCTGGCCAGGCAGCGATCCGAGCGCTGGCTTGCCGGCATCATCGATGCGGTGAGGCGGGGAAGGGTGGAGGCGCCGGCGGGCAGTGCCTTGCATGCCGCGGCGTTCCACCAGGGGGCCGATGGCGAGCCGCTGCCCAACCGTATCGCAGCAACCGAACTCCTCAATATCCTGAGACCGGTCGTGGCGATCTCGGTCTTTATTGTCTTCGTCGCCCACGCGCTGCATCGATATCCGGAATGCCGGGCCCTGTTGCGCACCGGCGACGCCGATTACCGGCTGTGCTTTCTCAATGAAGTGCGCCGCTACTATCCCTTTTTCCCCGCGGTGGCGGCGCGCGTCTCCGAAGATACGGAGTGGCACGGGATGCTATTGCGGCGGGGCACGCGCGCCATGCTGGATTTGTACGGTACCAATCACGACCCCCGCAGCTGGAGTGAACCGGAACGCTTTCTTCCGGCACGCTTCAGCCGGCGCGCTGCAAACGATTTTGATTTCATACCGCAGGGCGGCGCCGACACGCGGACCCACCATCGATGTCCGGGGGAGGACGCGACGTTGGCCTTGATGGACGTGTCGGCGGACGTGCTGCTCAATCACGTCGACTACGACGTAGTGCGGACATCCGAGGCGTTGGACATGCGGCGCCTGCCTGCTATGCCGCGAGACGGTTTTACGCTGGCGCCCAAGGCCATCCGGGCGTGATGCATCGCGCCGGCCCGGCCGGAGTACGCGCGGTATCGGGTACACCTCTTGCGGGCTATGTGGCTCCACCAACAGCAAGAAAGGTGAAACTCATGAAACGCTTGAGCTACTGCCGCACGACGCTTCTCGCCGCGCTGCTGGCCACGGGCACTCCGCTGGCTTTGGCGCAGTCCGGTTCGTATTCCGGCGGAACGACCGATACCGGCACGACCCGCTCAACCACGGAAAGCACGCGCGGTATGCAATCGCAAGATAAGACAGACGCCGATGCGCGGACCGACATGGGGCCGTCGACGGGCTCGTCGGGCAAGCCCTTGCCGGCCGGCAAGGGTTCCGAGACCCAGCCGGACTCTACCAGGACGCAGGGAGCCGTCGAGCACGAATCCAGGACCGACATGGGCCCCTCCAGCGGCGCGCCCGGCAAGCCGCTGCCTGCGGGACGCGGCGAATCAGGGGTGAGCAACCCTCCCAGCGAACGGTCCATGCCCGGCGGCAATGACAAGGATGCCCGGACCGACATGGGCCCTTCCACCGGCTCGTCCGGCAAGCCGCTTCCCACGCCGGACAGTGGAGGCTCCCAGTCCGGCGGATCGATGCAGCGATAAGCCGTCTATACGAGCCAAGCCCTTTCGCCCCTTCGGGGGCGTTGTCACCTGCCCCGGCGACGGACATGCGGTCCGTCGCACGGGGGCCGGCTTGCCGCTGCTCGGTGCGTTTGGCTACGGTCGGGTGTGATTATTGCTGATGCGCAGCCAGCCCTCGAGCCGAGGGCTAGCCGGCACACATTGAGGAGAACGCCATGCTAACTACGATAATTCTCGTTATTCTCGTCCTCGCCTTGATCGGGGCCCTGCCTGCCTGGCCCCACGCAGCCAATTGGGGATATGGGCCTTCGGGCATTATCGGCGTCATCCTTGTGGTGCTGATCGTGCTGCTGCTAATGGGGAGAATATAGCGTCGCCGGCACGGTCGTTTCGTCGACCGTGCATGGCGCCGTCCATGCACGGTCCAGCCTCTCCGGAGAGTACATGGGCGTCCAACCGAGCACTTACAGCCAGTCCATTGCGGGTGGGATCGGCTATCACGCTTCCCACGAGCAATTTTCCCCGTCCTCGTTGCTGGACCTGGTCAAGCAGGCACGCGACGGGGGCTTTGATGTTTTCAGCTGCTCGGACCATTTCCATCCCTGGAGCCGACGCCAGGGGCAGAGCGGCTATGCATGGTCCTGGCTGGGGGCTGCGCTGGCTTCGACCGATTGCGCGGGGGGCGTCGTCTGCTGTCCTTTTCTGCGCTATCACCCGGCCATCGTGGCCCAGGCGTGCGCCACCTTGCTCGAGATGTTCCCCGGCCGGTTCTGGATGGCCGTGGGCAGCGGCGAGGCATTGAACGAGCATATCGCCGGACCTTGGCCGGACAAGCCCCGGCGGCATGCGATGCTGCGCGAATCCGTGGAAGTCATGCGGGCGTTGTGGCGCGGCGAGGAAGTGACTCACCGGGGGGCCGTGCACGTGGACCGCGCGCGCTTGTATACCTTGCCGGGCCAGCCGCCCTTGCTGCTTGCCGCCGCGCTGACGCCCGAGACGGCCCGCTGGGCCGGCGAATGGGCAGATGGCCTGATCACCGTCTCGGGTGCGCGGGAGACGATGCGGTCGGTTGTCGATGCGTTTCGTGAAACGGCCGGCGTGGGCAAGCCTGTTTATCTGCAAGTGAAGATGGCCTACGCACGCGATGCCGAGACGGCCAGGATGCAGGCCTTTGACCAATGGTGCACAAACGTGTGCGACAGCCGTACCGCTGCCGATACGCTGACCACGGAGGCTTTCGAGCGGCAGGCGGCGGACGTTACGCCGGCCGATGTCGAGCGCGCAGTGCGGATCGCTGCGGACCCTGCGAGGCACGCGGCGTGGCTGGCCGAGGACTTCGAAATGGGCTTCGACGGCATTTACCTGCACAACGTCGGGACCAACCAGCAGGAGGCGATCGAGGTCCTTTGCGCCCAGGTGCTGCCTCAGCTCAGTAGCTACCGGCCCGCGGCCTCCGGCCGCTGAGCGCGCACCGGTCCTGTTTTCCCCGCACGCCGGCCCTTGCCAGAACGCACGGGTAGGGTGATACGCTTGGGACTCTCACAGGAGTCGGTCGCATGTTCTTGAAACCCATTATCGTGGCTACCGGCCTATCGCTGGTCGTGGCGGCTTGCGCCATCGTTCCGCGGCAAGAGGACGAAGCCTTGCGCCAAGCCGTCGCGAGCCCGGCGCGTACACCGGCCTTCGTCGCCCGCGATACCTATCGCAAGCCTTACGAGGTGCTGCACTTCTTCGGCATCGAGCAGGACGACACGGTGGTCGAAATTTCGCCGGGCGGCGGATATTGGACCGAAATCCTCGCCCCTTACTTGCACGACCGCGGTACTTACTATGCCGCCCAATATCCCCGCGAAGGCGGTGGCCGCCCCTATTACCGCCAATACTATGACAATTTCCGCGCCAAGCTCGATGCCGATCCCGGCAAGTACGGCAAGGTGCAGGTAACCGCCTTCGGCAAGGGCCACTACGACATCGCCCCGCCGGGTTCCGCCGACCTGGTGGTGACCTTCCGCAACCTGCACAACTGGATGCGCGACGGCTATGCCGAGGCTGCCTTTGCGGCGTTCTACAAGGCGCTCAAGCCGGGCGGCGTGCTTGGCATCGAGGCCCATCGCGGCCGCGACGACCGGCCGCAGGACCCTCAGGCTGCCGACGGCTACGTGCGTCAGGACTACGCGATACGGCTGGCCCGGCAGGCCGGATTCGTACTGGAAGGAAGTTCGGAACTGCTGGCCAATCCGCGCGACACCAAGGACCACCCCGCGGGGGTCTGGACCTTGCCGCCTACTTATCGGCTTGGGGACAAGGATCGTGAACGCTATGCGGCCATCGGCGAAGCGGACGGGCTCCTGTTGAAATTCCGGAAGCCGTGATCCCGCGCCTGCGTCAGGTCTTCGACGTCGGCAGTCTCGCGTAGCAGTGCTTGCAGATGGCGGCGGCCGGATGAACATAGTTGCCGCAGCTGGGGCAGGGCTTGCCGTATTTCTGGCGTGCGGCGGCCCGGGCCCTCGCACGCTGGCGGGCTTTGAAAACGATAATGACCACGCATACGACGGCCGCAGCAACGATCAGAAAAACCATGCGTTCCCCGTTCTATTTGCCGGACGGAGTATAGGTGGCCAATGTGATGGGTAATTTTCAAAAGATTTCAAATGTCAGGAAATCTATGCCGGCCGTCCCAAAGGGCGGGTAGGACAGCCGCCAGCCGCGGCGTGTTACGCATAGGCCTCATGCGAGGATCGGCGGTCACTGATGGGTGAAGTAGGGGCTGTCATGGCGGAACAATTGCCCTCGCGGGTCTTCCCCCGCTAGCGAACGGATACACATGGCTGGGGAAAAACCGGTGCCCAGGCGAGGCGAAAGGCGCTAGAGAGGCAGGCGATGCATCGCCCCGGTCCAGCTTCGCCCGTCAACCTTCCCAGTACCGTCCTGCAATCATCGCTTCCCGTACGTCGCCGGGCACCGCGATCGGCCGCATGGAGTTCATGTCGATGAATACCAGGACCAGCTTGGCGTGCACGCGGCGTGTGCCCGCAGGCCCCGCGCCGCGTAATTCGATGGCAACCTTCAACGAGGTGCGGCCCACCCCCTCGATGCGCAGTTCCGCTTCCAGTTCCTCGCCCAGGCGGCTGGGGGCGACGAAATCCACCTGGAGATTCACGATGGGGATGGCCACGCGGCGTTCCCCATGCAGCAATGCAAAACCCTTGCCTATGCCGTGTTTGAGCCAGTGCTCGACGGCGTCGTTGAGCATTTCCACATATCGGGGGTAGAAGACGATACCGGCCGGGTCGCAGTGCTTGAACCCGATCTCGATCGGCATGACGTGAGCCATTCCCATGCAATTTCCTTGTGGTTGCGCGTTGCTCAATTAAACCGCAACGGTGCGCGGGATTGCCATCACGCCGACTCTGCGCTTACGGCTGTTCCGTCAGCGGCGCGGCCAGCGCAGAGTCGGGCGCTTCCCGGTAGGCGCGCCAGGCATCGTGCCCGCCGAGCAGCGCCCAGGTATCGGCATAACCGGCGGTCCGCAGCCTCATTGCCAGCAGTGCGGCCGATATTTCGTTCGGGCAGGCGCAATACACGACGATGGGGGTGTCCGGAGGACCGAGCTCGAGATCGGCGATGCGGGCGTGAAGATCGACCGGCAGCGCACCTGGCAACGGATCCTGCGCCGGGGCGGGGCGGACGTCCAGCAGCACCGGCTTGCGGCCGGCCTGCTCCCACTCGATGAGTTCGTCCACGGACAGCCGGGGAACCGTGCGCAGGTACTTGACGATGCGCCACCGCTGGAAGATCCGGTAGGCGATGTACAGCCCCAGCAGGGTGCCCAGGAACAGGAGGCCCATCCGGCCATATTCGTCGATCGCCTGCAGGATGTCGGCCACCAGTGGATGGAACACGGCGCCCAGCAGAACGGCCGACCCCGCCCAGATCAGCGTGCCGGCGATCTCGTAGCCCGCGAACACGCGATAGGGGGCTCGCGTGAGGCCGGCCATGACGGTCGTCAGCGCTCCGGCGCCCGGCAGAAATTTCGCTACCAGCAACAGACGGGGGCCGACCTGGGAATAGCGCCCCTGGGTCTGGCGTATGCAGGAGTCAGGGGAGAGCGAAATGCGGCAGACGGTGCTGAGCAGCCGGGCGCCATAGCGCTGCCCGGCGAGATACCAGGCGCTGTCGGCGAGGACGCAGGCCGCAGTCGTGCCCAGTAGGACCAGCGGCCAGGAAAGTTCGCCCTGGGCCGCCAGCGCACCGGCCACTACGAGCAGCGGATAGGCCGGGATGGGCAGGCCGGCTTGCTCCAACAAGACGTTGAAGAATACCAACCATGCTCCATAAAGCACCAACAGCGTCTGCAGATCGTCCAAGGCGGCCTCCCGTCATCTCCGCTTTCAGGATGAGGCCGACTCTGGCCGAAACAAGCCTTGGGCGTGTGGGGTTTTTCGGCCGGGCAGGCTGCTTTGGGGACGGTCCGGTCCTCAGTCCGCGGTGATGTTGGCGGCGCGGACCACGTCCGCCCAGCGCTGGGCATCCTTGGCGACGAGCTTGCCGAATTCCGCGGGCGTGGCAGTGGCCGGCACCATGCCCTGCGCCTCGAATGCGGCGGCGGTGGCCGGCGCCTGCAGGATGCGGGAGATTTCCTGGTTCATCCGCGCGACGATGTCGGGCGGCGTGCCCTTGGGTGCAAAGACCCCGTACCACATGTCGACATTGCCGCCCTTGATGCCCGCTTCTTCCAGGGTCGGGACGTCCGGCAACTGAGGCAGGCGCTTGGCGCTGCCGGTGGCGATGGCTTTGAGCTTGCCCGCCTTGATCTGCGGAAGCGCCACGTGCACCGGCAGGAACATCGCGTCGATCCGCCCCCCGAGGATGTCGGTAACGGCGCCCGCCGTGCCCTTGTAGGGAACGTGCATCATCTCGACCCCGGTTTGTTGCTGGAACAGGGCCATGGACAGATGATGCGGCGTGCCGACGCCGGGGGTGGCATACGTGAGCTTGCCCGGTTCCGCCTTGGCGGCGGCAACCAGCTCTGCCACGGTGTTCGGCTTGCGCGAAGGCGGCGAAACCAGCAGCAGCGTGCCCCAGGAGGTCAGTGCGACGGGATCGAAGTCGCCCACCGGGTCGTAGGGCAGCGACTTGTAGAGGCTGCGGTTCATGACCAGGGTGTTCACCTGCACCATGAAGGTATGGCCGTCCGGCGTGGCGCGCGCCGCCCGTTCGCTGCCGATGTTGCCGCTGGCGCCGGCGACGTTCTCGACGACTACGGGCTGGCCGAGGGTCTTGGGCAATTGGGCGGATAGGTGGCGGGCCACCAGGTCGATGCCGGTAGCGGGCGTGTAGGGAACGATGAAGGTGATGGGCCGATCGGGCCAGGCGTAGGCGCTCGTGCAGGCGCAGGCCAGGGCAAGGGTGCCCAGAATACGCAAGGGTCGCATGATGTCTCCGGAAGGAAACCCGGCTTGGCCGGGCATGGTTTTCTTCCGTCAGTATGCGGGAAAAAGATATGCTTTGAGAAATGACTTTTTGTTCTCACCCATATCCTTGTCGATATAGGTGAGCATCTTCATGCCATGGATTGGACCCACCGCCTTCGGCTGCGCAACCTCCAGATGCTGCTCAGTCTTGCCCAGACCCGCAATATCAGCCATTCGGCCGCCGCCCTCAACACCACCCAGCCCGCATTGTCCAAATGGCTGCGTGAACTGGAGGACGACATCGGCCTGCCGCTGTTCGAGCGCCACGCGCGCGGCTTGCGTCCCACTACGTATGGGGAGGCCTTGATCGCCCATGCCAGGCGCATCGAGGCCCAGCTCGACCGCGCGCACAGCGAGATGGAAGCGATGCGCGAAGGCGGGAGCGGCCAGGTGCTGATCGGCACCTCGGGCGCCTCGGCGCCCGATACCGTGCCCTTGGCGATGCTGGCCTTGCTCAAGCGCATGCCCCAGGCCAGGATACGTGTGGTGGAAAGCACCATGGACCAATTGATCGAGCGCCTGGAGCGGGGCGACCTGGACATCGTGGTGGGGCGTTCCGCCCCGGAGCTGCACGATCGCGCGATACGCTCCGAAGCGCTGTACCTGGAGCCCATACACTTCGTCGCCCGGCCGCATCATCCCTTGTTCGAGAAGCCGGAGGCCGGCTGGGACGACGTGCTGGCGTATCGGTGGGTCCTGTGGCCCAAGGGCACGCCCATACGCAATGCCCTGGATGCCGCGCTGGCTGCAGCGGGCCGGGATGCGCGGGCCGATTACGTCGAATCGAACTCCGCCACGCTGAACGTCACGTTGCTGGCGCATAGCGACATGGTGGGCGTGGCCTCGCATCGGGCCGCCATGCGGCTGGTAAACATGAATGCGGTGCGTATCGTGCCGTTGCGGCTGTCGGGCTTCGGCTCGGTGGCGATGTACTGGCGCAATGACACATTGCGCCCCGCGGCGGTGGACATGGCGCTCGACTGCCTGCGGGAGGTCGTCAGGGAGCAGTCGGGAGACCGCTGAAGTGGCTGGCGCCGCGGATGCGGCCGCGGCGCCGAGCGAGGGGTCAGCGGGCGGGAGCGGCGCTGCCTTTCTTGTCGTCCTTCTTGTCTTCCTTGACGCGGTAGACCAGGACGGCCACGTGCGCCAGCGACAGGACCTTGGCCGTGACGCTGCCCAGAAGCAGGCGCGACAAGCCGCTGCGGCCGTGGCTGCCGATGAAGATCAGGTCGCAGCCGGTCTCGGCAGCAGCTTGCACGATGCCGTCGGCCACATTGAAGTTGGAAACGGACAGGGCCGTGCTCTTCACGCCGGCCGTGTCGGCGCGGCTGGTAACCGCGTCCAGGTACTTGGCGGCCTGCTCGGCCGAGGCCTTTTCGTAGGCATCGTCGGTGATCGCATAGGCGGCCGCCATGCCGTCGAAGCCTATCGTGGCAGCAAATGGCTGGGTCACGTGCAGGGCCACGATTTCCGCGTTTACCGAACGCGCGAAGCTTACGCCGGCGTTGGCCGCCTGGGCGGACAGCGGCGAGCCATCGGTGGGGATCAGGACTTTCTTGAACATGGCTTCTCCTTGAAGGTCACGAAGATGACCGCTCGCATGCCGGTGAGGTGTCGCGGGCGCTTTCGTCTACGCTACGCGTGAAGTACACCACATCTGGGCATCGCCTGTCTCGATGGCGTCAAGCCAGCACTTTGCGCAGGAATGCCGAAATATCGGCCAATTCCGGTGCACAGACCGAATGCGGCATGGGGTAGGCGTGCCACTCCACGTCGTAGCCCAATTGCCGCAATGCATCGCGCGAGGCGGCTGCCCGGTCCAGCGCGACGATGGGGTCGGCCGTGCCGTGGCCCATGAAAATGGGGGTGGCGGCATTGGCAGGATGTCGCTCGGCGGCGAAGCCCGTAGCCAGCGGCAGGTAGCCTGACAAAGCCAGCAATCCGGCCAGCCTGTCGGGATGGCGCAGGCCGGTATGCAGCGTCATGGCGCAGCCTTGCGAGAATCCCGCCAATACGATGTGCCGGCTGGCGATGCCACGCTGGTTCTCGCGGGCGATGAGCCCCTCGACGTGCCGCTGGGAGGTCCGGATGCCGGCTTCGTCCTCGCGCCGTACCAGGTCGGCCGCGACGATGTCGTACCAGGCCCGCATCGCCATGCCGCCGTTGATCGTCACGGGTTGCACGCTGGCGTGCGGAAAGACGAAGCGGATCGGCGGCAGGCCGCTCAGGTCCAGTTCTGGGACGATGGGTTCGAAATCGTGGCCGTCCGCGCCCAGGCCGTGCAGCCAGATGACGGCACGGGAGGGCTGGGGGCCGGTTTCGACTTCGACGCATTCAAGAAGAGGGTTCGCCATGGTCGGTGTCCAGGTTCGATGCGTGGTCAGGATGCGGGCCGGATCGCCGCCTTGGGACGGAACGCCTTGCAGACCGAGTCTTGCGTCTCGACATACGGGCCGCCGATGAGCTGGATGCAATAGGGCACCGCCGCGAAGATTCCGGGCACGGCCAGCGTGCCGTCGGCTTCGCGCAGGCCTTCCAGCGTTTCGCGGATGGCCTTCGGCTGGCCGGGAAGATTGATGATGAGCGCGGCGCCGTCGTCGGCCGATTGGCCGCGCTCGCGGATCACCGCGACCTGGCGCGAAAGGATCGCGGTCGGCACGAAGCGCAGCGATATCTGGCGCATCTGTTCGCCAAAGCCGGGCATTTCCTTGCTGGCCACGGCCAGCGTGGCTTCCGGCGTGACGTCGCGCCGGGCCGGACCCGTGCCGCCCGTGGTGAGGATGAGATCGCAACCGAGCTCGTCGCACAGCTCGATCAAGGTGGCGGAAATGGCGGGGGCGTCGTCGGCGATCAGTCTTTCGGTATAGCGGACGGGCGTGCGCAGCGCGCTGCCGAGCCAGGTCTTGAGGGCGGGAATGCCTTCGTCGGCATAGACGCCCGCCGATGCGCGGTCGCTGATGGATACCAGTCCGCAGAGCAGTTCGTCGGGGTGTTGGCGCACGAGGCGCTTGTCGGCTGTAGTCATGGCAATGCGAGTATCGAAGAAGAATCCGGTCAGGTTTCGTCGTCGCCGTCTTCGTCATCGTCCGGCAGGGACGGCGAGGCGGCGTCGGCGGCGGCTTGCAGCCGCTTGATCTCCTGGAACAGCGCGCGATAGTGCTTGCGCTGCGGTTCGCGGCCGGGAAGCAGCGCCGCGTTGGCAGCCTGTTCCTTGCGCGCGGCGCGTATCAGCGCACGCAGCGGCTGCGCCTCGGCATGCGGATACTGATTCATGAAGGCGGTCACGTATTGGTCATCGGCCAGCAGGCGGTCGCGCCATAGTTCCAGTTGATGGAAGGCGGCGATCTGCTCCATCGATTCGCCGTCCCATTCCGCGAGCATGGCCTGGATGGGCTCGATCCGGGCGTCGCGCATCAGCTTGCCGACGTACTGGAGCTGCCGGCGCCTGGCTTCGTGCGAGGTGATGCGCTGGGCCTCGCGCACGGCGTCATAGAGCCGCTCGGCCAGCGGCAGCTGTCGCAGCTTGCTGTCCGGCAGGCCCACGAGCCGTTCGCCCAATTCCTGCAATGCGGTCATCTGCCGCTTCAGCTGCGACTTGCTGGGCGGGCGGAATTCGTCTTCGTCGCCGGGGTCGCGAACGGCTGTGGAGGGCAAAGCAGAGTGTCTGGAGCGAGGCATGGTCGCGGGTGCGCGAAGCGGGTAGAGGTGGGCCACATTCGCTATCATAAAGCCTTGCCCGCACGGCGGGCCTCCATTAGCCAAGTTGCCCATGACCACTTCCCCGTCCCGCAGAAAAACGCCTTCTTCCCCCTCGGCCCGTCCCGCGTTTTCGACCGACCAGGCCGCCTTCCGCCAGCTTGTCGAGCGGGTACTGGAAGAGGCCAAGCGGGCCGGGGCGACCGACGCGGCGGCCGAGGTATCCGAAAGCCAGGGCTTGGCGGTGTCGGTGCGGCGCGGGGCGCTGGAGACCGTCGAGCAGACCCGCGACCGTTCGCTGGACATTACCGTCTACGTGGGCCAGCGCCGCGGCTCCGCCTCGACGTCCGATTTCTCCGACCAGGCGGTGCGCGATACCGTCCAGGCGGCCTATCACATCGCCCGCCATACCGCCGAGGACCCGGCGGCCGGCCTGCCCGATGCGGAACTGCTGGCGACGGAGTTCCCGGACCTGGAGCTCTATCATCCGTGGGGCCTCTCGGCCGAGGCGGCGGCCGAGCTGGCGCTCGAGGCCGAACATGCTGCGCTGTCCACGGACAAGCGCATCGCCAATTCGGACGGCGCGTCGGTGTCCTCGTACGAGGGGCATTTCATCATGGGCAATACCCGCGGGTTCTTGAGCGGCTATCCGTACTCGCGGCACTCGCTGTCGGTATCGCCCATCGCCGGGCGGGGCGACAACATGCAGCGCGACGACTGGTACACCAGCGACCGCAACTGGGCGAAGCTCGCCGATCCGGCCCGAGTCGGCCGCTACGCTGCCGAGCGCGCGCTATCGCGCCTGTCGGCCCGGCGCATTCGCACGGGCAGGTATCCGGTCCTCTTTGAAGCGCCGCTGGCCTGCGGCCTGCTGGGATCGCTGACCCAGGCCTTGAGCGGCGGCGCGCTCTATCGCAAATCGAGCTTCCTGGTCGACAGCCTGGGCCAGCAGGTGTTTCCCGAGCACATCGACGTCATGGAAGACCCCGCCATCAAGGGCGCGCAAGGCAGTGCCGCGTTCGACGACGAAGGCGTGCGCACCCGGGCCCGCAAGGTCGTCGAGGCGGGGATCATCCAGGGCTACTTCCTGTCCAGCTACACCGCCCGCAAGCTCGGCATGGCCACTACCGGCAATGCCGGCGGCTCGCACAACCTGGCGCTGACCTCGCGGTTCACGCAGCCGGCCGATGACTTCCGCGCGATGCTGCGCAAGCTGGGAACCGGCCTGCTTGTGACCGAGTTGATCGGCCAGGGCATCAACTACGTGAGCGGCGACTATTCCCGCGGCGCGTTCGGATACTGGGTCGAGAACGGCGAGATCCAGCATGCCGTGCAGGAAATCACGATCGCCGGCAATCTGCGCGACATGTTCCGCAGCATCGCGGCAATAGGCGCGGATACGCTCACGCGGGGAACCAAGACCACCGGGTCCATCCTGCTGCCGGAAATGTCGATCGCGGGCCAGTAGCGGCCGGCAGGCATGCCGTCTGCTGGAGAGCGGACCCGGCACGAATCCCCGTGCCGGCCACCAGGGAGCGTTTATGACATCAGGGCCATTGCATCGCATCGTGATCGCCGGAGGTGGCGCCGGCGGGCTCGAACTGGCGGTACGCCTGGGACGGCGCCACGGGCCGGAGCACGTGACCCTGATCGACGCTTCGCCTTTCCATATCTGGAAACCATCGCTGCACGAAGTGGCGGCCGGTACGGTGGACATCCACCGCGAGGGCCTGTCCTACGCGATGCTGGCGCATGACAACGGCTTTCGCTTCGTGCTTGGCGAGATGACCGGCGTCGACCGCCAGGCGAGGCAGGTCAGCGTGGCGGCGCTGCGCGACACGGATGGTTCGCCCATTCTTCCCGAGCGCGGCATTCCCTACGATACCCTGGTGCTGGCGATCGGCAGCCTGGGAAATTTCTTCAATACGCCCGGCGCCGAGCAATATGCCATTTCGCTCGATACGACCGACGCTGCCGAGCGTTTCCGGCTCGAGCTGCTCAAGATCATGGCGCGCGCTTCCATCGGCGCCGACGAGGCCACGCCGGGCGTCGTCAATGTCGTGATCGTGGGCGGAGGCGCGACCGGTGTCGAACTGGCGGCTGAGTTGCACGAGGCAGGACATACTATTTCCGCCTATGGCCTGCCCGGGGTGAGTCCGCAGAACTTGCGCATTACCCTCATCGAAGGCGGTCCCCGCATCCTGGGGCCGCTGCCCGAGCGCGTGGCGCGGGCCGCCGAAGCGTTGCTGACCGAGCGGGGGGTGCAGGTCGTGGCCGATTGCCGGGTGTCGGAAGTCACGCGCCATACCGTGGCGGCGCAAGACAAGGTGTTCGACGCCGACCTCTGTGTCTGGGCGGCCGGCATCAAGGCGCCGGCGCTGATGGACAAGCTCGGCCTGGAACTGAACGGCATGCAGCAAGTGAAGGTGGACGAGACCCTGCGCACGTCCGATCCCGATATCTACGCCCTGGGCGACTGCGCCGCCGCGCCCTGGCGGGAAACCGGCAAGACGGTGCCCGCCCGGGCACAGGCCGCGCACCAGCAAGCTTCCTACCTGGCGCGCATCCTGTCGGCCCGCATAGAAGGCAGCGCGCCGCCAGCCCAGCCGTTCCGTTTTCGCGATTTCGGCTCGCTGGTATCGATCGGCCATGCCGAAGGCGTGGGCAGCCTGATGGGCAATCTCTCGGGCCGCAAACTGCTGGTGGAAGGCTGGATCGCGCGGCTGATGTACGGTGCCACGCACTGGTCGCATTACGCCACGGTGCTCGGGTGGTGGGGCGCCACCCTGCGGTCTCTGAGCCGCTTCCTGAACCGGCGTTCGCAGCCGCGGGTCAAGCTGCACTAGGGGCAGGTCAGGGCGCGTCTGCCGCCTTCCACGTTCCCGACTTGCCGCCCCGTTTCTCCAGCAGCCGCACATCGCTCATCACCATGCCGCGGTCCGCGGCCTTGCACATGTCGTAGATGGTCAGCAGCGCGACTTGCACGGCGGTAAGCGCTTCCATCTCGACCCCGGTGCCGCCGACGGTCTCGGCGCGTACGGTGCAGCGCACGGCGCTATTGGCTTCGTCCACGACGAACTCGCAGGCGACGTGCGTCAGCGGTATGGGGTGGCACAGGGGGATCAAATCAGAGGTTTTCTTGGCCGCCATGATGGCGGCGATGCGGGCGATACCCAGCACGTCGCCTTTCTTGGCGCTGCCGTCGCGTATCAGCGCCAGCGTGGCGGGCTGCATGCGTATCGTGCCGCCCGCGATCGCCACCCGCGCGGTGGCCGGCTTGGCGCCTACATCCACCATGTGGGCCTGGCCGCTGGCATCGAAATGGGTCAAGGGGGATTGCGGCATCATTGTTCTCCGGTGGCCATGGGGGAGCCGGGGCGGCTGCTCCATTCGCTCCACGATCCAGGATAAAGCGCGGCGCCCGACAGGCCCGCGATCTCCATGGCAAGCAGGTTGTGGCAGGCCGTGACGCCGGATCCGCACTGGTGGACCACCTGCTGCGCGGGTGTCGTGCCCACCAGCGCGCCGAACTCGGCCCGCAGCTGCGACGCCGGCTTGAAGCGGCCGTCGGGCTGCAGGTTGTTGCGGTAGAAGCGGTTGACCGCGCCGGGAATGTGGCCGCCTATAGGGTCCAGCGTTTCGTTTTCTCCGCGGAAGCGGTCGGGGGCACGGGCATCGACCACCACACGGCCGGCGGACCGGCCGACGTTGGCCAGCATCTCGTCGTAGTCGACGGCAGCAACCAGCGGTGGGCGCAGGCTGAACGCTCCCGGTTGGGGTGCGCGGGCCTGTCCCGGTTCCAGCGCCAGGCCTGCCTCGCGCCAGGCGGCCAGGCCGCCGTCGAGCACGGCGCTGGCCTCATGCCCGGCCCAGCGCAACAGCCACCATAGCCGCGCCGCCATGGCGCCGCCCACGGCGTCATAGCACACCACCAAGGTGTCGTCGCGAGCGCCCAGGCGACTCATCAGGACGGCGAAGTCCTCGCGCCGCGGCAAGGGATGGCGGCCGTTGCGGCCGGTCGGCTCGCCGCTCAGGTCGCGGTCCAGGTGCACGTAGCGGGCGCCGGGGATATGACCGGCTTCGTAGGCGCGCTCTCCAGCGCCCGGGTCGGCCAGGTCGAAGGTGCAGTCGCAGACGAGCAGCGCCTTGCCCGACGTTTGCAACGCATGCAATGCCTGCGGAGAGATCAGGGGACTGGTGTTCATGGTGTTGGGTTATTTTTTACGTTTCGATACGGCGCGGGAACCCGCCGCCCAAGCTGGCTATCATACCGGTATGCGCAAATCCGAACGCCCCCCGTCGCTACGCCGCAAGGCGGCCGCCATGGTGCTGCCGGCCTTGCTGTCGGCCGCCGTACCCGCCTGGGCGCCGGCCCAGCCGGTGGGCCTTCCCGACCTGGGCGATTCGTCTGCGCAAGAGCTGCCGCCCCGGCTGGAACAGCGCCTGGGCGAGGCCATCATGACGGAGTCGCTGCGCGATCCCGCTTATATCGACGATGCCGACCTCAACCAGTACCTGACCGGTATCGCGGCGCAATTGTCGTCCCACGCACCTGCCGGAACCCCGGCGATCAACGTGTTTGCCGTGCGCGATCCCTCCATCAACGCGTTCGCGATGCCGGGCGGGTATATCGGCGTGCATACCGGCCTGGTGGTGGCTGCGCAGAACGAATCGGAACTGGCCGGCGTGCTGGCGCACGAAATCGGACACGTTGTGCAACGGCACATTGCGCGCGGCCTGGTCCAGCAGAAGCAGGACAGCCTGATCATGGTGGCGGCCCTGCTGGCGGCCCTGGTGGCTTCCCGGGGCAATTCGCAGGCGCCCGAGGCCGCCATGGCCTTCGGCCAGGCCGCGGCCATCAATTCGCAGCTGGGGTTCTCCCGCGAGGCGGAGCGCGAGGCCGACCGCACCGGCTTTCAAATGCTCGAGGCCGCCGGGTACAACGTCAATGGCATGGCGTCGTTCTTCGGCCGCCTGATGCAGGCCTCGGGCCTGAACGAAAGTACCGGGCAGGCGTTTACGCGAACCCACCCGTTGTCCATCGAACGCATGTCCGATATGCAGAACCGGGCGCGCGGCGTCGCTGCGCAGGTCCGCCCGAGTTCCTCGGATTTCTATTTCGTTCGAGCCAGGATGCGCGTCCTGCAGGCAGCGGGCAGCCAGGAAACACTGGAGGCGATCCGCTATTTCGAGAGCCGCATAACCGAGACCGATGGCATCGAGCGTGCCGCGGCCTATTATGGCGCGGCGGTCGGCTGGCTGCGCCAGCGCGACTTCGACAAGGCCAACGAAGCGTACATGGCCGCCACCTCGGGCGCGCGCACCCATTTCCTGCTCGAACGCCTCGCCATCGAACTGGCGCTGGCGCGCAACGATACCGCGCACGCCGTCGAGCTGGCCCGCAGCGCTTATGCGCGCTGGCCCCGGCAGCGCGGCCTGGCCGTCGCCGTGGCCGAGGCACTGCAGCGGGCCGGGCGCGACCAGGAGGCGGTCGGCTTTCTCCAGGAACAGATGCTCAAGTGGAGCGGCGAGCCGCGCTTCCACCAGATGGCGGCGGTCAGTTATTCGCGCCTGGGGCGCGTGGTGAACGAGCGGCGCGCCATGGCGGACTACTACGCCATGACCGGGGCGCTGCCTGCCGCGGTGGAACAACTGCAGCAGGCGCGCGCCGCCTCCAAGGACTTCTACGAGCAATCGCAGATCGACGCCAAGGTGCGCGAATACCAGCGGCGCCTCAAGGAAGAGCGCGACTTGCTCAAGCGCTTCCAGAGCTGAACTCGCAGCAGGCCCGGCAGCGCCGGGAAATCTGGCATGCGGTATTTACGCCCGGCCGGCCATTTTTTGCGCCATTTATATGCGCGGCTTCCTATAGTGGGGGCGTCTCAACTACCGAGGCCCACCCCGGGCCGTCTTCCTCCATGGCGCTCAGACCTCATGCCGCCGCAGCGCGGATACCGACGAACGAGCCTCCGGACCTCCAAGCGGATGCCGATTGCACGCTCATCACGCTAAGAGTGGACTCCTGCCACGCGGCTCTGGCCCGGCGGCTGCTGCACGCCTGCCTAGGGGACAGGATAGAGCTATATACGGTTCACGACGACCTCCGTACCGGCCGCTGCACATTCCAGGTGCGGCTTCGATGCTGCTCCGTCGATACGCTGATGAGCGCCGTGATGGCGAATCTTCCAGAGGCCGAATTCGGCAATGTGTGCCGCAACGTTCACGCCTTGATTCAATGACGACGCCATTAACCGGCCGTGGGTGTCCGATCGGCGGCCTGTGGCTGCCGCTGGTTACGCCCTTGCGAGACGGCTATATCGATCTGGACGCGCTTCGCGTCCTGGCCCATCGATACGGAGCCCCGGAAATTGCCGGGCTGGTGCTTTTTGGTTCCACCGGAGAGGGCAGCCTGATGTCCGACGAGGAGAAAATCCTCGGCTTTCAGGCCGTACGGGAAGTGCTGCCGCATATGCCGATCCTGCTCGGCGCCGGCGGCGTCGATACCCGGGAACTCTGTTCGTCCATCGACAGGCTGGGCCCGCTGTGTCCCGACGGCTGGCTGGTGCCGCCGCCGTACTATCTGCGTCCGGCGCCGGCTGGCGTCATCTGGCACTATCGCCGCGTGGCGCAGGTGACGCAAGCGCCGGTCATCGTCTACGACGTTCCGCAGCGTACAGGTTGCCCGATGCCGCCGCAGCTCCTCGTACAGCTATGGCAGGAAGGCTATTGCACCGCAGTCAAGACGTGCGATCCGGGCGCCTTGCGCGCATGCCCGCCGCATGGTGGACCGCCCATTCTGTGCGGGGACGATGCCGCCTTCCTGGACCACTTCGTGCGCGGACACGCGGGCGCCATTACCGCTTCCGCGCATATACGCCCGGATCTCTTCGCCGCGGTCATGGCATGGGCGAAGGCGGGCCGGGAAGGGGAGGCCGGATGCCTCTTCCAGCCGCTGCGCGAGGTGATTTCCCTGGTGTTTGCCGAGCCCAACCCCGCGCCGTTGAAGCATTTCCTCGCCGCGCAGGGAGTGATGGAGAACGAGCTGCGGCTTCCTATGACGCCGGCCAGCGAAGACCTGGGACGCCGGCTGCTCGAAGCAGCCATGCGCCTGCCTTCGAAAGTGTCGGTCAGGAGCGGCGCCGGCATGACGGCGGGAGCGCCTCAGGCAGGAGGCGCGGGACGGTCCACGAAACCGAAGGCTGAACTGGCGGGCTCCCGCAGCAGTGCCAGCGGCGAGGCGGCAGGCGAGACGGCCGGATAGACGATGGGCGTGGACGGAGCCGGCCCGGGCGCGGCGGCACGCGGATCGGCCAGCCAGCCAGGCGGGTCGTCGAGCAGGGGACGTCCGGACGACGTGCGCATGTGTTCGAGGACCGCGGGCAGATAGCGGTCTTCCACCATGGCTGGCCCGTGCTCGGTGGCGGCATAGAGCTTGCCGTCGGCGTCGAGCGCCCATCGCTCGATACGGTCGACCGGGTGTCCGGTGTGGGTGGTCAGCCGCCCCGCCTCGTCCGACTGGCGCAGCACGAGGGGCGCGGCATCCAGCCTGACGAAGACGCGTTGCGGCCCGTTCTGGAAAAACCAGCGTCCTTGGTCGTCATGGTCGTAATTGCGCGAGATGAAGGCGAGGATGCCGGCATTGGATATCGAGACGCCAGGACCGCCGTCCAGCGCATCCCCATCGGGGTGCAGCCGCCACCGGCCCCTGGCATCCAGCGACAGCCAGCCGTAGGCGTCCGGCACGTCGGGCCAGCGCGCCATGGCGGCCAGTACGTCGCTATCCATGGCTGCCGAGACGCGACTGCGGCGTAATCTGGCGAGGATCGGTGCGCAGTTCGAGCAATGCGGGGCCGCCCGCCGAGCGCGCGCGTTCGAACGCCGCCGGGAATGCGTCTGCGCTTTCCACGCGTTCCGCATGGGCGCCGAACGAGCGGGCCAATGCCACGAAGTCGGGGTTCTGCAGCTCGGTGGCGCTGACGCGGCCGGGAAAGCGGTTTTCCTGGTGCATGCGGATGGTGCCGTACATGCCGTTGTTGACCACGATGACGACCACCGCCGCGCCGAACTGCATTGCCGTGGCCAGTTCCTGCGGGTACATCAGGAAGCAGCCGTCTCCGGCCAGGCACACCACGGTCCGTTCCGGATGGCGCAGCTTGGCCGCCACCGCGGCCGGCAGTCCATATCCCATTGCGCCGCAAGTGGGCGCAAGTTCGGTCCGCGGCTGCCGGTAACGATAGAAACGGTGCAGCCAGACGGTATAGTTGCCGGCCCCATTGGCCAATATGGCGTCGTCGGGCAACGTGCGATCCAGATAGGCGATGACCTGCCCCAGGTCGACGCCGCGCGATTCGCCTCGCGTGGGCAGCTCGCTGAAGCGGGCATGCAACTGGCCGGCTTCCCGCGTCCAGTCGTCCCATGCACGGGTTGCGGGGGGCCCGAGGCGCTTGAGCAGGGAGGCGCCCGCTTCATGGCTGGCCTGGATGCCCAGGTCCGGTTGGTAAACCCGTCCGAGTTCGGCCGCGTCCACATGCATATGGACCAGTTTCTGCGCGGGGCGCGGCGGAACCAGCAAGGTGTAGCCGTTGGTGACGATCTCGCCCAGCCGGGTACCGATGGCGAGGATCAGGTCGGCGTTCTTGACCCGCGCCCCGAGTTCGGGATTGACGCCCAGGCTCAAGTGGCCCGCGTATTGCGGCAACCGGTTGTCGAAGATGTCCTGCCGCCGGAAGGCGCACGCCACGGGCAGGTTCCAGGTACGGATGAATTCCGCGAAGTCGGCGGCTGCGCGGGAACTCCAGTTCGAACCGCCGACGATGACCAGCGGCCGCTGTGCCGCGCTGAGCAGCGCCTGCAGATGGGGGCCGGCATCCGGGGCCGGCCCGCAGGCCGTCGTGGCCGCCGTCGGTGTCGCGGCGGCCGAGCACGGCGCGCTCAGCACGTCTTCGGGTAGCGCGAGCACGACCGGGCCTGGCCGCCCCGAGGTGGCGCAGGCAAAGGCGCGGGCCACGAACTCGGGGATGCGGGCGGCGTCGTCGATGCTCGCAACCCATTTCGCGATGCCGCCGTACATGCCTTCGTAGTCGATTTCCTGGAAGGCCTCGCGTCCCCGCTGCCGCCGGGGCACCTGGCCGACGAAGAGGATGAGCGGCGTGGAATCCTGCTGGGCGATATGCACGCCTATGCTGGCGTGCGTGGCGCCAGGACCGCGTGTGACGAAGCAGATGCCCGGCCTGCCGGTGAGCTTGCCATCGGCTTCCGCCATATTGGCGGCGGCGCCCTCGTGCTTGGCGACGACCACTTCTATGCGCGCATGCGCGTGCAAGGCATCGAGCACGTCCAGGTAACTTTCACCGGGGACGCAGAAAACGCGGTCCACGCCGTTGGCGGTCAACGACTCGACCAGGAGGCGGCCTCCGGTGGTAGGAGCAAGGCCATCGGAAACCGTGTGAGTCGATATCATGCGAGCGTCCGTCCGAAGAATGCGAGCATCCGGGAAGTTTTTCGCATTGTCGGGGAAAACCTCCCCGTTGTCATGGGCAGCGGCAAGTCGGGCGGCGCGATGCCGGCCCAGCGCTCATCGGCCTGTGCGAAAGAAGCTGGCCAGCCGCTGCGGCAGCCAGTTCAGGTTGGACGGAAAGTGTCCGGTGGGGAATCCGGCGTGGCCGCCTTGCTCGGGCTGGTGCAACACGACGTGATCCGAGGCCTCGTTGACGCCAGGCAGGTAGCGGCCGGGCAGGAAAGGGTCGTTGCGCGCGTTCAGGACCAGGGTAGGAACGGCGATGCCGGCCAACAGCGGCTTGCTCGAGGCACGGGTCCAGTAATCCGTGACGTCGCGAAACCCGTGCGTGGGCGCCGTGTAGGCGTCGTCGAATTCGTAGAGATCGCGCGCGGTAGCAACCCGTATGACGTCTATGGTCCCTGGGAAACGCTGCGCTTTCTGGAGCGTCTTGGACTTCAGCGTGCGCAGGAACATATGGGTATAGATGCGGCGATTGATCAGGCCGGTGCCCAAGGCGTGTCCTCCGGCCATGAGGTCCACCGGGGCCGAGATGCCGGCCGCGGCCGCCAGCCATCCGGCTTCGCTGCCCGCTTCGCCCAGGTACTTGAGCAGCGCGTTGCCGCCCAGCGATACGCCTGCCGCGTGCCAGCGCATGCCGGGCAGCCGCTGGCGCACGGTGGCAAGCATGAACGCGATGTCGGCGGAGTCGCCTGAGTGGTAGGCGCGCGGCAGGCGGTTGGGTTCGCCCGAACAGCCACGGAAGTGAGGCACGACCACGGTCCACCCGCGGGCGCGGAAATACTGCGAGATCGACTGCGCATAATGGCTGGCGCTGCTGCCTTCGAGGCCGTGGAACAGCACCAGGGCGTTGTGCGATACCGCCGGGGTTCCGGCGGAGGCGGACAGCTGGGCGAACATGGGCGGCGTCAGCGAGGCGCCGGGACCGAACCCCGGCGCCGTCCAGTCGAAGTCGATGAAATCCCCATCCGGGGTGTCGACGCGTTCGCGCACGAACGATGTCCGGTGATGGGACGAGAATCGCGACGCGAAGATGGTTTGGCTATGTCCTTCGGGCAACCATGCGGGAGTAGGGCAGGGGGTCGTATCCAGGTAAGCGGGCATGCGGTGTTCGGCGTCGGCAACTCAATGCAATAGGTCGGGAATATCCTGCGGTTCGGTCGAACCGAGATCGTCAGGCGCCTGGGACGAATGGTGCAGGACCAGGCGCCATCCAGTGGGACCTTTATGGTAGACATTGGTTGCATAGCAGTTGACGACCTGCCTGCCCTGGGACGTGTCGACCATGAGTTGTTCCACCAGCGTATGGACGGAACTCATCATGCTTTGCACGGCATGTATCCTCGTGGCCCGTATCGGCACGGGAGAGTTGCCGAAGATCTCGCGCCACGATTCCTGTACGGCCTCGTGGCCGATCAGCCGCTGCCCGCCCGGATGGATGCAGACGATTTCCTCGTCGTCGGACCAGACCGCCATCAATTGGGCGAGGTCGCCTTGCTCGAGGGCGTCGTAGAACGCCTGTTCGGCTTCTTCTGACGTAGCGAATAGCGGCGCGCCGCGCGATTTGAGCACCATTACGCGAACACGATGGTCTTGTGGCCGTTCAAGAGAATGCGGTGCTCCACGTGCCACCGCACTGCCCGCGCCAGCACCAGGCACTCGACATCGCGGCCCACCTGGGTGAGCGCTTCCGGCGACATGCTGTGGTCCACCCGGGCGATGTCCTGCTCGATGATGGGGCCCTCGTCGAGGTCCGGCGTTACGTAGTGGGCGGTGGCCCCGATCAGCTTCACGCCGCGGTCGTGCGCCTGGTAGTAGGGCCGCGCGCCTTTGAAGCTCGGCAGGAAGCTGTGGTGGATGTTGATGGCCCGCCCGGCCAGCGCGCGGCACATGTCCGGCGACAGGATCTGCATGTAGCGCGCGAGCACGACGAGATCGATGTTCTCGCGTTCGACGATCTGCAGCACCTGCCGTTCTTGTTGTTCCTTGCCGCCCGGCGCCACCGGCAAATGGTAGAACGGCACGCCGTACGAGGCCGACAGCAGCGCAAAATCGGGATGGTTGGACACCACGGCCGGAATGTCGATGGGCAGCTGGCCGCTCTTGGCCCGGTACATCAGGTCGTTCAGGCAGTGGCCGTGCTTGCTGACCATCAGCAATACGCGCGCGCGCCGATGCGGATCGCGGATCTGCCATTGCATGGAGAAGCGTTCCGCCAGCGGAGCGAAGTCCTGGCGGACTTGCTCGGCGTCGGCACCCGGCGGCAACGAGAAGTGGACCCGCAGGAAGAACAGCTTGGTGTCTTCGTCCCCGAACTGCTGGGAATCCAGGATGTTGCAGCCGCGCTCGTACAGGAACCCCGACACGTGATACACGATGCCGGTCGTATCGGGGCAGGCAAGCGTCAGGATGTAGTCGTTGTGCTGCACAAAGGTGTCCTGTCAATAAAAGCGAAACCCCGGCAGACCGGGGCAGCGTCGGCGGTATGCAACTCGGGCTGGGGGATTAATGACTTGCCTTGGCGCCGCCTTTCAGGCGGTACTCGGCGCCGCAGTACGGACATTTGGCCGAACCGGTGGTGGCGACGTCGAGAAATACCTTGGGGTGCATATTCCATAGAGGCGTCTGCGGTCCCGGGCAAGAAATCGGAAGCTCGTCGGCATCGACTTCGATGATGGCGTTGGCAGCTTCGGTACTCATGGCTGTATCCCTGCTCAAACTTGCGTCAACCAATGACCATACTTGGGGTTGCGGCCGGCGACGAGGTCGAAGAACGCCTGTTGCAGGCGGGCGGTGACCGGGCCGCACGAGCCGGAACCGATCTTGCGGCGGTCGAGTTCCCGGATGGGCGTGACTTCGGCGGCGGTGCCGGTGAAGAAGGCTTCATCGGCGATGTAGACGTCGTCGCGGGTCAGGCGCTTGGTCACCACCTTGATTCCGAGGTCGGCGGCCAGGGTATGGATGGTCGAGCGCGTGATGCCGGTCAGGGCCGAGGCGATCTCGGGTTCGATCAGCAAGCCATCCTTGACGATGAAGATGTTTTCGCCGGATCCCTCGGCCACGAAGCCTTCGGTGTCGAGCAGCAGGGCCTCGTCATAGCCGTCCTCGGTGGCTTCCAGGTTCGCGAGGATGGAGTTCGCGTAGGTGGAGGCCAGCTTGGCGCGCGGCATCGTGACGTTGACGTGGTGGCGGGCGTAGGATGAGGTCTTGACCCGGATGCCTTTCTGCAGCGCCTCGGCGCCGAGGTAGGCACCCCATTCCCAGGCGGCCACGGCCACGTGCACCTTGGCGCCCTTGGGCGAGACGCCCATTTTTTCAGAGCCGTAGAAGGCGATCGGGCGCAGGTAGCAGGATTGCAGTTTGTTGGCGCGGACGACTTCCTTCTGGGCTTCCATCAGCGCTTCGCGGCTGTACGGGATTTCCATCTGGTAGATGTGGGCCGAGCTGAGCAGGCGATCCGTGTGTTCCTTGAGGCGGAATATCGATGTTCCGAGGTCGGTCTTATATGCGCGCACACCCTCGAATACCGCCAACCCGTAGTGCAGAGAGTGTGTAAGCACATGGGTGTTGGCTTCACGCCAGGGTACGAGCTTGCCGTCGTACCAGATGAAGCCGTCGCGGTCTGACATCGACATGATTGGGATCTCCGAAATGAACCAGATATTGTACCAATCTGCGACTGGATACAGGGCCGCGGCACGGACACGAGCCGGCCCGCCGACCGCCCCGGGGGATCCAGAGAGATTCGGGTAATCACTTACAATAGCTGCGAATCCATAACTTTACTCCTTCCCCGGCAGCTTTCGCCGCAGAACCCTCCACCTCCCCACATGCCCGATACGCCACCTCCGGCCGTTGCGCGCGGCACTTCCCAGGCAGAGCGGCGGACCGCCTTCCTGGCGGGGCTCAAGGCCATGGCGCCGACCGGCATCGCCATCGGCGTCTGGGGCGTGGTGAGCGGCGTGGCCATGGTCAAGCTCGGACTCAGTCCCGCCCTGGCGCTGGCCATGACCTTCCTGGTCTATGCCGGATCGGCCCAGTTGGCGGCGCTGCCCCTGATTGCGGCGGGCGCGCCGGTTTGGCTGGTGTTCGTGGCCGGGTGCATCGTGAACCTGCGCTTCGTCATCTTCGCCGCTGCGCTGCATCCGTATTTCAGGCATTTCTCGGCGCCGCGCCGTATCGGCCTGGGCTTCCTGACGAGCGACATCGGCTTCGTCCTGTTCATGCCCCGCTATGGCGATGCGGCAGTCAAAGGCACGCCGGAACAGACCTGGTTTTTCCTCGGCGTCGCGGCTGGCAACTGGGTAACCTGGCAGGTTTGCTCGGTGGCGGGAATCCTGCTGGGCGCCGTGGTGCCTCAAGGCTGGTCGCTGGAGTTCGCCGGGGTGCTGGCCTTGCTCGCCATCGTCGTGCCGATGGTGGCGAACTGGCCGGTGCTGGCCGCCGTGGCGGTCGCGGCGCTGGTGGGCTGGGCAGGACAGCCGCTGCCGCTGCGCCTGGGCTTGATCCTTGCCGTGGTGGCTGGCGTGTGGGCCGGCGTGATCGCCGAGAAGGCGGTGGGGCGCCGTGCGGCGCGAGGGGGGCGGGCATGACGCCGTCGAGCTGGCCGCCGGTCTCGGACGGGCTCTATATCTGGCTGGTCATCGTCGCGCTCGCGCTGTGCACAGTGATCACACGCGCGGGATTTCTTCTGCTGGGCGACCAAGTGCCATTGCCCGAGGGGGTGCGGCGGGCGCTGCGCTATGCGCCCGCGGCTGCGCTTGCCGCGGTCATCGTGCCGGACTTGCTGCCCTGGCCGGCCGGCGGCATGCCGGTGTTCGACTGGCGGGCGGTGGCCGCCCTCGTGGCCGTCGCGGTCATGCTCGCCACCCGCAGCACGATCGCGATGATCGCCGCGGGCATGGGCACGCTGTGGCTGTTGCGATGGCTGACGGGAACCTAGTGTGCCGTCATTCCGCCTGGATCTTCCGCTGCGCCACCACTGCCCGCAGCCGCTGGATGTCTTGCTCGACCCGGGCCTGGAAGGCGTCGGGCCCGGAAGCCTGGGGCGAACCCCCCCAGTCGACCAGTTGCTGGCGTATGGCCGGCATTTCGAGTACGGCGCGCAGTTCCCGGTTCAGCCGGCCTACCACCGCGGCCGGCGTGCCGGCAGGGGCGGCAATGCCTAGCCAGGATTCGAACACGACGGCAGGCAGCGTGTCGGCCACGCTGGGAACGCCTGGCAGCGCCTGGACCCCGCGGGGCGCGGTGGTGGCCAGCAACCGCACCCGGTCGGATTTGAAAAGCGGCGCGGTATTGGTCATCGTGTCGATCATCACATCCACGCGGCCGGCCAGCAGTTCGGTCATGGGGCCGGCTCCGCCCTTGAAGGGAACATGCAGCGCGCTGCCACCGCTCTCGGCCATAATCCATTCGCCGACCAGGTGCATGGCCGTGCCCACCCCCACCGACGTGTACGTGTAGCGTCCCGGTTCAGCCTTGATGCGTTGGATGAAATCGCCAAACGAACGGATGGGCGAGGCCGGCGCCACGGCCAGCGTAAGCGGGTAGGTGGTTACCGTCGAAATCCAACTGAAGCTCTTGATCGGATCGAACGGCAGGTCCTTGCGCATGGCAGCGTTAGTGCCATGGCCGCTTGTCATCAGGACCAGCGTATAGCCGTCGGGTTCGCTCTTGGCCACCTGGGCCGAGGCGATGTTGCCGCCGTCTCCCGCCCGGTTTTCCACGATGACGGCCTGGCCTAGCCGCTCGCCCAGCGGCTTGGCCACAAGTCGGGCCACCACATCGCTGCCGCCGCCGGCGGCAAAGCCGACCAGCAGCTTGATCGGTTTGGCCGGGTAGGCCGGATCGGCGAGCACAGGCGATGCCGGCACCGCCGCCAGCAGCATCGCCGCTATAAATGCGCGGCGGCGCATAGTGTTCTTGTCCATTCGGTGTCTCCTTCCTTGTATGACGGGGCAGCTCAGGCCGTCCCTTGCAGCCGGTCGGCCAGTTCGCGGCTTTTCTGTTGAAGCACGGCGCCGAGCGCCGTGCCGTTGAGGAACTCGGCTCGTTGGGCCGAGCAAACCAGGGATATCGTCCCGATCACTTCGCCTTCCACCAGAACCGGCGCGCCGTACCCTACGACGCCCGCGTCCAGGCCAGCGTGGCTGATGCAGTAGCCCGCCTTGCGTATCGCTTTCAGGCGGGCCCAGGTTTCGTCCCAGCCGGCGCTGCCGCCGTGGATCTGCTCGAACAACTTGCGCACCCGGGCGCGCGGCCAGAAAGCCAGGACGGAAAGCGACGGCGCGCCGCGGAACCAGGGCAGGCTCTTGCCGCGAAGGTAGGTCAGCGCGAGCGTCTCCACGCCCGGTTCGTGGACCACATTCAGCAGGTGTTCGCCGTATACGTTCGAAAGCAGGACGTGGCAGCCCGTTTCCTGCGCCAGCGCGCGCAATACGGGCCTGCCGGCGCGGGTGACGGGATCGGTTTCCCGGATCAGTGCCTCGAGTTCCACCACGCGGGCGCCGATGACGTAGACGCCGCGGGGCAACCGGATCAGCAGACCGGCCTTGCACAGTTCCTTCACGTAGCGATAGGTGGACGAAGGCGTGAAGCCGAAATGCGCGGCCAGGTCGTCCACGGTCCACGCGTAGCGGTCGTGGGTGTAGGCGTCGAGCAGCCGCAGCATCCGGCCAAGACTGGAGGATGCCTCGGGTTCTGGCGAGGGTCGCGCCTCCCTTCGGGCGGCCGAGCGGGAGGCGCTCATCGAACGACCCTCCTGTCGCTGCGCGACATCCTCCCCGGGGGAGGACGCGCCTCCCTTCGGGCGGCCGAGCGGGAGGCGCTCATGCCCCGTTATCGGCCAGGCCCATCCGGCGGGCCATGTCGGCGCGCCACTCGGCGCGGGGGCGGAAGCCGGGAAGCGAACGGGCGTGGCGCTCGGCCCAGGCCATCAGCTCGTCGGGAGGCAATTCGATGGGCATGGGTACCCGCATGGGCTGGGAGACATACCACGGGGTATCGACGTAGAGCTCCAGGCGGTTGCCTTCGGGGTCGCGGAAGTAGAGCGATAGCGCGTTGCCGTGCGTGACGGGAGCCAGGTCGGTGATGGGGGCGGCCTGCAGCCGACGGTGGAAATCCTGCAGGGTCTCGAGCGAGTCGGCCGTCAGCGATAACTGGTTGATCACATTGAAATCGATCTGGGCCGGCCTGCCCGCTACCAGCACGATCTGGTGATGGACGTCCGGGTCGCGGCTGGTAAATACCAGTTCGACGGGGCCATGCGGGCCGTCGAGCGTGCCCCGGTCGGTGATCGTGAAATCGAGCACCTGCGAATAGAAGTCCGCCATGCGTTGAATGTCGGTCACGAAGATGCCGACATGGCTGAAAGAAAGCCCCGGCCTTTTGCTCATTGTGGAATTGTCTCGAAAAATTGTCGATTTATAAGATTAAAAAATCCACTTTTTTTCATATTACGCTAAAACAGAAAAAATCGTCCTATGCAAAACCCTGACCGCGGCCGGCGCGGCCGTGGGCCACGCCGGCCCCGTCGCAAGGAAGGAACGGGAGGGAAAGGACAGGACGAGAGGGAAGGGACGACAGGAGGGAGTGGGGTAAGGAAGGGGTCAGGCCGCCTGGTCGCGCCGCCCGAGCACCCGTTCCCAGAGTTCGATCACAGCCGCGCGTTCGGCGGCGAGCGAGCCCTGGGGCAGGCGGGCCTTTTCCACGTCCTGCAGGCGCAGCGCATGCTGCTCGCGGCGCAGCGTGCGGTACGCATCGCCGACCCGTCCGGCCAGCTCCGCCGGGATCAGGCCGGCTTCGCCGGCAAGGCGCAGCAGCGCGATATTGCCCAGGTTCTGCACCAGGATGTCGTGTTCGCGGGCGTGCAGCAGAACCAGATACTGCGTGATGAATTCCACGTCCACCATGCCGCCGGGATCGTGCTTGACGTCGAAGTCGGGGGTACGGTTGGGGTGGCCTTCGCTGATCTTGCGCCGCATGGAGATCACTTCCTCGGCCAGCTGCCGCGCATCGCGCGGCATGAGCAGGACCTCGCGCCGGATGCGCTCGAACCGGCGGCCCACCTCCGGATCGCCCGCGGCAAAGCGCGCACGCGTAATGGCCTGGTGTTCCCAGGGCCATGCGTGTTCCTTCTGGTAGCGTTCGAACGCATCGGTCGAGATCACCATCAGGCCTGCCTGTCCGTCGGGCCGCAGCCGCAGGTCCACCTCGTACAGCCGGCCGGAGGCCGTCATGGACCCGAGCCAGGACAGGATGCGCTGTCCGAAACGGGCGTAGATCTCGCCCGCGTCCTCGCGCGGGTCTTCATACAGGAACACCAGGTCCAGGTCCGAGGCATAGCCCAGCTCCTTGCCGCCATGCTTGCCGTAGGCAATCACGGCAAAGCGCGCGGGGCTGCGGCCTTGGTCCTTGGATACCTGATACCAGACGCGCTTGAGCGTTTCCTCCAGCATGATGTCGGCCATCATGGAGAGATAGTCGCCCAGCCGCTCGACCGTCAGCTGGCCCTCGAGATCCTGCGCCAGCAAGTGGAATCCCCATTGGCGCTGGGTGTCGCGCATCAGGTCCATCTGGCGCTCGACGTCGGGCGCGCCGGTGCTGCCGATGACGCAGGCGTCCAGGTCGGCGCTGAGCTTGCGGGCCATGGCCGGCAGGTCGGGCGGTGCCAGCAGCGTACGCCAGTCCAGCAGCTCGTCCAGCAGCAGGGGGTGGCGCGTGAGGTAGCCCGCGGCCCAATCGCTGGCGGCGAAGATGCGGGCGACCCGCGCGAGCGTGTCGGGGTATTCGGCCAGCAGCGCCATGTAGGCGCTGCGCTGGGCGATGTGTTCGATCAGGTCGAACATGCGAGCGAGCGCCTGGCCGGGCGCCTTGGTCCCCGCGCAGGCGTCCACGACCGCCGGCAGCAGCGCCGCGAGCCGGCGTTGGCCGGCATCGGGCAGGCTGCGGATGCGCGGGCTGTTCAGCAGTGCGGCGGCCCGGGGCAGCAGGTGGTCGGCCTGAGCCGGCAGGCGTGTCCGGATGCGCTGGGCGAGCAGGTCCTCGGGTGCGATGTCCTGCTCGCCGGCAGGCTCGGCGTCGGCCTGGCCGAATACGCCGCGGAAAGTCGCCTCGACGAATTCGCGATGGGCGGCCAGGGTCCGCTCGAACCCGGCGGGGTCGGCAAAGCCCAGTGCGCGAGCCAGTTCGCCGCGTCGTTCCTCTTCTGCCGGCAGCAAGTGGGTCTGCTGGTCTTCGCGGTACTGGAGCGCATGCTCGACCCGGCGCAGGAAGCGGTAGGCGCTTTCGAGGCGTCCGGCATCTTCGGCCGGGATGAGGCCGGCTTCCCGCTCGGCATGCAGCGCGGCCAGCAGCCCCCGCACGCGCAGGGCAGGCGCGCGGCCACCCCGGATCAGCTGGGAGAGCTGCACCACGAATTCGATCTCGCGTATGCCGCCTTCGCCCAGTTTGATGTTGTCGGCCTGAGTGGCGTGGTCGCCGGTGCCGTTGTAGGAGCGGCGGTTCCAGTCTTCCCGTATGCGTTCGCGCAGCGCGCGCAGCGCGGCCAGCGCGTCGAAGTCGAAGTACTTGCGGTACACGAAGGGCAGGCGCAAGGCTTCGAGCTGCGCGGCCTGGGCCGCCGGGTCGCTGCCTTCGAAGGCCCGGACCTCGATGCGCCGCGCCTTCAGCCAGGCATAGCGTTCCCATTCCCGGCCCTGGGAAACCAAGTAGTTCTCGAACGCGTCCAGGCTCCAGGCCAGCGGGCCGGAGTCCCCGTCCGGGCGCAGGCGCAGGTCGGTACGGAACACCTGGCCATCGGCATCGATCTCGGAGATCACGGGCATCATGCGGCGGGTGAGGCGGCCATAGAACTCATGATGCGAGATGGGTCGGCGACCGTCGGTCTCGCCTTCGTCGCCGTATAGCATGACGAGATCGATGTCGGAGGACACGTTCAGTTCCTCGCCGCCGAGCTTGCCCATGCCGACGATCAACATTTCCTGGGGCAATCCGGACGCTGCTTCGCGCGGGATGCCGTGCGCCTCCGCCAGCTCGGTCGCCACGCTGCGATAGGCCTGCTCTATGGCGAGGTCTGCCAGCCGGGTCATGGCCGAGACCACTTCTTCGAGGGGCGCCAGGCCCGCGAGGTCGCGTGCCATGACGGTGCAGAAGACCCGTTCGCGCAGCTGGCGCAGTACCGCGCGGCAGTCGGCTACCGGCAGCGGGGCGTTGGTGTCCGCGACGCCAACGCGGGCGGTGCAAAGCTCGGCGAACCATGAGGACAGGACATGGGCGTCTACGGGCTTGGCCGCGGCCTCGGCGAGCCACCGGCCGTACTCGGGCCGGGCGTCCAGGCGCCGGCGAAGATAGCTCGACCAGGAAAGCGCGGGAGCGAGCAGCGAAGTATCTGGCATGGCGGAATATGTGGCATTGCGTAACAGAATCGTATGCCACCAAGAAGTTTTGTGCAGAAGCCAGCATAAGACAAGCCTGCCGGTATAAGCTTCAACTTTCTTGTTCTTCTTTCTGTTTCTCCGGGCCGTTGCGGTCCCCGACGGAACGTTCGTTTCGCCGTCTCTTCGTGCATATCGACCTGCCCTTTTTCTATCGCGTCGTCGTGCGGCCGCTCATCTGGCTGGTTCTGGCGGTCTATTTCCTCCTCGCGGTCGCACTGGTGGTCGTGCGCTATGCCGTGCTGCCCGCCATCGACGAGTACCGTCCGGCCATAGAACGCCTGGCAAGCCGCGCCGTCGGCGCGCCGGTCGGCATAGGGCGTATCGATGCCGAATGGCGAGGCCTGCATCCCAGCTTCGAACTGGGTTCCGTGCAAATTTCCGATCCGGCCGGCCGGCCTGCCCTGAGCCTGCCCAAGGTCGCGGGGATTTTCTCCTGGCGCAGCCTGCTGGTGTTCCAGCCGCGCCTGCTGCGCCTGGAGGTCGAGGCGCCCGAGCTCGAGCTTCGGCGCGATGAACAGGGGCGCTACTGGATCGCCGGCTGGTCCGTCGAGCTGCATGACGGCGACGGGGCCCGGCCGGGCCTGCGGTGGCTGCTTGCGCAGCGCGAAGTGATCGTCCGCGGGGCGTTGGTGCGCTGGACCGATGCCGGGCGCGGCGCGCCCCCGCTCGAGATCCGCAATGTGGCGTTCGTCATGCAGAATGCCGGGCGCCATCATCGCGCCGCCCTGCGGGCCGAGCCGCCGGCCGCCCTTGGGTCGGGGCTCGATCTGCGGGCCGATTTCACCCACAACTGGTTTGCTTTCAATGCCTCCGACCCGGACCAGTGGCGAGGGCGCGCGTATCTGTCTGCCGAGCGGCTGGATCTCGCGGGCTGGCAGCCGTGGCTGGGGTTGCCGGTCGAGCCGCAGCAAGGCACTGGCTCATTGCAGGCCTGGGCCGACTACGAAAGGGGCCGCGTGCGGACCGCCACCGCACGGCTCGCGATGCGCGACCTGCGGGTGCAACTGGCCCCGGCCCTGCCGGTGCTGGCCGTCACAGGCTTGGACGCCCAGGCGGACCTGGCTGCCACGACCGATGGCTATGCGCTCCATCTGACCGGGCTGGAAGCGCGTACCGACGATGGCGCGACGATCCGGCCCGAACGGCTGTCGGCATCCTGGCGACGCGCCGCGCCCCACGAGCCCTGGACCATGGCGTTGGATGCCGCGGGCCTGGACCTCGATACGGGCAGGCGCCTAGCCGACCGGCTGCCGTTGCCGCCGGCCGTGCGCGAGTCCCTGGCTGAATTGCAGCCCGACGGCCGCATCGAAGACTTGCATCTGGCCTGGCGCGGCCTGCCGGACACCGCTTCGGACCTGTCCGGGCGCGCCCGCTTCTCCGGCCTGTCCATGGCGGCTGCGCCCGAGCCCGCCATCAACGATGGCCACCATCCGCAGCGCCCGGGTTTCTCGAACCTGCAAGGCACGATCGAGGCCGATGAGCGCAGCGCTCGTATCGCCATCGAGGCTCGCGACGCCGTGCTGCGGTTTCCCGGCGTGTTTGCCGATCCGGACCTGCCGCTGGATACCTTGAGCGGCCAGGCAGCCGTGAGCAGGGCGCCCGACGGAGTCTGGCGGGTGGACGTGGCCGGCATCGATTTTTCGCGCAGCGGCGTGCATGGCCAGGTCAGCGGAAGCTGGACCAGCCAGGGCCGCACCCATTCCGGAACGCTCGATCTGCAGGGCAGGCTGGCGCGTGCCGACGTGCGCGAAGTCCATCGCTATATCCCCATCGTGGCGGGGGCGACGGTCCGAAGCTGGCTGCAGCGTGCGCTGGTCGCGGGCGAGGCCCAGGACGTGGACGTGCGCGTGCGGGGCGACCTCGGCGGTTTTCCGTACGGGACTGACAAGTCGGGCGAATTCCGCGTGGCCGGCAAGGTCAGCGGGGTGACGCTGGATTACCTGCCCGAACCCTTTGCCAAGGGAAACAGCTGGCCCAGGCTGGAGGAGCTCACTGGCGACCTGGTCTTCGACCGCGCTTCGATGGCGGTGGACGTGCGTTCCGGCCGTGTGCGCGTGGACCGTGCATCGACCGTGTCCATGGGGCCCACGCGTGCGCGGATCGCCCGCCTCGACCATGATCCGGTGCTCCAGATCGATGGCCAGACCCAAGGGCCTGCGCCGGCTTTCCTGGCCTTCGTCAAGGGCTCGCCGGTGGGCCGCATGATAGGCGGCGCGCTGGAAGAGGCGACTGCCAGCGGCAATTTCACCGTGCCTTTATCGCTGCGCATCCCGCTGGGCGACGGCGACGCGGACGCCGGGGAGCACGAAGTCGACGTGAAGGGCGAAGTCCGGCTGGCGGGCAATGAGTTCCGGCTTGCACCCGCCGCGCCTGCGTTGACCCGGTTGAGCGGCGTAGTGGGTTTCGACAATCACGGTATTGCCCTGCGCGAGGTGACCGGCATGGCGCTGGACGGGCCGGTGCGCTTGTCGGGCGGACCCCGGCCGGACGGCAGCAACCTGCTCGAGGCCCAGGGCACTGCCGCGGCATCGGCCCTGACGCTGTGGTGGAACGCACCCGGCATGGCGAGGTTGTCCGGGCGCACCGCATACAAGGCTTCGGTACGGATAGACCCGGGCAAGACGCCGACGCTGCTGATCGAGTCGGACCTCGTGGGTTTGGCGGCCGACCTGCCGGCGCCGCTCGGCAAGACCGCCGAGGAGGCCCGCCCCTCGCGGCTGGAGTGGAGCGGCACGCCGGCCGGCGCCGGACAGGCCAGGCGCGACTGGATCGCTGGCAGCATCGGCCCGGCCGTCAACTTGCATATCGAGCGGGACCATTACCAGGCCGGCGGGATTGCCGAAGTGCGTGGCGCGATCGGTATCAACCGGGCCGCCACGCTCAGTGGCCCGGGGCTGAGCGTGAGCGCGGAACTGCCTGAAGTCGACGTCGATGCCCTGCGCAAGGTCGCCGCGGAATTCCGTGGGCCGGCGGAAACGGCGGAGCAGGGCGCCGGAGGCGGACTACCGCAGCTGCAGTTCAATCGCATCAGCCTTTCCACGCCTGTGCTGCGCGCGCGCGGCCGGCAGCTGGACCGGGTCAGGCTGTTTGCCGTGCGGCAGGAATCGGGCCGCGATGCCAATTGGCGCGCGGACATCGAATCGGCCCAATTGGCCGGGCGGTTGTCGTGGGGCGAGCCCCGCGACGGCAAGGGCCCCAACCGGCTGAGCGCGCGCTTGTCGCGGTTGGTGATTGCCGAGGCCGGCAGCGGCGGCGAGGAAGCGGATGCGGCTCACCACGAAGCCGCCGACGAGGACGTTCCCGAAATCGACCTGGTGGCCGAGCATTTTGAATTGTTCGGCAAGGAGCTGGGGCGCCTGGAAGTGCTGGCGCACAGCTCGAACCGGGGCCGGGAATGGCGGCTGCGCAAGCTCAACGTGAAAAATCCCGAAGCCGAGCTCGACGGTACCGGCGTCTGGAAAACGGCGCCCGGGCAGGGCCGGCGTTCGATGTCCCTGGACGCGGTGCTCAAGCTGGCCGATACGGGCAAGTTCCTCGAACGCATGGGTGTGCATGGTGCCATGGCGGGCGGCAGCGGCACGCTGTCGGCCCAGGTGTCATGGCAAGGCCTGCCCTATGACCTGGACGTGCCCAGCCTGTCGGGCAAGGTAGAGCTGGCGCTGGACAAGGGGCAGTTCCTCAAGGCAGAGCCGGGCATCGCCAAGCTGCTGGGGGTGTTGTCGCTGCAATCGCTGCCGCGGCGGGTAACCCTGGATTTCCGGGATATCTTCAGCGAAGGCTTTGCCTACGACACCATACGGGCCCACGCCACCATTACCGATGGCGTGGCCCACACGGATGACTTCAAGATGAATGGTGTCAACGCCACGGTGGTCATCGCCGGCGAGACCGACCTCGAGCAGGAGACCCAGCGGTTGCAGGTCGTGGTCGTGCCCAAGCTCGATGCGGGCGCCGCTTCGCTGCTATATGGCCTGGCGGTCAACCCGGCCGTCGGGCTGAGCGTGTTCCTGGCCCAGTTGCTGCTGAAGGACCCGCTTTCCAAGGTGCTGGCCTACCAGTACGAGATTACCGGTACCTGGACCGATCCCCAGGTGCAGAAGGCAGGCAACGCCGATCCGGATGCCATCAGTCCGGAGCAGCACGGGACGCCGCCCATGGCCGAGCCGGAGCAACCGGTTGCCCCGACGCCCTAGGCGGCCGGCGCTGCGGGGCATTCTGGGCGACAATATTCCCATGCCAGCCAGGAGCCTACGCCATGACTGAAACCGCCGCGTCCTCCGCCGTTCGCGTGGCAGCCGTCCAGATGGTGTCCACGCCCGACGTCGCGCGCAATCTTGCCGATGCCGAAGCCTTGATCGCCGAAGCCGCCGACCGCGGCGCCCGACTGGTGGCCTTGCCCGAGTACTTCTGCTTCATGGGCCGCAGCGACCGCGAAAAGGTCGCCATCCGCGAACGGGAAGGCCAGGGGCCCATACAAGCGTTCCTGGCGGCCCAGGCCCGCAGGCACGGCATCTATCTGGCAGGAGGAACGCTGCCGCTCGAGTGTCCCGATCCGGACCGGGTCTACAACACGGCTTTCGTGTATGGCCCCGACGGCCGGGCCGTGGCGCGCTACGACAAAATCCACCTGTTCAGCTTTCGCCGCGGCAACGAGTCCTACGATGAATCGCTGAGCATCCGCCCCGGCACGAACCCGGTCCGCTTCCAGGCCCCGTGCGGGGAGGTAGGCCTGTCGACCTGCTACGACCTCCGCTTTCCCGAACTGTACCGGGCGCTGGGCCAGGTAGACTTGATTTTGGTGCCGGCCGCCTTTACCTATACGACAGGGCAGGCTCACTGGGAAATCCTGCTGCGGGCGCGTGCCATCGAGAACCAATGCTACGTGCTGGCGCCGGCCCAGGGCGGCGTACATCCCAACGGCCGCCGCACCTGGGGCCATACCATGCTGGTCGATCCCTGGGGCGAGGTGCAGAACCTGCTGCCCGACGGGCCCGGGATCGTGGACGGCGTTGTCGATCCCGGGCGCATCGCCGATGTACGGGCGTCGCTGCCGGCATTGCGCCATCGTGTACTGTAGAGTCTGGATTCCCCTGCGGCGTGCCGCGTCTCCGAACGAAATCCTTATCAGCCATTCATGCAACCCGTAGAACCGAACATCCAATCGCTGGCAACCGCCAAGTCCCTGCTGCTCGATCCCTGGGGCCTGACCGAAGCGGACCTGTCCCGGGCCCTGGGCGAAATCTTCGTCCACAAGGTCGACTACGCCGACCTCTATTTCCAGTACACGCGCAGCGAGGGCTGGAGCCTGGAGGAAGGCATCGTCAAGACCGGCAGTTTCTCCATCGAGCAGGGGGTAGGCGTACGTGCCCTGAGCGGCGAGAAAACCGCCTTCGCCTATTCGGATACGCTGTCCCGGGACGCGCTCCTGTCGTCGGCCCACGCGGTTCGTTCCATCGCCCGCCGCGGCGCCGGCAAGACCAAGGTGGCCGGCCGCTACCGACAAGCCGATGCCCGCTCGCTCTATCTGCCTCAAGACCCGTTGACCTCCTTGTCCGCCCCTGAAAAGGTCGCGCTGCTGGAGCGCGTCGAAAAGATGGCGCGCGCCAAGGATCCCCGGGTAGTCCAGGTGATGGCCGGGCTGGGAGCCGAATACGACGTCATTCTTGTCGCCGGCAGCGATGGGCGGCTGGCCGCGGACGTCAGGCCGCTGGTGCGCCTGTCGCTGACCGTGATCGCCGAACAGAACGGCCGCCGCGAAGCGGGGCATGGCGGCGGAGGGGGGCGGACCGGCTTCGACTATTTCACGGACGAGCTGCTCGCCCAGTATGTGGACCGCGCGGTGCACGAAGCGCTGGTCAACCTCGAGGCGCGCCCGGCGCCGGCAGGGGAGATGACCGTGGTGCTCGGCTCGGGGTGGCCCGGCATCCTGCTGCACGAAGCGGTGGGCCACGGACTGGAGGGAGACTTCAACCGCAAGGGGTCGAGCGTCTTTTCCGGCCGCATCGGCGAGCGCGTCGCTTCCAAGGGCGTGACTGTCGTCGACGACGGCACCATTCCCGGCCGCCGCGGCTCCTTGAACGTCGACGACGAAGGCAACGTGTCGCAGCGCAACGTGCTGATCGAAGACGGCATCCTGCGCGGCTACATGCAGGACTCGCTGAACGCGCGGCTGATGAAGACCCCGGTCACGGGGAACGGCCGCCGCGAATCGTTCGCCCACCTGCCCATGCCGCGCATGACCAACACCTACATGCTGGCGGGCGACAAGGATCCGGAGGAAATCGTGCGCTCGGTCAAGCGCGGCCTCTATGCCGTCAACTTCGGCGGCGGGCAGGTCGACATTACCAACGGCAAGTTCGTCTTCTCGACCTCCGAGGCCTACATGATCGAAGACGGCAGGATCACTCATCCTGTCAAGGGTGCGACCCTGATCGGCAACGGCCCGGACGCAATGACCCGGGTCAGCATGATAGGCAACGACATGCGCCTCGATTCCGGCGTGGGCACCTGCGGCAAGGACGGCCAGAGCGTGCCGGTCGGCGTGGGGCAGCCCACGCTGAAGATGGAAGGGCTGACGGTGGGCGGCACGGCCTGATCGTTTTGGCTGTGGCGGCCCCAGCGAGCTGCCACGGCCACGGCTTGGTCCTTTCTTTTTCCCAGTGCTCCCGCTACTCGGGGGTATCTGCGTCTCTCGCCATCAAGGCCTCGCCTCTTCGGTACCCTCGCTCGTATTGACCGGTCGCCCGCAACGCCGCGCGGCCGGTACGTCCTTCCTGTACTGAGCGCAAACCACTTCTTCGATCGGACGCCCGACGCATTGCCGGTCCGCCAGGCCTGGGCGCCGCTTTGAGAAAACGGTTGACTCTGATGAATCAAGTATGTAATTTAAGTGCGATATTTGAATAAGCTCCTTTTGTGCGATAAATCCATCTGAGGGGAATCGCGGCGCTCGCTGTGTCGGGAGAAACCTATGCGCCTGTACGGTTGGTGGGTGCGCGGCTGTGCCGCGTGGCTTTGCGTGGTGGCGGGGTGGGCGGTAGCGGCGGCCGAAACACCGTATCCCGACAAACCCGTACGTCTGGTCGTGCCGTATCCGCCGGGCGGCTCCTTGGACATCATTGGCCGGGTCCTGGCGCAGAAGCTGGGAGCCGGCCTGGGACAAACCGTCGTGGTAGAGAACCGCGCCGGCGCGTCGGGTGCCATCGGCACGCAGGTCGTCGCACGGTCTTCGCCCGACGGCTACATGCTGTTGATGGGATCACCCACGCCGATTTCCATCCTGCCCAATATTTCCCCCGCCGTTAAGTACGACGTCGTACGCGATCTGGCTCCGGTAGGCCTGGTCGCGACGGGGCCGCACGTACTGGTGATCGGAAGCCGCACGCCTGCGCGCAATGTGCAGGAGTTCGTCGCATACGCCAAGGCGCAGGGTACGCCTGTCAGCTTCGGGACCTTCCTGGGTTCGCCGCAGGATCTTGCCGGCTACATCTTCGCGCGTGATACCGGCATCCAATTGCAGCGGGTGTCGTACCGCGGCAGCGGTCCTGCCTTGAACGATCTCGCCAGCGGCGTCATCCAGTTCATGGTGGTGGAGCTGGCCGCTGCACTGCCTTTCCTGGAAAGCGGTCACCTGCGCGCGATCGGCATTGCCTCTCCCCGGCGCAGCCCGGTGCTGCCCGAGTTGCCGACGGTGGCCGAGCAGGGCCTGGCCGGTTTCGAGAGCGGAGGCTGGTTCGGCGTATTCGCGCGGGCCGGGACGCCGGAGCCCGTGCTCGATCGCCTGGCCAGCGAAGTGCAGCGCGCCGTTTCCGATCCCGAGGTCAAGGCCAAGCTGGCCAGCGTGGGCGTCACGGCGGCCAGCAGCAGCCGGGCCGAGTTCGCCGCGCACGTCAGGGAAGAAGGCGTGAAGTGGCAGCGCGCGGTGGCCGAGTTCGGCATCAAGCCCTCGGAGTGAGGCCGGCCCGCCTTTTCCGATTCACCATGGAGCTATCCCATGTCCGATGTCTACCAGCAAACCATCGATCATCCTTCGGCGTGGAAAGGCGCCGACATCCAGGATGCCGACGACTGGATCCATCATTTGAGCAAGCAGGACCTCGACGAGCTGGATGCCGCGCTGCGCAACGTCCGCGCCCTGGGGCTCGACTTGCCGCGTATCGGCCGCGAGACCTTCCCCTTGCCTACGCTGTCGGCGCGGCTGGCGCTCTGGTCAGAGGAAATCGAGCGCGGGCGGGGCTTCGTGCTGGTGCGCGGATTCCCCGCGCAGAACTACGCGCCCGACGACGTCGAAGCAGTCTTCTGGGGCATCGGTACCTATCTCGGGTTGCCGGTCACCCAGAACCCCAAGGGGGAACTGATGGGACACGTCAAGGACTACGGACGCAAGTTCGGGAATCTGGACGTACGGGGCTACGAGACCAACGCCCATCTTCCTTTCCATACCGATGGCTGCGACCTGGTCGGGCTGATGTGTTTGCGGCGTGCCAAGTCGGGCGGGCGCAGCAGCATCGTCAGCGCACTGGCCCTGCATAACGAGATACGCGAGCACCACCCGGAGTTCCTGCCGGTGCTGTATCGGGGCTTCTACTACATCAAGCGCGAAGCCGCCATGACCGACGACCCGGTGACTGCCGCCCGTATTCCCGTGTTCGGCCAGGTCGACGGCGTGGTCAGCTGCCGCTACGTCCGCGCGCAGATCGAAGCGGCCAATACGCGTACCGGAACCACGCTGACGGACCTGGAGCGCGCCGCACTCGATTGCATGGACCGTCTGGCCGCCGACCCCCGCTTTCATCTCGACATGGATCTGCAGCCCGGCGACATGCAGCTGTGCAACAACTACACCATCCTGCATTCGCGGACGCACTTCGAAGACTGGCCTGAGCCCGAGCGCCGGCGGCACATGCTGCGCTTGTGGCTGAGCTGCCGGCAGCGCCGCCCGCTGGCGGCCGGTTTTCCCCAGCACAACGGCTACGGTCTCGGCCAGATCGCTGAAGTCGCATTCAGTGCCTGATGCGGGTCACCGTGGTTTCTTTCGACGTTCCTGTTGCGAGAGCGAAATGTCTTCAAGAAGCGTGTTTGCGGGGACGGCCCTGGCCTTGGCGGGTTGTCTTGCCGCTTTGCCGGCTGCCGGCGCCGATTCGTATCCCAGCCGTCCCGTCCGCCTGATCGTGCCCTATGCGCCGGGGGGGCCGGTGGATGTCATCGGCCGCCTGGTCGCGAAGACGCTGGGCGAGGCCGTGGGCCAGAACGTCTATGTGGACAACCGTCCCGGCGGTTCCGGGACGGTGGGCACGCTGGCGGCCATTCATTCGCCCCCCGATGGATATACGCTGCTGGTCGGGTCGACCGCCACGATTTCCATCCTGCCGTCGATGAAGGCCGATGTCGGCTACGATCCGCAGCGAGACCTGGTGCCCATCAGCGTGGTGGCAACCGGCGTCCACATTTTTGCGGTCCATCCCAAGGTGCCGGTGGACGACATGCCCGGCTTCATCCGTTATGCCAAGGCGCAGTCCGTGCCGTTGGCCGCAGCCGCCGGCGGGGCCGGCACGCCGGACGATCTGGCGCTCTACCTGCTGGAAAAGGAAGCGGACATTTCTCTTGCGCACGTGCCCTACAAAGGCACCGGCCCGGCGATCGCCGACGTGGTGGCCGGGCATGTGCCGGTGGTTGCGGCCGATGTTTCGGCGCTGCTGCCGTTCCTCGAGGCCGGCCGGCTCAAGCCCCTGGGCATCGCCGCGCTGCAGCGCAATCCGTTGGTGCCTACCGTGCCTACGGCGCATGAACAGGGTTTGAAGGGATTCGAGAGCGGCGGGTGGTTCGGCGTGTTCGCGCCCGCCGGTACGCCAGCCGCGGTGGTGGAAACGCTGTCCACGAAACTGGCCGCCAAAATGGCGCAGCCCGAAGTGCAGGAGCGGCTGCGTGCGGCCGGCGTGCTGCCTGTAGGCACCGATGCCTCCACCGCGCGGGAGCGGGTGCGCAAGGAGACCGAGAAGTGGCGTACGCTGATCCGCAACGCCAACCTGCGGATCGAATGACCGAATGAAAGGGCCCGCCTGGGCGGGCCGCGCATATCAGGCGTCGGGCAGCTCGCGTTCGATGTCGCCCTCGACCAGCACCACCCGGCATTTCGTCACCGGTTGGCGGATGGCCTTGGCCTGCGCGTATTCGGGTGAGTTCCACCACCGCATGGCCTGCTCGACGGAATCGAATTCCGTCACGACCATGCGCTTGACGTTGCCTTCTCCCTCCAGCAGCCGGGGATTGCCGCCGCGCACCAGGTAGCGGCCTCCGTACTTCTCCTTGGAAAGCGCTACCAGCGGCAGGTAGCGCTTCATCGGTTCCGTGTCCAGCCATTCGATTTCACTGATCAGATAGCAGCTCATCTATGCCTCGCTATGCATGGGCCGCGCGCCGCGGCCCGCCATGGAAAAGCCCGGCCGGCGGCCGGGCAGCGTGAAAGGGCGGGGGACGCCTAGTCGACTCGTTGGCGATCCAGGCTGGGCCAGATACGATTCCAGACCCGGCCGAGTATCTCGCCGCAGCTCAACTCCTGGCCGCGGGCGATCGTGTTGTGGAGGACCGGTTCATTGAACTCGCCCGTATTCTTCACCAGCGGTTCGATGCGGGTGTCGTAGTCGGGCATCAGGAAGTAGGGTACGGAATAGCGCTCCAGGCCGGAGCGGTTTACCACCCGGTGAGGCGTGGCGAGGAAGATGCCGTCGCTCCACAGCTTCATCATTTCGCCCAGGTTGATGACGAAGCTGCCCGGAATCGGCGGCACGGCTATCCATTCGCCGCTTCTGCCAAGGATCTCCAGGCCGCCCACCGTATCCTGCGAAAGAATGGTGAATGCCCCGTTGTCGGTGTGCGGGCGCACGCCTATGTGGTCTCCCGAGTCCGTCGGCTGCTGCGGCGGATAGTGCAGCAGCCGCATCATGGTCATGGGGTCATTGAAATAGCGGCGCAGCCGTCCTTCCGGCAGGCCCAGTCCGAGTTCGAACAGACTGAGCATGCGGTATGCCAGATCGTCGACCTGGGCGTAGTAGCGCAGCAGCGTATCGCGGAACCCCGGCAGGTCTTCCGGCCACTGGTTGGGCCCGCGCAGCGGCTTGCCGTCGGCCACGGAGGGATGCGTGGGATCGCGTTCGAGGTAGAAGTGGAACGCCTCGTGGATATTGCCTTTCAGCGCAGGGTCGTCGCCCAGCGTCTTCATGGGCAGGTATCCGCGGTAGTCGCGGGACTTCGCCATGGCGATCGCCTGCTTGCGCTCCGGCGACAGCGCGAAGAACTCGCGCGCAGCTGCGAACGGCGCTTCCATGTCCTCTGGCGTCAGCCCGTGATTGACGACGTAGAAAAAGCCGATGTCCCGACAGACTTCGGCCATCTCGGTGGCCAGCTGCGCTTTTTCCTCGGGGCTGCCGCCATGCATGGCGGCGAGGTCCACCACCGGCACTTCGGCCGTGGAGATTTGCTTGGATAGAGGTAAGGCCATGGATGTCTCCCACTAGAGAGTGAAGCGGCTTGCGCTGCAAGTTCCGCGGATGAGGGACGGCTTAGTCGAGGCGGGCGCCGGAAAGCCGGATCCGCTCCGACCACTGCGCCAATTCGCTTCGAATGAAGTTTCCGAATTCTTCCGGCGTCGATCCCCGGATCTGGAACCCGGCGTCGAGGAATTGCTTGCGCAGGGCAGGATCGTCCAGGGCCTTGAGCGTTTCGCGGCTCAGTCTTCGAACGATGGCATCCGGGGTGCCGGCCGGCACAAGCAGGCCGTACCAGGGTTCGATGGCTATGCCGGGAAAGCCCGACTCCGCCAGGGTAGGTACCTGGGGAAGATCGGGAGATCGCTGTTCGCCGTCGACGGCCAGCGCCTTCAGTTTGCCCTCGCGCAGATAGGGCATCGCGCTCGGCAGGCCGACATACATGATGTCTACTTCGCCGCGCATGAGGTCGATCAGCGCGGGCGCAATCCCCTTGTAGGGAACATGCGTCATCTGCGTGTGGGACGAGAGCTGCAGCAGCGCACCGGCGACATGGGCGCCGCTGCCGTTGCCCAGCGAGGCGTAGCGGATCGTCTCGGGCTGGCTGCGCGCCCGTCGCACCAGTTCAGCGACGGTGGAGAACGGCGCATGGGGCGATGCCACCAGGCTGTTGCGCTGGTAGGCGATCTGGCCGATGGGGCGGAAATCGGCTACCGCGTCGTAGCCCGTCGACTTGTACAGGGCGGGATTGCCTCCGTGGGTATTGTTGGTACCCAAAAGCAGCGTGTACCCATCGGGGCGGGCGCGTGCGACGTGGGCAGCGCCGATGTTGCCGGTAGCCCCGGGCCGGTTCTCCACGGCAACGGGCTGGCCGAGCGAGTCGGAAAGTGTCTTGCCCAGCACCCGGGCGATGAGATCGGTCGGGCCGCCGGCGGGGAAGGGCACCACCATGGTCAGCGCCCGGTTCGGATAGCTCGTCTGCGCTGGCGCAGATGCGTGTGGAGCACAGCCCAGCGCCACTGCCAATAGCGGGAGTGCCGTACGGACAACCAAGACCATGTTCATCCTTCCCGTTCACATGATGATAAGTGCTGCAGCCGGCATTTATCATACTTTGAAACCATACTTTTGTGCATCAATGCTTTTGTACGACTTGACGTGCCGGCCGATGTGGCCGTGCCGGCTAGGCATTGACACGGATATGTCGCCCCCCTATTATCTGTTCACGAAAATAAGGTACTTGAATATCTTATTTTTGTACCTTTTTTGTTCAACCTACTTTGATGCGGGTGAATTATGAGGGCCTGGCGTCTCGTCTTTTCCGTCCTGCTGGCCGTGGCTGCCGTGTCGCCGCCGGCCGGGATCGCCGCCGAATCCGACTATCCGGCGGCGCCCGTCAAGCTCGTGGTCCCTTTCCCGCCGGGCGGCCCGGTGGATTCGGTTGGGCGCCTGCTCGCACACAAGTTGGGCGAGGAGCTGGCACAGCCGGTCTACGTCGACAACAAAGGCGGCGCGGGTGGGGCAATCGGCGCGCAGGCCGTGGCATCGTCCGCCCCTAACGGCTACACCTTGCTGCTGGGGTCGACCGCAACCATATCCATCCTGCCGTTGATCAACGCCAGCGTCCGCTACGACCCCGATGGCGACTTCAAGCCTCTGGCCATCGCGGCTACCGGCGTCCAGATCTTCGTGGTGAATGCGAAGGTGCCGGCCGGCAGCATCCAGGAATTGATTACCTACACACGCAAGAAGAAAGAACCGGTCACTGCCGCCACCGGCGGCAGCGCCAATCCTTTCTTCATCGCCATGTTCGAGCGCGAGGCGGGCATCAAGTTTCTCCATGTGCCGTACAAGGGCACCGGGCCGAGCCTGGCCGACGTCGCGGCAGGTCATGTCGAATTCACGGTGGCCGACACGTCTGCCGTGCTGCCGCTTTTGAAAACCGGCCAGATCAAGGCGCTAGGGATCTCGTCGCTGCAACGCAGCCCGCTGGCGCCCGACATCCCCACCATCGCCGAACAGGGTTTCCCGGGGTTCGAGGTCGGTGGCTGGTTCGGGGTCTTCGCGCCCAAAGATGTGCCGCCCGCTGTGAGTGCACGGCTGGAGGCTGCCTTGGCCAAGCTGTCGCGCGATGCCGATACCAATGCGCAATTGCAGCAATTGGGATTAGCGCCGTCGTGGAGCGTAGGGGAAGCGGCCGTGCGCAACGTGCGCAAGGAAAACGCCCGGTTCCGGACCCTGGCCGGCGCCATGGACCTGAAACCGCAATGACCTCCGGACGCCACAGGAGCCGCAACCATGAATCTGCAACACAGCATTGCGCCCCGCTTGCGCGATGGCAGCCACGTCTATGGCATCTCGGTCGGGACGCCGCAGCCCGCCTTGATCCAGATGTGCGGGTACGCCGGATATGACTTCGTCGTGATCGACAATGAACATGGGCCGGCCAGCGTGGAGACCGTGGGGGAGGCCATCCGGGCCGCCCATGGCGTCGGCCTTGCTCCCATCGTCAGGACTTTCGAGCAGGATATCCCGCGCCTGCTGGACGCAGGGGCCTGCGGCATACAAGTGCCGCTGGTAGAGACGGCCGAGCAGGCAGCGCGCATGGTGCGGGCATGCCGGTATCCGCCCGCGGGCTCCCGCTCGGTGGCGTTCTCGACGCCGGCGGCCCGCTACGGATTCGGCGATCGCGGCACGCATATCGAGGCGTCGAATCGCGCCGTTGCCGTCATCCTGATGATAGAGACGGCCGAAGCGATGGCCCATCTCGACGACATCCTGGCCGTGCCCGGTGTGGACGCAGTGTGTGTCGGTCCTACGGACATGTCGTACTCGCTGGGCGTGGGCGGCAACGGCAATCATCCAAAAGTGCGCGAGGCGGTGGCCGAGTGCGTGGCCGCGTGCAAGCGTGCGGGCGTGGCGGTGGGCGCCAACGCGTTCTCCGGTGATGAATGCCGTGAACATGTCGCCATGGGCATGACCTATCACACCATGATGATGACCTTGCTGCTCGGCGCCACGCTGCGCGGCGGCCTGGCATCCATGCGGGCGGCGGTCGAGGCTTGACGCCCGGCTGCATGCGGCCGGAAAAGATACGACCTGAGGATCGAGGAGTCCCTTGTATGTCTGCGGTTTACATGAACACGATCACATCGCCCGACGCATGGGTCGGTGCCGACCTGTCCGGCCGGAGCGACTGGATGGAGACTTTCACCGAAGCGGAGCTGGACGAGATCGACCGCGCGCTTCGAGCCGTCCGCGAGCGCGGCCTGGAGCTGCCGCGAATCGATCGTGAAACCTTCCTCTTGCCGTCGGTGAGCGAAAAGCTGGCGCGCTGCGCGCGCGAGGTAGAGCGCGGGCGCGGCTTTGTTGTCCTGACGGGCTTGCCCGCCGAGCGCTACACCGATGAAGAAGCCGGCATGGTGTTCTGGGGACTGGGGACATATCTCGGCATGCCCGTCATGCAGAACCCGCGCGGAGAGCTGCTGGGCCACGTCAAGGATTACGGGCGCCAGTTCGGCAAGATCGATGTGCGCGGCTATGAGACCAACGCGCACTTGCCCTTCCACTCCGACGGCTGCGACGAGGTCGGGCTGATGTGCCTGCGCCGCGCCAAGTCGGGCGGGGCCAGCAGCGTGGTCAGCGCGCTGGCGCTGCACAACGAGCTATTGCGCCGCCACCCGGAATACCTGCCGCCGCTGTACCGGGGCTTTCACTACATCCGGCGCGAAGCCGCGCTGAGCGACGCACCCGTGACGCCCCACCGCGTTCCGGTATTCGGGCAGGTCGATGGCCTGGTCAGCTGCCGATACGTGCGCGCGCAGATCGAGGCGGGCGCCAGGAAGCTGGGACAGCCGCTGAGCACGCTCGAAACCGAGGCCCTGGACTGTCTCGACGAGCTGGCGCGCGATTCGCGCCTGCACCTCGACATGGACTTGCAGCCGGGCGACATCCAGCTGTGCAACAACTACACGATGCTGCACTCGCGTACCGATTTCGAGGATTGGCCCGAGCCCGGGCGTGAGCGGCACATGTTGCGGCTCTGGCTGACGTGCCGCGAGCGCCGCCCCTTGCCGCCCGACTTTCCCCAGCTCAACGGCTACGGGCTCGCCCGCCTGCCGAGTTGAACCGTGCCGGCGGGACCGCCGCTACGCGCGATCGGCGGCGGCCGGCTGCGGCGGTTCGGGCTTGGCGAATTGCATGAGCAGGACCTGGGCGCCCGTCTCGCCCGCCTGCAGCGGCCGGCTCTGTTCACCGGGCGCCACGAAGATCGTCGAATGGCGTTCCAGCGGCTCGTCGAGCAGGACTTCGCCGTCCATGATCAGCAGGAATTGGCCGCCTCCTTGCGCGGGGTCCGGCAAGGGCACGCTCATGCCCGGCCCCAGCCTGAATACCTGCGATTGCACGCCATCGTCATAAAGCGGAAACAGCGTATCGACGCGGGGAGCCTGGAGTTCGGCGAGCTCGCCGGCGGCCAGCGTGGGAATCCCGCTTTTCAGCAGGAACCGCCGCTTCGAGGGCTGCATGCGCTCTCTGGCTCCGGGCTGGCTCAGGTACTGAGGGCCCGGGTCGGCCTGGGCGCGCAAGGTCATGTAGTGCATGGCCCCGCTGCCGGCAACCAGCGGGCCGTACGAGGTATAGCGGTCGGTGTAGTGGACGGAATAGGTGGACAGTTCACGGCGGCCGATACGCCCATCCCCGTAGAGAATGACCTGGTACTGGTCCACCGTGTGGTAATGGGGGCCGAATTCCTGCTCCGGCGACATTTCGATGGTGAATGCCTGCGGCTGCCCGGCGCCGCCGCGCGCGGGGCGGCTGCCGATGTACTCGATGCGGTTGGCCGGGATGACGCCACCGGCCGCCAGTTGCGACGAGCGTTGTCTGGCCGCGGTATCCGATATGGCGATGATCATGACCTTCTCTCCCGGATCGCTTACCCGCTTATTTTATGACTTGAGTGTCTTATCTAAGATAAATACTATGAATAGGCTTGTCAATCATCGACAGTGCTTATTTATGTATACGAGATATTTATTTAAATAGGAGACTTGAGTAATTATCGGACGCGATCGGCGTCCCGGAGAGCGAAATGAGCATGGGGCATGTTGCCGTATCGTGGTCTGTCGTCGGGTACCGGTCTACGGTGTGGAGGCGTAGCGCGATGGGCGTGGGGGCGGGTCTCGTCCTGGCTGCGTGGGGCGCGCCGGCGCAGACGCAGGACCGGTATCCATCGCGTCCGGTCACGATCGTGGTGCCATACGCGGCCGGAGGAGGTGTCGACCCGGTGGCCCGGCTCATCGCCCACAAACTGGAAGAGCGCTTGCAGCAGTCCGTGGTCGTCCAAAACCGGGCCGGTGCGGCCGGCATGATAGGCAGCAGCTACGTGGCCCGGGCCAAGCCGGACGGATACACCCTGCTTTGGGCCGGCACGGCGCTGCCCGTCTACCCCAGCATATTCAAGACCGTGCCGTTCGATCCCATGAACGATTTCGCGCCGATTTCGCTCATCGCCAAGGCGCCCTTCGTCATGGTGGTGAATCCCAGCGTGCCGGCCGATTCGCTGGCGACGTTCAAGGCTCACGCCGATACCTTGCCGCCCCGCACCTTGAACTATTCCTCGGTTGGGCAGGGAACGGTCAATCATTTGTTTGCCGAACTGGTGCAGACCACCATGGGCATGAAACTGGTGCACGTCCCTTATGGCGGTGGGGCGCCTGCGCTGTTGTCCACGATCTCCAACGAAACGCAGATGAGCGTGACCAGCGTCGTTCCGGTCCTGCCCCATATCCGCGAAGGGCGCCTGCGTGCCATTGGCATCGCGGCGGGACGCCGCTCGCCGCTGCTGCCCGACGTGCCGACCTTCAAGGAGCAGGGCGTCGACCTGGAGAATGGCATCTGGCATGGCCTGGCCGCGCCCAAAGGGACGTCTCCTGAAATCGTGGCCAAGTTGAATGCCGAATTGCGCGCGCTGTTGCGCGATGAAGAAGTGGCGCGATTACTGGCTTCCGAGGGAGCGGAACCGCTGGGCACCAGCCCGGACGAGTTTGCCGGCCTGCTGCGGGGAGCGGTCGGCAGTTGGAAGCAGATCGCGGAAACGGCGGGCATTTTCCCGGAATGAGCGGACCCGCCTCGCGCGAGGCGGCCAGCCAGGAACACGGGATCAGAGCGGAAAGACGACCGATCCCGGAATCAGCCCCGTGTCGTAGACCACTGTCCGGCGCGCGAGCCGTATCCCGTCTTCGCCGCATACGATCAGGTCGAGGTACCTGCCGCTTGCCAGGACATGGGTCGATTTGCCTTCTATGGTTTCAAACACGGCGAAGTTGGCGCAGCCGGTAAACAGCGTTTCTTTCTGCCGTATGCGTATGTTCGACACCAGGTGGCGCCACGTCCGCGGCGCGTAGACGTTCAGGCTCGCGCTCGCATGGGCGCGGTCCTTGAGCATGCCCATCCCATCGCAGTACATCAGGTTCAACGGCAGATTGCGGTCGTAATTCTCTTTGGACACGATGCGATAGACGGCCGTCGAGGTGAAGAAATCCGGCCAGGTCTCCAGCGATCCGTTGTCGATCGCATCGGCATAGTCGAGATAAACGCGGTCGCAAATCTCTTGCTGGGTCACGTTCATAGGTCCATCACCTTTCGATATCCTTCGTAGAAGGCCCGGATGGCGACTTCGGTCACCATGTGGTCGGTTTCGGTTTCGGTGCCCAGTCCGCCCATTTCCACGATGCCGGCGTCGCTGGAATCGGCGCGAATGCCGTCCTGGATGCGCGCCACGACTTCGCTGTCGTCCATCGAGACCAGGCCGCCCGGTCCCATCAAGTTGGCCTGCCGTAAGCGGCGCTGAATCATTTCATCGCTATCGGTCGCATAGCCGAAGAAGGTCCAGTGGAGTTCGAAGGCGTCCGGACCGCAGGGCACGATCTGGCGGCAGGCCAGCGTGTTGGATTGCTGCTGCAGGATCAGGTTAGGCCAGATGGTGTGCATGACCACGGTCGATTCGCCGGGGAATTCCCGCTCCACGTCGAGCAGCTCAGGACCATTCAGGACCAGCTTGGCGTTGAAGGACTTCATCTGCGAGGTCCCGTCGTTCAGTTCCTGCTTGCCGCGTTGCGAGGCCAGCGCAGTGTGGAGCTTGGACTCGTCCATCACGACGCGCGACGGGTTGTCGACGCGGAACAGGCCGAAGGTCACGAAGAAGACGTGCAGCAGGCTGGCGTGATAGGGATCCTTGATGTTTTCCAGCATGAGCTTCCAATTCCCGCCTATCTTCTGGCGCAGATAGCCCAGCAGCCGCAAGGAGCGTCCGTCGAACACCCGGTCATAGAACCCAAGTATGGTCGGCCCAAGGTAGTTTTCGAAGGGCGGCGGATCGTCGCCCATGCTGGCGAATATGGCGCCGCCGCGTACGTGCACGGCCAGCCGCTTCAAGGAAACGGAGCCGGTCTGGAAATCCTCCGGCATGCCGCCCTTGCCTTGCACGCCACGCTTGAACGGGACGCCCCGGAGCCTGCCTTCGAGGTCGTAGACCCACTGGTGGTATGGGCACATGAAGTCCTTCACCTTGCCCGACGATGCCTGGCACAGTTCTACGCCGCGATGCACGCAGCGGTTGAGGAGCACGTTCACGCGCCTTTCCTTGTCCCGGACCACCAGCACGGATTGCTCGCCGATGAAGGTGCGCTTGTAGTCGCCGGGTTCGGGAATCTCGCATTCCAGCGCCACGTAGTTCCAGGTAGAGCCGTTGAAGATGCGCTTCAGCTCCCGTTCGTACACCCGCCGGTCGGTATAGACCCAATAGGGAACCCGGCCTGGCGTCTCTGGCCAGCGGGGAAGTGCTTCATCCGTCGTCTTGTCCATGGGATGCCTTGTTCTCGCGCTATGCACGGCCGCTACGCCGCGTGCTCAATGCCCAAAATACATGATTAATATACCGTACTTAAATCAAATATAAAAGTGTGAGATCGTCGCTATGCCGCTCCGGTGCTTCATCGGCGGGGAATCATGGGTGGCGGCGGTAGGGGCTGCCCGTCTCAGGTAAGTGTTTTTGATACACTACTGAAGGCAAGTTTTGCCTGGCTGCCCGCCTCGCCATGCGCGCGGCAGAAAAAATCGAGAGGACGACAGATGGCCGGAAAGCGCGTCAGCCCGGAAAAGAGCGGTTTACGATTCGTCAAGTGGGTGGACACGAACCACGGTTTTCACTCCTACGAGTTCCACGATTACATGCAGAATGTGGCGGCCGCCCGGTATGTCATCCGGCGGGTTCAGCGGATCATCGACGACTGCGTGCGCAAGCACGGGCTCGAACCGCTGGAGCAGCAGGCACTGGTCCAGATCTATGGTTCGCCCAACCAGCGCCTGCCGATCGGGCAGGTGGCGGAGCGTCTGGATATTTCTTCATCGGCGCTGGCCTCGAGGCTGGTGACGAAGCTGGAAGCGAATGGCTACGTGCGCCGCGTGCCATCGGAGGAAGACCGCCGCGCGACCTGGGCGTGCGCTACCGCCACGGGCGTGGAAGTGTTGCACGCCATTGTCGAAGACCTCCACAAGGAAGTGCAGTACTTCCACAGCAAGCTCTCGGAGGCCGATCAGCGCGCCGCCATGGAGATCTTCGCCTTCTACGCCGGATACGGGCTGGAGTTGGCGTGAGCGGGTCCGGCGTTCAGTTGCCCACCGCATAAAGCGTCTGCGCGCTCAATGCCGCGTCGAGCCGGCTTGCATGCGGGACGGCGCGTATCTGCCTGATGTACTGTTTGCAGGAGGCCACGAGCGGTGCCTTGGGGCCAGCCAGGCCCGCCGCCGTGTCGCGAGCGGTGGGCAGCAGCTCCGCCGCCGGCGCGGTACGCGACACCAGGCCCATGGCAAGCGCTTCCGGCGCCGCGACCGTGCGGCCCGTCAAAATCATTTCCATCAAGTGCTTGGGGTGCAGGTGGTCGACCAGTTCGCTCAATACGAACATTGGTGGAATACCATGCGGAATCTCGTCCAGCGTGAAACTGGCATCGTCTGCCGCAAGGCAAAGGTCCGTCCGCAGCGCCATGCCCACGCCGAACCCTGTTGCGCGGCCCTGCACGGCGGCAATGGTGAGGCCGGGGAATTCGGACAGCGCGCGATAGAAGGCGGCCACCGGCCTGAACGCATCGAACGGCGTGACCGGGGTGGTCTGTTCCGCACGCTCCCGGCCCAGGCAGAAGTCCTTGCCGGCGGCCGAGATCAGCAGCACACCGGCGTGCTGAGGCTCGGTGCGCAGCAATTCCGTCATGGCGACGAGCATTTCCAGGCCCACCCGGTTTCCGGCGTCCGGCCGGTCCAGTTGCAGGTGCCCCCAGCCGTCTTCGACGGAATATAGAAAGCCAGGGCCCGAGATACCAGCGTGCGGATTAGACATGTAGAGAGTCCTTGTGGAGAACGGCGAATGCCGGGGGCTCAGCGGTTCTGTCCCTGGATCCATAGAGCGGTCCGGAACAGGCGCTGGTCGGTGTGTTGGGCGCCCAGCAGCTGCAGGCCGAGCGGCATGCCGTCGTCCTGCAGCAAAGGGAGCGAGACGGCCGGCGCGCCGAGCACCGAGGCCGAGACGTTGAAGATGGGATCGCCGGTCCACTGGATGCCGCGCGGAGCGGCACCCGGCGCGCTGAGCGTGATGAAGGCATCGACCCCGCCCGCGATATCTTCGAACTGCCGGCGAAGCTGCGCCCGTTTTTCCAGGCATGCGCGATAGCCCTCGAGCCCGAGCTTGTTGGCGCGTTCCATGCTGGCGTGGATGAGTGGGCTCAGCCCTAGCCTGTCGCGGTACATGGCGCTGTTGGCAGGCCAGCGGGACTCGAAACCGAAGATGTCCGATCCCAGCTCGCGTATATCGGCCAGCGCGCTTTCCAGTGCTTCCATCTGCGGATCATCCCGCCGGGAAATGATCTGCACGCCTTGCTTGCGCAAGCGCTCGACCTGGTCCAGCAAGCCTTCGCGCGCCTGCGCCGTGGCGGTATTCCAGCCCGGGGTTTCGAACAGCGCGAGCCGTGCGGGCTGGGCAGCGGCGCCCAGATCGCGCGTGCCGACCAGGCCCATGGCGCCCGGGTCACCGCCCACGCGTTCGACGATGGCATGCGCCGTCGCCCATATGTCCTGCAGACTTGCGCCGATTACGCCTATGCAGCTGTGGCTCTGGAAGTCGTGGCTGCCCCCTCGGTTGATGCCGCCGACGGTAGGCTTGTAGCCGAACGCCCCGCAGAAGCTGGAGGGCCGGATGATCGAGCCCATGACCTGGGTGCCCAGCGCCGCGGGCACGATGCCTGCCCCGACCGCGGCGGCCGAACCGGCGCTGGAGCCGCCCGAGGTCCGGTCATAGTCATGAGGGTTGCGGGTATCGGTGGGATAGCTGCCGGCATACTCGGTCGTCTTGGTCTTGCCCAGGATGACCGCTCCCGCGTCCCGAAGCGCGAATACCGACGCGGCATCGCGCCCCGACCGCCATCCATCGTAAGTGGGCGAGCCCATCGCTGTGGGCAGGTCGAAAGTTTCGATCACGTCCTTGATGCCTATGGGCATGCCATCTATGGGCGATAGCGGCGTGCCCGCTTTCCAGCGCTGGGTCGCCATGTCGGCCGCGATACGGGCACGGGGGATGGCCAGGGATGCGAAGGCCTTGAGGCGGGGCTCCAGTTCTTCCAACCGTTCCAGCGTTCGCTCGAGATAATCCCGGGGCGTGTCGGTGCCGCGGCGGAAACTTTCGATGGCGGTGTGATAAGGCGTCAGCATGTCGATATAAAAGACTCAAGTATGTGATGCAGGATAAGTAAATGGCCAGCGTCCGTCAACAGGAGAATAGGAGGTCGCCGGGGCGGAAACATACGGAAAAGGAGCGGGACCGGTTCTGCTATATCATGCAGGGGTATTTACATACAGTTGTGTTTGTATGTGCGCCGTTCGGCCGGCCAGGTCGGCTCTGTATCGATGTCGTCTGATTCATGCCGCATCCTTCCCATTCTGGTGCCAATACGGCCCTGAAGCTGTGCCCGCATTGCGATGCCGTTTACCGGCGGACGGCGCTTGCGCCCGGCGAACGCGCCTATTGCCGGCGTTGCGGCACGGAGCTCTATCGCAATAACGAGCGGCGCTATCGCGTCTTGCTGCCGGTGGTGCTGGCCAGCCTCATCGTGTTCGTGCTCTCCAACGTCTTTCCCATCGTTACGATGGAAATCCAGGGAGCGAGCACCCAAGCGACTGTCTGGGAAGCGGTCAGGGTGCTGGCGCTGGAGGAGATGCTGTCGGTATCGCTGCTGGTGCTGGCCACCATCATCCTGTTTCCCTTGCTCGAACTCGCGCTCCTGATCTACCTGCTGGTGCCGATGGGCTTGGGCCGCGTGCCCCCCGGTTTCGGGCTGGCCGTGCGTGTCATGCGCCTGGGACGGCCCTGGGGGATGATCGAAGTCTTCATGTTGGGGATCGTCGCGGCGTTGGTGAAGTTGTCCGCCATGGCGGCGATCATCCCGGGAGTCGCGCTCTGGTCGTTCGGCGTACTGACGGTATTGCTGGCGATCGTCGTGGGCCTCGATCCGGCCGACCTTTGGGAATATGCGGAGCGCGGCGAACCGGCCTATCCGGCCGCGGCCCGGGAGGCCCGATGAGGCCGGTGCAGACGGCCTCCCAGGCGGGCGTAGTGGAGTGCCCGCAATGCACCGCCATCCATCCCCGGACCCGCGCCGGCCAGGGGTGTACCCGTTGCGGCGCGGCGCTGAATCCCCGCAAGCCGGACAGCCTGCGACGGACGTGGGCCTTCCTGCTGGCCGCCATGGCGCTGTATCTGCCGGCAAATCTGCTGCCCATCATGACCACAGGAACGCTGCTCGGCACGCAGACCAACACCATCATGAGCGGCGTGACCTACCTGTGGCATGAGAAGTCGTACTTCGTCGCCGCGGTGGTCTTCTGCGCCAGCATCGTCATTCCCATCTTCAAGCTGGCGGTCCTGTTCATGCTGGTCGTGACGACGCAGGCCCGCTCGACGTGGCGGCCGCGGGAGCGCACCCGGCTCTATGGCATGGTCGAGGCGGTCGGCCGCTGGTCCATGGTCGATGTGTTCGTCGTGGCCTTGCTGGCGGCACTGGTGCGGCTGGAAGCGCTGGCGACGGTCCGGCCCGAGCCCGGCGCGATTGCCTTCGGCCTGGTCGTGATACTGACCATGCTGGCGTCGATGAGTTTCGATCCTCGCCTTATCTGGGACCCGATAGACACCCATGACACCCACCCCTGAAACCCCTCCCGGCGCAATGCCCGACGATCCCGTGCGCCGCAAGCCGAGCCGCTGGCTGCCCTCGCTCGTGTGGCTGATTCCGATCGTGGCTGCGCTCGCCGGCCTGTCCTTTGCGATCGACAGCTGGTACAGCCGCGGCCCGACCATCGAGATCAGCTTCCGTTCCGCCGAGGGTATCGAGGCCGGGAAGACCAAGGTCCGCTACAAGGAAGTCGACATCGGCCAGGTACAGTCCGTCCGCCTTGCCGAGGATCGCTCGCACGTCATCGCCGAAGTCGAGCTGACCGCGAACGCGGCGAGTTTCGCGGTCGAGGACAGCCGTTTCTGGGTGGTCAAGCCACGCATCGCGGCCAGTGGGGTGAGCGGGCTCGGGACCTTGCTGTCGGGCGCCTATATCGGTGTGGACGCGGGCAGGTCCAAGGAACGCGCGACGTCGTTCACGGGATTGGAGGTGCCCCCCATCGTTACCGCCGACACGCCCGGCAAGCAGTTCGTGCTTCACGCCGAGAATCTGGGTTCGCTCGACATCGGGTCGCCGGTGTACTACCGCCGCGTCAACGTGGGGCAGGTGGTGGCCTACGATCTCGACCAGGACGGCAAAGGCGTGACGGTGCGTGTGTTCGTCAAGTCGCCCTACGATGAGTTCGTCACCACCAGTACCCGCTTCTGGCATTCCAGCGGCGTGAACCTGAAGCTGGACGCCGACGGGCTCAAGCTGCACACCGAAGCGATGGCCACGGTCCTCCTGGGCGGCGTGTCGTTCATCGAATCGCCGCACCTGCCGCCCGGACAGGTGGCGCAGAACGACGCCGTGTTCCAGCTGGCCGAGAACCAGGAAGCGGCGCTCAGGGTCCAGGATGGTCCGCCGGTCAGCGTGGTCATGTACTTCGAGCAGTCGGTACGGGGCCTGTCGGCCGGGGCGCCGGTCGATTTCCGCGGCGTGGTGATCGGCGAGGTCCGTTCCATCGGCATAGAGTTCAGCAAGGAAACCAACTCCTTCAGGCTTCCCGTGGTGGTGGATTTCTATCCTTCGCGGTTGGGGCTGCGCAACGCGGGCGAGCCCGGGGCGCTGGACGAGGCGGCGCAACGCCACCTGATGGACGTCCTGGTTAGACGGGGCCTGCGCGCGCAACTGCGCAATGGCAACCTGCTGACGGGGCAGCTGTACGTGGCCATCGACTTCTTCAAGGGCGCGGCGACTCCGCAGCTAGGGGAGAGCCAGGGCCTGCCGGAGTTCCCGACCATACCGGGCGCGTTGAACGAGCTGCAGGGCAAGCTGGCCGAGATCGTCGACAAGATCGGCAAGGTGCCCTTCGATACCATTGGCCAGGACCTCGCGTCGGCATTGGTCTCCATGCGCGCCACCATGGCATCGGCCGATCAGCTGGTCCGGCGCCTCGATGGCCAGGTGGCGCCCGAGATCGTCGCCACCATGGAAGACGCGCGCAAGACGCTCAAGGCGGCCGAAAGCACGTTCGCGGCCGACGCGCCGTTGCAGCAGGATCTGCGCCATGCCCTGCGCGAATTGATGCGCACCGCCAATTCGCTGCGGCAATTGACCGACTACCTCGAAGAGAATCCGCAGTCCTTGCTGCGTGGAAAGCCCAGGGAAGACCGATGAAGAACTTCGTTCTGTCGATGGCGGCGCTGGCCGCCGCAGGAAGTTTGTCCGGTTGCGCCGCGCCGTCGGTGCCCGACACCTATACGCTGCAAAGCGAATTCGTGGCGGCGCCGCCCGCATCAGCGGCGGAGGGCCCGCGGATGTCCATCGATCTTGCCCCGGTCGAATTGCCGGAGCGCTTGCGCCGGCGGCAGATCGTGCTGCGGGAGGACGGGGCCCAGGTGCGGACGCTGGAACAGCAGCGCTGGTCCGCGTCCTTGGATGACGAGCTGCAGGACGCGTTGTCGTCGGCGCTCCAGAGCCGTTTGCACGCGGTGGACGTGGCCAAGGTCGGCGCCGGCGGCAAGCCTGTCTATCGTATCAACGTGGAATTCTCGAGGCTGGACGCGCGTCTGGGCGGCCCTGTGGAAGCCGCGGTGGCGTGGTCGGTGAAGGAGCTCGGTGCAGACCGCAGCCGGGTCTGCCTGGGCCGATTCGAGCAGGCGGCCGCCGGGCAGTCGGTGAGCGACGTCGTCGTGGCCCATCAGCAGCTGGTTGCGCAGGTGGCCGATGCGATCGTCGCCAGCCAGCGTGCGCTGGCTGGCGGCGGCACGGCGCCGCATTGCGCGGCAAGCTGACGGGCATCAGCCGCGCAGCACCATCATTTTTTCGATGGTCATTTCCCGGTAGGTGTGGGGAATGCCGCCCACGCCCAACCCGGACTGGTTCAATCCGGCGAAAGGCATCCAGTCCACCCGGAAGGCGGAATGGTCGTTGATCATGACTGCCGACGCGTTCAAGCCGGCGTAGGCCCGGGTGGCGATGTCGATGGAGTTCGTGAACACGCCGGCCTGGAAAGCGTAGCCGCCCACGTTGGCGCGCCGGCAGGCGTCATCCAGGTCATCGTAGACTTGCACGCTGACCACCGGGCCGAAGATCTCCTTGGACGACACCTGCGCATGCCCGGGGGCGTCGCGCAGGATGGTCGGCGCAATCAAGGAGGGGGAGAGCCTCGTTGCCCCCGCGAGCACCGTGGCGCCCTGGTCCCGCGCCTCGGCTATCCAGGCCTCGACGCGGTCGGCTTCGCTGGTCTTGATCAAAGGGCCCACGTCGGTGTCGCGTTCCAGCGGATCGCCGGTCTTGAGCCCGCTGGTCATGACGGCAAGACGTTCCAGGAAGCCGTCGGCCACCTCGCGATGCACGAACACCTGCTGGACCGATACGCACACTTGGCCCGCATGATAGAAACCGCCCTTGGCCACGGCCGCGGCTGCCTGGTCGAGATCGGCCCCCCGGTCGACCAGGACCGGTGCAATGCCGCCGTGTTCGAGCGCGCACCGCATGCCGGGCGCCAGCCGGGCACGCAGGTTCCAGCCGACTTCGGCGCTGCCGATGAACGACAGGAACCGGATCCGTCCGTCCCGTATCAGCATGTCGATGTCGTCGTGCGACGCCGGCACCAGCATGCGGCACCAGGCTTCGGGCAGGCCGGCGTCGCGCAGGGCGCGCACCACGTTCAGGCACGATAGCGGCGTGTCGCGCGCCGGCTTGACCAGCACCGGGCAGCCCGCGGCGATGGCCGGGCCGATCTGGTGGACGATGAGGTTGACCGGGTGGTTGAACGCACTGAGCGCCAGCACCGGCCCGATGGGCTCGCGCTGGGTGAACGCGATGCGGCCGCGCGAGGCAGCGGTGGTGCCCATGGGAACCACGTGGCCGCCCTCGGAGCGGATCAGCTCGGCGCAGTTGCGCATGCCGTCGATGGCCCGGTCCACTTCCACGGCAGAGTCCCGATAGGGTTTGCCGCCTTCGCGTATGGCGGTCTCGATCAGGCTATCGCGGCGCTCGAGCATGAACGCCGCCGCCGCGCGCAGGATGGCCACGCGATCGTCGGCGGGCAGCCATCGCGGCCGGTTGCGGAACAGGGCATCGGCCTCGTCCAGGGCCAGTCGGATCTCCGCCGGCGAGGTGTACGGGATCTCGCCGACCGGGCTGCCATCGTAGGGCGAGGTGACGCGCAAAGCAGGCGAGTCCATGGCGCCTCCTCTATGCAACCGTCCGGGCCTTGCGCACGCTATCGATGAGCGAGCTGCGCAGCAGGAACTGGCGATGCTTGTCGGGGTCTTCGGAGGTCTTGCGTATTTCGTCCAGCGCCTGCGCGCGGATGACCGGGTCCTTCTCCTCCAGCCGCTTCTTGTTGTTGACGGTTTGCTGCTGGACGAACTCGATATTCATCTGCCGGCGCCGGCGCTCGTAGCGGTCGAACACCGAGGCGTCCTCTTCGCCACGTTCCACCGCGGCCAGCATATCGACCAGTTCCATGGCGTCATGGATTCCGCAGTTCAGTCCCAGCCCACCGATGGGGTTGTTGACGTGCGCGGCATCACCCGCCAGGAATACGCGCCCTTTCCGGAACCGGGCCGCCACACGCTGGTGGACGCGATAGATGTTCCGGTGCAGCACCTCGTAGGGCTCTGCTTTCGGGAACACGTGGGCCAGGCGGCGCGCCACGGCGGCATCGCTCAGCGCCTGTTCGTCGGTCTCGTCGACCTGGGATGGGAACACCGCGCGCCAGCGCCCTTGCATGTCGTCGCCCGATATCTTGAAGAGATTGGTCCAGGCGTCGGGGTGGGCCAGGTAGTTGCGGTAGCAGCAGCCCATCAACTGCTCGAAATCGTCCTTGACCGTAATGACGATGAAGCGCTCGGGCCAGGTCATGCCTTCGAACGGGATGTCCAGCGCCTTGCGCAAGGTGCTGCGGCCGCCGTCCGCGGCGACCACGTAGTCGGCCTGGATGCGGACTTCGCCGTCCGGCGCCTCGGCGGTCAGCGTTACGCCATCGTCGGTCTGCGATACGGCCGTGATGCGATGCTGGAAGTGTACCGAGGCGTCGGCATAGCCGCGCAGCTTCTCTATCCCCATGTTGGCGAGCTTGTGCTGCTCGGTCTGCACGACGAAGGGGTAGGGCGTGTCGTTTTTCAGGACTTCATGGTCGAACTGGGCGACCATGCGCTGGGACACCTGGTCCCAGAACTGGAAGTAGCGCGCGGTCAGCCCTTCGGCGATGAAGCGGTCGATCAGTCCCACGCGCGCGATCATCTCGAGCGTGGAGCTATGCGTCGTGGCTGCGCGCGGGCTGTCGTCGACGCGTGATTCCGCTTCGTACAGCGAGACCCGGAATCCTTGCTGGACGGCAGCCAGCGCCGCGACGACGCCGACCGGCCCGGCCCCGACGATGGCGATATGCTTGGTCATTCAATGGCCTCCGGTGGAGTAGTCTTGCGGGATGTTGCAGCGGGCCACGCGCACCGGGCGGTTGCCGGCGGGCGTATTGCGGCTCTTGCCCACGAAGCGCGGCACGCCGTCGGTTACGACGGCCGACACCGCGGCGATGTCGCCATTGCGCAGGGCGTCCAGCGGGTCGCTCTTGGAGCCGCCCACGCAGGCGTCGAGCAGGATGACGTCGGCATCCTTGCCCGGCTGGATGAAGCCGCTGTTGATGCCGTAGACCCGGGCGTTGTTGCCGGTGGCCGCCGCGATGGCCCATTCGACCGGCATGTCCGTGAGGCTGGCCAGGTGCGTAATGGTGTACATCATGCCGAGCGGCATGATGCCGCTGCCGGTGGGCGTGTCGGTCGCGATGAGGAAACGGTCGAACTGGTCGGCGGCGCGCACCATGTCGCCCAGCATGAGCGTCGTGCGCAGATTGCCGGCGGTGCAGACCTGCAAGGCGATCTGGGACTCATGGACAAGCTTGGGGAAGTCCTCGTCGGGCATGGCCACCGGCCCGCCATTGACGTGGAACGACACGTGTGGCTGCATCGCGATCAGGTGGTCGGCCCAGATGCCCGAGGAGCCGGGGATGGACGAACCGCCGGTATGGACCGTGGTGATCATGCCGTGCTTCTTGGCCCAGCCCACCATCTCGGCGTATTCGAAGGGCGATTTGACGGCGCCGAAACCGGCCTTGGCCAGCCATACGCCCTGGGCGGCGACGTCGGCGAAGTCCTGCTCGGTCAGCCCGGGTTCGATGATGATGGAACCGGCGTAGACACGCATGCCGCCCGGCCGGAAATGCTCGAAGCACTTGAGTGCGGCCACGGCCAGCGCCTTCACGCCGGCGGGGTCCTTCGGCCGTCCCGGCACGTGCACTTCGGAGGCGCTGATGGCGGTGGTCACGCCGCCGTGAACATAGCTTTCGAGAAAGCCGACGGTTTTCTGGCGCGGGGTGTAGTCGCCGAAAGTATTGTGCACCTGCGAATCGATCAGGCCGGGTATGGCGGTAGTGCCTGCCGCATCGATCACCACGTCGGCGCTTTCGACCTCGTCTGCAGACAGCGTTCCGACCTTGGAGATCAGACCGTCCTGCATCAGGATGGCGTCACCCGCGGCATAGGGCTCGCGCCACTCGCCGGTGAGGATGCGGCCCAGGTTGACGATAGCCAGTTTCATCGCGTTCTCCTCAAATGAGTCCGTCCTTGCCTTGCACGTCTTTCAATTGCAGCCCGCCGACCCGCGCGTTGATGCGCTCGCGGTTGGAAACGGCGAATACCAGCGCGATTTCGTCGGGCAGGGGACCGTCCGGGAAATAGAGCGTCATGGCGTTATAGAGGCCGCGCACGTAAAGCGCATCCTTGGAGGCGAGCGGCACGTCCAGCACGGTGCCGGGACCGCCCATCTTGGTGACCGAGGAAATCCATGCCTTGCCTCCGCCTATGGCCCGGCGCAGCGGTTCGGCCGCGGGGGTGGTAAGCAGCGCGTTGGCATGCTCCTGCTCGCCGCCCAGGCCGACCACGCCGGCCTTGCCGTACGACAGCACGGGATGGTCGCCGTAGACCTCCATCAGCTTGGCCGCCATGCGCTCTCCCAGTTCGGGGCTGGCCTCGATCATGGGGGACAGGTCCTCCACATAGCGCCCGGCATACGGGTTCTCGACAAAGGCGACGATGGCGGCCTTGCGCAGCGGTACGTCCGCCGGCCGGCCGGCTTCTTCCAGCTTTTCTTCGACTACCGCTTGCCACCTGCGTACTTTCATTTGCATGCATCGCTCCTGACGTCTGGCGTTCCCCCCAAGGGCGAGGGGTCTGGAAATTCTTGTTGTACTGACTGTTCGACGATGTTATTGTCATACAATCATAAAGTCAATCGAAAGCCAAAAACGGAGAGTTCCATGCGCGGACGTGCCATCCTTTTTTCCGAAATGACGCCGGCCCCCGAGTGGGAAGACAGATTCAACCGCTGGTATGACGAGGAACACATCCCCATCCGCATGGGTTTGCGCGGCTTCGTCAGCGCCCAGCGCTACCAGGCGGACGAACGCAATTACCTGGCGGTTTATGAAATGGACGACCTGGCCGCCTTGCGCACGGTCGCCTACCAGGCCATCAAGCAGCATCCTTCCGAGGAAACCGCCTGGATGCTGAGCAACGTCTCGGGATTCACGCGCTATCTGTGCGAGGAAATCAGCAGCGCCGGCGATCCTTCCCCCCAGGCCATCGACGCTCCGGTGTTGTATCCCGTCTGGTTCAACGTGCCGGAAGAACACCTGGCCGATTTCGACGCCTGGTACGAACAGGACCACGTGCCCATCCTGCTCGAGTGCCCGCAATGGCGCGCCGTACGGCGTTTCCACGTCAAGGATGGCGAGCCCGGACGCTACAACCGGCTGGCGCTGCACTACCTCGACGACGTCTCCGCCCTGGAGTCGCCCGAGCGGGCCCGTGCCCGTGCCACGCCGTGGCGCGAGCGCCTCGCTGCACAGCCATGGTTCAAGGGCGAATATGGGCTGTTCGATCGCCACGGGAGCCGGCAGACGCCGCCGCTCTGATAGGGGAAGCAGACCGATATGGATTTGAAGATATCGCCGCGTTCGGTGCAGCAGGAAACAGTGCGCCTGGTGCGCGAAGCCATTACCAGCGGCTATTTCAAGCCGGGCGAACGGCTGGTGGAGGCCAAGCTGTGCAGCATGCTGGGTGTGAGCCGAACTTCGGTGCGCGAGGCGCTGCGCGTGCTGGCCACCGAAAAGCTCATCACCATCGTTCCGAACAAGGGTCCCTCGGTGGCCGAGCTCAGCTGGGAGGAGGCCGAGGGCATCTACCACCTGCGGGCGCTCCTCGAAGGCGAGGCCGCGGCGCTGGCGGCCCCGCGCGTCCAGCCTGACGACCTCCAGCGCATGCGCGGTGCGTTGGATGCTTTCGCCGATGCCGTCGAAAAGCAGGATTGGAAGGCCCGCATATCGGCCACCGCCGATTTCTACGAAGTCATTATCGAGGCCTGCGGCAACCCGGTCATGGGGGAAGTGCTACACGGCCTGCTGACCCGCATCAATTTCCTGCGGGCCAAGACCATGGATAGCCCGGGTCGCGCCAAGCACAGCGTGCGCGAGCTGGAAAGCATTTATGCAGCACTGGAAAAAGGCGACGCGCGGGCCGCGCGCGCAGCCGCCGTCGCCCACGTGAAGGCAGCGGAGACGGAAGCGCGCGATGTTTACCGCGCCATGAACGCGGCTGCCTGATGTTCGACTCACGGGAGAACCGAGATGAAGATGAAGTGGAAAGCATTTCTGGCAGCAACACTGCTCATGGCGGGCAGTGCGCAGGCGGCGTGGCCGGAGCGGGCGATCACGCTGGTCGTGCCTTTCGCGGCCGGCGGCAATACCGACAGCATCGCGCGCATTACTGCGGAATGGCTGACGCAGCAACTCAAGCAGACCGTGGTCGTGGATAACCGGCCAGGCGCCAACGGCGCCATCGCGGCCGATTTCGTGGCGCGGGCCAAGCCCGATGGCTACACGCTGTTCATGGCTACCTTGCCGCAGATGGCCATCGTGCCCTCTCTGCAGAAAGTGCGGTACGACCCGATCAAGGACTTCGCGCCTGTCTCCATCGTTGCCACCAACGAATTCGCGCTGGCGGTTCATCCCGGTTTCGAAGCCAAGACGCTGCCTGAGCTGGTGGACTACATCAAGGCCCGGCCGGGACAAGTCGCGTACGCGTCGGCCGGCAGCGGCTCGGTCAGCCACCTGACCATGGCGATGTTCGTCAAGCGCGCCGGGCTGTCGATGATCCACGCGCCCTATCGGGGCGGCGCGCCGGCCATTGCCGACGTGGTGGGCGGACAGGTGCCCATGTATTTCGCCAACGTCGCGGAAGTGCTGCCCTACGTCAAGAGCAACCGCCTGCGTGTGGTCGCGGTGTCCGGCGAGAAACGCTCGGCCGACCTGCCTTCGGTCAAGACCGTTGCCGAACAGGGTTATCCGGGGTTTGCCACGGAAACGTGGAACGGCATCGCGGCGCCGGCCGGTACGCCCAAGGAAGTGGTGGACCGCATTGCGTCGTCGCTGGCCGAGGCGGGCAAGGATGCAGGCTTTGCCGCCAAGCTCGCCAATATCGGCGTATCGGTGTTGTGCAACACGCCCGAGCAGTTTGCCCAGAAGCTGGTCGAGGACAACAAGGTCTGGGCTACCGCGGTCAAGGAGTCGGGCGCATCGCTCGATTGACGGCCGGCCTGCGGGCGCCGCGGTTCAGAATTTTTCGTCCGCCCGCAGGTAGCGCCATTGTCCTGGCGGCAGGTCGCCCAGCACCACGCCGCCGATGCGCACCCGCTTCAACCCCACCACCCGCAAGCCGACTATCTCGCACATCCGGCGTATCTGCCGTTTCCTGCCCTCGCGCAGCACGAACGACAGCTGGTCCTCGTTCTGCCAGCGCACCTGGGCCGGGCGCAGCGGCTTTCCATCCATCGACAGGCCGTGATTGAGCAGCTTCAGGCTGCTGTCGGGAAACCGCCCGGGCCGCGTGTATTGCACGCGTACGAGGTACTCCTTGTCCACGGTCGAGTCTTCGCCGATCAAGTGCTTGGCGATACGGCCGTCCTGGGTCAGCACCAGCAGGCCTACCGAATCGATGTCCAGCCGGCCCGCCGGCACCAGGCTGCGCAACTGGCCCGGCTGGAAACGGGTGGGCGAGCGGTCGCCGCTCCAGCGCGTGGCGGCCTTGACCAGCGTGACCGCCGGCAGATAGCCGTCTTCGGCCTGCCCGCTGACGTAGCCGACCGGCTTGTTCAGCAGGATGGTCACCCGCCGTGCCTGTTCGGCGCTGGCTTGGCGTTCCACGGTGATTTTCTGGTGGGGCAGGACCTTGCTGCCCAACACCGATACGATCGTCCCGTCGACGCGCACCCAGCCGCGGCTGATCCATTCGTCGGCCTCCCGGCGAGAGCACAGTCCGAGTTCGGACATGCGTTTGGACAGGCGTACGGGCTCGGACATGCTGGCTGCTTCTGGGAATCGGTGCAGCCGCTAGTTTAGTGGATGGACTGCAAGGCGCCGCCCGGCGGCGGGTTAAGCTTCGCTTTTTCCTCTGTCCTCCGCCGTCGATTCTCATGAGCGCCACCGAGCCGATTCCCACCCAGCCCCATCCCGACATGCAGGCTGCCCAGTTCATCGCGGCCGTGGAGGCCATGACGACGGTCCATGACGTCGAATACGGCGGCACCACCGTGCGCTGGCGGTCGGCGGGGCAGGGCAGTCCGCTCGTGTTGCTGCATGGCGGCCACGGCAGCTGGCGACACTGGATACGCAACGTGGAAGCTCTGGCGAGCCGGCACACCCTCTGGATGCCGGACATGCCGTCGTTTGGCGAATCGGGTACGCTGCCGGCGCCGGCCGGCCTGCCGCAGCTGGTTGCCACGACCTCCGCCACCTTGGACCGGCTCCTGGGCGCCGGCACGCCGGTGGGGCTGGCCGGGTTTTCGTTCGGCGGCCTGTGCGCCGCGCACCTGGCAGTCCATCGGGGCCACGTGACACGGCTCGCGCTGCTTGGCGCTGCCGGCCATGGCACGCCCCGGCGGCAGAAAATGGCAATGGTCAACTGGCGCCTGGCGGACGGCGAAGAGGCTCTGCTGGCAGATCTGCGGCATAACCTCAGGGCGCTGATGCTGCACGACGAACGCCATATCGATGCCTTGGCCGTCGCCGTGCATCGGCACGCCTGTGAAACCACGCGCTTCCGCAGCAAGGCGCTGTCCTTGAGCGGGCCGATGAAAGGATTGCTGGACCAGCTGTCCATGCCCATCCTGTTCGCCTGGGGCGAGCACGACGTGACGGCCGATCCGGCCCGGGTGGGGCCTTGGTGGGTGGACGGCCGTGCCGAACGGCAATGGCGTATGGTTGCCGGCGCGGGCCACTGGGCCCAGTACGAGCAGGCCGGGCCGGCCAACCGGATGCTGTTGGAGTTCTTCGGCTGAAAGCCGCCGGGCGTTGCGGGAATTCGGTTGCCGGATAATAATGAGAGTGGTTCTCATTTATAACGTGTACCGGTATCCCCGTGTCCGCTTCCCGTCCGATCCCCTCCGATGTGGTACAGGCTCTCTATAGCGACCACCGGTCGTGGCTGCACCAATGGCTGCGGCGCCGGCTGGGCTGCGCCGAGGCGGCGGCCGACCTTACGCAGGACACCTTCGTACGGCTGTTGTCCACGCGCGCCCAGTTGGGTCTGCCCCGGCTGAACGAGCCGCGCGCCTATCTCACGACCATCGCGCACGGATTGCTGGTCGATTTCTTTCGCCGTGCCGAGCTGGAGCGCGCATGGCTGGCGGACCTGGCTTCGGCACCGGAGCCTGTGCAGGTGTCCCCCGAAACCCGCCTGCTGGTGCTCGAGACGTTGCTGGCAATCGACAGGATGCTCGATGGCCTCCCGGCCAAGGCCAGGACGGCCTGGGTCCTGAACCGGCTCGACGGCTTGGCGCATGCCGACATCGCGGCGCGCCTGGGGGTTTCGGTGTCCCGGGTGCGCCAGTATCTTGCCACGGCGGCGCGGCATTGCTACCGGCTCCGGTTCGGCGCCGCCGACGCCGACGCCGATCCGGCCGCAGCGGACTGACGGAAATCCTCATGGCCGGACGTTCGCTCCAGGTACCCGTATCCGACGACGTGCTCGATATGGCGATCGATTGGCAGCTGCGGATGGGCTCGGGCGATGCCACGGACAGCGACAGGGCGGCGTTGAAGCAGTGGCTGGCCGAGCATCCCAATCATCGCCGCGCCTGGCAGCAGCTGGGTGAGCTGGAGGCTGGGCTCGAGGCGGTGCGCGGTCGGGCTGTGCGCCAAGTGCTCGCGCGGCCGCGGGGCCGGCGCGTGTTGAAGAAGGCCGGCCCGTTGCTGGGCGTGCTGCTGTTGGCGGCAGCGGTGCTCGCACTGGCGGACCGCGAACTGCCCTTGGCCGACCTGGGGGCGGACTACCGGACCGCCGTCGGCCAGCGTCAGCACGTCGTGCTTTCGGATGGGACCAAGCTCGACCTCAATACCCGCACGGCCGTCGATGTCCGGTTCGATGCGGAGCAACGCCTCGTGGTGCTCAGGAGGGGCGAAATCCATGTACGCACCGGTCATTCGCCTGGGGAGCGCCGGCCCCTGGTGGTACGTACCGACGATGGCGCGTTGCTGCCGGAGGGAACGCGCTTTACCGTTCGCCGCGATGACGGCGTGACCCGGCTGGCCGTGTACGAGTCGGCTGTGCAGGCTCGGCCCCGGGTCTGCGGGACGGCGCTGGCGGCATGCGCCGTGGCTCGTCGGGTACGGGAGGGCGAGCAGGCCGTCATGCGGCCGCAAGAGGTGACCGCGCCCACCGCGGCCGATGCCCATGCCGATGCCTGGCGCGACGGCATGCTCGTCGTGCACGACCGCCCGCTGGCGCAAGTCGTCCGCGAGCTGGCCCGGTATCGGTTCGGACCCATGACGGTGCAGCCAGACGCCGCCGGCCTCAGGCTGACCGGTACGGTTCCCTTGGACGATATCGACCGGTCGCTCGCCATGCTGACGCGTGGATTGCCCGTGCGCATACGGAGCTATGCAGGTGTGTGGCTGGACGTGCTTCATTCGCGGGAAGAGGCGGCCGATTAAAAATTTTCCGCCGCCCCTGTCACTTTCCGGTTCTCGTTCGGCAAACAGGAAAAGACCCTCAATCCGTCGACCTACGGAGCCGAATCGTGACTCTTCCCGCAGCATCCGCCCGCGACCGCCGGGTCCGTCCAGGCCTGCCCATCATGTCCAGTCTTGCCGGGCGCCGGCTGCCTACAGTGGCCGCTTGGTGCCTGCTCACCTGGGCGGCGCTGGCCGCGACCGGCGCGCACGCCCAGGCCGACGCCCCACGACACTACGACCTGCCTGCGGCGCCGCTCTCCAGCACGGTCAACCGCATCGCACGCGAGGCCGGCCTGGCGCTGGCCGTCGAGTCGTCCCTGCTGGAAGGGAAAATGGGAGCGCCCGTCCGCGGGCATTTCGATGCCGCCGAGGCATTGCGGCGGGCACTGGCGGGCAGCGGCCTGGAACTGGTGCGTACCGACCTCGGCAGCTATACCTTGCGCCCGGCGGCGCCGTCGGCGGTCGAGGCCGGCACGCTGGCGCCCGTGCATGTCGTGGGACGCCTGGAGCAGACCGCCACGGGCCCGGTCGAGGGCTATGTGGCACGGCGCAGCGCGACCGCCACCAAGACCGACACATCCCTGATCGAGACGCCGCAGTCCATTTCCGTCGTTTCGCGCGAGCAAATGCGCGACCGCGAGGTGCAGAGCGTTACCGATGCCATCTTGTACTCGGCCGGCATTACCGGTGACAACGCGGCCGACGTGCGCTATGACCGCCCGGTGATCCGCGGGTTTGCCGCGCGGCAATTCCTGGACGGACTCTATCTCAACTACTACAACAGCGGCTACAATATGCCGCTGATCGAACCCTACGGGCTCGAGCGGGTGGAGATTCTGCGCGGCCCCAGCGCGGTGCTGTACGGCGCCAACGCGCCCGGCGGCCTGCTGAACCTGGTAAGCAAACGGCCTACGGATGTCCCCCTGCGCGAGATCAACCTGCAGGCAGGAACGAACAGCCGGCTGCAGGGCAGCTTCGATTTCTCCGATGCCATCGACGTCAACGGCGTGGCCCGTTTTCGCCTGACCGGCCTGGTCCGCGACAGCGATACCCAGACCGACTACGCGCATGATGACCGCGTGTTCATTGCGCCCTCGCTGGACCTGAAACTGTCCGACCGCAGCCGCCTCCTGCTGCTGGCCAGCTACCAGCGCGACAAGCAGGGCACACTGATCAATTTCCTGCCGCGCGAGGGCACGCTCATCCCGACCGTGGACGGCCGCACCATTCCGTCGTCGTTCTTCACCGGCGAGCCCGGCTTCAACTCTTTCGATCGCAAGCAATATTCGCTGGGTTACCAGTTCGAGCACCGCTTCAGCGATGCGCTGGTGTTCCGGCAGAGTGCCCGTTATATGCGCAGCGACCTGGACTACACCGGCGTCTATGCCGCCGGTTGGGCGTCGGCTGCCCAGACCCATCTGCGTCGAGCGTCGCTGCAGGACAGCGGCAAGCTGGACAGCGTGGTGCTCGACAATCAATTGCAGGCCGACTTCGGCACCGGTGCAATCAAGCATACGGCCCTGGCAGGCGTCGATTACCAGCGCGCCAAGTTCGAAGAACTGCAAGGCTATGGAACGGTGGGAGCGGGGTTGGGGCTGATTGATCCGTTCGCCCCCCAGTACGGCCAGAGCATCAATCCCATCCCCGCGTTTACGCGGGCCGACCAGAACCAGCGGCAACTCGGCCTGTATGCGCAGGACCAGATGAAATTCGGCGAGCGCTGGGTATTGGTGGCCAGCGGCCGCAAGGACTGGGCGCGTTCGGACACCTTGTCGGAGCGGATCGTGACAGCTACGGGCGCGACAACGAGTACCCATACGCCCGTGGACCAGAGCGACTTTACTTATCGCTTGGGAATGGTTTATCGCGGCGCCAACGGCGTCGCTCCCTATGTCAGCCATTCCACGTCCTTCCAGCCCCAGGCCGGAAGCGACTACGCGGGCACGCCGTTCAAGCCCACTACGGGCAAGCAGACCGAGATCGGCGTCAAGTACCAGCCGCCGGGCTCGGATGGCTACGTGGTGGCCTCGCTCTACGATCTGCGGCAGCAGAACGTGCTGACCGCGGACCCGGATCCCTCCCATGGCGCGGCTGCGCGCGTGCAGACGGGCGCAATCCGTTCGCGTGGGTTGGAGCTCGAGGGCGTGTTCGAGTTCGACACCGGACTAAAGCTGATCGGCGCCTACACCTATATGGACATGGAGGTGACCCGCAGCAACTCGGGCGATCTGCACAAGACGCCCACCAACCGCCCGCGCCACATGGCCTCGCTGTGGGCTCACTACACCGTGCGCTCAGGGCCGTTGCAGGGCCTGCGCGTGGGAGGCGGCGTGCGCTATATGGGCTCGACCTGGGGCGACGCAGCCAATACCTTCAAGGTCGGCGCCGCGACCTTGTTCGACGCCGCCGTGCATTATCAGCTCGACCGGCATTGGGGCTTCGCCCTCAATGCCAGCAACTTATTCGACAAGTCCTATATCGGCTCGTGCGGCAGCGCCACCACCTGCTACTACGGCTATCGGCGCACCGTACTGGCCACGGCCACCTACCGCTGGTGAGCGCGGCGGCGATGCGTATCCGTTCCCGCACGGCGCCGCGGTCCCGCTCCCCGCGCACCCTGGTCGGGTGGCATTGGGTGCACCGGTGGAGCAGCCTGGTTTGCACACTGTTCCTGCTGATGCTGTGCCTGACCGGATTACCGCTGATCTTCGGCCATGAAATCGACCATGCCCTGGGCGCAGGTTTCGATTTGCCGGCGGTGGCTGATCCGGCCGCCCGCGCGCCGCTTGACGATGTCCTGGCTGATGCCTCGGCGCGCCGGCCAGGCTACCAGGTACGGTTCCTGACAGCGGACGACGAAGAGCCCGTGCTCTTTATATCGCTGACCCCGGCCGGCACGAAGGCCGGCGGCGCGCTGTTCACGTATGACGCGCGGACCGGCGAACTGGTCCACGAGGGAGCCCTGCGCAGCCTTGCCATGCGCCTGCTGGCCAAGCTGCACACGGACATGTTCGCCGGCCTGCCGGGCTCGCTCGTACTGGCGGCGATGGGCGTGCTCTTTGCCGTGTCGGTGGTGTCGGGCGTAGCCGTCTATGCGCCCATCCTGTCCCGCGTTCCGTTCGGTACGGTTCGGCGCGGCCGGTCGGCGCGGATCAAGTGGCTCGACCTGCACAACCTGGTGGGCATGGTCGCGCTGCTCTGGATGTTGCTGGTCGGGCTGACCGGCGTGCTGCTGGCCCTGTCCAAGCCAGTCTACGGGCTGTGGCAGGCTACCGAACTGGCGGCCATGACGGCACCTTGGCGCAGCCTGGGCCCGGCGCCGCCGCAGGCCTCGGTAGACCAGGCGGTGGCCGTTGCGCGCGAGCAGGCACCCGGCCGCCAGCTGGCGTTCGTTGCCTTCCCCGGCACGCCGCTCGCCGGGCCGCGGCACTATGCCGTCTTCATGCGGGGGGACGGCATGTTCGCATCCCGGCTCATCACGCCCGTGCTGGTGGATGCGCAGACAGGCGCTTTCGCGGCCAAGCGCGACATGCCTGCCTATGTGGCGGCATTGCGGATCTCCGGCCCGCTGCATTACGGCGACTTCGCCGGCTGGCCGCTCAAGCTGGCATGGGCCCTCTTCACGCTGGCGACTCTCGTGGTGCTGGGGAGCGGGCTATTCCTCTGGGTGCGCCGCCCACCGTCGGCCCTCAGCGCCCGGCCAGCAGCGGAAATGGATTGATCGCGCCCTGCGGGGTATAGATGCCATAGTGCAGATGCGGAGGCGTGCCCTTCGCATTGCCGCTGTCGCCGACATAGCCGATCGGCATGCCCGCCTGTATCCGCTGGCCTCGCCGGATGTCGGCATAGCGTTCCAGGTGGGCGTAATAGTGCATCTGCCGGCCCGGTCCCATGATCCAGACGGTGTTGCCGCCCAGCCGGTTGGTGCCGATCCGGGTCACGATGCCTTCGGTGGTGGCCCGCACGGGGGTGTCGCGGCGGGCAAAAATGTCTATTCCCTCATGGCGGCGGCCTTCCGGCCTCGCAGCGTTCCAGGTGTCGCGCAGATCGCGCGGCCGCACGCCCTGGACCGGTACCGCCAGGCTTTCGGGCGCCGGCATCCGGGCCAGGCGCAGGCCGTACAACGGAATTTCCAGCGCCGGCCTGATGATGGGCCAGCCCAGCCACAATACCGCCACGGCCACGACGGTGAACAACCAGGGCTGCCGCCTCCTGCGAACCGGCGTCCAGGACGAAGCATGCGTCGCCATGTGCTTATCCTCTTGCGCAAGAAGGGCTTGGGGCGTATGCGGACACGGCCCGCCGCAAGAAAGATGCCCACCACTTGCCCAGGCGCCCGGTCCCTGCTACCATATGTTTCATGAACGTCACTTCCTACTACTTTTACTTTTTTGGTTTTCCGAAGCCGCTGGCGGAGGAAAGGAAGCGTCGTATCTAACGGATTCCTGCCCCAAAAAAGCCGCCAGCGTCCTGGCGGCTTTTTTTGTGCCTGGACGATGCGGCAAGGGGCGAAACACCACACAGCATGCCCAATAGACACCATTGACATTCCAGGAGAGGATCGTGTCCCACAACACCGACGACTTGCGCATTCGAGAAATCAAGGAGTTGGCTCCGCCTTCGCACCTGATGCGCGAGTTTCCCTGCACCCCCGACGTTTCGGACACGGTCTACGACACCCGGCAGGCGCTGCATCGCATCCTGCACGGCATGGACGACCGGCTGGCGGTGGTGATCGGGCCGTGCTCCATCCACGATACCGAAGCGGCGCTGGAGTACGCGTCGCGATTGAAGGCCGAGCGCGACCGCTTCGCCGGCGAATTGGAAATCGTGATGCGCGTGTACTTCGAGAAGCCGCGGACCACGGTCGGCTGGAAGGGGCTGATCAACGATCCCGACCTGGACGGCAGCTTCAACATCAACAAGGGCCTGCGCACGGCACGCCAGCTGCTGCTGGAAATCAACGCCCGCGGCTTGCCTGCGGGGTGTGAATATCTGGACATGATCACGCCCCAGTACATCGCCGACCTCGTTTCATGGGGTGCCATCGGCGCCCGCACTACCGAAAGCCAGGTGCATCGCGAGCTCGCCTCGGGTCTTTCGTGTCCGGTGGGGTTCAAGAACGGGACCGATGGCAATGTCCGCATTGCCGTGGATGCCATCAAGGCAGCTTCGCAGCCGCACCATTTCCTGTCGGTGACCAAGGGCGGTGTGTCGGCCATCGTCTCGACCAACGGCAACGAAGACTGCCACGTCATCCTGCGGGGCGGGAAGGCGCCCAACTACGATGCCGCCAGCATCGAGGCCGCCGCGCAGGAAATGGCCAAGGCCGGCCTGGCCCAGCGGGTCATGATCGACGCCAGCCACGCCAACAGCAGCAAGAAACCGGAAAACCAGCCGCAGGTGATCGATGACGTGGCGCGCCAGGTCGAAGCCGGCGACAACCGCATCATCGGCGTGATGGTGGAAAGCCACCTGGTGGCGGGGCGGCAGGATCTGGTGCCGGGCAAGCCCCTGGTCTACGGCCAGAGCATTACCGACGGCTGCATCGACTGGGATGCCTCGGTGCGCGTGCTCGAGCGCCTGGCGCAGGCGGTCCAGGCCCGGCGCCTGGTGGCGACCACCGCGGGCAAATAAGCGGCAGTGCCTGCGGCCCTGGGGCGGCTAAGCCGGACGGCCGCCGTCCCAGCCGGGCCGGCCGGTCAGAAATACGTGAGCCCGATCGAGATCACGACCCCCGAAACGACCAGCTGGATCAGGCAGTATCCCATGATGTCCTTGGCCTTCAGGCCGGCAATGGCCAGCATCGGGAGCGCCCAGAAGGGCTGCAGCATGTTGGTCCACGCGTCGCCCCAGGCTACCGCCATGGCTGCTCGCGCCATGTCGGCGTCCAGGGCCTGCACGGTGGCAATGACGATGGGGCTTTGCACCGCCCACTGCCCGCCCCCGGAGGGCACGAAGATGTTGACCAGGCCTGCGCTGAGGAAGGTCCAGAAGGGCAGGGTCTGGGCGGTAGCGAACGAGACGATCCACTCCGACAGGCTGGCGGCCAATCCCGACTTGATCATGATGGCCATGATGCCCGCATAGAACGGGAACTGGATCACGATGCCGCTGCCGCCTTTGATCGCTTCGTTCAGGCTGGCGAGCAGGTTGCGGGACGAACCGTGCAGCACGATGGCCAGGAACAGGAACGTGAAGTTGACCGCGTTCAGGTTCAGGCCAAGGCCGCGCACCACGTAGTAGTCGAACAGAAAGGCCAGTCCGGAAAAACCGATGAGCCAGGCCAGGATGCGGCTGTTTTCAAGGCGGTCGGCGGGGCGGTCGGTCGTCAGGGTGGGATCGGGCGCGGGCTCGGCCAGCCGGGACGGATCGACATAGACCGATTCGTTTTCCGGCGGAAGCATGAATCGGTTCACCAGGGGGACGACAATGAACAGAACAGCGACGGTGGCCAGGTTGAACAAGGCAAAAATCGTTTCCGAGGTCGGGATGACGCCCATCTTCGCGGCGGCGAAGTGTCCCTCGGTGGCGATCGTCAACGGGACGGAGCCGGCCAGGCCGCCGTGCCAGACCAGGAAGCCCGAATAGGCACTGGCCACCAGCAGCTTGTAGTCCACACGAACCTTGCGGGCGATGGCCTTGGCGAACAGCGCCCCGACCACCAGGCCGAAGCCCCAATTGAGCCAGCTGGCAGCCAGCGACACCAGCGTGACGATGATGATGGCGCTGCCTGGAGACTTGGCCACCGAAGCCAGCGCTTCCAGCCAGCGCCTGACCAGCGGCGTGCTCGCAAGCATGTACCCGGTCAGCAGTACCAGCAGCATCTGCATGGCGAACGTCAGCAGCTCCCAGAAACCATCGCCCCACATGCGCATGACGGCAACCGGGGAGGCTTGCTGGAAGATCATTGCCGCGGCCGCGGCAATGATGGTCAGCAGCACCACGAAAATATACGGGTCCGGCAGATAGCGTTCGACCAGGCGCACCGACGCCCTCGTGACGGCTCGGAACATGGATATTCTCCTCGTCTGTGAACAAGCGCCGGCTTAGGTTAGGGATAGTGGCGCCGGCGGGCAGGCCGATCCTAACCTAGTTCCTCCGGGGTCGCCACAAGACCTCTTGCCGGCCCGCGCTACGGTTGATGGCACGGGAGAGCACGAACAGCAGGTCCGATAGGCGGTTCAGGTATTGGCGTGGCGTTGCATGGAGGCCCTCTTCGCGCCCCAGGGCGGTCACGCTTCGTTCTGCCCTCCGGCAGATCGTCCGTGCCATGTGGGCCAGCGCCGCGGCCCGGCAGCCGCCAGGCAGGACGAACTCGCGCAGCGGCGGCAGGTCGGCGTTGTAGTCCGCCAGCAGACGGTCCAGGTGGCCGACGCGCGCCGGCTGGAGCACGGCGCGGCCGGGCATGCTCAGTTCGCCGCCCAGGTCGAACAGGTCGTGCTGGATGTCGAGCAGGTGAGCGGCGATGTCCGGCGGCAGGACTTCGGTGCATAGCAGGCCGATGGCGCTGTTGAGTTCGTCCACATCCCCGATGGCCCACATCCGCGGCTCGTCCTTGCCGATGCGCGTTCCATCCGCCAGTCCGGTGGTGCCATCGTCGCCGGTACGCGTGGCGATGACGCTGAGTCGATTTCCCATTGCTGCTCCCATGTCCTGCCGCGGCGTCCGCGCCATGGCTGCATTGTAGTCAGCCCTGCCGGCGGCCCGGCGGCGTAAAATTCTTCCATCACCTTGCTTGCCGGATAGCCATGAATGCCCCTGCCTTGCCGACCTCCTTGCGCCGCGCCGTGCCCCAGGCATGCCTCGACGCGCTTGCCGCCCATTTCGGCGATCGCCTGTCGTTGAGCGCGGCGGTACGGGAGCATCACGGGCGGGACGAATCGCCTTTCCCGGCCGCCCCGCCCGACGCGGTGGTGTTCGCCGAAAGTACGGAAGATGTCGTGGCCGCAGTCAACGCCTGCGCGGCGCATGGCGTGCCCCTGATTCCCTATGGCTCCGGATCATCGCTGGAAGGGCACCTGCTTGCCGTGCAGGGCGGCATCACGCTCGACCTGTCGAAAATGAACCGTGTGGTGTCGGTGAACACTGACGACTTGACCGCTACGGTACAGGCAGGCGTCACACGCAAGCAGCTCAATAACGACATACGCGATACGGGGCTGTTCTTTCCCATCGATCCCGGTGCCGATGCCTCGTTCGGAGGCATGGCGGCGACGCGGGCCTCCGGTACCAACGCCGTCCGCTACGGCACCATGCGCGACAACATCCTGTCGCTGACCGTGGTGACGGCGCAGGGCAAGCTTATCCGCACCGCGCGCCGGGCGAAGAAATCGTCCGCCGGATACGACCTCACCCGTTTGTTCATCGGCAGCGAGGGCACGCTGGGCATCATCACCGAAGTCACGGTGCGCCTGTACCCGCAGCCCGAGGCGGTATCGGCGGCGGTCTGCAATTTCCCGAGCGTGGACGCAGCCGTGGCTGCCGTGATCCAGACGATCCAGATGGGCATACCGGTGGCGCGCGTGGAGCTGCTGGATGATGCGACCGTCCGCGCGGTCAACCGCTACAGCAAGCTTACATTGCGCGAGACGCCGCTGCTGCTGTTCGAGTTCCATGGAAGTCCGGCCGGCGTTGAGGAGCAGGCCACGCTGGTGCAGGAGATCACTCGCGAGCACGGCGGCATGGACTTCGACTGGGCCGTGCATCCCGAGGACCGCAATCGCCTTTGGGCTGCCCGGCACAACGTGTACTTCGCCACGCTGCAATTGCGGCCCGGCGCCAGGGCGTCGAGCACGGACGTCTGCGTGCCGATCTCGCGCCTCGCGGACTGCATACGGCAGACCAATGAGGATCTTGCCCGGGCCAGCTTTCCTTCCTGTGTCGTAGGCCATGTAGGCGACGGCAATTTCCATGTACAGATGTTGCTCGACCCCGACAGCGAGGCCGAGTGGGCCGAAGCCGAAGCCATCAATCGGCGCATGGTCCGGCGCGCCCTCGACATGGACGGCACCTGCACCGGCGAACACGGCGTGGGCCTGCACAAGATGCAGTTCATGGACGACGAACACGGCGAAGATGCCCTCGAACTGATGCGGCAGATCAAGCAAGTCTTCGATCCGCTCAATATCCTGAACCCCGGCAAGGTGCTGCCGCAGGCAAGTCCGCCCTCGCCGTAGCCGGCGCTTGCCTTTGGGGCGCGCCGGTCTCGGACGCTCCCTTCGGGTTTATACGGTGTCGGGGAAGGTAGGTGCACGCTATCTTCATAGGATATTGGAGAAGGTGCATGAACGCCCCAACAGAAATCGGGCTGGACCCGATCACAGTCCAGCGCCGGATCGAAGTCGTACGGGCATTGCGCGAGGCGCTGCCCGCTCACTGCGTCCTTTTTCGGGAAGAGGACACGCGCCCCTACGAGTGCGACGGCCTGTCGCTGTATCGCCAGGTGCCCATGGTCGTGGCTTTGCCCGAGAACGAGGAGCAGGTCCGCAAGGTTCTGCGCCTATGCAAGCGCCTGAACGTTCCCGTGGTGGCGCGCGGCGCCGGCACGGGCCTGTCGGGCGGCGCCATGCCGCACCCCGAGGGCGTGCTGCTCGGCATGGCCAAGTTCAATCGCATCCTCAACATCGACCCCCTGGCGCGCCAGGCGGTGGTACAGCCCGGCGTGCGCAACCTGGCGATTTCGGAGGCGGCGGCGCCCTATGGCCTTTACTATGCGCCCGACCCTTCCAGCCAGATCGCATGCACCATTGGAGGGAATGTCGCCGAGAATTCCGGCGGGGTGCATTGCCTGAAATACGGCTTGACAGTACACAACGTGCTGGCCGCGCGGGTCGTGACCATGGAAGGCGAAATCCTCGAGCTGGGGGCGGCGGCCCTCGACGCGCCCGGGCTGGACCTGCTATCGGTGGTCATCGGGTCCGAGGGCATGCTGGGCATCGTGACGGAGGTCACCGTCAAGCTGATTCCGCGGCCTGCGGTGGCGCGGGTGGTGATGGCGAGTTTCCCCTCGGTCGAGGCGGCCGGCGATGCCGTGGCGCGGGTCATCGCCGCGGGGATCATCCCCGCGGGCCTCGAAATGATGGACCAGCGCGCCGTGCAGATGGTCGAGCCCTTTGTTCAGGCGGGATACGACCTCGACGCCGCCGCCATCCTGCTGTGCGAGTCGGACGGCACCGAAGAAGAGGTGGCCGACGAGATCTTCCGCATCGAGGCCTTGTTCGCCGAGTGCGGCGCGACGCGTCTGCAGGTGTCGTGTTCCGAGGCCGAACGGCTGCTGTTCTGGGCCGGACGCAAGAACGCCTTTCCCGCGGCAGGGCGGATTTCGCCCGATTATTACTGCATGGACGGCACCATTCCGCGCCGCTGCCTTGGGCGGGTATTGGCGGCCATTGCCGATATGGAGCTCAAGTATGGGCTGCGTTGCGCCAACGTGTTCCACGCCGGCGATGGCAACCTGCATCCCCTCATCCTGTTCGACGCCAATGTGCCGGATGAGGTCGAGCGGGCGGAGCGTTTTGGCGCGGAGATCCTGGAGCTCTGCGTGGAGGTCGGTGGAACCATTACCGGCGAGCATGGGGTCGGCATGGAGAAGATCAACCAGATGTGTGTACAGTTCGCCCGTGAAGAGCTCGATCTTTTCTTCGGTATCAAGCACGCCTTCGACGCCGCCGGTTTGCTCAATCCGGGCAAAGGCATCCCGACCCTGGCCAGGTGCAACGAGTATGGCCGGCGGCACGTCCATCGCGACGCTATCCGCTTTCCCGAGATCCCCCGTTTTTGAACGCCGGGACTTCCGAAGCTGCCAACGGAAGTCCGCGCTGGAGACCGATTCCATTCATGGACGTGCTGCTGTCCGATCTTCGTGCCCGTGTGCTGCTGGCCAATGCCGTGGGCAAAGGGCTGTATATCCGCGGAGGTGGGAGCAAGCCTTTCTATGGCTTGCCCGTCGAGCATGACGAGGTGCTCGATATGTCACCCTACACCGGGGTCGTCGATTACGAGCCCTCCGAGCTGGTGCTGACGGCGCGCGCGGGCACGCCTCTTGCCCAGGTCGAGGCCATGCTTGCCGAACAGGGACAGATGCTGGGGTTCGAGCCGCCGCATTTCGGCAGCTGTCCCACCATTGGCGGTTGTGTGGCAACGGCGCTGGCCGGCCCGCGCCGCGCGAGCGCAGGTTCGGTCAGCGATTTCGTGCTGGGCGTGCGGCTGCTGGACGCGCAGGGACGCGTGTTGCAGTTCGGCGGCAAAGTCATGAAGAACGTGGCGGGATATGACGTGGCCCGCCTCGTTACCGGATCGCTGGGCATTCTGGGGGTGATACTGGAAGTGTCGCTGAAGGTGTTGCCCAGGCCCGCGGTCGAGGCGACCGTGCGATTCGCCATGGACCAGGCGGCCGCCTTGCGGCAAATGAACGATTGGGGCGGCCGCGCGTTGCCCATCAGCGCCAGTTGCTGGGATGCCGGAACCGACGGCAGCGGCCGCCTGACCGTCCGGTTGTCCGGCTCGCTCGAGGCGGTCGATGCTGCCCGTCGGCGCATGGGCGGCGAGGCTTTGCCGGATGGGGCGGCAGGAGCCTGGTGGCGCTCGCTGCGCGACCATACCCATTCCTTCCTGAAGCAGCGGCCCCTGTGGCGCTTGTCCGTTCCCTCCACGACGCCAGTGCTGGACCTGGGACCGACCTTGATCGAATGGGGCGGGGCCCAGCGTTGGCTGGCCGGGACCTATCCGGCGCGCTCGCTGCGGAACAGGGTCGCACAGGCCGGCGGCCACGCGACGCTGTTTCGGGCCACGTCGGCCGGCGAGGCGCGGGAGGCGGGCGTCTTCCACCCGCTGCCGGCGTCCATCGCGACCCTTCATCGGCGCCTGAAGAATGAATTCGACCCGGACGGCATATTCAATCCGGGCCGCATGTACCCAGATATCTAGACGCGAGCAAGCTTCCATGCAAACCCGGCTATCGGAGTCGATCAAGGATACGCCCCACGGCAAGCGCGCCGAGGCGATCCTGCGCAAATGTGTGCACTGCGGCTTCTGCACGGCCACCTGTCCGACCTACCAGGTGCTGGGCGACGAGCTGGACAGCCCGCGCGGCCGCATCTACCTGATCAAGCAGATGCTCGAAGGCGGGGAGGTGACTGCCAGTACCCAGCTGCACCTGGACCGTTGCCTGACCTGCCGCAATTGCGAGACGACCTGCCCATCGGGCGTGGAGTATGGGCAGTTGATCGACATCGGGCGGAGCATGGTTGAAACGCGTGTCGAGCGCCCCGCCGGCGAACGGGCCAAGCGTGCCGTCCTCGGCAGGGTGCTGGCTACGCCTTTATTCGGTGCCGCGCTACGGGTCGGGCAGGCACTGCGGCCGCTGCTGCCGCGCGCCATCGCGGTGAAGGTGCCGGCGCGCCGGCCATCGGGGGCCGTGCCGCGGGGCACGCATGCGCGGCGCGTCCTGATACTGGCCGGATGTGTCCAGCCCTCGATGATGCCCTCCATCGATGCCGCCACGCTGCGCGTGCTCGACGCGGTGGGGATATCGGCCAGCGTTGCACCGGGTTCCGGCTGCTGCGGGGCTGCGCGTTTCCACTTGAACCAGCAGTCGGCCGCATTGGGCCAGATGCGCGCCAATATCGACGCCTGGTGGCCGGATATCGAGGCCGGTCGCATCGAGGCCATTGTGATGAATGCTTCGGGATGCGGCGCGACCGTGCGTGAGTACGCCCATCATCTGCAGGACGATCCGTCCTATGCCGCCAAGGCACGGCGGGTGTCCGGGCTGGTCCGCGACGTGGCCGAGATACTCGCACCGCATGCGGGCGAGCTCGCGCCGCGGCTGCAGGGGCGGCTGCCGGCGCGCGTGGCCTTCCACCCGCCTTGCACGCTGCAGCATTGGCAAGCATTGCGGCCGCTGACCGAGCGCATGCTGGCCGAATTGGGGTTCGCGCTGCAGCCTTTTGCGGACAGCCATTCGTGCTGCGGTTCGGCGGGCACCTACTCGCTGCTGCAGCCTCAGATCGCGGGCGAGCTCCGCGCCCGGAAACTGGCCGCGATCGGGCAGGCGGAGCCGGATGCGATTCTGTCTTCCAATATCGGCTGCCTGGCCCATTTGCAGAGCGGCACCGGTATCCCGGTCAGGCATTGGATCGAGGCCGTCGACGACGCGTTGCGGGCGCCATCCGCCGCAGCTTGACGGCGGTCCGCTAAAGACCCTGCGCGATCTGCCGGAGCGCATCCAGCAGCTTGACGGCAGGTTGGGGAAGAATGCCCTTGGTGCGCCGGAACACCATCAGCCTGCGCTGCAGGCCGACGTGGGGAAGGTGCAGGGTGTCGGCCAGGCCGGCCGTGCGCTCGGCTTCGTACATGGGCTGCGGCATCCAGCTCAGGAAGCCTGCATGCGCGACCATGCTCTTGAGGGCGATGATGGAGCGCGTCTCGACCACGATATCGGGCAGCGGCAATCCCCGTGACGCGAACAGCTGGGTGACTTCTTCGAACGGCGCCGTGCCGCGGGGCGGCAGCACCCATTTGTGGTCCAGCGTATCTTCCAGCCGGAGCCGCGTGCGCTTGCGCAGCGGATGGGATGTGGCCGCGATGATGTGGCTGGCGTCGTGCCATTCGCAGTCCGGAATGACGCAGATATCCGCGGTATCCGGCATCGAGACGCCTATGGCCAGGTCGATGTCGTGGGTGAGCAGGGCATCGGTGAGCAGGTCGCCCACCCCTTCGACGACGTGGACCTGCAGGTTGGGCCATTGCGCCAGGACACGGCCGATGGCGATGGGCAGCACCAGGCTGACGGCACTGGCGACCGCGCCCACCCGTATGGTGCCGCGCGCCAGGCCGCGCAGAGCGTTGATTTCCTCGGCCGCCTGCTCGGCTTCCCGCTGCAGCAGCGTCGCGTGCGGCAGCAGGGCCTGGCCGAAGGGAGTGAGCACCATGCCGGTGGCATAGCGCTCGAACAGCGGCGCGCCTATCTGTTCCTCCAAGCGGCGTATGGTCCGGCTCAGCGCCGGTTGCGTAATGTTGAGGGTCTGGGCCGCGCGCCCCAGGGTTCCGTGCTGTACGACCGCCAGGAAGGCATTCAGTTGCCGGATGTCGTAGGTCATGCCAAAAGGTAATGACTTTTTCTTAAAAAAGCAATGTTCAGGCAAGGGGTCGCTTGCCATACTTGTGGGACTCGCCGGGTCTCGCCCGGAACATCAAGCGGAGACGAACCATGACGCCATCCAGCCCGGCCATGCCCGCCGCCTCGTCCGGAACGACCACCGTCCGCGAGGCCGTGCTCGACCTGCTGCGCGCCTTCGACATGACCACCATCTTCGGCAATCCCGGGTCCACCGAATTGCCGCTGTTCCTCGATTTCCCAAGCGATTTCCGCTATGTGCTCGGCCTGCACGAGGGCGTGGTGGTTGGCATGGCAGACGGCTATGCGCAGGCGCGGCGCAACGCTTCGTTCATCAACCTGCATTCGGCGGCCGGTGTCGGCAACGCCATGGGCAACATTTTCACGGCGTACAAGAACCGCACGCCGCTGGTCATCACTGCCGGGCAGCAGGCCCGCTCCATTCTTCCGTTCGATCCGTTCCTGCATTCGGCCCAGGCAACCGAGCTGCCCAAGCCCTACGTCAAATGGAGCTGCGAGCCGGCGCGGGCAGAAGACGTGCCGCTCGCCATCGCGCGGGGCTACTACATAGCCATGCAGCCGCCCTGCGGTCCGGTGCTCATCTCGGTGCCGGCCGACGACTGGTCGCGTCTTTGCGAGCCCGTTGCGCCGCGCCGCGTCGGCAAGCTGCTGCGGCCCGATCCGCAGGTCATGGCGGAGATCGCGCGCGCCCTCGACGCGGCGCGGTGCCCGGCATTCGTGATCGGAGCAGCCGTCGACCGGGACGGTGCCTGGGACGACGTGGTCCAGCTGGCCGAGCGCCACCGTGCGGGCGTCTGGGTCGCCCCCATGTCGGGCCGCTGCGGGTTTCCGGAAGACCACCGCCAATTCATGGGTTTTCTGCCCGCCATCCGCGAGAAGATCGTTTCGCTGCTGGGCGGCTACGACTGCATCTTCGTGATCGGAGCGCCGGCCTTCACCTATCACGTAGAGGGCTTCGGCCCGCACGTGCCTCCCGGCGCGAACCTGGTCCAGCTGACCGACGATCCGCACGTGGCGGCGTGGGCCCCCGCAGGGACGGCCGCCGTCGGCAGTATCGGGTTGGGCGTGCGGGAACTGCTCGAGCTGACCACGCCTGCGGAGCGGCCCTTGCCGCCGGCCAGGCGTCCTCTGCCGCGTGCCGAACCGTCTGCGCCCATGTCCGTGGCGTACGTGTTGCAGACGCTGGCCGAAGTGCGCGATCCGGCATCCATCGTGGTCGAGGAATCGCCGAGTGCCCGCCCGGTCATGCACCAGCATCTGCCCATGCTGCAGAGCGAGACGTTCTACACCATGTGCAGCGGCGGCCTCGGCTACAGCATGCCGGCGGCAGTCGGCGTGGCGCTCGCCAAGCCGCAAAGCAAGGTCATAGCCCTGATCGGCGACGGCTCCAGCATGTATTCCATCCAGGCGCTCTGGACCGCCGCCCAGCTCAAGCTGCCCATTACCTTCATCATCCTCAACAACCGGCGGTATGCGGCCCTCAGGGAATTTGCGCCCACTTTCGGGTTCAAACCGGAAGACCCGCTGGCCGGCACAGATCTGCCCGACCTCGATTTCGTGTCGCTCGCGCGCGGACACGCGTGCCAAGGCATACGCGTGTCGGACCCCGCCAAGCTGCCGGACGTGCTGCGCGAAGCGCTGTCATCGCCGGTTCCACTCCTTGTGGATGTAGAAATCGCTTGAATTCCGCTTCGCCCCCCCCACCAGCCAGAGCAGGAGACTGATATGAAAACGATAGCAATGCTGATCGACGGAAAATCTGCGGCGGCCTCCAAGGACGCGACTTTCGAGCGGCGCAACCCGCTGGACGGTTCGGTCGCGACCCAGGCCCCCGCGGCTTCGCCCGAGGACATGGTCAAGGCCGTCGACGCGGCGGCGCGCGCGTTCGAGACCTGGCGCGACACCGGCCCCAGCGAGCGGCGCGCACTGCTGCTCAAGGCCGCCCAGGCGCTGGAGGCCAAGGGCGAAGCATTCGCCCAGGCCATGGCGGCGGAAACCGGCGCGTCGGCGATGTGGGCGGGCTTCAACGTGCATCTTGCCGCCGGCATGCTGCAGGAAGCCGCGGCCTTGACCACTCAGATCAACGGCGAAGTAATTCCCTCCGACGTGCCGGGCAGCCTCGCCATGGCGGTGCGCCAAGGGGCCGGCGTGGTACTGGGCATCGCGCCTTGGAACGCGCCGGTGATCCTGGGCGTGCGATCCATCGCCGTGCCCCTGGCTTGCGGCAACACCGTGGTTTTCAAAGGCTCGGAGATCTGCCCGGCCACGCATGGGCTGATCGTCGAGGCGCTCAATGAGGCCGGCTTTCCGCCCGGCGTGGTCAACTTCATCACGAACGCGCCGGCCGATGCCGGTCCGGTGGTGGAGGCCGCGGTGGCGCACCCGGCCGTGCGGCGCGTGAACTTCACCGGCTCCACGCGCGTGGGCAAGATCATTGCCCAGACCTGCGCCAAGTACCTCAAGCCGGTGGTGCTCGAACTTGGCGGCAAGGCGCCTCTGGTGATCCTGGACGACGCCGATCTCGATGCCGCGGTCAGTGCCGCTGCCTTCGGCGCGTTCGCCAATTCCGGCCAGATCTGCATGTCTACCGAGCGCATCATCGTCGACGACAAGATCGCCGACGCCTTCATCGCCAAGTTTGCCGAGAAGGCCAAGTCTCTTCCCTTGCAGGATCCGCGCAAGGGGCCCGCCGTGCTTGGATCGGTGGTCGACATGAGCACCGTCGAACGCTGCAACGCCATGATCGACGACGCACTGGCCAAGGGCGCCGTGCTGGTGTGCGGCGGCAAGGCCGAGAACACGCTGATGCCGGCGACGATCGTCGATCGCGTCACGCCCGGGATGCAGATCTACAGCGAGGAATCGTTCGGACCGGTCAAGGCGGTGGTGCGCGTCAACGGGGTGGAGGAAGCCATCAAGAGCGCCAACGATACCGAGTACGGCCTGTCATCGGCTGTGTTCGGACGCGACATCGCCCGGGCCATGCAGGTGGCCAAGCGTATCGAATCGGGTATCTGCCACGTCAATGGCCCCACGGTGCACGACGAAGCCCAGATGCCGTTCGGCGGCGTCAAGGCCAGCGGCATCGGCCGTTTTGGCGGCAGCGCAGGCATCCATGAGTTCACCGAGCTGCGCTGGATCACCGTGCAGACCACCCCGCGGCACTATCCGTTCTGAGCTTCCGCGCCCCGGCCGCCCATGGCCGGGGTGGCGGGACGGGGAAGCGCATCCCTTCATAACAAGCCAGGAGACAAGCATGAACCATCAAGCAGGCAAGTGGGCCTTCGCGGCCAAACTGGGCGCGTTCGCGCTCGGATGCGCCGCGGCGTTCGGCGCCGCGGCCCAATCGTGGCCGGCCAAGCCCGTGAAGGTTGTCGTCAACTTTCCGCCGGGCGGCGCGGCAGACCAGATCGCCCGGGCCATTACCGGGCCGCTGCAGGAAGTCCTGGGGCAGCCGGTCGTGGTCGAAAACAAGGGCGGGGCAGGGGGCAACATCGGCGGCGAAGCCGTGGCCCGCTCCGCGCCCGACGGCTACACGTTGTTGATGAGCTCGGGCGGCATGGTGTCGGTCAATCCGTTCATCTACCCGAAGATGTCGTTCGATCCCATCAAGGACCTCGCCCCCGTGGCCGCGGCCGCCAAGGTCAAGGTGTTCCTGGTGACCCAGCCGGGCAAGCTGCCTGCCGATATCAAGTCCTTCATCGCCTACCTCAAGGCCAATCCCGGCAAGCTGAGCTATGGCACGCCCGGCAATGGCAGCTCGCCGCACCTGGCGGCGGAAATGTTCCAGAGCCAGGCAGGCGTGAGCGCCGTGCATGTCCCGTACCGCGGGGCGGCGCCGGCGCTGGTCGACCTGCTGGCCGGACAGATCGACTTCGCCTTCGACCCGGGCATCGCCATGCAGCATGTGCAATCGGGCAAGCTGAACATGCTTGCGGTAGGCAGCCTGACGCGATCGCCGTTGTTCCCCAATGTACCGACGCTGGACGAGGCAGGCCTCAAGGGTTTCGATGCCGATACGGTGTTCGGCTTCTATGCGCCGGCCGGCACGCCCAAGGAAATCATCGGCAAGCTGAATACCGAAATCAACAAGATCGTCGGCACACCGGCCTTCCGCGAGCGCCTGGTCGCGATGGGCGGCGATCCCGCCCCGATGACGCCCGAGCAGTTCCATGCGCGTGTCGAGGAAGACGCCAGGCGCTTCGGCGCCATCATCCGCGAACGCAAGATCGTGGGCGACTGATCTCCTTCTTGCAGGCCGGCCCGCCCGGCCTGCGCCGTTTCTGCCGTTTCCGCCGTTTCTGCCGCTTCTGCCGCAGCCCTTCCTCGGCGCCCGCCTTCCCCGACCCGTGCCGCCGCGCCGGCGTCCTTATTCCCCGCCACGCTATTGTCCTGCCTAAAAATTCGTTGACCCGTCCCGGGCCCGCGCATACTCTATTCTTGCTCGCACAGGTAGTCCGTATTATGAACATGTTCCGCGCCCGGGAGCGATGCGGCGGGGCATGCGTCACATTCACTCGACAGGACGGATGCATCCATGATGGTTACCAGTAAATTGGCAGCGAAGGCGGCGGCCGCAATATTGACGATCGTTTCCGCAAGCGCCATGGCGCAGACTTTTCCCAGCAAGCCGATCCGGATCGTTGCGCCGTACGTGCCCGGCGGCACGGTCGATGTGCTGTCCCGCGCCCTGGCCGTGCAGTTGACCGAAGAATTCGGCCAGCAGGTCGTGGTGGAGAACCGCGCCGGCGCGTCCGGCAACATCGGCGCCGAATACGTGGCCAGCTCCGAGCCCGATGGACATGTGCTGCTGGTCACGGCCAGTACCGTCATCGTCAATCCGCTGGTCATGAAGGAAAAGCAGCCATTCGATCTGCAGAAAGACTTCACGCCCATCGGCATGGTGGCCAGCACACCCTTGGTTTTCGTCGTCTCTCCGCAGAGCGGCATCAACACCGTCGATGATTTCATCAAGCACGCCAAGGCGCATCCCGACAAGGTCAACTTCGGCGTAGGCGGCTTCGGTTCCGGCGGTCACCTGGCGATGGAAACCTTCAATGTGCGGGCCGGCACGGCGATTCCCATGGTGATCTACAAGGGATCGGCACCCGCCCTGGCGGACATCGTGGGCGGCCAGCTCAGCGCGATCATGGACCCGGTGCTCACGACGCTGCCATTCGTCAACACCGGACGCTTGAAAGCCATCGCGGTCACCGGCGAGCGCCGCAGCGCACTGCTGCCTTCCGTCCCGACCCTCGGGGAGGCCGGCGTGCCGGACATGGACTTCGTGTCCTGGTATGGCATGTGGGGTCCGGCCGGGATGCCCGAGGCGGTTTCCTCCCGCATCCAGGCGGCGTTGACCAAGGTGCTCGGTTCCTCCCAGTTCAAGGCGTGGCTCGACAAGCAAGGAATGGTTGCCGGCACCGTGACCGGCAAGCAGTTCGGCGAATACGTACAGAAGGAAAGCCGCAAGTACGCGCAGGCCGTGGAACAGGCAAAGATCGAAAAGAAATGAGGTCCATACGGACGAATGACGGAGCAAGCATGGTTGCAGCCCGCAAGAAAACGTTCCACGGCGTGACCGTCGGCATCCTGATGGTGAAGACCGGTTTCTGCCGCCTGCCGGGCGACGTGGGCCATGCCGGTACCTGGGATTTCCCCGTGCAGTACCGTATTGTCGAGCAAGCCACGCCCGACAAGATGATGGCGCTCGAAGAGTCGGGGCTGCTGGATGCCTTCAAGGACGCGGCCCGTGAACTGGTCGCGGGAGGGGTGGACGGCATCGCCACCACCTGCGGCTTTCTTGCCTTGTACCAGCGGGAATTGGCCGCGGCTTGCGGGGTGCCGGTTGCCTCCAGCAGCCTGCTGCAGGCGCCCTGGGCCGAGCGGCTGCTGCCGCCGGGCAAGCGGGTAGGCATCCTGACCTTCAGCCGCGAGAGCCTGCATGCGGCTCACCTGGAAGCGGTCGGCGTGGACGCAGGTACGCCGGTCGTCGGCATGCCGGCCGATTCCATGTTCGTGACCGCGATCAAGTCGGGCGACACGGTACCCCGGTTCGAGCCCATGCGGACGGAAGTGCTGGATGCGGCCGCGCGCCTGCTGCGGGACTACCCGGACGTCGGCGCCATCGTATCGGAATGCAGCAACATGACGCCTTTCAGCGCCGACATCGCCGAGCGTTTCGGCGTGCCGGTCTACGACGGCGTCACGCTGATCAACTGGTTCCATGCCGGGCTGCGTCCGCGGCGCTACCCGCAGGCTTAGCGCTGGCGGCGCGTGTCAGCCGTGCTGCAGGGCAGACGATACGTTCTCGCAGGCGCGATGCAAGTGCTGGGCCAGGGTTGAATCCGGCCGCAAGCTGTCGTCCAGGTCGAGGCCGGACACGACGATGGCGCCCAGCGCCGTCCCGCCTCGTCCATGGAACGGGTAGGCCAGCGAGGCCAGGCCCCGCTTGTAGCGGCCCACGGTGGCGCTGAATCCGTCCGCCTGCCGGATCTTGCGCAAGGCGGGATGGATCTTGTCGAATCGCGCCTTTCCCAGCATGGACAGGCAGAGTTCGTCCGGGTAGGTGGACAGAATGGATTTGCCGCTGGCGCAATCGTCGATCGGAAACTGGTTGCCAATATCGATGATCACGTTCATGGGCGTGCGCGGTGTCCAGATGCGCTCGACGATAATCACTCGATCGCGCGCCGGAACCGAAATCGAGACCAGGGCCGAGCGGCCTTGCAAGACTTTCTCCTGCAACTCCACCGCATAGGGCAGCGCGGCTCGGCGCACGTTCAGCCGGCTGGCATGCGCCGTGGCGAACAGCAGGCACTCCGGACCGAGCGTGTAGACGCCGTCCTCGGCGGCGACCATGTCCCAATGCATGAGGGTCTTCAACAGCCGGTGGACCGTCGTTCGTTCGATATCGGTGCGCCGGGAGAGGTCGAGCGCCGTGGCGCCCTGCGGCGTGCTGGCCAGTTCGCGCAGCACCGTGAAGGCACGGTCTATGGATTGCACCCGACCGGCATCGCCGGCATCGGCTGGGCGGTTTTCTGGTTTCTTCTGCAAGAGTGACGCTCGATGAAAAGGACGCGGCCGGCATGCCGGAGCCGCCGGTCAGCCGGCGCGGCTCGAGACGATCGCGTCCAGGACCTTCCGGGTCAACACTTTACCGTAATGGGAGCGGGGCAGCGCATCCATGAACACCAGCAATTTGGGCCGCTTGTGGGAAGAGAGGCGTTCCTTGCAAAAGGCGGCCAGCGCTTCGGCACCGAGCGCGGTTCCGGGCTGCTTCACGACGGCCGCGGCGACGAGCTCGCCCCACTCGGTATCCGGGATCCCGACTACGGCTGCCTCGAGGACAGCGGGATGCTCGCACAGCACCTGCTCGACTTCGCCCGGCTGGACCGATTTGCCTCCTGTGCGGATCACGGCCTTCGCGCGCCCGACTATACGGAGCCGCCCTTGGCTGTCGAGACTGCCGAGATCGCCGGTATGGAACCAGCCGTCATCGAGCACGGCCGCGCTCAGCTCCGGCCGTTGCCAGTAGCCCCGCATCACGTGCGGCCCGCGTATCAGGACTTCGCCCACCATGCCCGGCGGCAAAGGGCGACGCGGGTCTCTGATGGCGAGGTGGACGGACTCGGTGGTCGTGGGCCCGACCAGGCCCTGCGTTCCCGCGGGATCCGCCAGCACTTCGGCGATGGCCGGCGGCGGCCGATAACAGGTCCACGGCGCTTCGGTCAGTCCATAGATGACGGAAAAGACCGGGCCGAAAACGGCGACTGCCTGCTGCAGCAATTCGGAAGGCATGGCGGCGGCCCCCACTTCGATGCATGACAGCGAGCCCAGGCCGGCCGGGGTGCCGGGCAGTAGCTTTAGCAGGCGAACCAGATGCGTGGGGACCAGCGACGTGCACGTCGGCCGGTAGCGGGCCACGAGTTCCATGAACCGGTGCGGTTCGAAATGGGGCCCGAGTATCAACGTCCCGCCTTGTAGCAGGTGCGCCAGCTGCAGGATCGCGGCAATGGGCCACAAGGGCCGGACGTTGAGCATCACGTCGCCTGTCCAGGGGCGGCGCGCCGCGATGATGTTCCGGATCGCCGCGCCGTAGCTGCCATGCGTGTGGACCACGGCCTTGGGCTCGCCGGTGGTGCCGCCCGTGTAGTTCAGCGCCGCGATGTCGTCCGGCGCACAGTGCACGAACGCATCCGGACGGCCTGCTGCATCGGCCAGGCTGTCGATCGGCCGGGCCTCGATGCCGCATTCGGCGATGCCCGCGCCCATGGCGTGGACCTTGTCGGCGTAGGGGGAGCAGTACAGCAGTACCCGCGCGCCCGAGTCCCGCAATTGGCCGAGCAGTTCGGCCGGATCCAGTGCCGGGTCCAGCGAGACCCGTACGCGCCCGGCGCTCATGACGCCATAGTCGGCAAACAGGAAGTCGGGCGTGGCGTCGCCCAGCAACGCGATACGGGCGCCTGGCGGCGTTTCGAAGCTTGCCAGCAGCCGCTGCGAGAACGCGGATACCGCCTGCACCAGTTCGGCGAACGTGAACTGCTTTCCGGTGTGGGCGTCGATCAGCGCACAACGGTCCGGCCATGTTGTGCCGGCCTGTTCGAGAAGAGTGGCGATGCTCATGGGCGAGCGGAAAGTCCGGTGGCAGCGGGCGGCAAGCGTGGGATGTTCATAATAAACACATGTTGTGCTATATACAAACTCTTCCTACAATCGCCGGCATGACCTGTCCCGGCCGTGGGCACGGCGGAGAACATCGATGAGCATCGAATTCCAGGCAGCCGGCGACGGCGTCTTCGTGGTCACCTTGAATCGGCCCGAGCGCCTCAATGCGCTGGATGCAGCCCATAAAGAGGCCTTGGCCGATGTCTGGCGCGAAGCGGAGGCGCGGGACGATGTGCGGGCGCTGGTGGTGCGGGGCGCGGGGCCCAAGGCGTTCTCGGCGGGATCCGACTTCAAGGAAATGAAGTCCACCGGCCGCACCGTCAGCACGGAAACGCTAGCCAATGCCATTCCTACCGTGGGCGTGGAAGTCACCAAGCCCATCGTGGCGGCGCTGCATGGCTACGTCATCGGCTTTGGGCTGACGCTCGCCATTCATTGCGACATGCGGGTCGCGGCGCCGGATGCGCGCCTGGCATTCCCCGAGGTAGAGCATGGCATGCTGTCGGGCATCAGCGACATCACCTTGCCCGGTATCGTGGGCGAAGCCGCGGCATTGGAAATCATGCTGACCGGACGTGCCTATACCGCCGAAGAAGCCAGGGAGATCCGTCTCGTCAACCGGGTCGCGCAGGATGCGTATGCCGACGCGCTGTCGCTGGCGCGAGGACTGGCCGCCAATTCCATGCATGCCAACCGGCTGACCAAGCGGCTCGTGCTGGCCGAGCGCCGTGCAACCATCGAGCGGCACCTGCAACTGGTCGCGCAGGCGCGCGTGGACATTACACGCTCGGGCCGGCACGCCTCGGTAGTCGGTGGCGGGGAGCAACCGCGCGCGAGGATGGATTAGGCAATGACGCAGAGCGAGGCTAGCGTGCCGGCCTGGGTCGAGCGTGCGTGGGCACGCCGGGGCGAACCGCACTTCGCCGAGGCCGGCGGCGTGCCTCTTCACTACCTGGCGTGGCGGCTCGAGCACCGGGAGCGGCCGGGACTGCTTTTCGTCCACGGCTACCGCGCCCATGCCCACTACTGGGACGCCATCGCGCCGTACTTCGCCGATAGCCATCGGGTGGTCGCCATGGACCTCGCGGGCATGGGCGACAGCGGCCATCGTGCCCAATATGGCGCCTATGGGTTCGCCGCCGATATCGCGGCCGTCATCGCACATGCCGGGCTGGGGCCGGCCGTGGTGGTCGGCCACAGCTTCGGCGGCGCGCGGGCCCTGCGGGCCGCACTCGAATTTCCCGATCTCATCAAGCACGTCGTGGCGGTGGACAGCATCTGCCGCTTCGCCGACTCCCCCTCCAGCAAGCAGGCACCCCCGCGGCGCCCGCGGCTGGAACCGTATCCCGATTACGCCAGCGCCCGCGCGCGTTATCGCCTCGCACCCGGGCAGCCGTGCGACCACCCTTACCTGGTGGACTACATCGCCCGCCACTCGCTGCGTGAGCAGGACGGGGGATGGCTCTGGAAGTTCGACCCCTTGCTGCCGCCGGGGCCGCATGAACCGGACATGGCCGAGGTATTACGCCAGCTTCGGGTACCGGTGGACTATGTGCGGGGAGAATTCAGCACGGTCGTCCGGCAGCACGAGGCCGAACGCATCGTGGCATGCCTGCCGCGCGGGCGTGGGCCCATTGTCGTGCCCCAGGCCTATCACTACCTGATGCTGGACCAGCCGCTGGCCCTGATCGCCGTCCTGCGGGTGTTGCTGGCCTAGGGCTTGCCGCCGTTCACATCTGCTCACCAACTGCACCGTCCGTTTGCCTGGCGGCGCTTGTAACAAGCAGGGCCGCGCCCCTATCTTGCTGTCATCGCTTCATTTCGTGGAAACGGCCGATGGACCTCGTCGTCGCCACCCGCGAGGGACTGTATTGCCCCCCCGGGCGGTTCTATATCGACCCGTGGCGTCCCGTCGACCGCGCAGTCATCACCCATGCCCATGCCGACCACGCCCGGGCCGGCCATGGCGCATACCTGGCCGCCGCGGCCGGAGAACAGGTGCTGCGCGCGAGGCTGGGCGACATCGCGCTCCAGACCTTGCCGTACGGCGAGAGCGTCGAGCTCGATGGGGTCAAGGTGTCGCTGCATCCCGCGGGCCACGTTCTCGGCTCGGCCCAGGTGCGCATCGAGTACCACGGGGAAGTATGGGTGGCCTCCGGCGACTATAAGCTGGCGGCTGATCCCACATGCCGCGCGTTCGAGCCCGTTCGCTGCCACACCTTCATTACCGAGTCCACCTTCGGCTTGCCCATCTATCGCTGGCAGGACGGCCGGACGCTTTTCGGAGAGATGAACCAGTGGTGGGCCCGGAACGCGGCGCAAGGGCGTGCCTCGGTGCTGTTCTGCTATGCCTTCGGCAAGGCGCAGCGTGTGTTGGCGAGCGTGGACGCCGGCATCGGCCCCATCGTGGTCCATGGGGCCGTGGCAGCAGTCAACGACGCCTATCGGGCCGCCGGCGTGGTGTTGCCTGCCGCCTTGCGGCTGGTGGAAGTCGCCGACAAGGCGGTGCTGCAACAGGCATTGATCCTGGCGCCGCCCTCGGCGCGAGGTTCGCCGTGGCTGAGGCGTTTCGGCAATTACTCCGACGGGTTCGCCAGCGGCTGGATGCGGGTGCGCGGCAACCAGCGCCGCCGGAGCGTGGATCGCGGGTTTGCGCTGTCGGACCATGCCGATTGGCCGGGCCTGCAGCAAGCCATAGCCGCTACCGGCGCGGAGCGTGTTTTCGTCACGCACGGCAGTGTCCACGCCATGGTGCGCTGGCTGCGCGAGCAGGGATTGCAGGGCGAGGCGTTCTCGACCGAGTACGGCGACGAGGAAGACGGAGACCGGGGCGAGCCCATCGTGGCGGAGGAAGCATGAAGGCCTTCGTCGATCTGTACATCGCGCTCGAGTCGACCACGTCCAGCCTGGGCAAGCGGGCGGCGATGCTGGACTACCTGCGCAGCAGCCCTCCCGAGGACGCTGCCTGGGCCGTCTATTTCCTTGCGGGCGGCAAGCCGCGGCAGCTCGTGCCGGCCAAGCTTCTCAAAGCGTATGCGCGCGAGGCAGCCGGCATTCCCGAATGGCTGTTCGAGGAAAGCTACCAGGCGGTGGGCGACCTGGCCGAGACCGTTGCGTTGCTGCTGCCCGAGACGCCGCACGCCGACGACGCCAGCCTGGCCGCCTGGATCGAGCATGGCCTGCTGCCGCTGCGCGGCATGGTGCCCGAGCAATTGAAGCCGCGCCTGCTCGAAGCCTGGAGCCGGCTCGATACGCGGGGACGGCTGGTTTTCACCAAGCTCATCACCGGCAGTTTCCGGGTGGGCGTCTCGCGCCTGATGGTCACGCGCGTGCTGGCGGAACTGGCGGGCATCGATGCCAAGGAGGTGGCGCAGCGCATGGTGGGCTATACCGACCTGAATGCGCGGCCGACGGCGCAGGCCTATCAGGCATTGATCGCTGCCGACGCACCGGCAGGCCGGCGCGAAGCAGGCATGCCCTATCCGTTTTTCCTGGCCCATCCCCTGCAAGCCGACGTCGGCGACTTCGATCGCCTGCTCGGTTCCACCACGGCATGGCTGGTGGAATGGAAGTGGGACGGCATTCGCGCGCAGCTGGTGCGGCGCGATGGCGGCACCTGGCTGTGGTCGCGCGGCGAGGAATTGGTCAGCGACCGTTTTCCCGAGCTGGTGGAGGCAGCCCAAACCCTGCCCGAGGGGACTGTCGTGGATGGCGAAATCGTGGCCTACAAGGACGACAAGGTGCAACCCTTTGCGCTGTTGCAGCAGCGGATAGGCCGGAAGGCCTTGACGCCGCGCATCTTGCGCGACGCACCGGTGGCGCTGCTTGCCTACGACCTGCTGGAACGGGACGGCATGGACTGGCGGCCGCGGCCCTTGCGCGAGCGCCGCGCCGCGCTCGACATGCTATTGGCACAAGCCGGCGAGTCCCGCTTGCTGCCGAGTCCGTTGCTCCATGCCGCCTCCTGGGAGGCGTATGCACACCTGCGGGAAAGCTCGCGCGAGCGCGGCGTGGAAGGCATGATGATCAAGAGCGCGCAGGGGGGCTACGGCGTGGGCCGTACCAAGGACGCCGGCACGTGGTGGAAGTGGAAGGTCGATCCGTATTCGGTGGACGCGGTGTTGATCTATGCGCAAAAGGGGCACGGCCGACGCGCCAGCCTCTATACCGACTACACCTTTGCCGTCTGGGACGCGCCGCCGGGCGTGGCCGGCCGGCGGCTGGTGCCCTTTGCCAAGGCGTACTCGGGATTGACCGACGAAGAAATCCGCGAGGTCGACGCGATCGTGCGCAAGACCACCCGGGAAACCTTCGGTCCGGTACGCAGCGTCGCCCCGACGCTGGTGTTCGAGCTGGGATTCGAAGGCATCGCTCGCAGCGTCCGGCACAAGAGCGGCATCGCCGTGCGTTTCCCGCGCATGCTGCGTTGGCGGCGCGACAAACCGGTGGAGGAGGCCGACACGCTCGATACGCTGGCGGCGCTGCTGCCGCCCACGGCATAGGGCGGCCCACCGGCGGGCCGCCCGTGCCGCTTACTCCACCGCCTTGACCATGTCTTCGACGACCTTCTTGGCATCGCCGAACACCATCATGGTCTTGTCCAGGTAGAACAGCTCGTTGTCCAGGCCGGCGTAGCCCGCCGCCATCGACCGCTTGTTGACGATGACCGTGCGCGCCTTGTAGGCCTCGAGGATGGGCATGCCCGCGATGGGCGACTTGGGATCGTTCTTGGCGGCGGGGTTGACCACGTCATTGGCCCCCAGCACCAGCACCACGTCGACCTGGCCGAACTCCGAGTTGATGTCTTCCATCTCGTAGACCTGGTCGTAAGGGACCTCCGCCTCGGCCAGCAGCACGTTCATGTGCCCCGGCATGCGGCCCGCCACCGGGTGGATCGCGTACTTCACGTCCACGCCTTTCTCGGACAGCTTGGTGGTGAGTTCCTTCAGCGCATGCTGCGCGCGCGCCACGGCCAGTCCGTAGCCGGGCACGATCACCACGGTCTCGGCATTGGCCAGCATGAACGCGGCGTCGTCGGGGCTGCCCGACTTCACGCTGCGCTGCTGCTGTTCCCCTGCCGCGCCGGCCGCCGAGGCATCGCCGCCGAAGCCGCCCAGGATCACGTTGAAGAACGAGCGGTTCATCGCCTTGCACATGATGTAGGACAGGATCGCGCCCGACGAACCCACCAGCGAGCCGGCGATGATCAGCATCGGGTTGTTGAGCGAGAAGCCGATGCCCGCCGCCGCCCACCCCGAGTAGCTGTTGAGCATCGACACCACCACCGGCATATCGGCGCCCCCGATGGGGATGATGATGAGCACGCCCAGCACGAAGGCGATGGCCGTCATGATGACGTAGGGCGTCCATTGCTGCGTGACCGCGAACCAGATGCCGCAGGCGACCATGACGATGGCCAGCAGCAGGTTGAGCAGGTGCTGGCCGGCGAATACCACCGGCGCGCCGCGGAACACGCGCAATTTGTAGCGTCCCGACAGCTTGCCGAACGCAATGACCGAGCCGGAGAAAGTGATCGCGCCCACGAAGGTGCCGATGAACAGCTCGATGCGGTTGCCGGTAGGAATGGGCATCCCGGGGTCGGCAATACCGAAGGCATGCGGCTCGGCCACCGCCGCGATGGCGATGAACACTGCGGCCAGGCCTATCATGCTGTGCATGAAGGCTACCAGTTCCGGCATCTTGGTCATTTCCACGCGCTTGGCCATGATGGTGCCAGCGGTGCCGCCCACGAGCAGGCCCAGTACGACCCAGCCCAGGCCCGCGAGAGGTTCGCTGGCGAGGCGCGCGATCAGCGCCGCGGTGGTCAGCACGGCGATGGCCATGCCCACCATGCCGAACGTGTTGCCGAGCCGGGACGTGGTGGGATGCGACAGCCCTTTGAGCGCCTGGATGAAACACACCGATGCGACCAGGTACAGCAGCGTGACGACGTTGAGCGAGAGCATCAGCGGGCCTCCTGCTTGGACGACGCATCGGCCGGGGCCTTCGGTTTCTTGCGGAACATCTCCAGCATGCGGCGGGTGACCAAAAAGCCGCCGAACACATTGACTGCGGCCAATGCGACGGCAAGGACGCCCATGACCTTGCCCAGCCCCGTGTCGGTGAGCGCCGCGGCCAGCATCGCGCCCACGATGATGATGGCCGAGATGGCATTGGTGACGGCCATCAGCGGCGTGTGCAGCGCCGGCGTCACGTTCCAGACGACGTGGTAGCCCACGTAGATGGCCAGGACAAAGATGATGAGGTTGATGATGGTGGTGTCGACGAGTTCCATTACTTGTTCCTCAGCACACGGTGGGCATCGCAGACCATGCAGGCGGCGACGATCTCGTCTTCCCGCTGGATCGCCGGGGTGCCGTCCGCGGCCACCACCAGCTTGAGGAAGTCCAGCAGATTGCGGGCATAGAGGGCCGAGGCGTCGGTGGCTACCCTGGCCGCGAGATTGGTGTAGCCGATGATCTTCACCCCGTGCGCGTCGACCACCTGGTCCGGGCGGGAGAGCGGACAGTTGCCGCCGCGTTCCACCGCAAGGTCGACGATGACCGAGCCCGGCTTCATGCCGGCGACGGTTTCCTCGCTGACGAGGACCGGTGCCGGGCGACCGGGTATCAGGGCCGTCGTGATGACGATATCCGCCTGCCTGCAACGCTCGGCAACCAGCGCCGCCTGACGCGCCATCCATGCCGCCGGCATGGGGCGGGCGTAGCCCCCCACGCCCTGAGCGATCTCGCGTTCTTCGTCGGTTTCGAACGGTACGTCGATGAACTTCGCGCCCAGCGATTCCACTTGCTCCTTGGCGGCGGGCCGCACGTCGGACGCCTCAACCACCGCGCCCAGGCGCTTGGCGGTCGCGATGGCCTGCAGGCCGGCTACGCCGGCCCCCAGGACGAGCACGCGCGCGGCCTTGACGGTGCCGGCCGCCGTCATCAGCATGGGCATGAACCGGCCGTAATGGTCGGCCGCCATGATGACCGCCTTGTAGCCGGCGATATTGGCCTGCGACGACAGCACGTCCAGGCTCTGGGCCCGCGTGATCCGGGGCGCGGCTTCGAGCGCGAACGCCGTCACCCCGGTCGCCGCCAGTTTCTCCAACCCCTCCAGATTAAAGGGGTCGAGCATGCCGAGCAGGAGCTGTCCGGCCCGCAGCTGGGACAGCTCGGCCTCCTGCGGTGCCTGCACTTTCAGGATCAGGTCCGCCTGTGCATAGACTTGCGCGGCATCGGGCACCACCGTGGCCCCGGCCGCCGCATAGGCGTCGTCGGTAAAGCTGGCGTTGGTTCCGGCGCCGGCTTGCACCAGCACCTGGTTGGCGCCGCCGGCAACCAGTTTCTTCACGGTTTCCGGTGTGCCGGCAACGCGCGTCTCCCCCGGCCGTATTTCAGTCGGGACCCCAATCTTCATGAGATTCTCCTCTGTGCGTCGTGGCGGACGGGCCGGGGGGCACGGCCGTCTGGCGCGGCCTATGGCGATTTCCCCGCATCGCCCGGAGCATCCTAGCATGGGGTTCCGTGCCCGACCGTATCTTTCTTGCCATTGGGCCGGCATGCGCTACGGCCGCCCCGCCAGGTGGTTCTTGTAGTTGACTGGTTGTATGATGACCGGGCGAATTGTCCTTCCCCTTTCTTCTTTTGCCGCCCATGTCTTCCTCGCCGCTACGCAGCAACAACCTGGCCGAACAGCTCAGCGACGTCCTGTCCAGGCAGATCGCCTCGGGCGAACGTGCGGCCGGCAGCCGGCTGCCCACCGAAGAACGGCTGGCGGCGGAGTACGGCGTCAGCCGCACGGTGGTGCGCGAAGCCATTGCCCGCCTGAAGTCCGATGGGCTGGTTACGACCCGCCAGGGCCTGGGGGCATTTGTCGCTGCCACGCCCATGGGACGGCCGTTCCGCATCGGTGGCGAGCGCCAGGAAGCGCACGCGGTGGTGCAGCAGGTGTTCGAGCTGCGCATAGGTGTCGAGACCGAAGCCGCCGCGCTTGCGGCTGCGCGCGCCACGCCCGTGCAGGTCAAGGACATCCGCAACGCGCTCAAGGTCCTGAACAAGGCCAGCCTGCGAGGCGGCGACGGCGTGGAAGAAGACATCCTGTTCCACCGCGCCATCGCGCGCGCGGCCAAAAACCCGGTCTACGACGATTTCTTTGAGTTCCTCGAGCGCTACACCCGTACGCAGCTGTCCATCAGCCGGCGCAATTGCGAACTGGCGGGCTGGCTGAGCGATATCACGATGGAGCACGAGGCCATCTACGAAGCCATCGCCGCGCACGACCCCATTGGGGCGAGGGTCGCGGCGCATGCGCACATGAGCAATGCCATGGCCCGGCTGCAGCGCATCCAGGCCCATTGATCCGAGTCCACCGTCCAGGAAGAAAAGACATGTCCCAGCCTCCCCGCCTGCAAGGCCTGCTTGCTCCCGTCGTCACCCCTTTCCAGTCCGACATGGCGCCCGATGCCGGCCGCTTCGTGCGCCATTGCCGCTGGCTGCTCGATAGCGGCTGCGCCGGACTGGCCATCTTCGGCACCAATAGCGAAGCAAACTCGCTATCGGCGGCCGAGAAGATCGCGCTGATGGATAGGCTCGTGGCCGAGGGCATCCCCGGGGACCGGCTCATGCCCGGCACCGGCGCGTGTTCGGTGCCCGAGGCGGTGCAAATGACTTCCGCCGCGCTCAAGGTCGGGGCGGCCGGCGTGCTCATGCTGCCCCCGTTCTTCTACAAGGGCGTTCCGGACGAAGGCCTGTTCCGCTATTACAGCCAGGTGATCGAAGGCGTGGGCGACGCGGCGTTGCGTGTCTACCTGTACCATATCCCCCCGGTATCGCAGGTGCCGATTTCGCTGCCTCTGATCGAGCGGCTGGTTAAGGCGTATCCGGACACCGTCGTCGGCCTGAAGGACTCCTCGGGCGACTGGAATTATTCCAAGTCCGTCATCGAGGGCTTCGCCGCCACGGGCTTCGATGTTTTTCCCGCCAGCGAGACGCTGCTGCTGCGCGGCCTGCGGGCGGGCGGCAAGGGTTGCATCACGGCGACCGGCAACATCAATCCAGGACCCATCAGCCGGCTCTACGACAACTGGCAGGGGCCGGATGCCGAGGCGCTGCAGCATCAGGTAGCACGCACGCGTGAACTGGTGCAGAAGTATTCGATGATCCCGGCGCTCAAGGCCATCATTGCCCATTTCTCCCAGGACCCTGCCTGGCGCCCGGTGCGGCCGCCGCTGGTGGAGCTGCCCGCGGACCAGGAGAACGAACTGCTCCGCCAGCTCACGGAGCAGGGCTTCGACATGCCGGGGATCAGGGGCGCGGCGGCCTGAGCGGCGTTGTCCGGCGGGGGCCTTCGGCCTACAGTAAAATCCAGGATGGACCCGAACGAGGCCATCCATGGTCTGGAGCCCCCGTGTGACCGTCGCTGCCGTGATCGAACGGGGCGGACGGTTTCTCATCATTGAAGAAGAGACTGCCGACGGCGTCAGGCTGAACCAGCCGGCCGGGCATCTGGAAGCCGGCGAGTCCCTCGAGCAAGCGGCTCGCCGCGAAACCCTGGAAGAAACCGCGCATCCCTTCGAGCCCGAAGGGCTGTTGGGAACGTACTTGTGGCGTCCCGAGGCGGATGCGGCATCGACCTTCCTGCGGTTTGCCTTCGTCGGGACGGTGGCCGAGCCGGTTGCCGGCAGGCGGCTGGACGAAGGCATCCTCCGTGCGTTCTGGATCTCCGCCGACGAATTGCGCGCCCGGCAGGCCGAGCATCGCAGTCCGCTGGTCATGCGCTGCGTGGACGACTATCTGCGCGCGCGAGCGTCGGGGCGGCCCTGGCTGCCGCTGGACGCCTTATACACTCATTCAGCAATCGTGGAAAAAACGCATCATCATGGCAAGCAGTAAGGGACGCATCGTAGTGGGCATGTCCGGCGGCGTGGATTCGTCGGTCAGCGCGTGGCTGCTGAAACAGCAGGGCTACGAAGTGGTCGGCCTGTTCATGAAGAACTGGGAGGACGACGACGATTCCGAATACTGCTCGACCCGCCAGGATTGGCTGGACGCCGCCAGCGTGGCGGATGTCATCGGCATCGATATCGAGGCGGTGAACTTCGCGGCCGAATACAAGGACCGCGTGTTCGCCGAATTCTTGCGGGAATATTCGGCCGGCCGCACGCCCAATCCCGATGTGCTGTGCAACGCCGAGATCAAGTTCAAGGCCTTCCTGGACCATGCGATGCGCATGGGCGCCGAGCACATCGCCACCGGTCACTATGCGCGCGTACGCCGGGTGGAGTCCGGCCCCCATGCGGGGCAATACCAGCTGCTCAAAGCCCTGGACCACACCAAGGACCAGAGTTATTTCCTGCACAGGCTGAATCAGCAGCAGCTCTCGCGCACCGTGTTCCCGCTGGGCGAAATCCGCAAGACCGAAGTGCGCCGCATCGCTCATGAGCTGGGCCTCTCGAATGCGGCCAAGAAGGATTCCACCGGCATCTGCTTCATAGGCGAGCGGCCGTTCCGCGAATTCCTGAACCGCTATCTGCCGACGCAGCCCGGCCCCATACGTACGCCGGAAGGGCAGCCCCTGGGCCAGCATGTAGGCTTGTCCTTCTATACCCTGGGGCAGCGCAAGGGCCTGGGCATAGGGGGCGTGAAGGGGCGCCAGCAAGAAGACGGCACGGCCGATGCCTGGTACGTGGCCAGGAAGGATCTCGCGTCCAATACGCTGTACGTGGTGCAAGGCCACGATCATCCCTGGCTGCTGAGCGACGGGTTGAGCGCGCAGCAGGCTTCCTGGGTAGCGGGCGAGCCGCCGGCTGCCGGCGCCTATGGCGCGAAGACGCGTTATCGCCAGCCCGATGCCCCCTGCACATTGGCCGCCGCGGGCGAGGATTTCGAGCTGGCCTTCCCAGAGCCCCAATGGGCCGTGACGCCGGGGCAGTCCGCCGTGCTGTATGACGGCGAAGTGTGCCTGGGCGGCGGCATCATTACGTCGCCCGCGGCGCGTTAAGGGAAAACCAGCCGACGAAACGGGCCGGGCAAGCCGGTTCGCCCATCAATCGCCGAATGCATCAGGATCCTCCAGCACGATGCGGGCGGTTTTCTGGTAGTGCTCGGTCAATAGCGATACCGCCAGGTCGGCGTCGCCGGCCGTGATGGCTTCCATCAGTGCTTCGTGCTCTTGCTGGATGGGGCGGTCCGGGAAAATCTTCTGTACCGAGAGCTGGCGATAGCGGTATAGCTGGTCGGCCAGCTGTTCGCAGAAACCGATGAGCCAGCGCGAGCCGCAGCCGCCTATCAGTGCGCGGTGAAACGCGCGGTGGCGCTGTTCCCATTCCGGATTGGCCTCGAAGCGGTCCGGATGTAGCGACCGCTGCGTTTTCGTCAGGCGATGGAAAGCCAGCACAAGCTCTTCTTCCCATTGGGCCGAGCCGGACGCCATCGATTTGCGCAGCGCGATTTCTTCCAGCCAGCAACGGGTATTGGTGATTTCGACCAAATCGGCCGGGCTGACCGCCGCCACGGCAAATCCGCGCTGGTCCCGCTGTTCCACCAGCCCGTCGGCCGTCAGCCGGTTCAGGGCTTCGCGTACGGGGGTTTGCCCGGCGCCGTAGTGATGGCTCAGGAATTCGATCTGCAGCTTGCGGCCGGGAGGCAGCAGGCGGCCCGCCAGCAGGTCGGCGCGCATGCGATCGTACAGCGTGGTCGCCATGGTAGGCATGACGGTGCCATGATCGGAGGGGGGGACGGCGGATTTGGCCACGAAGACTCCCGGAAGGCCCGAATCGGACGGTGGGCGGGGGCGCCCTGCTCGAATTTTAGCCGAAAGTGTATAAATTCCGCGTGCCAGGCTGAAAATGTATAAAAAATTGCCATTCCAGAAAATATATATAAAAATGGCGACACCGAAGGAGCGAACCCCCCTTACTTTCCATTTCCGGAGTCTGAGATGAAATTCGTGAGTTTCCGCAAAGATGGCGCCGTGCGCCTGGGCGTGCTGGCCGACGACGGCGTCATCGACCTGAACCAGGCGCAGCCTCAGGTGCCGGCCGACCTGGGGGCTGCCCTGCAGGCAGGCGTGGATCTGCAAGCGGCCGCCAAAGCTGCGATCGCGTCGTCGGCGCCGCGGCTGCCCCTCGATACCCTGGCCTACGCGCCGGTCGTGCCGCGTCCGGGCAAGATCATCTGCCTCGGCCTGAACTACTTCGACCACGCCAAAGAAGGCGGGCGCGACAAGCCCGAGTACCCCTGGTTCTTCTTCCGCGGCGCGACGTCGCTGCTGGCGCACGGCGAACCCACCTTGCGTCCGCGGGTGTCCGACAAGTTCGACTACGAAGCCGAGCTCGCCGTGGTGATCGGCAAGGCAGGCCGGCACGTCAAGCGCGACCAGGCGCTCGACCTGGTCTTCGGCTATGCCTGCTTCAACGACATCTCCGTGCGCGACTACCAGAAGCGTACGCCCCAGTGGACCATCGGCAAGAACTTCGACGCCACGGGCGGCTTTGGTCCCACCCTGGTAACCGCCGACGAGCTGCCGCCGGCCGCCCGGGGCCTGTCCATCAAGTGCCGCCTGAACGGCCAGGTGATGCAGGACGCCAATACCAGCGACATGATCTTCGATGTGCCCGAGACGATCGAGCTGCTCACCGAAGTGCTGACGCTGGAGCCGGGCGACGTGATCGTGATGGGCACGCCGGCTGGCGTGGGGCAGGCCCGCAATCCGCAGGTCTGGATGAAGCCGGGCGACGTGGTCGAGATCGAGATCGAAAAGGTCGGTCTGCTGCGCAATCCGGTGCAGGCCGAGGCCGCCTGAGGAAGCCTCGGCGCTCGATAGGCCCGGGCCAAATGAAAAGCGCGCTTCGGCGCGCTTTTTTCGTCGAGCCGCCCCGGATGCGCGGCAGCCGCCTCAGGCCGCGCGAACCGGGGGAGGGCCGAATTTTTCCTCGTACAGCCGGGCTACCCAATCGATGAACACCCGGACCCTAGGCGAGAGCTGCCGGTGCGACGGGTACATCGCGGAAAGCGGGAGCGGCGGGCTCGCCCAGGCACCGAGTACCTCGACCAGGCGCCCCGTGCGCAAGTCCTCTTCTATGTGGAAGCGCGGGAGCTGGATCAGTCCGCAGCCGCGCCGCCCGCACACCACGTAATTCTCGGCATCGTTGACCGATATCCAGCCGCCCAGCGTGAATTCGCGCAGCTGGCCATCCACGAACAGCTCGAGCGGGTAAGCAACCGACCCGCTGCTGGAAAAGAATTTCACGGCCTGGTGTGCCGGCAGCTCATCCGGATGCCGGGGCGTGCCGAAGCGGGCCAGGTAGTCGGGACTGGCACAAATAATCTGCGGCAGGACGGCCAGCCGCTTGGCCACCAGAGACGAGTCGCGCGCCTTGCCTGCACGCACGACGCAATCCACGCCTTCCCGCACCAAGTCCACCAGCCGATCGCCTCCGGTGACGACCAGGTCCAGGCCCGGATAGAGGCCCCGGAATTCGTCGATGCGCGGCAGCACGATTTCCGTGGCGTGGGTGCCGTGCAGATCCACCCGCAGGATGCCGCGCGGGTTGGAGGCCAGGTGGCGCAACGAGGATTCCGCATCGTCCAGTTCGCTCAGCACATGGACGCAGCGTTCGTAAAACGCCTGGCCGTCCAGGGTCGGGCGCACGTGGCGGGTCGTGCGCTCCAAAAGCCTCGCGCCCAGCCTGCCTTCCAGTTCCTTGATCGCATGCGTCGCCGTGGCGCGCGGGATATCCAGGGCCGCCGCCGCGCGGCTGAAGCTGCCCAGCTCCACGATGCGGGTGAAAAGCTGTAGGGCGTCGAGTCGGTCCATAGGCGATTATTGTCGAAAACTGAATTCCGTTGCCAATTTTGCCTTATTTATTTCCCCAGCATAAACACGCAGAATGATCCCCACGGTATCCCTCTTCAACGGAGCATTTCCATGAATACGAACATCTCTTGTGTGGCTCTCGTCACCGGCGGCTCTCGCGGCATCGGGCAAGCCATCTCCAAGCGCCTTGCGGCCGATGGCTTTGCGGTCGTCGTCAACTATGCCGGCAATGCGGCCGCCGCCCAGCAAACGGTGGCGGACATCGAGGCCGCCGGCGGCCGTGCCATGGCCATCCAGGGCGACGTCAGCCAGCCGGAGCAGGTGGCTGAACTGTTCGCCGCCGCCAAGCGCGAACTGGGCCGCATCGACGTGGTGGTCAATAGTGCGGGAATCATGCCCATGGCCCCGATCGCCGAAAGCGGCCTGGCCGATTTCGACAAGGTGATCGCCACCAACCTGCGCGGCGCCTTCCTGGTCCTGGGCCAAGCCGCGGCCCATGTCGCCGAAGGCGGTCGCATCATCGCCTTGTCCACCAGCGTGATTGCCAAGTCGTTCCCGGCGTACGGGCCCTACATTGCATCGAAGGCCGGCGTGGAAGGCCTGGTGCGCGTGCTTGCCAACGAGCTGCGCGGCCGGGGCATTACGGTCAATGCGGTGGCGCCAGGCCCGGTGGGTACGGAGCTGTTCTTCAAGGGCAAGAGCCAAGAGCAGATCGACTACATGAGCAAGCTGGCGCCGCTCGAGCGGCTGGGCACGCCCGAGGATATCGCCGGCGTGGTGTCGTTCCTTGCCGGCCCGGACGGGCAGTGGGTCAATGCCCAGGTGCTGCGCGCCAACGGCGGCTATGCCTGACGCATCAAGCGGCGCTGGCCTCGGTTTGGGGCAGCATGGCCTCGAACGATTCGGCCTGCGCCATCGGCCAGTACTTCCGGTAGACCGCGTACGAAGGCGTGTCCGCCAGCAGTTCGCCCCGCTTGAGAGCCGGGAATAGGCTGGCGAGCAGCTTGACTTCATTGCCTGAGATCCGCCGCACGATATGTTCGGGGCTGAGCTTGGAGGGGTGGTCCAATCCCGCCGCCGACACCAGCTCGCTCAGCGCCCGCATGGTGTTGCGGTGGAAGTTGTAGACCCGTTCCGCCTTGTCGGGCACCACCAGCGCCCGTTGCCGCAGCGGGTCCTGCGTCGTGACGCCGGTCGGGCAGGTGTCCGTATGGCAGGCCTGCGCCTGTATGCATCCGAGCGAGAACATGAAGCCGCGGGCGCTGTTGCACCAGTCGGCGCCCATGGCAAGCGTGCGCGCGATGTCGAAGGCCGTGATGATCTTGCCCGACGCGCCGATGCGTATTTTGTCCCGCAGGTCGACGCCGACCAAGGTGTTGTGGACCAGTAACAGTCCGTCCTGCAGCGGTACCCCGACGTGGTCGGTAAATTCGACCGGGGCCGCGCCTGTTCCGCCCTCGGCGCCATCGACCACGATAAAGTCGGGCGTGATGCCCGTCTGCAGCATGGCCTTGACGATCGCGAACCACTCCCAGGGGTGGCCGATGCAGAGCTTGAAGCCGACGGGCTTGCCGCCGGAGAGCTTGCGCAGGCGCGCCACGAACTGCATCAGTCCGATAGGGGTGGAAAAGGCGCCGTGCCGTGAGGGCGAATTGCAGTCCACGCCTACCAGCACGCCGCGCGCCTCGGCGATTTCGGGGGTAACCTTGGCGCCCGGCAGGATGCCGCCGTGTCCCGGCTTGGCACCTTGGGACAGCTTGATCTCTATCATGCGGACTTGCGGCGAGGTGGCGTTGGCGACAAAGGCCTCGTCGCTGAAGTTGCCGTCGGCATCGCGGCAGCCGAAGTAGCCCGAGCCGATGTTCCAGATCAGGTCGCCCCCCGGTGTCCGGTGATAGCGGCTGATCCCTCCTTCGCCCGTGTCGTGGGCGAAGTTGCCCTTGCGCGCTCCGGCGTTGAGCGCCAGCACGGCATTGGCGGACAGGGCGCCGAAGCTCATGGCCGAGATGTTGAATACCGAGGCGCTATAAGGCCGGGTGCAGTCGGGGCCGCCCACGGTCACGCGGAAATCGAAGTTCTCGATGTGGACGGGGGCCATCGAGTGGTTGATCCACTCGTAGCGGCGCTCGTAGACATCCTCGAGGGTGCCGAAGGGGCGCTTGTCGATGTCCTGCTTGGCCCGCTGGTAGACGATGGAGCGCTGGCTGCGCGAAAAAGGCGTTGCCTTGGTGTCGTCCTCGAAGAAGTACTGGCGCAGTTCGGGGCGGACGGATTCGAACAGGAAGCGCAGGTTGCCCAGGATGGGGTAGTTGCGGCGGATGGCGTGCCGCGTCTGGAGCACGTCGAACACGCCCAGCGCCGCCAGCGCGCCGCACAACAGCGCCGGTACGATCCACACGGTTTCGTCCATGGCGAGCAGGCCGAACCCGGCCGTACCCAGCACGGCCAGCCACAGGGCGGTGTATCGCGCGGCAAACCAGGACATCATGACTCCTTGCGACAAAAACGCGGTCAAGCATAGCAGCGGGAGCACCGCCATGGTGCGTGCTTGCCGCCAGGCCGCCGGTCCTGTCCCGCCGGGCACCGCATAGCGCTGCGGCGCTGGTGAGGCGGCGCGCTGCCTACGCCTTGCGGGGGTCGGTGTCGATGAACGACTGGCGCTGGGAGAGCTTGTCGAGCAGCCGGGCCAGGTTGGGATGGCGCCCGCGCCAGTCCTGTTCGGGGTAGCGGAAGTCGAGGTAGCTCAGCGCACAGCCGGTGGCGACGTCGGCCAGGGTATATGTGTTCCCGGCGCAGAACGGTTTTTCGGCCAGTCCGGTGTCCATGGCTTCCAGCGCGGCATCGATCTTGCCTTGCTGGCGGGCGATCCAGCGGGCGCTGCGCAGTTCCTCGGGCCGCTGGGTATGTTCGGCACGGATCAGCACGGCTGCTTCCATCAAGCCGTCGGCGAGGGCTTCCCAGCACTTGACCTCGGCGCGGTCGCGCCCCGAGGACGGCAGCAGGCGGCACACCGGGGTAATGGTGTCCAGGTATTCGGCAATCACCCGGGAATCGAAGACCGCGCCGCCGTCTTCCATGATCAGGCAGGGCACCTTGCCCAGCGGATTGGAGTCCTGGATGCGGGTGTCTTCGGCCCAGACGTCTTCCAGTTCGAACTGATAGTCGAGCTTTTTTTCAGCCAGCACGATGCGGACTTTGCGGACGAAGGGGCTGGCCAACGAGCCGATGAGTTTCATAGATGAAAGCCGGACGGGGCTCTAAAATCGGTGCCGGCCGGCGGGCGAGGCATGGGTCGCGGAGTATACCATCGCGAGCGGCCCGGGAGACGGTGCGATGCTACAATTTCTTTTTACTTTCAAGCGCTTATGAAAACTTCCGACCAGCTCACCCCTCTCAATGCATTGTCGCCGCTGGACGGCCGCTATGCCAGCCGCGGCGCGCCCCTGCGCCCGCTTTTGTCCGAAGCCGGCTTCATGCATCACCGGGTGCAGGTCGAAGTCGCGTGGCTGATCGCGCTGTCCGACGCCGGCCTGCCCGAGCTGAAGGCGTTTTCGTCCCAGGCGCGCGACCGGCTGCAGCAACTGGTGGCGGATTTCTCGGAAGAAGATGCTGCCCGCATCAAGGAAATCGAGCGTACGACCAACCACGACGTCAAGGCGGTCGAGTACTGGCTGAAGGAAAAGGTGGCAGGCAATGCCGAGCTGTCCGCCGCGGCCGAGTTCATCCACTTCGCGTGCACGTCGGAAGACATCAATAATACGTCGCATGCGCTGATGCTGCGCGCCGCCCGGGACGAAGCCCTGCTGCCGGCCCTGCGCAAGGTATACGACAAGCTGGCTGCGCTGGCGGCCGAGCACGCCGACCAGCCGCTCCTGTCGCGCACGCATGGGCAGCCCGCCAGTCCCACCACGATGGGCAAGGAGTTCGCCAACATGGCTGCCCGCCTGGGCCGCGCCTTGGCAGAGATCCAGCGTATCGAGCCGCTCGCCAAGCTCAACGGCGCCACGGGCAACTACAACGCCCACCTGTCGGCCTACCCCGAAGTCGACTGGGAAGCCTTCAGCGCCAAGGTGCTCGCCGGGCTCGGCCTGACCCAGAACCGCCATACCATCCAGATCGAGCCGCATGACTGGATGGCCAGCCTGTTCGACGCCGTGGCGCGCGCTAATGTCATTCTGCTCGACGTCAACCGCGACATCTGGGGCTACATCGCGCTGGGGTATTTCAAGCAGCGGCTCAGGGAAGGCGAGATCGGCTCGTCCACCATGCCGCACAAGGTCAACCCGATCGACTTCGAAAACTCCGAAGGCAACCTCGGGCTGGCCAATGCCACGCTGCGCCACCTGGCCGACAAGCTTCCGATCTCCCGCTGGCAGCGCGATCTGACCGATTCGACGGTGCTGCGCAACCTGGGCGTGGCGTTTGGCTATTGCCTCGTGGCCTACGACGCCTGCCTGCGCGGACTGGACAAGCTCGAGATCAACACCGCGGCCATCGATGCCGACCTGGACGAGTGCTGGGAGGTCCTGGCCGAGCCGGTGCAGACCGTCATGCGCCGCTACGGCCTGCCGCAGCCCTATGAACGGCTCAAGGCGCTGACCCGCGGCAAGGGCATCAGCGAAGAAGCCTTGCGCGAGTTCATCGAAGGCCTGGAGTTGCCGGACGAACCCAAGGCCCGGCTGCTGGCCATGACGCCGCGCACCTATATCGGGCTCGCCGCCAAGCTCGCCCGCGAGCTGGACCCGCGCTGAGGCGCCCGCCGGGCCGTGGCGGAACTTTGCGCCCGTCCCGCGTCTCGTAGTCGTTGGCAAGGCTGCCGCGTCGGCGGCCCTGCCGCCTGGTTGATTGTTCGTAGGCTGTTCCTTCCTTACCCGTTCCACTCAGGAGTCCCCGATGGAGAGAGTATTGCGCGCCCTGGCCGTAGCCTGTGTGGCCGCAGCGCCTATGCTGCTGCCTGCCACTGCTGCGGCGCAGTTCGACAAGCCTGAAGACGCCGTCAAGTACCGTCAATCGGTACTGACTGTCATGTCCAACCACTTCGGGCGTATTGCGCCCGTGGTGCGCGGCCAGCAGCCTTACGATGCCGCCCAGGTGCGGGCCGACGTAGCCATCGTATCCATGATGTCCAAGCTGCCCTGGAGCGCATTCGCTCCGGGCACCGAGAGCAAGGGCGCCCGTCCGGCCGTCTGGTCGGACAATGCCAAGTTCAAGCAGGCATCCGAGCGCCTGGAGGGGGATGTCGCCAAGCTGGTGGCGGCGGCCGAGACCGGCGACCTCGCCCAGGTCAGGGCGGCTTATGGCGCGGTGGGGGCGAGTTGCAAGGCTTGCCACGATAACTTCCGCAACCGCTAAGCGGGCAACGGCGGCGCGGGCGATGGTTCCGCCCGCCGAAGCCTTCCCCTACGGAAGGAAAAGTCATTCGCGATATTGGGCGGAGGCGGGAAAATAATTCTAAATTGGCCCGCGCTCGCTGGATGAAAAGAAAGAAACTACTCTTCTGGCGCGCCTATACTTCTTGACGCGGACACGAGCGGATTGTGCCGGAAGGGTTGCGCCACCCGTTCCCGGCGGGACCGGAAGGCCGGTTCGATCGCCGTTCCTCCTGGGGGCGGCCAGTGCCGCATCGACGTACGCCGAGGCCGGCCGGGCGACATTACGCATTGACGCTGTCATGCCAGCTGCTTAAGCTGAAGGGCTTTGGCGCAATTTTTGCGAAGCGTATCCCCTCACCAGGATCAATAAGCAATGACCGAAGATCACTGCGACGAAAGCGCGCTGGCTTACGCCTGCGACAGAATCGTGCGCGACTACATGTGCGTGAAGCGGGGCGAATCGGTGGTGATCACGACCGATTCCGCGCATGACCAGCAGGCCGTGCGCGCCTTGTACCTGGCGGCGTCCGCCGCGGGCGCCAAGCCGGTCATCCTGACCGTGCCGCAGCTGCCTTTCCAGGGCTCCCTGGCCGACCCCTACCTGTCCGACGTCACCGTCGCCGCCGTCGCCAACAGCGACGTCTGGTTCGACATGACGTTCCCTTACCTGGCCGGATCCAAGGTCTACAACGCCGCGCTTGAGACGCGCCGCACCCGGTGCCTCGAGCTGGCGGACCTGACGCCCGCGGGCATCACCCGCCTGTTCGGCTTCGTCGATCTCGACGAACTGTTCACGTTGCAGGTCGCGCTCGACGAGTTGGTGACTGCCAGCGTCGGCAAGCCCGGCCGCGTCACCAGCGCGAACGGTACCGACTTCGAGTTCGTGATCGGCAAGCCGGCGACCCGGAAACTGCGCCGCATCGACGAGCCCGGCCTCTACACCCCGCCCGGCTCCGCCGTGATCTATCCCGAGGACGACAGCGTGCGCGGGAAGGTCCGGTTCGATTTCGCCTATCACGAGTACTACACTGAACTGGATGAACCGGTCGAGCTCGAGATCGACCGGCGCATCGTCGCGGTCAAGGGCGGACGCACCGACTACATGCCGATGGAGCGGGCGCTGCGGCGTGCGGCCCGGGGCGAATACGGCTCGATCATCCATTTGTCCATCGGTTTCCACCCGGCGGCGCGGCTGGGCGGGCGGTCGTTCATCGAAGACATCCGCGTGACCGGCAGCAACGCGATCGGGCTGGGCATTCCGTGGTGGAAGCCCGGCGGCGGCGAGAACCATCCCGACGGCGTGCTGCCGATGCAGTCCATGTGGATCGATGGACGATGCGTGGTCGAGGACGGCAGGATCGTCTGGCCGGCCGTCTCGGAGCAGGCCGCCCGCTTCGCCGGCAATTTCATCCCGACGCTCAGCCCCACCTAGGCGCGGGTTCTTCTTCATCCGATTTGGCCATGGGCCATGAGTGACGCCGCAATGGAACATCGCAATCCCATCTACCGGGACATCATCGACCACCCCGCTGCCTGGACCAGCGCTTCGCTGGGCAGCGACCCCAAGCGCCAGCTGACCTTGACACTGTCCCCGGAACAGCGCGCCGCTATCGACCGTGTGCTGCGCGGCATCGCGCACATGCCGGTCCAGTCGATCGAACGCAAGCATGCCGCCGATCCCGTGTTCGAGGCGCTGGCCCGCGACGTGGAGGCGGAGCTGGCCGACGGCCGCGGCCTGATCGTCGTCCACGGCATCGATCGCGCCGCGTACAGCAATGAAGAGTGCGAGCGTATTTTCTGGGCGCTGGGCACCCACATGGGCGATGCAGCCGTGCAGAACAAGCAGGGCGACCAGATCACCCACGTCACCCAGGACAAGGCGCACCCCACCGAGCGTGGCTATCGAAGCTCCGCGGAACTGTCTCCGCATACCGACGCCTACGCCATCCTCGGGCTGATGTGCCTGGACCGTTCCGAGAGCGGCGGTTTCAGCCATGCCGCCAGCGCGCTCGCCATTCACAACGAGATCCTTGGTACGCGGCCCGACCTGTTGCCCGCGCTTTACGAGGGCACGCACTATGCGACGCTGGATGCGCGCGGCACCAGCCTTGGCCCCACCCCCGAGAAGGTGCCGTTGTTTTCCTGTGTCGACGGCAAGGTCAGCGTGTTCTTCTCGCGGCAGAACAGCAACGAGGCGGTCCGCCAGAGCGGCGAACCGCTGGATCCGGCTTTTGCCGAAGGGGCGGACCTCTTCGAGCGGCTGGCGCGCGACGAACGGTTCCGCATCGAGTTCATGCTCGATCCGGGCGAGATCATGTTCGTCAACAACTACGTATTGGTGCATGCCCGTACCGAGTTCGAAGACTCCGAGCGCCACAAGCGCGACCTGCTGCGCCTGTGGCTGAACAACGCGCCGATGCGGCCGGTGTTGCCCGAGCTGCACCTGTTCGCCAAACTCTATAAAGATCTCTTTGCACTACAGGCTGGCACGGCGAAGTGACTGCGGCATCCATTTCTTCTATCGATTCTCCTGTGACGTCCAGCAGTCCTTCCTCCGGAGCCGGCACCGCCGGCGGCCCGCAAGCGGGCATAGGCGAACGGGTGCTGATCCAGGAGCTGAGCAAGCGCTATCGCAATACGGTGGCCCTCGACAACGTCTCGCTCGAGGTCGGAGCAGGCGAGCTGGTGTCCATCCTGGGCCCGAGCGGGTCGGGCAAGACGACCACGCTGATGATCATCGCCGGGTTTTCCGAAGGCGCCTATAGCGGCCAGGTCCTGGTCGGCGGGCGGCGCATCGACGATCTTCCCCCCAACCGGCGCGGCATAGGCGTGGTGTTCCAGCACCTGGAACTGTTTCCCCACATGACCGTGGAAGACAACATCGCCTTCCCGCTGCGCATGCGGGGCGAGCCCCGGTCGGTGGTGCAGCAGCGGGTGGGCGAGGCGCTCGAGCTGGTCCAGCTCTCGGCCTTCGGCAAGCGCATTCCCGCGCAGCTGAGCGGCGGGCAGAGGCAGCGCGTGGCGCTTGCCCGGGCGGTGGTCTATTCGCCGCCCGTGCTGCTGCTGGACGAGCCCTTCGGCGCGCTGGACAAGTCCCTGCGCGAGGATATGCAGGCCGAGCTGCGCGCGCTCAACCGCAAGCTGGGCATTACGGTCATTCACGTGACGCACGACCAGGCCGAGGCCATGGCCATTTCCGACCGCATCGTCGTCATGAACAAGGGCCGCATCGAGCAGGTCGGCACGCCGCACCAGCTTTATTTCAATCCCGAATCGCGTTTCGTCGGCAGCTTTGTCGGCGAATCGGTGTTCATCGATGGCGCGGCGGGCAAGCCGGCGGGGCAGGGGCGTTGCGAGTTCCGCAGCCGGGGCGGGCTGGTGTTGCAGGGGCGGGTGGGCAAACCGCTGGCCGAAGGCCAGGAGGCAGCGCTCATGTTGCGGCCCGAAAGCGTGCGGCTGGGCGCCGAGGGGGCTGCGCCGGGCGCATCGCTCGAGGCGGTGGTCGTGGATACCGTTTTCGGCGGCGAGCGCCGCATGTATACGGTCGCGGCGGTCCAGGGGGGCGAGCATTTCAAGGTGTCCGTGCCCAGCAGCGCCTTGTCGGCCACGCCACTGGCGGCCGGCGAACGCGTGCACATCAGCTGGAGCCCCGACGAGGCGTTGATATTGAGCTAGGAACCATCGTTCCTTCGTACCGAGGAGTATTGCCATGTCTAAGTCAAGCCGCTGGCCGGCCCGGATAGCCGTCGCCGCCGCGTTGGGAATCGGCGCCGCCTGGGCCGCCCATGCCCAGGAGTCCATCGTCGTCGCCTCGTACGGCGGGCTTTACCAGGACACGCAGCGCGAGGCCTTTTTCAAGCCGTTTACCGAGGCCACGGGCATCAAAGTGATCGAGGCCAGCGGCATTTCGGTCGCCAAGGTGCGGTCCATGGTGCAGACCGGCAACGTCGAATGGGACGTCTTCATCACCAGCACGTCGGATTTCGCGCAGCTGGTGAAGGCCAACCTGCTCGAGCCGATCGACTACAGCAAGTTCGATCCGAAGCTGCTGGAGCAATTGGACGAAACGGCCAAGAAGTCCCACGTGCTCGGTACGCAATGGACCTCGCAGGTCCTGGCTTTCAGCACCAAGGCGTTTCCCGGCGGCAAGCATCCCAAGAACTGGGTCGACGCCTGGGACGTCAAGGCCTTCCCCGGACCGCGCATTCTTACGGCCGGCAATTACGCGGTCAATCCGATCGAGGTGGCCCTGCTCTCGACCGGTGAAGGCAAGGACAAGGTCTATCCGTTGAACCTGGACAAGGCCTATGCCCAGCTGGAGAAGATCCGCCCGAACGTGGTGCGCTGGGTCAATTCCGGGTCGGCCGTATCGCAGGCGCTGGTCGATGGCGAGGCGGTCATCGGCTATACCAATTCCCAGCGCGTGCAGCAGCTCAAGGACGGCGGCGCGCCGATCGACTTCGTCTGGAACGACGGCGTCATCAGCATGACCTACTGGGCGGTTCCGCGCGGGGCGAAGAACAAGCAGGCCGCGATGAAGTTCCTGGAATTCGTGTCCCGCCCCGAGCAGCAGGCCGCCATTGCCAAGAGCAGCATCGGTCCCGTGAACAAGGCGGCGTTCGCGCTCTTGTCCAAGGAAGAGGTCGCGCGCCTGCCATCGGCGCCGGAGAACCGCAAGGTGCAGCTCGAGCTGCAACCCGACGAGTGGCTCAAGCCTGGCGCGCGAGGCAGGACCATCTACGATGAAAACATCGCCCGCTGGCTGTCGTTCAGTGTCAAGCGCTAATCGCGCCGCTGCCGCCTCCGGCCGCGCTTCCTGCGGGAAGCCGGCCGGGGATGGCCGTTCCGGAATTCCTGCATGAGCGCTCTCAGTTCCACGATTGCACCGCCCGGCATGCCGCCGGGACGACGCCGTCTCTCCAGTATGCTGGTCCAGCCCTGGCTCCTGCTGGTGCCGGCGCTGCTGATATTGATCCCCGCTTTCATGGTGCCCCTGGGCCGGCTGCTCGGCACCAGCTTCGGCCAGGACGGTTTTTCCCTGCAGCACTATGCCGTGGCGCTGGGCGATCCCAGCTACATGTCGCTGCTGTACCGGTCGCTCATCGTGAGCCTGCAGGTCACGGGGCTGACGGTGCTGATCGGCTATCCGCTGGCCTACGTCATCGCGAATACCTCCGAGCGGACCCGCAACCTGCTGATGCTGCTGGTCGCCATTCCGCTCTGGACCAGCACCCTGGTCCGTTCGTTCTCGTGGATCATCCTGCTCGGCCGCGAGGGCGCGTTCAATTCCGTGGGCATGTCGCTGGGCCTGATCGACGCGCCGGTGCAGCTGCTCTATACCCGCTTTGCCGTGCTCATCGGGTTCGTACACGTCATGCTGCCGTACCTGGTCTTTCCGTTGATCAGCGTGATGCGGCAGATACCGCCCAACCTGGTGGCGGTCAGCACCAGCCTGGGGGCCAGCCGCACCAGCGCCTTCTGGCTGGTCTTCTTTCCGTTGAGCCTGCCCGGGGTGCTGTCCGGCGCCGTGCTGGTGTTCGTACTGTGCATCGGGTTCTTCGTCACGCCCGCCTTGCTGGGCGGACTCGAGGACATGAACTACGTCATGCTGATCCAGCAGCAGGTCGAGGTCGTCATGGACTGGCCGCTGGCCGCGGCGATGTCGGTCATCCTGCTGGCCGTGACGCTGTTCTTCGTCCTGGTGTTCGGCCGTTTCATCCGGGCTGGCGGCGAGACCGGCGCGGGACTATCGCAGGTCCGCCACCGCAGCTGGCTGATCGGCCCCGCCTGCGTGGCCCTGGGTAGGCTGGATACCTGGGCACGCCGCTGGGCGGCTGGCAGGCGGGCCAAGGCGGGCGCGCGCGAACGCGGCAGGCCCACACCGTCCACCCACGTCTACGCGGCTGCCGTCATCGCGTTCCTGGTCATCCCCATCTTCATGCTGATCCCGCTGTCGCTGAGCGGCGCGCCGTACCTGGAGTTCCCGCCGAGCTCGTTCTCCTGGCGCTGGTACGAGAATTTCTTCTCGCGGCCTGACTGGCTGGCGGCGGCCCGGAACAGCCTGCAGATCGGCCTGGCTGTGGCGGCGCTGTCCACCTGCATCGGCACCGCCGCCGCGGTGGCCTTCAGCCGCAGCGCCAGCCCATGGATACGAGCCTTGTATCCGCTCATGATCTCGCCCATCATCATCCCGACCCTGATCATTTCGGTGGCGCTGTATTTCAGCCTGGCGCCCCTGGGCCTGATCGGCTCGGGCGTGGCCATCGTCGCCGGCCATACCATTCTTGCGCTGCCTATCGTCGTGGTGATCGTGGCCGGGAGCCTGAAGCGCGTGAACCTCGGGCCCGAGCGCGCCGCGCGCAGCCTGGGCGCGGGTCCGGTCCGGGCGTTCATGGTGACGACCTTTCCGGCGATCCGGCCGGGGGTCGTCTCGGCCGCGCTGTTTGCCTTTCTGACGTCGTTCGACGATGTCGTGATCGTGCTGTTCATCGGCGGCTCCAACAGTACGCTGCCCAAGCGCATGTGGGATGGCGTCCAGCTCGAGATCGACCCGACCATCGCCGCGGCCAGTTCGCTGCTGGTGCTTCTGTCCGTCGCCATGACGCTCGCGCTGCTCGCGTTGCGGCGGCGGGAGTCGCAGCAGGCCATGGGCACGGATGGCGCGCCGGCTTCCTGAACTTCTGCCGCGGACATATAACAGCATGGACACGGAATTCCATTTCTACGAACCGCGCAACGGCCATGGCCTGCGCCACGACCCCCTCAATTCCATCGTGGCTCCGCGCCCGATAGGCTGGATCTCGACGCAGAGCGCCGACGGCTGCAACAATCTTGCGCCGTACAGCTTTTTCAACCTGTTCAACTATCGCCCCCCCATCATCGGCTTTGCCAGCACGGGATGGAAGGACAGCGTCCGCAACATCGACGCCACGGGCGAGTTCGTCTGGAACCTGGTCACGCGGCCCTTGGCCGAGGCGATGAACGAAACCACCCGCGAAGTGGGGCCGGAGGTGGACGAGTTCGTGCTGGGCGGCTTGACGCCGGCGCCCTCGCGCCTGGTCCGGCCGCCGCGCGTGCTCGAGAGCCCGGTGGCGTTCGAATGCCGGATGACCGAGCTGATCCAGCTGGGGGGCGTCGATGGCGTGAAGGTGGACAGCTGGCTGGTGCTGGGCGAGGTGGTCGCCATTCATATCGCCAAGCCCCTGGTTGCCGGGGGTGTGTACGACACTGCCGCCGCGCGGCCCATCCTCAGGGGGGGCGGGCGCGGCGACTATTTCGAAATCACGGCGGCGCAGCGCTTTTTGATGGCCCGCCCGGGCTAGGCCGGGCGATGTCGATCGCGCGAACCGAAGTCCCGGCTGCGGCCGGCTCGTCCGCGCCCGGCGATGCTAGGCAGCAAGACAATGACGCGCAAAGTCGATCAGCAAGGGGTTGAACGTTTCCGGGTCCTCCCAGTAGGGCAGGTGGCCGCAGCCGTCGAGGAAGTCCAGCGTGGCGCCGGGGATCTGGTCGCGCGCCGCCTTCGCGTAGTCGGTCGAGACGGACTTGTCGAGCGCGCCCCACACCAGCTTGACCGGGAACCGGGGCGAGCGCGCGGCCAGCCGCGGCGCCGCCGCATCGTCGTCGATCTGGTCGCGGTAATAGTCCGCCAGCCTGGCAAACGCTTCGGCTGCGCCGGCCGAGTTGTTGATGCGCCAGTCTTCTTCGATCAGTTCTTCGGTGATCAGGGCAGGATCGGCCACGCCGCGCCGCATGCGCGCCGCGACGGCGTCGCGGGACATCTCGCCCAGCCATTGCATCGTGAACTGGCGGCGCTCCAGGCCCGCCGGCACGAGACCGATGGCGCCCACGGCCATCAAGCCGGCGACCCGCGCGGGGAAGTCGCAGGCATAGTGGGCCGCGATCAGGCCCCCGAACGAGGTCCCGACGACGACGGCGCGGTCGATGTTTTCCGATTCGAGCAAGGCCTCGAGCCAGCGGCTGTAGCCGGCCGCCGAGTAGTCGAAGTTTCCGCCCTTGGCGGCCAGTCCGTGGCCCGGCAGGTCCATCGCATAGGCCCGGAAACCTGCGGCGCCCAGTACATCGAGGTTGCGGACCCACCGGTCCGCGCGCGAGGAAAGGCCGTGGATCAGCACGATGGCTGGCCCTTTCAGCCCTCCCTGGAGGATACGCGTGGAAGTGTCGGCGGCTTGCGCGGGATAGACGAGCATGGGAGTCCTCGGGAAATGAAAGGGGACCGCCCGGAAAGGCGGCTCTGGGAATCCGCCAAGGCTAAATGCGCGGCACGGGTTTGTAAACCGCTGGCGCCTGCCGACCGCGTGCCGGACAGTTTCGATGCATATCGCATGTTTTTGAAGGAATCCTCATGAAGTGGCAATTCTGGGTCGATCGAGGCGGCACGTTTACCGATATCGTCGGCCGCCGTCCCGACGGCAGTTTCACGACGGCCAAGATGCTGTCCGAGAATCCGGAGCAATATCGCGACGCCGCCGTGGCGGGGATCCGCAAGCTGCTAGGGCTGGCCCCCGGCCAGCCGGTCGACGCCGAGCTCGTCGATTGCGTCAAGATGGGAACCACGGTGGCGACCAACGCATTGCTCGAGCGCAAAGGCGAGCGCACAGCGCTCGTCACCACGCGCGGCTTTCGCGATGCGCTGCGCATTGCCTACCAGAACCGGCCGCGGCTGTTCGACCGCCACGTGGTCCTGCCCGACCTGCTGTACGAGACGGTGATCGAGGCCGACGAGCGCATTGCGGCGGATGGCGAGGTGCTCGTTCCGCTGGACGTCGAGGCCCTTCGCCCCAAGCTGCAGGCCGCCCGCGATGCCGGCATCGGTTCGATCGCGATCGTCTTCATGCATGCATGGAAGGAAACCCGGCACGAGATCGAGGCGGCGCGCCTGGCGCGCGAACTGGGATTCGACCAGGTGTCGGTTTCGCACGAGGTCAGCCCGCTCATCAAGTTCGTTTCGCGCGGGGATACCACCGTGGTGGACGCCTACCTGTCGCCCATCCTGTCGCGCTACGTCAGCCAGGTCGCGGCGGAACTGCCGGGCGTGCGCCTGATGTTCATGCAATCGAGCGGGGGCTTGACCGACGCCCACCGGTTCCGGGGCAAGGACGCGATTCTCTCGGGGCCGGCCGGCGGCATCGTGGGCATGGCGCGCACCAGCGAGCTGGCCGGCTTCAAGCGCGTCATCGGTTTCGACATGGGCGGCACCTCGACCGACGTATCGCACTATGCCGGTGAGTTCGAGCGCGAGTTCGAGACCCAGGTCGCGGGCGTCCGTATGCGGGCGCCGATGATGGGCATCCATACGGTCGCTGCGGGCGGCGGCTCGATACTGCATTTCGATGGGGCGCGCCTGCGGGTCGGGCCGGATTCGGCGGGAGCCAACCCGGGGCCGGCGTGCTACCGGCGCGGCGGCCCCCTGGCAGTGACCGATTGCAATGTGCTGCTGGGCAGGATACAGCCGGCCTATTTTCCGCATGTGTTCGGTCCCGCCGCCAACGAGCCCCTGGACCGCGACATCGTGGTGCGGCGCTTCACCGAAATGGCAGAAGAGGTCAGGCGGTGCAGCGGCCAGGAGATGACGGTGGAGCAGCTGGCCGAAGGCTTCCTCGAGATCGCCGTGGGCAACATGGCCGAGGCGATCAAGCGGATTTCCGTCCAGCGCGGCCACGACGTCACGCACTACACGCTGACCACGTTCGGCGGCGCCGGCGGACAGCATGCCTGCATGGTGGCCGATGCGCTGGGCATGAATACCGTGTTCGCCCATCCGCTGGGAGGCGTATTGTCCGCCTACGGGATGGGGTTGGCCGACCAGACCGAGATGCGCCAGCGCACCATCGAGCAGCTCCTGGAGGCGCCCCTGGTCGACGGGTTGGCCAGCGCCTTCGACATGCTGGCGGAGGAGGCCGCCGCCGAGCTGCGCCGCCAGCACGTGGCGGCCGCCGACATCGAGGTCAGCCGGCGGGTGCACATCAAGTACCGCGGTTCCGACACCTCGCTCGAAGTGCCGTTCGGCGCGCTGGACGAGATGCGGCAGGGGTTCGAGCAAGCGTATCGCCAGCGCTTTTCCTTCCTGATGGCGGACCGGCCCCTGGTGGTCGAGACGATCTCCGTCGAAGCGCGGGGGGGCGGGCAGAGCGCCGAAGAGCGTCCGGCCCCCGGCCAGCGACCGGGCCCGCTCGCACCGCGCGAATCAGTGCGCATGTACAGCGCAGGCAACTGGCGCGACACGCCGCTCTACCTGCGCGAAGGCATGGTACCGGGCGATACGGTCGACGGACCGGCCATCATCTCCGAGGCGAACCAGACGACCGTCGTGGAGCCGGGCTGGCAGGCCCGCATTACGGAGCTCGACCATATCGTGATCAAGCGCGTGGCGCCGCGCGAGCAGCGCCGGGCCATCGGCACGCAGGTCGATCCCATCATGCTGGAGGTGTTCAACAACCTCTTCATGTCCATTGCCGAACAGATGGGGTACCGGCTGCAGAACACCGCGCATTCGGTCAACATCAAGGAACGGCTGGATTTTTCGTGCGCCATCTTCGACGCCGAAGGCAATCTGATCGCCAACGCGCCTCACATTCCCGTGCACCTGGGGTCCATGGGCGAGTCGGTGCGCACGGTGATGCTGGCCAATGCGGGCCGCATGCGGCCGGGCGACGTCTATGTGGTCAACGATCCTTACCATGGCGGCACGCATCTGCCGGACGTGACGGTGGTGACGCCGGTCTTCGACCGCGCGGGCAGCGAGATCCTGTTCTACGTCGGTTCCCGCGGACACCATGCCGACATCGGCGGCACCACGCCGGGGTCCATGCCGTCCGATTCGGTCACCATCGAGGACGAGGGCGTGCTGTTTACCAACTTCCAATTGGTAAGCGCCGGCACGTTCCGGGAGGCTGCCGTCCGCGAGGTCCTGACCTCGGGACGGTGGCCGGCACGCAACCCCGAACAGAATATCGCCGACCTGCATGCCCAGATCGCCGCCAACGAGAAAGGCGTGCAGGAGCTGCTGAAGATGTGCGACGACTTCGGCCTGGACGTGGTCCGTGCCTACATGGGCCACGTCCAGGACAACGCCGAGGAGGCCGTGCGCCGGATCATCCCGCAGCTCAAGGACGGCGCCTATGAGTACCACCTGGACAACGGCGCCGTGATCCGCGTGGCGATCCAGGTCGACCGGCAGGCCCGCAGCGCCATCGTCGATTTCACCGGCACGTCGGCCCAGCTCGCCAATAACTTCAATGCGCCGCGTGCGATCACCATGGCAGCGGTGCTGTATGTGTTCCGGACGCTGGTCGACGACGACATCCCGCTGAACGCAGGCTGCCTCAAGCCCATCGAGATCATCGTGCCGCCGCATTCCATGCTGCACCCGGATCCGCCCGCCTCGGTGGTGGCCGGCAACGTCGAGACATCGATGTGCATCGTCAACGCGCTGTACGGCGCGCTAGGCGTGCTGGCATCGAGCCAGGGCACGATGAACAACGTGACCTTCGGCAATGCCCGCCACCAGTACTACGAAACCGTGGCCGGAGGAACCGGGGCGGGGGTGGTGGACTTGACGGCAGGCCCCGGCGCCGAGCGCGGTTTCGACGGGACCTCGGTGGTCCAGGCCCATATGACGAACTCGCGCATGACCGACCCCGAGGTCCTGGAGCTGCGCTATCCCGTGCGGCTCGAATCGTTCGAGATCCGCGCCGGTTCGGGCGGGGCGGGGCGCTGGCGGGGCGGCGACGGCGGCACGCGGCGGCTGCGCTTCCTGGAGCCGATGACGGTCTCCATCCTCTCGAACAACCGGATCCACGCGCCGTTCGGCCTGGCCGGCGGGCAGCCGGGGGAAGTCGGCTGCAACCGGGTGTTCAGGGTGGACGGCCGCGTGGAGACGCTCGGGGCCCAGGCGCGTACGGAGGTCGGGCCCGGCGACATCGTCGAAGTCCGTACCCCGGGCGGCGGCGGCTACGGCACCCCGGAGGGCGGGAAGCCGTGACGGTTCAGAAGCCGGCTGGCCGCAGCGACACGATGCCGTAGACCACGGCCGCCACGATGGCCGCGATGACCAGGGCAAATAACCGCGTGGCGGCCGTATCGCGGACCGGATCGGCGCCGGCGGCAAAGTCGGAGGCCGGCGCATCGCCGGTGATCATGGCCTTGGTCAGCTTCTGCTTTTTCGCCAGGCGATACCACGCGATGGCGGCAATGTGCAGCCCGACCAGGATCAGGATGGGCCATTCATCCAGCTTGTGCAGCCGGGTCAGCTGGTCGGACAGGTCCTTGCTGACCCGGCTGGCCAGCGGGCCTTCGGTGAAGATGTCGTCGTTGGCGAATAGCCCGGTGACGGCCTGGTAGCCGAGCAGCAGCAGCATCGCCAGCACCGATAGCGCGCCCAGCGGATTGTGGCCGGGCGAGCGGGGCATGGTTCCGCGCAGATAGGCAAGGATGGCGCGGGGCCCGCGCACGAAGCGGGCAAAGCGCGCGTGGCTGCCGCCGACGAAGCCCCATAGGATACGGAACAGGACCAGCCCCAGCACCCCATAGCCGAACAGCATGTGGTATTCGAGCCAGAGTCCGCCGACCTTGATGGTGACGAATGCGCCAATGACGCAGGCCACCAGCAGCCAATGGAAAATGCGAGTGGGAAGATCCCAGATGCGGAGTGTTCGCGAGTCGGACATGGCAGCACCAGCAAGACGCGGAGCGCTTATTGTGCCATTGCGTCCGCCGGTGCCGAAACCCGCTTCGAGCGAGGCCCGCCTTAGTCCTGCAGTTCGATCTTCGCTTCGCGGATGACCTCGGCCCACTGGGCGGTTTCTTCCTTGATCCGGGCCGCGAAATCGGACGGGCTGGAGGCAACGATCGCCATGCCCAGGCCTTCTACCCGTTCCTTGACGGCAGGAAGGGCCAGTGCCGCCGCGCTGTCACGCTGGATCTTGTCGATGATGGGCTGCGGCGTGCCGGTCGGGACGACCAGGCCGATGAACGCCTGCACGGTGACACCCGGGTATTTTTCCGCCACGGCGGGGTAGTCCGGATGGGCCGCTTCCCGCTTGGGACCGGTCGTCGCCAGCAGTTTCATGCGGCCAGACTTGATGTGCGGCATCAGCGAGAAAATCGGGTCGATCATCACCATGACGCGTCCGCCGATGACATCGGTGTGGGCCGGCGCACTGCCCTTGTAGGGAACGTGGACCAGGTCCAGGCCCGCGCGGTGCGCCAGCAGCTCGCCCGCCAGGTGCGAGGTGCCGCCCGTACCGGGGCTGGCGAAAGTGACCTTCCCCGGGTTGCGCTTGGCGTAGGCGATCATTTCGTCCAGGGTATTGAACGGCGCGTCCGGATTGGCCGCGATCGCCAGCGGCACGCGGATCAATTGCGTGACCGCCGTCAGGTCCTCGTTCTTGTAGAGCAGTTTCTTCTGCAGGCTGGGGTTGATGACGTAGGCCGAATTGACCACGCCTATGGTGGTGCCGTCGGCAGCCGCACGGGCAACGGCCGCGGTACCCAGCATGGTGCTGGCGCCCGGCTTGTAGTCCACGATCACGGGATGCTTCCAGGTCTCGGCCAACTGCTGGCTGACGATGCGGGCCAGGACGTCAGTGGGGCCGCCGGCCGGGAAGGGCACGATCATGGTGGTCGGTCCCTTGGGATAGGCAGTGTCGGCGGCGGCAACGGGGCCCCCCAGCAGTGCCGCGGCGCTTACGACGGCGCTGAAAATGCTTAGGCGTATGGACATGGTCGTCTCCAATATAGGTATGGCGAAAGGGTGCGGCCGGTCTTGGCGAAAAGGCGGCCGCGGGGTTTCAGGGATGCAGCGCGCGACGCATCAGCCGGTGCCATTCCCGGTAGCCGTCGTGAAAGCAGGTTTCGTCGCCCAGCGTCCGGGGGCCCAGGCGGCCGTCCACGTTCCGCATGGCCAGTTCGGCGGCATAGGGCTCCAGCGGGGGCATGCCCGCGGTGTCCAGCCCGCGCAGGTAGCCGGCCGTCCAGCCCGCCGCCTGGGCGTGGAATCCGGCTTGGCAGTGCTCGTAGGCGACGTTGTCGTCGGCCGTGGCCAGCCCGCTGGCATTGAAAAAGTCCTCGTAGTCGCGGATACGCGCCGTGCGCAGGTCCGCCTCTTCGCCTTTCGGGGCAAGGCAATGGGTCCGCATCTCGGTCCGGTCGGCGGCCAGCGGATGAATCACCCGGAGCATCGTGCTGGTGACGTTGTCGACGATCTGCAGGTTGGGGAAGATCGTCAGGTTCTTCGCCCGCAGCGCCCAGCGGATGCGGTTTTCGTCCATGGTGGCCGAATAGGCGGCGCGGCGGCGGGCGAGCAGCGCCTGCGACGCCCGGCTCTCGCGCCAGGTGACGGCATGTCCGTGCCCGAAGCTGAAGGTGCCCTGGATTTCGTCCGCGGCCGGCGGCATGCCGCCGGCATAGGCATCGGCCGGGCGCCGGGACAGCAGCTCCACGTACGAGGCATGGGTGGACGAGAAGTGGTACATGTCCAGCGAGTTCTCGAGCTGCAGCTTCCAGTTCGCATCGAACGTGTAGCTCGTGCCGCCGGGCACGTATTCCAGTCCTTCCGGGCTCTGGTCGGCGATCAGGTCCAGGAAGGCGCGGGCATCGCCCAGGTACTCGTCCAGCGGGGGAACGTCGGCCGACAGGCTGGCAAACAGGAAGTCGCGATGGCGGTCGAAGCGCGCCACCGGCGCCAGGCCGTGGTCGGCCTGGTCGAACCAGCCCGGATAGCGTCCTTCCGCCTGGTTGGCGACGTACTGGTTGCCGCCGTCGCTGCCGTATACCCAGCCGTGGTAGCGGCAGGTATGGGTGCGCCGGTTGCCGCTGCGCTGGGCGGTCACCACCATGCCGCGGTGGCGACAGGAGTTGAGCAGGCAGTGCAGACGGCCTTCGCCGTCGCGGGTGACCAGTACCGGCTGCCGGCCGATGCGGGTGGTGAAGAAATCGTGCGGCGCCGCCAGCTGGCTGGCCAGGCCGACGAAGACCCAAGTGTTCTCGAAGATCGAGCGCAACTCATGCTCGAAGACCGCCGGGCTGCAGAAGGCGTCGCGGTGGACGCGGAAGATGCCTTCGCCGGTCCGGTCGTCCAGCAGCCGGTCCACCTCCGCAGGAGTCAGCGGTTGGGGGCTGGCCGGTGCGGGCTCGTATGCCGGGGTATTCATCCTGATCGTTCTTCCTATCAAAGGCAGTAGAAATCGAGCACGGTGGGAACCTTGTCGTTGATCAGCAGCGCCTTCTTGCGGGCGATCCGGGGCGTGCCGTCGCGGACGACCAGCGTGTGCTCGCAACGGCAGGCCGTCGTGCGCAAGGCCTCGGTGCGCAGGTCGTAGATATGCGTTACGCAGTAGGAGCGCACCAGCCAGGTCGAGCTGTCGGCGCCAGCCTCCACCGTGGCGTTGCTGATGCAGTGCAGGGTGCGCGGCAGCGGCTGGGACGCCAGCGACTTGGTCCCCGTGGCGCGCTTGACCCGCTCCTCCAGCCTGTGGCGGCCGGCGGCGTAGATCAGGGAGATCTCGGTGGCAGGGTCGTCGGTGGGGCGGTGATCCGCCTTCCACGCCGGCACCCAGTACACCGCATCCGGCTCGTAAAGGGCCAGCCAGTCCTGCCAGCGCTGTTCGTCGAGGTACCGCGCTTCGGTGTGAAGCAGTTCGATGAGTAAGGGATTCAAGGTTTCCGTCATGGCTCTACCGTAATAGGGGGCCGCGGGCCATGGCCCGGCTCCGGTTCGCGCCATTAGACGATTCGCGCTTTAACAAGTAAAGTCACGAAGTCTTGTTAACTAACAAGCATCATTTATGAATGTCTCTACCCGCCAGATGAAGGCCTTCCTGTACCTGGCGCGACTGCAAAGCTTCACCCGGGCGGCCGAGCAGCTGCACATCACCCAGGCGGGCCTGAGCGCCATGATGCGCGACCTCGAGGCCCAGTTCGACTGCCGCTTGTTCGACCGCACGACCCGCGTCGTATCGCTGACCCCGGCCGGGGCGCAACTGGTGCCGCGCATCGAACGGATGCTGGCGGAGTTCGGCGATGCCTGCCTGGCGCTGGGCAAGATCACGGCGCATGCGCGCCGGGTATTGACCGTCGCCGTTGCGCCGGTCGTGGCCTCGAGCTTCCTGGCCGAAGTGTGCGAGCATTTCGGCCAGGCCGAGCCGGAGGTGACCGTCAAGCTGCGCGACGTCAACAAGGAACGGATACTGAAGCTGGTCGAAAGCGGGGAAGTCGACGTCGGCTTCTGCGCCCAGCCCAACCCGGCCTCGGCCACGGAGCGCCTGGCCCTGTTCGAGTGCCACTTGTTGTGCATTGCCAAGCCCGGCGTGCTCAAGCTCGAGCCGGCGCGGGACGGCGGGCTGCCCACGACCAGCTGGGCCGAGCTGCCGTCCATGCCTATCCTGGCCTCGGCCGACCCCAGCCAGTCGCTGATCGACGTCTACCTGGAGAAGATCGGGCGTGCCCACGAAGAGCGGCCGGCGTACGAAAGCATGCCCACCATCATCGCCATGGCCGCCCGCGGCTTCGGCATTGGTTTCGTGCCGTCCTTCGCACTGCCCACCTGCCTGCGGCTGGGGGTCGAGGTTGCACGCCTCGAGCAGCCTTCCGTGCCCATCGATTTCTTCCGCATTACCAAGAAAGGGCGCGAAGTCCCGCGGCTGGTGGAGCCTTTCGTGGCTTCGCTCGTCGCGGTCGCGCACCGGGTCGGCGTGGCGCGATAGCCGGCGGCGCGCATCCGCCAGACCAGGCTTAAGCCGGACGACTCCGGCCAGGCATCGTGCGGGTCCGCCGGTCGAGCAGCGGATGAGACAGAGCGGCGTAGGACAGCAAGAGCTCGTCCTCCCCATGCCGGGCGACCAGTTGCACGCCCAGCGGCAGTCCGTTGCGGGACCATGCCGTAGGCAGATGAACGGCGGGCCATCCCAGTACCGACCATACCCGGTTGAAAGTGGAGTCCCCGGTATGAGCGAGGCCGGCCGGCGCTTCTCCCGCCGCGCTCGCGGTCAGGATGAAATCGTATTCCTCCAGCTCACGGCTGAAAGACGTCCGTTCCGATGCGGCCTGCGCCAAGGCCGCGCGGTACTGGCCGGCGCCGATGGCCAGGCCGGTATCGATCGCCTCGCGCAATACGGTGCTCAGCTCGTGCCCCCGCGTGCGGGCGACAGGCATCAGCGAACGCGCGAGCTCGTACAGCATGACGATGCGGTGGCAGCGGGCCAGGGCCTGCAGGCGTTCCGGCATTGCCGACGGAACGACGCGATGCCCCGCTTCGCATAGCGCGGCGGCCGCATCTTCCAGGGCCTGCCGGGCTTGGGGGTCGAGCGGGCCGAGCGCTTCGGCGTCTAGCCGCAACACGCGCCAATGGCGGGCGCGGGGGCGCGCTTCTCCCGTCCAGGGCAGCAGCGCGCGTCCCGCCGCGGCGGCGTCTTCCACCGAACGGGCGAACCAGCCAACGCAGTCGAGGCTGTCGGCGACGGGCGCCACGCCGGCCGAGGGCACGGCATGCAGCGAGGTCTTGACGCCTACGACGCCGCAATAGGCCGCAGGCCGTATGACGGATCCGCCGGTTTGCGTGCCAAGCGCCAGCGGTACCATGCCCGCCGCTACCGCGGCGGCGGATCCGCTGGAGGAGCCGCCGGGCGTATGGCCGGCGGCATGGGGATTGCGGGTGGGACCGGGATGCGAGAAGGCCAGCTCCGCTGTGACGGTCTTGCCGACCGGCACAGCGCCCGCCGCGCGCAGCATGGCGACGCAGGCGGCGTCGCGCGCCGCCGTGCCGGCGGCCGGGCCCGGCAGGCCGAGGCCGGTCGGCATGTCTGCCACGTCGATGATGTCCTTGATGCCGACGGGCACGCCGAGCAAGGGCAGGGCATCGGCGGCTCCAAGGCTGCGATAGGCCTGTTCGATGCGCAGCGGATCGAACCAGCTCCAAGCCCGAAGCGCGGGTTCACGTTCGGCATGGCGATCGACGATGGCGCGGGCCAGTTCGGCGGGCGACAGCGTGCCCCGGCGCAAGGCCTCGGCGATGCCGCTCGCCGGGCTACTCGGGAGATCGAAAGTGTGCATGGCCGCCAGTATGCGGGAGGCGAACCCGCACCTACCGTCCCAGGGGACGCGAAATTTTTTCGTGCCCCCCGCGCCAAATGTTCGTTTGCCAGGGGAGGCGGGCGAGGCCAGACTTCGCGGCAAGGAGGAAAACCATGCAAGCATTTTCCGATCAACTGGGGCTGCGCTGCGTCCTGATGCGAGGCGGCACGTCCAAGGGGCCGTTCTTCCTGGTCGAAGACCTGCCCCCGCCGGGCCCCTTCCGGGATGCCGCACTGCTGCGGCTCATGGGGGCGCTGGAGCCGCGCCGCATCGACGGCATCGGCGGCATCGACTCGCTTACCAACAAAGTCGCCATCATTTCGCGCAGCACCCGGCCCGGCGTGAACGTCGACTACCTGTTCGCGCAGATATGCGTGCACAAGAACACCATTGACTATTCGGTGAACTGCGGCAACATGCTGGCCGCCGTCGGGCCTTTTGCCATCGACGAAGGGCTGGTGCCAGCCTCCGGCGCATCCACCGAAGTGGCCATCTTCAATGTCAATACCGGCAAGCGCATCGTGGCGACCGTATGCACGAGTGCCGGCCGCGCGGTCTACAGCGGAGACGCGGCGATCGACGGCGTGGCCGGCACGGCTGCCCCGGTCTGGCTGCGGTTCTGCGACGTGGCCGGGGCCAAGACCGGCAAGCTGCTTCCCACCGGCAACGCGGTCGATAGAATGGAAGGCCTGGACGTCAGTTGCATCGATGCGGCCGTGCCCATGGCCATCGTCCAGGCCGCGGCGCTGGGCATGACCGGGTACGAAACGGCCGAGGCCATCAATGCCCAGCCCGAACTGCTGGCCCGTGTCGAGCGCGTGCGATGCGCGGCTGGCCGGGCGATGGGGCTGGGCGACGTATCGCGGCTGGAAATGCCCAAGCTCGTGACGGTGGCCCAGGCGCGCAGCGGCGGCACGATCGCCGCCCGGTACTTCATGCCTTATACCTGCCATACCTCGTTTGCCGTGACCGGCGCGGTCTGCCTGGGCGCTGCGGTGCAGGTACCGGGTTCCGTGGCCGCGCAAATCGCGGGCGGCGCCGCCAAGGTCGCGATCGAGCACCCGGCCGGCGTCCTGCACGTGGACGTCGACGCCGCCCAGGGCGCGGGCGGTGTCGAGATCCGTTCGGCAAGCCTGCTGCGCACCGCCCGGCGCCTGTTCGCCGGGACCGTCTATTTTCCGGCGTCCACGCTCGAAGCATCCCATACCGAATCAGTCAAGGAAGTCCACGCATGAAACCGATCCGTATGCTCCTGGCCGCCGGCGTCGCGCTCGCCTGCATGAGTGCGGCCCACGCGGGCGACGCCTATCCCTCCGGTCCGATCCGGCTGGTCGTGCCATTTCCAGCCGGGGGAGGCACCGACATCCTGGCCCGCGAACTGGCCCGCGAACTGGATCGCCAGTGGCGCCAGCCCGTCATCGTCGAGAACCGGCCAGGTGCAGGCGGCGCCATAGGCGCCGCCGCGGTGGCCTCGGCCAAGCCCGACGGCTATACCATGTTGATGACCACCGCTGGCGTCTCGGCGATCAATCCCAGCCTGTACAAGTCTTTGTCTTATGATCCCGACGCGCAATTCACGCCGGTCAGCCGCGTGGCTGCGACGGTGTTCGGCGTGCTGGTGCATCCCTCGCTGAACGTGGATTCCATCCGGGAGCTCATCGCCCTGGCCAGGAGCAAGCCTGGCATGCTCACCTTCGGCTCGGCCGGCAATGGCGCCGCGGGCCATCTGCCCGGCGAGCTGTTCAAGTCCATGGCGCAGATCGACATCCGGCACGTTCCGTATCGCGGTACCAGCCCGGCGCTGAACGATTTATTGGGCGGGCAGATCTCGATGATGTTCGCGATCCTGGGGCCGGCCACCCCGTACATCAAGTCAGGCAAGGTCAAGTTGCTGGCCACCACCGGCGCGGCACGCGCGGCAAGCTTTCCGGATGTGCCCACCGTGGCCGAGGCCGGCCTGCCGGGCTATGTGGCCGACGAATGGTGGGGTGTTGCCGCGCCCAAGGGTACGCCGCGCGAAGTCGTCGGGAAATGGAATGCCGCGATGCAGGCCTATGTGGCGAGACCGGAGGTTCGGCAGAAGCTCATCGGCAATGGCTACGAGCCCGCGGCCGATTCGGTGGAGGCGTTCTCGGCGCTGATCGCGGCCGACAAGAAGAAGTGGGGCAAGGTGGTGCGGGACGCGGCGGTGACCATCGACTGATCGCACGGCGGCCGCTCCTTGGTGGCCGGGCGTTGCGCTGGGCGCGACCGCCGGTTGCTCAGGAGTCCGCCCGCAGAGCCTGGAGCAGGCGCGCGGTGGCCGGGGAGGGCACGACACCGGGGTCGATGACCAGGCACAACTCGAAGCTCGCCCAGCCGTCGGACAAAGGTACCAGCCCCACGTTCTCGGGAACATGCCATTGCGCCGGCGCAGCCGGCACGACCGCCACGCCCAGTCCCGCGCTCACTAGCGAAAATACCGCAGGGAAACTGGTTACCTGGGTCGCCACCGCCGGCATGCAAGAAGGGTCGGGGCCGACCGGGCCGGAGAATTGCGCCAGAGCGCTGCCCGGCGCGCGCGCGATGTGTGGAAACCGCAGCGTTTCCTCATGGCTTACCGATGTCCTTTCTGCCAGTTCGTGTCCCGCCGGCACGGCGAGCACGAGCGGGGTACGCGCGTACGGGATGCTGCGCAAAGTCCCGGCCTGCGCACTGGCATGGGCGATGCCCAGGTCGGCGGAGCCGTTGGCCACCGCTTCCACGACCGCCGCGCTGGTGGCTTCCGTCACCGAAATCCGTATAGCGGGGAAATCGCGCGAGAAGCGGGCCAACTGGTCCGCGAGGCCGGCGCACATGCCGGACGTATTGGAAGCGATCCTGACGGTGCCCGAGGTCCCGGCCGAGAAGTCTGCGAGATCGGCCTGCAACGCCCGCAGTTCATCCAGCATGCGCTCCGTGCGCTGCGCGACGGCGTGTCCGGCAGCGGTCAGGCGCGCGCCTTCCGGGCGCCGCACCAGGAGCGCGATACCCAGCTGGGACTCCAGCTCCAGGATGCGCTTGCTGGCGGCCGAGGCCGTCAGGTGGACGGATTCGGCGGCACGCGCCACGCTGCCCGTCTCGTCCACCCTGCGCAGCAGTTGCAGGGTCAGAAGGTCGAATCGCGGATTCATCCGAAGCTCCATGCCTGTGGGATCCAGGCGGCTGCAATGAAAAACGCCCGGCGGCGCCGGGCGTACAGAGTCGCAGGTCGAAGTCGAAGCAACCGCCGGTCAACCGACGACTTCGCCTGTGTCCTTCTTGATCGGCTTGACCAGGTCCTCGCGCTTGACGCCCAGCCACATCGCGAGGGCGGCGGCCACGAACACCGACGAATAGATGCCGAACCAGATGCCTATCGTCAACGCGAGCGCGAAGTAGTGCAGGGAAGGGCCGCCGAAGAGCAGCATCGCGATGACCATCATCTGGGTCGAGCCGTGGGTGATGATGGTGCGCGAGATGGTGGCCGTGATGGCGCTATCGATGACTTCCCGGACCGAGGCCTTGCGCTGCTTGCGGAAGTTCTCCCGGATACGGTCCATGATGACCACGGATTCGTTCACCGAATAGCCCAGCACCGCCAGCACCGCCGCCAGCACCGGCAGCGAGAACTCCCATTGGAAGAACGCAAAGAAGCCCAGGATGATGATCACGTCGTGCAGGTTGGCGATCACGCCTGCGACGGCGAACTTCCACTCGAAGCGGAAGGCCAGGTAGATCATGATGCCGATCACCACGAACAGCAGCGCCAGCAGGCCATCGTGCGCCAGTTCCCGGCCGATCTGCGGGCCGACGTACTCGACGCGGCGCAATTCGACGTTGGGATCGGAAGCCTTCAGTGCCTCGATGACCTCGTTGCTCTGCTGGGTCGAGGTCTTCCCTTCGATGTTGGGCAGGCGGATCATCACGTCGCGCGAGGTCCCGAAATTCTGGACCTGGAAGTCGCTATACCCCTTCTGGGCAATGGTGCTGCGCACCGTGTCCAGTTCCACCGCCTGGGGGTAGGCCACTTCCATGACCGTGCCGCCGGTGAACTCGATCGACAGGTGGAAGCCCTTGGTGGCGATGAAGAACACCGCCGCAAGAAAGGTGACCAGGCTGATGATGTTCAGCACCAGCGCGTGGCGCATGAACGGGATGGTCTTGTGGATGCGGAAGAATTCCATGTTGCTCAGACCCCTTTGGGTTTCCAGACCTGACCGATCGATATCTTGGTCAGCTTCTTGCGGCGGCCATACCAGAGGTTGGCCAGCGCGCGGGCGACGACCACGGCGGAGAACATCGAGGTCAGGATGCCTATCGTGTGCACGATGGCAAAGCCGCGTACCGGACCCGAACCGAAGGCCAGCAGCGCCACCGCGGCGATCAGCGTGGTCACGTTGGAATCGAGGATGGTGCCCCAGGCCCGCTCGAAGCCCAGGTGTATGGCCTGCTGCGGCGATGCGCCGTTACGCAGTTCCTCGCGTATCCGTTCGTTGATCAGCACGTTGGCGTCGATCGCCATGCCCAGCGTCAGCGCGATGGCGGCAATGCCCGGCAGCGTCAGCGTGGCCTGCAGCATGGACAGCAGCGCGATCAGCAGCAGCAGGTTGACCGCCAGCGCGATGACGGAGAACACGCCGAACAGCCCGTAGTACAGGATGATGAAGACCGCGATGGCGGCAAAGCCGTAGACCACCGAGTGGAAGCCCTTCTGGATGTTGTCCGCGCCCAGGCTGGGGCCGATGGTGCGTTCCTCGATGATCTCCATCGGCGCGGCCAGCGAGCCCGCCCGCAGCAGCAGGGCGGTATCGTTGGCCTCGACCGTGGTCATGCTGCCGGAAATCTGGACGCGGCCGCCGCTGATCTCGGTACGGATGACCGGCGCGGTGACGACTTCGCCCTTGCCTTTCTCGAACAGCAGGATGGCCATGCGCTTGCCCACGTTGTCGCGGGTGACGTCGCGGAAGATGCGCGCGCCCTTGGAATCCAGCGTCAGGTGCACGGCGGGCTGCTGGGTCTGGCCGTCGAAGCCGGCCTGCGCGTCCTGCAGGTTCTCGCCGGTCAGGATGACCTGGCGGCGCACCAGCACCGGCCGCCCGTCGCGGTCGGTATAGCGTTCCAGCCCGAAGGGCACGGTGCCGCTGGCCAGCGCGCTCGTCGCTTCGGGCGAGTCGTCGACCAGGCGTACCTCCAGCGTGGCGGTGCGGCCCAGGATGTCCTTGGCCTTGGCGACGTCCTGCACGCCCGGGAGCTGCACCACGATGCGGTCGGCGCCTTGCTGCTGGATCACCGGCTCGGCCACGCCCAGTTCATTGATCCGGTTGTGCAGGGTCGTGATGTTCTGGCGCAGGGCGTTGTCCTGGGCGGTCTTGATGGCCTGCGGGCTCAGGGCGCCCACAAGCTTGAACTCGTCCCCGGCGTCCTGGTCGGTCAGCTGCAGGTCGGGCAGGCCGTCGCGCAGCACGTCGCGCGCCGCGTCGCGCGTGGCGGCGTCGCGGAACTTGACTTCGATCGTCTGGCCCACGCGGTCGATGCCGTTGTGGCGGATGTTCTTGTCGCGCAACAGCGTCCGCACGTCGCCGGTCATGGCGTCGTAGCGCTTGGTCAGCGCGCCGCTCATGTCCACTTGCAGCAGGAAGTGCACGCCGCCGCGCAGGTCCAGGCCCAGGTACATGGGCAGCGCGTGCAGCGAACGCAGCCAGGCGGGCGAGGCCGACAGCAGGTTCAGCGCCACCACATAGCTGGGATCCGAGGGATCGGGGTTGAGGCTCTTTTCAAGCAGGTCCCGGGCGCGCAGCTGCTGGTCCGTGGAGGCCAGGCGCACGCGCACCGTGCCGACCGGGCCGTTCTGCTCGAAGTACATCCCGGTATGGGAAATGCCGGCAGCCTGCAGAGTCTGCGCCACGCGCTCGGTCATCGAGTTATCGACCTTGACGGTCGCCTTCGCGCTCGAGACCTGGACGGCGGGGGATTCGCCGAAGAAGTTCGGCAAGGTGTAGATGAAGCCTATCAAGACCGCCACGGCGATCATGATGTACTTCCAGAGAGGATAGCGATTCATCGGTAATCAAACCTCGGAAGGCTGGCGCACCGCGCCGGCGCCCGCTGGGGGCCATGCTGCAGAATGCGAAAAAGGGGCCGGCGCGCAGCGCCCGCCCCCGGCAGAGCCTCCATGCCGCCAGGGCGGCATGGACGCGTATGCCTGGCTTACAGAGCCTTGATGGTGCCCTTGGGCAGAACGGTCTGGACCGCGGTCTTCTGGACCAGGACTTCCACGGGCTTGTCGCCTTCGCGGGCGATTTCCATCGAGATATAGGTTTCGCTGACCTGCGAGACCTTGCCGAGGATGCCGCCTGCCGTGACGACTTCATCGCCCTTGGCCAGCGCGGCAACCATGTTCTTGTGTTCCTTCTGGCGCTTCATCTGAGGACGGATCATCAGGAAATAGAGGATCACGAACATCAGGATGATGGGCAGCATGCCCATCAGGGCGCCTTCACCGCCGGCCGCAGGAGCTTGCGCCAGGACGTTGGCGAGCGCGTTGGATGTCAGCATTTCTTCTCCAGAATCAATGACTTGCGTCGAAAATAACTCGAAATTGTAGCCCAGCGCCGACAGGCCGGCCCGGGCCTGCATTTAGGGATAACCCATATCGCGCGCGGGCAGGGCGGCCCTAGACGCCGCGGGCCCGCTGGGCGGCGAAATCGTCGCGCCAGGCGGCAAACCGGCCGGCGGCGATGGCATCGCGCATTTCCTGCATCAGGTGCAGGTAATAGTAGAGATTGTGAATGGTGTTGAGCCGTGCTCCCAGGATTTCGTTCGATCTGAACAGGTGGTGCAGATATGCCCGCGAAAAGTTTCGACACGTATAGCAGCCGCAGGTTTCATCCAGCGGGCGGGTGTCGTCGCGATAGCGGGCATTGCGGATCTTGACGTCGCCGAAGCGGGTAAAGAGCCAGCCGTTGCGGGCATTGCGCGTCGGCATCACGCAGTCGAACATGTCCACCCCGTTCGCCACGCCATCGACCAGGTCTTCCGGGGTGCCCACCCCCATCAGGTAGCGCGGGGCATCCTGGGGCAGGCGGGGCGCGACGTGGGCCAGGATGCGCAGCATGTCTTCCTTGGGTTCCCCCACCGACAGGCCGCCAATCGCATAGCCGTGGAAACCGATATCCGCCAGCCCGGCCAGGGATTCGTCGCGCAGCGACTCGTACATCCCGCCCTGCACGATGCCGAACAAGGCGTTCGGGTTCTCCAGCGCGTCGAAGGCATTGCGCGAGCGGCGCGCCCAGCGCAGCGACATCCGCATCGACGTGGCGGCCTCGTCCAGCGAAGCCGGGCGGCCGTCGATCGCGTAGGGCGTGCATTCGTCGAACACCATCGCGATATCCGAATTCAGGCTGCGCTGGATGCGCATCGACTCCTCGGGCGTCAACATCAGCCGCGTCCCGTCGATGGGCGAAGCGAAGCGCACCCCTTCCTCGGTAATCTTGCGCAGACCCTCCAGGCTGAACACCTGGAAGCCCCCCGAGTCCGTCAGGATGGGCTTGTGCCACTGCATGAAGCCATGCAGCCCGCCGTGGGCCTCCATGATGTCCGTGCCCGGCCGCAGCCAGAGGTGGAAGGTATTGCCCAGCACGATCTGCGCCCCGATCTCCTCCAGCTCGTACGGCGCCATGGCCTTGACCGTGCCATAGGTGCCCACCGGCATGAAGATCGGCGTCTCGACCACGCCGTGGTTCAGCGTCATGCGCCCGCGGCGCGCCAGGCCTTCCGTGGCCAGCAGTTCGAATTTGAGTCCGTTCATCGTTCTATAAACATCGCATCGCCGTAGCTGAAGAAGCGGTAGCGCTCGGCCACCGCATGCGCATAGGCACGGCGGATGGGCTCCATGCCCGCGAACGCCGAGATCAGCATCATCAGCGTCGACTTGGGCAGGTGGAAATTGGTGATCAAGGCATCGACCACCTGGAAGGCAAAGCCCGGCGTGATGAACAGCCGGGTGTCCCCGCGCGTTTCGCGCAACGGCAAATGCGCGGCCGCGGCCGACTCCAGCGCCCGCACGCTGGTCGTGCCCACGGCGATGACCCGCCCGCCCGCGGCCCGGGCCTGGGCAATGGCATCGGCGGTTGCTTGGGGGAGGGTATAGAGCTCGCTATGCATCACGTGCTCGGACAGTTTGTCCACCCGTACCGGCAGGAAGGTGCCCGCGCCCACATGTAGCGTGACAAAGGCCGTGCGTATGCCCTGCGCCTTCAGCGTCTCAAGCATGGCCTCGTCGAAATGCAGCCCGGCCGTAGGCGCCGCGACCGCGCCCGGCTCGCGCGCATAGACCGTCTGGTAGCGCGTATCGTCGCCGGCGTCCGGCGTGTGCGTGATATAGGGAGGCAGCGGCGTCTGGCCGTACTGCGCCAGCAGTTCCAGTACCGGGGCCGGAAAGCGCAGGTCGAACAGGTCGTCCTCCCGGCCCAGCATCGTGACATCGAAAGCGCCGGCCAGCCGCATCACCGCGCCCGGCTTGGGCGACTTGCTGGCACGCAGGTGCACGAGCGCGCGGTCGGGCTCCACAATGCGCTCGACCAGCACCTCCACCTTGCCGCCGCTGCGCTTTTCGCCAAACAGGCGCGCCTTGATCACCCGCGTATCGTTGAACACCAGCAGGTCGTTCGGGCGCAGCAGCGTGGGCAGATCGGCAAAGCCGCGGTCATGCAGCCCGCCCTGGGCATCCAGGTGCAGCAGGCGGCTGGCGGTGCGGTGAGCGGCAGGCGTCTGCGCGATCAGCTCGGGCGGCAGGTGATAGTCAAAATCGTCGAGAGTCAGCTCGGACACGGCGTAAGGGCTTGAAAAAACTGGGAAAACCAGCCATGATAACCCGCCGCGGCCGGGGCCCCATGCGGAGCGAGTCCGCTGGCCCCTGAGGAGGCGAGCCCGCCCGCGCGATATGCACGGGCGGCCTGCCGCCTGCCTTAGTCCTGCCGGCTGGTGACTTCCACCAGGTGATAGCCAAACTGCGTCTTGACCGGGCCTTGCACCACGTTGACCGGGGCGCTGAACACCACCTTGTCGAACTCCGGCACCATCTGGCCAGGGCCGAAGGTGCCCAGCTCGCCGCCCGACGCACGGGAAGGGCAGCTCGAGTGTTGGCGTGCCACCTCGGCGAAATCGGCGCCGCCTTCGATCGCGGCTTTCAATTCATTGCACTGGGCTTCGGTGGAGACGAGGATGTGACGGGCGCTTGCATGAGCCATGGCATGCTCCTTATTGAGGGAAGGACAGAGTACCGCAATTTATGGGTATAATTTAGGGCTTCCCTTCCTTCCGGCTGATCGAGCCGGAACCCGCCCGGGTGGTGAAATTGGTAGACGCAGGGGACTCAAAATCCCCCGCCGCAAGGCGTGCCGGTTCGATTCCGGCCCCGGGCACCAGAACAGAAAAAGCCGCTACTGCAATGCAGGGCGGCTTTTTGTTTGGCCTTCCAAGTTTGCTAGGCAGGCATCCAGAACCAAACGCGCCGCGAACAAGCACAAAAGTGCAACTCCCCGCGGAGCGGTCTATCATCCATTCGGGCAACCTCACCCGGGAAAGGCAGGAAATGGAACAAGTCATTCAGCGCCTGCGCCAGTTCCGCGACGAGCGAAACTGGCAGCAATTCCACAATCCCAAAGATCTGGCCCTGGCGCTCAGCATTGAGGCCAGCGAACTGCTGGAGGTGTTTCTATGGAAGACCCCTGAAGCTGCCGACCCCGAAAAGGTGAAGGAAGAGCTGGCCGATGTCTTGGCTTACGCGCTGCTGCTGTCTGACGCGTACAACTTCGACATAAAGAAGATTGTCCTGGAGAAGATCGAAAGGAACGAACAGAAGTACCCTGTACACAAGGCAAAGGGAACCGCAAAAAAATACAACGAGCTATGACCCAGCCGCAGCTTGTCGAAGTGAACCGTTACCGGTTCTCCGTAGAGACCCTGACGGAAATCGAGACCAACGCATACGCAGCGAACAACTGGCCGCTTGTCTATATTCTCAGCGATGGGAAGACACGATGCGCCTACGTCGGCGAGACTACCGACACGATCGCTCGGCTGGGTACGCATCTCAAACACCCCCAAAAACGATCACTGACGACGGTACACCTCGTCAGCAGCGAACGCTTCAACAAGTCGGCGACGCTCGACATCGAGTCCTCCCTCATAAAGTACATGTCTGCCGACGGCCGTTTCAGGATGTTGAACGGCAACCTCGGCCTGAGCGATCACAACTACTACCAGAGGGATGAACTCTATTCCAAGATATTTCGAGAGACCTGGGACAGACTGCTCGAGCACGGGATCGCCCAAAGATCCATCGAGGCCATCGACAATTCGGATGTTTTCAAATACTCGCCGTACAAATCGCTGTCGGCTGATCAGCAACAAGGCCTGATCGAAATAATGCGGTCTTTGGTCGACCCCGGGCTGAAAAATATCGTGGTGCAAGGCGGGGCTGGAACCGGCAAGTCGGTGTTGGCGATATTCCTTTTCAAGCTCATGCATTCCGACCTTGATGAACTGGATCTGCGTGAGTTCTCCGAAGAAGAAAAGGAGTTGCGGGAGCTTCTGCGGCAACTTAAGCAGCGCCTCCCACACCCGCGCATGGCCTTGGTGGTGCCAATGAACTCGTTTCGTAGCACGTTGAAGAAGGCCTTTCGTAATGTTGCAGGCTTGCGCTCCGATATGGTCATCAGCCCTTCGGAACTGACGCAGCGACACTACGACATCGTCTTGGTGGACGAGTCACACCGCTTGCGCAAACGCGTCAACCTGGGAGCGTATTACGGTGCTTTCGACAAGGCTTGTGCCGCTCTTGGCTTGGACAAAAATACGTGCAGCGAGGTGGACTGGGTCACCCGCCAATCAGATAAGGCCGTTTTCTTCTACGATCCGGACCAGAGCATCAAGCCATCTGATGCCAACGCATCAGACTTCGACAACATCAAGTCTTCGCCGGCCAGCAAGGTCATGACGCTGGTTTCGCAGTTCCGGGTCCGCGCGGGGCGGCACTATGTGCAGTTTGTTGATGATCTGCTGAACATGCGACTGCCCGCGGGTGAGAAATTCAGCTCAAGAAAGTACGAATTTCTCGTCTTTGACGAACTGTCCGACATGGTTAAGGAGATTGAACACAGGAATCGTAGCTATGGCTTGGCACGTCTGGTGGCCGGCTATTCATGGCGCTGGATTTCCCAAGACGCCCCCGACCTATACGACATCGAGATCGGTGACATCCGGCTGCGCTGGAACCGCACGAATATCGATTGGATCAACACAAAGGGTGCCGAGGGCGAAGTAGGGTGCATCCATACCACCCAGGGCTATGACCTGAACTACACCGGGGTAATCTTCGGCCGCGAAATTCGCTATGACGAAACGCTGGATCAGATCGTCATCGACAGTGTCAATTACCATGACCGAATGGGAAAGCAGGCGATCAAAGACCCGAATGAACTTAAACAATACATACTGAATATTTACCGAACCATCATGCTGCGAGGCATACGCGGCACGTTCGTCTACGCATGCGACGACAATTTGCGACGTTACCTGAAGCGGCACGTGGAAAGCTATAAGTCCAATGTCATCGCGCTTCCCGACCCTGCGAAACCGCTGGAACCCTATGTCAATGCGGTTCCGCTCTATGACTTGCGGGCCGCTGCCGGTGGCTTCAGCGAGCTTCAGCACGTCCAACATGAAAAATGGGTGCCCGTACCTGACGGCATGCCGGTAGGGAAGAATATTTTTGCCTGCCATGTGGTAGGCGAATCCATGAATAAGATCATCCCAGATGGGGCCATCTGCCTGTTTCGCTTGAACCCGGGAGGCAGCCGGAATGGGAAAATCGTATTGGTGGAATGCGCCGACTCCCAGGACGGCGATGGCGGTTCGCGGTACACGGTCAAGGAGTATCAAAGCTTCAAATCGCACACCGAAGACGGTACCGAAAATCTGCAGATTCTATTGAAACCTCGGTCAACCAATCCGGCGCTGGCCGCAATTGAACTCCGCAAGGGAGACGACGAACACCGCTATCGGGTGGTAGGCGAGTTCTTGGGCGTGATCGGTTAATTGGTCGATTTGCTGATGCGGCCGAATGGTCAAGCGGATCTTGTATTGACCCAGTGAAATCCTGCTCACGTCATAATCAAGGAAACGACGTTGAGCACGAAGATGGAAGAAGACATCAAACGCTGGACAGCCAAGCGCAAGAGTGCGCTGGTGCTGGACATCATTCAGGGCAAGACCACCGTGGCTGAGGCAAGCCGCCAGTACGATCTGTCGCCGTCGGAGGTCGAACAGTGGGTCGATGACGGCAAGCGGGGTATGGAGAACGCCCTGCGCGCGAATCCGCAGGACGTGCGCGAACAGTACGAACGCCAGCTCAAGGACCTGCAAGAGGCCTATGGTGAGGCGATGCTGGAGTTGCGCGCCAGAAAAAAATTGCAGTCCCTGCTGGGCGAGGACGAGAAGTGATCGAGACGATCCGCCAGGGACTGCAAGCCGACGGTATCACCGTCTCGATCGCCAAGTTGTGCCGCTGGTTCGGTGTGCCGCGCCGTACGGTGTACTACAAGCCGGTGAAGTCCGCGCCCAAGGTCGATCCCAAGTTCGCCGTGCCGATCAAGGCGATGATCGAGGAATCGCCGTCGTTTGGGTACCGGACGGTGGCGCACCTGCTGGGGTTCAACAAGAACACCGTGCAGCGCGTGTTCCAGTTGATGGGCTGGCAGGTTCGCAAGCGGCCGATCGGGTTCAGGCCTCGCATCCAGGCTCTGCCATCGGTAGCGACGATGCCCAATGAACGCTGGTCTACGGACCTGTGTCGCGTGTGGGCCGGACGGGACGGCTGGGCAACGCTGGCGCTGGTGATCGACTGCCACACACGTGAGTTGCTTGGCTGGCACCTGTCGCGAAGTGGTAGGGCCTGCACGGCGGGTGCTGCTCTGGAACACGCTCTGATCGCTCGCTTCGGAACGCTGGGGCGCGTGCCGATGCCGTTTCTGCTGCGCTCGGACAACGGCTTGGTTTTTACCTCTCGCAGCTACACCGCCCTTGTGCGCAGCTACGGCTTACGCCAGGAGTTCATCACGCCGCACTGCCCTCAGCAGAACGGCATGATCGAACGGGTGATCCGCACGCTTAAGGAACATGCGTGCACCGGCATCGCTTCGAGACCATCCAACACGCCAGCCGCGTGATCGGCGACTGGATACGCTTTTACAACGGCCGACGCCCGCACCAGGCGCTTGGCATGAAGACCCCGGCTGAGGCATTTGCATTAGCCGCTTAACCTGAGCAGGTTCTGCTGGGTCATTACACTGGTGCGGGCGTCGGTGGCTGAGGCATTCGCTTTAGCTGCTTAATGGGAGCAAAGTTCTGCTGGAATCATTACAGGGAATCCATCTAAGACGTATAACCAGGCGAAAGATAGCTGCAGCGGAGTTTCATTGTCATACACCTACACCCAACCGAGTATTGCAAATACCGTCATCATGACGGCACCAGCAAAATCTCGCCTCAATTGATGTGCACGTTTCAGCAAGCTGAACCTCCGCCTCCAACTTGGCTTGGGCGCTGCGAGACTAGTAGCAAAGGCATCTGGGTTAGGTGAAAGGCGACTAACTACGCCCGATATCAGAGACATCTGCTCACGTAACCAGCCACTTCGGACCAACATCAGACGCTTCTTTACGCCAGCAAAGGAGCCCCTTGACCCTATAACGTTCGATCCGTGTTGTCGATACATCACCAGTACAGCGTTCATGATGACCCAGTGCAAGCCTGCTCCCCTCACCAGCGCATACATAAGCCAGTCATGATAAGTGACATGCGTCAAATCCACGTCAGGGGCTACTTTCCAAAACAACTCGCAAGCCCTTCTACTCATGAGGTAGGTGCATCCCTGACCTGCTGACTGAGAGTAATAATCATACCTTTTCACAGGAAAGCTGTTAACTATATGCTTAATGGCGCCATCCGGCCAAAATGCGGCTACATCACAAGAAACTCCGTCGGCCCCTTCCTTTGTCATGCATTCATATTGCTGAATAAGCTTTCTAGGCAGCCATATATCATCCTGATCAGCAAATGCCAGTGCGTCGAATTCAAAGCCTTCTGCAGCTTTCAGCAGTCGAAAGAAATTCTGACCAGCAGCGCCAAATTTACCAACAAAAGGGAGGATCTTTATTCTAGGGTCTACTTCGGCATGAGCATTTAGGATTTCAACACTTGTGTCAGAGGACGCATCATCACTCACTAGAATTGTTAGGTCGACGCCAATCTGGCATCGGATACTGACCAACATTTCCTCTAACCAATTAGCCCCATTATGCGTCGCCAACAAGACCAATATTTTTGGAGTCGCCCCCGTCGGCATAGAAATCATGATCATACCTTAGCGCACCGAAATATGAAGATCATTCATCCCTCTGCCTTCCAATATTAAAGGTTTACCCGATACGCTTACCCTTTGACCAAACCGCCTGTTTGCAGAAAACGCGCTATTCTTAAGCGTAAATTCCTTGGATTCTGACTCCACTGCCGCTAACGTATAGCTTCCGCCGGACGTACTTTGTCCCTGGTGTTCTTCATCGCCAGCTATTACAACAAAGGGCTGCGAGGCTCGAATATCTATTTTCAGCGGCCTATCGACAAGCGATCGAACCTCAACTTGCTCTCGACCGTCTTCACGATCCCACCGGACAATTTCCGCTACCCCGTTAACAGACTGAACAGACGTCTTAACTAGAGCCTCCGCCGCTCCGACAGATGACGAGATACCCCTTGTTGCTTGCGATTTAAAGCCTGCACCTTGCTTTGCCTTTGATCCAACCGCCTTCAAAACGGCTGCTTCTTGCCCTAAAATTGGGCTTTGTGTGAGCGCACTGCTATAAAAGACTTGAGCAAAGCGGTCTGGATAGAAAACCGGGACCACCCATTCACCCGCTGAGTTTTCTACTACACCGCTGGCCCCTCGCCAACTACCAGAGAGGCCGTAATCCGGGAGACTCTCCGTTAAAAAACTACGTGCGTCCGAACTTTGGACTGGATACCAAACTCCGGCGACTTTGGGCTTGTATTTTAACCAAGCCAAATTGGCACGAGCGGCCTTCGCAAACGTCCCGAGCCACTCCAATTGACGTGGATCATTACTCAGGTCAAACGTCGTCCACTGCGAGTCGCCACTACTGGATTTCAAGTTGAGCCCAAAAACAAAAATTCCCTTTGCTCCTAAAGCTAACAAGGCATTAAAGTGTTGGTACATATCCCCACGGCTCCTGTAGCCAACATAATCTCCGTTCCACGCGTCGCGATTATGTTCGGTCACTAGCAACCATGTTGGACGAACACTTTGAAGCGCCTCAACGTAAGTGGCAGCGCCGTTGAATCGGGCTAATTTCTTTCCGGAACCATAGCTCTCCATCCCCAGACCGTCGAGCCCCCGCGACTCTTCCCGACTAATCCAGATCCTAGTCGCCTCGTGATGTCGTTTAGCTATGATGGGCACGTCCACCACCTGTCTTAACCGTTGCATCGCCGTTTGGGCAAGAGTTTGAAGATTCTCATCAATGGCTTCAGACATATCAAGCCACACCCTGGACCTCCGCATATCAACTCTCACAATGCGCGTTTCACCGTCGATAAGTGCAGAGCCCCATTCTTCTTCTGCAGTGGCCGCCGCCTCCACAGTGATTGGAATCAGTTTCGCAGCAGATTCAAAAGACGAAAGCTGATCTCCGCTAACTCCCCATGCTTTGTTCAGTGCTTCGAGGGTGCTATACCGCTGCGAGAGCCAACTTGAAAAAAACTTTCTCCACTCGCTCGACTTCGGCAGAAAATTAGCTGGTCTACGGTACTCATTTCCAAATGGGTCCAGAAAGAATCTAAACCCGGGCCCCAAGCGGAGATCTTGGACCCAGTTAATCAATGTGGCGTCATTCGGATCGATCCATCGACCGCTTCGGATTTCAGGCAAAAATTTCACCCTCGCTCCGCCGGAAGGCACATTTTTTAGGTCGACTACAAGTTTACGCTTTCCATCAGGCCTTACCTCCCCCGAATCGATCAGCTCACCATTGGACCGAGAAAAGACGAAATATCGGACAGAGGACGCGGATGTCAGCCGAATACTGCCGGGCAATGTGACAACAACCCTACCGGGATTTTTTATATTGGTCGCGAGAGCCTTCGAATTTATGTAATATCCTTCAGTTACGGTAGTAAAGGTGTGAGCGGGCTGGATTCCATACTTAATCCCGAGTCTCTCGAACTCGTCAATCAGTCTCTGCGTACTCTCCGGTGACGCTCCTTTATTCATAACATGAAGATAAAGGTCTTCTACGCCCGCTGCCTTGATTTGCTGAAGACTGCGTCTGTCCTGCTCAAACGTCGCTACCGTAGGGCGCGTCAACCACGCAGATGTAAACATTCCGCCAAATGGCACATACGGTCTGCCATCCCACTCCATCACATGATCTGCGGTTACACTCCAGTCGTGAGCTCGTCCCTCCGCGTCCTTGTAAGTTCCCGCCTCCGCTTCCATTGACCACGCCAGCAGAAGTGTTGCGGCCATCAGTAAAAAAACAACGCACTCACGAACTAAGTCGATTACGTTGGTGATAGGCGTGCGACTCATCCTATCTACTCCTAAAGGTGGGACAAATGTATTCCAGTCTACAACCCCGCCCCTAGTCAACTAATCGTCACTAACGGAAACACAACATCCAAGCAATCCATTCTTTTTCATGCGGCCGGTCGCTGTCTCGTAGCTTCACCGTGATAGAAAAAATACCCCATCACAAAGAAGAAAAGCGCCATTACCTTATATGCCATATGAATATCAATGGCGATCATACTAATCGCAAGTGATACGCATGCACTGTTAACAACAGCATTATGCAACTTCCTAAGTTGCCAATAAACACTGAGAAACAAGGCTAGGCCTACAAATCCGGTCTCGACCAACACTCTCAGCCATCCACCATCCAAGGCAATGCCCATGAACCCCGGCCCTAACCCCACGAGCCAAGCAGAGGGGCTATCTTGCCAGAAACGAATCGCAGTCGCCCATTTTATAGCGCGCATCAGCCAGCTAGCGTCCGCATCAATATCCTGCCCGCTCAGAAAATACTCATACCGGCCAGGCGGAGAGTTCAGATCGACCCCGCGATAGGCCTCTTTAAATACTGTAACATTCTCAGAAGATGTTAATCCTGACGAACGTTCTACAACAGGATTAGGAATAAGCAGGAGCGCGGCGCTTATCAGACTGACAAAAATGATCGCTTTCACGGCGAACACAAGAGGGTCTCGCGATCGCCTGTAGAAATAATAAAGCAGCAGAATAATATGTGCGACCGTTGGAAGACGGGCTCCGGTCAAAAATATAAGCACAAAAGTAGCTACAAACAATAGTAGAACAGTAGATACCGCCCGCGACCGCCCAAATATTATTATGCCAAATAAAATATTAATAATCGCGCCCACTTCCCAAGGTCCACCTGCCAGCCCGATCACGCGGCTTTCCACGGACGTACGAAAACCGCTCGAAGCAAAGCCCCCAAGAAGTCCAACATACTGGAGCAGCATGACGGCAGCTGTTACAAAGAGCAGTATCCAGGACAGTCGCTGAATGCTTCCGCGTATAGCAAAATAATAGCCGATGTAAAAGAACGTGAAATACTCTAGTATCCGAAGAGCATAAAGTACGTTTGATCTTCCATACGCAATTATATTAAATAGGGCGCTAACGACGCCGAAGACGATAAATAGCAGGCACGCCCACTCTAGCTTACTTATACGGCCCCGACCTCTAAGCGCGAACCCGACTAAAATAATAGCCAAGCTTGCAAAGATTACAAGATCATCGATTCGAAGCCCAGCCGTTTGCCCTTGAATCGACAAAATATTGATTTTCGGCAGGAAGAACAGACACACACAGGCGTAAACAAGTGTATTCCGCAGCGGTCGTTGAAGCAGGGGTATCATCAGTCGAGCATCCGATCTACTCTAACCACCTTCTGCAGCCTCCCGAATCACTTCCCAGTTCCATACGAGTAGTAATATTTGTAGGAACTACCATAACCTACACGCGCCCGCTTCACTCCGTTGAATATAACTCCCTTGACGACATCCCTAACTCCAGCGCCATCAAGCTTCTTTAGAGCATCCTTTACCTCAGAAATAGTGCTCTGCTCCGCTCGAACGACCAAGAAAGCGGCAGCCGCATGCTTTAGCAGCGCAAGCGTGTCCGCGACTGGTAGCAAGGGTGGTGTATCCAGTACGATATAGTCATATCGAGCCTCGAGAGTTTCCAACATTTTACTCATAGCCGGGCTGATTAATAGCTCGCCCGGATTTGGAGGAATTTGGCCCGCAGACAAAACATCCAAGCCACTGTACTTTGTCTGGATTGCATCGACCACGCCTATACGGCCAACAAGAACGTCAGATAGACCGGGCGCTGCCTTTCCATAAGAGAAATATTCACCGAGTCGTGGCCTGCGCATGTCAGCATCAACGATCAGAATGCGCTTATCGTTAGCCACGAGAAGAGCCGCCAAGTTGGCCGACACAAAACTCTTACCTACTCCAGCAGTGGCTCCGGTTATAACAATGACTTTCCCTTCGCTCCCCATCATTGCAAACGCCAAACCCGTGCGCAATGAACGAAGACTTTCGACTGCTGGGTCATCAGGCTGCCCGAACGCGAGCAGCGCACCCATGCCCTCGCCGTTAGGAGCCCGAAGTCTTCTGGAGGTAAACTTACGCTGCGAGTAGGACTCTGGAACAGTTACATAAGTAGCGAGTCCTGTAGCCTTTTCTACCTGATCTGCTCGGTGGACAGTGGGACGAAGAATCCGAGCAGCCAGCACCGCGAGAACTCCTAGCGCAAGCCCTGCGAAGGCCGCAACGGCAACGATCACTGCCTTCCGAGGGCTGATTGGGGATTCAGCTCGAACAGCAAAATCGATAATGCGCACATTACCGATAGTGCCAGCCTCGGCGATTCGAAGCTCCTGGGCATTGTTCAGTAGCGAAATATACAACTGAGTATTAACCTGCACGTCACGCTCGAGCCTCAATAGATCTCGTTGGGCCGCCGGCAACTTATCTACATCACGCGCGAGAGATTTGAGCTGCTCATTGATCTGAGCCATCTGACTATCGACCGCTTTTACTGTAGGATGCTCGGGCCGAAAACTCTGAAGCATCTCCTGGCGCTTCAACTGCAACTGCATGCGGGAGCCTTCTAGTTCTGTGGCACGCTGCAAAAGCAAATCTGTTTCGCGAGGCATACTAACAGTGTTTGTTTTTGTTCTAAAATCGTTCAGTGCATTCTCCGATGCCTCTACATTGCGTTTAAGTTCGGGCAACTGACGCTCAAGGAACTGCAGGCTCGTTCTAGCCTCCTCACTTCGCCTACCGACGTTCTGCTGGAGATATGAACGGGCAATCGAATCTACCACAGCTTTGGCGAAAACCGGATCCGCATCTTCGTAGGCTATCGAGATGACACTGCTACCCCGCGACGCCTCCATGACAGTTACGGTCTGCCGAAGCTTGTTGTATACCTGAACAGGAGATTGCTGGACAATTTCAAAAACAGTACCTGGTCGACCAATCGCCTCCGCCACTGCTATCTTCGCAAGGTTGCCCTGGATATTGAAAGATATAGCACGACCCACTTCACCTTTTAATATTACCTCGTCTGCGTTATTCTTCAGCAGATAGTGATTAGCGTCCAACAGCTCCAGCGAGTATGCTTTTCCCCACTCGAGTTCAGGCACACTGAAATCCGCCAGCTTCAGGCTCTCACCGCCCCATGCAAAACCTGTCAATCCGAAAGGTGCTGGCGCCAATGCTTGTCCAGGTTGTTTCTCATAGCGTCGTGCGTACCAGTCGCCAAAAACGGGGAATCGATTCGCAACAGAAACGTCAAGATCAGCGCGCGTTTCCCTCGCGGCATTCATCAATACTTCCCGAGACTGGATGACCTCCAACTCGCCGGCCACTGGGCTTTGCGCAGCCCCCATAACCTCGGCCAATTGAGATAACCCTGTCAGTGTTGTGCCAGCTCGATTCTCTACTTGAATTAACGCATCTGCGCGATAGATCGGGGTAGCTAACGTCGCATAAAGACCGCCAACCGCAATTGCCGTCACGAATATGGCCGCAATCAGCTTTATATGCTGCAATATCGTGTCAAGTATTTCGGCAAGACTAACTTCTGACTGGGCATTAAGCTCCGGCACGCTGTGCTGCTCTACCATTCGTTATACTCTATATAGGCTCTACGAGATCATTCCACGACATTAAACGTCGAAGAACTTTGCCGTAGGAATTGGGCACTCGGAAGGATTTGATTGATTACTCGAGACCACCGTGTAACGGCCGCAGGATCAACATAGATAACGTCACGCGCCTGCACCTCGAATCCGTCGGCCAAGACTAAGGCTTCGGGACTACGAGCGTTGATGTGCCAGATCTGAGGCTTACCATTGCTTCCCCCTCGGATCACATACACCTGAGCGGCATTCGAAGTCACTTGATTCAATCCGCCAGCATCAGCCAACGCCTCTGCAAGAGAATAACGCCCTCTGGGAATCACAATAGACTGGGGCTTCCCCACCTCGCCCAGGACAAACACCTTGTTGAATCTATTTTCGGGAATATTAAGTACGTCCCCATTCTGAATAAGAATATTTTGAGATAGGTCTCCGGAATAGTACAAAGCGTACAAATCGAGGCGATAAGATTTTTGCCCCCTTGTTAGCACGACGTTTCGGAGATCGGCCCCCTCGCCTAAGCCACCGGCCATTGCCACAAGGTCAGTTACCCTTGTCGGTATGGCGGTCAACGGCCGAACACCGGGGCTAGCAACTTGTCCAACAACAAACGCCTTCTGACTGCGGTATTCGCTGACTTCGACGTCTACCTGTGGCTCTGTCAGGTAACGGGCCAACCCTTTGGTGAGCACCGCCCGAAGCTCAGCCACGGTCCGCCCCACAGCCTTAACCTCGCCCAGATATGGGTAGAAAAAAGTCCCGTTTGACCCGACTACACGACCATGAGCTTGGGAGTTATTGGTTTGAGCGGGATTATTCAGCTCTGGATGATTCCAGACTGTAATTCTCAGCACATCCTGAGGGCCAATGCGGTAGTCTGCCGCATTCGTGCCAAGCTCATTAATAGACAACTTCGCCGCCTCGGACAAATTTGTCTGTCTATTACGCTCACCCTTCAGTCGAGCGACGGACGCTGCATCAATCTGAAAGATATCCGCCACTAACGACGCATCCTCCTTTTGCATGACCCCTCGCCAATTCGGATCATCGTCGCCTCGCACTCCCATATACATGCCCGTACATCCGGACAGTACTATTAAACAGAACGCCCCCAGGACTCGAGGAGCAAATTTAAATACCGCACTGGAATGAAACATATATGAATAAATAGCAGTTAACCTGAAACCAAAGTCTTACGTGGATATTATCTTTGCAGCGAGCATCTGCTCGATCCACGCTTCAGCGCCCTCTTCGATTTCACTCCAGACGCGTTCGAAAATTTCGGGAGTAGAGTTAATAGGATCTTCGATCTCCCTGCCCTGCCAATGCCCGATCAAAAACGTTTTACCGCTAGCGGTAGCAAAACGTTGCTGAATAGCATTCCGGTGCCCGCGATCCATCACCAAGATGATAGAGGCCGCACGAAGATCTGCTTGATTGACAGCAGCAGCGCACTTCCCCGCGGGAATCGGAACCCCGCGGCTCTTTGCAACTGCAACCGCGTACTCATGAGGAGGCCTCCCTACGGGAGCCGCTAAGCCTCTCGAGACAATATGGGCGCGTAGACCTCTACGCTCAATCCCCCGTCGCAGCAAAGCCTCAGCCATCGGACTACGACACACGTTACCCGTGCACATCGTTAGCACGACGGGGCCATCGGCATTAGGCATTTGCATCTATATATACCCATCTTCTTCAAAGGGGGAAGCGCTTACCGCGTAGCCTCCGAACTCTTGAACGGGCCACTCCAGTCCCAGAGGCCCGCCGATTATTGCATAAGCTGCACAACTCCACCATGCAGAATAGATACATAGAAGCATCCAATGACAATTTTACGTTCCGTATCAATTGCGATATACAGAGGTAACGAAGGCCTACTACAGATACGACATCAGTTGCTGCATCGCGATATGGCTTATATCATACCTGCGACTCAGCGGGGGCTTCATCATGTCTGGTGGTTTGCCCCCCCTCCCAAGCCCTATTTGTGAGCCCCCTATGAATCCTGTTCGCATAGCTGTATTCCCCGTGGCCGGTCTAGGTACACGCTGCCTTCCAGCGACCAAGGCGATTCCGAAAGAAATGCTACCAGTGGTCGACAAGCCGCTGATACAGTATGCAGCAGAGGAGGTAATCGCTGCCGGCATCACCACCCTGGTTTTTATTACTGGAAGAAGCAAGCGGGCCATTGAGGATCATTTTGACTTATGCCCCGAACTAGAATCGGAATTGGCCGCAAAAAACAAAACAGATGTGCTCAAACAACTCCGCGACATTACCCCCAAAGGCATTAACTTCGTTTACATACGACAGCCGGCTCCTCTCGGTCTTGGCCATGCAGTACTCTGCGCGGAACCGGTCGTTGGCAAAGAGCCATTTGCGGTCATATTGCCTGACGACTTGATAGACGCTCAGACTCCTGTAACAAAGCAGTTGCTAGACGTTGCCGCCGCCAATGGCGGCTCCGTGCTAGGAGTGGAAGACGTTGCGCCACAGGACACTAATAAATACGGCATTGTAGATACCGGCGGTAGCTCATTAGGAACTGCTCGCGTTCTCGACATGGTTGAAAAACCGCACCCAGACAAGGCACCATCAACCTTGGCCGTCGTCGGACGGTACGTCTTATCAGGGGATATTTTTGACCACTTGCGCGACCTTGGAAAGGGAGCTGGCGGGGAAATACAACTCACAGATGGCATCACATCGATGATAAAGAATCAAGGACGAGTTTTCTCGCATCGGTTCGAGGGCAAACGGTACGACTGTGGTAGCAAAGCCGGACTGTTCGAAGCAACAGTGGATTTGGGAAGAAAATACCACGGCCTATAGGACACCTCCGACCGTATATACGTTAACGGGCTTGCTTCGCAAAACTTAAGCTAAGGTTCATCCGCGCAGAGCCTTCTGCCCCGCCACGATACAGTTAGGGAGACAAAAAGCACGTCTACCTTATTTGCGGGTGCAGAACCTCCGATCGACCTTGGTCGTAAAGCTCTAAAGTAACGCGGTGTGTGGAAAGATAAACAGTGCACCGGCCCAGCTTCGGCGATAGTTCTTACCAACATTACTAAGATATGGCACGCCGGGGGCAGCTCGTGCAGGGCAATGTCATAGTAATTTCTATGACATGCTATGCCACCCGAAGCCACGCGGCTCCCTAGCCGTAAATCGGCAAAAGTGTTAGCTGGACCATGTCTCGCACAGCCAAGAGGAATGCATGATCAATTCAGTGCCCATCCGTAAAGGCCTCATTCTCGCCGGAGGCTCAGGCACACGCCTGCATCCGGTTACCCACTGCGTGAGCAAGCAGCTCATGCCTGTGTATGACAAGCCGATGATCTACTACCCACTCACCACGCTAATGTTGGCTGGGATACGCGACATCCTTATCATTACCACTCCAAGAGATTCGCACGCGTTCTACGAGTTGCTCGGTGATGGCAGCCGGTGGGGGCTGAATCTCAGCTATGCCCAACAACCGAGCCCGGATGGCTTGGCCCAGGCTTTTCTTATCGGTGCAGATTTCATTGGCCAACATCCCGCCGCGCTGGTTCTTGGGGACAACATCTTTCACGGTCATGGACTTCCGGAGATGTTGCACCGTGCAGCGAGCCGATCCTCCGGTGCGACCGTGTTTGGATACTTCGTCAGCGATCCTGAACGGTATGGCGTCGTCGAGTTCGACAGTGACGGGCGGGCGATCGACTTGGCGGAGAAACCTAGTAACCCCAAATCGAACTATGCTGTGACTGGGCTCTATTTCTATGACAACGACGTCGTATCGCTCGCGCGCGATGTCAAGCCTTCAGCTCGCGGCGAACTCGAGATCACGGATCTGAACAACGCCTACTTGAAACGCGGCGACCTTCACGTCGAAATCATGGGTCGTGGCTATGCTTGGCTGGACACGGGTACGCACGACTCGCTACTCGACGCCTCTAACTTCATCCAAGTCATGCAGGCTAGACAGGGCCTCCAGATAGCATGCCCGGAGGAGATCGCGTGGCGTCTCGGCTGGATCGACGATGCGCAGTTAGAGCAGCAGGGGAACTCGTTGGCCAAGAACAATTACGGACGATACCTACTCAACCTGCTCAAGCAAGGAGCGCGGCTTTGAACATCATCCAAACCCGGCTGCCCGGCGTCCTGATTTTCGAGCCTAAGGTTTTCGGCGATGACCGCGGTTTTTTTGTAGAAACGTTTCGAGAAACCTGGTTGGAAGAAGCCCGCATTCCGTTCCGCTTCGTCCAGGACAATCAATCCCGCTCCCGCCGCGGAGTCTTGCGCGGCTTGCACTACCAGTGGTCCAACCCCCAGGGCAAGCTCGTACGCGCCGCGCGGGGTAAGGTATTTGACGTAGCGGTGGACGTGCGCAAGGGGTCGCCCAGCTTCGGACAATGGGTGGGTGTAGAACTGGATGACATCCACCACCGGCAATTGTGGATTCCGCCGGGCTTTGCCCACGGCTTCTGCGTGCTGTCGGACGAGGCCGACTTCGTCTACAAGTGCACCACCTATTACGACCCAGCCTCCGACACCGGCATCCGGTGGGACGATAAGCAGATAGGCATCGACTGGCCCGACGCTGGAGTGCCTTTCCAACTGTCGCCCAAGGATACGGCCATGCCGGCCCTGGCGGACCAAGCACTCGACAAACTGCCGCGCTACGAGGGCTGACCATGACCATCCTGGTTACAGGCGCCGGCGGACAGGTAGGCCGGGAACTCATTCTGCGTGCGTCACAGCCCGTGGTCGGCATGGACCGCAGTCAGCTGGACATTACCGACCCCGACGCCGTTGAGCGGGCCATCACCCGGCATGGCGCGCGCCTGGTCATCAATGCCGCGGCCTATACGGCAGTAGACCGGGCGGAAAGCGAAGTAGCGCAAGCGAACGCCGTCAATCGTGACGGCGTTCGCACACTGGCGCAGGCATGCCGCAACGCCGGCATCCCGATGTTCCACTTGTCCACCGACTACGTGTTCGACGGCAACCAGCCTGCGCCCTACGCCGAGAGTGACACGCCGCACCCCACCGGGGTTTATGGCCAAAGCAAGCTGGACGGGGAAGAAGAGCTTCGCCAGCGGCTGGATCAACACCTTATATTGCGGGTGTCATGGGTGTTCGGGGCCTACGGCAACAATTTCGTGCGCACCATGTTGCGCCTGGGGAGGGAACGGCCTGAGTTGCGGGTGGTGGCCGACCAGCGCGGGGGGCCCACCCATGCCGGGGCCATTGCCGATGCGTTGCTGGATCTTGCCCGGCGTCATGCGGCAGGGGAATCGCTGCCATGGGGCACCTACCACTATTCCGGGACGCCGGTGGTGACCTGGCACGCCTTCGCCCAGGCGATTTTTGCGGAGGCGCATGCCCAGGACCTGCTCGATCGGATACCGGCCGTTCATGCCATCACGACGGCGGACTACCCCACGCCTGCCAGGCGCCCGGCCAATTCCGCCCTGGATAACTCGCTTGCCCATAGCCGGCTGGGCTTGGCCTCTCCCGACTGGCGTACCGGCCTGCGTGAAGTACTGACAACCTGGAAGCACGAAGCATGAAAAAACATACGCCCAATAACGTTCTCGTTACCGGCGGGGCCGGCTTCATTGGCGCCAACTTCGTCCGCTATCTTTTACAAGCGGCACCCGACGTCCGTGTGGTCAACCTCGATGCCCTGACCTATGCGGGCAGCATGGACAACCTGGCCGGCCTGGCGGATCCGGCACGCCATACTTTCGTGCAAGGCGATATTTGCGACCGTGAGCTTATCGATCGTCTGCTTCGCGAACACCAGATCGATACCATCGTTCACTTCGCTGCGGAAAGCCACGTGGACCGCTCCATCAGCGGCCCGGGCGAGTTCGTCCGGACCAATATCCAAGGAACGTACACCCTGCTCGAGGCTGCCCGCCAATACTGGATGGTGGAGCAGAAGACCACTGAAGGGCGGCGGTTCCACCACATCTCTACGGACGAAGTCTACGGAACGCTGGGACCGGCGGATGCGCCGTTCACGGAAAGCACGCCTTATGCGCCCAACTCGCCCTACTCGGCCAGCAAGGCGTCTTCCGATCACCTGGTGCGCGCCTATTTCCATACTTACGGCCTGCCGGTGGTGACCACCAATTGCTCGAACAACTATGGCCCGTACCAGCACGGCGAGAAGTTCATCCCCACGGTGATCCGCAGCTGCTTGAACGGCCAGCCTATCCCGGTCTACGGCAACGGCACGAACATCCGCGACTGGCTTTATGTGGAAGACCACTGCCGGGGGATCGACCGCGTACTGCGAACCGGAAGACTGGGTGAAACCTACAATATCGGCGGCTGCAATGAGTGGCGCAATATCGACATCGTCGAACGCATCTGCGCGCTCATGGATGAACGCCGGCCGCAAGGCGGTCCGCACAAGCGGCTCATCAGCTTCGTTACCGACCGGCCGGGCCATGATTGGCGCTATGCCATCGATGCGAGCAAGATGCGCGACGAATTGGGCTGGACGCCCGAGGAAAGTTTCGAAACCGGTATTGTGAAAACCGTGGACTGGTACCTTCAGCGATAAGGTACGGGGTGCCCGTCGGAGCGGCTCTTTTGGCTTAATCCACGGGCACTCTGGACAAGGTCCACGTACACTCCAAGGGGGGAGACCGGCATGGAAGCATGGAACTCGATCTTGGAGTTCATCAATCTCATATTGAGCTTCCTGCGCTAGAGGGCGGAGACGAGTCGACCTGTTTTTAATGGGGGATTCGTATGGCCGAATATGAGCTGGATGCAGCTCGGGAGCTCGTCGTGGTCGCCCGGGACGTCGTGGACCGCGGCTTGAACAGCGCCGAAGCCAGGAGCACAGTCGCCTACTTGAGCAGCCGGTCCATCGAGCTGACCCTCAAGGCCTTTCTTGAACGCGCGGGCCTGCCCGCCGCCGACCTCCGGACTCTGTCCTCTCGCATCCCCGCCCTGCTGGAACGCATCGACACGTGCTACATCCGGGAGGAAATCGTTCCGGGCCATCGCCGTTGGGTGCCGGCCAAGCGATTAAGAGCTGTAACGGTAAGCGCAGGCGATACGTCATCCACTATCGGGAGCGTGCTGGAATCTCTTTCCGCCGGACGGCGTCTCGCCCTGCCGGGTTTGCCTCCCCGCGCCTCGCCTCCCGACCCGCAGACGATCCTCGCCACCGCCCAGGCCTTGCTTGAATGGGCGGAGGCGCACTGGACCGAGGTACGCCTGCATCGCTGGTCGGACGATACCGACCCGGATGTCCGGGCCTAGGCCAATCCGCACGGGTACGGACCGCAAGACGCGCCTGCCGGCCGATGAAAGTGCCGTTTTCGTTCCTTTACACTAGGGCCCTACGCATCATGTCCCGTTTCCTGTGAAAACCGCCCGCCGCTACCTGGCCTCTGAAATCTATCGCTCGTCCGCTATCGTCCTGGTGGCGCTGGTCGGACTGTTCTCGTTTTTTGCCGTCGTGGACGACCTGGACCAGGTCGGACGCGGCGGATTCCGGCTGTACCACTTGCTGTTCCTGGAGCTGCTCGCTCTTCCCACCCGCATCTACGACATCCTGCCTATCGGCCTGTTGATCGGGTCCATCCTGGCGCTGGCGGGGCTGGCGCAGCGGCACGAGCTGGTGATCCTGCGTGTGTCGGGCGTGAGCGGCATGCGCCTGCTGGGCATGCTGTGGGTGATCGCAGTGCCCGTCATGGTGCTGGCGCTGATCCTGGCCGAATGGCTTACACCGGTGGCCGAGGTCAAGCTGAACGAGACCAAGCTGGCCATTACCGGCAGTGCCGGCGGGCGCACGTCCGGCATTTTGCGCAGCGGCTATTGGTTCAAGGAAGACACGGCCAGCGGCGAACGCATCATCAATGTGGGCGCCCTGCAGGCCGGCGGCGGCGCGGCGAACGTGACGCTGTACGACTTCACGCCCGAACGGCAGCTATCGACCGTAATCGCGGCAGCCACGGCCAATTTCGCGACGAACGAGCTGCGGCTGCAGGATGTGACCGTGACCACGGTTGCCCCCAGCATTGAATCGTCGTTGCGCGAGGGCGCGCGGCCCACCGCCCCGCCGGTGAAGGTGACCAAGGAAGCGGAGCGCACGGTACCGACGACGCTGACGCCGGAATTGCTGCTGGCGCGCGTGCTGACGCCGGAGCGGATGTCGTTTACCGACCTGCTCGATTATGTGGGCTACCTGAACAAGAACCACCTGGTGTCGGACCGGCAGATCGTGGCGATCTGGCGCAAGCTGATCTATCCCTTCACGCTGCTGGCGATGATTACCATCGCGGCGCCCATCGGCTTCATGCAGACACGGCGCGGTGGCGTGGGCGTGAAGATGTTCGTGGGCATTTTGCTGGGCGTGGCGTTTTTCATGCTGAACCAGCTTTCGCTGAACGTGGGCATGCTCAACCGCTGGCCGGCGTGGGTGACCGCGGTGGCGCCGAACGCGCTGGGCCTGGCGCTTGCGCTGCTGGCGATGCTGGGCATGGAATACGGCAATCTGTTGCGCGCCCGCTGGCGCCAACCGGCAGGCGGCGCGGCATGAGCATCTGGATGATCGGCGACTTGCAGGGTTGCTGCGCGCCGCTTGAATCCCTGCTTGCCCGGCCCGAGATCGCTGGGGATGCCGACGCCCATTTCTGGTTCGCCGGCGACCTCGTGAACCGGGGGCCGGCTTCGCTGGCGACGATACGCCGCGTGATGGCGCTGGGCGAACGGGCCGTGGCGGTGCTGGGCAATCATGACCTGCACTTGCTGGCGGTGGCGGCCGGCGTGCGCAAGCCGGGCAAGTCGGACACCATCCAGGACATCCTGGACGCGCCGGACGCGGCCGAGATCCTGCGCTGGCTGCGGCACCGGCCGCTGGCGCATTACCAGCACGGCCACCTGCTGGTGCACGCCGGCGTGCTGCCGGGCTGGACGGCGGCCCAAACGCTGGCGCTTGCGGGCGAGGTGGAAGCCGCGCTGCGCGGGCCGGATTGGAAAGGGTTCCTGACGCGCATGTACGGCAACCTGCCCGCGGCCTGGGACGACAGCCTGCAAGGCGCGGACCGCCTGCGGGTGATCGTGAACGCCCTGACGCGGATGCGCTTTTGCACGGCCGACGGGACGATGGAGTTCGCGGCCAAGGACGGCGCCAACCACGCCCCGCCGGGCTTCATGCCCTGGTTCGACGTGCCGAGCCGGGCCACCGAATCGGTGACCGTGGTGTTCGGCCACTGGTCGACACTGGGACTGCTGGAACGCCCGGGCCTGCTGGCGCTGGATACCGGCTGTGTCTGGGGCGGCCATCTTACGGCAGCCCGGCTGGAAGACCATAAGCTGGTGCAAGTGCGGTGCCAGCAATATCGGGCGCCCGGCTGACTCTTTACGCTCCGTCGGGGAGAGGGCGACAAATGCGCTGCGGGGCCTACAGGTAGAATGATTGGACCATCCACCCCATCACCTGCCCATGAGATCTCCCACCGCCACGGCTGAGTTCGCGGCCATCGCCGCGCCCCGGGCCGTCGACGAAATCGAATCCCAGATCCGCGACATGGTGGCCCAAGGCCGGCTCAAGCCGGGCGACCGCCTGCCTTCGGAGCGGGACCTGGCCGCCAAGCTGAACGTGAGCCGCAATACCTTGCGCGAAGCGTTGCGCACGCTGGAGCGCGCCGGCATCCTGGAAATGCGCAAAGGCGTGCACGGCGGCGCGTACATTCTGCATGGGAGCTCGGATGCCATTATCGATGGCTTCAGCAACCTCTATCACCTGGGCGCGATTTCGCCGCAGCAGCTGACCGAAGCCCGCATCTGGCTGAGCGAAATCGTGGTGCGTATCGCTTGCGAGCGGGCCACCGAAGAGGACCTGCGGGCGCTGGACGAGAATATCCGCGCCGGACGCCGGGCCATTGCCGAGGATCGCTTCGACGTGCGGCAGAAGCTGCATCGCGAGTTCCACCTGATCCTGGCGCGTATCACCCGCAACCCCATCATCGAGAGCACCATGGCCGGCGTGATGGAGGTGATGGGCCTGTTCATCGAGCGCATCGGGCCTAGCGAGAACGCCTTCACCGAGCCGGCCCGCGACCGCCTGATGAAGCATTTGCGCAACCGGGATGCGGACTCGGCGGTCAAGGAGATGACGAGTTACCTCAAGCGCCTGCAGACCCGCTACCTGAACCAGTGGGCCGAGCGCGAGCCGCCCCGGCGCTAGGTTCTCCCGCCGTCCTCCCCGCCCGCTTTCCCTTCTTTCCCCCTTCTTCTCTTCCAGAACCGCTGCGCGCCCTTCGGCGCCGCGGCTGCCCCGCCGCGTTCGTCGGCCGCTAACCCTCCCGGGATTTCCTTCGGCATTTTCTAAACGCCAGGCTCTGGACAGCGCTTTGCGACCTCTGGTAGATTGTTTGAATGGTTCAACCAAACTAGATGGAGACACCGCATGTTGTCGCGCGAAGATAACGAGCGCTTGGTCCGGGTGGGGCCGGGAACGGAGATGGGTAACCTGATGCGGCTGTACTGGATTCCCTTCCTTGCCTCGAAGGACGTGCAGCCGGATGGCCAGGCCTATCCGGTGCGGCTGCTGGGCGAGGACCTGGTCGCGTTCCGGGATAGCGATGGCCGCGTGGGCCTGGTGGACTATGCCTGTCCGCATCGCGGCGCGCCCATGGTGTTCGGCCGCAACGAGGAAGCGGGCCTGCGCTGCATCTACCACGGCTGGAAGTTCGGCGTGGATGGCCAATGCCTGGACATGCCGGCCGAACCCGCCGGCTCGGCCATGATCGGGCGCATGCGCATCAAGTCGTATCCGGTGCGCGAGCGCAATGGCGTGCTGTGGACGTATATGGGACCCGGCGCGGACCAGCCTCCGCCACTGCCGGAGGTCGAATGGAACATGGTGCCCGAGGACCACGTGGTGGTCAGCCTGCGGGTACAGGAATGCAATTGGCTGCAGGCGCTGGAAGGCGAGATCGACTCGGCGCACGCGGCCATCCTGCACGGCAGGGTGGATGGCGGCACGGTCAGCCAATGGCGCCAGGCGCAGGACTTGATGCCGACCTTCGAATGCCGCCAGCACGATGCCGGCCTGAGCATCGCGGCCCGCCGCAAGATCGGCGAGGACCAGCATTACGTGCGGGTCAACCAGTTCCTGCTGCCCTTCTGGACGCTGGTGCCGCCGCAGTCGCAATACCCCGAGCTGAGCGGGCACGCATGGGTGCCCATCGACGACGAACACACCTTGTGCATGATGTTCTCGTACCACCCGTCGCAGCCCATGTACGAGAAAAGCCGGGAGGTGTTCAAGCAAGGCTACAAGGGTCGCGAAACGGGGCATGCCTCGCAGCACGCGTTTGAACCGAGATCCGTCACCACGCCCTATTACACGTATTGGACCAAGTTCAATCGCGGCAATGGCTACCAGTTCGATTACCGCTCGCAGGTGGAAAAGTACAAGGCCGGCATGCCGGGGCTGTGGGTGCAGGATGCGGCCTGCCAGTCGGGCGTGACGGCTATCTATGACCGTACGCGCGAGCATCTGGGCACGACGGATACCGGCATCGCGCGCACGCGCCGTTTGCTGCTGGAGGCGCTGAAGCGGCTGCGCAGCGAAAACGTGCGGCCGCCTTCGGCCGATGCGCCGGAGCAGTTCATGGTCCGCGCGATCTCGATCACGATTCCGGCCGGCGCCGACTGGGCCGAAAGCGGCGGCGATTTCATGCGTGCCCGGCTGGGCAGCGGCTTTGGCTACACCCCTTAGTACTCGATACACCAACGACGATGATGGGCCGCCTCCGGCGGCACCAGAGCAAGGAGACGAATCATGAGCAAACGCATCGAATGGCGCCTGTTGCTGGGCGCGGCCTGTGTCTCGCTGTCGGCTGGCGCCCTGGCGGCCGGCTATCCTGAAAAGCCGATACAGGTGATCGTTCCCTACGCCCCGGGCGGTACCACCGATCAGCTCGCGCGCATGTTGCAAAAGCCGATGAGCGATGCGCTGGGCCAGCAGGTGATCGTGATCAACAAGCCGGGCGCAGGCGGCACCATAGGCGTGGACCAGGTCGTGCGGGCCGAACCGGATGGCTACACGCTGGTGTTCGGCAATAGCGGACCCAATGCCATCGTGGGGCTCACGCGCAAGATCCCGTACGACATGGTCAACGACCTCAAGCCGATCTCGACAGTGGCCTTGACCCCCATGATCCTCGCGGTGCCGACCGACAGCCCGGCCAAGACGCTGAAGGACTTCATCGCGTACGCCCGGCAGCACGGCAGCAAGATGAACTTCGGTTCGGTCGGCGCGGGCTCGCTGTCGCACCTGACTGGGGAGTACTTCAACGACCTGGCGGGCCTGAAGCTGCAGCACGTGCCTTATACGGGCGGTGCGCCCATGCTTCCGGCTTTCATAGGCGGAGAGATCCAGGCTGCCTTCGTGACCGGGCTGGACGGCGCCACCATGCTGGCATCGGGCAAGGTGCGCTACATCGCCGTAGGCACCGAGCAACCCACCGACGTCGCCCCGGGCCTGCCGGCGATTGCGCAGGACGTGCCCGGCTTCAAGAGCGTGGCCTGGTTCGGCCTGCTGGCGCCCAAGGGCACGCCGGACGACATCGTGAAGAAAGTCCATGCCGCCGTGGTGTCGGCGGTGGCGAATCCCGAGGTGAACAAGCTGTTCCGCGAACGCTGGATCGAGCCGCGCAGCAGCACGCCGCAGGAGCTCGCGAACATCATCAAGGGCGAAATCGGGCAATGGCGGCCCGTGGTCCAGAAGGCCAACATCCAAAACTGACCCCGCGTTCCCGCGGCACCGTCGTTGTGCCGCGCCGCCGGGACGCGACACAAGGAACCGTTTCAATGCTGCAGAACCTCGAAGCCGACTTTCCTGAGCACCGGGCGCGGCCCGCAGGCGCGCCACACGCGCTGGACGGCGTGCGGGTGATCGACTTTTCGCATTTCATCGCCGGGCCGTTCGCCACGATGATCCTGGCCGACATGGGCGCGGAGGTCATCAAGATCGAGGCGCCGCGGGGCGACGACTTTCGCCAGTATCCGCCCGTGCATCCCGACATCGGCCAGGGCGCGCCCTTCCTATGGAGCAACCGCAATAAGCGGAGCGTGGCGCTGGACTTGAAATCGGAAGCGGGGCTGCGTCTGGCGCGGGAGCTGATCGCAACGGCCGACGTGGTGGTGGAGAATTTCTCGACCGGGGTGATGGAACGGCTGGGCCTGGACTACGCCAGCTGCCGCCGCGACAATCCCGCGCTGGTGTATTGCTCGGTGTCGGCCTACGGCAGGCAAGGCGCCTTTGCCGACCGCCTGGGCTTCGATCCCATTGCCCAGGCGGAAAGCGGCTTCATCTCGATGAACGGCTACCCCGACCGCGAAGGCGTGCGGGCCTTGTCGCCGGTGATGGACATCGGCACCGCGATGATGGCGTGCAACGCCATCCTGGGCGCATTGCTGGCACGCGGGCGCACCGGCCATGGCCAGCAAGTGGAAGTGGCCTTGTTCGACAGCGCCGTGCTGATGACCGGCTATGCCACGCTGCAGCACGTGTTCACGGGCGAAGAACCGCGGCGGCATGGCAATACCAGCCCGGACACCTGCCCGTCGGGCGCTTTCCGGGCACGGGACCGGTCGTTCTACATCAACTGCGGCAGCGACAAGATTTTCCAGCGCCTGATGGCGCAGGTGCTGGAGCGGCCGGACCTGGCCAGCCATCCGGACTACGCCAGCGGCGCGGCACGCAGTGCGCGGCGCGAGGAGCTGTTCGCCATCCTGGACGAAGCCTTCGGGCGCGAGCCATGGGAACACTGGCAGGCCCGGATGCGCGCGGCGGGCGTGCCCTGCGGCCTGGTCCGTACGGTGGGCGAAGCCGTGCGCTCGCCCGAAGCGCGCGAGCGCGCCCTGCTGACCAGGATTCCGCATGCGCGGCTGGGGTGGGTTCCCAACCTCGCGCTGCCCATCCGGTATTCAGCCACGCCGCTGGCCGACCCGGCTCCCGCGCCCACCGTGGGCCAGCACACCCGCGAGGTGTTGCAGGCTACGCTGGGCTACACCGCCGATCGACTCGATGCGCTGCAAGCGGCCGGGGCCTTCGGTCCGGCGGAGCGGCCGCGGGAGGCGCGCGGAGCTCCGGCATGACGGACCGCAGCCTGCGGGGACGCGTGGCCGTAGCGGGCGTGGGCGAGACCCTCTACTACCGCCACGGGCGTTCGCCCGACGCCGAATTCAAGCTGGCGCTGAAGGCCATCCTGGCGGCCTGCGAGGATGCGGGCATCCTTCCGGAGGACATCGATGGCTTCGCCTCGTTCGGCAACGAGCGCAGCGACGCCTCCCGCCTGGCGGCCGCGCTGGGCGTGCGCCACCTGCGCTCGGCCACCCTGCAATGGGGCGGGGGCGGCGGCGGGTGCTGCGCTGCCGTGGCCAATGGCGCCGCCGCCATCCGCGCGGGCCTGGCGGAATGCGTCGTGGTCTTCCGCTCGCTGGCCCAGGGCGAGTACGGCCGCTTCGGCCAAAGCGCCGATCTTGCCACGGTGTCGGGCGAGCGCGCCTACCTGATGCCGTACGGTGTGCTGGCGCCGCCCCAGCGCTTTGCCATGCGCGCGCGGCGTTTCATGCACGAATACGGCATTGCGCGCGAAGCACTGCGTGCCGTCGCGCTGGCCTCGTATCACCACGCCCAATCCAATCCTCGCGCCGTGATGCACGGCAAGCCGCTCGATGCCGGACGCTACGACGCCTCGCGCTGGATCGTCGAGCCCTTCCGGCTGTACGACTGCTGCATGGAGAACGACGGCGCCGCCGCCATCGTGCTGGTCGATGCCGCGCGTGCCAAGGATCTTCCGCACCCGCCGGTCTACGTACTGGGCGCCGCCGCCGGGTCCGGCTATCGCGCCGGGGCCGACCCGCACAACGCGCCGGATTATGCGGGCGCCAACTTTGCCGCACTGGTGCCCGACCTGTATGGGATGGCCGGCGTGACGCCGGCTGACATAGGCGTGGTGCAAAGCTACGAGAACTTTACCGTGGGGGTCGTGATGGCATTGATGGAACACGGCTTCTTCGCGCCGGACGAGGCCAACGCTTTCCTGACCCTGGAGAACCTGTCCGCCCCATCGGGCAGGCTGCCGCTCAATACCAGCGGCGGCAACCTGGCCGAATGCTATATGCAAGGCTTCGAGCTGGTGGTGGAAGCCGTGCGCCAGGTACGCGGCACGGCCGCGCTGCAGGCGGACCGGCACGATGTAGCGCTGGTCACGGGCGGCCCCATGGTCACGCCCACCAGCAGTTTGTTGCTGGGATCGGAGGCTGCGCGATGAACCCAGACCACTCGTACGCCGGCTATCTGCCGCCAGGCTTGCCCATTCCGGTGCCCGAGCCCGACGGATTGTCCGCTCCCTATTGGCAGGGGCTCCGCGAAGGGCGGCTGCGGGTGCAGCATTGCCGGCATTGCGGCACCTGGCAGTTCGGCCCGGAATGGCTGTGCCATGGCTGCCGGCGCTTCGATCCGGACTGGGACGAGGTCGATCCGGCCGGACGCGTGTATAGCTGGGAACGGGTGTGGCATCCTTCCCATCCCGTGCTGCTAGGGCGCCTGCCTTACCTGGTCGTGCTGGTCGAGCTTCCTCATGCGGGACACGTGCGCATGATCGGCAACCTGCTGGGCGATCCGCAACAGCAGGTGGAAATCGGCATGGAGGTCGAAGGCGTCTTCGAACACCACCCGGACGCGGACCCGCCCTATTCGCTGCTCCAGTGGCGCGCGCGCCGGCGAGGCTGAACGCGACGGCGGCCCTTTCGGACGAGAGCATGCCTATGAACCCACATCACGACATGGCGCGGCAGGCGCCTGATGCCGGATCCGGCCCGCTACGCGGCTTGCGGGTGGTTGAATTCGCCGGGCTGGGGCCGGCCCCTTTCGCCTGCATGCTGCTGGCCGATATGGGCGCCGAAGTGGTCACCATTGCGCGCCCCCGGCATCGGCCGGTGGACCCCCGGCACGTCGTGGACCGGGGGCGGCTGCTGGTCCGGGCCGACCTCAAGAACGCCGATACCCGCGAGCACGTGTTGCAATTGCTGGAGACGGCCGACGTACTGGTGGAAGGCTTCCGGCCGGGCGTCATGGAACGGCTGGGCCTGGGACCCGACGCGGTGGCGGCGCGCAATCCGCGCCTGGTCTATGGACGCATGACCGGCTGGGGACAGCATGGCCCGCTGGCGCAAACGGCCGGCCACGACATCAACTACATCGCACTGGCGGGGGCCTTGCATGCGATCGGCCCGGCCGGCGGACCGCCCGTGCCGCCGCTGAACCTGGTGGGCGACTACGGCGGCGGCAGCCTTTACCTGGTGGCCGGAATCCTCGCCGCCCTGTACGAAGTCCGCCGCTCGGGACGGGGCCAGGTGGTGGACGCCGCCATTACGGACGGCGTGCTGTCGCTGATGAGCCAGCACGTGGCCGGTGCGCTGCAAGGCAAGTTCTCGGACCGGCGCGGCACCCACCTGCTGGACGGCGGCGCGGCCTGCTATGGGGTCTATGGCACCGCCGACGGCGGTCACGTAGCCGTGGGACCGCTCGAGCCACAGTTCTTCGCGGAACTATGCGAGCGGCTGGGGGTAGCCCCTGCCTTGCGCGACGCCCAGCACGACCCCTCGCGCCAGGCGCTTTTGCGCGCCGAGCTGGCCCGCCGATTCGCCAGCCGCACGCGCCAGGAATGGGCCGAGGTCTTTGATGGCTCCGATGCCTGCGTCACACCCGTCCTGAGCCTGGACGAGGCCAGGGTCCACCCGCATCACGTCGCGCGCGGCGCCTTTGCCCAGGTCGGCGGCATTCCGCAGCCGGCGCCCGCGCCGCGGTTCTCGCGCACGCCTTCCTCCGCCCGGCCGGCCTGCGAAACCGACCTGGCCACGGTCGCCGATCGCTGGTCGCTGCCCTAGCCTTATGATGGCGGCAGGCCCCGGGGGCCGACCGGCGCCCCGGCCGCTCGACAAGGAGAGGCAACCGTGAAGGATGAAGGCGAACACAAGGCTTCGATCGAACGACTGCTGCACGAGCGCTGGAGCTGCCGCGGCTTCCAGCCGCAATCCCTGCCGCGCGAAACGATTACCCGGATACTGGCGCTGTCGCAGCGGACCGCGTCCTGGTGCAATACCCAGCCCTGGGAAGTCATCGTTACCTCGGGGCAAGGCACCGAGCGTTTCCGGGAGGCCTTGAGCGCCTACGTCGCCACGCAACCGTCCGCGCATCCCGATTTCGACTTCCCGCGCGAATACCCGGGCGTCTACCGCGAACGGCGGCGCGAGTGCGGCTTCCAGCTGTATGAAAGCGTGGGCGTGCAGCGCGGCGACCGGCAGGCGTCGGCCCGCCAGGGTGCTTTGAACTTCCGCTTTTTCGGCGCGCCGCATGTCGCCATTATCACCACCCCGGAGGCGCTGGGTGTGTATGGCGCGGTGGACTGCGGCGCGTACGTGAGCAACTTCATGCTGGTGGCGCATAGCCTGGGCGTGGCCACGATCGCGCAGGCGGCCCTGGCTGAATACTCGGCCTTCATCCGCGAGTATTTCTCGATCCCCGACGAGCGCCGGGTGGTGTGCGGGATTTCGTTCGGCTACGCCGACATGGCGCATCCGGCCAACCAGTTCCGGACCCGGCGGGTACCGGCCGATGAAGCGGTGCGCTGGGTCGAGGAATAGCGAGCAAGCCGCCGGCCCCTACCCGATCAGCCTGGGCAGCCAGGTGGCAATGCCCGGCACGAAGAACACCGCGGCCAGCAAAAGCAGGCTCATCACCACGTAGGGCACGACGGCGATGAAGATGGTCCCCATCGACACCGACGGCGGCGCCACCCCCCGCATGGTCATCAGCAACAGGCCGTGCGGCGGCAGCAGCAAGCCCAGCTGCATGCAGATGAGGAACATCACGCCGAACCAGACCGGGTCGATGCCCAGCACGTTCACGATGGGCATGAAGATGGGCAGCGTGATCATCATCATGCTGATCTGGTCCACGAAAATGCCGAGGAAGATCAGCATCAGCATCATGCCGAGCACGATCATGCCGGTAGGCAGCCCATGGCCGGTGATCATTTCCACCAGCCCGTTGCTGGCGCCGGAGAACGACAGGATCTGCGCGAAGGTGGTGGCCCCCAGGATGATGAAGAGGATCATCCCGGAAATAGCCGCGGTGCCCTTGAGCGACTTGACCAGGGCCTCCCAGGTCAGCCGCCGGTACAGGACCGCCAGCAGCATGGTGGCGAACGAGCCCAACGCCGCGCATTCGGTGGGGGTGGCCCAGCCGGCGGCCAGCGCGCCCACCACGACGCCGAAGATGGACAGGGTGGGCAGCACGTAGGCCACGAACAGGTTCCAGCGATCCCAGCCGATGCGCCGCTCGCCGGTGTCGGCGGCCGGCGCCCACGAGGGGGTGATGCGCACCCGCAGGACGATCCAGAGCACGAAGGCCACCGACAGGATCACGCCCGGCATCACGCCGCCCACCAGCAGCTTGGAGATCGAGATGCCGGACAGGGACCCGAGCAGCACCGTCAGGGCCGACGGCGGAATCAGCATGTCGACCGCGCCGATGGCCATGATGGGTCCGGTGGCGATGCGGGCGTGGTAGCCGCGCGCCAGCATCACGGGCAGCATCAGCGAGCCCAGCATGGCGGTGGTGGCGATGGTGGAACCCGAAATGGCGGAGAACACGGTGCCCGCCACGACCGCTACGACGGCCAGCCGCCCCGGCACGCGGGTAATGAGCCGTTCGATGCCGTCGATCACCTTGAGTGCCAGCCCCGTATGGAACAGGACCTCGCCCATCAGCACGAAAAGCGGGATGGGCGTGAGCGAGAATGCCGCCACTGAACTGACGCTGTTACGCGCCAGCTGCATCAGGCCGATTTCGCCACCCATGTAGAGCCAGGCGCCGAGGATGTTGATGGTGATGAAGGTAAGCGCCACCGGCATGCCGATGAACAGCAGTACCGTGGATCCGCCCAGCAGGATCCACGCCGCGATCTGCCAGCTCATGATGCGCTCACCGCTTCGCTGCGCGGGCCGGTTTCGCTATGCAGCAGCCGGTGCATGCGGAACAGCATTTCCACCGACAGCAGCACGAACACCACCGGCAACGGCGCCATCAGCCACCACTCCGGCGTTACCAGCGTCCGGATGTTGAGCGAGCCGGACTGATAGCTGGCCCAGGCCGATTGCGCGGCATACCAGGCGATGACCAGGCAGCATCCCAGGCCGATGGTGTCGCCCACCCACTCCAGCGCCCAGGCCAGCCGCCTGGGGATGGCCTGCAGCAGGATGTCGACGCGTATGTGCTGGCCCTGGCGCAGCAGCCAGGGCGCCACGCACAGCGTGATGAGATACAGCATGGCTTCGGACACCTCGTTGCTCCAGGCCAGGCCGCGCGGCAGCCCGGGAATGGGGACATTGCGCAGCAGCACGTCGGCCACGATGATGAACATCATGGCCAGCAGCAGCGCGCAGCCGATGATCGCGAGCCCGGCCAGCAGCCTGCCGTAGGCGGCGGACAGGCGCGCGATCATTGGGCGTTCCCGGCGGCCGGCTTGGCCAGCAGCGCCTTGAACCGCGCCGCCACCTCGGGGCTCTGCTTGGCCGCCGCGGCCCAGCCTACTTCATAGGCCATGTCGCGGTAGCGCTTGGCCGTGGCATCGTCGAACTTGATCGTCTGTATGCCTACCTTCGCCTGGCGCGCGGTTTCTTCCTCGGCATAGCGGGTCCAGAACGAGTTCTGCGCTTCCAGCGCCTGCAGCTGCTTGTTCAGGTAGGCCAGCTGCGGCGGGGTGAGCTTCTTGTAGGCCGGCAAGTTCATGACCAGCGACACCTCGGCGTCGTAGAAGCCGGGGTCCACGCGAAACTTCGTCTTTTCCTGCCAGTTCAAATCGAAGATCCCGCCTATGGGCCAGCCGTAGCCGTCCACCACGCCGCGCTCCAGCGCGGTATAGACCTCGCCCGGGGGTGTGGTGATGACGTTGGCGTTCAGGGCCTGGAAGAACTCCCGGTACACCGGCGTGATGCGGATCTTCATGCCGGTGAGGTCGGGTTTGTCGATCTTCTTGTTGATATACAGGTGGAAGGGCTGGTGTTCGACCATGCGGGCCAGGTATTGCATGTTGGCCTTTTTGTTCCAGACCTCGTTGATGGCCTCGAAGGCGCCGTTCTTGCGCTGCTCGGCGATAGTGACCTGGCTCAGCTTGAGGAAGTCCGCTTCGGGCAGGACGTTGGTATAGAAAGCGCCGGTATTGAGCGCGACATCCACCACCCCTGTCTTGACCGCGTTGCCCACCTCGAACGGCGGCATGGTCTTGGGGCCGCCCAGGAAGTTGATCTGGAGCACGCCCTTGCCTTCCTCGTTGAACTTCTTGATCCAGGCCTGCAGATGCTGGACGTAGATGCCGTTCTCGGGAAAGGCCGACACCAGCCGGAGGGTGCGCTCCTGGCCGTAGGCGATACCGGCGGAGGCCGCGCCGGCCACCCCCAGCAAGACGGCGGTCACTGCCTTGAACAAGTGGAATTTCATGGTCATCTCCTCTAGGGTTGCCTGTGCAGTCCCCCGGAAAGGCCTGCCCGGCGGTCGAGCCGCTTCACATGCTAGATAGTGGCGAGCTTTTGTTCCAGCGTCCGGCCGGTATCGTCCGACAGGGCCGCCTTAACCAGCGACTGCAATGTCAGGTGTCCATCCGGTGACTCCTTCAATCTCGGCAGTACGCTCATGATGCGCTCGAAGTTTCCCCAGCCGCGCACGTGCGTGTCGCCATAACCCTTGATAAGCCGCTGGGCACGGGCCACTTCCAGGGCCAGTTCAGGCCGCGCAGGCACGAGCGAGGCGATCTGCGCCAGCCATGCTTGCATGCGTTCGCGCTCCACCGCATAGCGCAAGGAGCTGCGGCGGATGCCGCGCAAAGCGCCCACGGCATACAGCAACAGGTAGCCGCTGAGGGAACTGGTGCGCACCACCCGGCCCTTGCGGGTGAAGGGACCGACACAGGCACGGGCGACGGAGCTGGACATCATCCAGCGTCCCAGCCACGCCGGCATGGCGTCGGCCAGTTCCTCCAGCCGGGGATGCATGAACTCGTTGATCTCGAGCTGCTGCGCCGGGGCTAGCCGCACCTCGGCGGCCACGCGGTCGAAACGCGCGGCGCGCGTCTTCAAATCGGCGACCCGGGCGACGTCCTCGTAGGTCATCCACAAGGCCAAGTGGCGGGCTGTCTCGGCCAGCACCTCCAGGCTCGCCGGACTGCGATCCGGCAAGGCATCCCGCAGGGGCCCGAGCCGGTCCAGGTATTCTCCCGCGTAGGCGATGTCCTGGTAATCCGCTGTACGTATCAGGCCGGCCCGTAGTATTGCGTGGCAGGCCTCGGGGAACTCGCGCACCAGGCGCTCGCGCAGGGCCGCCAGGCGCGGGCCGACGTCCGCCGGCAGGCCGTTGCCGCCGCCCGGGGCAGCCGGCGCAGCAGCCGGGGCGGCCGATGCCGGTACAGGGCCAGCGGACGGAATAGGTGCCGTGGCGCGCCGTACGGTGTGTTCCTGCAGGACCGGCTCGGCCGCCGGCGCCACGGGCACGGCAGCGGCAGCCGCGTCGTATCCCGCCGCGAACGCCCGCAGGCTGGCCTGCACGCCGATGCCGCCGCGCCGGATGGCCTCCTCGAAGCTCTCGCGCGGGAACGGCAGCGCCCCCGTGGCGGCCAGCGCCCCATACAGCACCGGGCTGATGGGGCTGCCCGCTTCCTCGGCGATGCGGTTGAAATCCGCCGCCACGAAACACCGGGAAGCGGCGCGCCCGCCCTCGAGCAGCGCAGCTGAATCGACCCGTTCGTCGCCCATGGCCGTGCGCTCGGTCATGGAGTAGACCCGGTGGGTGGAGGCGACCAGCGTGGTGCGGTCCTCGCTGACCAGGCCGCGCTGCAGCGCCCGGCCCGCTTCCATCAGCTCCGACGCGATGACGACGTCGACCTCCCCCGGCACCGGGCTGAGCGCCAGGACCGGTGCACTGCCCGGCGGCACGCCAGACTCGGGGAACATCTCGACGTAGTACACCGTGGCGCCGGTACGCTGGGCCACCCCCGGCACCGACGTAGTCTGCGCCAGGTAGCCTTTGTTCTCGGCCATGTCGACCAGCCAGTCGGCCAGCACCCCGCCGCCCTCGCCGCCCATGGCAAGGATCGCGATGGTGATGGCGCGCGGCCGGGCGGGCGCGCTTACTGGACCACCCTCCTGTCGCTGCGCGACATCCTCCCCGGGGGAGGACGCGCGCCCTTCGGGCGGCCGGGCGGGCGCGCTCATGCCGCCAAGCCCTGCAGCCGCCGGTCGATGCGGCGCTGCAGGCGGCCGATGAGGGCCCGCCGGACGCGGGCCTTGAAGCGGTCCCACGCGGTGGGGTTATTGATGATCTCGGCCCGGTAGAACGAGGGGCACAGCACCGCCGCGTGCGAGACCTCGCCGCACAGCCCGCAGCCGACGCAGCTGTCGATGACCGCGGCCACCGGGTCGCGCCGCAGCGGGTCGGGGTTGTCGCGGATGGTGAGCGACGGACAGCCGGACAGCCGGATACAGGAATGGTCGCCGGTACAGGTGTCGGGATCGACGCCGAAGCGCTCGCGCACCACGCGCTTGCCTTCGCCTATCATCTTGCGCATCAGCGGCCGCACCCGCCGCTGCTTGTTGAGCATGCATTCGCTCTGGGCGACGATGACCTTCGGCCCTTTTTCACGCGTGGTCAGCGCTTCGCGCAGCGTGTCGCGCATCTGCGCCACGCTATAGGTACGCGTCACCGTCCGCACCCATTTCACGCCCACGCCGCGCACCGCCTTTTCGATGGGGTTATTGGTGCTGCGGATGGGATTCTCGGCCTTGGACGACAATACATCCTGCCCGCCCGTGGCCGCGGAATAGCCGTTGTCCACCACCAGCAGCACGTTGTCGGTCTCGTTGAACACCGCGTTGCCTACGCCGCTGGTCAAGCCGTTGTGCCAGAACCCGCCGTCGCCCATGATGGAGATGGTGCGCCGGGAGGTCTCGCGGGTGTTCAAGGCCGACGCCCCGGCCCAGCCCAGGCCGTAGCCCATGGTGGTGGCGCCGATGTTGAACGGCGGCAGCACCGAGAACAAATGGCAGCCGATGTCGCAGCTGATGTGGTGCGAGCCCAGCTCGCGCTCGACCAGCTTGATGGCCGAGAAGATCGGCCGTTCCGGACAGCCGGTGCAGAACGATGGCGGTCGCCCCTGGACCTGGTCGGCGGCGCGCTGGATGGCAAACGCCTTGGGGTTGTCGGCCATCTTGGCCGGTGCCGCGCGGGCCGCACGAGGCAATGGCCGGCCTTCGAGCAAGCCCGGTTCGTAGCGGCGCACGTATTCCGCAACGCCCTTGAGCAATACGCCGCCCGTGTACTCGCCCGCCATCGGCAAGACATCCTTGCCATGCACCCGCGTGTTCAGGTCGGCCCGGCGCAGGATGGTGTTGACCGCCTGCTCGATGAAATCGGGCTGCCCCTCTTCCACGACCAGGATGCTGCGCTTGCCGGCGCAGAAGCGCACGAACTCCTCGTCCACCAGCGGATACGTTACGTTCAGCACGTACAGCGGCACCTGCGAATTGCCGAACGGATCGGCCAGCCCCAGCAGCTCCAGCGCGCGCAGCACGCCGTTGTACATGCCGCCCTGCATGACGATGCCGATGTCCTTGGCGTCGGCGGCGAAGAACTCGTTCATGCCGTGTTCGACGATATAGTGCACCGCCGCTGGCCAGCGCTTGGCGATCTTTTCCTGTTCGTGCAGATAGGAAGCGGGCGGCAAGACGATGCGGTTCACGTCGCGCTTTGGATTCTCGATGGCGTCCTTGAGCGTGAACGCCGGGCGCTTGTTGGCGCGCGTCTTGAAGCGCCCATGCACGTGACAGGCGCGAATGCGCAGTTCCAGCATCACCGGCGTATTGCTGGCCTCCGACAGCTCGAACCCCCGTTCGACCGCCGCCACCATGCTTTCCAGATTGGGCCGCGGATCGAGCAGCCATACCTGCGACTTCATCGCAAAGGCATGCGAGCGCTCCTGCATGATGCTGGACCCCTCGCCATAGTCCTCGCCCACGATCAGCAGCGCGCCCCCGGTCACCCCGCCCGAAGCCAGGTTGGCCAGCGCATCCGACGCCACGTTGGTCCCGACCGTGGACTTGAAGGTCACCGCCCCCCGCAGCGGATAGTTCACCGAAGCCGCCAGCGTCGCCGTAGCGGTAGCCTCCGACGCACTGTGCTCGAAATGCACCCCCAGCTCCGCCAGAATGTCATTCGCGTCCGTCAGCACGTCCATCAAATGCGAAATCGGCGCTCCCTGGTACCCGGCCACGTACGACACCCCGGACTGCAACAGCGCCTTGGTAACGGCCAGAATCCCCTCCCCCCGGAACTCCTCGCCCTCCCCCAGCCTCAGCTTGCCGACCTCGTTCGCGAACGAACGCTCCGCCATCGTCCGACCTCCCTGCCGCATGGTCATGGTGTTAGCACATCATTCTTCTCCAGCGACCAATCCCAGGCTAATGGTTTTTTCGTATATTCCACATTGGTTTGGTGAATACCTCGTAGAATCACTATAAGCAATATCCATCATCGCCGGCGAGCGCCCCAGCTACCGCAGGCCGGATTCGGGGTGGGCGCCGCGCCAAGGGGGCCGGAGGCGCATCCGAAGCCGCCGGCGAGGGCCGGCTGGACGGGGAAGCAAGGGCGCATCTGTTCGAGCGCGGCAGTAGGGGCAGTCCGGGGGACTGTCCCCGCGCGAGTTATGCGCCCGCCCCGTCCAGCCGGCCCTCGTCGGGAAGTCCCGGCAAAGCCGGGACCGGCTTCGCTGCGCCCCCGGCCCCCTTGGCGCGGCGCCCGCCCCGAATCCGGCCGCCTCAAGAACCCCAAACGGACAGCCGAACATGAACTTCCGTCAGCTAGACCTGAACCTCCTCCGCGTCCTGGTCGCCATCCACCAAACCCGCTCCGTCACCGCCGCCGGCAAAATGCTGGCCCTCTCCCAACCCGCCACCAGCAACGCCCTCGCCCGCCTGCGCTACTTCTTCGAAGACGAACTCTTCCTGCGCACCCCGCACGGCCTCATCCCCACCAGCGTCTGCGAACACGTCGCCCCCGCCGTCGCCGCCGAACTGCGATCGCTCGAAGCGCTGGTCACCGGCCGCGAAGAATTCGACCCCCAGCACAGCCACGCCGAATGGCGCGTCTCGATGTCGGACCTGGGCGAAATGACCTTCCTCCCCACGCTGGCCGCGGCGCTACATGCCGAAGCGCCGCACACCCAGCTGACCAACGTCTCGGTGCTGGCCGACGACGTCGCAGCCGCGCTCGAAGCGCGCGAGATCGACTTCTCCATCGGCATCCTGCATCCGAAGCAGCGCGGCATCCAGGCCGACGTGCTGTTCCACGAGCCTTACGTCGCGATCACCGCGCCCGACTGGACGCCCTTTCCCGGGCACAAAGGCAAGATATTGACACCCAGCGAACTGGCCTCGGCCTCGCTGCTGGTGGCATCCCCGACCGCCACCTTCCATGACAGCGTGCGCGACATGCTGACGCGCATGAAGCTGGACCATCGCATTGTCGTCCGGGCGCTGCATTTCGGCGCCCTGCCCGAAGTGGTGATGAATTCGCGCATGCTGGCCATCGTGCCGACGACCTACGCCCGCAATGCGCAGCCGCGCTATGGATTCAAGGTATGGACGCTGCCCTACGCACCGAGCTATGACGTGCGGCTGATCTGGCACGCCAATACCGCGCGCGATCCGTCGCTGCAATGGGTACGGGCGCTGGTGCACCGGCTGTTCGCGCAGCCGATTCCGCGCAAGGGCAAGCGCCCCGCGCGCAAGGCGGCGGAGGCCCGGGCTTAGAAATCAGCCCTGGGCCTTGGGACCCGGCGCCGCGCCTGCCTAGAGCCTCACTTCGCGCTGGATCGCTTCGCGCACCCGCGCGGCCATGGCGTGGCGGTGGTCGTCGTCGCCCGCCTCGGGCACGACCGCCGGCAGGTAGACCACCTGGACGGCGACGCCGGTGGTGCCCAGCACCCGCCAGGCGTTGCCCAGCAGGCTTTCATCGCCCACGTAGGCAGGCAGCGTGCTGCGTTCGCCATGGTGCAGATAGCGCAAGGCCACCGGCTGCACCGGTACGCCGGCACGGCGCGCCGGCTCGAACAAGCCCGCGTGGAAGGGCAGGACGTCCAGCCCGTCCGAGGTCGTGCCTTCCGGAAAGAGCCCGATCAACTGGCCGCGGTCGAAACGCTCGCGCATGGCCTGCGCCACGTAGTGCACGGCGCGCCGGCTGCCGCGATCGATGAACACCGTGCCGACGCCGGCAATCAACCACCCCAGCACCGGCCAATCGCGCAACTCGCGCTTGCCGACGAAGATGGTGCAGCGCACGCTGCTGAGTGCGTAGATGTCCAGCCACGACACGTGGTTGGCGATCAGCAGGGCCGGCCCGTCGACAGGCGGCCGGCCGCTGATGTAGACCCGGATGCCGCACCAGCGCAGCAGCCAGCGGGACCACCAGCTGTTGATCCGGTCGCGCCGCGCCACTTCGAACCGCCGGAACACGGTGGCCAGCACGATGAGCCCGAATATCACCCACAGGGTCACGAGCAGGAACCGCAGCGAGAACCGCAGCAGGTGGACGATAAAACGAAACCAGGCGCGCACGATCAGGCAATCACTCGTAGGCCACGTGGCCGGCCACGAGCGTCATGCGCACCTTGCCGGGAAGTTCCATGCCGAGGAAGGGCGTGTGCTTGCCCTGGCTGACGAGGGTCTGTTCGCTGACCTGCCAGTGCGCGTCGAGGTCGACCACGCAGAGGTCGGCCAGCGCACCCACCCCGAGCTGCCCGCACGAGGCCAGCACCTTGTTGCCCAGCACGCGGGCGGGCTCGCTGGTGACCCGCGCGACCGCTTGCGCCACCGGCACGCCGGCGTCCTGCGCCCACTTCAAGGCCAAGGACAACAACAGCTCCAGGCCCGTGGCGCCGGGTTCCGCCTCGCTAAAGGGCAAGAGCTTGTCGTCTTCGTCGACGGGCGTGTGGTCCGAACAAATGGCGTCGATGGTGCCGTCGGCCAGCGCGGCCCGGATCGCATCGCGGTCGCGCTGGCTGCGCAGCGGCGGGATCAGGCGGTAATGCGCATCGAAGTAGCCGATGTCCAGGTCGGTCAGGTGCACATGGTGCGCGCTGACGTCGCAAGTGACCGGCAGACCTTCGGCACGCGCACGGCGCACCAGTTCCAGGCCCGCGGCGCTGGAAATGCGGCACAGGTGCAGCCGCGCCCGCGTGGCGCGCTGCAGCTCGAACAAGGTATGCAAGGCGATGGTTTCGGCTTGCTCGGGAATACCGGGCAGGCCCAGCCGCGACGCCATGGCGCCGCTGGCAGCCACGCCCTCGCGCGCCAGCCACGGGTCTTCCGGCCGCAGCCATAGCGCATAGTCGAAGGTGCGCGCATATTGCATGGCGCGCAGCAGCACGTTGGTGTCGGTGACGTGCGTATCGGCTTGCGAGAAGGCCACGCATCCGGCTTCGACCAGCTCGGCCATCTCGGTGATGATTTCGCCTTTCAAGCCCACCGTCATCGCGCCCAGCGGATAGACGTGCGATTGATTGAGCTGGCGGGCGCGGTGCTTGAGCATTTCCACCAGGCCGGGCTCGTCGAGCACGGGGTCGGTGTCGGGCGGCAGCACCAGGCTGGTGACGCCGCCGGCCAGCGCCGCCTGCAGTTCGGACTCGAGCGTGGCTCGGTGCTCGAAGCCGGGCTCGCGCAGGCGGGCCGACAAGTCCACCAGGCCCGGCAATACCGCGAGGCCGCGGGCATCGATGACGCGATTGGCGGTGAAACCGGCGGGCGCCTGGCCGATGCCGACCACGCGGCCGGCGGCAATGTAGACGTCGTTGACCGCATCGATGCCGTTGGCCGGATCGATCAGGCGGCCGCCCTGGATATGGATTTTCATGGGGTCAAGCTCCTGCGACGATGCTCATGACGGCCATCCGGACCGCAATACCGAAAGTCACCTGGTTCAGTATGACGGCCTGCTTGCCGTCGGCGACCGGCGAGTCGATTTCCACGCCGCGGTTCATGGGTCCGGGATGCATGACGATGGCATCGGGCTTGGCCAGCGCCAGCTTTTCCTGGGTCAGGCCGTAGTGCTTGAAGTACTCCTGGGCCGACGGCAGCAGCGCGCCGCGCATGCGCTCGTTCTGCAGCCGCAGCATGATGACCACGTCCACGCCGCGCAGCCCCTCGGCCATGTCGGTGAACACGCGCACGCCCATTTGTTCAAGGCCGGAGGGCAGCAGCGTGAGCGGCCCGATGGCGCGCACTTCCGGCACGCCCAGCGTGGTCAGCGCGTGGATGTCCGAACGCGCCACGCGCGAATGCAGGATGTCGCCGACGATGGCCACCCTGAGCTGCGTGAAGTCCTTCTTGTAGTGGCGGATGGTGTACATGTCGAGCAGCCCCTGGGTGGGGTGCGCATGCCGGCCGTCGCCGGCGTTGATCACGTGCACGTGCGGTGCGACGTGCTGCGCGATCAGGTGCGGCGCGCCGCTGGATGCATGCCGCACGACGAACAGGTCGGCCTGCATGGCCGACAAGTTGTTGATCGTGTCCAGCAGCGATTCGCCCTTGCTGGCGGACGACGCGTTGATGTTGAGGTTGTAGACGTCGGCCGAGAGCCGCTTGGCCGCGATCTCGAATGTGGTGCGGGTACGCGTGGAGTTCTCGAAGAACAGATTGAACACGCTCTTGCCGCGCAGCAGCGGCACCTTCTTGATGTCGCGGTCGGCCAGCGGCACGAACGATTCCGCGGTATCGAGGATATGGTTCAGGATGGCGCGGGGCAATCCTTCCACGGTCAACAGATGGGTTAGCTCACCGTTGCTGTTGAGCTGCGGGTTACGCATGGTGCGGCTCCTGTGCCGGCAGGTTTTCGAAATCGAGCTTGAAGGCGTCCCCCACGCGCGAGAGCACCAGGTTCTGCCCCGGCGCCAGGTCGATGGTGGCGGCGGCGATGTCCGCGGCAATGGGCAGCTCGCGCCCGCCGCGGTCCACCAGCACGGCCAGCTTGATGGATGCCGGACGGCCATAGTCGAACAGTTCGTTCATGGCGGCGCGTATGGTGCGGCCGGTATAGAGCACGTCGTCGACCACGATCAGGTGCTTGTCGTCCACGTCGAACGAGATGGCCGAGGGCTTGACCTGCGGGTGCAGGCCGATGCGCGCGTAGTCGTCGCGATAGAAGCTGATGTCCAGCTTGCCCGGGGCGTCGGGCAGGCCGAGATCGCGATGCAGCCGGTCGGCGATCCAGGAGCCGCCGGAATGAATGCCGACCAGGTGCGTGCGGTCGGCGGGCAGTTCGCCCAGCAGGCCCCGCACGGCTTCGAGCAGCCGCGTATAGAGCGCCTCGGCATCGAGGTGGGAGGTAGGTGGGTTCATGGCAGTCTCGGATGAGGGAAACGGTAGTCAGCCTGTTTCGCGCGGCGGCGGATGGGACAGGACTGGCGAACGGGCATCGAAATAGCTCTGAAGAATGATGGCGGCGGCCACCGCGTCCACCCGCAGTCCGCGGCCTGCTGCGCCCATTTCCGACTGCGCGGCCAGGCTGGTGCCGCGTTCGTCCACCAGCTCGACCGGCAGGCCGTAGCGCCCGTGCAATTGGTTGGCGAAGCGGCGGCACAGGGCGGTCATGGGCTGCTCGCCGCCGTCGGCGTCCAGTGCCAGGCCGACCACCAGCCGCGAGGGCTGCCATTCGCGCAGCAGTTGTTCGACGCGGGCGAACCGCGCTTCGCGCGTGGTATTGGCGAACACCTCCAGCGGACGCGCGTGGCCGGTGAGCGTGTTGCCGACGGCGACGCCTATGAACTGGGTTCCGTAGTCGAATGCGAGCAGCGTTTCGTCAGGCATGGCCGGCTTCGCCCGCCAGCATGATCGGGGCTATGCCCAGCAGCGCCAGCGCGGCGTCGAAACGCTCGGCGGGCGGAACGTTGAAGATGATCTCGGGCGTGGCGGACACGCTCAGCCAGGCGTTCTCGGAGATTTCGTCCTCGAGCTGGCCGGCTTCCCACCCGGCATAGCCCAGCGTGACCAGCAGCTGGCCCGGGCCCTGCCCTTCGGATACCGCTTGCAGCACGTCGCGCGAAGTGGTGAGGGCCAGGTCGCCGACCTTGATGGAAGAGTTGTATTCCCCGACCGGCGCGTGAAGCACGAAGCCGCGGTCGGTCTGGACCGGGCCGCCGAAGAACACGGGGGACTCGGCCCGGTCGGGATCGCTCAGGGACAATTCGATGCGTTCGAACAGGGACGCCAAGGTGAGGTCGGTGGGCCGGTTGATGACCAGGCCCAGCGCCCCCTTGGGCGTGTGCTCGCAGACGTAGATCACCGCGCCGGCAAAGTTCGGATCCGCCATGCCGGGCATAGCGATCAGGAACTGATTCGTGAGATCGATATTGGCGCGTTCGCTCATACCCGAATTGTAATCGCCCTGGGACGGCTCAGATCTCGACCATCTCAAAATCTTCCTTGCGGGCGCCGCATTCCGGACAAACCCAATTGGGCGGCACGTCTTCCCATTTGGTTCCAGGAGGAATTCCTTCCTCGGGCAGGCCGGCCGCTTCATCGTAGATCCAGCCGCAAATCAGACACATCCAGGTACGCATGATCTCAATTATTACTCAACCCCGTCCCCGCGAACCGGGAACCTCCGGGCATCTATTAGAATCTCGCATCTTACCGAAACACCGTGGGCCGCGCCCGGTCCCATCCGAGTGGCCCGCTTTTCGAGATCTTTCGTTGCCAGCCGCCCCCACGCCGCCTCTCGTTCTGACCTTCGCTCCTTCCGACCCCAGCGCCGGAAGCGGTATCCAGGCCGACCTGCTGACCTGCGCCAGCATGGGCTGCCATGCGCTGACGGTCATGACCGGTTACACCGTGCAGGACTCCGCCGGCCTGGAGGACGCCGAGGCCATCGCGCCGGAATGGATAGACGACCAGGCCCGAAGCCTGCTCGAGGACATGCCGGTGCGCGCCTTCAAGGTGGGCGGGCTGTTCGCGGCGGAGGCGGTGGCGGCGGTGGCCGAGATCCTGGCCGATTATTCGGCCGTGCCGGTGGTGCTGCACCTGGGCGCCGACCCGCCGGACACCGACGATGCGGAAATGGAAGACACCGCCGAGGAAGTCATGGCGGCGACGCTCGAGCTGCTGATCCCGCAAGCGACCGTGGTGGTGGCCGATGGCCTGCGCCTGGCGCAGCTGGCGGCCGACGGCTTGCTCGAGACCGACTCGCCCGAGGAAACCGCGGCCCAGGCCTTGCTGCGCCGCGGTGCCGCCTGGGTCCTGACCACCGGGCTGCACCAACCGGGGGACATCGTCGTCAACACCTTGCGCGGCGGCGGCGATTCGGCCGCCGAGCCGGCCGGCGAATACCGCTGGCCGCGGCTGCCCGGCAATTTCCGCGGCGCCGGCGCGACGCTCTCGGCAGCGCTGGCGGCCCTGCTGGCCAACGGCATGGAAGTACGCGACGCGGTCCCGGAAGCGCAAGAGTACACGTGGCGGTCGCTGGCATCCGGCTTCCAGCCGGGCATGGGCCGCCTGCTGCCCGACCGGTTTTTCTGGGCGCGGCAAGGCGACGAACCGGCCGCGCCGGGCGCCGACGGCTCGCCATCCGGCCCCACCGAGGACGCGTCATGAGCACCCCCGATACCCCCGACGCGGCAATGGCCAGCCCCATGCGCGGACTCTACGGCATTACGCCGGAATGGGACGACACCGCCCAATTGGTGGCGGCTGTCGAGGCCGCTGCACGCGGCGGCCTGCGCGCCGTGCAGCTGCGCCGCAAGCTGGCAACTCCGGCCAAGCGGCTGGAACAGGCACGGGCCCTGCGTGCCGCGTGCGGCCGGCTGGGCGTAGTGCTCATCATCAACGACGACTGGCGGCTGGCGCTCGATGCGGGCGCCGACGGCGTGCACCTGGGCCGCGATGATGGCGACATCGCCCAGGCCCGGCAGGCCGGCGGACCGGCGCTGCTGATCGGCGCCTCCTGTTATAACGAACCCGAGCGCGCCCGCGCGGCGCTGGCGGCCGGCGCCGACCACGTTGCCTTTGGCGCGGTGTTCGATTCGCCCACCAAGCCGGCGGCCGTGCGGGCGCCGCTGTCCTGCCTGGCCGACGCCCACCGGTTGAGGCTGCCCGGCGCGAGCCGGCCGACGCGCCCGGCCATCGTGGCCATAGGCGGCATCACGCCCGCCAATGCGGGGCAGGCGGTCGCGGCTGGCGCCGATGCCCTGGCCGTCATCACCGCGCTGTTCGGCGCGTCCGATATCGAGGCCGCGGCACGCGCCTTCGCCCGGGCCTGGACCGCCGACCCGGCCGGCAATTCCTCTAGCAAGGCTTGATCATGATCCGCAACGCTGAACTGTTCGAACGCGCCTGCCGCACCATTCCCGGCGGCGTCAATTCGCCCGTGCGCGCCTTCCGCTCCGTGGGCGGCACGCCGCCCTTCATCGAGCGCGCCTCCGGCCCCTATATCTGGGATGCGGACAAAAAGCAGTACATCGACTACGTGGGATCGTGGGGCCCGGCCATCCTCGGCCACGCGCACCCCGAGGTGGTCCGCGCGGTCCAAAACGCCGCGGTCAACGGCCTGTCGTTCGGCGCGCCCACCGAGGCCGAGGTCGAACTGGCCGAGATGCTGGTGCACCGGTTGCCCTCGATCGAGCAGGTGCGCCTGGTCAGCTCGGGCACCGAGGCGACCATGAGCGCCATCCGCCTGGCACGGGGCTTCACCGGCCGCGCCAAGATCATCAAGTTCGAAGGCTGCTACCACGGCCACGCCGACAGCCTGCTGGTCAAGGCGGGATCGGGCCTGCTGACCTTCGGCAACCCGACCTCGGCCGGCGTGCCGCCGGAGTTCACCGCCCACACGCTGGTGCTGGACTACAACGACATCGCCGCCGTCGAAGCTGCCTTCAAGCAGTACGGCAACGACATCGCCTGCGTCATCGTGGAGCCCGTGGCGGGCAACATGAACCTGGTCAAGCCGGTTCCCGGCTTCCTCGAGGCGCTGCGCGAGCAATGCACGCGGCACGGCGCGGTGCTGATCTTCGACGAGGTCATGACCGGTTTCCGCGTCGGCCCGCAAGGCGTGCAGGGGCGCACCGGCATCGTGCCGGACCTCACTACCCTGGCCAAGGTGATCGGCGGCGGCATGCCGATCGGCGCGTTCGGCGGCCGGCGCGACATCATGGCGCACATCGCGCCGCTGGGCGCGGTCTACCAGGCGGGCACGCTGTCAGGCAACCCGGTGGCCGTGGCAGCCGGCATCACCACGCTGCGGCTGCTGGCCGAACCGGGCTTCTACGAACGGCTCGAGGCCCAGGCCGGCAAGCTGGTGCAAGGCCTGCGCGCCGCCGCCGCCAGCGCCGGCGTGCCCTTTGCCGCCGACCACATAGGCGGCATGATCGGCCTGTACTTCCGCGACTCCGTGCCGGCCTCGCTGGCGGACGTGTCGGCCTCGGATACCGCGGCCTTCAACAAGTTCTTCCATGCGGCGCTGGCGCGCGGCGTGAACTTCGCGCCGTCGGCATTCGAGGCGGGCTTCGTCTCGATCGCGCACGACGACGAGGTCATCGCCCGCACCGTCGCCATCGCCGGCGAAGCTTTCGCCGAACTCAACCCTTGACCGCCCGGCGCGGGACCGCCCGCGCCGCATTGCACTTTTCCGCTCCGCGAGGACACTCATGGCCGTGAATCTTCACATCCCCGCCCCCGAACAGGTTTTCCCGGTGGACGGCATCGACATCGGCGTCACCGAGGCCGGCATCCGCAAGGCCGGCCGGCGCGACCTGACCGTATTCCGCCTGGCCGAAGGCACGAGCGTGGCCGGCGTGTTCACCCGCAACCGGTTCCGCGCCGCGCCTGTGCTGGTGTGCGAAGAACATCTGGCGCAGTCGCTGCCTATCCGTGCCATGGTGGTCAATACCGGCAATGCCAACGCCGGCACCGGCGAACCAGGCCTGGCGGCCGCGCGGGCCACCTGCGACGCCGTCGCCCGGCTGCTGGGCATCGATGCGCGCCAGGTGCTGCCTTTCTCGACCGGCGTGATCCTGGAGGCGCTGCCGGTAGACCGCATCGAAGCCGGCCTGCCGGCGGCCGTCAAGGCGCTCGCGCCGGGCAACTGGACCGAGGCGGCGCACGGCATCATGACCACCGACACGCTGCCCAAGATCGTCTCGAGCAAGGCCAACATCGGCGGACACCAGATCACCATTACCGGCATCAGCAAGGGCGCCGGCATGATCCGGCCCAACATGGCCACCATGCTGGGCTTCCTGGCCACCGATGCGGCCATCGCGCAGGACGTGCTCCAGCGCATGGTGGGACAGATCGCCGACGTGTCGTTCAACCGGATCACGGTGGATGGCGACACCTCCACCAACGACTCCTTCATCGTCGCCGCCACCGGCCGCGCCGGCCTGCGCATCGAGTCGGAGAACGATCCGCTCTACCCGGAACTGCTGGCGACGCTGAAGGCTGCCGCGACCGAGCTGGCGCAGCTCATCGTGCGCGATGCCGAGGGCGCTACCAAGTTCATCACCATCCGCGTCGAAGAAGCCGGCACCCAGGAAGAAGCGCTCAAGGTCGCCTACTCCGTAGCCCATTCGCCGCTGGTCAAGACCGCCTTCTATGCGTCGGATCCCAACCTGGGCCGGATCCTGGCAGCCATCGGCTACGCCGGCATCGACGACCTCGACGTGGGCCGCGTCAACCTGTGGCTGGACGACGTGTGGGTCGCCAGGAACGGCGGGCGCAATCCCGACTATCGCGAAGAAGATGGCCAGCGGGTGATGAAGCAGGCGGAAATAGCGGTCCGGATCGCGCTGGGACGCGGCAACGTGGCCGAGACGGTCTACACCTGCGACTTCTCGCACGAATACGTGAGCATCAACGCCGACTACCGGTCCTAGGAGAACAACAGCCGTGCCCAACCAAACGCCGTCCCAGGTCGATCTCGCGTCCTTCCTGCAGCGGGCCGAACGCGTGCTGGCCCAGCTCGAGGCCTGGCTGCCGCCCGCGCCGCCCCCGGTAGACTGGTCCTCGCACGCCTTCCGCTGGCGCAAGCGCGGTTCGCGCGGCTGGCTGGAACCCGTGCGGCACGTGGCCACGATCGCGCTGGACGACCTGCAGCACATCGACCGCCAGAAAGGCGTCATCGACCGCAACACCATCCAGTTCCTGGAAGGCAAGCCCGCCAACAACGTCCTGATGACAGGCGCGCGCGGGACCGGCAAGAGCTCGCTGGTCAAGGCCATGCTGGCGGCCTACGGCGAACGCGGCCTGCGCCTGATCGAGGTCGACAAGAGCGACCTGGGCGACCTGCAGGAAATCGTGGAAGCGGTGGCCGAGCGGCCCGAGCGCTTCATCATCTTCTGCGACGACCTTTCCTTCGAGGAAGGCGAAGCCGGCTACAAGGCGCTCAAGTCCGTGCTGGACGGCTCCATCGCCGCCTCGACCAAGAACGTGCTGATCTACGCCACCTCCAACCGGCGCCACTTGATGCCGGAGTACATGCACGAGAACCTCGAGGCCAAGCACCAGAGCGACGGCGAGATCCATCCCGGCGAAACGGTAGAAGAAAAGATATCGCTGTCCGAGCGTTTCGGGCTGTGGCTGTCGTTCTATCCCTTCAAGCAGGATGACTACCTGGACATCGTCGCGCATTGGCTGCGCGAGCTCGGCTGCAGCGAGGAGTCCATCGCCCAGGCGCGCACCGAGGCGCTGCAGTGGACGCTGGAACGGGGTTCGCGTTCGGGGCGGGTGGCCTGGCAGTTCGCCAAGGACTGGGCGGGGAGGAATAGTCCCCCCCCTACGCGCTGACGCGCGCCCCCCAGGGGGCGATGCGGGTGGACCGGCGGAGCCGGATCCACCGCATCCTGGGTCGGGAAAGGGCATCTTGGCTTGGGGCGGGGGTGCTAGATTTGGGCCCCGCCTTAGGGCAGTCCCCGGGGGGTTCTGATCGTGGATATTGAGGAAGTCATCTGGTGAGTACGAACGGTAGCGCTGCGGGGAAGGTGGTGGATGTCGCGGTGGGGGTGATGCTCCAGCGGGACGGGCGGCTGTTGCTGGGGCAGCGGCCGGCGGGCAAGGCTTATGCGGGGTGGTGGGAGTTGCCGGGCGGCAAGCTGGAGCCGGGGGAAACGGTGCTGGAGGCGCTGGCGCGGGAGCTGCACGAGGAACTGGGCGTGACGGTGCGGGAGTCGTCGACCTGGGTCACGCATGTCCATGCGTATTCCCATGCAACGGTCAGGCTTTACTTCTGCCGGGTAACGCGCTGGGAAGGCGAGCCGCGCGGACTGGAATCGCAGGCGCTGCAGTGGGCGCGGGTCCGCACCGCCAGCGCGGCCGAGGTGGATGCCGCGCGCCGGGATCGGGAGCAACGGGTGGCGGCGCTGGAAGCGCGCATTGCCCGCGGCGAGCAGCCGGTCGACCTCGAGGCGGCCCAGGCACGTGCACAGGCGCCGGAGGATGCGTTGGGGCTGGCGCTGGACCCCGGCATCGGCCCTGTCCTTCCGGCGACCCTGCCGCCGCTGCGCTGGCTGCATGTGCCAGGCACCTATGCGATTACGAACATCGGCGCGCCCGGCAACGTAGAACCGTTCCTGCGGCGGCTCGATGCCGCGCTCGCCTCGGGCTTGCAATTGATCCAATTCCGCGAGCCGGGCTGGCCCGGCGGTCCGGCCGACGAGGCGCTGCGGGGCGTGTTGCAAAAGGTGGTGGCGCGTGCCCGCGCCGCCGGCGCGCAAGTGCTGCTGAACAGCGTGCATCCGGCCGATTGGCTCGCCGATGCCGACGGCCTGCACCTGCGTGCGGCCGATATTCCGGAGGGGCGGCCCGAACTGCCGCCCGGCGCCCGGTTGGGGGTCTCAGCCCATGACGCCGCGGAACTCGAGCGGGCGCGGCGGCTGGATGCGGATTTCGCGGTTCTCGGGCCGGTACTCCCAACGGCCTCGCACCCGGGGCAGCCGGGCATGGGCTGGGATGCGTTCTCCGCGCTCGCGCTCCATGCCGGCCTGCCGGTGTTCGCGCTGGGCGGACAATCGCCCGAAACGCGCACGGCGGCGATCGCCCATGGCGCCCACGGCATAGCGGGCATCGGCGCCTTCTGGGGCGATTGAAGCCGGAGTGCGCCGCGGCGGCCGCGCCCCCTCTTCCGCATCACTGCACCGTGATGCTGGCCTCCTTGATCACTTTCTCCCACCGCTGCGCCTCGGTGTCGATCAAGCGCTCGAACTCCTCCGGCGTGTTGCCGACCGCGATGCCGCCGTGGGACTGGACCTTCTCCTTGATCGCGGGCGACTTCGCGATCTTGGCCAGCGCGGCAGCCAGTTTATTGACGACCTCGGGCGGCGTACCGGCGGGAACCACCACGCCGTTCCATACCGTGGCATCGAGCGCCAGGCCCTGCTCCTGCAGGGTGGGGAGGTCCGGCATGGAAGCCACCCGCTCGTCGCTCGTCACGCCCAGGCCCACCACCCGCCCGGACCGGATAGGCGCCATGCCCGAACCGGTGAAAGCGAAGTGGACGCGGCCGGCGTTCAGATCCACTTCGGCTGCCGCGGTGGACTTGTAGGGCACGTGAATGGCGTCTATGCCGGTCATGGACGCAAACAGGGCGCCCACCAGGTGCGGCGAAGTACCGGCGCCGGGCGACGAGTAATTCAGCTGCCCGGGCCGGGATTTGGCCAAGGCGACCAGGTCCTTGACGTTCTTGACGCCCAGTGTCGGACTGGCCATCAGGTAGAACGGCAGCGCGGCCACCATGGACACCGGCGTGAAGTCACGCTTGGGATCGTAGGTGATGTTGGGGTAGAGGAAGGGATTGATCGACAAGGTGGTGACCGACGCCATCAGCAGCGTATAGCCATCCGGCGCCGCCTTGGCGACGTTGTCGGCGCCTATCATCGTGCTGGCGCCGGCCTTGTTCTCGACGATCACCGGCTGCTTGAGCTCTTGCGCCAGCGCATCGGCGAAGATGCGGGACACGGTGTCGGCCACCCCGCCCGGCCCGTGGGGCACGACGAGCCGGATCGGCCGCTCGGGATACGCGGCGTTGGCCGCCGCCGCTCCCAGGGCCAGCGCCGAAGCCACGGCGCCGGCGGTAATCTTGATGCGCGTTTTCATGCTGTCTCCTTTTCTTTCGGATCCCGGCCGGGCTTGCGCGAGGCGGCCCCGCGCCCGGCCCGCCGGAGGAAGGTCATTGGGCGGGCTCGTCCAGCGAGACCTGCCACGCGTCATACCCGTAGACCCAGTCGGGATTCGTCGATTGGCGCATCCAGTTGTTGGCGCTCGAGCCGGCCTGCACGGCGGATGTGCGGGGCTTGCGCACGCGCTCGAACGCGCGGAAGGCGGCGTCCGGGTCGGCATGTTCGGCAACGCAGCGCGCCAGCACCACGGCGTCCTCCAGGGCCATCGCCGCGCCCTGGGCCATGTAGGGCGTCATGGGATGGCAGGCGTCGCCCATCAGGACGATGTTGCCGCGGCCCCAGCTGGGCAGCGGATCGCGCTGGAAGATGGCCCACTTGTGCACGTCGGGACACGCGGCCAGCACGGCCCTGACGTCGGGGTGGAAATCCGCATAGGCTTCCCGCAGCACGTTGAGGTCGCCCTTGGCCGACCAGGATTCGGGCGTGAGCCAGCCGGCGTCCTCGGGCTGGCTGGTGACGAAATACACTTCGTCGCAGCGGCGGGTGACGTAATAGATGACGATGTGGCGGTCCGGCCCCCACCATTTCGTGCGCGACTGGCCGATGTCCAGCGACCCGAGCCGGCTGGCGGGAAAGGTGGTCCGGTAGGCGACACGCCCGGTGAAGCGGGGCTTTTCCTCGCCCAGCAGCAGTTCGCGAACTTGCGAGTGCACGCCGTCGGCGCCGATGACGGCCCCGGCGCGGACCTGCGATCCGTCTTCGAAGCGAAGCAGGACCGCCTCGCCCTCATCCTCGAGATGTACCAGTTTCTTTCCGAGCGAGATGTGCTCCTGCGGCACCAGGCTGGCCAGCGAGGCATGCAGGTCACCCCGGTGCATGGCCAGGAAAGGCATGCCGTACCGCTCCAGCACGGCACCGGCCAGCGGAAATTCGTTGGTCACCTCGCCCGTGTCGTGGGTCCGGTTCAACGACGACTCCGGGGCGAATGCGATTTCTTCCAGGCGCGACTGCAGGCCCAGCCCGCTCAGCACCCGCATGGCATTGGGCGTCATCTGGATGCCGGCACCGATGCGCGCGAACTGCCGCGCCTGCTCGTAGATGTGCACGTTCATACCCTGGGCGCGCAATGCGACGGCGGCCGCCAGGCCGCCGATTCCGGCACCGATGATGGCTATCGGCAACTCCAAACTCTTCATGAATTCCTCCAGTATCCGCCACGGCCAGGCGCCGCTGGGCAGCGCGTCTAGCCGCGGAGGCGCACATTATTCGCGGAGGCTCATATCGAGTAAATTGCAGATCAGCACTATCAGCTATAGAACTCCTCTATACATGCGGAATACCGATGGATATCAAGCAGCTGGAATATTTCGTGCAGGTGGTGGACGCCGGCAGCTTCACCCGGGCTGCCATGGTGCTCGAGATGACGCAGCCTTCCCTGAGCCGGCAGATCCGGCTGCTGGAGGTCGAGCTGCACGAGCACCTGCTCTACCGTAACGGCCGGGGCGTGCGGCCGACCGAGGCTGGCGAGCGCCTGCTCGAGCATGCCCGCGTGGTCCTGGAACGGCTGGCGCTGGCGCGGCAGGAAATCCACGATCTCAAGGCGGTGCCGCGCGGCAGGATCGTCGTCGGGCTGCCGCCGCGGATCGCGCACTTGCTGGCACCGCGGCTGGTGCGGGGGTTCCGCGAACGCCTGCCCGGCGCCGCGCTGACGGTAACGGAGGGCCTGAGCGTCAGCCTGCGCGAATGGCTGCATGAAGGCCGTGTCGACATCGCGCTGCTCTACGATCCGGCGCCCGGCGAAACCCTGGACTACGAACCGGTCTTGCAGGAAGAATTGCTATTGGTGGGATGCCTGCCCGGGCCCGGGGAACGGTTGCCGGAATCGCTGCCGGTCGATGCGTTGACGGACTATCCACTGATCCTGCCCTGCCAGCCCAACACCATACGCGCGGTCGTCGATGCGACCTGCCGGCGGCGGGGCGTTCCGCTGAACATCGTCGCCGAGGTCAATGCGGTCCATACGATGGTGGCCTTGGCCGAAAGCGGCGAAGGCTACGCGCTGCTGTCGCGCAGCGCGATCGGGCCGCAATTGCGCGCAGGCACGCTGGCCTCGGCGCGTGTCCACTCCCCCGCCATGTACAACAACCTGATCATGTGCACCGCCCGGCTGCAGCCGCTCACCCGCCTGACGCGGGAAACCATGAAATTGCTGCGTTCACTGGACATCCGGGCGCTGCTGGCGAACGCCTAGAAGCCCTCCCGCCGGCCAGCCCGCGGCTGCCTCAGTTCACGGACTTCGGGGGAGGAAACGTGCGGCCACCGGCGTCGTCCGACAGATCGTCGGTTTCCAGCGGCGCGCCCGGGATGGCGAATTTTTCGGCTGCCCACGCGCCGAGGTCGATCTGGCGGCAACGCTCCGAGCAGAACGGGCGCCAGGGGTTGTCGGTGCTCCAAGGCGACGGCTTGGAGCAGGTGGGGCATTTGACTTTCTTGACCATGACGGCATTTTAGCGGCACGCGCCCGTCTATCGCGGCGCAGCCGCAGGGCGGCTATAGGCTATTGCACAGCGTCAACTGGAACGGGACGTCCCGCGACACAGCCTGCGGCTTCAAGTCGCCGCCCTGGGAGAAGAAGCGGGCCGACACCATGTACTTGTTGGCGCTGACTTCCGGAAACACGCCCAGCGTTTCGTCCACGCGTATGCGCAGCAGCTGGTAGGCCTTGCCGCCCAGCATCTGCTGGAAGACGCCCCCTTCGGCCAGCACCGGCTCTTGCCGGCCCGATTCGCGCAGCATCTTGAGGACGATGGCCAGGCCGTCGCGGATGGGCAGGAAGGGCTCGACCCACTGCGCCAGGTCCTGGATACGCTGGTCGGCCGGCTTGTGCTTCCATGCGTGATAAGAGGGAACGTCGAACTCGCACGCGCCGCCCGGAATGGCGAGACGGCTGCGTATGCTGGTGAGTCATTCGTTCTGCCGCAACGGCTGCCCGGTCTTGCCCTGCGCCACGAGCGAGGTGGCAGCCTGTTCGATGCTCGACAACATGGTGTCGAGGGTCTGCCGGTCCACGCTGGGATGGTCGCGCAGCGAATTGAGGGACTGCCGATAACGTTCCAGGTCCTGCAGAAGATCGGACTTCAGGTCGGCCCGCGCCGAGACGTCGAGGATTTCGAACAGCGTGGTCAATGCGACGTGATGCCCGCGAGCATCGGATTGCCGCACGAAAAAGAATAAGTTATCGAAGAGGCTTTCCAGACGCAGCAGCGTGCGGACGCGCTCGTTGAATGGGTATTCGTAAAGAACCACGTAGACCGTCCGGAATCGGAATTTCGTAGAAATATACCTGTACAACCAGGAGAGGGCGACTCCGCCCTTCCACTTCCGAACGGCCCTTGCGCGGGCCACCTCGGAATACCTCCATTGTAGGGACGGGACCTGGATACAAGCGCCCAGGAGCCACACCCGATACTTTGACCGAGGGAACTCTTCAATAAGGTTTCGAGATGTGACGCAACCGTCGCTACGGTCGCGCAACGGGCCGCGCCGCGGACGGGGTGTCGAGCCATTGCAGCCAGGCGCGGTGCTGGGCCAGCGTGCGCTCGGCCAGTTGCTCGGGCGTCGTGGCGCCATCGTTCAGGATGATGTCGTCGGCCACGGCCAGGCGCTCGGCGCGGCTGGCCTGGGCATTCATGATGCGGGCGACCATTTCGGGTGCCAGGCCGCTGCGGCGCTGCACGCGCGCGACCTGGGTGGCTTCGTCGCAATCGACCACGCAGATGCGGTGCACGCGTTCGCGCCAGCGTCCGGATTCCACCAGCAGCGGCACGACGAAGACCTGGTAGACGCCCGTGCGTTCGCGCGCCTCACGTTCGACTTCCTGGCCGATGAGAGGATGGATCAAGGCCTCGAGCCGCGCCTTGGCGCCCGGATCCGCAAACACCAGTTCGCGCATGCTGGCGCGGTCCATGGCTCCGTCGGGACCGATCATGGCAGGGCCGAATTCCCGCCGCAGCGGCTCGATGGCCAGGCCGCCCGGCGCCGTCAGCGTGTGGGCGATGCGATCGGTATCGATGATCGCCGCGCCCTGCGCCGCCAACAGGTCGGCCACCGCTGTCTTGCCGGAACCGATGCCGCCGGTCAGCCCGATGCGCAGGGGCCGGGCATCATGGGTATTGCCTGTGGTCACCATGCGAAAAGCTTAGCCCATAAGTCGCCGGCGAGCAGCGCGACGATACCGGCCGCGGCGAGGTACGGCCCGAAAGGCAGCGGCTGGTCGCGCCGCACCCGGCCGGCGATCATCAGTGCCCCGGCCACGGCTACCCCCACCAGCGAGGCCGCGACCATGACCAGCGGCAGGCTTTGCCATCCCAGCCAGGCGCCGATGGCGGCCAGCAGCTTGAAGTCGCCGTAGCCCATGCCTTCTTTGCCGGTCAGCAGCCGGAAGATCCAGTACACGGACCAGAGCACGCCGTATCCCGCCATCGCGCCTATCACCGCATGGTGCAGCGGCACGAACATACCCCAGAGATTCACGAACAGGCCGCCCCAAAGCAAGGGCAGGGTCAGGTCGTCCGGCAGCAAGGAGGTCTGCGCGTCGATGACCGCCAGCGACAAGCACACGGCGCAGAACGCCATGGCCGCCGCCGCGGCCCACGACACGCCGAGCACCGCCACGCAAGCCGCGAACAGCGCCGCCGTGGCGAGTTCCACGGCGGGGTATTGCCACGATATCGGGGCGCCGCAATAGGCGCACTTGCCGCGCAGCGCGAGCCAGCTGACCACGGGAATGTTGTGATGCCAGGCAATGGCCTGGTTGCAGGCGGGGCAGTGCGAGCCCGGCCGCGCCAGGTCGAACCGTTCTGCCGGGGCGCTCTGGCCCTGCAGTTCGGCGCACTGGGCCTGCCATGCGCGGTGCATCATCCGGGGCAGGCGAACGATCACGACATTGAGAAAGCTGCCCACCACGAGCCCCAGCACGGTGGCCGACGCATAAGCCAGCCACGGCGTGGCGGCGAGTATCTGCACGAATGACATAGAAAAATCACGAAGTCGCCGCCCGCGGCGGCCCCCCGCAAGCTTAACCGGACGGCGCTTTGCCCGCGTGGCGCTATGCAGGAAATGTCAGCGGCGCTGCAGCCTCCATCCAGGGACGAAGCCGCGCCGGACGCCTGCACGGCAGCAACCGGAACCGGGTAGACTTGCGGTAAACCTCAAGAGCCGGAGCCGTCATGACCAACCCGCCCGTTCCTTCCCTCCCCTTTCCTTCCCGCTTCGCTTCCCTGGCCGCTGCGCTGGTCGTCGCAGCCGGGCTGGGTGCGTGCGCCATTCCCCTGCCGGACCGTGACCGCGCGAGCACCTCGCCCGCCGCCGACGCCGCAGTGCCGCTGCCTCCGGGCGTGACGCCAGGCCAGGTCGAACGGCCCATCGCGGACCGCGGCGCGCCCATCAGCCAACCCATGACGTTCCGCGGCGTGATCCCTTGCGCCGACTGCGAAGGCCAGCGCATTACCCTCACGCTGCTGCCCGACTGGACCTGGCGCATGCGCCGCGTGTATTTCGGTACGCGGCAGAACAAGGACATGACCTTCGTCTCCACCGGCCGCTGGGAACGCCTGGTCGACTCGCCCGACCGGATCCGCCTCATCGGTGACCGCAACGAGGGCGGGCTCTATGAATTTGTCTCGGGAACGACCCTGCGCATGCTGGATCAGAACGGCGAACCTATCCAGTCTGCGCTGAACTATGCGCTGACCCAGCAATTCGAACTGGACTGGATCAGCGAACCGTTCCCGATGCGCGGCCGGGTGGTGTCGAAAGACGGCGAGTCCACGATCGCCATTTGCAGCACGGGCAAGCGCTACCCCGTCGCCCCCGGCGGCCAAGGCCAGGCATTGGCGAACGCCTACTCCAAGCTTCGCGTCGCGCCCGGCACGCCGGTGTTGATGTGGATAGAAGGACGGATCGTGCGTAGCGGTGAACCGCCGCGCGAATCCGTGCAAGTCGAGCGGCTGACCCGCGGCACGCTGGACAGCCCCTGCGACGATTGACGCGCAGGGCGCGGCAAGCGCCGCGCCCTGCCGCATGCGGCCTCAGCGTGCGCGCGAGATCCGGACTTCGGCGCCGCGCCGCTTCACTTCCAACCCTTCGGACGGCAGGATCTTCAAGCCTTCGAGGCCCTTGGCATAGCTCGACCCCTGCATCTGCATGACGCGGATCTTGTTGCGCATGACACTGGGGTTGTGCATGGGCATGCCGAACAGCCAGACTTCGTCGAGCAGCCGCGCGGAGTTGAACTCGCCGGTATGGTGCGCGGCCGGTCCCAGGCACAGCATGTGGCCTTCGCGGCCGAAGACCGGCAGGCGGTCCAGCCCGCACTCGAACGTCCATGTCGTGCCGCCTTCGTAGCGCCAGCCGGTGCTCAGGTCCCACCAGGCCTCGCCCTTGGGCAGGTAGACGCGGATCTGCTTGCCCGGCTGCACCGCCGGTACGACCAGCAGCGCGGGACCCAGCAGGTACTGCAGCTCGTAGGCATGGGCTTCGGGATCGTCGGGGAAGGACAAGGCCATCGAGCGCTGGACCGGCAACCCGGTCCGGGCCGCGTCCTCGATGACGCCGAGCACATAGGGAATGAGCCGATAGCGCCATTGCATCAGCGTCTGCGCATGCTGGAAGGTTTCTTCGCCGAAGTCCCAGGGCAGCAGGCCCGGTACCGCGTGAAAGCGCAGGTTGGAGCTGAATACCCCGGCGGCCAGCCAGCGCAGGTACAACTCGGGGGTCATCGTGTCCAGCGGATGGTCGGGCGAGCCGATGTCGTGGGCATGGCCCGGCACGCCGCTGGCGCCGGTCGTGAGCGCCGCGCGCAAGGACTCGGCCAGACCTTCCCAGGTATTGGGCACCGGCGTGGAAGCGTGCATGGGCAGGCGCTGGGCGGTGGGGAACAGGTCCCGGCTCCAGACCACGCCTTCGGGCGGCGTCTTGTTCCAGGCCGCGGCCTCGAACAGGCAACGCTTGGCCAGCATGGGGTAGACCGAGCGCAGCCGCGCGCCGGCGTCGCCGTTGCGGGCGCTGACCGTATCGGGGATGTCGAGCTGGACGTCGCACGATACGGCGTCCACGCCTTCGTCCATCATCTGGCGCACTTTGTCGCGCCAGAAAGTCCATACGTCGCGGTGCGTCAGGTCCAAAAGCCCGAAGGCCGCGCCCGCGGTGGCCGGCACGCCGTCGAAGACATGCGCGCTGCCGGATTCGTCGGTCAGCAGCCAGCCCTTGTCCTCGAGTTCGTCGAACATGGGGCTCTGCCTGGGCACGCCCGGAAAGCCGGGGGTGCAGACCTTCAGGTCCAGCGCCTTGAATTCGCCCAGGATATGACGCGGGTCGGCAAAGCGCTCGGCATCCCATTCGAGATTGAGCTTGCCGCGGATTTCCCAGGCCGCCGGGGGCTGGAACGAAACGGCGTCGAACGGCACGCCGCGGTTGCGCATTTCGCGGGCGGCCTCGGCCAGCTGGTCGGCACCGGTATTGGCAGCCTGGTGCAGCCAGGTCCCCATGCTCCACAGCGTGGGCTGGCCGGCGCGGCCGGTGAGCTGCGTGTACTGGTTGAGGATTTCGGCGGGTTCGCCGACGAACAGGAACAGATCGAGCTGGGAGTCGTCGATCGTGAGCACGTAGCTGTCGGGCGCGAATTCCTCGAGCGCGATGTCGTGCACCACCGATCCGACCGTATTGATGTAGAGGCCCCAGCCGCGCGGGCTCCAGGCCAGCGGCAGCGCGCGCGAATCGGGCTCGTCGGAGGTCACGCGTTCTGCCCGCCGATCCAGCATGATCTTGCTCTCGCCCAGGCCATAGACGCCCTCGGCAGGGTCGAGATCGAAGGCCAGGGTCCAGGACTTGGGCGCCGCGGCGTCCTCGGTCCCGAACGCAAAGAGGTCTTCGTCTCCGGACGAGGCCAGCACCTTCTGGCCCTTCCGGTACAGGGCCAGCCGCAGCGGCTGGGTGCCGATCTCGAGGGCGTTGTCGCCCTGGACGATGCGAAAGCCCGGGCCGCCGTCCAGCTCGACCTGCTCGACCGTTGCCTCGCCGATGGCTTCGGTCCGCGCCAGCAGCTCGTGCAGCGCCGCGGCACGGCTAGCGGAGCCGGAAGCAGGCTTGCCGGTCGCTTCGGGCGTACCTATGCTGAGCCTGAACACCCCCGGCGCAGCGGCCTCGACCAGCAGGGCCTGGGCCTGGTCCGTGGTGAAACGGATGCTGACCGGGTTGGACGTGTTCATGGACAGGGATTCCAGACGCTGGTAGCGGGAGGAGTCGAATTGAAGTGGCACAGGTTTCCCTCGATCGCTTTCGACAGATTGGCAATAACAAAGACGCAACCCCGGAGACACTGGTTGCTGCCCCGCTCTTTGCCCCAAATGCTGCGCAATGCCGCACTTTTTCGCCAAAACCTCTATTTTGACGGATTCGCGGAGGCAAATAAACCGCTTCTCCTGGCGCCGCACGTCCTCGGAGGGCGGCGCAGGCGGGCCGGGCACGCCGGATCCGGGGGATACCGGGGTTTTCAGGAGGCGGGCGTAATGGCGCGGACACCCCGGACGCCGCCCCTGGCAAATTGTTTTTTGCTGTTGATACCGCTATTTTCCCACGATTCGCGCCGTATTCAGCGCCAACCCACCGTCCGCACTAGATCTCGCTCCAGAATTTGCGGCTCTCCCTCCAGGCTCGCGCCGATGGAATCGCCCGCCAGCGCAGACCAGCTCAGCCCCCGCGAGGCATAGCCGGAGGCGACCCAGAGCCCCGCCGCACCCGGCAATTCGGCGATGACCGGCAACCGGCCGGGCAGTACGGCGCGCCAGCCGGCCCAGCCCGTCAACCCGGCGGGATCGGGTAGGGACGGCGCGAAACCGGGCAGCAGGCGCGCGACCTTGCCGAGGTTGACCGCGTGGCCCTCCGCGGTCGGCATGGCCTGGGCGGCGTCATGGACGTAGGTGCTGCCCGCCACGCACCAGCCGTCGACTGGCGGCAATACGTAGCCGTCCCCAGCCACCACGCAGCGAGGCTCGCCGGCCAGCGGCGCAGGTAGCAGGGTGATCTGGCCGGCGATGGCTTTCTGCTCGAAAAAGCGCGCGGGGGATCGGGCCGGGAAACCGCTGGCCGCCAGCAGGCGGGGCGCGTCGGAAGCCGTGGCCACCACGACGACTTCGGCCTCGGTCAAGACCTCGCCCGTCTGGCCCATGACCTGCCAGCACCGCCCGCCCGGCACGTCGGCGGGCCGGCTGCCAAGGCGTGCAGCCAGGGCGGCACGCACCGTGATCGCGGGCGAGGCGAGCAACGCGGCGCAAAGCTTTCGCGGCCGGACCCGCAAGCCGCCGGGAAAAAACACGCCGCCGCGCGCGGTGGCGCATCCGGCCAGCGCGCTGGCCTCGTCCCGCGTCACCGCTCGCACCCAGTCGCCGGGAAAGCCCAGCACCTGCAGCATGGCATGCATGTCGTCAACCGCCGCGTCAGACTTGGCCTGCTGCACCGTCCCGCAACGTGCCACGACATCGCCGTCCATCCAGGGCGCCCAGCGGGAAGCGGCGCGCAACGCGCCCGCCCGGGACAGGCGCGCGCGCGGGCTGTCGTCCTTGGCCAGCAACGGCGTCAGCGCCGCCGCCAGGTGTCCCGGGGCCGCGGCCGGCGCGCCCCACGCCGCATCGAGCACTGTCACCCGCCAGCCGCGCAAGGCGAGCGCATGCGCCACGCCCGCCCCGGCAATACCCGCCCCCAGGACGACCGCGTGGCGTTCGGCGAAAGACGACGGCGCAACAGGCGCGTGGCGGCGCTCGAAACGCGGGGCAAAGCGCGCGACGGTCATATGCCGCTTGCCGCCGAAACCGGCGCGCTTTTCCACCTCGAAACCGGCGGCTTGCAGGGCGCGGCGCACCAAGCCGGCGCTGGTCCAAGTGGCCGCGGTGGCATCCGGCACGGCCAGGCGGGCCAGCGCCTTCATCAGCCCCTCCGACCACATCTGCGGATTGCGCGCGGGGTCGAAGCCATCGAGGAAGAATGCGTCGGCCCCCAGCGCGAGCTGCGGCACGATCTGCTCGGCCAGCCCGAAAGCCAGCGTGAGCGTAACCGCGCCTCCGTCCAGGTCCAGCCGATGCAGCCCGGGCAGAAGTGGCGGCCACTGGTCCAGCAACTGCGAGGCCATGTCCTGCCACGCCGCAGGCCATTGGGCCGCCAGCAGCGCGGCAAGATGCTCACGCGAGAAGGGATGGGCCTCGACCGACACCACGTGCAGCCGCCGGCAGCGCCGCGGATCGTCGCGCCACGCGCGCCACAGCGTCAGGAACGTCAAACCGAGGCCAAAACCGGTCTCGCACACGGTGAAACGCTCGCGGCCCTGCCATCGCCCGGGCAATCCATTGCCGGCGAGGAACACATGGCGAGCCTGCTCGATGGCGCCCTGGGCGGCATGGTAGATGTCGCCGTAGCGCGGGCTGTAGGGCACGCCGCCCGGCCCGAAGGCCGGCAGGGAGGGAATCAGGGGCGTAAACACCGGCGCATCATACCGCCGGCGCAACAGCTCCTGCCCGGCTCTTATCGCCGAAGCAAAGTGGACGTACACTGATCACATGAGCATCCCTGCCGCCCCCGCCATGCAAAAAACCGCGCCGCTGGATCTCTTCAAGGCGCTGGAAGCCGCCGTTACCGCCGCCCACGCCGGGGCGGCCGTCCTCCAAGCCTATGCCCACAAGCGTTCGGAACTGGTCATCGACCGCAAAGCGCGAAACGACCTGGTATCGCAGGCCGACCGCGAAGCCGAAATCGCCATCATCGAAGTGCTGCGCGCCCGTACGCCGCAGTTCGGCATCGTGGCCGAGGAAACGGGCGGCTCGCCTTCCGGGCCGGCAAGCTGGTACATCGACCCGCTCGATGGCACTACCAATTTCGTCCATGCCATCCCCCACTATGCCGTCTCGATTGCGCTGGTGGCGCAGCAGGACTGCGGCATCGCCTTCGAAAACGCGAAAGCCGAGCCCGGTCCCGTCGTGGGCGTGATCTACGATCCTTGCCGCGAGGAAATGTTCACCGCGGTGCGCGGCGTGGGCGCCTGGCTCAACAGCCATCGCATCGAGTGCTCCCGCACCGACACGCTGGCCGACGCCTTGCTCGCCACCGGGTTTCCCTACAGCGACATGTCTTTTACGGAAAACTACCTGCCCATGCTGCGCGACGCCATGCATGGCACGCGCGGCGTCCGGCGCAACGGCGCGGCGGCGCTGGACCTGGCCTGGGTGGCGTGCGGCCGCTTCGACGGCTACTGGGAACTGCGCCTCAAGCCGTGGGACATCGCCGCGGGCACGCTGCTGGTGCGCGAGGCGGGCGGCATGGCCTTCGACCCGTTCGAACGCACGCCCTGGCCCGAGCACGGCGACATCGTGGCCGGCGGACCCGACGTGGCGCGGGCCCTGCATGCGCTGATCGGCCCCAACCTCAAATCCTGAGCAACCACGGGCACCGTTACGCAGTGCTGCCGTTACGGCAACACTGCGGTCATTATTTGCTGCTTGTTGATGCCGCTTGCCGCTGATTAACCTGCAAGCCAGCCGCCACGCCGGCGCAAGCCCGACAGAGCAGCCACCAACGAATCCGAAGCAGCAGAGAGCACCATGAGCGAGCATTTCCTATCCGCGGACCCGTACCCCTGGCCATTCGACAACGATCTGCGCCCGGAAAATACCGCGCTGATCATCATCGACATGCAAACGGACTTTTGCGGCCAAGGCGGCTACGTCGACCAGATGGGCTACGATCTGTCGCTCACACGCGCCCCGGTCGAACCTATCGGACGGCTGCTGGCCGCGATGCGCGGCGCCGGTTTCCATATCATCCACACCCGCGAAGGCCACCGCCCGGACCTCTCGGACCTGCCCGCCAACAAGCGCTGGCGCTCGCGCCAGATCGGCGCCGGCATCGGCGACCCCGGGCCTTGCGGCCGCATCCTGGTGCGCGGCGAACCCGGCTGGGAAATCATTCCCGAGCTGGCACCGCTGGCGGGCGAGCCCATCATCGACAAGCCGGGCAAGGGCTCCTTCTGCGCGACCGACCTCGACCTGATCCTGCGCACGCGCGGCATACGCAATCTCGTGCTGACCGGCATCACCACGGACGTATGCGTGCATACCACCATGCGCGAAGCGAACGACCGCGGCTACGAGTGCCTGCTGCTCGAGGACTGCTGCGGCGCGACCGACCGCGGCAACCACGAGGCCGCCATCAAGATGATCAAGATGCAGGGCGGCGTGTTCGGCGCGGTCAGCGACTCGGCGGCCTTCCTCAAGGTGCTCGCCGCCCGCGCGGAGGCCGCACGATGAACCAGGTCCTGACCTTGAAGGATGCGCTCAGCCGCGTGCCGGAAGACCTGGAATGGGGCGTGCTGCGCCCCGGCGTCGGGGTGGCGTGGATTTATCGCGACCCGGACGGCGGCCCCTCCGCCGCGTACCTGCGCTACGAACCGGGGGCCTCGGTGCCGCTGCACCATCATCCCGGCCTCGAACACATCCTCGTCCTGGAAGGCGAGCAGCAGGACGAACGCGGGGTGTATCCGGCCGGCACGCTGGTGGTCAACCCGCCCGGGACGCGGCACAGCGTGCAGAGCCCCAAGGGTTGCCTGGCATTGCTGATCTGGAATCGGCCGGTGGAAATCCTCGACCCCGCCGAGGCGGCCTAGCCGGGCCGCGCGGCACGCCGGCCCGGCGGCTCGATGCGATGCGCTCCGTGCGCATCGCGTCCCGCGCTCAACGCACGATCATCAGGCCGATGCGCAGCTGCGACCTGGCCCGCCGGTTGTAGTCCAGCAGCGTCTCGCCATAGCCATTGAAGTACTGCACGTGCAGGAACCCGTTGAGGTTGCCCAGCCCGAGCTTGCGCAGCGGGTAGGCCATGTCCAGCTGCACCGACCCCTTCTCGTATCCCTTGCGCGCCAGCGCCGACAGCATCAGGCCATCGGGCTTGGCCCAGCGGACCTGGTAGTCGACGTGGCCCCGGTAATCGGCAATGTCGGGATTGCCTTCGCGCGACAAGTAATACTTGATCTTGGGACCGAAGCTGACCGTACTGCCGTCGTCGAAGCGGTAGCTCAGCATGGGGCGGGCATAGAGCGAATTGATGGCGCGCGACGTGTCGCCCTCGCGGCCGTTGGATTCATGCTCGAAGCCGCTTTCCAGGCCCAGCGCCTTGCGGCGGTCGGCGGACTCCCAGGCCCGTTCCGAGAGCCAGAAAACCGCCGGCCGATAGCTGCTATCGCGGAACGGCGCCGACTCGCCGCCCAGGTCCCAGAGCGAGGTCTGGGTATAGCCCAGGTAGAGGTTGTTGAAGAAACCGGACTCCTGCGCATTGTCGGGCTGGAACAGGCGGAATTTCAGGCTGATCTGGAAACGCGCGTTCAGGTCCGGCCGGAGGCCCAGGCTGAAATACACGGGCTCGTACGGCGACAGGGCGCTGCGGAACCGGCTCAATATGGCGCTGTCGTCGCTGGCCAGCGCCTCGGCGGGCGCAGGCCCCTCGGTAGCGGTACTGCCCGACGCCTGCCCCGCGGCCAGGCCGCTGACGCCCGCCAGCACGCTCTGGTCCGGCACCCGCAGCCCCGAGCCGGCCGGCGCCGCCGGATCGACAATAGGCCCTACGGCGCGCGTTCCCACGATGGTGCCCTTCTCCGCCGGCGTGGTGTCGAGCGCCAGCAGCACGGGCTCGCCTTCGATCGCGATGGCCTGCAATCCCTGGGCTTCGGCCGGCACGACGGCGGACCACGAGGCGCGCGAAAACTGCCCCACGGGGACTTGCAGGGCGGCCTGGTCGCCGTCCAGGCGGGCCGGGGTACGTACCACGTGGCCAGCCCCGTCCCGCCATTGCAGGATCAATTCTGACGGCGCATCCCACGTCGCCATGGCGGTGCCGTCGTTGAAGAACATGGCTTCGACCCGCACGGTCTCGCCGGGGCCGGCCTGGAGCCGGTCGAGCCGGAACGTCACCCCGGCCTGGGCCGCTTGCATGGGCACGGCGGCCAGCCATGCAAGGGCGCCAAGCGGCCAGAGCACCCGGCGCCAGGCGGCGGGCACGATTTTGCGTCGGTGGCCAGGCATCTGGCGTAGCATGAGAACTCCTGAGCTGCGCCCACACACGGGCAAAGCGCCCATTGTAGGCGCTGCGGCGCCAGCCCGTGCCGAGCTTCAGGCGGCCTGGTCCGACGAAGCCCGCAGCTCGCGCCTCAGGATCTTGCCCACGTTGCTTTTGGGCAGTTCGGCACGGAATTCCACGTGCCGCGGCCGTTTATAGCCGGTCAGCCGGTCGCGGCAGAACGCCTTGAGGTCCTGCTCGGTCAAGGCCGGATCGCGCTTGACGACGACGATCTTGACCGCCTCGCCGGAGTGTTCGTCGGGCACGCCTATCGCAGCGCACTCCAGCACGCCGGGATGCTGCGAGACCACGGCTTCTATTTCGTTGGGATAGACGTTGAATCCCGACACCAGAATCATGTCCTTCTTGCGGTCGACGATGCGGATATATCCGCGCTCGTCCATGATGCCGATGTCGCCGGTCTTGAAGAAACCGTCGGGCGTCATCACCCGCGCGGTTTCCTGCGGCATGTTCCAGTATCCGGCCATGACCTGCGGCCCGCGCAGGGCAATCTCGCCCCGCTCGCCGGATGGCAACGGGCGGCCTTCGTCATCCATGATGGCGGCTTCGGTGGAAGGCAGCGGAATGCCTATCGTACCGGAATACTCCTTGATGTTGATGGGCGTGCAGCAGGCCACCGGCGAGGTCTCGGACAGGCCATAGCCCTCGCATAGCGGCGAGCCCGTCACGGCCACCCAGCGATCGGCCACCGATTTCTGGACCGCCATCCCGCCGCCCACGCTGACGCGCAGGCCGGAAAAATCCAGCGACCGGAACTTCTCGTTGTTCAGCAAGGCGTTGAACAGCGTGTTGACTCCGGGGAAAAGCGTGAACCGGTAGTGCGAAAGCGTGCGTACCAGGTCGGGGATGTCACGCGGATTCGGCACCATGACGTTCAACCCGCCCGCGCGCATGCCGAGCAGCGCGCATACCGTCAATCCGAAGATGTGGTAGAGCGGCAGCGCGCATACGAAGACGTGAGGCGCGCGCCTGCCGCCGGCATCGGGTCCGCCGTTGTCCGTCAGCAGCCAGGCATCGCACTGCAGGACGTTGGCCACCAGGTTCCGGTGCAGCAGCACTGCGCCCTTGGCCACGCCCGTGGTGCCGCCGGTGTACTGCAAAAAGGCAATGTCGTCCGGCCCGACCTCGGGCCGGTCCAGCGCCTTGCCCGCGCCACGCGCGAGCGCTTGCTTGAAGCGCACCGCCGCGGGCAGCTGGAACGGCGGCACCAGCTTCTTGACGTGGCGCACCACGGCATCGACCGCCGCGCCCTTTACGCTTCCCAGCAGGTCTCCCATGGAAGTCAGCACCACGTGCCGGACGGCGGTGGCCGGCAATACCTTTTGCAGCGTGTGCGCGAAATTCTCGAGGATGATGATGGCCTCGGCGCCACTGTCCTTGAGCTGGTGCTCGAGTTCGGGAGCAGTGTAGAGCGGATTGACGTTCACGATCGTATAGCCGGCCCGCAGCACCGCCGCGATGGCGACGGGATATTGCAGGACGTTGGGCATCATCAGCGCGACCCGGGCACCACGAGCCAGCCCCAGCGACTGCAGCCACGCCGCCAGCTCGCGCGAACGCGCATCGACCTCGCGGTATGTGAGGGTGCGCCCCAGGCAGACGAAGGCGGGGCGCTCGGAGAACTGCTCGAACGCTTCCTCCAGCAGGTGGACCAGCGACCGGTAGCGCGTCGGGTCGATGTCGGCGGGAATGCCCGGAGGGTAGTACGCCAGCCACGGTCTTTCCATTGACGGTCTCCTGGTCTGTCTGCGCCACGTCGCCGCGCGGCTATGGCGCCGATGATAGCTGAGTCCCCTGCACGCGTTCCGTTTCTTCGCGCAGCCGCTTGCGGCGCTCGGCGTAGGGCAGCCGGGCGAGCTCCCGGGCCTGTTCGAGGAACGGCGCCAGGCTGCCCGTTGCGCAGCTGCCGCAACGGCCGGCCATCGCGCGCAAGGCCGGCACCCACTGGTGATAGGTGCCGATGGCGGCGAAGTGGGCGTTGTTCAGTGGCTGGGCGAACCACGCGTCGTAGCCGGCGTAGCCGTTCCACTTCTCGTGCTTGAGACGCTCGTAGCGCTGGCGCAGGTCGGCAATGATCTCGGCTTTGCGGGCGCGCCGACGCTCGATTTCGCCGGACGACAGGCCGGCGGGTTCGGGCGTCGTGGGCGCGCGGCCCTGGCGGGGCCCGGCCTCGCCGTAGGCCTGCGCCAATTGCCGCCGCGTCTCCAGCAGCAGCGCGATGAAGTCGCGCCGGCGCCGGTCATAGGCTTCGTAGGCCGGCCGCAAGGCCTGGTTCCCCGGTTGCTCCAGCCACCGCTCGACGGCGATCTGTTCGACCGCCGTCGCCAGCGATTCATTGAATGCCGTGTCGTTCTTCGCATAGACCGCCTGGTGGGTCAACTCATGGAAAACCAGGCGCGCCACCTCGCCAGGAGGCAGCCGGATGAAGGTGTTGACCAGCGGGTCGGGATACCACCCCAGCGTGGAATAGGCCGGCACCCCGCCCACGTGCACCTCCCACCCCTGTTCGCGCAGCGCAGCCGCCGCGCGCCGCGCATCATCCTCGCGGTAATAGCCGCGATAATCGAGGCAGCCAACGACCAGGAAGCACGATTGCTTGAGCCGCAACGACAGCTCCGGCGTAGCGAACACGTTCCAGACCACGTACGGCCGCTTCAGATCCGCATACTTCGTGTAACTATCGTTGTCCGGCAACCCCAGCTGCTCGCTGGCGAAGCGGCGCGCGTCGTGCGCGTAGCGCAAGCGGGTCCGCAGATCTTCAGGCGTGGCCGGATCGGCGAGGATCCGGTCCAGAGGCCGCGCGGCCTGCAGCAGCGACGAATGGCCGGCAATGGATTGGGCGTAATACTCCAGGTTGGCGCAGCCGGCCAGCAGCCAGGCGGCGCCCAGCGCGCACAAGCCGTACAGGCCGGCCCGGCGCGCCCGCGTCGTTACACTCGCCATAGACAAGCTCATTGGTGATAATGGCTATGGTAACCGCCGGACATCGCGGGAACGAATCCCCACCGGCGGCGCCGGATACGGCGCGGTCTATCGGTCCCGGTCCATCCCGCCTTCGCGACCGCCTGGGAAAGGCGTGGCGCGCCCGTGCCCGCGGGACGGCCAGCACAGGAGTTCCCACGATGAATCTGCTCGAACCCATCGTCGCCCTACATGGCGACCTGAAGACGATCCGACGCGATCTGCACGCGCATCCCGAACTGTGCTTCGAGGAGCACCGCACCTCGGACACCATCGCGGGCCTGCTGGAGGGCTGGGGCATTCCCGTGGTGCGCGGGCTGGGCGGAACCGGCCTGGTCGGCATCCTGGAGGGAAGCGACAAGAACGGACCGGCCATCGGGCTGCGCGCCGACATGGACGCCCTGCCCCTGCAGGAACTCAACCGTTTCGCGCACGCCAGCCTGCACCCCGGGAAAATGCACGCCTGCGGCCACGATGGCCATTGTGCGATGCTGCTGGGCGCGGCGCGCTATCTCGCCGCCCATCGGGACTTTCCCGGCAGCGTCTACCTGATCTTCCAGCCGGCCGAGGAAGGCGGCGGCGGCGGCAAGGCCATGATCGACGACGGCCTTTTCTCGCGTTTCCCCATGGAAGCGGTGTTCGGCATGCATAACTGGCCGGGCATCCCGGTGGGCCATTTCGCGGTAACGCCGGGCCCCATGATGGCGTCCAGCAACGATTTCCAGATCGTGATCAAGGGCAAGGGGTCGCATGCCGCCCTGCCGCACCTGGGCATCGACCCGGTCATGATCGCGGTGCAGATCGCGCAGGGGCTGCAGACCATTCTCACGCGGAACAAGAAGCCCATCGATACCGCGGTGCTGAGCATCACCCAGATCCATGCCGGCACAACCACCAACATCGTCCCCGACGAGGCCACCATGGTGGGCACCGTGCGCACGTTCACCAACGGTGTGCTGGACCTCATCGAGACACGCATGCGGGAAATCGCGGAAGGCACGGCACGGGCGTACGGCGCGCGGGCCGAGGTGGATTTCCAGCGCAAGTATCCGCCCCTGGTCAACCATCCCGAACCCACGTGCTTCGTGACCGGCGTGCTGCAGTCCCTGGTCGGCGCCGAGCAGGTCGATGCGGCCGTCGAGCCGACGATGGGCGCCGAGGATTTTGCCTTCATGCTGCAGGAAAAGCCCGGCTGCTACGTCTTCATCGGCAATGGCGACGGCGCGCATCGCGAGGCCGGCCACGGGCTGGGGCCTTGCACGCTGCACAACGGCAGCTACGATTTCAATGACGACCTGCTGCCGCTGGGCGCGAGCTTCTGGGTGAAGCTGGTTACCGACTGGTTTGCCCAGCCTCGATCAGTATGACGCGGTAGTCGTTGACGTTAGTCAGCGTCGGGCCGGTCGTAATCAGGGTACCCAGTTCATTGAAATAGCCCCATGCATCGTTGGCATCGAGCCAGCGCGCCGGGGCCAGGCCGCGCCGCGCGCCCTCGTGCAGCCGGGTGCTGTCCCACCACGCGCCGGCGTTGTCCTCGCTGCCATCGATACCGTCGGTATCGCAGGCAAGCGCCGAAATGCCGGTTTCGTCGCCCAGTTCGGCCGCAAGCGACAGCAGGAACTCGGTACAGCGTCCGCCACGCCCCTTGCCGCGCACGGTCACCGTGCACTCGCCCCCCGACACCAGGGCCACCGGGGCGCCGAAGGGTTCGCCGTAGCGCCGGATCTGACGCACCAGCGCGGCATAGACCTTGGCGACTTCCCGGGCCTCGCCCGTGACGGTATCCCCCATCACCAGGGCCGGCATGCCCGCGCGCCGCAATACCCTTGCCCCCGCCTGCAGGCTTTGCTGCGCGGTGGCAATGACACGGTTCTCGACGCGCGCAAAGACCGCATCGCCTTCCTTGGGCGTTTCGGGATGCCGCCCTGCTGCACCGGCTTCCAGCCAATCGACCACGGGCTGCGGGGCCTGCACCTCATGGCGCCGCAAGATCGCCAGGGCGTCGGCGTAGGTGCTGGGGTCGGGCACGGTCGGCCCGGACGCGATGGCCGACGGATCGTCGCCCGCGACGTCCGAGATGATCAGGCCCAGCACCTGTGCCCGCGTCGCCGCAGCCAAGCGGCCGCCCTGCAGCTGCGACAAATGCTTGCGCACCACGTTCATCGCTTCGATGGGGGCGCCGCTGCGCAACAGCGCCTGGGTGACTTCACGCAGCGCCGCCATGGGCACGGCGGGCACCGGCAAGGACAACAGACTCGATCCCCCGCCCGAAACCAGCACGATCAGCAGATCGTCGTCCGCCAGCTCGCCGGCCAGGCGCAGGATGTCGGCCGCGGCCTTCTCGCCCGCCGCATCAGGCACCGGGTGGCCGGCCTCCACGCAAGCGATGCGGTCGAGCGGCGCGCGATGCCCATAGCGCGTGACCACCAGTCCGCCCAGCGGCGCAGCCGCGGGCCACGCCAGTTCGACCGCCCGCGCCATGCTGGCTGCGGCCTTGCCCGCGCCGACCACGACAGTGCGGCCGCGCGGCGGAGCGGGAAGATGGCCGGCAATGATTTGCAGCGGGTCGGCGGCGGCCACGGCCGCCTGGAACGATTCCAGGAGAAGTTGATGCATACGCGCGCAGCTGGTGTCTCTCTATGGTCTGGGCATTATGGCAAGGCGGACCGGCTTGGCCAGTTGGATGAAATCCCTATTCCGAGCGGAGCCGGTCAGGCCGACGGATTGGGGGGAACGAGCAGTCCCTTCTTGACCGCCGGCCGCGCCACGAACGTCTCCAGCACGCGCGCCACATTGCGGAAATCGTCGAACCCCACCAGGTCGCCGGCCGCGTACATGCCCACCAGATTGCGCACCCACGGGAAGATCGCGATGTCTGCAATGCCGTAGTCCTCGCCCATGATCCAGGCCTTGCCGTCCAGGTGCCGGTCCAGCACGCCCAGCAGGCGCCGCGATTCCGCCACGTAGCGATCGCGCGGCCGCTTGTCCTCGTATTCCTTGCCCGCGAACTTATGGAAAAAGCCCACCTGTCCGAACATGGGACCGATGCCGCCCATCTGGAACATGACCCACTGGATGGCCTCGTAGCGGGCGGCAGGGTCCTGGGGAATGAAACGCCCGGTCTTCTCGGCAAGATAAAGCAGGATGGCGCCCGATTCGAACAGCGGCAGCGGCTTGCCGCCCGGGCCGTCGGGATCGATGATCGCCGGGATCTTGTTGTTCGGATTGAGCGACAGGAACTCCGGCGACATCTGGTCCTGGGTATCGAACGCCACGCGATGGGCCTCGTAGGGCAGGCCGGTTTCTTCCAGCATGATCGAAACCTTGACGCCGTTGGGCGTGGGCAAGGAATAGAGCTGGATGCGGTCGGGATGCCGGGCGGGCCACTTGCGAGTCACCGGGAATGCGGAAAGATCCGTCATGGGAATTCCTTTCTGGGAGTAGCGAGGCGCGGGCGCGGCGGCGTCCGCATCCGCCCGACTATACCAGCCGCCCATCCCCTCGCGCCGGTGCGCGCCGGTGCGCGCCGCAGGCGCTGACCGTAAACTATCGGCCGGCATCAACAGACCTTCAAACGTTCATTCCATGCGCGCGCCGCGGCGGCACGCGCTCCCCGCTTCCATGACCCGCCATCACCAAGAGATCCCGCGCAAGGACTACCTCAGTGCCAAAGAAGCGGTCGCGCTGCTTGGCATACGCATGCAGACGCTCTACGCCTATGTCAGCAAGGGCTGGATACGCAGCGTCAAACAGACCGACACGCGGCAGCGCCTCTACTTGCGCGAAGACATCCTGCGGGTGAAGGCCCGTTCCACCGCGCGCGCCGGGCATGGCGCGGTAGCTGCGTCGGCCATGAACTGGGGCGAGCCGATCATCCCGACCTCGATTACCGAAATCCGGCCAGACGGCCCCCACTATCGCGGGCGCTCCGCGATCCGGCTGGCACGGGCGCGCGCCCGCTATGAATCGGTTGCCGAACTATTGTGGACCGGCGTCTGGCACGACGCTCCGCGGCAATGGGAGACGGGGCTGGACGCAAAGCAACAGGCGATGCTGCTCGATTCGCTGTCGCCGCCCAAATCGAACAGCGGCCTGCTGGAAATCATGGCCATCGTGACGCTGCGGCTGGGCATGTCGCGCGGCTCGGTCGAAGACCGCGTGCGCAGCGGCCACATCCACGATGCGGCGCGACAGGTCATCAAGACGCTGGCCGGCTGCTTCGGCCTGGTCTCCAGGAAGCGGCGCTTCCTGCTCATTCCCGACGACGCCTCGATGGCCGAAGGCCTGCTGGCCGCCCTGGACCTTCCCGCCAACCCGGCCAACCTCGAAGCCATGGAAGCCTTCCTGGTGCTGTTCGCGGACCACGAACTCTCGCCCAGTACCTTTGCCGCACGCGTGGCGGCTTCGGGCGGCTCCAGCCTGCACAGCTGCATCGCCTCGGCCATCTGCAGCTCGGCCGGCATCCACCTGGGCCGCATGTACGACCGCATCGAAGACTTCCTGCATGGGGCGGACACCACGGCGGAACTGATGCAGCGCGCCCGGACCGAGCATGCGCAAGGATCGAGCATTCCCGGCTTCGGACACCCGCTCTACCCGAAAGGCGACGAGCGGGCGGCCATGCTGATCGAGCTCGCGCGCCGGCGTCCCCGCCAGAAAGCCAAGCTGGCCGAGATCTACCGCTTCATCGAAACCGCGGAGCGGGAATTCGAACTCCATCCCCGGCACGAACTCGGCGCCATCGTGCTGGCCATGGCCATGGGCATACCGCGGCAGACGGTGGGCACCTTGTTCACGCTGGCGCGGATGGCGGGTTGGGTGGCGCATGTCCAGGAGCAGCGCCTCAGCGGCATGCTGCTCAGGCCCCGCGCCAAATTCGTCGGCACCGGCACGGAGAACTGAGCACTCAGCCGCCCAGCTGCCAGAAGGACCGGGTCTGGGACCTCCCTATTCAGGCCCAGCCCATCTTGCGAGTCAGGTCCGCCGCGGCATGACGCAGCAGGGCCAACAACTCCTCCTGCTTCCCCGGTTCGAAGCGGAACTCCGGCACTGTCAGCGCCACGTTTCCCCTGACCTCTCCCCTGGCATCGAAGAACGGCACTGCCAACCCCACAGCATTCGGGGTGCGCTGCGCGTGCGTTACTGCATATCCGGCCACCCGGATCTCTTCCAGCGATTGCCGCAATTCGGCCTCATCCAAGGGGCGCTTGTCCAGTGGAGAAGGCGAAGCGCGCTGAATCGTCTCTTCGATTTCTTCCGGCGTGAGATAGGCCAGGAGGACCCGGCCTGTCGCGCCCCAATTGAGCGGCTCTAGCACGTTGGTGCGAATGGTGTAGCGCATGGGATGCGAAGGAGACGCCGTCAGCGCGAAGAACATCTTGAGCTCGCTGCGCACCAGCAAGGTCAAGATGGTCGTTTCGTCGGTCCGGTCCCGCACCTCTTCAAGAATCGGTCCGGCGATGCGGGTGATCGGCATGTCCATCGACAGCCGACCGGCCAGCCGGTAGAGCTCCAGCCCGGGCCGATAGCTGCCGTCCTCGTCCTGGTCCACGAAATTGAGTGGCCGACACAGGTTCAACAACCGATGCGTCGAAGCGCGCGGCAGATTCAGGGCGCGGGCCAGTTCGTTCAGCCCCCAGCGATCCTTTTCTGCGAAACATCCCAGTATGCGCAGCACACGGTGCACGGTGCCGCTATCCGAAGCGGGTGGTGGCGCGGCCTGACGCGAAGAGTGAGGCGCCGCTTTCACGAGTTTGATTCCACGTTCATCTGCCTAGTTTGCCACAAGGGTGCTTGACATGGTCCGCTCAGCGGATCTAAAGTCCGTTAATCGATACTATGTTTCGATTAACGGACCACCAAGAGGAGTCGCCATGCAGTCGCCCCGTTTCCCGATGAAGCCTTTTCCCCCTGAAATGATCGAACGCAACGTCGCGCGTTACGCAAGCCTGCGCGGCAGCGCCGATGCCTACGTAGACAGCCGCGTTCCTGGCTGCCTGCGCAAGAAGTTCAACCTCATCGGCCTGGGCGTGACGGAGAACGAGGCCAACCCGGATCTGGCCCCGAACATAGAAACCCCGGCCGTAGGATTCAACGTGGGCATGCTCGAATGCGAACCGGGCAATGGCACCGCCCCGCACGCTCATCAAACCGAAGAAGTATTCATGCCGTTGGTCGGGCCTTGGCAGGTGTTCTGGCTCGATGACGGCGTCGAACGCTCGCTCACCCTCGAACCGTTCGACATGATCATGTGGCCCATCGGCTGCTACCGCTGGTTCCGCTACGTCGGCACCGGCAAGGGCCGTCTACTCACGATCATCGGGGGTCCGGACGCCGGCAAGGTGGAATACCTGCCCGATCACCTCGCCGCTGCCGAAGCGACAGGCGTCACGCGCAACGCGGACGGCACCATTTCGCTGGCGAACGCCTGAAGCCGCTCCGGACATTCCACCCGCGAGGCCGCCCCGCGCCGGGACATGGCAAAGAAAACAAAAACTTGGAGACTCGACGATGAAACTGTTCGCCTTTCTTTCCCTTTCGACGGCGCGCTGGAGATATGCCACCGCCTGCGCGGTTGCGGTTGCCGCCGCGCTGCCGAGCGCGCCGGCGCTGGCCAGCGATTATCCGAACAAACCCGTCAGGATCATCGTGCCGTTTCCTCCCGGCGGAGGCACCGACGCCATGGCCCGCATGTTTGCCGACAAGCTAGGCAAGGCGATGGGGCAGCCCTTCGTCATAGACAACCGAGCGGGCGCGACAGGCACCATCGGCACCAATGCTGTGGCTGCCGCCGTTCCCGACGGCTACACGCTGCTGGTCGGATCGTTCAGCAGCCACGTACTGGCACCGCTGACGCTCGAAGGCGACGCGAAAGTGGCGGACCCGGTCAAGGACTTCGCGCCCATCGGCATGCTGGCCTACCATCCGATGGTGCTGAACGTGCACCCGTCGGTCAAAGCCAGCACAGTGAGCGAACTGGTCGCCGAGACCAAGGCGCGGCCGATGTTCTATGCCTCCATCGGCAACGGTAGCCTGTTCCATTTTGCCGGCGCGGAATTCAACCAACTCACTGGCGCGGCCGCCACGCACGTTCCCTACCGCGGCGCCGCGCCCGCCCTGGCCGACCTCTTAGGTGGCCAAGTCCACATGATGTTCGACACTATCCAGTCGTCGTTGCCGCACATCCGGAAAGGGTCGCTCAAACCTATCGCTGTCACCGGGACCTCCCGCTCGCCGCTGCTGCCCGACGTGCCGACGCTGGCCGAAGCCGGGCTGACAGGCTTCGACGTGACCAGCTGGGTTGGCATGCTAGCGCCGGCCGGCACGCCACCAGAGATCGTCTCGAAACTGGCAGGCCAACTCGACAAGCTCGCCCAGGACCGGGAATTCGTCGCGCAAGCGGCGAAGACTGGAACCGACATCCCGCGGACTACGCCGGACGAGTTCCGCGAAATCCTGATCAAGGACCAGCGCAAGTACAAGGCGCAATTTCACAAAATCAACCTGGCCAAATGACGACCGCCCTGCCCCCATCATTCACCGACGTCCGGGTGCGCTACCCGGTGCAAACGTTCTGCTTCGACGGCGAGGACTGGACCGTGCGTGACACCGGCGGCGCGCAGGACGGAGCGCCGCCGCTGGTGCTGCTGCCGGGCGCGCTCGGAACTGGCGACGTTTTCTATCGGCTGATGGCAGAGCTCGGCCATCGCCGCCGCTTGATCAGCATCACCTATCCCGCCATTGGAGAAGCGCGGATGCTGGCCCGAGGAGTGGTCCACGTAATGGAAGCACTTGGCCTGTCGACCGTGCACCTGCTGGGCACCTCCCTAGGCGGCTACGTTGCCCAAATCGTCGCCATGGAGTCCTCGGCGCGCCTGCGCAAGCTAATCCTGGCCAATACCTTCTACGATCCTGCCCTGCAGCAGGCACGCTGGCCCGCCGTCGAAATCTACGCGCAATCGTCGCCTGAAGACATACTGGCGGCGGCCCGCACGCAACTGGAGCAGGCCCCCGAGCCCACCTCCCGGCATGCCGAGCTCAAAGCCGTCATGCTCCACTTGGTGGGAGCTGAGCAAGACGCCCGCGCGGTCAAGGCGATGCGTCTGGCGGTCCTGACCGCCATGCCGCTGCCTGCCGTTCCCCTCCCTGCGCAGGCCATCGCCCTGATCGACGACGACGAGGATCCTGTGATCGCGTCGCCCACGCGCGAGCAAATGCGGCAGCGCTACGCCAGCAGCCCTCTCTTCCGCATTCCCGGCGGCGGCCACTACCCCGCCAACCTGCAGCCCGAGCGATATAGGGCAGCCATCGAGGACTTTCTTGCATCATGACCAGCGCGCCAAGCACGCCGCCTGCCGCCATCCGGCTGCACCCGCACGACCACGTTGCCATCGCCTGTCGGGACCTGGTCGCCGGAGCGAAGCTGGAAGCGTTCGGCCTGGCGGCGGGTAACGACATTCCCGCCGCGCACAAGGTGGCCCTGACCGCCATCGCACGTGGCGGCGAGATACGCCGCTATGGCCAGATCATCGGGTTCGCCTCGCGGGATATCCGGCCCGGCGAACACGTCCATACGCACAATCTGTCGATGGGCGACTTCGAGCGCGACTACGCGCCGGGCATTGACTGCCGGCCGCCCGCCCCGGCCGCCGAACCGCTGACCTTCCAAGGCTTTCGACGCGCCGACGGACGCGTGGCAACGCGCAATTACATCGGCGTGATCAGCACCGTCAACTGCTCGGCCACCGTCAGCAAGACGGTCGCTCGCCACTTCGCCGGCAAACTTGCCGCCTATCCCAACGTGGACGGCGTGGTGCCGATCACGCACTCCTTCGGCTGTTGCATCGACCACCACGGGGAAGGCATCGCGCAACTGCGCCGCACCCTCGGCGGCTATGTGCGCCACCCCAATTTCGCAGCGGTAGTGGTCATCGGGCTCGGATGCGAGGCCAACCAAATGGGCGCCCTGTTCATGGCTGAAGGCGTCACGCCGGGCGACACCCTGCGCACGCTGGTGATCCAGGATGAAGGCGGAACGCGCAAGGCGATTGACGCTGCCATCGCTTGTGTCGAACAAATGCTGCCCATGGCCGACCGAGCCCGGCGCGAACCGGTGCCGCTCTCCGAACTGACCGTCGCACTACAATGCGGCGGCTCGGACGGCTATTCCGGCATCACCGCCAATCCTGCCCTCGGCGTGGCGGTCGATATGCTGGTCCGGCACGGCGGCACGGCCATCCTTTCCGAGACGCCCGAGATCTACGGTGCGGAACACCTGCTTACCAGACGCGCCGCGTCCGCCGATATCGCCGCGCAGCTCATCGAGCGCATACGGTGGTGGGAAGCCTACGCGGAGCGGGAGCGCGGCAGTATCGACAATAACCCCACCCCCGGCAACAAAGCGGGCGGATTGACTACCATCCTAGAAAAATCGCTGGGCGCGGTCGCCAAGAGCGGCTCCACGCCGCTTACGGGGGTCTATCGATATGCCGAGCGCGTGGACCGACGCGGCCTCGTCTTCATGGATGCGCCGGGATACGATCCGATGGGCGCCACCGGCCAAGTAGCGGGCGGGGCCAACCTCATTGTCTTTACCACCGGACGCGGCTCGTGCTTCGGCGCAAAACCCGCGCCATCGCTCAAGCTGGCAACCAACACAGCAATGTATACGCGGATGGTCGAGGACATGGACATCAACTGCGGCGACATCATGGACGGCGCAGCCACGCTGGAAGAAAAAGGCGCCGAGATCTTCGCAGCCATGGTCCGATTGGCATCCGGCGAACGCAGCAAGAGCGAAACGCTTGGTATTGGCGACGAGGAGTTCGTTCCTTGGATGATAGGCGCCCAGATGTAGGGGTGCTGGTCTAAGCGTGAAAAAAAACCTCGACCTCTTTCCACAGCGCGTCAGGCGCTTCTTCCGCGATGTAGTGGCCGCAATCGAGCGCCCTGCCGTCGACCTGCGCGGCCTGCGCGCGCCATAGCGCCAGCACGTCGAAATAGCGGCCGACCACCCCTCGTCCGCCCCACAGCACCCGCAGCGGACACCCCACGCGGCGGCCCTGCTCACGGTCCGCGCGGTCATGTTCAAGGTCGATGGCGGCCGCCGCCCGGTAGTCTTCGCAGATGGCCCGTGCCCAATGAGCATGGCGGGCGCAGCGCTCGTACTCGGCCATGACGCGGTCGGAGAACGGCGCGAGGCCAGCATGGCGGCCACCCATGATGGAGCGCAGGTAGAAAACGGGATCGGCCTGGATCAGGCGCTCGGGGAACGGCGCCGGCTGGATCAGCCAGAACCAGTGGTAGTAGGCCTGCGCAAAACCGCGCGTCGTGCCTTCATACATATCGAGCGTCGGCGCGATGTCCAGCAGCATCATGCGCTCGACCCGCTCGGCATGGTCCAGCGCCAGCCGGTGGGCCACACGCGCGCCGCGGTCATGGGCCAGCACAGAGAAGGTGTCGTAGCCAATGCAGCGCATCACCTCGACAGCGTCTCGCGCCATTTCGCGCTTGGAAAACGCCGCATGGCCTTCCGGCTCGACGGCCGGCATGCCGCTGTCACCATAGCCCCGCAGGTCGATCGCGACACAGGTGAAATGGTTGGTGAGGCGGGCCCACAGCTTGTGCCACATGGCATGGGACTGCGGATGGCCGTGCATCAACAACAGCGCCGGCCCTGTGCCGCCTACCCGGGTGGCGATGTCCACGCCATTCACATGGAAATGCTGCAGCCTGTCATTGAACAAGGAAATCTGGGACATGCCTGCTCCTTGGTTCCTTACCGCGGGACTACCTACGCGCGCGCCACGATCTCGGCCACTGCCTTGCCCAGGTCGGCGGTCACCGCCTTGCCGCCCATGTCGGGCGTGCGCGGGCCCTCGCCCAGCACCGTTTCGATCGCCGCCAGAATCGTATCGTGTGCTTCCTTGTAGCCGAGGAACTCCAGCATCAGGGCGCCCGACCAGATCTGCGCGACCGGGTTGGCGATTCCCTTGCCGGCGATGTCCGGCGCCGAGCCGTGCACCGGCTCGAACAAGGACGGGAAACGGCGATCGGGATTCAGGTTGGCCGACGGCGCGATGCCTATGGTGCCGGTGCAGGCCGGCCCCAGGTCCGACAGGATGTCGCCGAACAGATTGGATGCGACCACCACGTCGAACCAATCGGGGTGCAGCACGAAATTCGCCGTCAGGATGTCGATGTGGAACTTGTCCACCCGCACGCCGGGATAACTGCCGGCCATGGCCTCCACCCGCTCGTCCCAATAAGGCATGGTGATGGCGATGCCGTTGGACTTGGTTGCCGACGTCAGGTGCTTCTTGGGCCGCGACGCCGCCAGTTCGAACGCGAACTTCAGCACGCGGTCCACGCCGGTGCGGGTCATGACGGTTTCCTGCAGCACGACCTCGCGATCGGTGCCCTCGAACATGCGGCCACCGACGCTGGAATACTCGCCCTCGGTGTTCTCCCTCACCACGTAGAAGTCGATATCGCCCGGCTTGCGGTTGGCCAGCGGCGACGGTATGCCAGGCATCAGCCGCACCGGGCGCAGATTCACGTACTGGTCGAACTCGCGCCGGAACTTCAGCAGCGACCCCCACAGCGAAACATGGTCCGGCACCGTCGCCGGCCATCCCACCGCGCCGAAGAAAATCGCATCGTGTCCGCCTATGCGCTCCTTCCAGTCATCCGGCAGCATCGAGCCGTGCTTGGCATAGTAGTAGCACGAGGCGAAATCGAACTCGTCGAACGCCAGCCCGATCCCGAAACGCGTGGCCGCGGCCTCGAGCACGCGCACACCTTCGGGAACGACCTCGGTACCGATACCGTCGCCCGGTATCACTGCAATGCGATGGACCATGAATGACATTCCTCGTCGTAGTCAACCCGCGGCGGCTGGCGGCGCGGGGGATGGATACAGGCAGAGTGTATCGCGCGCTTGTAGGAGAACTGGAACACATGGTGAGCCGCGCCTGGTTCGGCGCATAATCGGGCGGCATAAGAACAGGGGGTAGACAGGAGATCCATGGAAATCAGGCAGCTGCGCTACTTCGTCAAGATCATCGAGCACGGCAGCATGGGCCGCGCCGCCACCGAGCTCGGCACGACCACCTCGACGCTGAGCCAACAGGTCAGCCGGCTCGAAAGCGAACTGTCCACCCGGCTGCTGCTGCGGCGCGCCACGGGCATCCAGCCCACCGAAGCCGGCTCGACGCTATTCAAGCAAGCCCAGCTCATTTTGCGGCAATTGGACAACGCCACGAACCTGGTCCAGAAAGGCCGCCTGACGGGCACGGTTTCCCTGGGGCTGGCCCAATCGACGGCAGCCATGCTGAGCGTTCCCTTCATCACGACCATGAACGAGCGCTACCCGGGCATACGCCTGCGCATCATCGAAGGACTGTCCGGCCATTTACTGTCGCTATTGAATACCCGCCGGATCGACCTGGCCATCCTGTTCGACGACCAGGAGGCCCGCCGCCGCAGCGCCCATACGCTGCTGCAGGAGGAATTGCTGCTGATCTCCGCGCCGGGCCTGCCCGGCATGCCGGAGGGGCAGCAGATTTCCATCGAGCAGATCGCGGCGCTGCCGCTGCTGCTTCCCAGCAGCGCGCACACCCTGCAAGGCCTGATCGTCGATGCCTTCCGGGAGCGGCAAGTCGAACCCAACGTCGCGGCGGAAATAGATGGCCTGAGCACGCTGCTCAACGCCGTCCGGGCCGGCCTGGGCGCCTCTATCCAGCCGGGCTCGGCCATCGCCGGCCTCAACATCACCGGGCTGGTCCTGACCCGCATCGTGCCCAGGCTGGTGCGGGTCAGCCATCTTGCCAGCCTGTCGGACGACGAGCTTTCCCCGGCGGCCCTGGCGGCACGGGTGGTACTGAGCAGCGTTGCGCGCACGCTGGTTGCCGACGGCAAGTGGTACGGGGCCAATCTGTACGACGGGCACGCACCCCGGGGCTTTACGAAAACTTAACAGGCCGTTGAAAAAATCCCCCGCCGACGCTGGCCTCGGCCAGTATGATCTGAAACGATCGGCGAACGACGCGGACG
>NZ_JARYGM010000005.1:0-154770 GCF_033795525.1 Pigmentiphaga sp.
GACGCGTCTGGGCCACTCGTTTCTTCGAAAACAGCGTCCCTGATGCGTTCGATGCCCACTTTTTCAACGGCCTGCTAGGGGGAGGAAGCCGGAAGGTGCCGGGCAGGACGCGGCGCACCGGTGTGCCCGGCGGGCGCCCGCCAGCCGGACCCGACAACCAACAAGATTCCCGTACGGAGACGCCATGCTTTCGCTCGCCCGCGCGGCCGCCAGCGGCCTGATCGCCACCTTTGCCTCGGCCGTCGTGCTGCCCGCTCACGCCCAGGACTATCCCAACCGCCCCATCCGCGTCGTCGTGCCCTACTCGCCTGGCGGCGGCGCCGACAATGCCGCGCGCGTCATCGCCCAGGCACTGGGCGCATCCCTGAAAACCCAGGTCGTGGTCGACAACCGCCCCGGCGCAAGCGGCATGATAGGCGCGCAAGCCGTGGTCCAGGCCGCCCCGGACGGCTATACGGTGCTCTACGACGCGTCCACCTATGCAGTCAACCCGGCACTGCGCAAGATGCCGTTCGACCCCGACACCGACCTGATACCGGTATCGCTCGCGGTCACCGTCCCCAACATCCTCGTGGTGCATCCCGACGCGCCCTATCGCAGCTTCAAGGAGTTCCTCGACTACGCACGCAAGCACCCCGGCAAAGTCAGCTACGCCTCGTACGGAGCCGGCAGTCCTGCCCACCTGGTGGGCGAATTGCTGAAGAACCAGGCCCGCCTGGACATGCTGCACGTACCCTACAAAGGCGGCGCGCCGGCACTGGCCGACGTCATGGGTGGTCAAGTAAACGCCTACTTCGCCAACGCCGCCTCCGGCCTCTCGTACGTCCAATCCGGCCGGCTCAAGGCACTGGCCGTCACCTCGGCCAAGCGCATGACAGCGCTACCCGACACGCCCACCATCGCCGAAAGCGGCTTCAAGGACTTCGAAGTCCTGGAGTGGAACGGCTTCTTCCTCCCCAAGGGCACCCCACCCGCCATCGTCGACCGGCTGGCCAAGGAAGTCAGGCAAGCCGTCAACGACCCCGACACCCGCGCCAAGCTCAACAAACTCGGCCTGGACACCGTAGGCAGCTCCCCCGCCGACTTCGCCCGATTCATCCAGGGCGAAACCCGGCGCTGGGTCGACCTGGCCAAGGCCAACAAGATCACCGTAGAGTAGGTGTGACCCACCCCCTGGCGGCCTTCGGCCGCTCCCCCTCAAGGGGGCGGCGCTGGCGGACCGGCAAAGCCGGATCCGCGGCGCCCTGGGTCCGTCCCCGCGCGAGTTCACGCCCGCCCCGTCCGTCTCACCGGCTCCGGGAAGTCCCGGCCCCCGCCGGGACCGGCTTCGCTGTGCTCCGCTTGGCCGTACCGGCCCTCGCCAACAAACCGGCCGTGTTAAGAACTCCCCCTCACACGCGATTCCCACAATTAGGCGTATCCTAGTCACCCTGTTCCCCTCTAGTTCAGCAGCATGGCTAGCCTGCCTCGCGACGACCAGATCGCGGCACTGCGCCGAGACGGCCTGGTGATAGTGCGCAACTTCGTCGACCCCTCCACCTGCGCGGCGCTCCTGCAGATCGCCCGCGCCCAGCTCACCGCCCACATCGAACCGCTCGAATACGAAGCAGATCTCGGCTACCCGGGCGCCCCCGCGTCACGCGACGCCGAGGGCGGACGAACGGTGCGGCGCCTGCTGGACGCCTGGTCGCGCGACGAAGCCTACCGGCAATACGCCACCTCCGAACCCATACGCGACTGGATGGCTTCGTATTTCGGCGAACCGGCCAAACTGTCGCTGGCCCATCACAACTGCATCATGACCAAGCATCCCCGCTACGGCACCTTGACGGGGTGGCACCGCGACTTTCGCTACTGGTCGTTCGAGCGCGACGACATGGTGTCGGTATGGCTGGCCCTGGGCGACGAATTCGACCGCAACGGCGCGCTGCATCTTGTCCCGGGCTCGCATCGCGAGCAATTCGACGCCTCGCGTTTCGATGCGCGCAAATTCTTTCGCGACGACCTGCCGGCCAACCGCCCCTTCATCGAACGTGCCATCGTGCCCGAACTCCACACGGGCGATGCCATGTTCTTCCACTGCAATACCCTGCACGCCGCCGACCGCAACGCAACCGACGAGGTGAAGTTCTCGGTGGTCTTCACCTACCACGCCTCCAGCAACCGGCCCCTGCCCGGCACGCGGTCCGCCGCCAAGGGCAGCATCAGCCTGCAAGGCATTTGACGGCGCCGTTGCGTCCGGCGGTCAGGACTGCGGGACCTGCAGCGCCTGTGCCGCCAGTTCGTCCGCCAGCGCCTTGGCCCGCAGCAGGAAGGGCGAGCGATCATCCTTGCGATAGCTGACGATGACAGGGGAGGTAAAGCCGGAAGTGGCCAACGGCAGGTAGGCAATGTCGTCGCGCAGCAAGCGCTGCACCGAAGCCGGGACGACGGTCACGCCCAACCCCGCGGCAACCAGGCCGATGGCGGTCTGTAATTCGTTGGCATCCTGGATGACGCTCAGGGCGTGGCCGGCGGCGCGGAACAGCCCGAGCACATGGTCCGCATAGCTCGGCCGTGGCCGGGCCGGATACAGGATGAACGGCTGGTCCGCCAGTTCGGCGGCGCCCACGCCCTTGCGGCCCGCCCTGGAAGCGAGCGGATGCGCCCGGGGCACTACCGCGGCGAGCGGTTCTGCCATCAATACCTGGCGTTCGATGGCCGGATCATCGAACAGGATGCGCCCGAAGCCGATGTCGATACGGCCGGCCTTCAGCGCGTCGAGCTGCTGCAGGGTCGTCAATTCGGACAGGCCGACCTCCACGTGCTGGTCTGCGCTGCGCAGCCGCCGTATCAGTTCCGGCACGAAACCATAGAGCGTGGACGGCACGAACCCGATGCCGAACCAGCGGCGCCCCTGCAAGCCGATCCGGCGGGTTGCCTCGATGATCTCCTGCAGCCTGGACGTCAGCTGGAGCGAGTGCTCGAGCAGGAACCGCCCCGCTTCGGTCAGGCGCAGCGAGCGTCCGGCCCGCTCGAACAGCGGCACCCCCAGCTCCTCTTCCAACGCGCGGATCTGGCGGCTGAGCGGGGGCTGCGCCATGTGCAGCTTTTCCGCTGCCCGGGTGACGTTCATTTCCTGCGCAACGGTCTGGAAATAACGAAGCTGCCTCAGGTCCATCGATACCTCCAGGGTATGGGAAGAGACAAATATAGTCTTGGACGCCCTAAAAATCGAGATCCATACTAAGTCTCAGCATTATCTATAACTGGAAAAGTATGGTTTCTCCCCGCATTGAATCCATAGAAGCCATCCTGGTCGACCTGCCCACGATCCGGGCGCACCAGCTGGCGATGACGGTCATGAACGTGCAGACCCTCGTCATCGTCCGGCTGCGCTGTTCGGATGGCATCGAAGGCCTGGGCGAGGCGACGACGATAGGCGGATTGAGCTACGGCGAAGAAAGCCCCGAAGGCATCAAGCTGGCCATCGATACGTATCTCGCGCCGGCGCTGGCCGGGCTGGACGCCACCAACGTGCTGGCCGCGGTGCAGCGCATGAACAAAGTGGCGCGCGGCAATACGTTCGCCAAGTCGGCGCTCGAAACCGCGCTGCTGGATGCGCAAGGCAAGCGGCTGGGTGTTTCCGTCTCGACCCTGCTGGGCGGGGCGGTGCGCGACAGCGTGCCGGTCCTGTGGACCCTGGCTAGCGGCGATACCGGCCGCGACATCGAAGAAGCGGAGTCCCTGCTGGCCACGCGGCGCCACGACACCTTCAAGCTCAAAATCGGCCGGCGCGCGGTGGCCGAGGACGTGGACCACGTGTGCGCCATCAAGCGGGCCCTGGGCAATCGCGCGCGCGTCACGGTGGACGTGAACCAGGCCTGGAGCGAATCCCAGGCGGCCACGGGCATCGCGCAGCTCGAGGCGGCCGGCGTGGACCTGATCGAGCAGCCGCTGCCGCGCGCCCATCGTGCCGGCATGGCCAGGCTGGCCGCCCGCTTCGTCGTTCCCATCATGGCGGACGAGGCGGTGCGCGGGCCGGAAGACGCCATGGACATTGCACGCGAAGGCGCCGCCGACGTACTGGCGCTGAAGATCGCCAAGTCCGGAGGCCTCTACGAGGTGCTGCGCACCGCCGCCGTGGGCGACGCGGCTGGCCTGGCGCTATACGGCGGGACCATGCTCGAAGGCAGCATAGGCACGGTGGCCGCCGCCCATGCTTTTGCCACCTTGCCCCGGCTGGAGTGGGGCACCGAACTGTTCGGGCCCTTGCTGCTGGTCGACGATGTCGTCCAGTCCCGGCCGGCCTACGGAGAGTTTTCGATGACGCTGCCGACCGGCCCCGGGCTGGGCGTGGCGCTCGACGAAGAAAAACTGCGGCGCTACCGCCGCGACCGCTGACAAGGAGATCCGCATGCTCTTTCTCGTTCGCATGGACGTCCGCATTCCGCCTTCCGTTTCCAAAGAAGAGGCGGACGCCCTCAAGGCCGCTGAAAAAGCCTATTCGCAGGACCTGCAACGGCAGGGGAAATGGGCCCAGATCTACCGGGTCGTCGGCGAATACGCCAACTACAGCATTTTCGATGTGACCGACAACGACGAACTGCACGCCATGCTGTCGTCGCTGCCGCTGTTCCCCTACATGGACATCCACGTTACGCCACTGGCCAAGCACCCGTCCGCGATCCACTGAGCATCGCGCAGGCCCGGCCCACGGTCCCCGCCCGCAAGGCCATCCCCGGGCGGCAGGAACCAGAACCCCATATCGGAGACAACGATGAAAACCCGCTTCAAACTGACTGCCCTGGCGCTCGCCGCCAGCTTCGTCGCCGCGCCGTTGGCGGCCAGCGCGAAGGACACCTATCCCAACCGCCCTATCCGCTGGATCGTGCCCTTCCCGCCGGGCGGCGCCATGGACAACATCGCCAGGACGCTGGGCGAGGCCATGGGCCAGGACCTGGGCCAGCCGTTCGTGGTCGAGAACCGCCCCGGCGCAGGCGGCAACATTGGCGCCACGGCGGTGGCGCGCGCCAAGCCGGATGGCTATACCATCATGATCGTGGCCAACGGCATGGCGGTGAACCCGGCCTTGTACCCGGACATGGCCTACGACCCGGTCAAGGACTTCTCGCCCATTTCGTTGCTGGCGGTAGTGCCCAACGTGCTGGTCGCCAATCCGCAGCGGATCCAGGCCAAGACGGTGCAGGAAGTGATCGCCCAGGCCAAGGCGCATCCCGGCAAATACACCTTCGCCTCCGCCGGTGTCGGCACGTCCATCCACTTGGCGGGCGAACTGTTCGTCAAGACGGCCGGGGTGCAGATGCTGCACGTGCCCTACAAGGGCAGCGGCCCGGCGATCGCCGACCTGCTGGGCGGCCAGGTGGACTACATGTTCGACAGCGTAACCTCCGCCAAGCCGCACATCGACGCAGGCAAGCTCACGGCCATCGCCGTCACGACCAAGAAGCGCTCGGCCGCGCTGCCCAACGTCCCGACGGTGGCCGAGGCCGGCCTGCCCGGCTACGAGCTGACGCCCTGGTTCGCGGCCTTTGCGCCGGCCGGCACGCCGCAGGCCGTCATCGACAAGCTGAACAAGGCCATGCGCGATGCGCTCAAGACGCCCAAGGTGCAAGAGACCCTGGCCTCGATCGGCGCCGAACCCATCGGCGGATCCCCCGCTGAACTGCGCGATTACCTGGCGTCGGAAATCAGGACCGGCCGGGAGCTGATCGAATCGCGCGGGATCAAGATGGAGTAATGCCGGGCGCCAGCCTGCCGCCGGGCCGGCCCGAATGCCGGCCCGGCGGTTCCGTCCGCACGGGTCTTTCCTTCCCCTCCTTCCGCCCGCACGAACACGGGCCTCCCCTGATAGCCAACCGGGCTTGCCTCGGCTAGTGTTTTGCCCCGAGCCTGTCTCCCCCAAGGAACGACGCGGCCCACCGGCCGCCGTTCAGGGGGCTGTTAGATGATGTGTGGCAACCTTTGGTGCCTGGCGGCGACCTACGCCGCCCGGGCCCGAACGGACTCGCACACACCCAGCATTACCCGGCACGAAACTCTATGCGTCCATAACTGTCTTTTCGCACGGAGCCATTCCTGGTTGGTCCAGGCGTACTCCACGCACTGCGCCTGGCCGAATCTTTCCGCATTCATTGACCAACGAAAAAGCCATGCCTAAGATTCGCGTCCTGATCCTGTCGCTGTTCATCGCCCTCGCCTGTGCCCCCCTTGCCCGGGCCGCCGCCCAGGCCGGCATCTACCTGGTTACCGACTACCCTTCCCTGACCCTGCAGGCCGGCGCCACCACGACGCTGCCGCTGACGCTGCATAACCGGGACGAACCCCCGGCCCGCGTCACGCTGCGCGTGGAAGACGTGCCCGCCGGCTGGAAAGTAACGCTGCTCGGCGGCGGCAAGCCGGTCGCTGCGGCCATGCCGGCGACCGACGCCAGCGTGCCGCTGCAGTTGCGCGTCGAGCTTCCTGCGCAGGTGGAAGCCCGGAACTATCGCGTCCGCGTGGTGGCCGAAGCGCCGGGCAAGCACATCGAGCTTCCCGTCGATGTGACGCTGGCCGACGAGCTCCCGGCCCAACTGAGCATCGAGTCCAAGCTGCCCGCGCTGCGCGGCGGCGCGCGTACCACTTTCGACTACCAGTTCAGCGTCCGCAACGATAGCGGCCGCGACCTGCTGGTCAACCTCACGGCCGAGACGCCCCAATTCTTCGAACCCACTTTCACCGAAAGCTATGGGACGCAGGAATTGACATCGGTGCCGATCAAGGCCGGCGAATCCAAGGAGCTGAAGCTGAGCGTCAAGCCGCCTTCGTCGGTCCAGGCCGGCAGTTATCCGGTCGTCGTGCATGCCAGCGCCGAAGGCGCCTCGGCCAGCACCAAGCTGGGCCTGGAGATCGTGGGCCATCCGGAACTGCGCATCTCCGGCCGTGACGGCATCATGAGCGCGACCGCCCGCGCGGGCCAGACCGAGACAGTACCCATCGTCGTACGCAACGATGGCTCGGCGCCGGCGCAGAACGTGGAGCTGTCCGCCAGCGCGCCCTCGGGCTGGAAAGTGGAATTCGAACCGAGCACCGTGGCCCAGATCGAAGCCGGCAAGGAAGCCGAAGTGCAGGCACGCATCACGCCGTCGGACCGTTCGCTGGTGGGCGACTACATGACGACCGTCCGGGCCTCGGGCGGCGGCGAAAACACCTCCGGCGAATTCCGCGTCACGGTGCAGACGTCGGGCCTGTGGGGCATCGTGGGCCTGGTCATCATCGCCATCGCCGTCCTGGTCCTGGTCGGCGCGGTCGCGAGGTTCGGACGGCGATGAGTACGGACGTCATCCAGGCACAAGGCCTGACCAAACGCTACAAAGGCCGTGTCGCGGTCGACGGCGTGACGTTCTCGGTCGCACAGGGCGAGGTCTTCGGCCTGCTGGGGCCCAACGGCGCGGGCAAGACCACCACCATCCTGATGCTGCTGGGCCTGACCGAGGCCGACTCCGGCTCGGTGTCCGTGCTGGGCCGCGATCCGCGGCGCTCGCCCCTGGCCGTCAAGCGCGAAGTGGGCTACATGCCCGATGCGGTCGGCTTCTACGACTACCTGTCGGCGCGGGAGAACCTGGCCTACACCGCCAAGCTCATGGAGATCCCGGCCGGCGAGCGCGAGGCGCGCATCGCCGCGGCACTCGAACGCGTGGGGCTCGCAGGCGAGGCCGACCGCCGCGTGTCCGGCTTTTCGCGCGGCATGCGCCAGCGCCTGGGCCTGGCCGAGATCGTGCTCAAGCGCGCCCGCATCGCCATCCTGGACGAACCCACCTCGGGGCTGGACCCGCAGGCGGCCGAGGACTTCCTCGGGCTGATCGACAGCCTGCGCCGCGACGGGGTCACGGTGCTGCTGTCCTCGCACCTGCTGGACCACATGCAGCGCATCTGCGACAGGGTCGCGCTGTTCAACAAAGGCCGCATCGCCTTGATGGGCTCGGTACCCGAGCTGGCACGCCAGGTACTGGGCGGGCGCAGCGCGATCCTGGTGGAAGCGCGCGGCAGCGATCTCGCCCCGTTGCTGCGCGGCATAGACGGCGTGGTTTCGGTCGAGACGCAGGACGGCCAGCGCTTCCGGCTGCATGCCGAGCGCGATGTACGGCCCGACATCGCGCGCGCGCTCGCGGGCGCCGGCGCCGAACTGCTGCGCCTGGACGACGAGCCGCTCAGTCTGGATACGATCTACAACCGCTTCTTCCACTCCATGGCTCAAGGGGAACGACGTCATGCAGCGTGAAGGATCGCCCGTACAGGGCATGAGCGTAGTCCTGCTCAAGGAACTGGCCGACCACCTGCGCAGCGGCCGCATGCGGGTGCTGGAATGGCTCATCATCCTGACCGCGGCCGCCGCGCTCTATGGGGTGTTCCAGCAGATACGCAGCACCACTGCGAGCGATCCCTATATCTTCCTGCGCCTGTTCACCACGGCCCAGGAACCCATGCCGTCGTTCTCGGCGCTGCTGGGATTCCTGGTCCCGCTGGTGGCCATCGGCCTCGGCTTCGATGCGGTCAACGGGGAATACTCGCGCCGCACCATGAGCCGCCTGCTCTCGCAGCCCATCTACCGCGATGCGCTGCTCATGGGCAAGTTCCTGGCGGGACTGGCGACCTTGGCCATTTCGCTGCTCGCGCTGTGGCTGCTGGTGATGGGCGCGGGCCTGACCCTGCTCGGCGTGCCGCCAGGCGGCGAAGAAATCGCCCGTTCGCTGCTGTTCCTGCTGCTGACCCTGGCCTATGCCGGCGTATGGCTGGCAGTCGCGATGCTGTGCTCCATCGTGTTCCGCTCCGCGGCCACTTCGGCACTGGTCAGCCTCGGGCTCTGGCTGTTCCTGACGCTGCTGTGGCCCATGCTGGCCGGCGCGCTGGCGCAGGCCATCGCTCCGCCCGATCCGGTCGCGCTCATGCTGGGGCAACCCGGCATCGAAACGCTGCAGTGGCAGCAGGCGCTGGAACGCCTGTCGCCGTCGCAGCTCTTCGGCGAAGGGGTGCTGGCGCTGCTGGTCCCCTCGACCCGCACGCTGGGCCCGGTCTTCCTGAGCCAGCTGCAGGGCGCCGTCATAGGCTCGCCGCTGCCGCTCTCGCAAAGCCTGGCCATCATCTGGCCCCAGCTGATCGGGCTGATTGCAGCCGTCATCCTGCTGTTCACCGCGGCCTACATGGTGTTCCAGCGGCGGGAAGTGCGGGCATAGCGGCGCTGGGGTATCGCGCCGCGCCCCGCCACGCGGGCGGCCGGGGCGGCACCTGACCCGGCGCTAGGCAGCGCGGCTCCGTAGCGGCTATGCTGCGCGCTGGTCACTACATGGAGTTCCCGATGCTGTATCGACGCTGGATCATGACCTGCGCCGCCGCGCTGGCCGCCTGCCTGTCCCCCGCCCAGGCTTCCGAGCGGCCGCGCCTGGACGTGCCGTTCATCACTACGCCGCCCGCGGTCGTGGAGCGCATGCTGGAACTGGGCCAGGTCGACAAGGACGATTACCTGATCGACCTGGGCTCGGGCGATGGCCGCATCTCCATCGCCGCCGCCCGCACGCGCGGTGCACGGTCCCTGGGCGTGGATCTCGATCCGGCGCGCGTCGCCGAGGCCACCGCCAACGCACGCCGCGCGGGCGTCGCGGACCGACTGGAGTTCCGCCAGCAGGACCTGTTCGACACCGACCTGTCGGCCGCGACCGTGCTGACCATGTATTTGTTTCCCGAGATCAACATGCGGCTGCGGCCGCGGCTGCTCGAGACCCTGGCGCCTGGCACCCGCATCGTGTCGCACGCCTTCCACATGGAAGACTGGATTCCCGACCGGCACGACGTGGTGCAGGGCCGGGACATCTTCCAATGGATCGTTCCCGCACCGGTAGCCGGGCTGTGGCAGGTGGAAACCCCTCGCGGTGATCGCCTGGTACTGCGGCTGTGGCAGCAATTCCAGCGCATACAGGGCGTTGCGGTCCTGCCGGGCGAGCATTCGATCCCGCTGATGGAAGCCAGCCTCGAGGGCGACCGCATCCGCTTCCAGCTGCACACCGCCGACGGGGTGCGGCGGTTCTCCGGGCACGTGAACGGCCGGGAGATGCGCTCGGATACGCCGGAGACGCCCTGGAGCGCCTCCCGCTACGACTGAACCCGAACGGTCAGGCCACGCCGGCGGCGTGCGCCTGCTGGTCGGCGTGGTACGACGAACGCACCATGGCGCCGACTGCCGCGTGCGTAAAGCCCATGGCGTAGGCCTCGCGCTCGAACATCGCGAAGGTATCGGGATGGACGTAGCGCAGCACCGGCAGGTGGTGCTCGGAAGGCTGCAGGTACTGGCCGATCGTGATCATGTCGACGTTGTGCGCGCGCATGTCGCGCATGACTTGCAGGATCTCGTCGTCGGTCTCGCCCAGGCCGAGCATCAGGCCCGACTTGGTGGGCACGTCCGGATGCAGCGCCTTGAACTCGGCCAGCAGCTTGAGCGAGTGTTCGTAGTTCGAGCCCGGACGGGCCTGCTTGTACAGGCGCGGTACGGTTTCCAGGTTGTGGTTCATGACGTCCGGCGGGCCGGCGTTCAGGATGGCCAGCGCGCGATCCAGCCGTCCACGGAAATCCGGCACCAGGATCTCGATGCGGGTCGAGGGCGAGAGCTCGCGCGTCTTGGCGATGCATTCGACGAAATGCGCGGCGCCGCCGTCGCGCAGGTCATCGCGGTCCACCGAGGTGATCACGACGTAATTCAGCTTCAGCGCGGCAATGGTACGGGCCAGGTTGAGCGGTTCGTCGGGATCGAGCGGATCGGGGCGGCCATGCCCCACATCACAGAACGGGCAGCGGCGGGTGCACTTGTCGCCCATGATCATGAACGTCGCGGTGCCCTTGCCGAAGCACTCGCCGATGTTCGGACACGAGGCTTCCTCGCACACGGTATGCAGCTTGTGTTCCCGCAGGATGCGCTTGATGTCGTAGAAGCGCGAGCCGGGCGAGGCGGCTTTCACGCGTATCCACTCGGGCTTCTTGAGCCGCTCCGCCTGCACGACCTTGATCGGGATGCGCGCAACCTTGGATTCGGACTTCTGCTTTTTCAGCGGATCGTAGGCCGGCGCCGCTGCGGGGGTTTCGGCATTGCCGCCCAGGGCGGAAGATTCGGGCACAGAGCTCATCGACAAATTCCCATTCAGCGTGGCCGGGGTAGAACCGGGGGCTGAGATTAGTAAAGACCCTTATTCTACTGCCGCTGGCGCCGTGGCCGCCAAAGCCCCTGCCGGCGCCCCGGTTGCCAGCGCCCGCTGCAGGGCATGGGCCAGCCGGTCGCCCGCTGCTTCCAGTCCGATCGAAATGCCGCAGGACGCCAGGTCCACGGTGCGCAATCCCACGTAGCCGCAGGGGTTGATCCAGCTGAAAGGCGAGAGGTCCATCGCCACGTTCAACGCCACGCCGTGATAAGTGCAGCCCCGGTGGACCTTGATGCCCAGCGCGGAGATCTTGGCCAGCTCGCCGGAGGCTTCCCGGGCCGGCGCATCCGGGTGCCGCGGCCAATCCACATAGACGCCCGGCGCGCCGGCCTTGCGCCGGGCATCGGGCAGCCCCAGCTCGCTCAGCAGGTCGATCACCGCCTGCTCCACGCGCGCCACGTATTCCTTGACGAAGTACCCCGCGCGCTTCAGGTCCAGCAGCACATAGGCCACGACCTGCCCAGGGCCGTGATAGGTCACCTGCCCGCCGCGGTCGCTCTTGACCACCGGCACATCGCGGGGCGCGAGCACGTGCTCGGTCTTGCCGGCCAAGCCCAGCGTGAACACCGGATCATGCTCGACCAGCCAGATCTCGTCCTGGGTGTCGGGTCCGCGCCCGGCCGTGAACGCCTTCATCGCCTCCCAGGTTTCCTGGTAGCCGGCGGGCCGAGGCAGCCAACGGATCAGCATTGCCCTCGCCGCTTCAAAGAACGAACTTGACCATGGGATGCGAGGTCAGCTCGCGGTATAAGGCGTCCAGCTGGGTGCGCGAGGTGGCCCGGACGATGAACGTCAGGCCGAGGTAGTTGCCGCCGGAGCTGGGCCGCATCTCGACCGTGGCGGGATCGAAGTCCGGGTCGTGGCGCATCACCACCTCGGTCAGCACTTGGGCGAACTCGGGATGATGCGCGCCCATGACCTTGATAGGGAAGTCCGACGGATACTCGATAAGCGAAGCCCGGGTGTCGGGGGTTTGGGGAACGTCTGCCATGATGGGCCTCAGAGTGCTGCTATCGCCTCATCGTAACCCTGGCGAAGCCGCGCGTACACCGGCCCCGGCCGGCCGTTGCCCACGGGCCTGCCATCCAGCGACACGATGGGCAGGATTTCCTTGGTAGCCGACGACAACATGAGCTCGTCGGCCGCTGCGACCTCGGACTGGGCGATAGGCCGCATGTCGAACGCTATCCCGCGGGCCGCGGCCATTTCTTCGATGAATCCGTAGCGGATGCCCTCGAGGATCAGGTGATTCTTCAGCGGCGCCAGCAGGCGGCCGTCCTTGACCACCCAGATATTGCTGGACGAGCCTTCGGACAGAAACCCGTCGCGGAACATCACCACTTCCTGCGCGCCGCGGTCAACCGCGAATTGCCGCGCCAGCACGTTGCCCAGCAGCGAAACGGACTTGATCTCGCAGTGCAGCCAGCGCTCGTCCGGCATGCTCACCGCCTGCACGCCGTTCTCGCGCTGGACCGCGGACGGCCGGGCGAAGGGACTGGTCATGCCGAACACGGTGGGAACCACATGTTCCGGGAACGCGTGATCGCGCTTGGCAACCCCGCGCGTGACTTGCAGATAGACGAATTGGTCGTCGGCGCCCGAGGTGTCGATCAACTGCTGCACCAGGTCCTGCCATTCCGCGGCGCCGTGCGGATTCGGAATCCTGATGGCCGCCAGGCTGCGCGCAAGCCTTTCCAGATGCTGCGCCATGCGGAAAGGCTTGCGGGCGTAGACGGGGACGACCTCGTAGACGCCATCGCCAAAGATGAAGCCACGATCGAGCACCGATATCTTGGCTTGCGAAAGCGGCGTGAAGTCGCCGTTCAGATAGACCAGCGGATCACCCGTGATGCCTGCAATCATGGTCGATTCCCTCGTATTTGGGTTCCTGGCCGCGAGCCTCGCGGCCAGGACGCCGGTCCCGTGCTTGCCTCACTGGAACCAGAGACGTACCGCATCGAACGCGCGGCCGAAGATGCCGGCCACCTCCACCGACTCGAGAACCGTCAGCGGCACTTCGCGTATCGGCTTGTCGTTGAGCGTCAGTTTAAGCGTTCCCACCGGCTGTCCGGCCTGCAGCGGCGCGACGAGCGGATCGGTACGCTCGATGGTGGACTTGACGTTGCCGGCCTGTCCACGGGGCACGGTGACCCAGATGGCGGCGGGCGAACCGAGCTTCACTTTGCTGGCGCTGCCCTTCCAGACCGTGGGTTCGACCACGGCCTGCTTGGCGTCATAGACCCGCACCGTGTCGAAGTTCTGGAAGCTCCAGTTCAAGAGCTTCAGGCTCTCCTGAGCGCGGGCGTTCTCGCTCGCCGTTCCCACGAGCACCGTCAGAATGCGGCGGTCGCCACGCATGGCCGATGCGATCAGGCAATAGCCGGCGGCCTCGGTATGGCCGGTCTTCATACCGTCCACCGACGGATCCACCCACAGCAGCCGGTTGCGGTTGGGCTGCGTGATCTTGTTGTAGGTGAACTCGCGTTCCTTGTAGTAGCCGTAGTAGTCGGGGTGGTCCTGGATCAGGCGCTTGGCCAGCAGGGCCAGGTCGCGCACGGTGGTCACGTGCTGCGGGTCGGGCAGGCCGGTGGAATTGGTGAAGTGCGTGTTCTTGAGCCCCAGGCGTGCGGCCTCCTGATTCATCAACGCGACAAATGCGTCTTCGCTGCCGGCCACGGCTTCGGCCAACGCCACCGTGGCGTCGTTGCCGGACTGCGTGATCATGCCGCGGATCAGCTCTTCCACGGTCACGGGCTTGCGCGGCTCGATGAACATGCGCGAGCCGCCCGTGCGCCAAGCCTTCTCCGACACGTTGACGGTCTGCGACAGCGTCAGGCGCTTTTCCTTGAGCGCATTGAATACCAGGTAGGCCGACATGACCTTGGTCAACGACGCCGGTTCGACGCGTTCGTCGGCACGGTCCTCGGCCAAGATCTGGTCGCTGGTCACGTCGATGGTGACCCAGGAGCGCGCCGCGATGGCAGGAGCCGGCACGGACGACAGCAGGCCCACCGTCGACATGGGCGGCGCCGAGGGTGCAGCGGAAGAAGTCGTGGCGGGCGGCGCGGCGGCGGCAAGGGCGGAAGCGGGCATGGCGGCCGGGAACGCGACCAGGCAAGCCGAGGCCATGGTGGCCAAAGCAACCCGACGTCCCGGACCAAACGAGAAGAAGCGCAGTTTCATGTGGGAGGATTGTCGTGCAAGAGGGGCCGACACGCCCTGCGTAGCCGATGGAGCCGCGAGGCGCGCGCCCCGCGATGCGGGGTGGAAAGCGTGATTATAGGCACCTCGACCGTTCCCCCCGGCACCGGCTGCAACGGAATGCTACAGCTGGCAAGGAATCCTGCGGTCAGGCCAGCACCCGTTCCAGGTAAGCCAGCACCAGCCGCTTGACCACTACCAGATTGCCGTGGAAGAAATGTCCCGCGCCCGGGATGACGGTCACGGGCAGGCTTTGCGGGCGAGCCCAATCCATGACGGCGCCCAGCGGCACCGTATCGTCCACCTCGCCGTGGATGACCAGCGTGTCCTCCGGCACGGCGGCGATCGAAAAACGGCTGGCCGCCGTGCCGAGCAATACCAGCCCTGCGACGGCCAGCCCGCGCTCGCTGTCCGGGCCGCAGCCGGCGTAGACGTGACTGGCCACGGCACTGCCGAAGGAAAACCCGCCCAGCACGAAGCGGCCTTGGGCCAATGCGGGGTACTTGGCGCGGAACTGGTCCACTACGGCCAGCATGTCGGTGGTTTCGCCGGCGGCATTGTCAAACTCGCCGGCGGATTTGCCCACGCCGCGGAAATTGGGCCGCACTACCGCCAGCCCCTGCTGCGTGCAGGCCCGCGCCATGGTCGTCACGACCTTGTTTTCGCGGGTGCCGCCGAACAGCGGATGCGGATGCAGCACCAGCGCCCATCCGCGCGCCGCCTCGAGCCCGCCCTCCGGCAGATCGAACGCGCAGTCGATGGTGCCCGCTTCGCCTTCGAATACGAGATGCTCCGTGGAAGTCGCCATGACGCGTCCTCAGATCATCAGCCGCTCGACGCGCTCGCCCCGTACGAGGTGCGCGTCGATGATCTCGTCGATGTCGCTCTGGTCGACGTAGGTGTACCAGACGCCCTCGGGATAGACGACCAGGACCGGCCCCTCTTCGCACCGGTCCAGGCAGCCCGCCTTGTTGATCCGGACCTCGCCCTTGCCCGACAGCCCCAGCTGCTTGATGCGCTGCTTGGCATAGTCCTGCATGGCCTGCGCGCCTTGCCGCGCGCAACAGGGGCGGGGCGCATCGGGCCCGCGCTCATTCAAGCAAAAGAAAACGTGGTGTTTGTAGTAGGAATCCATACCAGCTCGCAAATACGGAAGTCGTGTTGCCGGAGGGTCAGGCGGACCGCCTCCGGGCCAGGAAAAACAGCGCCGCCAACGGCCAGATCACCGACAGGCCCAGGGTGAGCGACTCCAGGTGCAGCCAGCCGGTGCGTGCCATGGCCGTGGTCGTATCGAAATACTGGTCGGACGGGAACAGATTGACGATGCCCAGCTGCAAACAGAGCGCCAGGATGCCCAGCCCGCGTTGCCACCCCGGCTTCAGATAGGCAAAGCCGGTAGCCAGAAGCACGCCTGCAATGGAGCCGACGGCCGCGCCGGCGGTGATCCAGGCACCCGGGGCCTGCGCCGGCACGGCCAGCGGCTGAAACGCGATCTTGACCAGCAGCGCGCAGACCACCAGCGCACCGGGAAGAATACCGCGCGCCGGCACGGGACGCGCCACGTGCAACAACAGCATGGCCACCCCTACGACGGCGGCGCCGGTGCAGAACTGCTCGGCAGTAATGCGTTGAGCCGGTGTAGGGGACCACAGCTGACCCAGCAGCTCGGACGGCACCGCTGCCCAGTCGCCCAGCAGCAGCCACAACTCGCCGGTCCCAAACAGCATGGGCTGGCGCGGAATCTGCATGAACACCCAGAGCGCCGCCAGGATCAAGGCTGGACCGGCCTGGTGCGTGAACCACCGCTGGCGCCAACGCGCCAGCGCGCCATCGCCGATGAGGCGGGACGCCGTGGCGGTGCCGGCCAGTGCGCCCAGCAGCGCGCCGGCTGCATTGGCGGCCAGGTCGACGTTGGAGGCAATGCGGTTGGGCAGGTAGGTCTGCAATGCCTCCATCGTGCCGGACAGCAGCCCGCAGAACACGACCGCGATCACCACCGCGAGCAGGCCGCGGCAGGCCGGGTAGACGGCCCATACGAACAATGCCCCCACCGGCAGGTAGGCCGCGACGTTGGCGATGATTTCGGACCCGACCCAGTACTGGGGCCATGGCGCGCTCAGGTACGCGAAGGCCGGTACGCCGACCCCTACCCAGCCTGTGAACGGGTACAGGCTGGCATAGACGACCAGCAGCACGACTATGGACAAAGCCAGGCGCGTCAGCGGCGCGCCGCGTCGAACGACCTGCCCGGAAGCGGCGGACGACCCGTCGGCGCTCATGGGCGGCAGAGGTAAAACGTAAGCGACATTCCCTAAGTTTATGCGTTTTGCGCCCCCGGGCTGCGAAAACCTCCGGCTCTGCCTACAATTGCGCGTTTGCGCGCAAGGACGCGCGACCCGACCGACTCCCATGGCTTCATCGCGCACCACTTCCTCCGCCGTCCCGCTCGCCCCGCCCGCTGCCCTGGCGGACGGCCTCGGGCGCGTGTTGCCGGGCTGGAACGTGTCCTGGCTGGATACCACGCCGTCCACCAATGCCGATCTGCAGCAATACCTGCGGCGGGGCGGGTCCGGCCCCGTGCTGATGGGCACTCATGCGCAGACAGCGGGACGCGGACGGGCCGGACGCCCATGGCATACCCAGCCCGGCAACGCGCTGCTGTTCTCGTGCGGCTGGGAGGTCTTCATCCCGCCCGCACGCCTGCCCCCGCTTTCGCTGGTCGCCGGGCTGGCCGCTTGCGAAGCGCTGAGCGGCCTGCTGGGGAGTCATGCCGACGGGGCGCTGGCCCTGAAATGGCCCAACGACGTGCAATGGAACGGCGCCAAACTGGCCGGCATCCTGGTCGAGACGGTAGCCGTTCCGGCCCGCGGCCGCACCGGCCTGGTCCTGGGCATAGGCCTGAACCTGCGCGGCGCCGCGGCGCTCTCGCGGGCGCTGGGCCGGGAGATCGCCGATTGGACGCAGACCGGCAGTCACCACGACCCTGTACAGCTGGCGGCCGCGGTGGCTCGGTCCTGGCATGCCGCCATCGAGCAATATGGGCGCGACGGTTTCGGCTCTTTCCAGGAACGCTACGCGCGCTGGGACGCCCTGTACGGCCAGCCGGTGCGCGTGCTCGACGAAGGACGCACGCTGTTCGAAGGCACCGCCCGGGGCGTGGACGCGGACGGCAAGCTGCTGGTGGAGGCGGACGGGGCATTACGCCCCGTCATGGTGGGCGACATTTCGGTTCGGCAAACCGCGCAAGGCAGCCCATGAGCACATTGCTGATCGATGCGGGCAATACCCGCGTGAAATTCGGCTGGCGCGAAGACGGCGCCTATCCCGGCCAGGCCGCGCCGCGCGCCGCGCTGCAGACGGCCTTCCGGCACGAGGAACTGGCCCAGGCCTTGCCGCAGTGGCTGCAAGCGGCCGGCCTGCGGCCGCATCGCGCACTGGGCTCCAACGTCGCGGGGCCGCACGCGGAACAAGTCATTGCCGGTGTGCTGGAAGCGATCGGCTGCCCCGTGCAATGGGTCCGCGCCAGCAGGCGGCTGCTGGGCGTCAGCAACGGCTATCGGCATCCGGAGCGCCTGGGGGCCGACCGGTGGCTGAGCCTGGTCGGCGTCTGGAACGGCTGGCGCCGGCAGGCTGCGCCGGGTGCCCATGCACCGGTACACGTCGTGGCCCACTTCGGCACCGCCACCACCGTCGATACCCTGGATACCTCCGGCCGGTTCATCGGCGGCTTGATCCTTCCCGGCCGCGAACTGATGCGGCGGTCGCTGGCGACCGGCACGGCCGGCCTGCCCCGCGCCAGCGGCCGCATCGCGCCGTTCCCCGACAATACCGATGACGCCATCATGTCGGGGATCGCCGCGGCCCAGGCCGGTGCGGTCGTGCGCCAGTGGCTGGCCGCGAGGGAACGCTACCGCCAGGAACCCGTCTTGGTGGCCAGCGGCGGCGCCTGGACCGCCATCGGCGACGAAGTCGGACAGCTGATGCAGGCGTCCGGCTCGACGCGCCCGGTCCAGGTCGTCGATAATCCCGTGCTCGATGGCCTGGCCTGCCTCGCCGAGCCGGACTCCCTTCCTGCTTCCCCCTGACCTTTCCATGCGCAGCCTGTTCGTCGTATTGCTCTTGGCCAACCTGGCGCTTTTCGCCCTGGATCGCGGCTGGTTCGGCCAGCCGCTTTCGGAACGGGGCCGCGAGCCGGCCCGGCTACGCACCGAGATCCGGCCCGACACCCTACGCGTTCCCCCGCTGCCGGCCAAGGCGGAATCCACCACCACGGCTGCCGTGCCACCCGCGCCGGCACCGGCTCCAGCCGCGCAAGCCGCACCGGTGATCGAGGCCCCGCCAACTGCGCAAGCGCCTGCCGCCCAGCCCCCAGCCCAGGAACCGGCCGATGGCCGCTCAGCTTCGGTGGACGGCATGGCGTCCGCCCCTGCCGGCCCGCCGGCCGCCGCAGCAGCGCCCATCTGCCTGGAATGGGGCGTGTTCAGCGACGCCGAACTGCCCGGCGCCCGCAAGTGGGCGGGCGAACATCTACCCGGCGCGCGGCAGGAAGCGCGGCGCGAACCCGGTAAGCAGGGATGGATGGTCATCGTGCCGCCGCTGCCCAATGCCGCCGCGGCGCAGGCGGCAGCCGCGCAACTGGGCAAGCGCGGCGTCAACGACTTCTTCGTGATCCAGGATGGCGGGCCCATGCAGTATGCAATTTCGCTGGGCGTCTTCAGCACCGAAAACGGGGCGAAGAAACATGCCGGCGATTTGCAGGCGCGCGGCGTGGCTCAAGCCAAGGTAGTCCCGCGCTCGGCGCAGGGCGGTAGGAATTGGCTGCGCCTGCAAGGCGTCGCGGCATCCGGGCGCGAGGTGCTGGACGGTGCCCGCGCGACCTTCGCGCGCCAAACGGTGCGCGACTGCCAGTAGAAAAAAGCCGATGCGCAGTGCGCCGGACCGCTCAACGGGCGCGGATGCGCTCGACCAGGCGCGTGGTGGATCGATCGTGCTCGAAATCGATCGCGACCGCATCGCCTCCCCAACTGCGCACCAGTGCGGTCTCGGGCAGCTTGTCCATGTCGTAGTCCCCGCCCTTGACGATCAGGTCGGGGCGCAGCTGGCCGATCAGCGCCAGGGGGGTGTCCTCGTCGAACCAGGTCACGACATCCACCGAGGCCAGCGCCGCCAGCAGCGCCGCACGGTCGTCCTGGCCGTTGAGCGGACGGTCGGGTCCCTTGCCCAGGCGCCGGGCCGAAGCGTCGGTGTTCACGGCCACGACCAGCATCGCGCCCAGCTGCGCGGCAGCATCGAGGTAGGTCACATGTCCGCGGTGCAGGATATCGAATACGCCGTTGGTAAAGACCAGCGGACGCGGCCAGGCCACGCGTGCGGCAAGGCATTGCTCGGGACTGAGGATCTTGGACTCGAAACGGGCAGGCACGGTGGGCGGCGGCATGAATGGCGGGGCCCTCCATTGTAGAGTCCTTCCCGCATGCCGTCCCCGTCGGCGCAAAGCGCGGGACGATACACTGTGCGCACGGATTGCCAGGACCTGCCGGACGAGGAAGACCCCATGCGACTGCTGCTGGTTGAAGACGACCCGATGATAGGAGAAAGCGTGCTGGACGTGCTGCGCGCCGAACACTATGCGGTCGACTGGGTCAAGAATGCCAAGAGCGCCGACACCGCATTGCGCACCGAGCCGTACGACCTGGTGCTGCTGGACCTGGGCCTGCCCGATGGGGACGGCCTGTCGGTGCTGCGCGAATTGCGGGCGCGCAAGGCCCGCATGCCGGTCATCATCGCCACCGCGCGCGATGCCGTGGAGCAGCGCATCGCAGGGCTGGACGCCGGAGCGGACGACTACGTGGTCAAGCCCTATGACGTCGACGAGGTCCTCGCCCGCATCCGGGCGTTGATCCGGCGCAGCGCCGGGCGCGCCGAGCCCCTGTACGAACACGGCGGCTTGGTGCTCGACCCGGCGACGCGGACCGCCACCATACACGGCGAGCCGGTCACGCTTACCGCCAAAGAATGGGCGGTCCTTGAACCGCTGCTTGCACGCCCTGGACTCATTCTTTCCCGGGCCCAGCTGGAGGAAAAACTCTACAGCTGGAAAGACGACATCAGCAGCAACGCGGTCGAGGTCTATATCCACGGCCTGCGCAAGAAGCTGGGCGCGCAATTCATCCAGACCGTGCGCGGGGTCGGCTACGTCATCCCCAAATCATGAAACTGCCTGCCGGCCATTCGCTGCGCGGCCGCCTGCTGGCATTCCTGCTGGCGGCGATATTCCTGGCCGCGCTGGTCCAGGGCGCGATCGCCTATCGCGGGGCGCTGGTCCAGACCGACGAGATCTTCGACTACCAGCTGCAGCGCATCGCGCAGTCGCTTGCCAGCGGCAACCCGCTCTCGAGCATGGGCGCCGAGGGCGGCCTGCTCGAGGACCCGGCGGCCCGCGACTTGATCATCCAGATCTGGACGCCGGACGGCGTGCGCCTGTTCCGCTCCACGCCTCAGCTGGTCCTGCCCGAGCGCATCGTGCTGGGCTTCTCGACGGTAGAGGCGGAAGGCGTCACCTATCGCATGTATTCGCTCCAGGCACCGCTGCAGATCATCCAGGTCGCGCAGGACGTGCGCGTACGCAAGTCCATGGCCCGGTCCCTCGCGCTGCGGACCATAGGCCCGGTCGCCGCCATGGCGCCGCTGCTCATGCTGCTGGTCTGGTGGGTGGTAAGCCGCTCGCTGGCCCCCGTGGACCGCGCCCGCCGCCAGGTTGCCTCGCGCCAGGCCGACGATTTGTCGCCGGTCAGCGAAGCGGGCCTGCCGGACGAAGTCCGCCCGCTGGTGCACGAATTGAACCTGCTGCTGGACCGGGTACGCCGGGCCTTTGCCGCGCAGAAACAATTCGTGGGGGATGCCGCGCACGAACTACGTTCGCCGCTGGCGGCGCTGAAACTGCAATTGCAGTCGCTGCAGCGGGCCGACGGGCCGCATGCGCGCGAGCTCGCCGTCTCCCGCCTCGCGGCCGGCATCGATCGCGCCGGGCGCCTGGTCGATCAATTGTTGTCGCTGGCCCGCCAGGAAGCACAGGGCACCGCGCTGGCCACGCTGGACCTTGCCGACGTGGTACGCACCGCGCTGGCCGACGTGCTGCCCCAGGCACGCGCGCGCGGCATAGACGTCGGCATGGAAGGCGCCGGCAGCGCCCTCGTATCGGGCCAGGAAGAGGCCCTGGTCCTGCTGGTGCGCAACCTGCTCGACAACGCCGTCAAGTACGCCCCCGAATCCGGCCGCGTGGACGTGCGGCTGACCGCCGATGCACAAGGGACCACGCTGGATGTGGACGACAATGGTCCCGGCATTCCGCCGTCCGAGCGCGGCCGCGTCTTCGATCGCTTCTACCGGGTCCAGGCGGCGGATACGCCGGGCAGCGGCCTGGGCCTGGCCATCGTGCGCGCCATCGCGCAACGCCACGGCGCCTCGGTCGAACTGCTCGACGCGCCGCTGGGAGGCCTGCGCGCGCGCGTACGCTTTCCCCATCCGGCGACTTAAGGATGGCTTAAGAATCGGACTCCACCATGACGCCATGTCTCATCACATGGCACAGGAGTCCACCATGAACACCCGCAAGTTCTCCGCTTCGCACCTGGCCGTGGCGCTGGCAGCCGCGGGCGTATTCGGCGCGGCGGGCGCCACCGCCTTCCAACGCGTGGCCGCGCCGCAAGCCGTGCCTGCCCCGGCCGCCAGCGTGCCGGCTGCGGCCCCCGTCGGCGCGGTCACCCCGCCCGACTTTTCGCAGATCACCGAGCGCTACGGGCCGGCCGTGGTCAACATCAGCGTCACAGGCACCACCCAGGTCGCCAACGACGAAGACGATCCGTTCGCGCAGTTCTTTCGCGGCTTTCCCGGTTATCCGGGCGGCGGCTCGCAGAGCGTCCCGGTCCGCGGCCAGGGCTCCGGCTTCATCGTCAGCCCCGACGGCGTCATCCTCACCAACGCCCACGTGGTCAAGGGCGCCAAAGAAGTTACGGTCAAGCTGACCGACCGGCGCGAATTCCGGGCCAAGGTCCTGGGCTCCGATCCGCAGACCGACGTAGCGGTGCTGAAGATCGATGCCGGCAACCTGCCCGTCGTGACCATCGGCAACCCTAACAGCCTGCGCGTCGGCGAATGGGTGCTGGCCATCGGCTCACCCTATGGCCTGGAGAGCACCGTCACGGCGGGCGTCGTCAGCGCCAAGGGACGCTCGTTGCCCAACGATGGCTCGGTACCGTTCATCCAGACCGACGTCGCCGTCAATCCCGGCAACTCCGGCGGGCCGCTGTTCAATGCGCGGGGCGAGGTGGTCGGCATCAACTCCCAGATCTACAGCCAGACTGGCGGCTACCAGGGCCTGTCCTTCGCCATCCCTATCGATGTCGCGGCCAAGGTGAAGGACCAGATCCTGGCGCATGGGGAGGTCCGGCATGCCCGCCTGGGCGTCACGATCCAGGACGTGAACCAGGCATTGGCCGATTCGTTCAAGCTGGACTCCCCCACCGGGGCTCTGGTCGCCAACGTCGAAAAAGGCAGTCCCGCGGACAAGGCCGGGCTGCAATCGGGCGACATCATCCGCAAGATAGACGGCAAACCCGTCGTGGCATCGGGCGACCTGCCCGCGGTGGTAAGCCTGGCCAGCCCCGGCCAGGAGGTCAGGCTCGAGGTCTGGCGCAATGGCAGCCCGCGCGAAGTCGTCGCCAGGCTGGGCAGCGCGAAGGCCGATGCAACCGCGCAGGCAGGCGCCCCGGGTGACGCCGGGAACGGCCGGCTCGGCTTGGCGCTGCGGCCGCTCACGCCCCAGGAACAGCGGGCGGCGGGCGGCGATGCCGGCCTGGTGATAGAACAAGTCGGCGGACCGGCGGAACAGGCCGGCATCGAGCCCGGAGACCTGCTGCTGTCGTTGAACGGAGTCCCGGTGCAGAACGTGGAGCAGGTGCGTGCCCTGCTCGACAAGGCCGGCAAGACCGTGGCCTTGCTGGTCCAGCGCGGCGATGCCAAGATCTTCGTCCCGGTACGCCTCGGCTAGGCCCGCGCGCCGGCCGGACCCATGCGTAAGGGATGGGCCGCCGTTACCCGGCGGCCAGTTCCTTCCGGTAGCGGTTCAGGTCCTGCACGGTGGCGAAACTGCGACCGAGCAGCATCGACATGTTGTGCAGGATGCGCTCGGCGACCTTGCCCTCCCATTCGAGGTCGAACTGGATCTGGTCGTCGAGCCAGCGCTCCAGCCACCCGGGCTCGGGCAGCCGCGACTGCACCGTGTCCTTGGGGTAGAGCTCCTTGTTGACGTGCAGGTTGGTAGGATGCAGCGCCTGCGAGGTACGCCGGGCGGAAGCCATCAAGACCCCGATCTTGGCGAACGCGGCCCGCGCCTGGTCGGCCAGTTCCTTGCCGCGATCGGTCAAGGCCCGCTTCATATAGCGCAGGTAGGCGCCAGCATGGCGCGCCTCGTCCTGGGCGATCAGCTTGTAGATCGCCTTGATGACGGGTTCCGTATGCCATTGCGCCGCGCGGCGATACCAGTGGTTCAACCGGATCTCGCCGCAGAAATGCAGGGTCAGGGTCTCGAGCGCCGGCGCGGCGTCGAATTCGAATCGGACGTTGTGCAGCTCGTCTTCGGTCGGGACCAGGTCGGGGCGGAAACGCTGCAGGTACTCCTGCAGCACCAGCGAATGCTTCTGCTCTTCATAGAACCAGATCGACATGAACGCAGCGAAGTCGCTGTCTTCGCGGTTGTCGCGCAGGAACATCTCGGTGGCCGGCAGCGCCGACCACTCGGTAATCGCGTTCATCTTGATGGTATGCGCCTGCTCGTCGGTCAGCAGACTGGCGTCGAACTGATCCCACGGCACGTCCTTCCCCATGTCCCAGCGCACGGACTCGAGGGATTTGAATAGTTCCGGGTACAGCATGATGGGCCCTTGTGTCGAAGCCGGCAGCTTGTGCGTACCAAGGCGCCGGAAGGTCGGCGAACAATACACGTGGAGTCTTACCCCCGCATGACACTTTCCCTTCCATGGCCCGGCCCGGCGCCCATCCGAGTAGCCCTGTAACCGCTTCTACACGGCCGGATGCAGCGCGGGCCGGTTGCGGGCCCGCACCACCTGCGGGAGCAGGCTGCCGGCCCACATGCCGGCGAATCCCGCCAGCAGTCCAGCCAATTGTGGCGGAAAATCCTCGCCGGCAAAAGCCCTCACCAGCAGCCAGGCCGCCACGCCCGCTACCGACGACAGCAACGCGCCCTGCGTCGTGGCCCGCCGCCAGTAGAGGCCCATGAGCAGCGGCACGAACGCTCCGACCAGCGTGACCGTATAGGCGCCTGCCACCATCTCGTAGATGCTGCTCGACGAACCCAGCGCGAAGGCGAGCACGCACGCCCCGAACACGAGGACCGATAGCCGCATGGCGCGCAGGAAAGTCTTGTCCGACATGCCGGGGAGCCAATGGCGCAGGATGTTTTCGGCAAAGGTGGTGGACGGCGCCAGCAGCGTGGCCGACGCGGTGGACATGATGGCGGACAGCAGCGCCCCGAAGAAAAACACCTGGGCCAGGGTCGGCATGCGCTCCAGGATGAAGGCCGGCAGGATTTTCTGCGGATCGTCCTGCATCAGCGTCGCCACCGTATCGGGCATGACGCCGAACGCCGCCACGCCGATATACATCGGGATGCAAGCGAACAGCAAATAGAGCAGCCCCCCGATGACCGGCCCGCGCCGGGCGGTCTTCACGTCCTTGGACGACATGACGCGCTGGTAAACGTCCTGCTGCGGAATGGATCCGAGCATCATGGTCACCAGGGCGCCGAGAAAGAACAGAATATCGTGGGGGGTGGCGGGAGGAAGGAAGTCGAGCAGGTTGCGGCTGGTGGCTTCGTGCACCACGGCCCCCACTCCGCCGGCCAGGTCGGTGGCGAAGTATGCAATCGTGAACAGCCCCGCGACGATGACGATCATCTGGAAGAAATCGGTCAAGGCCACCGACCACATGCCCCCGAACAAGGTGTAGGTCATTACGATCAGCGTGCCGATGATCATGCCGCCGGTCTGCGAGAACACGTTGGGATCCAGCATGTGGAACACCAGCCCCAGCGCCTTGATCTGGGCCGCGACCCAGCCCAGGTACGAAATGATGATGGCTACGCTCATGATGACCTCGACCAGCGGGCCGTAGCGTTCGCGGTAGTAGTCGCCCAGCGTCAGCAGGTTGTGCCGGTACAGCCGCGCAGCGAAAAACAAGCCGACCAGCACCAGGCACATCGACGCGCCGAAGGGGTCCTCCACGACGCCGCCCAGGCCCTCCTGGACGAACACCGCCGACACGCCCAGGACCGCTTCGGAACCGAACCAGGTAGCAAACGTCGTGGCCACGACGATGAACAGCGGGAGCGAGCGCCCGGCAATCGCGTAGTCGGTGGAATTGGACACCCGGCGAGCGGCGACGACGCCGATGGCGACGGAAACCAGCAGGTAGAGCAAGACGAACCAGAACACCATGATGCCGCGCCCACCCCGGACGGAAAGCCAAAACCGCGGGAGTATCGCACAGGGATGCCGGAAAGCCCAGGCAGATCGGCGCTTGCGGCGCCCGGACCACGCAGGCGTCAAAGACAGAGATACAAGCCGAGCAGTCCGAGTCCGGAGAAGAAGCCGCGCCGAAACGCGGCCGGACTGATGCGGTGGCGCCAGTACTGACCGGCCCACATCCCCGCCATGGCGGGGACCAGCGCCACCAGGGAAGCCGCCATTTCCCGGTGGCCAAGCGCCCCGTCGCGCGCCAGCGCGGCGGCCAGCGCCAGGGTAGAGACCGTAAAGGCCATGCCCAGCGCCTGCACCAGTTCGTCCTTGGCCAGCCCCAGCGCCTGCAGATAGGGAACGGCCGGGATGACGAACACGCCGGTCACCGCGGTGACAGCGCCTGTCGCGGCCCCGGCCAGCGCACCCAGGAGCCGCTCCCGCGGCGGCGGAACGTGCAAGGTGAACGCGAACAAGCCAGAGACGGCGTAGAGCACCAGCGCCACCCCGAGCGCGCGAACGGCCCACGGCTGGGACCCCGTCCCGGCCAACGCCGCCGTGGCCCAGGTTCCGGCGACTATCGCCGCCAGCAGCGGCCAGAGACGCCTCATCAGCGCCAAAAAGCGGCCGCCGGCGGCCAATTGCCAGACGTTGGTCACCATCGAAGGTACGACGAGCAAGGCGGCAGCCTGCGGAGGAGCCATAGCCAGCCCCAACAGGCCCATGGCGACCGTGGGCAGCCCCAGGCCGATGACGCCCTTGACCGCGCCGGCCACGAAGAATGTCCCCAGGACAAGAAGAATCAGGCTTCCGCCCAGGGCGGAATAAACTTGGGAAAAGGTATCCATGGGCGCATGCTGCCCCATGGCCCGGACCCTGAAAATGGGTAATCCACAGAGCCAGCCTTCGGAAATTCCATAACCATGAGCGCCATGCGGTTCGACCTGACGGATCTGCGCCTTTTCCTGCATGTGGTCGCCGCCGGCAGCATCACGGCGGGCTCAGAACGCGCCCACCTGTCGCTGGCATCCGGCAGCGCGCGCTTGCGCCAGTTGGAGGCCACGCTCGGCACGGCACTGCTCGAGCGGGGACGGCGCGGCGTCATCCCGACCCCGGCGGGCCAGGCGCTGGCCCGTCACGCACGGCTGCTGCAATACGCCGAACGCATGCAGGACGACCTTGGCCACTATGCCCGCGGCCTGCGCGGCCAGGTGCGTCTATGGTGCAATACGGCCGGCATGTCGGTACACCTGCCCGAGCCGCTGGCGGACTTCCTGGTGCGGCACCCGGAAGTGGACGTCGAACTGCAGGAACACCCCAGCCACCGCATCGCCCACGCCGTCCGGGAGGGCGCGGCAGATCTGGGTATCGTGTCGGACGCGGTCGACCTGGCCGGGCTTGCCCATGCGCCATTCCGCCCCGACCCGCTGGTGCTCGTCGCGCCGGCCGGCCACCCTCTGGCCACCGGCCGGCCGGTACGTTTCACCGGGACGCTGGACTACGACTATGTGGGATTGGCGCAGGACAGCGCACTGGCACTGCATCTGGAAGACCATGCGCTACGGGCGGGACGCAGGCTGCGCATCCGCGTGCGGGCCGGCGGCTTGGATGCGCTGGTCCGCATGGTCGCGCGCGGCGTTGGCCTGGGCATCGTGCCCGAGGCCGCCGCCTGCGGCCCATGCGAAGGGGTGGTTGCCATCAGGCTCGACGAACCGTGGGCGGAGCGGCGGCTCATGCTGTGCGCCCGGGACTTCGATGCGCTCGCCCCCTATGCGCGTGGCCTGGTCGCCGGCCTGCTGGCGCCGGAGGCTGCCGGTCGCGCGTAACGCCGCGGCCGGTGCCAGGCGCTACCTGGACACGGCCCAGAGTGCCACGGCCACGCCTACCGCAAGTACGCCGGCGATCGCGGCCATCAGGCGATTGGTTTGCTGCTGCGCGAGGCGCAGGCGCTGCAGCTCGGCCAAGGTGTCGGCCGAATGGTCGCGCCGGGCCAGCTGCTGGTGCACCAGGCGCGGCAGCTCAGGCAGCATCTGCGCCCATTGCTGGGACTCGCGCCGGATGCCATTGCGCAAGGCCGCCCACCCCACACGCTCGTTCATCCAGCGCTCGAGGTAGGGCTTGGCGGTCTTCCAGAGGTCCAGCGAGGGATCGAGTTCCCGGCCCAGGCCTTCGATGTTGAGCAGCGTCTTCTGCAACAGCACCAGCTGAGGCTGGATCTCGACATTGAAGCGGCGCGAAGTCTGGAACAGGCGCAATAGCACCTGGCCCAGCGAGATTTCGGCAAGCGGGCGGTCGAAGTACGGCTCGCAGCATGCCCGTATGGCGCCCTCGAGCTCTTCTTCCCGCGTACTCGGCGGCACCCATCCCGACTCGATGTGCAGGCGGGCCACCTGCCGGTAGTCGCGCCGAAAAAAGGCCAGGAAGTTCTGCGCCAGGTAGTTCTTGTCGAACTCGGACAGCGACCCGACGATGCCGAAGTCGAGCGCGATATAGCGCCCCAGCGTGCGCGGGTCGTCCGATACGTAGATGTTGCCGGGATGCATGTCGGCGTGGAAGAACCCGTCGGTGAACATCTGCGTGAAGCAGATCTCCACGCCATCGCGCGCCAGCTTCTTGAGGTCCACGCCGGCCTCGACCAGCCGGTCGGCATGGCTGACCGGGATGCCGCGCATGCGTTCCATGGTGAAGACGGACGACGAACAGTAGTCCCACATCACCTCGGGCACGATCAGCAGGTCGCCGCGCGGGCCGTCCGGCGCGAAGTTGCGGCGCAGCTGGCTGCAGTTGGAAGCCTCGCGCAACAGGTCCAGTTCGTCATGCAGGTACTTGTCGAACTCCGCCACTACCTCGCGCGGCCGCAGCCGCCGCCCATCGGCGGAGATTCTTTCGATCAGCGTCGCGGCCGCCCGCAACAGGCGCAGGTCCTTGTCGATGACAGGCGCCATATTGGGCCGCAGCACCTTGACCGCGACGTCGCGCCCATCGGGCAGCACCGCGAAATGCACTTGCGCAATCGAGGCCGAGGCCACCGGTTCGCGCTCGAAGCTGGCGAAAAGCTCGTCCGGGTGCCGGCCCAGCTCCCGGCGTATGCATTCGATGGCCACGTCGGAAGGAAACGGCGGCACCCTATCCTGCAGGCGCGCCAGCTCGTCGGCGATGTCGGCCGGAATCAGGTCGCGCCGCGTAGACAGCACCTGCCCGAACTTGACGAAGATGGGGCCCAGGGTTTCGAGGGCAAGGCGCAATCGCTCGCCCCGTGGCGCATCGAGCTTGCGCCCCAGGCGCACCACCCGGCGCAGCCGTTCGGTCAGCGGATGCTGGATGCCGGACACCACCAGTTCGTCCAGCCCGTAGCGGAAGCTGACGAACATGATGCGGATCAGGCGCAGGAACGTGAACATGGGTTCAGCTCCCCGCGCCCAGGGAGGCGTCGAGCCGGGCCAGGCGGGCGCGCAGGTGCTCCACGCGCTTGGCCGCCCGCTCGGCGTCGTCCCGCAAGCGGCGCACGTCCGCGCCCCAGGCCTGCAAAGCGTGCGCAGGCGCCACGGCCTGGGTCTCCTCGGTCAGGTACTCGGCCACGTTCTCGGCCAGCCTCCAGGCGCCCTCGCGCACCCCGTGCAGCACGCCTCGCGCCGTCGCGACCAGCCGCGCCGCGGGAATGTCGCCCACGATGCGGGCCAGGTCTTCTTCCACATCCCAGCGCAGATCCCGCGCCAGGTCGCCCGCCACGTGAGCCAGGGCCGCGTCGCCCTCGATCCGGACCGCCCCCATACGCCGGGCGGCATCATCGGAAAAAAGCTCGGCCAGCCGGCCGCCGTCCACGGTCAGGGTCACATCGGGCACGGCCTCGGGCGCGGCCACTTCCAGCATGCCGTGCTGCGTGATGGTCAAAGAGAGGCGGACGCCACCGGCAACCAGGCAGGCCGTCTTGCCCGCATGCGGGCGCAGCCGCTCGCGGGCCCAGGGCTCGCGCAGCAACAGCGTATCTAGCACCCGTACGGCGGCGGTGGAAGGATTCAGGGACACGGGCATAGGCTCGAAGCGGAAAACCGGGGTACGGGGTAACCGGCGAACCGGCCGCCCACAATGAAAAGCGCCCGTCCGAGGACGGGCGCTCCACGGGGCTCAACCCCGCAAGTTTACCGGTTGCCGCGAAGAGGCGTCACTGCGGCTGAGGCATCTGCTGCACGCCGGCCAGCAGCCAGCCGCCATCGTTGGGCTTGAACAGGTTCCAGACCTCCTCGAAGCGGAAAGCCTCGGTGCCCGGCGCCTCGCGCAGCATGCCGGAGAAGCGGACGCTGGCCAGGTGGCCATCGGAGACGGTCTCGATGCCCAGCAATTCGGCGTTCAGCAGCACCACTTCGGTCACGTTCTGACCTTCGCGCTGCCCGATCTGCTGGCTCAGTTCCGCCAGCAGGTCGTCGGTGACCAGGTTGCGCAGCTCGTCGACATCGCCGCGATCCCAGACGCCTTGCAGCTTGACGAAGTAGTTCTTGGCATGCCGCAGGAAGTTCACGGTATCGAAATCGCTGGGAATGCCCCACTCGCCCTGCGCCGGTTCGACGGCCGCCGCGGGCGCCGCCGCGGGCGCCGCCGCGGGCGCAGCGGAAACCGGTGCCACCGACTCGCGCGCCATGGGCGCGGCCGGGCGGTCATGCTGCTGGAAGCGGCTGTTGCCGGCACCCTGCAGGGCCGGCTGCTGGCCGCCGCCGCGCAGGCGCCGGATGATGAACATGACCGCGAACACCAGCAGCGCGATCAGCAACAGGCTGGCAAGGAATTCAGCCGCCGCGGCTCCCAGGCCGAAGTGCGACAACAGTGCAGCCAGGCCCAGGCCCGCGGCGATGCCCGCGATCGGTCCCAGCCAACGCGACATGCCGCTGCGCGCGGCGGTCGCGCCGGCTGCGGCCCCAGCGGCCGGCGCCGCCTGCGAAGGCGCCGCCTGCTGGTTCTGCTGCGGATTGCGCGTGGGCGGCACGGCCTGCCGCTGCGTGATATTGCTGGACTGGCGGCCGATGCTGCCGCCGCCCCCTATGCGCTTGGCCAGCGCATCGTGAGAAACGCCCAGCATGGCCACCGTCGAAATGGCGATGACCAGTGCCGGAAGGATCCGGGAAAACAGTCGTCGAGACATTGTATGGATTCTCCTGTAATCAATGTCGTGGCGGTGGTACCTGCCCGCGCCGGCGCCGCAGCGCCGGCCGGGTGTCCGCCGTTCATGTCAGGGGTAAAAGGCGTCCGGCTCCGTACCGCCCCCGCAGACGATCCGCCGCGGGCGCCTTTCCTGACAATAAGCTGAAATTTAACGGACTACGGCGCAAATCGCCAGTCGGAGGGTTCCGATTCGCATGGGAATTTGAAACAAGTGGGAACCCTACAGGCGCACGCCCTCGTGCAGGGCCACCACGCCGGCCGTGAGGTTGAAGTATTGGACCCGCGCCAGCCCGGCCTGTTCCAGCATGCCGGCCAGTGTCGGCTGGTCAGGGTGCATGCGGATGGATTCGGCCAGGTAGCGGTAGCTGGCCTCGTCCTTGGCGACCTTGCGGCCGAGCCAAGGCAGGATGTTGAACGAATACCAGTCGTAGGCGCCGCGCAGCGGCTTGGCGACACGCGAAAACTCCAGCACCAGCAATTTGCCGCCGGGGCGCAGCACGCGCGTCATTTCCGCCAGGGCGCGGTCCTTGTGCGTCATGTTCCGCAGCCCGAACGCCACGGTGACCCGGTCGAAATAGCCATTGGGAAAGGGCAGCTTCTCGGCATCGCAGACCGCGGTCGGCACCAGCAGGCCGGCATCGAGCAGGCGGTCGCGGCCTACGCGCAGCATGGAATCGTTGATGTCGGTCAACCACACTTCGCCCGTCGGCCCGGCGCGCCGCGCGAAGGCCTTGGCCAGGTCGCCCGTGCCGCCCGCGATGTCGAGCACCTTCATGCCGGGACGCACGCCGGCCCGGGCCACGGTAAAGGCCTTCCAGGCGCGATGCAGCCCGCCCGACATCAAGTCGTTCATGACGTCGTAGCGCGAGGCCACCGAATGGAACACCTCGGCCACCTTGCGCGCCTTCTCGGCCTCGGCTACCTGCTGGAAACCGAAGTGGGTGGTCCCCGGGTGCGTGGCCTCGTGCTCGGAATCGGAAGAGTAGGGCTTATCGTTCATTTCTTACCTTCACGGCGTATTTCGGTTGCGGCCAGCCCGCCCTCGGGCTCGGGATCGCGCGATGCGCCGGCCGCTTCCAGCGCGGCGAGGTACTGCGCCCACAGCTGGTCCTGGTCGCGGCCGAGGGCGTAAAGAATGTCCCAGGAATAAATGCCGGTGGAGTGGCCGTCGGAAAAACGCGGCTGCACCGCATAGTTGCCGACCGGATCGAGCCCGACGATGTCCACGTCCCGCTTGCCCACCTGCAAGGTTTCCTGCCCGGGCCCGTGACCGCGCACCTCGGCCGAAGGACTGTAGACGCGCAGCAGTTCGAACGGCAGCCGGAAGGTCTTGCCGTCGTCGAAGGAAATTTCGAGCACCCTCGATTGCCGGTGCACGACGATATTGGTGGGAGCGGGGGTAGTTTTATCCAGGCCAGCCATAATGTTCTCGCACGAAGGCTCCATGGTAGCCGATGGGGGGCGCCCGCGCGGGCAGCCTACGCGTGGACGCCGGCGGGCCGGCCCTACGCATGTCACATACCTGAAACAATACCGCCATACTATGGACATGCTCCAGCAACCCAACCGGCATAACCCATGTCCAGCACCATTTTAGTCGTTGAAGACGAACCGGCCATCCAGGAACTCGTTTCGGTCAACCTGTCCTTCGCGGGCCACAAGGTCCTGCGCGCCACCGATGCCGAACAGGCCCAGACGCTGATCCGCGCCGAATTGCCCGACCTGATCCTGCTCGACTGGATGCTGCCCGGCGCCTCCGGCGTTTCCCTGGCCCGCAAGCTGCGCGCCGAGGAACGTACCAAGGGCGTGCCCATCATCATGCTGACCGCCAAGGGTGCGGAACAGGACAAGGTGGACGGGCTGGAAGCCGGCGCCGACGACTACATCACCAAGCCGTTCTCCCCCAAGGAGCTGATGGCCCGCATCAAGGCCGTGCTTCGGCGGCGGGCGCCGCAGCTGACCGACGACGTGATCGACGTCGCGGGACTGCGGCTGGATCCGGTCACCCACCGGCTCAATGGCAACGGCATGTCGCTGAACATCGGCCCCACCGAATTCCGCCTGCTGCACTTCTTCATGACGCATCCCGAGCGCGTGTTCTCGCGGTCGCAGCTGCTCGATCAAGTATGGGGCGACCACGTCTTCGTCGAAGAACGCACGGTCGACGTCCACATCCGCCGGCTGCGCAAGGCGCTCGAGCCCAGCAGGCACGATGCGCACGTCGAGACCGTACGGGGCAGCGGCTACCGGTTTACCGCCCATCCGGCCACGGCAGGCGGCAACGCGAACTGACCCGGCCGGCGGGGCGCCCATCACTCAAGGACCGCATCGCTTGCGCCGCCAGGCAATGCGACAATTCGTTTCATGCTCTGGATACGCAACCTCATCGCCGTCCTCGTGTGGGCCGGGCTCGCCACCCTTTCTCGCCCGATCACGGGCAATTTCAGTTGGGCCGTATTCAGCTTCGGCCTGGGTCTCCTGCTCTTCTGGCACCTGTGGCAGCTGTCCCGGGTCATACGCTGGACTCGCGACCTGCAGCGCCCGCCGCCGCCGTCGGCGGGGCTTTGGGATGAGGCGCTGGCCCGCATCTACCGGCACCTGCGCAACCAGGAGCGCCAGCTCTCCCTGCTGGAAGGCAACGTGCAGGGCTTCCTGGCCGCGGCGCAGGCCCTGCCCGACGGCCTGGTCACGCTGGACCAGGAATTCCATATCGACTGGTGCAACCGCATCGCCCGGCAACATCTCGGCCTGCGCCTGCCCGCCGACCGCGGCCAGAGCCTGCTGAACCTGGTGCGCTCGCCGGAATTCGTCAACTACGCGCGGCAAGACGACTGGCCCGCCCCGGTGCTGCTGCGCAGCCCCGGCGGCGGCGAGCGCCTGCTCATGGCCCAGCTCATCTCCTACAACAAGCACCAGCGCATGCTGCTGACGCGCGACGTCACGCAGATCGAGAAGCTTGAAACCACGCGGCGCGATTTCGTCGCCAACGTCTCGCACGAACTACGCACACCGCTGACCGTACTGTCCGGCTTCCTGGAAACGCTGCGCGACATGCCGGCCGAGGCGCTCAGCGAGGACCAGCGCGAGCAATACCTGAAGCTGATGCACGACCAGGCCCAGCGCATGCAGGCCATCGTGGCCGACCTGCTGACACTGTCCACCCTCGAGTCCTCGCCCACGACCGACCCACAACCGGTCAACATGCCGGCCTTGATCGAAACCGCGCTGAGCCAGGCGCGCGCCCTGTCCTCCGGGCGCCACGAGTTTTCCAGCGAGATCGACGCGACGCTCGACATCCTGGGCACCGGGACGGAAATCTCGTCGGCCATCTCCAACCTGCTGGTCAACGCGGTCCGCTATACGCCCGAGGGCGGCCACATCACCGTGACCTGGGGACGGGAAGCCGACGGCAGCGCCCGGTATGCGGTCAAGGACACCGGCATAGGCATCGCCGCCCACCACTTGCCGCGCCTGACCGAGCGGTTCTACCGCGTGGATCGCGGCCGTTCGCGCGAATCGGGCGGCACCGGCCTGGGCCTGGCCATTACCAAGCACATTGCGATGCGCCACGAGGCCGAGCTCGACATTGCCAGCGAACTGGGACAAGGCAGCACCTTCATGCTGCGGTTTCCGGAATCGCGGGTGGTGGCCGAGCGCGCGTTGTCGAGCTAGTCCGCACACGCCGGACTCAGTCCTCTGCGCCAGGTCCTCGCCCAACGGGCGAACCGTACTCGTCAGTGAGGTCTCTCCCGCCGCGGCGGCGCCATGGCGTTAAGATAGGATGCATCCGCGTCGCCCTTGCGCGACCGTAGCGCCGCTCGCGCCGCCCCTCAGCTGGAGCCGTACTCATGGCGAAAATCGTCCTGCTCGAAAACATCCATCCCAGCGCGGTCGAGGTCTTCTCCGCCGCCGGTTTCACCGACATCACCACCCATGCCAGCGCCCTGCCCGCCGACGCCCTGCGCGACGCCCTGCAGGGTGCCACCGCGGTCGGGATTCGCTCGCGTACCCATCTGGACGCCCGCATTCTCGAAGGCCTGCCCGACCTGCGCGTGATCGGCTGCTTCTGCATCGGCACCAACCAGGTCGACCTGGCCACGGCCATGGAGCAGGGGGTCCCGGTCTTCAATGCGCCGTTCTCCAATACCCGTTCGGTGGCGGAACTCGTGCTGGCCGAAGCCATCCTGCTGCTGCGGCGCATTCCGGAAAAGAACCTGCGCGTGCACCAGGGGCACTGGGACAAGAGCGCGACAGGCGCCTACGAGGCGCGCGGCAAGACACTGGGCATCATCGGCTACGGCAACATCGGCTCGCAAGTGGGCATCCTGGCCGAGGCGCTCGGCATGCGGGTCATTTTCCATGACGTCGAGGCCAAGCTGCCGCTGGGCAACGCCAAGGCCTACCCCGACCTCTCGGCCCTGCTCGCCGAATCCGATGTGGTCACGCTGCACGTTCCGGGCGGCCGCTCGACCCAGAACATCATCAACGAAGCCACGCTCTCGCAGATGAAGCGGGGTGCCATCCTGATCAACGCCTCCCGCGGCACGGTGGTGGACATCGACGCCTTGCGCGCCGCGCTCGACGCCGGCCTGCTGCGCGGCGCCGCTCTGGATGTTTTCCCGGTCGAACCCAAGAGCGTGGACGAACCGCTCAAGAGTCCGCTCATCGGCCTGCCCAACGTGATCCTGACGCCCCACATCGGCGGCAGCACGGTCGAATCGCAGGAAAACATCGGCAAGGAAGTGGCGGCGAAACTCGCGCGTTTCCTGTCGAACGGCACCACCAAAGGCGCCGTCAACTTCCCCGAGCTGCCGCACCAGGAACTGTCCGGCACGGCCCGCATCGTGCACGTGCACCGCAACGAACCCGGTGCGCTGGCCACGCTCAACGCCGTCTTTGCCGAGCGCAAGATCAATATCGTCAGCCAACTGCTGCAGACCAAGGGGCCGATCGGCTACGTGCTGACCGACATCGGCAACCCAGCCGACCCCGCCCTGATGGACGCCCTGTGCAAGCTGCCGATAACGGTGCGCTGCGACCTGCTGTAGCGTGCCGCACGCACCCGCCGGAAACACGCTAGCCGGCGAGGAAGCGCAAGGATAGCCGCTCTTGCAGGCGGCGGTGGAATTCCGGCACCCGCTGCGTGGCCGTGCCCAGCATGAGCGTGAACGCTTCCGGCTCATGTCCCCGCACCACCCGGGGCGCGGCCCATATGGCGTCGGGGAAATGGCGGTCGCCCTGCCAGCGCGGGATGATATGCCAGTGCAAGTGGGGCACCATGTTGCCCAGCGCCGCGAGGTTGATCTTGTCCGGCCGGAGGTGATCGCGCATGACGGACTCGACTTCCAGCACCACTTGCATCACGTGCAGCCTGTCGGCCTCGTCGAGATCGGTCATTTCCGCAGCGTGGGTGTGCCAGATGACGCGGATGTAGCCGGGATAATCGGCGTCGTCGACGGCGATGACGCGCAGCCGGCCGTCCCGCCAGAGCGCGGGGGCGTCGACGGATGCGCACAGGGGGCAGGCGGTAGCCAATATCATGGTGCAAAACTCCGGATCTAGGCAGTATTGCCCTGGCGCAATTGCGCCTGGCTGATGAAGCGCTGCAGATCCCGCAGGCCCTGCGCATCCAGGCCGTTCAGCGTGCAGCCCATGTGATGGCCTTGCCTGGGCTCGCGCCGTGGCGTGACGTGCATGACTTTCAGGTCGGCCACCAGACGGGTACGGGTGTCCAGCGCAATGACGGCCCGCGGAAGCCGGGTACCGACTGCGATCATGGGGCTGCCGGGCGGGAGCGCCAGCCCGATGCCGGTCATGCTGATATCGATCACCACCAGTTCCATCGGCCGCGAGGCTCGCCCGTGCTCGAGCCGGACCGTGGCAGGCGGGCTCTGCATGGGCCTTACGCGAAAGTGCATGCGCCGCTGGAAACGGTAGAGCTCCATGGGCAGCAGGCAGGCGGGGCGCAGCCCTTGGCTATAGGGAAGCCATTGGAGGTTCAACACGCGGAACTGGATCTTGACATGGTCGAGGTAGCCGACCGCGACGACATGATGGGAGTCGATCAGGCGCTGCAGGCGGGCGTCCCCTTCGGTGCCGAAGAGCCACAGCAGCCGCTTGGCCCGATCCACCTCGGCAATGGCGGACAACACCGATATGCCGTCTTCCGTGCCCAGGGCGACGATCTCGGCCTGCTCCGCCATGCGGCCGAGCAGGTTCATGATTTCCAGCGGCTGAGCGATCCGGAAATCTTCCAGCAGGGCGTCGTCGATGGGTTCGGGCGACAACGGCAGCAACGGGTTTTCTGTCATGGACGCCCTCGCAAGCGGGCTCGCCCGGGCGCGGGCGGCTGCGGGCCTACAGCAGCACCCGTTCGATGCCCCCGTCGTTGGCGCGCCTGACGTAGTCCTCCATCCATTGCTGCCCCAGCACATGACGGGCGATCTCGACCACGATGTAGTCGGCGTCGAGGTTCGCATCATCGTTGTAACGACTCAGCCCCTGCAGGCACGACGGGCAGGAGGTCAGCACCTTGACCTCGCCGTTGAAACCGTCGGCGCGCAGCTTGCCGGCTCCCTTGCGCAACTCTTCTTCCTTGCGGAAGCGCACTTGCGTAGAAATGTCGGGGCGGGTGACCGCGAGCGTGCCCGACTCTCCGCAACAGCGGTCGCTCTTGTCCACGCCTTCGCCTACCAGGGCCCGGACCGTTTTCATCGGATCCTGCAGCTTCATGGGCGTATGGCAGGGGTCGTGGTACATGTACCGCGTGCCGGTCACACCGTCGAGCTTGATGCCCTTTTCGAGCAGATATTCGTGAATGTCGATCAATCGGCAGCCCGGGAAGATCTTTTCGAATTCGTAGCCGGCGAGCTGATCGTAGCAGGTTCCGCAACTGACGACGACCGTCTTGATGTCGAGATAATTGAGCGTATTCGCCATCCGGTGAAATAGCACCCGGTTGTCGGTGATGATCTTCTGCGCCTTGTCCTCCATGCCGTTGCCGCGCTGCGGGTAGCCGCAGCACAGGTAGCCGGGCGGCAGCACGGTCTGGACGCCGGCATGCCAGAGCATGGCCTGGGTCGCCAGGCCCACTTGCGAGAACAGGCGCTCGGAGCCGCAACCGGCGAAGTAGAACACCGCTTCAGTATCGGCCGAGGTCGAGCGGGGATCGCGGATGATGGGGATGTACTTCGCGTCCTCGATGTCCAGCAGCTTGCGGGCGCTCTGCTTGGGCAAGTTGCCGGGCATCTTCTTGTTGACGAAGTGCACGACCTGTTCGCGCAGCGGCGGCTTGCCGACCGTGGCGGGCGGATGTTCGGTCTGCTTGCGCGCGAACTTCGCAAGAACGTCGTTGGCCAGGCGCTGCGCCTTGTAGCCGACCTCGACCATGGCCTTGCGCGTGGCGTTGATGGTGCGCGGATCCTTGGCGTTCAGGAAGAACATGGCCGCCGCGGTCCCGGGATTGAAGGACTTGCGGCCCATGCGGCGCAGCAGGCTGCGCATGTTCATGGACACGTCGCCGAAATCGATATCGACCGGACAGGGCTTCTCGCACTTGTGGCAGACCGTGCAGTGGTCGGCCACGTCCTCGAACTCTTCCCAGTGCTTGATGCTGATGCCGCGCCGCGTCTGTTCTTCGTACAGGAAGGCCTCGATCAGCAGCGACGTCGCCAGGATCTTGTTGCGCGGCGAATAAAGCAGGTTCGCACGGGGCACGTGCGTGGCGCACACCGGCTTGCACTTGCCGCAGCGCAGGCAATCCTTGATGGCATGTGAAATGGCGCCGATGTCGCTCTGCTGCATGATGAGGGACTCGTGCCCCAGCAGGTTGAAGCTCGGCGTGTACGCATGCCGCAGGTCGCCGCCGGGCATGAGCTTGCCGGCGTTGAAGCGGTTGTTCGGATCGATGCGCCGCTTGTAGTCCTGGAACGGCGCCAGTTCGGCCTCGGACAGGAATTCGTACTTGGTGATGCCGATGCCGTGCTCGCCCGATATGACGCCATCGAGCCGCCGTGCGACATCCATGATGCGCGCGACGGCTTCGTTGGCCTCCTGCAGCATCTCGTAGTTGTCGGAGTTGACGGGAATGTTGGTGTGGACATTGCCGTCGCCGGCATGCATGTGCAAGGCCACGAATACGCGGCCCTTCAGGACGCGGTCGTGGATTTCCTGCACCTTTGCCAGGATGGGCGCACAGGCGGCACCCGAAAAGATGCGGGACAGCGGAGTCTTGAGCTCGGTCTTCCAGGACACCCGTACCGTGCGATCCTGCACCACGTCGAAGACTCGCGCATGGGGCTGCGTCTGCAGGCGCTCCTGCAGCGCCGGCAGCAACTGCGCCAGGCCGATGCGGGAAAACTCGCCCAGCGTATCGGCCAAGGGCAGGTCCATGCTGCGCAGGATCCAATTCCAGCGCTCCCGCACCGCTTCCAGCAGCTCGAGTGCCTGGACCGGGCGGTCACCGAGGATTTCCTCGCGCGAGAGCTTCTCGCCCTCGGCGTCCTCGCTCTTGCCCACCGGCAGCTCGCCGTCGAAGAACTCCACCAGCCGATCGATCAGCCTGAGCTTGTTGCGGGTCGACAGCTCGATGTTGATGCGCTCGATCTCGTCGGTATATTCGCCCATGCGCGGCAGGGGGATGACCACGTCTTCGTTGATCTTGAAGGCGTTGGTATGGCGCGCGATGGCCGCCGTACGGGAGCGGTCGAGCCAGAACTTCTTGCGGGCCTCGGCGCTGATGGCGACGAATCCTTCGCCGTGCCGGGTATTGGCCAGGCGCACGACCTCGCTGGCGGCAACCGCCACGGCGTCCTCGTCGTCGCCGACGATGTCGCCGATCAGCACCATCTTGGGCAGGGTGCCGCGCTTGCTTTTGGTGGCGTAGCCGACCGCGCGCAGATAGCGTTCGTCCAGGTGCTCCAGCCCTGCCAGGATCGCCCCGCGCGCGCGTCCTTCCCCGTCCAGGTAATTCTTGATCTCGACGATGGACGGGATCGCATCGCGGGCCTGGCCGAAGAACTCCATGCAGACGGTGCGGACGTGCTTGGGCATGCGGTGCAGCACCCAGCGCGCCGACGTGATGAGGCCGTCGGTTCCTTCCTTCTGCACGCCGGGCAGGCCTGCCAGGAACTTGTCGGTCACGTCCTTGCCCAGGCCTTGCTTGCGGAACACGCTGCCATTGATTTCGAGGACTTCGCTGCGCAACAGGCGCTCGCCCGGCCGGCCGGCGCCGTCGAACCACTTCAGCTCGAAGCGCGCCACCGGCGCGTCATGGATCTTGCCGAGGTTGTGGTCCAGACGCGTGACTTCCAGCCAATTGCCGTCCGGGTCCACCATGCGCCACCAGGCCAGGTTGTCCAGGGCGGTGCCCCAGAGGACGGCCTTCTTGCCGCCGGCGTTCATGGCCACGTTGCCGCCCACGCAGGAGGCCTCGGCCGAGGTGGGGTCGACCGCGAACACGAACCCGGCCCGGTCGGCCGCGTCGGCCACGCGCTTGGTGACGACGCCTGCCCCGGTGAAGATGGTGGCGACTTCCCTATCCACGCCCGGCAGCGGGCCGACGGCGACCTCGCTCAAGGTCTCGAGCTTCTCGGTATTGATGACCGCGGACTTCCACGTCAACGGCACGGCGCCGCCGGTATAGCCGGTACCGCCGCCGCGCGGGATGATGGTCAGGCCGAGCTCGATGCAGCCGCGCACCAGCGCGGCGATTTCCTCTTCGCTGTCGGGCGTGAGCACGACGAACGGGAACTCGACCCGCCAGTCGGTCGCGTCGGTCACGTGGGAGACCCGCGAGAGACCGTCGAACTTGATGTTGTCGCGGGCGGTGCTGCGGCCCAGGACCTTCACGACGCGCCGGCGCAGCTCCGCGGTTTCGTGGAATTCCTGCTCGAAGGCGCGGACGGCGCTGCGGGCCATGTCCAGCAACCGCCCGACCTTGCCATCGCGCTCGGCGTCGTCCGGCTCGCGCCGGCGCTCGATTTCGCGCAGGCGGTGGTGCAGTGCCTCGATCAGCAGGCCGCGGCGGCGGGGATTGTCGAGCAGGTCGTCCTGGAGATAGGGATTACGGCGAACCACCCAGATGTCGCCCAGCACCTCGTAGAGCATGCGCGCCGACCGGCCGGTGCGGCGTTCGCCCCGCAGATCGCACAGCATGTCCCAGGCTTGCGACCCCAGGAGCCGCTGCACGATTTCCCGATCGGAAAACGACGTGTAGTTATAGGGAATCTCGCGCAAGCGTGCGGGGGCCTGTGCGGAGGCGATGGTAATGGGCAAAGGGGCGTTCATAGTGGGGGGTGTACTTCATCCCGAGGGTAGCCAGCCATTCTAGCCGATCAGCCCAGCCTCCCGTTGCCCTACCGCCCTTTTCCCGACCCGCCAAAAGGGTCATATCTGCCGGGAACACCGCCCAACGGACAGCGATTCCGTCCGCCGGGCCAGCCTTCGTTCAGCCTCCCAGGCGCTGCGTCCAGCCCGCTTCCGAGAAGCCGACGCTGACCGTCCCGTCCGGCGTCACCAGCACCGGCCGCTTGACCAGCGTCGGATGCTCGGCGACCAACGCCAGCCACTGCCCTTCATCGGCCGGCTCCTTGCGGTCGGGCGGCAGGCTGCGCCAGGTCGTCGAGGAGCGATTCACCAGTTTTTCCCAGCCGCCCACCTGCGCCGCCCAATCACGCAGCGTGTCCCGGCCGACCGGGTGCTCCCGGTAGTCGATGAACTCCGCCTCGTGCCCCTGGGCGACCAGCCATTTGCGCGCCTTGCGGCAGGTATCGCAGTTGTTCAGTCCGTAGACCCGTGTCTTGCTCATCTATCGACACCCATGCTCAGTGATTGGGAAATATCCACAGCAGCGCGGCCGTCATCGTGACGTAGCGGCCGAACTTGCCTATGGCCATATAGATCATGCACGCCCGGAAATCCAGCCGCAGCCATCCCGCCACCGCGCACAGCGGGTCCCCCACCAATGGCACCCACGAAAGCAGCAGCGTCTTGGCGCCGTAGCGCTCTATCCAGGCGTGAGCATAGGCGTGCCACCGGTCCCGCCGGCTGGGCGCATGCGCCGCTTCATCGGCATGGGGAGGGGCGCCGGCATGGGGATGGTCATGAGCATGCCGGGCCTCGTGCCGCGCCTTGATACGCTCGAAGGCCCGCTTGGCGAACACGCCCATCCAATAACTGATCATCCCGCCCACGGTGTTGCCGGCCGTCGCGACCAGGATCGCGACCCAGAACATCTGGGGCGCCAGCTTGATGTAGCCGAACACGGCGGGCTCGGACCCCATGGGAAGGAGGGTGGCCGAGAGCAGGCTGACCACGAAAACGGTCGGGAGCCCCACTTCCGGCAGTGCCAGCGCGTGGAGTAACCAGTCGACGGAGGAGGTCAGCCATTGATGCATGGCCGGGAGTGTAATCGACGCCGCCGGCCGGGTGCGGGGCGCAGCCAGGCAGCGGGGCGCAGCGAAGCCGGTCCCGGCGTTGCCGGGACTTCCCGGTGTCGGCCTGGCCGGCGGGGCGGACGCATAACTCGCGCGGGGACAGTCCCCCGGACTGTCCCAACTGCCGCGCTCAAACAGATGCGTCCTTGCTTCCCCGCCGGCCAGGCCGACACCGGCGGCTCCGAATGCGCCCCGCTGCCTGGCTGCGCCCCGCACCCGGCCGGCGGCGTCGATGCCCTGCCCCGCTGCGAAAACGCCGTGCGGACATCTGTGTCAAACTACAGAGTTACGTTTTTCCCCACCAACCCCTGACGCAGCATCATGGCCACCGACTATCTCAAACGCATTCTCACCGCCAAAGTCTATGACGTCGCCATCGAGTCCGCACTCGAGGCCGCTCCGCAGATCTCGGCGCGAATTGCGAACACGGTGCTGCTCAAACGGGAAGACACGCAGCCCGTCTTCAGCTTCAAGCTGCGGGGCGCCTATAACAAAATGGCGAACCTGCCGCCCAAGGCACTGGAGCGCGGCGTCATCGCCGCATCGGCCGGCAACCACGCGCAGGGCGTGGCCCTGGCGGCCCAGCGCATGGGCTGCCGGGCGGTCATCGTGATGCCGGTCACCACGCCCCAGCTCAAGGTGGATGCGGTCCGGGCCCGCAACGCCGAAGTCGTGCTGCACGGCGAAAGCTTCACCGACTCCTACAATTACGCCAAGACGCTGGAAGCCAAGGAAAAGCTCACCTTCGTCCACCCCTTCGACGATCCTGACGTCATCGCCGGCCAGGGCACCATAGGCATGGAAATCCTGCGCCAGCACCCCGGCCCGATCGACGCCATCTTCCTGGCGATCGGCGGCGGCGGGCTGATTGCCGGAGTAGCGGCCTATGTCAAGCAGCTGCGTCCCGATATCCGCATCATCGGCGTGCAGACCGAAGACTCCGACGCCATGGTCCAGAGCGTGAGCAAGGGGCGCCGGGTCACGCTGTCCGACGTCGGCCTGTTCTCCGACGGCACCGCCGTCAAGCTCGTGGGCGAGGAGACCTACCGGCTCGTGCGCAAATACGTGGACGATTTCGTCGTCGTCGACACGGATGCCATCTGCGCCGCGATCAAGGATGTGTTCGAAGAAACCCGCAGCGTGCTGGAGCCAGCCGGGGCGCTGGCGCTGGCGGGCCTCAAGAAATACGTCGCCCAGCACCGCTGGAAGGGCAAGACCGTGGTGGCCGTGGCCTGCGGCGCCAATATCAATTTCGATCGCCTGCGCTTCGTAGCCGACCGGGCCGAAGTGGGCGAGGCGCGCGAAGCGGTATTCGCCGTGACCATACCGGAAGAACGCGGCAGCTTCCGCCGCTTCTGCGAGCTGGTGGGCAATCGCAACGTGACCGAGTTCAACTACCGCATGGCCGACTCGGAAAAAGCGCACGTGTTCGTCGGCCTGCAGATCGCCTCGGCAAGCGAGTCACCGAAGATCGCCGGCAACTTCCGGCGCCATGGCTTCACCGCCATCGACCTGACCCACGACGAACTCGCCAAGACCCATCTGCGGCATATGATAGGCGGGCGGGCGCCGACGACCAACCACGAGCTGCTGTACCGCTTCGAATTTCCCGAGCGGCCCGGTGCCTTGATGCGCTTCCTGGACTCGATGTCGCCCAACTGGAACATCAGCCTGTTCCACTACCGCAACCAGGGTGGCGACTATGGCCAGATCCTGGTGGGCCTGCAAGTGCCGCCGTCAGACAAGAAGGAATTCGCGACCTTCCTGGCGGAACTGGGGTATCGGCATTGGGACGAGTCGGAGAATCCAGCCTACAAGCTGTTCCTCAAATAAAGTAGCGCCCGCCCGGCGACTCTGCCGGGCCGGACCGCCGCTAGGTTTGCAGCTGGCCTTATAGCCCGCAAACGACAGTCCATGCGCGCGCCCCTGAGGTGGCGCGCCGAATTTCGACATGGCGACGACGGCATCCAGCACCCGCTTCCCACGTTCGCTGTTCTTCAACAAGCGGCGGCGAAAGCTCACGGGATCGGTATTCGCGGCGGCGGCGAGTTCGTCGATGAAACCCTCGCGCGCAAACATGTTCGGACCCCAGCCGATACCGCGCCACGCCGCAACGCGGGCACGGCGGCCGGCGGCGACATACTCGGCAAGGAAGTCCGGTATTGCGTAATCCGCGCTTTCCGCGCCTTCCATGACCAGGAAGTCCCGGTTCTTGGCGGCCGGCCAGCGATCCGGCATGGAGAAGGCCAGGATCGACGCGCTGACGACCCGATGGCGCCAAGCCACCACATCGCCGTTGCGGTCCAGGGCCGCCTCGAGCCGATGCGCCGAGGCAGGCCGGAACCAGCCATTCTTGACATCGTCCTCTCTGGTCCACATCAGCTTGACCGGCCGCCTGACCTGCTTAGAGAGCAGCAGCGCATCGCGCAGCAGATCGCGTGCGAAGAAGGTGCGCCGGCCGAATCCGCCGCCCATCTGCATGGCATGACACCGGATACGGTCAGGCGTCGTTTGCAGCACGTGTGCGGCGACCCCGATGGAGATGGTCTGGCTCTGGGTGCCCAGCCAGACCTCGGCGCCCTTGCCGTCCGCATCGACCGCGGCCACCGCCGCGAGCGGCTCCATCTGCGCGTGATAGGTATATTCGGTGCGGTAATCGGCGCTGATCACCCGGCCGGCGGCGCGCAGTGCCGCGCGCGCATCGCCAGCTCTCCCCGCGCGTGCGCGTGTTCATCGACTGGCTGGCGACGCTCTTTGAAAGACGGGCCTGAGCAGGCGCTGGCGAAGGAACGCCGAAGCGGGTGGACTATTCCACTTTCTCGAACACGATGTCCTGTGCCCCTTCCCACAGTACCTTCGTGCCCAGCGCGCGCAGGTTCTCCTTGCCCTCGACGATGGTCAGGAAATGATTGCCGGCCAGCTGGCCCATCTTGCTGGCGAACATGCAGCTGCCGTAGGCCATGATGATTTCCGTCTCGCTGTAGCCGCCGGGATAGAACAGGATGTCGCCCACCGAGGGGTGGCTGGTGTGGTTCTCGAAGCCGACGCCGAGCTTGAAGTCGCCCAGCGGAATCCAGCAGCCTTCGCCGCTCCACCGCACGTGGATGATCTTCTGTTTGTAGGGCAGCAGCTTCATGAAGGCCGCGACCGTCTCGGGCGCATCGGGATGCGTTTCGGCGACGAAGGTGTACTCGGCGGCGCGTATGCGGATTCTTGTCATGGTGGTCTGCAAAAGAAAAAGGCCGGATGTCCCGCTCGGCGGGAATGTCAGTGTAAACAAACATTGGGCGCGCCCGGGCCATCGCCCGCCGCGCATAGCCGGCGACTCAAGCCGCTGGCTCGGGATCGCCCAACCACTTGGTCACGGTGGGCGCGGTCCAGGCCGCCAGCCCGTCGAGCAGGCCGCCGGGATCGGCGTCGATGACGATCATGTCGCGGTGCTGGGGCTTGAGGAAGCCCTCCTGCACCGCATGATCCAGCATCGCCCGCATGGGTTCGTAGAACCCGCGCACGTTCAGCGCGCCACAGGCCTTGGAATGGTCGCCCAGCTGCGTGAGCGTGGCGGCCTCGAACAACTCCTCGAAGGTACCCAGGCCGCCCGGCAAGGCGATGAACGCATCGGCCAGGTCGGCCATCCGGGCCTTGCGGGCACGCATGTCGACCACGATCTCGTGCGCGCTCAGGCCCGGGTGCAGGTGGCCGCGGTCGTACAGGCGCTGATTGATGATGCCCACCGCCCGGCCGCCGGCCTGCAGGACGGTATCGGCCATGATGCCCATCAAACCCTTGTGGGTGCCGCCGTAGACCAGGGTCAGGCCACGGGCCGCGATTTCGGCGCCCAGCCGGCGCGCCGCCTGCGCGTACTCGTCGGAGAATCCGAAATTCGAGCCGCAGAAGACGGCGACCTTGGCCAGTGAAACGCTTTTGTTATCCATCGAGAAAATCCCAGGCGCGAGCGGCCGGGAGTACCGGCCGCCGGCGCGTCATGCCATTGCCATGTCGTTCTTGCGCTGCGCCCAGCCCGTCAACCGCACCTCGATCAGGGCGGAGATCGCGTACAACGCGACGCCCAGCACCGCCAGGATGAACAGCCCGGCGAACACCAGGGGCACGTCGAAATTGCCGCTGGCGATCATCATGACGTTGCCGATTCCCTTGTTGGCGGCCACCGTCTCGGACAGCACGGTCCCGACGAACGACAGTGTAATCGCGATCTTCAGCGAGGCGAAAAGATAAGGCAGCGCGCGCGGCAGGCCCACGTTCCACAGCACGTCGCGCTTGCTCGCGCCCAGCACTTTGAGCACGTCTTCCAGTTCGGGCTCGGTATTGGCCAGCCCGGTGGCCACGTTCACCACGACGGGGAAGATGCTGATCACGAGCGAGGTCAGGATGGCCGGCATGGTGCCCGCACCGAACCAGACGACGAAGATCGGTACGACGGCCACTTTGGGAATGCTGGAGAAGCCGACCAGCAGCGGGTAGGCCACGTCATAGGCCAGCCGCGACGAGCCGATCACCACGCCCAGGACGATGCCCACCAGGACGCCGAGCACGAAGCCCGTTACCGTGGTGTAGAGCGTCTGCACCGTATGGGGCCACAGCAGCGGCATTTTCTCGATCAGCACGGCGGCGATCTGGCTCGGACGCGGCAGCACCAGGTCGGACACACCGGTCGCCAGGCATATCCCTTCCCACAGCAGGAAAAACCCGATCAGCGCCAGCGCCGATAGCGTATAGCGCTTGGCCTGGGGCGAAAGCAACGGTTTCTTCTCATCGCTCATGCGACTCTCCTGGCAGGCGCCTGGGCCGAGGCCGGCGCGGTATCGCTGTTGGTGCGGGCATGCGCGATGCGCATGCGCAACTCCTGGACCAAGGTGGCGAAGGCCGGCGCGTAGCTGGCCTCCAGCGTGCGCGGGCGCGCGAATTCCACTTCCCGGTCTTCCAGAATGCGGCCGGGCCGGGCGCTCATCACGCAGATGCGATTGGCCAGGTAGGCCGATTCGCGCAGATCGTGGGTAACCAGCAGCACGGTGGGCCGCTTGGCGATCCACAAGTCCTGCATGATGGCCCACAGCTCTTCGCGGGTGAACTGGTCGAGCGCGCCGAAGGGCTCGTCCAGCAGCAGCAACTGCGGATCGTGGACCAGCGCGCGGCACAGGGAGGCACGCTGCAGCATGCCGCCCGACAACTGCCACGGCCGCTTGTCGCCGAACCCCTTGAGCCCCACCTGCTCGAGCAAGGCCTCGGCCCGGTCCGCGTACTCGCCGCGTTTCTTGCGCGCGTAGTCGGCGCGGAACGGCTGGACGATCTTGAGCGGGATCATGACGTTTTCGCGTATGGTCAGCCACGGCAGCATGGTCGGATTCTGGAATGCCAGGCCGATGCGTACGCGGGGCGTATGGGGGTCGACCGGTCCGGCGCCCTTGGCGCCCACTTCCCGCCCGCCCACGATGACACCGCCGGAACTGGGAGTCAGCAGGCCGGCCACCAGCTTGAGGATGGTCGATTTACCGCAGCCGCTGGGGCCGACCAGCGCGACGAAGTCGCCCTGGTCGATCTTCAGGTCCGTATGGTCCAGCGCCAGCGTGCCGCCGCCGTAGCGCAGCGTCACGTCCGCCAGTTCGATAAAGGGTTGGCTCATAGTCATTCCCTGGACAAGGAAGGGGTGGGTTCGGCGCGCAGGATGGCCGCGACGGGTCCGCCGCCCGGCACCCCCTGGTGTTCGGCGCCGCCCGATACGTACAGGGCGGTGTGGCCGGCGATCGATGCCAGCACCCCGCCCACCGCCGCGCGGGCGTGGCGGGTGGCATTGATGTCGGAGTCGTTGAGCATGGTGTGGCGCTCGCCGCGCACGCGCCCGTCGGGACTGGCCTCGGCCTTCGCCAGCAGGTTGACCAGGCGATGGCCCAGTTCCTCGCCGTCGCAGTCCGGATCCAGCCCGAAGGCATCGCGCAGCATGGCGCGTACGCTGGCGGCGTCCACCGCGTCGCGCATCATGGTGTGGGCGATGCGGTACGGCGAGAGGCTCCCGCTTGCCTCGCCCAGCACGATTACGACGTTCCCTTCCAGCTCGATACCTGCCGACACCGAGGCGCGGGTCGAGTACAAGGACCAGTCGGCCAGGACGGCAGCGTCGCCGATGCGGGCGCGTGCCGCCTCGCCCAGCGCGACGGCCACGCCCAGCGCCGAGGCGCCACGCGAATACCCCATGGACTCGTAGGTGTCGCGCGTGACGGTATCCGCGGATCGCGACAAAGCCTCGTCGACCTTGGTCGAGGTCAGCAGCGGGCACTTGACCTGCACGAAGTGCACATCGTCGGCCGCGGCGATGCCGGCGTCGGCCATCGCCTCACGGACGGCTTCGGCCGTGGCGTCTATCTGCGGCGCGCGGCCGATTTCCTCGGGGGCGAAGTCGCGCGTCTTGGCGATGCCCACCACCAGCCGCTTGCCTTCCGGGGGCGCCTCGGACGCTTGCGTCCAGTCCCGTGTAAAGACCGTAAAGTGGGGCGAGAGCACGCCCTCCGTCCCGCCCGACATGACCAGCGCGACGCGGGATTCGACGTCGCCCGGCGTGCACTCCAGGAACGGCGCCAGGAAATGGCACCACGCCATGGCGGCGTACTCGCGCGTGTGGTCGTTGACGCAGCCGTTCCCTTCGGTCTTGCCCATCACGGCAACGACGTGGCGCGGATCCAGTTCGCCTGCATCCACCAGCGCCTGGACACCGGACAGGTCGCCGGGGCCGCGGCAGGCGATGCGATAGACGCCCACGCGTTGGCGCGGTTCGCCAGTTGTCAGCGATGCGGTCATTGCGCGGCCTCCCTACGGGGTTCGGCGGTCGACGGAACGCCGGGCGGCGTCTCGAGGATGTTTGCCGTATAGGTATCGACATTGCGGGGCCGGGGCGCCGGCATCTGCTGCACGGCCTTGACCGAGCGGCCCCATCCGGCGGCGTCCTCGACCAGTCTGCCGTCCCGCATGACGAAGCGGCCGCGCACCAGCGTATGCAGCGGGCAACCTTGCACGACCCGGCCGTTCCACGGCGAGATCTTGCTGAGGCTGTGCAGCTTGCCTTCGGCCAGCACGCCCTGCCGGTCCATGTCCACGACGGCGATGTCGGCATGCGCGCCGGCCGCGATCACGCCCTTGGTGCCATACAGGCCCCAGGCCTTGGCGGGATTGACCGAGCTCCAGCGCACATAGTCCATCAAGGTGGCGCGTTCGCGGTTGATCTCGGTCAGCATCAGCGGCATCTGGGTTTCCACCCCAGGGAAGCCGCAATCGCATTCCCAGATGTTGGCGCGGGTCTTTTCTTCGGGCGCGTGGGGAGCATGGTCGGTGGCGATCATGTCGATGACGCCCTCCAGGAGCGCATCCCACAACGGCTGGTTGTGATGCGCTTCGCGTATGGGGGGATTGAGGCGCAGAATGCCCCCCAGCCGCGTCATGTCGCCCGTGTTCAGCAGCAGGTACTGCGGGCAAGTCTCCACGGTCACGTCCACGCCCCGCCGCTTGGCTTCGCGCAGCAGGAACAGCGAATCACGCGAACTGTGGTGCGCGATATGCACGCGCGCACCGGTCCACTCGGCCAGGGTCAGGACCCGGCCGATGGCCTCCACCTCGCACACCGCCGGGCGCGACGCGAGATGTGCCAGCGGATCGATGCGGCCGGCGGCCTCCATGCGCTGCTGGCGGCGGGCCATGATGGAGGAATTCTCGGCGTGCACGACAGTGCGGATGCCCAGCGGGGCCAGTTTCTCGAAGCCTTCCAGCAGGGCACCGTCGGTCGGGGCCGGCAGATTGCCGAAGGTATTGCCGACGAAGGCCTTGAAGCTGGTCACGCCGGCCTCGAGCAATTCTTCCAGGCGGTCGATCGTATCGTCGCCCAGCAAGCCGTGGATGCCGTAGTCCACGTAGGACGATCCGGCGGCCTGCTGCTTGATGCGCAAGGCTTCTACGGTACCGGTGGGCGGATTGGTGTTCGGCATCTCGAACACCGTGGTCACGCCGCCGCAGGCCGCCGCGGCCGAACCGGTTTTCCAGGTTTCCTTGTGCGGATAACCGGGGTCGCGAAAGTGTACGTGGCTGTCGATGGCCCCGGGCAGCAGGAACAGTCCGTCGGCACGAAGCTCTTCGCGCGCGGCCGGCATCAGGTCGTCGTGGCCGACGGCGACGATGACGCCGCCATCGATAGCGACCGAGGCTTCGACGATGCGGTCGGGCGATACGACTTTGCCGCCGCGGATGACGAGATCGACTTTACTCATTGCGATCTCCTCAAAGCGCGGCCCAGCCGCCGTCGACCGGAAGGTCGACGCCGGTGATCTGGCGCGAGACATCGCTGGCCAGGAACAGGCAGGCCGCGGCGACGTCTTCATCGGTGGACACGCGGCGCAGGGCGTAGTCGGCGGCATGGCGGGACATCGCCTCTTCCAGCGAGATACCCAGCCGGCGGGCCATGTCGGCGCACACCTTTTCGCGGAAGCGCGGGCCGTCGACCATGCCCGGCGCCACGCAGTTGACGTTGATATTGTGCGGGCCGGCTTCCAGCGCGAAGCTCTTGGTGATGCCGCGCAGCCCCCACTTGGAAGCCGAATAGGCCATGCGGCCGGCGCGGCCGCGCATGCCGAAGGTGCCGCCGACGTTGACGATCTTGCCGTAGCGCCGCGCGATCATGCCGGGCAGCACCGCATGCATGGTGTTGAAGCAGCCCTTCATGTTCAGGCCGACAATGTCGTCGAACTCCTCGGCGGTGGTTTCCCAGCCGGTCTTGCCGATGGGGCCCGAGCCGCCGGCCACGTTGACCAGGATGTCGACGCGGCCGAACGCCTGCTCGGCTTCCCGCCCCAGCGCCTCGGTCTGTGCGGCATCGGTCAGGTCACATCGGACGATCCTGGTGCGCGCGCCGAGCGCTTGCGCTTCTGCGGCGACCGGCTCGATGGCGGCCACGTCCCGGCCCGCCAGCACCAGTGCGCACCCTTCGCGGGCGAAGGCGAGCGTAATCGCCCGGCCCATGCCCTTGGCGGGACCGGTAATGACGGCCACCTTGTCTTTGAGCTGCAATTCCATTTATGTGTCTCTCGATCGATACGATGGGGGTCCGGCCGCGAAGCTCGCGGTTCAGAAATGCGACAGCCGTTCTTCGCGCGGCGGCAGGAAGCTGCGATCGAACACCAGCGACGCGTCGGGGGTGCTTTCCAGCTGGTTGGCCTCCACCACCAGGCCGATGGCCCGCTTCAAGCGCGCGTCATCCACGTCGCCCAGGCCGATGCGGGCGATTTCCGGATGGCTCATGTCGCGCTTGAGGGTTGCCAGCAGCTTTTCCTTCTCCAGGTCGCGCTTGAGCAGCGGTTCGCGCTTGAGCACCGCCGCGATGCCGGCGTCGGGATCCGCGACCACGTCCTTGATGGCCTTGTTCAGGGCACGCAGGAAGCCCTTGACTGCCTCGGGATGCTCCTTGACGAACTTGCGCGAGAACATGACGGTGTTGGAGTAGAGGTCCAGCCCATAGTCGGCATACTTGATGAAGCGCATGTCCAGCTCGGGATTCATGCCGCTGAGCTTGGCGGCGAACCAGATGGTATTGACATAGCCGAACACGCCGTCGACCTGGTTGCGCAGCAGCATCTGCTCGCGCAGATTGGGCGCCATGTTGCTGATCTTCACCTTAGAGCGGTCCACGCCGGCGATCTTCGCCAGCGTCGGGAACAACTTGAGCGCGCCGTCGTTGGCCGCGCCCCCCAGGGTCCTGCCCTCGAAGTCCTTGGGCTCCTTGATGGGGCTGTCCTTCTTGACCGCGACCGCGAACGGCGCGACGTTGTAGAGCATGAACACGCCCACCGGCGCGTCTGCCGGGCGGCGGCCGGCAAGATCGATCAGGGCGTTCATGTCGCCGAACGCGGCGGTATACGTACCGGCCGCAACCTTGGGAATACCTGCGGCCGAGCCTTCTCCCTGGTCGATCTGGACGTCCAGCCCCTCGGCCTTGAAATAGCCGCGCTCCTGGGCAAGGAAGAACCACGCCTGCGCGCCCTCGTATTTCCAGTTCAAGGTCATCTTGATGGGAATCTGCGCCGATGCCGCGGCGGGCAGCATCGACAGGCACAGGCCCAGCGCGGCGGCGCTGGAGGCGGACAGGACAAGCCTCTTGAAACGAGCGATCATGAAACGGCTCCTAGTAGGAAGTAGAGGAAGGCGGTTGCACCGCCGGCGCGGCCAGACCGGCCAAAGCAGAGGTCAGGTCGCCGGCCGATGCGACGAAACCGTGTAATTGCCGCACCAGGAAATGAATGGCCTGGCTGACGTAGTCGGGAGAGCAGGTGCCGCAGGCATCGGCCAGCAAGATGTTGTCGTAGCCGAGGAAGCCGGCATCTTGCAGAGTCGAGAACACGCAGCGATCGGTGTTGACGCCTGCGTACAGCAGCGTCGTGATGCCCTGCTGGCGCAGCAGGCTGTCCAGTTCGTTGTCCCAGAAGCCGCTGAGGCGGTGTTTGTAGACCGTCACATCGCCGTCGGCGGTCGGCAGTTCATCGACGACCCGGGCCCCCCATTCGCCCGGCACCACGCTGGGGCCGAGATCTTCCGGCGAGCGCTCGGCATAGCCGACGCCGTCGGCGCTGCGCTTGCCCTTGAAAAGAATCGTGGGGTTCAGGTTGAGCCGGTCCGGCCGCACGCCCCAATTGAGCCAGACCACCTTGCCGCCCGCAGCCCGCCACGCGGGCAACAGCGAGGCGATGGCGGGAATGGGCGCCCGCATGGGGGCCACGTCCACGCCCTTCTGGCCGAACCAGCCGCGCGGATGGCAGAAATCGTTCTGCATGTCGATCACGACCAATGCCGACCGCGCAAGGTCGATCTCCAGCGCCTCGCCGTCGGCAGGCAGCCGCACGGGCCGGGAAGGACGCACAGGGCGCACCAGGCTCAGGCAATCGTCTCGCCGCGTCCAGACGTTGTCTGGGGAAGGCCCGAAAGAACAGTGCGAAGAGTGGGGAATATCCATGGTCTTTTGCTAAAGCGGCCCGGAAACGCCCGGACACGCCTTCTTCAATGCAATGACCGTACCTGGACAGCCCTTTTTCGTGATTCAATTCAATGCTATTTTGCGGACTAATCGTTGCCGTATCGGCAACGTCACCCTCGCCGCCCGTGTATTGCACCTGTCCCGCCTGCACGCCCACGCTGCGCAGGCCGGCCGCCCACGCAGCGCGACGGGCTACGCGGTGGTGCCACACGGCGAGCCGCCGCACCAATACGGGACACCATGCCCCGTTGCGGACGGCGAGGCCACGATGCGGTGCATCCGGACTGCCATTGCCTTCTTGCGAGATTCCCGCCATGAATCATCTTCGTTTTCTGCGCTACGTCGATGAAGTCGCCCGCGTCGGTTCCATACGACAGGCGGCCGAACGGCTGCACGTCGCGCCTTCGGCCGTCAACCGGCGCATCCAGGACCTGGAGGAAGAGCTGGGCACGCCGATTTTCGAGCGCCTGCCGCGCGGAATGCGGCTGACCGCCGCGGGCGAACTCTTCGTCAGCTATATCCGCAGCCGCAATGCGGAACTGGACAGCGTGCGGTCCCAAATCGAGGAACTGAAGGGCAGGCGCCGGGGCACCGTGAGAATCGTCGCGAGCCAGGCGTTGGCTCCCGCATACATGCCGGGCGCCGTAGCGTCGTTCCGCAGGGCGCACCCCCTGGTGGCCTTCGAAGTGATCATCGGCGACCACCTGCAGGCGCTGGAAGCGCTGCGCGCGTTCGACGTCGACCTCGCCCTGGTCTTCAACCTGCCGCCTGAGGCAGACCTCGAGACCATCGCGCACTTCGACCAACCGCTGGTCGCACTCATGCACCACAGCCACCCGCTCGCGGGACGGCCCCAGTTGTACCTGCGCGACTGCGCCGATTATCCCGTGGTGCTGCCCGACCGCGACATCGGCGGCCGCCAGCTGCTCGAACGTTTCATGATGCGCAGCTCGGTCAAGCTGCGTCCCATGGTGGAAAGCAATTCGTTCGAGTTCCTGCGCGGATGCCTCTACTACCAGCACGCCATTTCTTTCCAGATCGCCATCGGCGCGGTCACCGATGGCGGCGCGCTGGTGACCCGGCAAATCGAAGACCGGCATTTCCCCCGCGGCAAGCTCGTCCTGGCCAGCTTGCGGCACCGGCAATTGCCGGTGATCGCCCACGCCTTTGCCCAGCACATCCAGCAGACGCTGGGGCCGCAGGAAGCCTGAGCCCGGGGCGGGTCAGGCCATGCGGAGCCGCCCGGCCACCTGCACGCCCCGCTTGAATACCGCCAGCCGCGGGGCCTGCAGCAGTATCGCCTCGGGCACGGAACCGGCATCGAACAACACCAGGTCCGCCGCACAGCCGGCGGCCAGGCCATAATCCGGCAGCCGCAACATGCGCGCCGCGTTGTCCGTCATGGTGCGCCAGAGCCGCTCCAGTCCGGCGTTGTGCAGCTGGTGCGTGAGCTGGGCCAGCAGCAGCAAAGCCTTGAGCGGATCCGCATCGCCATAGCGCACGAAGGGATCGCGCATGTTGTCCGTCCCGCACGCCACGTTGACGCCCGCTTCCATCAGCTCCATGACGCGCGTCAGGCGGATCCGCGTGGGCAGCACGCACACGTTCACATCCGCTTGCTTGACCGCATCGATGGTGTCGGTAGCCTCGGCGTCACCGACGCAAGCCAGCGACGCAATGTGCGACACAGCCACGCGCCCCTGCCAGCCCTGCTCCAGCGTCTTGCGCGCGACGTAGGGCAGCGTAAAGGACGCCGGGCTGTCCCAGTTGTCGAGGTGATAGTCGATATCGCAGTCATAGCGGGCCGCCAGCGCGAAGCTCTCGTCCACCTGGCGCTCCGGATCCGAGGGCCACAAGGCTTTGTTGACGTTTCCCCCGACGATGCGCACGCCGGCTTGCAATGCCTGTTCGATGAAAGGCGCGGCACCGTCCTCGATCGAACCCGCCGTCTCGAACCAGCCTTCCTGCGGAAACGCAATAAGCTGCACATCCACGCGGCCCGCCAGCGACTTCGCGGCGGCTTGCACACCCGCTATCGCGCGCAAGCCGACGTGGCGGTCGGCCTCGCAATGCGTCCGCGCGACGGTCGTACCGTGGACCAGCCCCATTTCGAGCGAGGTCACGGCGCGCGTGGCGACGTCGTCTTCCGTGAACTCAGACTTCAGTCGCCGTACCGCGCGGATGGCCGATTCCAGATCCACCGCCGCCACGGCATCCGGGACCCGGTCGCTGGTCAGCGACTTGTCCACGTGCACATGCGGGTCGACGAACGCCGGCGACAGCAGGCGCCCGTCAGCATCCCACGCGTCGCGATACCCGCCGCCGTCCCCATCCGGCACCACCTCGGCGATACGTCCTTCCGACACCGCCAGCCGCCACCGGCCTTCGCGGCCCGGCAGCACGGCATTGCGGATCATCCAGGCGCCGCCCAACGCGTCGATCCCCGTCATAGCGGCAGCTTGGCCGTGCGCTCGGCCTTGGGAGGCAGGAAGCCGCGATCGAACACTTCGGCAGGCTCGGGGCGGCGCGACAAACCGTAGCTGTCGGCGATCTGCGCGATTGCCCGGCTCATGCGCTCGTCCTTCACGTCGCCCAGGCCGATCTCGCCGACTTCCTGGGTCAGAATGGAATTCTTGAGCACGTACAGCATGCGCCGCTTCTCGATGCTCTTGTCGATCAGCGGTTCGTTGCGCGCCAGGTTGTCGATGCAGGGGTCGGCCGCGGCAATGCATTCTTTCATCGCCCGATTGACCGCCTTCACCAGGCCTCGCACCGCCTGCGGCTGCTCGGCCCGCAGCTTGGCCGATACCAATACGCCGTTGCTGTACAGATCCAACCCGTTGTCGTTGTAGAAGATCCAGCGGATGTCCTTGTCGGGATCCACCTGCTGCGCCACCAGGTTCATATAGCTGGTGGCGGCGAACACGGCCGAGGCATCGACCTGGCCGCGCAGCAGCATTTGCTCTTGCAGGTTGGGCGCCATGTTGGTCCAGTTCACCTTCTTCTCGTCTATGCCATTGTTCTTGGCAAGCGCGGTGAATACCTTGAGCGCCGCGGCGCCGGCGGGCGAACCCAGCGTCTTCCCTTCCACGTCCTTGAGCGACTTGATCGGTCCGTCGGCCTTGGTGATCAACGCAAACGGCGCCTGGCTGTAGATCATATAGACCATCACGGGCGCCTCCCCGGGCTTGGTCGCGGCGTTCTGGATGATCGCGTTCACATCGCCCACCGCGGCCTGGTAGCCGCCTGACATCACACGGGTCACGGCCGCCGCCGATCCGTCGCCCTGGTCGATGGTCACGTCGAGGTTTTCTTCCTTGAAGTAGCCCTTGTCCTTGGCCCAGTAGAACCAGGCATGCACGCCTTGAATCTTCCAGTCCAGCATGAACTTGATCTTGGTGGGGGCCTGGGCCGCGGCCGGCAGCGCGCACATCGCGGCGAGCAGGCCCGCCACGATGGTCGACGGACGAACGATTTGCATGGTAAGGCTTCCTTAGCTGAACGAGGGCCCGAAGGATCCCCGCGCTACGGCAGGCGCCCGATAGTGGTGCGTGCCGGGCCGGTTCCGGGCCGTAGGCTCTCCATGCAGGGGCTGTGCCAGTTTGCGCGCGTACGGCATACCTTTTTGCGGGAGCGGCGTTGCCGTTTCGGCAACATGGCAGAGGCGCCGCGGCATTCGTCACCGCGCTGTCATGGCTGGCGTGGACCATGGCGGCGCTCATTACGAGCGCACCCGTAACTTCCACACCTACAAAAATGACCCAAGACGCCTACCCCCTTGTACCGCTGGACTTTCCGCTTCGCCGGGACTTTCTCCTGAAAACCTTCCGCACCGCAGGCGCCGTCGGCTTGACCGGCTTCCTGGCCGCCTGTGGCGGCGATGGCGACGATCCGGCCGACCCCACGGACCCGACGGACCCGCTCCCTCCCGTCGACCCGGAGCCTCCCGCCGGACCCGAGCCGTTCAACCCCTTTGCACAGTTCTCCGAACTCCAGCCTGCCGACGCCAACGGCGTCATGCTGCCCAAGGGCTTTCGCTCGCGCATCGTGGCGCACAGCGGGCAGGCGCCCGTGGCCGGCAGCAGCTTTCTCTGGCATGCGGCGCCCGACGGCGGCGCCTGCTATGCCACCGAAGATGGCGGCTGGATCTACGTGAGCAATGCCGAGATGACGGCCCCGCTGGGCGGCGTCAGCGCCCTGAAGTTCGACAAGGACGGCAATGTGGTCGATGCCTACCCCATCCTGAAAGGCACCTCGGGCAATTGCGCCGGCGGCCCCACGCCCTGGAACACCTGGATGTCCTGCGAGGAATTCGAGCTGACCCAGCAGATCGCCGGCATGGTCTGGGAATGCGACCCCTACCGGCCCTGGTCGGACGCCGCGCCGCCACGCGCCTGGCCGGCCCTGGGCAAGTTCGCGCACGAAGCGGTCTGCGTGGATCCGGTCAATCGCATGCTCTACATGACCGAGGATGCCGGCGGCGGACGGGTGTATCGCTACGTCTGCGACTCGACCGACTGGCCGGCGGGCGCCGACCGGCCGGTCAAGTTCGAGTCCGGCCAATTGCAGGTGCTCCGCATCGATGCGCTACCCCGGGACGCCAACGCCTCCGATGCGGCCTACGCGGATATCGTCGGCCTGGGCAAGCCTCCGGTGTCGGTCACCTGGGAGCCCGCCGCCTTCCCCGACCAGGGGCAGAAAAGCATACGCGACACGCTGCGCGCGGGCGGCATCCTGCCACCGGGCAACTACTTCCAGAAAGCCGAAGGCATCTGGTTCTTCAACGGCATCGTATTTTTCGTCACGTCCAGCAACTCGCGGATCTGGGCCTACGATGTCGCCCACCGCACCTTGGAAGTGATCTTCGACGGCACGCAGGGCACGCCCGAGACGCACAGCATCGACCGCCCCGACAACATCACCATCACCTCGTTCGGTGAAATGCTGGTGGCCGAGGACGGCGGCAACCTGGAGATCGGCGTGCTGCGCGAAAACGGCACGTCGCAAGCCGTCATGCGCCTGGTCGGGCACGACAACAGCGAGATCACCGGTCCGGCCGTCTCGCCCGACGGTACCCGCCTGTACTTCAGCTCCCAGCGCGGCACCACAGGCTTGTCGGAAGAAGGCATCACCTTCGAGGTCCTGCTGCCGACCGAGGTGACGCTGTAAGCACCCCTGCCTGGAGCGCAACTCCGGGCAGGAGCGCGGCCCTTGCCGATCAACCGGATCCGGCAAGGGCCTCGGCCCGGCGCAGCCCCTACTCGTCGCTGACCAGAAACAGCCGCTTGTGCTCCTTGATGGCGTACCGATCCGTCATCCCGGCAATGTAGTCGGCGATCGCCCGCGCCTGGTCCACGTTGGCCCTGGCCTGGTATTGCGGCGGCAATAGCCGCGGGTCGTCCAGGAAGGCGATGAACAGATCGCGCAGGATGCGCTTGGCCTTGGTGGTCATGCGCAGCACACGGTAGTGGCGGTAGAGGTTGTCGCGCAGGAACAGCTTGAGCTCGTCGGCCTCGGCCTTGATCGCGGCGCTGAAACCGACCAGGGCCGGCGCGCGGCGCACGTCGTCGATGGAAGCTGGCCTGTGCTCGGCAATCCGCGCGGCAGTGGTTTCCGTCAGGTCGATGATCAGCGTATTGATCATGCGCCGGACGGTTTCGGTAATGGCTCGGCGCTCGGGCAGGTCCGGGTAGCGCTGGACGACTTCGGCATAGTGGCGATCGAAAATGCCCACCTGCCGCATCTGCTCCAGGGTCACCAGCCCGGAACGCAAGCCGTCGTCGATATCGTGGTTGTTATAGGCGATTTCGTCCGACAGGTTGGTCAGCTGGGCCTCGAGCGACGGCTGCGTCCGGTTCAGGAAACGTTCGCCCACGTCGCCGAGCCGGGCGGCGCGTGTCAGGGAACAATGCTTAAGTATGCCTTCGCGCGTCTCGAAGCACAGGTTCAGGCCGTCGAATTCGCCGTAGCGCTCTTCCAGCTCGTCCACCACCCGCAGGCTTTGCAGATTGTGCTCGAAGCCGCCGGAATCCGGCGCGAACTCGCGCATGCAGGCGTTCAGCACATCCTGTCCGGCGTGGCCGAAAGGCGTATGCCCGAGGTCGTGCGCCAGCGAGATGGCCTCGACCAGGTCTTCGTTCAATTCCAGGTTGCGCGCCACCGACCGCGCGATCTGGGCCACTTCCAGGCTATGGGTTAGCCGGGTGCGGAACAGGTCGCCTTCGTGGTTCACGAAGACCTGGGTCTTGTACTCCAAGCGCCGGAAGGCATTGGAATGGATGATGCGATCGCGGTCGCGCTGGAATTCGGTACGGCCCTGGGGCGGGGCCTCGGGATGACGACGACCGCGGCTGGCGGACGGGTCGGCGGCGTACGGAGCGAGGACTTGCGGCATGAACGTCGGGCTCCTCCGGCTGGGGGAAGAAATCAGGCCAGGATGGCGGGTTGCTCGCCTGCGGTCTTGGCAACGGTCCGGTCGAGCACTTGCCTGACCAGCGCGGCATCGGCGGGGGTGCGCACGGCTTGCCCAAGACGCGGCAGCAGGATGAAGCGTATCTGCCCGGCCTCGGTTTTCTTGTCCCCTTGCATCAGGTCGAGCCAGCGGTCGGTACCGAGGTCCGGCGCGTAGACCGGACAGCCTATGGCCAGCACCAGCGCGTGGATGCGTTCGGCATCGGCCCGTGGCAATCCGGCGGCCAATACGGAAAGCTCGGCCGCCTGCACCATGCCGCAGCCCACGGCCTCGCCGTGCAGCCAGGCGCCGAACCCGAGTCCGGCTTCGATCGCATGCGCGAAGGTATGGCCGAAGTTCAGGATGGCACGCAACCCGGTCTCCCGCTCGTCCTGGGAAACGACGTAGGCCTTGAGTTCGCACGAGCGGGCAATGGCGACGGCCAGCGCCTGGGGTTCGAGCGCGCGCAGCTGCGGGGCGTGCTCCTCGCACCATTTGAAGAATCCGGCATCCAGGATCGCGCCGTACTTGATGACCTCGGCCAGGCCGGCGGACACTTCGCGGGCGGGCAGCGTGCCCAGCACGTCGGTATCGATTTCCACCGCGATGGGCTGATAGAACGCGCCTATCATGTTCTTGCCCAGCGGATGGTTGACCGCGGTCTTGCCCCCCACCGACGAATCGACTTGCGACAGCAGCGTGGTCGGCACCTGGATGAAGCGGATGCCGCGCATGTAGACGGCGGCGGCGAAACCGGCGATATCGCCGACCACGCCCCCGCCCAGCGCGACGATCACCGCCTTGCGGTCGCAATGCTGCGCCAGCATGGCGTCGAAGATCAGGTTAAGGGTCTGACTATCCTTGTACTGTTCGCCATCGGGCAATTCAATGCGCAGCACCGGGCGGCCGGTCTCGGCCAGCGCCCGCTCGGCCCGTTCCGCATAGAGGGCGGCGACGGTGGGATTAGTCACGAGGACCAGGGTGGTGGCATCCGCCGGTACGGCCTCGGCCAGGCGATCGAGGCGGCCGGGAGCAATCCGTATGGGATAGCTCCCGCCCGGCGTCTCGACACGGACTTCTTTCATGGACACTCCAGAGGCGGCAGGTCGGTGGGAGGCCGGACCTGCTTGTTGCAAGTGGCGAGCAAGGGCAGGATGCGGTGGACCAGCTTGGGCACCGAAACCTTGCCCGTATCGACCACGAGATCGGCGATCTCTTCGTAGAAGGGCTCCCGCAGGCGGAGCAGCTCGGTGATGCGGCCCAGCGGGTCGGCAGTTTGCAGCAGCGGCCGGTTACGGTCGTGGCGGGTACGCTGGTAGAGTTCCTCGGCGCGGGCCCGCAAATAGATGACGGTACCGCGTTCTTTCAGCATGTGGCGGTTGCGCTCGGCCATGACGGCACCGCCGCCCGTGGCCAGGACCACCCCCGAAATGCGGCTGCACTCGTCGAGCGCGGCAGTTTCGCGCCGGCGGAAGCCGGCTTCGCCCTCGAGATCGAAAATCGTCGGGACGCGGACGCCGCAGCGCGCCTCGAGCACCAGGTCCACGTCGAGGAATTGACGCGACAGCGCCCGGGCCAAGCCACGCCCTATGGTGGTTTTGCCCGCGCCCATCATCCCGACGAGGAACACGGGCGGCACGAAAACCGTATCCGCCGGCCCCGTGGCGGCGGCCGGGCATGAATCGTAAGAGACCTGATCCACTAGCTCGTGAGGCCGAAGCCACAAGAAAATGTCGATATACCCTGCATTATCCCGCAAGAGCGCCCGCAGCGGGAAATCGCCCCGCGTGCCGAACACACCAACTGTTACAGGAACACCCAGCCGGGCGAACAGTCTATAAGCCGATCCGTTCCTATGTTCCTATAATGGGTCTCGTCCTCGCACGATAAGCAGCTTCCTCATGTCCCGTATTCTTCTGAAGGTCGTCGGCATCCTCGCCGGTCTGGCCGCTTGTGGCGCCCTGCTGGTGGGCCTCGCCTTGGCCCTGGCCTATCCGAACCTGCCCGATCTCGACGCCCTGACCGACTACCACCCCAAGATGCCGCTGCGCATCTACACCGCGGACAATGCCCTGATCGGCGAGTTCGGCGAGGAACGTCGCAACGTCGTGCGCATCCGCGAGGTGCCCGATGTACTGAAATCGGCGATTTTGTCGGCCGAAGACGACAGTTTCTACCAACATGGCGGCATCGACTGGTCCGGCGTAATGCGTGCCGCCTTGACCAACCTCGTCAATTTCTCCAAGAGCCAGGGCGCCAGCACGATCACCATGCAGGTGGCGCGCAACTTCTATCTTTCCTCAGAGAAGACCTGGACCCGCAAGCTGTACGAGATCCTGCTGACCTTCAAGATCGAAGCGAGTCTCACCAAGGACCAGATCCTCGAGCTCTACATCAACCAGATCTACCTGGGCCAGCGCGCCTACGGTTTCGCCTCCGCAGCGCGCATCTACTATGGCAAGCCACTGTCGGAGATCACCGCGGCCGAAGCCGCGATGCTGGCCGGCATTCCGAAGGCCCCCTCGCGCTACAACCCGGTGGTGAATCCCACCCGCGCCAAGCTGCGGCAGCAATATGTGCTGCAGCGCATGCTGGCCCTGGGCTACCTGACCGAACCGGAATACCACGCGGCCGTGGACGAAAAGCTCAAAGTCCGGCAAATGGGCGGCGAGTTCGGCGTGCGCGCGGAATACGTTGCCGAGCTGGCCCGCCAGCTGGTCTACGACATCTACAAGGAAGAAACCTATACGCGCGGCCTGAACGTCTACACGACCGTGAACCGCGACATGCAGGACGCGGCCTACGACGCGCTGCGCGACGGCGTGCTCGACTACGAGCGCCGGCACGGCTATCGGGGACCGGAAGCTTTCGTCGACCTGCCGAACGGCATCGACAAGGACCCCGAAAAGCTCAACGAGGCGGTCGACGATGCGCTCAACGACTATCCGGACAGCGATACGCTGCTGGCGGCGGTGGTGCTGTCGGCCGACCCCAAGACCGTGCGCGTGGCCCGCAGCGCCGGCGAGATCATCGACATCACCGGCAAGGGGCTCCGCTTCGTCCAGCCGGCGCTCTCGGCCAAGGCCCAACCGTCGGTGCGCATCCGCCGTGGCGCCATCGTGCGCATCCTCAAGACCGGGAACGACTGGGAGATCCTGCAGACGCCCCAGGTCCAGGCCGCGTTCGTGTCCACCGATCCCCAGAACGGCGCCATCCGCGCCATGGTCGGCGGCTTCGATTTCCATCGCGGCAAGTTCAATCGCGTCACGCAGGCCTGGCGCCAGCCCGGCTCGAGCTTCAAGCCGTTCATCTACGCTGCCGCACTGGAGCGTGGCCTGACCCCGGCTACCATCGTTTCCGACGACCCCTTCGTACTGGAAGCCTCGGCGACCGGATCGCAGCGGTGGGAGCCGAAGAACTACGATGGCAGGAACGAGCCGCCCATGAGCATGCGCCAGGGCCTGGCCAAGTCCAAGAACATGGTGTCTATCCGCGTCCTGCAGAGCATCGGGCCGCAGTACGCGCAGGACTACATCACGCGCTTCGGCTTCGACGCCAACCGCCATCCGGCCTACCTGACCATGGCGCTGGGCGCCGGCTCGGTCACGCCGCTGCAGATGGCGGGGGCCTACTCGGTGTTCGCCAATGGCGGGTACCGAGTCACTCCCTACCTGATCGAGAAAGTCACCGACAGCACCGGCCGCGTGCTGATGCAGGCCCGCCCGACCAAGGCCGGCGATGAATCGCTGCGCACCATCGATCCCCGCACCGCCTTCATCACCGACTCCATGCTGCGCGACGTGGTTCGCGTGGGCACCGCGCGGGCCGCGCTTTCGCTCAAGCGCAAGGATGTCGCCGGCAAGACGGGCACCACCAACAACTCGGTGGACGCCTGGTTCGCGGGCTATACCCCCGGACTGGTGGGCGTGGCATGGCTGGGCTATGACCAGCCCAAATCGCTGGGTGTACGCGAAACCGGCGGCGGCGCCGCCATGCCGATATGGCTCAAGTTCATGCAGCGCGCGCTGAAGGACGTCCCTCAACGGGAACTGTCCATGCCGTCCGGCATCGTCGTGCAGAACGGCGATTACTACTTTGCCGAATTCCCGCCGGGGCAGGCCGTCGCCAGCGTCGGCCTGCCCCCGCCGCCGACCGATCCCATGTCCAGGCTGATCGACAGCCTGGGCAACCTGATCAATGGCAGCGGGAACGGCAATGGCGCCCCCCGCAGCGGCAGCAACAGCAACAGCGGCCTGCCGGAGAACTATCTGCCGTAGTTATCGCACCGGCAAGGGCTCGACCACGATATCCGCCCCGGATTGCTCGGAGCAGATACGCGACAATGCCTGCGACAGCTCCTCCCCGCTGCGGGTGTCGAGCCACTTGCCGTCCTTCAGGCGATAATGGAACCCACCGCTGCGCGCCGCCACCCACATTTCCTGCATCGGCGCCTGGCTGTTGATGACGGCCTGGCTGCCGTCGGCAAAGACGAGGGTCAGCACGTTGCCGTTGCGTACCCCTTCTATGTCGATGTCACGCTCCTCGAACCAGACGTCAGCCTGGCGCTCGATGGAATCGAGAATGGCGTCGGCCAGGGCAAGAAATTCGCTTTCGTTCATAATTTGGCTATGTCCGACATGAAACCCTCGCGCTCGCCGCGCGCCGCATGCCCAGACCCTTCGTTGGTTGCTGATACCGGCATTGTAGCCAGCGGCACGCACGCTTCCCGGCCGGATGGCCGCGGCAGGCGCCTGGCCGCCGCGGCGGTGGGTGCGGCAGCTGCCGTCCTGATGACGGCCTGCGGCATCAAGGGCCCGCTCTACCTGCCCCAGACGCCCCCGCCCGCCACGCGCCCGGCTGCTGCCCCGGCACAACCGGCGCCGCCCCCGCCCACCAGCGTCGACGCCAACGACGTCTCCCGTCGCAACGAATCCATCTCCCACACACCGCTGCCCCAATGACTTCCCCCGCTTTCCTGCCCACCCCGGTCGGCAGTCCCCACTTCGCCTACCGCCAAGGCGTCCTGCATGCCGAAGGCGTGTCCGTCGCGCACCTGGCCGACCAGCTCGGCACGCCGCTCTACGTCTATTCCCGGGCGGCACTGCATGCCGCGTACGACGCCTATCGCCGAGGCATAGGGTCGCGCGACGTGCTGGTCTGCTATGGCATGAAGGCCAACTCCAACCTGGCGGTGCTGCGCGAGTTCGCCCGCATGGGAGCCGGCTTCGACATCGTCTCGGCCGGCGAACTGCAACGCGTGCTGGCCGTGGGCGGAGATCCCGGCAAGGTGGTTTTCTCCGGCGTGGGCAAGCAGGCCGCCGAAATGCGCCTGGCGCTCGAGGCCGGCGTGAAATGCTTCAACGTCGAGTCCGTCCCGGAATTGCATCGCCTTTCCGAGGTGGCCCACGCCCTGGGCAAGCGGGCACCGGTGTCGCTGCGCGTGAACCCCGATGTCGACCCCGGCACGCACCCCTACATTTCCACCGGCCTGAAGGAAAACAAGTTCGGGATCGCCATCGAGGACGCCCTGGCGGCCTACCGCACCGCGGCAGCGCTGCCCGGCGTTGCGGTCGTGGGGGTGGATTGCCACATCGGCTCGCAGATCACCGAAACCGCGCCTTTCCTCGACGCGCTCGACAAGCTGCTGGACCTGCTAGACAAGCTGGCCGCCGAGGGCATCCACATCGAGCATCTGGACCTGGGCGGCGGATTGGGCATCCGCTACGCCGACGAAACGGCGCTGGCGCCTTCCGACCTGCTGTCCCAGGTCTTCGCGCGCATCGATGCCCGCGGCTATGGGTCGCGCCAGATCGTGCTGGAGCCTGGGCGCTCGCTGGTGGGCAACGCGGGCCTGCTGGTCACGCGCGTGGAATATCTCAAGCCGACCGAAGCGAAGAACTTCCTCATCGTCGATGCGGCGATGAACGACCTGATCCGCCCGACGCTGTACGAGGCCTACCATGGGGTATTGCCGGTAACGCCGCGCCACGACGCGGCCCCCGCGCGCTACGACGTCGTCGGGCCGGTCTGCGAAAGCGGCGACTGGCTGGCCAAGGACCGCGAGCTGGCGGTGCGCGAGGGCGACTACCTCGCGGTGGAATCGGCAGGCGCCTACGGCATGGTCATGGCCAGCAACTACAACACGCGGCCACGCGCGGCAGAGGTCATGGTCGACGGCGAGCACTACCACGTCGTACGCGTGCGGGAAACCGTCGAGCAACTGCTGTCGCTCGAATCGACGCTGGGCTAAGCCTGGCGCGCAGGCCTCCGACATAGCGACAGCCATCGAAAAGCCTTAGCATTGAGGCTTCGCGTAAATAATTAAACAGTCGATTATGAAATTGGTCAGCGGCCGGCGGGGCACTCCCGCCGCCAAAACCAGGCGCAAGACCGGCCAGAAGGGACCGGGCCGGCCCGAGGGTACCAGCGTCGTACGGGACGATATTCTCGATGCAGCGGAAGAACTCTTTGCCAATCTCGGCTATGCGGGAACCACGCTGCGGGAGATCGCCGATAGCGCCAACGTCACGCAGGCCCTGATCAACTACTACTTCGGCTCGAAGTACGGCTTGTTCGAAGCCGTGTTCATGCGCCGCAGCCAGATCATTGCCCAGCAGCGCATGGACAACCTCGCGCGACTGTACGCCAAGCCCGGGAAACTGAAGGTGCGGGACATCGTGCAGGCCTTCCTGATGCCCACCCTGGCTTTTCGCTCCACACCCGAGGGCCGCTCGTTCCTGCGCCTGCAGGCCCGCCTGCATACCGAGCCGCCGCAGATCTCCTACAAGCTGCGCACCGATGCCTACGGCACCTCCACCCGGCAATACGTCGATGCCCTGCGCAACGCCTTGCCGAATCTGCCCGAGCTGGACGCGTACTGGCGCGTCACGCTGATGGTCGGAACCTATCTTTATGCGTTCTCGGACACGCATCGCATGGAAGAAATGGCGCCGCCCGGCCTTTATGATCCGGACGATACGGACAGCCTCATCGACCAGGTCACCCGCTTCGTCACCGGCGGCATGCAGGCCCCGTAGCGGCCGCGTGCACGGGGCCTGCCTTCAGTCTTGCAACTGCCGGACCAGGGTCGCGTAGTCGAGCACTTCGGCGTATTTCTGCGCCATGTCGAACAGGCTGGCTTCGTGCGGACCGATGGCGCGGTCACCTACGCAGTCGGCAACGACGACCGGCCGGAAGCCCCAGCACATGGCGTCGACCACACTGGCGCGCACGCAGCCGCTGGTGACGCAACCGGCCACCACCAGGGTACGAACGCCCCGTTGCGTCAGCCATGGCGCGAGGTCGGTGGCGAAGAAGGCCGACGGCACATTCTTGCGCACGACCAGTTCGCCCGGCCGCGGCGCCAACTGCGGCACGATGGCGCTGGCGGGCTCAGCCTCGGTCAAGCGCAGCATGCCCGGCACCTTGGCGGAGAATACGTTGGCATCGGCGCCGTCATCGGCATAGACGATGCGCGTATGCGCAACGGGCCACTGCCGCTCGCGCGCCAGCGCCAGCAACGGCCGCGTGGCCTCGATGGCAGCGGGAATATTGCCGCCGCCGAACATGGCCGGGTCGGCGAATCCGTTGACGAAGTCAACCAGCAGCAGGCCGAACGGCGGGACGGGCGCCAGGCCCGCGCCGAACCCTTGCCGGGCGTAGACGGCGGCCTCGCCATGGCCGGCGCCGGCGGACGCGCTCATACCCCCTCCCCAGCGAGCACTTCCTCCAGCAGGTGCCCTGCTCGCACGACCTCGCGTCCATCGACCGATACGGTGCAGCCGCGCAGTGGAATATCCATATGGCAGGCCGTGGTGCGGGAACCGCCTACTTCATTGTTGGGGCCGAGCGAGAACAGGAAATTGCCCGCGTAGGCGCGCGCATCCATGCCTATCGTGGCTTCGCGGTCATACAGGCCAAGGGTGGACCATCTCGCGCGGCTTTGCGCGCCCCAGCCGATATGCGACATGGCATAGGCTTCCGGATCGTTGAAGGAGCGCATGTAGTCACTGAGCAGTTCCGCATCCAGGCCGCCGGTCATGGATGTGACATAGCCGTCCTCCACCTCCATGACGATGGGGTCGCTTACGTAGGACTTCATGGGCAGCAGGATGTCGCCCTTGTCCACCACGATGCGGCCATGCGTGGCGCGCTCGTTCGGCCAGGTCAGCGCGAAGCCGCTCGGCCAGTGGTCCCAGCGTCCCGGCTCGTCGACGAACCCGTACTCCTTGATCACGGGGAATTCGCCGAGCGGGCACACCAGGTCGGTGCCCGCCGCAGACGTCACCCGCATCTCGCGCGCGCCCTCGAGCAGCGCGGCGCAGGCCAGCACGCGCTCGCGGTCGGCCTCGGTCGGCACCATCCTGAGCAGGATCTCCGGAGGCTCGACCGCCAGCAATATCTTGCCGCCTCCTTGGAGAATGTCGTGCTGCTCGGGCGAAAAGAGCAGCGTCATCAGGTCGAGCACCAGGTCGCTGGCCTTGAGCGCCGCAATGGCGGCCCGGTTGCCGCTCAGCGGTGTGGTGCCGAGATAGGCGAGTGAATCGCGGCTAAGCGATTTTTCGCCATTGACCGGCGACAGGTCGAGCCGGTTCACGCGCGCCCCCAGCAGGCCGGCCGCCGTCATGGCGCAGCGCAAGGTCTGGGGATGGGTGACGCCCTCGGTGGTCAGCACGGTGACCGTGTCGCCGCGCTTCAGGCGCGACAGCGTCAGTACCTGTGTCCACGCCTGGATCAAATCGGAATCGCTGACAGCCATTGCTTGCTCCCGTAGAAGTAGTCCACCTGCCCGCCTAGACCGGGGCGCCCAGGAACGTTCCGAAGCCTCGGAAAAATCCCTCTTCGTCATCCCAGGGGATCATGTGGCCGGCTTCGGGCACCACGGCGACCTCGATCTGCGGCATGAGGCCCCGGATCTCCTCGATGTCCGCCGGTTCGATCACGCCGCCCTTTCCCGCCACCATCAACAGGGCCGGGACCTTGATCGCCGGCAGATCGGCATGCATGTCCTGCGTGCCGAAGGCGTGGTAGGCGCAGACGATGGCTTCCTCGTCGCAGGTATGCAGCCACTCGGCCCGCAGCCGCAATTGCGCTTCGGTCCAGGTCGGCGAAAACGGCTTGAGTTTTTCCCACGAGTTGCCGTCGCGCATGAGTCGTATGGAATCCACATACCAGTCGATCTTGGCGGGGTAGGGCCTGCGCCCGGGCCCGGAGACGGGCGGATCGACCATCACCAGGCGGGCGAGGCCCGCGGCATGATGCGCGGCAACGATGGCGCCGATCCGCGCACCCATCGAGTGTCCCACCAGCAGATAATCGGTCAGCCCCAAGGCCTGCACGAAGGCCCCGACGTCGGCGGCGCATGCCTCCAGGCTGTAGTCCATGCCCGGCGCCGCTTCGGACAGGCCGCGTCCGCGCACATCGAGCACGTAGGTATCGAACTGGCGCCCCAGCCGCTCGGCCACGAAGGCCCACGTGACGGCCGGGCTCGTGATGCCCGGCACCAGAACCAGCGGCTGGCCTTTTCCGCCGAACCGCAGGTAGTGCTGGCGTATGCCATTGGCTTTGACATGGGCGCCGTAGAGGTAGGTACTGCTCACCGCATTCTCCTTAGTAATGGCCAGAAAGCAAGGCGCCCGCGCCCGGCACGACGGGCTCCAGGCCCAGCGCCTTGAGCATGGCGTAGGTAGTGGCGACGGCGGCGGTCACCACCGGCTTGCCGGTAAGCGCCTCGACCTGCGCAATGACGGGCAGCGACGGCATCTGCACGCAGGCCGACAGCACGATGGCATCCACCCCGGCCGTATCCATCGACGCAACGATGTCCGGCAGCTTGCGGGGGTCGTGCCGTCCCACTTCGAGGTTGTCGGGGATCTCGAGGGCACGCCACTGCGCGACCTCGACGCCTTCGCTCTCGATATAGCCAATCACGAGCTTGGTCAGCGGCACCATGTAGGGGGCAACCAGGGCAATGCGCCGGGCGCCGATCACGCGCAAGGCGTCGACCAGCGCGCCGGCGCTGGTCACCACCGGCGCATCGCCGCCGTTGTCGCGCGTGAGCTGCCGCAACCGCGCCTCGGATTCGCGGTGGTAGCCGTGGCCCATCGCCATGATGGCCACCAGGCAGGCGTAGCCCAGCACATCGACGCGGGCGTCGCTCAGCTCTTGCGCGCAGCGGTCCGACTCGGCGTCCATCGCAGCCAGCTCTTCCTTGGTGACATGCTTCATCCGCATGCGGGCCGAGTGGAAAGTGAAGCGTTCGGGCCGGATCTGCTCGCGCAGCCGCAGCATGGCGGGGATCTCGGTCTCCATGGTGGTATTCGAGCTCGGCACGATCTGGCCGATGCGGTAGCTTGCTTTCATGGGGTTCCCTTTTGCCTGTTAGGCCGCCAGCGCCTGCTGGCCGAAACGCTGTGCGCACGTGGTCGCGTCGTAGATATAGACCCAGTTGGCCTGTATGCCGACGGCATTGGGGTTGACCAGCTCGCGCCACCGGTACAGCAGGTCGCGCTTGAACTGGGCCCAGGGCGACGGCAAGTGATAGGTCTTGCCGCGCTCGCGGGCCTCGAGCTGGACCCGGCTGGTGCGCGGACGGCGCTCCGCCTCGTAGGCTTTCAAGGCCGACCCGACGTCCTGGCGATAGTGCGCGAGCGCGGTGGCCAGGACGTATCCGTCCTCGATGGCCATCGCGGCGCCCTGCGACAGGAACGGCAGCATCGGATGCGCGGCATCGCCCAGCAGCGTGATGCGTCCTTGGGACCACTCCGGCATGGGATCGCGGTCGAACAGTCCCCATTTGTAGACATCCTGGGTGCGGCTGAACAGCTCGATGATGTCGGGATGCCATCCTTCGTAGGCCTTCATCAGTTCTTCCCGGCTGCTGCGCACGTTCCAGGATTCTTCCACCCAGCTTTTCGACTCGTTGACCGCCACGATGTTGACCGCAGCGCCGCCATTCACGTAATAGGTCACGAGATGGCCGTGCGGCCCCATCCAGAATGCCGCATCCGGGCTGACGAACTTCAGCGGATGATGGTCCACGGGCACCAGGGCCCGCCAGCACATGTGGCCCGTGAAATGCGCCGATTCCGCGCCGAACAATGCGTCCCGCACGACCGAGCGCACCCCGTCCGCGCCGACGATCACGTCGGCTTCGTACTCGCTGCCATCGCCGAACGAGGCTACCGCGGTGGCGCCTTCATTGCGCACGCCGACGCAATTGACCCCCAGCGTCGCGCCTTTGCCGTCCTCGAGATGGCGGGAAAGAATGGCATGCAGGTCGGCGCGGTGGACGTGGTAGAACTCGGCGCCATAGATCTGCGGGCAGCTATTCTTGAGCGGCGTGCGGAAGAGCTCCCGGCCCGAGCGCCAGTTGCGTCCGACCATGGCGTTGGGCAGGAAGCCCACTCGTTTCAAGTCTTCGGCCAGGCCGAGCGCCTTGAGCACCTTCACCGCGTTCGGCGTCACCTGGACGCCCGCTCCGACCTCGCCGAACGCCGGCGCGCGCTCGAACACGTGGTTTTCGATACCGCGCAGCGACAGGGCCCGCGACAGGGCCACGCCTCCAATCCCGCCGCCCACGATACCTACGCGTAGAGGACGATTCATACAGTTTCTCCTTGCCTTCTGGCGAACGGCGGCACGCCCGCCACGCCAAATAATTAAACGATAAATTAATAATGTTTCCGCATTGGTACTGAATCAGGACACTTCCCTACCCACTTCCTCCCTGGCCTAGCCGCCCAGATACGCGGTCAGCAATTCCGGATCCTCCAGCAAGCCGGCGGCATCTCTTTCCGCCACTACCTTGCCGGTCTCGAACACGTAAGCGCGGGAGGCCGCGCCCAGCGCGTTGTGCACGTTCTGCTCGACCAGCAGTACCGTCACCCCTTGCCGGTTGATCTCGCGCACGACGTCGAACACTTCGGCGGCAATCTTGGGACTGAGCCCCAGGCTCGGCTCGTCCAGCAGCAGAAGTACCGGCTCGGACATGAGCGCCCGCCCGATCGCCAGCATCTGCTGCTCGCCGCCGCTGAGCGTGCCGGCCAGCTGTTGGTGGCGTTCCTTGAGCCGCGGGAAGCGCTCGTACACTTTCTCCACGCGTTGCTGCACCGTTGCCGCAGCGCGGCACAGATACGCACCCAGCACCAGGTTTTCGTAGACGGTCATGGCCGGCCAGACATGGCGCTCTTCCGGGCAATGGGCAATGCCCAGCCCGACGATGCGGTCGGGCGCCATGCCGCCGATGTCGCGCCCCTTGAAACGGATGCTGCCGCGGCCCGGCTTCAGCAAGCCGGAGATGGCGCGCAGCGTGGTGCTCTTGCCCGCGCCGTTGGCGCCGATCAGCGCCACCGTTTCGCCTGGCCGCACGTGCAGGCTCACGCCATGCAACGCCGCGGTCCGGCCGTAGCCGACATGGACGCTGTCCAGTTCCAGCAACGGCGAACCCTCGATGGCATCGGTTCTCATGCCGCCCGCCCTCCTCCCAGATAGGCTTCGATGACCCCGGCGTTGCGCTGCACTTCCGCCGGAAGCCCTTCCGCCAGTTTTTCACCGAAATGCATCACCACCACGCGGTCCGACACGCTCATGACCAATCCCATGTTGTGCTCGACCAGCAGGATGGACTGCACCTGGGTGCCCCGCAGCCGCTTGAGGATGTTTCCCAGCTCCTTGGCTTCCTGGCTGTTGAGCCCCGCCGCGGGTTCGTCCAGCATCAGGATGTCCGGCTTGGCGGCCAGCGCCAGCCCGACCTCCAGCAGCCGCAGCTCGCCGCACGAGAGCAGGTAGGCCGGCGCATTCATGCGCCCGCCCAGTCCCATGAGGTGCACGATCCGCTCCGCGTCGTCCCGCGCGGCCCGCTCGGCCTCGCGCACCGCGCGCCCGGGAAAGAAAGTCCGCAGCAAGCCTTGCCGGGCGCTCAGGTAGTGCCCTGCGAGGACGTTCTCGAAGACCGACAGCGACTTGAGGATGTTGGTCTTCTGGAAACTGCGCACGACACCTTTGCGCGCCATCTCGTAGGGCTTGGCGCCGGTAAGGTTTTCGCCCTTGACGTAGACCTGACCGGCGGTGGGCGTATAAAAGCCGGTGATGAGATTGAAGCAGGTGGTCTTGCCCGCGCCGTTCGGACCGATCAACCCCACGATCTCGCCTGGCCGGACCTGGAAGCTGATGTCCTTGACCGCCTTGATCCCGCCAAAGGTCTTGCATAGGCCCCGCACGTCCAGCATGGGCGCATTGCCGATTGCATGCACGGTTGTCATTTCAGTTTTCCAAGGCGCCGCGCGCCACTGTCACTGGATAAAAGGACGCCCACCCGACCCAGGGCACAGCGGACCTGGCCCCGCCAGTCCGGCGGGTTCGCCCCCTGGGGCGTTCGCGGCGGGGCGTGCGGGGCATTCCTGACCTCCCGGCGGTTGGTCAGGAACCCCATCAGGCCACGCGGCAGGAATAGCACGATCGCCATGACGGCCAGGCCGAACAGCGACAGCCGCAGTTCCTTGGCCTCGCGCAGGTATTCCTCGAGGAAAGTCACCAGCAACGCGCCCAGCAGCGGCCCGACCAGCGTCCCCTTGCCGCCGATCAACACCATGATGATCATGCTCACCATGAAGGCAAAGCGGAAGACCTCCGGCCCCACGAAGGAAATGTAGTGCGCATAGAAGCCTCCGGCCATGCCGGCCAGGAAGGCGCCCAGCACGAAGGCCAGCATGGCATAGCGGAACGGCCGGATGCCGATGGACTGCGCCACGTAGCGGTTCTCGCGCAGGGTTATCGCCGCGCGGCCCGCATTGGAATAGACGAAGCGGAACGCCAGATAGAGCGCAACCCCCAGCACGCCCCAGGCCAGGTAGAAATAGAACTGCTTGGTCGCCAGGTTGCCCGCCTGGGCCAGCCACGCCGGCTGCGGCACGCCGGCGATGCCCATGGGGCCGTTGGTAAACGCGATCCAGTTGTCGGCGACCAGCCGCAGCACCTCGGCGAACGCCAAGGTCACGATGACGAAGAACGGCCCCTGCAGGCGCAGGGTAATGCTGCCGATGAGCAGGCCCATGATCGCCGCCAGCGTCCCTGCGGCGGGAATCGTCGCCCACAGCGGCCAGCCCAGCTTGGTGGACAGCAGCGCGGCGGCGTACGCTCCCGTGCCGAGAAAGGCGGTATGGCCCAGCGAGAACTCGCCCACGTAGCCGACGATGAGGTTCAGGCTGGTGGCGAGCACCGCATAGAACAGCACCATGATGGCGACGTGCAGCAGGTACTGGTCGTGGACGACGAGGGGCAGCACCGCCGCGGCCAGCATCGACACCAGGATCGCATTGCGTTCGAAATGCATGGTCAGGCCCTCTCGGCGCGTCTGGCGAACAGGCCGTAAGGCCGGCACAGCAATGTGAGTATGACGATGGCGAATCCGATGATGTCCACCCATCCGGTAGCGACATAGCCGCCCCAGAGCGCCTCGGCAATGCCCAGCAGCAGGCCGCCCACGACCGCGCCGGCAAAACTGCCCATGCCGCCCAGGATCACGACCACGAAGGCCTTCATGCTGACCAGGCCGCCGATGGAGACCTGCGCCGAGTAGATCGATCCGAGCAGCATTCCCGCCATCGAAGCGATGATCGTCCCGAGCGCGAACGTGCACGCATAGACATTGGCCGTCTTGATGCCGGCCAGTTGCGCCGCCATGGGATCCTGGAACGTGGCCCGCATGGCGCGGCCCAGCCGCGTTTTCTGGATCAGCAGGTAAGCCGCCACGATCAGGACCGCGCACACCGCGACGGCGAACAGGCGGATCTTGGTAACGACGATGGGACCCAGGAATACCGGCCCGCTCGAGACCGGCCCCTCGATCTTGAGCGGCGCCGTACCCACCACCAGCAGCGCCGTGTTGGCCAGGAAGATGGACAAGCCTATGGTGAGCAGGATGCCGGGCTCCTCGCCCTGGCCGCGGATACGCTCGATCAACACCCGGTCCACCAGCCAGCCGAACACGCCCATGACCAGCGCCACCAGCGCCAGCCCGGTCAGGAAATCCAGCCCGAGCGAGTTCGTCACCCACCAGCCCATGACGCCGCCCAGCATGTACAGCTCGCCATGGGCGAAATTGACGACGCGCATCAGCCCCAGAATGAGCGTGAGCCCGAGCGCGGACAGCGCATAGAACGATCCGATCACCAAGCCGTTGGCCAGGAACTGCGGCAGCAAGTCCATCGTTTCTCCTGTGGCGGGCAAGCGCCTAGCGCATCAAGGTTTTTCCGTGGGAGCTTGCGCCACCACCTTGGGCTCGCGGTTCTGTATCTGCACCAGCACCACGTCAAAACCATAGCCCTCACCCTTCTCGGTGAACCTGAACTGGCCATTGGGCGCGGCGTAGTCGGTCTTGCGCAGCGCGTCGCGGATGGCATCGGCCTGGGTATTGCCCGCACGCGCGATGGCTTCCATCAGGATGTTCAGCGCGTTGTAGCCCGCGGCACCGTACTTGCCCGGCTTTTCCTTGTAGGCCTGGCTGTAGTACTGGACGAAGGCCTGGTTGCGCTCGCCGGGCATGGTCGAGGCATAGGGAACGGCCGCATAGATGCCTTCGGAGGCCTCTCCCGTCAGGCCGATGAAGTCGGCCGTGGCCCACGACCCGACGCCGAAGATCTTGGTCTGGATGCCGAACTCCTTGAATTGCTTGACGAGGATGGAGCCGTCCTGGGTCTCGGCCGCGACGAATACGCCATCCGGCTTGGCTGCACGCAAGCGGGTCAGCAAGGTGTAGAAGTCGGTGGCGCCATGGTCGAAGTACTCCTTCATCGCGGTCTTGACGCCAAGCGCGCTCAGGTCCTTGGAGAAATCCTCCACGCTGCCGCGGCCCCAGTCATCGTTGACGCCGATGTAGGCGACCGTTTTCAGCTGCAGCTTCTGCGCCAGGATCTTGCTGAACGTCTTGGACATCAAGCGGTCGGTTTCCGCCGAGCGGAAGAAATACTGGAGGCCCTTTTCCGTCAGGTCCGCCTTGGACGACACGCCCGTCAGCAGGGGCAGCTTGTACTTTTCGGCCACGGGCATGACAGCAGCGGTCGCCGAGCTGCAGAACGCCCCGGCCAACGCCACGACCTTGTCGCGCACGATCAGCTTTTCAGCCGCGTTCACCGAATTGGCCGGACGGCACTGGCCGTCTTCGATGATGAGCTCGATCTTCTTTCCCAGCACGCCGCCAGCGGCGTTGCGGCGTTCGACCGCCAGCTTGGCACCATTGACATACGTCAGGCCGTTATAGGCAACCGACCCGGTCAAAGGCTGGATGACGCCGATCTTGATGGTGTCCTGCGCCTGCGCCGCCGGCCCCGCCACGCCGACAGCCCCCACCAGCAACACCGCAAAAGACAACTTTCGCATAGCGACCTCTCGCAAAGGTTTCGATTAAGAACTGCCAACCGCCCATGGCCTGTCCGGGCGCCGCAAACGTCCGTCCATCCCTGATTAATTAAACAAATAATTAATTTGTGGATGAATTAGGGTTTACGGCAATCCCGGCCATTAACGATAAATAATTGGCCGACTCAATAATTCGGGGCACGCAGTTCGGGCAAGCATAAAGAATGCCAGCGCCCGCCGTGCCCGCGCTCCCAGGGAAGCGGACATGGCGGGCGCCGCCGGACCGCACCATGGACGCCGGGCACGCACCGAGATGGCGCGCCGGGGGCCCTAGGTTTTCATCTTGTAGCCGGTACGGAATATCCAGGTCACGATGCCGACGCAGGCCACCAGGAAGGCGAGCGTCATGCCGAGGCTGACGACCACGTTGACATCGGACTGGCCGTAGAAGCTCCAGCGGAACCCGCTGATGAGATAGACCACGGGATTGGCGAGCGTGATCTTCTGCCAGATGGGGGGCAGCATGTTGATGGAGTAGAACGCCCCGCCGAGGAAGGTCAGCGGAGTCACCACCATCAGAGGAATGATCTGCAGCTTCTGGAAGTCGTCGGCCCACAGTCCGATGATGAAGCCGAACAGGCTGAACGTCACGGCCGTCAGGACCAGGAATCCGATCATCCAGAACGGGTGCTCGATGTGGTACGGCACGAAAATGCGCGCGGTCACCAGGATCAGCACGCCCAGCATCATGGACTTGGTCGCCGCCGCGCCGACATAGCCGATCACGGCTTCCACCGGGGACACCGGCGCGGACAGGAGCTCGTAGATGGTGCCCGTCCACTTGGGCAGGTAGATGCCGAACGAGGCGTTGGAGATGCTTTCGTTGAGCAGCGACATCATGACCAGGCCGGGGATGATGAACGCGCCGTAGCTGACGCCCCCGATGTCGCCCATGCGGGCGCCGATGGCCGTGCCGAACACGATGAAATACAACGAGGTGGACAAGACCGGCGAGGCGATGCTCTGCGTCAGCGTCCGGAACGTGCGCGCCATCTCGAACCGGTAGATCGCCTGGATCGCATGGAAATTCATCATGATTGCTCCCGCACCAGACTCACGAAAATATCCTCCAGGGAGCTTTCGCTGGAATTGAGATCCTTGAAGTCGATGCCGTGCTCGTTCAAGGCCCGCATCAGCGGCGCGATGCCGGTTGCCTCGCCCTGGGTATCGAAGGTGTAAACCAGCGTATGGCCGCCGTCCGCCAGTTCCAGCCCGTAGTGCGCCAGCGCCGGCGGCACGACCGCGAGCGGCGCCTGCAGGTGCAGCGTCAGTTGCTTCTTTCCGAGCTTGCGCATCAACGCATGCTTTTCTTCCACCAGGACGAGTTCGCCTTTGTTGATGACGCCGATGCGGTCGGCCATCTCCTCGGCTTCCTCGATATAGTGGGTCGTCAGGATGATGGTCATGCCGTCGTCCCGCAGGCGGCGCACCATCTTCCACATGTCGCGCCGCAGCTCGACGTCCACGCCCGCGGTCGGCTCGTCCAGGAACAGGATCCGGGGCTCGTGTGCCAGCGCCTTGGCAATCAGCACGCGCCGCTTCATCCCGCCCGACAAGGTCATGATCTTGGCCTTGCGCTTGTCCCACAGGGACAGGTCGCGCAGGATGCTTTCTATGTAGGCCGGCTTCGGCGAGTGGCCGAACAGTCCCCGGCTGAAACTCACCGTGGCCCAGACCGTCTCGAAAGCGTCGGTCGCCAGTTCCTGGGGCACCAGGCCGATGCGCGACCGGGCCGCGCGGTAATCCCGCACGATATCGTAGCCGTCGACCAGCACGGTACCGGCGCTTGGCCGCGACAGGCCGCAGACGATGCTGATCAGCGTCGTCTTGCCCGCGCCGTTGGGGCCGAGCAAGGCGAAGATTTCCCCCCTGCGTATCGTCAGGTCCAGGCCCTTGAGTGCATGGAAGCCGTTGGCATAGGTCTTGGCAAGGCCCGATATCGAGACGATGTCGGGCGTCCCGCCGGGCGGCGAAGTAGGCTCAGGCAGCATGGCATGGCAATGCCCCCGGGGAAAGTGGTCGGAAGCGCGGGCCCGGGAGCGCAGACGAGTGTATAAGAAGAAGCCGCGGACCGCCGCCTGCCAGGCCGGCCGGCGTCGGCACCTCGAGGACGGTATCATCCGTTCTTTACAGGCGGCGCACGCCGCGCCGCCCCACTGGAGCCATTTCCATGAACACCTCCCCGGAAAACGTCAGCATGGCGCTGTTCTGCGACTTCGAGAACGTGGCCCTGGGAGTGCGCGACGCCAAGTACGAACGCTTCGACATCAAGCTCGTGCTGGAACGGTTGCTGCTCAAGGGAAGCATCGTCGTCAAGAAGGCCTATTGCGACTGGGAACGCTACAAGGGCTTCAAGTCCGCGATGCACGAAGCGAACTTCGAGCTGATCGAGATTCCGCATGTACGCCAGTCCGGCAAGAATTCGGCCGACATCCGGCTGGTCGTCGATGCGCTCGACCTCTGCTACACCAAGTCGCACGTCAATACCTTCGTCATCATCAGCGGGGACTCGGACTTCTCGCCGCTCGTATCCAAGCTGCGCGAGAACGCCAAGCAAGTGATCGGCGTCGGGGTCAAGCAATCGACGTCCGACCTGCTCATCGCCAATTGCGACGAATTCTTCTTCTACGATGACCTGGTCCGCGAAACGCACCAGGCGGCCCGGCGGGACCCGCGCAGCGCCCAGCAGGCCGGCCGGCGGCCGCAGGACGACGAAAAGCTGCCCAGGGACGAGCTCGAGGCACGGCGCGAACGAGGCATCGCCTTGGCGGTGGAAACGTTCGATGCGCTCGTGGCCGAGCGCGGCGACAGCGGCAAGATCTGGGCCTCGGTGCTCAAAGAGGCCATCAAGCGCCGCCGCCCCGATTTCAACGAGTCCTACTACGGTTTCCGCGCCTTCGGCAACCTGCTGGAAGCCGCGCAGGCCAGGGGGTTGCTGGAGTTCGGGCGCGACGACAAATCGGGCGCCTATGTGTATCGCGGCAACGGTGGCGAAGTGTCCGCATCCCGTCCGGCTCCGCCGCCCGCCCCCGAGCTGCCCGCCCCCGCCGCGGCCGAGCCTTCGCCCCAGAAGCGGCGCAGCACCCGCGCCGCAAGCAAGGGCGCGACGCGCCGCGCGCGGAACACCGACACGCCAGCCGTGACGCCGGCCTCGGCCGAACCGCCGCCGGAGCGGCTGGCCGGGACACCGGCCCAGGAGCCTGCGGCCCCCGCAGCAGAGCCTGCCGCCGCGCCGGCTCCCCAGGTTGCCGGCGGAACCGAAGCCGCTGCCCCGCCGGCCGAGGCGCCCCCCAAGAAGACTGCCCGCAAAACGGCCCGCAAGACCGCTCCCCGCAGCCGCGCGCGCAAGACGGAAAGCCCGGTTCAGGAAGGCTGACCGCCCTCCTGCTCGATACCGAATGCCTGGGCCAGCGTCAGCACGTCGCCGGTCTTGACCGGCCGGTACCCTGGCAGCGCATCGAGGCGCTGGACGAAGGCCGGCGACTTCAGGATGCCGAGCACCGCGTCCAGCCGCCGGGCCTCGAGCGTCGCCCGTTCCACGGCGAAAAAATACCGCTCGGTCACCAGCGGCACGAAGTCCAGTCCAAAGCGCCGTGCCGCGGTCTCGATGCCGAATCCGACATCCGCCATGTCGCTGGCGATGTAGGCCGCCACCGCCGCGTGGGTGAACTCGGTGCTGTCAAAGCCCATGATGGCCTGCTGCGGCACTCCGTCGCGCGCCAGCATCAGTTCGAGCAGCATGCGCGTCCCCGATCCCGCCTGGCGGTTGACGAACCGCACGCCGGGCCGGGCCAGGTCGGCCAGCGCCCCGATGCGCTTGGGATTGCCCGGTGCCACGCACAGGCCCTGCTCCCGCAGCGCAAGCTGCACCAGCACATGCTCGCGGGGGTCCAGCCATTGCAGGTACTGGCGCACCGCCTCGCCCTCGAACTGGCCCAGGGGCACATGGAACCCCGCGAGGTCGCATTCGCGCCGCGCCAGCGCCGCCACGGCCTCGGTGCTATTCCGATAGCGCAGCTCCACCGGCATATTGGCCGCATTGATCCACTCGACCAATGCCGCGACCGCGAAACCATGGCTGGCATACAGGCGCAGCGGGGCCCGGTCGGGCGTGACCGCCTTGCGGATTTCTGCTTGCAGCTCGGAAGCGAGGCTGTCCAGCGTCGGCGACAGGCGCGCCCGGATACGGTCTTCGGCCAGCAACAGCACCACCCCCAGGTGGCTCAGCCTGGTACCGCGGCCCGGCTGCTTCTCGAGCAGCGGCGTACCGAAAAGCCGCTCGGCGTCGCGCAGCAATCCCCAGACGTGGCGATAGGAAAGCCCTTCGAGGCGGCCCGCGGCGGCAATCGAGCCTGAGGTCCGGATGCGCGCCAGCAGGCGCAGCAGCAGCGCCGTGTCGAGGCCGGCCGGCGCGTCGGCGCGGGTTCCCTGAACCTGCCAGCCGGGATGAATGGCGATCTTGAACATTATGCAATTACAGACATATTTGTCCGCTTGGTTTTCTTTGCTAGAGTGGGAGAACAACGATCAGAATATGTTCTGAATTACATATATTAGCGGCTTCCGCCCACGGCGACCCGCGGCCCTGGAATCCATGGAACAAAAAGTCATTCCCATCGCGTCAGCCCCGCCCACGCGCGAACGCCGCCGCAAGCAACCCAAGGGCCGGCGCGTCGATCCGGCCGCCCTCGCCGAGGTGCGCGCCTTGCTGGGCGATGCGCCACGCCGCCGCGACCTGCTGATCGAACACTTGCACCGCATCAACGATCGCTACGGCCGGCTCGGCACGCGGCATCTGGCGGCGCTGGCCCAGGAGTTGCGCATGGCGCAGGCCGAGGTCTACGAAGTCGCGTCGTTCTACCATCATTTCGACGTGGTCCGCGACGACGGCCAAGCTGAGCCGGAAACGGCGCCCCTTGTCGTCCGCGTCTGCACCAGCCTGTCCTGTGAAATGGCCGGAGCACAGCCCCTGCTCGAACGCCTGGCCCAGCTGCTGGGCCCGAGCGTAAGCGTGCGGCCGGCGCCATGCGTGGGCCGCTGCGAGCAGGCGCCGGTGGCTGTCGTCGGACAGCGCCCGGTCGCCCACGCCACTGCCGAGACCGTCCAGGCCGCAGCGGCGAACGGCGAAACCCGCGACATCCCGGCCCCGTATATCGACTACGACGCCTATACCTTGCGCGGCGGCTACCGGCTGCTGCGCGAATGCGTCGCCGGCCAGCGCGACGTCGAGTCCGTCATCCAGACGCTCGAGGACTCGAATCTGCGCGGGCTAGGCGGAGCAGGCTTCCCCGCCGGACGCAAATGGCGCGCCGTACGCGCCGAGCCGGCCCCCCGCCTGATGGCGGTCAACATCGACGAAGGCGAGCCGGGAACATTCAAGGACCGGTACTACCTGGAGCGCGACCCGCACCGGCACCTGGAAGGCATGCTGATCGCCGCGTGGGCGGTGCAAGCCCAAGCCGTCTATATCTACCTGCGCGACGAGTATCACGGCTGCCGCGCAATGCTGGAGGCCGAGCTGGCCAAGCTCCGCGCCGACCCGCCGGCGCCCGGCATGCCGGTGATCGAGCTGCGCCGCGGCGCGGGCGCCTATATCTGCGGCGAGGAATCGGCCATGATCGAATCCATCGAGGGCAAGCGCGGCATGCCGAGGCTGCGGCCGCCCTACGTGGCGCAAGTCGGCCTGTTCGGCCGGCCCACGCTGGAACACAACTTCGAAACGCTGCATTGGATACGGGACATCCTGGACCTGGGCGGGGCATGGTTTGCCTCGCACGGCCGGCGCGGCCGCAAGGGCTTGCGTTCGTTCTCGGTATCGGGGCGCGTCCGCAAGCCTGGTGTCTATCTCGCCCCGGCAGGCATCACGATCCAGGAGCTGATCGACGAATACTGCGGCGGCATGCAGGAAGGCCATGCGTTCTATGCCTATCTGCCGGGCGGCGCATCGGGCGGCATCCTGCCCGCCTCGATGAACGATATCCCGCTGGACTTCGACACACTCCAGCCCTATGGATGCTTCATCGGCTCGGCGGCCGTCATGGTGCTGTCCACGCAGGACAGCGCCATCGGCGCCGCACGCAACATGATGCGCTTCTTCAAGGACGAGTCCTGTGGCCAGTGCACGCCCTGCCGCGCGGGCACGGCCAAGGCCCTGGAACTCATCCAGCAACCGCGATGGGATATCGGCCTGCTGCAGGAATTGTCCGCCGTCATGCGGGATGCGTCCATTTGCGGACTGGGCCAGGCCGCGCCCAACCCGGTCGACTGCGTCATCAAGTATTTCCCGCACGAGCTGCAGCAGCAAGCAGAGGCCTGACATGAATGCCATCAACCGCCGCGAACTCGGCCTCGAGCCGGCCATCGTCACCTTCAAGCTCAACGGCAGCGAGGTGAGCGCGCCCGAGAACCAGACGCTGCTCGAGATTGCCGCGCGCGCCGGGATCGAGATCCCGCACCTGTGCTATGCCGACGGTCTCGAGCCCGCCGGCAACTGCCGCGCATGCGTGGTGGAGATCGCCGGCGAGCGGGTCCTGGCGCCCTCCTGCTGCCGTACGCCGCGCAACGGAATGGAGGTCACGACCCATAGCGAACGCGCGCTCAAAGCGCAGAAGATGGTGGTCGAGCTGCTGCAGTCGGACATGCCCGAGGCCTCGTATACGCGCCATAACGAAGTTGATCTATGGGCCCGCAAGCTCGAAGTGGGCAAGCCGCGTTTCGCCCCCCGGACACCGGTGTCGGCCGACTCGTCCCACCCGGCGATCGCGGTCAACCTCGACGCCTGCATCCAGTGCACACGCTGTCTGCGCGCCTGCCGCGACGAACAGGTCAACGACGTCATCGGGCTGGCCTACCGCGGGGACCAGGCCAAGATCGTGTTCGACCTGGACGACGCCATGGGCGCATCCACCTGCGTGGCCTGCGGCGAATGCGTGCAGGCCTGCCCCACCGGAGCGCTGATGCCCGCCCGCGACGCCGCCCTGGCCGTGCCCGACAAGAAGGTCGATTCGGTCTGCCCCTATTGCGGCGTGGGCTGCCAGCTCACGTACAACGTCAAGGACAACCGCATTCTGTACGTCGAGGGCCGCGACGGGCCTGCCAACCACAAGCGCCTGTGCGTCAAGGGCCGCTACGGTTTCGACTATGCGCACCATCCCCAACGCCTGACCCGCCCGCTGATCCGCCGTTCCGACGCGCCCAAGCGCGGCGACGCCGTCATGGATCCAGACCGGGTCATGGACGTCTTCCGCGAAGCGACCTGGGAAGAGGCACTGGACCTGGCCGGCTCCAGGCTGCGGGCCATACGCGATACCTACGGGAAACGGGCACTGGCCGGCTTCGGCTCGGCCAAGGGCAGCAACGAGGAAGCGTATCTATTCCAGAAACTGGTGCGCACGGGCTTCGGCAGCAACAACGTCGACCACTGCACCCGGCTGTGCCACGCTTCGTCCGTAGCGGCGCTGCTCGAAGGCATAGGTTCGGGGGCCGTGTCCAATCCCGTCATGGACGTGGGCAAGGCGGAGGTCGTGATCGTGATCGGCGCCAATCCCACCGTCAACCATCCGGTGGCGGCAAGCTGGATCAAGAATGCCGTGAAGAACGGCACCAAGCTCATCGTCGCCGACCCGCGCCGCTCGGACCTTGCGCGGCTGGCCTACCGCTTCCTGCAGTTCACCGCGGATACCGACGTCGCACTGCTCAACGCGATGATGCACGTGATCGTGCACGAAGGACTGGTGGACGAGGACTTCATCGCCAGCCGCACCATCGGCTACGACGAGCTGCGCAAGAACGTGGAAGGCTACAGCCCGGAACGCATGGCGCCGATCTGCGGCATCGATGCCGGCACCATACGCGAAGTGGCCCGCCTGTACGCGACCTCCAAGGCATCGATGATCCTGTGGGGCATGGGCGTGTCGCAACACGTGCACGGCACCGACAACGCGCGTTGCCTGATCGCGCTGGCGCTGATGACCGGGCAGATCGGCCGCCCCGGGACCGGTCTGCATCCGCTGCGCGGCCAGAACAACGTCCAGGGCGCTTCCGACGCCGGCCTGATCCCGATGATGTATCCCGATTACCAGCGCGTGGACAACCCGGCGGCGCGCGAAAAGTTCGAGCAGCTCTGGGGTATGCCGCTGGACCCGCAACCCGGCTTGACGGTGGTCGAGGTCATGCATGCGATCAAGGCGGGCACGGTGCGCGGCATGTACATCATGGGCGAGAACCCGGCCATGTCGGACCCCGATGCGAATCATGCGCGCGAAGCGCTGACGGCGCTGGACCACCTGGTGGTGCAGGACATTTTCCTGACCGAGACGGCCTACCTGGCCGACGTCATCCTGCCGGCGTCGGCCTTTCCGGAGAAGACCGGCACCTTCACCAATACCGACCGCCTGGTGCAGATGGGGCGGCAGGCGCTCGATCCGCCGGGAGACGCGCGGCAGGATCTCTGGATCATCCAGCAGATGGCCGCGCGCATGGGGCTGGACTGGCATTACCGCGACGTCTCGGAGGTGTTCGACGAGATGCGCCACACCATGCCCAGCATCGGCGGGATTACCTGGGACCGGCTGCAGGCCGAGCACGCGGTGACCTATCCGTGCCTGGCCGAGGGCGACGCCGGCGAGCCGGTCGTGTTCACGGCCAGTTTCCCGACCGAGACCGGACGCGCGCGCTTCGTGCCGGCGGACATCATCCCGGCGGCCGAGAAGCCGGATGGCGAATATCCGATGGTGTTGATCACCGGACGGCAGCTGGAACACTGGCACACGGGCAGCATGACGCGGCGCGCGTCGGTCCTGGATGCGCTGGAGCCGGATCCGGTAGCGCTGGTGCATCCGCTGGACCTGGAGGATATCGGGGCGAAGCCTGGCGATATCGTGACGCTGGAGTCGCGGCGGGGCGAGGTGTCGCTGTATGCGCGCGTGGATGAGGGAACGCCGCGGGGGGCGGTGTTCGTGCCGTTCTGTTATTACGAGGCGGCGATCAATAAGCTGACGAATCCGGTGCTGGATCCGTTTGGGAAGATTCCGGAGTTCAAGTATTGCGCGGTACGGGTGCGGGTGGGGGGCTTGGAGCCGGTGCAGGGGAGTTATGGGGGTGGGCGGATATTGCGGGGGGAATTGGGTTCTTAAGGACGTTCGTTGCGGGGCGTGGGACGCCGCAGCCTGGGGTTGGCCATAGCGACCGGGCTGGTCCCGGCTGCGCCGGGACTACCCGTGATTTTCGCTTTAGGCGGGGCGGGCGCAGAACTCGCACCGGGATAGCCCACTGGGCTATCCCGAGAGCCGTGCTCGAACAGCTGCGCCCTTGCCTCCCCGCCTAAAGCGAAAATCACGGCAGCCCAGAACGCTATGGCCAACCCCAGACTGCGGCGCCCCCCACCCCACAACGAACTGCGATGTGGGGGAGATCGGAGGCGACGCAGGAGGGCTCGATCTGGTCGGGGGCCGTCAGGCCCAGCAGGGCCAGGTCGCGGTCGGTTTCTTGCCGTAGCAGGCTGATTGCCTGGCGCACGCCGGCGCGGGAGGCGACGGCGGCGGCGTAGAGGAAGGGGCGGCCGATCATGACGAAGTCGGCGCCCATGGCGAGAGCCTTGATGACGTCCGTGCCGCGCCTGAATCCGCCGTCCACGAAGAGCTTGGCATGGCCGCGCAAGCTGGCCATGCGCGGCAGGATGCGCAGGGGCGATACCGCGCCGTCGAGCTGCCTGCCTCCATGGTTCGACAGCATGAGGCCGTCCACGCCCATGTCCAATGCGCGCCGGGCGTCTTCTTCGTGCAGGACGCCTTTGAGCACCAGCCGGCCCTTCCAGCGGTCGCGGATGAACCGGAAGTGCTCCCAGGTGAACCGGTCCCGCCCGGCACGGAACTCGGGACTGGGCGGGGCGACGATGGGTCCGCCCCGACGCGCGCCGAAGTTTTCGAAATGCGGCATGCCCTCGCGCAACAAGGTTCGCAGCACGACGCCGGCCAGCCAGCGGGGATGGGACAGCGCGTCGGCGATCAACCTGGGGCCGGGCGTCACGGGGATCCCGAATCCTAGCCTTAGGTCGTTTTCGCGGTTCGCCGCGACGGGGACGTCCGCCGTCACGACGAGGACGCCTATGCCGGCCCGCTCGAGCCGGTGCAGCAAGGCTTCTATCCGTTCATGGTCGCCGGCCAGGTAGGCCTGGTACCAGCTCCCCGGGGCCAGGCGCGCGATGTCTTCCAATGGCACGGACGACGCCGCGCTCAGGACGAAGGGAACGTTCTCGTCGGCGGCGGCCTGGGCCAGGGCCTGATCGGCGCGATAGGCAAACAGCGCGGCGCCGCCCATGGGGGCGATGCCGAACGGCGCGCTATAGGTGCGGCCCCATAGCTCGCAGCGCGTCGATCGCGCACCCACGTCGACCAGCACCCGCGGCACCAGCGCCAGCCGGGCCAGCGCCTCTTCATTGGCGCGCACCGATCGTTCGTCTTCCGCCCCGTGCGCGGCGAAACCGAAGATGCAGCGCGGCAGCCTGCGCCTGGCCGCGCGCTCGAAATCCGCGAGTGCAAGCATGGAATCCGCCCTACTCCACCTTGAGGCCCGCCTGGCGCACGGCCTCCTGCCAGCGCTGCGCCTCGGCCTGGACGAAATCGGCGAACGCCGTCCGCGATTGCGGCACGGGTTTCTCGCTGCCCCATTCCTGCCACATACGCTGGATCTCCGGATCCATGAGCGCCTTGCTGAACAGTGCCGCGGCCGCTTCGATCGTACGGGCCGGCGTCTTGGCTGGAGCGAAAGCGCCGTACCAGGTTCCGAGGACCATGCGCTCCAATCCCAGTTCCTTGAGCGTCGGCACATCGGGAAACAATGGCGAGCGATTGGCCGCGGTCACCGCCAATGCCCGCAGCCGGCCTTCACGGACGAAGGCCGAGGCAGCGGGCATCGTGTCGAACAGTACGTCTATCTGGCCACCGGCCAAGTCCTTGAGCGCCGGTGCGCTGCCTTTGTACGGAATCGCCACCATGTGGGCGCCGATGCTTTGCGCGAACGTAATGCCCGCCAGGTGCTGCAGGTTGCCGAGGCTGCCGACGCCGTAGCTGATTCCCTTGGGGGAGCTCCGCGCCTTGGCCACCAGCGCGTCGACGTTGTCCACGCCGGTCCCGGCCTTGACCACCACCAGGTTGGGCACGGTCGCGATCTTGGCCACCGGCACGAAATCCGGGCCGGTCAGAGGGAAGGACAGGTTGGGCGTCAAGGCCATGCGCGTCAGTTCGTGCACGCTGCCCAGCAGGAATACGGTGCCGTCGGCCGGGCCATGGGCGACGAATTCGCGTGCCAGCACGCCGGCGCCGCCGCTGCGGTTCTCCACGATGAAGGTCTGCCCCGACAGGCGGCTCATGACGGCGGCGAGCGGGCGGGCCATCTGGTCCATGGATCCGCCGGCAGAAGCCGGTATGACCAGGCGGATAGGTTGTTCGGTCCAGGCTTCCTGCGCGATGGCGGAAGCCGCCGCGGCCAGGCATAGCGCTGCCGCCGCGATCGAATGGGCAAGTCTCATGTCTCCTCCTTGTATGGACGGATACGGCGTGGCGGCGGCGCCGCTCAGCCACCCAGCAATGCCTGGGTCTCGCTGCTGGGTTCAAAACCCAGTCCCGGTGCCTCGGGAAGTGCGAGCCATCCCCCCGCCGGCTCGGGAAAGCCGTCGAACAAGCGGCGCATGAGCGCCACCGTGGGCAGGTGCCACTCGACCTTTCCGCCGTTCGCCAGGCCGGCATGCAGATGCATGTTGTGCAACGGGAAGGCGCCGCCATTGGTGATCGGGACATTGAACGCGCTGGCCAGGCCTGCAATGCGCAGGCATTGCGTGTACCCGCCGCCTATCACCACATTGGGCTGCAGGAAATCCACGGCTTCCCGCAGCAGCATGTCGCGGAAGCGAAAGGCCAGCCCTTCGTTCTGCCCGGCGGCCACGGCGATGCCGCATCGCTGGCGCAGCCGCGCCATGGCGGGAATATCGTTCTGGGTAACCGGTTCTTCGAAAAAAGCGATGCGGCAATCGGACAGCCTCGTCGCCAGGCGCTCGGCATGGAAGGCATCGAGGCTGCAGTTGGCATCGATGTAGAGGTCTGCGCTATCGCCCACCGCGTCCCGGACGGCACGCACCCGCCGCTCGTCTTCGGCAATGACCTCGTCCAGAGAAGGTCCCCCGCGGTCCCGCCGCTGCAGGGCCTGGTGTCCGACGACCATTTTGAGGTGACGGTATCCCTCGTCGCTGAGTGTCTTTGCCGCCTGGGCGAGCGTCTCCCGGTCCAGGAAGTCGAAGCCGAAGGTGGCGTAGACCGGCACGCGTGCGCGCGCACCGCCCAGCAGCCGCCAGACAGGCTGCCCCAGCGCCTTGCCCTTGATGTCCCATAGCGCGACATCGAGTGCCGCGACGGCATGCATGCCGTAGCCTGTCTGGCCGCGCGGGCACATGCGCCAGTACAGCAGGTCCCACAGCGCCTCGTGGTTCAGCGCGTCCTGGCCTACCAAGGCCGGGCCTGCGACCTCGTTCACGGCCGTGGCAATCACCTGCTCGTCGGTAATGGACGTCAGCCCGTGGCCGCATAGCCCCGTCGATGTTTCGACCCGCACCAGGCAGGCGCGGATGCTTTGTTCGACACTGCCGGTGCCGGCAATGTCGACCTGGACGGGCAGCTTGATCGGCACGGCGGCGATACGCGTGATCTTCATGCTTACCTCCCGGCCGCGCCGGCTAGTCCATCTTGATGTTGTTTTCCTTGGCGACCTTGGTCCAGAACGGCACCTCGGCCTCGATGAGGCGGCGGAAATCGCTGGACGAAGTGGCCGCGGCCACGCAGCCGAGGCCCGCCATCTTGCTTCGCACCTGCGGCAGCGCCACGACGCGCTCGATTTCCTTCTGCAGCGTCGCGACCACCGCCTCTGGCGTGCCGGCCGGGGCCAGCAGTCCGGCCCACAGCTCGACCTCGAGGTCGATGCCGGACTCGCGCATGGTAGGCACCTCGGGCAGAAAGTCGGCGCGCTGCGCCGACGTGACGGCCAGCGCCCGGATGCGCTTGCTCTGGAGCCCTACCGTGGCGGGCGCGGGATCGGTGATGGCCATGGTGACGTTGCCCGCCATGACCGACTGTATGGACTCGTTGCTTCCCTTGTAGGGAATGTGCGAGAAACGGGCGCCGGTCCGGGCGTTGAAGAGCTCGGTCACGAGCTGGAACGAAGCGGCGCTGGAGCCGTAGTTGGCCTTGTCCGGATGCTGCTTGGAATAGGCCACCAGATCGGGCACGGACTTGATCGGCAGAGAGGCGTCCGACACCAGCACCAGGGGGAACTTCGCCGTCAGCGACACCGGCGTGAAGTCCTCGACCTTGTAGGGCAGCTTGGAATAGAGCGCAGGGTTGAACGATATCGGACCGCTCGCGCCCCAGAACAAGGTGTAGCCGTCGGGCTTGGCCTTGGCCACGTAGGCGGCGCCGACGATGGAGGCGACGCCGGGCCGGTTTTCGACGATGACCGGCTGCTTGAGCCCTTTGGACATCTCCTCGGCAACGATCCGGGCCAGGACGTCGTTGCCGCCGCCGGCCGCATAGCCGACGATGATGGTAATGGGACGGGCCGGATACTGGCTCTCGGCCGCCGGCGCCGAAGCGATGGCCCCGGCTTGGGCCAGGACCAGCGCCCAGGCCGCCATTTTCAAGGTGTGACGCACTTGCATGGTGTCTCCTCCACAGGACTCGAACGTTCCTTGTGCACCGCCCATGCAGCCCGGGAGGCAAGCGCCTTCCGGGGCCAGGCGGCTGCTATAGATTTCCGATCCGGGCGTGCAGCACGGCCGCGCGCCCTTCGTCCACCGCCTTCAGGCAGCGCGCGATCGCCGCCGGGACCTCGTCGGGGTCGGCAACGGTCTCGCCGTAGCCGCCGAATGCCTGCGCGATCATGTCGAAACGGCGCGACTCGCCCTCCAGCCGCGCATGGAACTCGCCGGCCTGCGCCGCCGCGCCGTCCGGATGCACCCGCAGCACGGCTTCCTTCACCGCCTGCCATCCGCCGTTGTCCAGCACGATGGTGAAAATCGGAAGCCGGTATCGCTGGGCCACGTCGTAGACGGACGTCGGCGTACCGAAATGAAAACCGCCATCGCCGACGATCTGGATCACGCGTACGCCGGGCCGGGCCAGCTTGGCGCCCAGCGCCATGCCGCCGCTGTAGCCCAGCCCGCCGCCCGCCGTCCCCAGCAGGGTGAGGGGTCGGGTGCGGCGGATGTGCTGCAGTACCGCCGGCGAATTGCGGATGGCCTCGTTGATGACCACGTCTTCCTGCGAAAGAGCCGCGCTCAATTGCGCGCACAGATAGGCAGGCGCAATCGCCCCGTACTGCCCGCCTTGGGCCGCCGCCTGGGCCTGCGCCTCGTTCCGCTGGTGCGCTTGCGCCATGTATTCGTCCAGGCGCCGCCGCACCCGGTCGTGGAACGCCTGGTCGGCGCGCGCCTTGACGATGGCGGTGACCTGGCGCAACACGGTGGCGCAATCGCCCTGCACGCGCACGTCGGTGGCGAAACCCCACATGGGGAAGTCCTTTTTGATGGGATCGACGTCGATATGGATCCAGCGTGTTTCCGGCCGCTCGGCGGCGTACTTCGGCAGCCAGGGCACGTCCACGTCGAGCAGCAGCCCCAGGTCGGCATCGGCCTGCGCCTTGCCGGGATCGAAACCGCCGAAGCACGGGGAATCGCGCGAGATGCCGAGGAAGCTGGGCGCGAACTCGTAGACGCGTATGCCGCAAAGCAAGGCTAGCTCTTCCAGCGCTTGCACGGCCTCGGCCTTGCGGCCTAGATATGCCGTCACCGCCATCGGCCGTTCGGCGCGCATCAGCGCCTCGGCGATCTGGCCAGCGCGCGCGGCGGCCGTCCCCCCGGCGGCGACGGGGCCGTATTTGTCTTCTCCGAACGCCCGCACGGCGCCTTCGTCCCAGGGCTGCGCCAGGGCCTCGCGCGGCAGGGTCAGGTAGACCGGGCCGGGAGGATCGCTTTGCATGACAGAATGGCCGCGCCGGACGACTTCACGCGCATTGATGCCGGTCGACAACGTGTATTCCCATTTGACGTAGGGCCGCACCAGGCTGCCGATGTCGAACGGGTCCTGGACGAAATGCACGTAGTTGTCGCGCGAGCCCGGCAATTCTCCGCGCACGGTGTACGGCGCGCGGCCGGCCATGAGCATGACCGGCAGCCGGGAGCGGAACATGTTGTGCATGCCCATCGCGGCGTTAGCGGTTCCGGCGTCCACGTGCACCATCACCGCCTGCCCCTTGCCGGTCATCGCCGCATAGCCGGCAGCCATGTGGATGGCGACGTTCTCGTGCGGGCAAAGCATGAAGTGGGGATGGGGCCGGCCCTCGTCCCGCCAGCGAGCCAGCTCCTCGATGATGGAGGCATGGTCGGTGCCGAGGTTGGAAAAAACGTAGTCGATGCCCAGGTCGGCAAGGCCTTGAAGCAGGTAGTGGGCGCTGCGGTACATAAGGTCTCCTGACATTGACCTGCCCATCTTACGAACCGGCCTGAAATCCGTAAAATGAAATGAACGGATATCTGACATGCGTACGAGGTATATCTCTTGCCATGCCCAAGCGCCTTTCGCATCAAGTCGACCTGAACCTGCTGGAGCTCTTCCTGGCGATCTACGGAAGCAGGAACCTGACCGCGGCGGGAAAGGAGCTGGGGCTGAGCCAACCGGCGATGAGCCGCGCGCTGACCCGTTTGCGGCACGCCTACGGCGACCGCCTGTTCATCCGCCAGCCCCACGGGCTGCTGCCCACCCCTTTCGCCGACCGCCTGAGCGAGTCCGTGCACCAGGCGCTGGACATCGTCCGCGGGACACTGCAGACACCGATGTTCTCGCCCGCGACGGAAAAGCGTGTCTTCACCCTCGCCATGTCCGACATCAGCGAACAAGTATTCCTGCCGGGCCTGGCGGACCGGGTGGCAGCGCTGGCCCCGGGCGTGCAGCTGCGGACCAGCCAGCTACAGGGCAAGGCGCTGCGGGAGGCAATGGCCGATGGCGGCGTGGACCTCGCGATGGGCCACTTGCGGCTGGAGCCGGAGGGCTTGCAGTCGGACCGCCTCTTCACCGCCAGATACGCCTGCATCGCCCGGCAGGACCATCCGGCCATACGCGGCAAGCTGACCATGGCGAACTTCCGGCAGCTGGGCCATGTCGTCTCCACGGGGTCGATCACCGGGCACGCCCACGTGCTGGAGGGCATCCTCGCTTCGAAGAAAGTCGGCGCGGCGGTAGCCTTGCGGGTCGGGCATTTCCTGTCGATCGGCAGGATCGTCGCCCAGACCGACTACATCGCCACCATCCCGCGCACCCTCGCCGCCACGTTCGAATACGCCTGGGGCGTCAAGATGTACGAGCCGCCCATGCGGCTGCCGCCCTACGATGTCTCCCAGTTCTGGCACGAGCGCTTCGCGCGCGAGCCGGGCCGCGTCTGGCTGCGCAGCGTGGTCAGGGAGCTGTTCGCCCGCTGATGCGCAGCCGGTGCCCGCAGGGCGGCCGGCTGCGCGGGCGGCCTGGCCTTTACACAGGCAGGACGATCAAGGTGTCGATTCTGGGCGAGTCGAGCACCACCCGGCGCTCCAGGAACCGCGACCCTTCGGATGAGAGCTCGATACTGTCCTCATAGACGCCGGAGAGAAACAGCTCGCTTCTGCCGTCCTGCATGATGCGCACCAAGGCAAAGCCCGTACGCGCGCGCAACGGCCCCTCGTCGCGCGGATCGAGCACGCGGGTGGGCCCGAGCAGGTGGCGATAGCGGTGGGGCTCGTAGATGTTGGCCTTGCGCAGCGAGTTGACCCTATCCCGCAGCATCCCTCGGCTGCCGCATGCCATGACACCGATCAAGTGGCCACGCTCCAGGCCCTCGCGCGTCACGATACGGTAGCTGCACTGTTCGGCGAATAGTTCTGGCCAGTCCTCGTAGCGCTCGTCATCGATGACATGCACCGCCGTCTCGATCAGGTCTCGGATAGCGGCCTTGGCTTGTTGCAGATCCAATTTCTTCTCCAGGTTCACAAATCCATGTAGCGCCGATAGCACTGCCAGAAGCCACGTACGGAGGCTTCGCTTACGCGCGATTCCTGGTTCTCGACGGTCCGGCCGCCCATCTCCAGCACGGCACGGGCCTGGCGTTCGCCATGCAGGGTGCGCTGCACGAAACTTCCCACTACCCCGTCCTCCAGCGACACGAGTCCGGCCGGCCCCACCAGGTTGGACTGGTTGATGCGCATCTCGACCTGCTCCGGTGTGTCGTCCTCGTAGCCAAACAGTATCCAGAACAGTTCGCAGCGCTCCGGCCCCTGCGGCACCAGCAGGCGAATGGCCAGCGAATTCTGGATCTGCTGGACGATCAAGTTGGGGAAGATGCCCTGGATCGCGTGCGTGATGCCGTCTTCGAATTCGGGCCAGCTCTTGAGCAGCGAGGGATCGTGCAGGCTGAAGTCCTTGTCCTGGGCGCGGATGCCGCCGCTCTCGTAGTCGGTTCCGGCCACCTGGTCGGACGCCATCTGCGAGAAGCTGATGTGGTGGCCGCCATTTGCTTCGAGGACCAGGCCGCCGCGCATCGACAGGCGGTTCAGGCCGAACGTGGTGAAGAACAGGTGCAAGAGGCTGGCGTGATAGGAGTCCTTGACGTTCTCCATGTACAGCTTCCAGTTGTTGTGCATGACCTGCGAGTAGGTCCCGAGCACCCGGATCTTGCGGTTGAAGACCCGCCTCATGTGCGCCGCCATGGTGGGCCCGAGGAACTCCTCCACGGAGGGCGCCTCGTCGGAGAAGGTGGCAAACACCAGCCCGCAAAAGGCCTCGACGCGCAGCGTACGAAGATTGTGCTGGCTCTTGTCGAAGTCCGCCGGCATGCCGCCCTGGTCCCTTACGCCGCGCTGGAAGGCAACGGTGCGCAGCTTGCCCTCGAGATCGTAGGACCAGTTGTGGTAGACGCAGGTGAATCGCCTGGCGTTGCCGCGGTCATTGATGCACAGCGTGGCGCCACGGTGCGCACAACGATTGACGAATACCGTGAAGGTGTCATCGCCGCTGCGCACGAGCACGACTGGCGTCTCTCCTATCCAGGTCGTTTTGTAGTCACCCGGCTTCGGCACGTCGATGTCGAGGCCGACGAAATTCCAGATCGGCCCTTTGAACACCTTGTCCTGCTCTTCGGCATAGATGCTCTCATCGTTGAAGATCCTGAACGGCACGCGGCTGACGCCCTCTTGCGGCCACACGAGCCGCTCATCGCCCCGGGTGGAGAGATCGCTCATATCTGTTTGCTCCTTATGTTTGCTGCCTGCGCGCGCCTCATTCGGCCGTCGCGCCCGAGTCTTTGATGGCCTTGGCCCACAGCGCCAATTCTTTGTTCTGGAAGGCGGTCATCTCGGCGGAGCTGCTGCCCACAGGCTGTGCGCCGAGCGCTACCAACCGGTTCCGGAATTCCGGCTCTTTGACGGCCGCCGCTACGCCGCGAGCGAGTTTCTCGACAATCGCCGGCGGCGTCTTGGCCGGTGCGTAGACCGCGTACCAGGCAGTGACCTCCAGTGGCAGGCCTTGTTCGCGGTAAGTGGCCACGTCGATGCCGGGCACGCGCTCGTTCGATGCGATGGCAATGGCCTTGAGCTTGCCCGAGCTGATGAATTGGGCGGCGGCGGTGTATTCCACCGAAACAAAGGAGATTTGGCCGCCCAGCAGGTCGGATAGCGCCGGCGCCGAGCCTTTGTAGGGAACGTGCGTCATCTCGAGCCCGGTGGCGGTCTTGAGCATTTCCCCGACCAGGTGGTGCGGCGAGCCGATGCCGGCCGAGCCGAAGGTCGCGCCGGGATGCGCCTTCACATAAGCGAGGAAGTCCTGGAGATTGTCCACATCCAGGCTGGGATTGACCACCAGCACATGGGGAATCGTCGCGATCAGCGAAATCGGCGCGAAATCCTGTGGCTTATAGCTGATGGTCTTGTACAGCGACGGATTGATGCCGTGGGTGGTGGTCGAGCCCAGCAGCAAGGTGTAGCCGTCGGCCGCCGCATTGGCCACATACGTACTGCCGATGATGCCTGCGGCGCCGGCGCGATTGTCGACCACGAAAGTCTGGCCGAACTGCTTGGACCAGGACTGCGCAATGCTGCGGGCGATCATGTCGAGCGCCCCGCCGGCCGCGAACGGCGCGACGAGCTTGACCGGCTTGTCCGGATAGGCCGCGGCGGCATCCTGCGCCCATGCCGAGCCGACAGCGCCCTGGCAGGCGAGCGCCGCGCAAAACGCGGCCAGGCTCTTCGATACTTGCGAAACCGACTTCGTATTAGCGATGCAACCCATTTTTTCACTCCTGTAAAGGTGAATGCCGCCGTATTACGGCGTGCTGGCGTTGTCTCCCGGTTTCGTGTTTCGTGTATCGTATACGATATTTTTTCGCGTGGGAACCATTCATCCCGCCCATGCTCGCCCTCGCCCTGGCTACTTTTGCTAGAGTGTCGTCCGCGACGAGTTCCTTTTCCCGGCGGCAGCCCCTGGCAAGAGACGTATGAAATCCCCTTCTTCCCGACGTGTTGCGCGTGCGTCAATGACCTCGCAGATACTCCCGCACCTGCGACAAGATCTGATCGAAGGTCGGTGGAAGCCGGGCGAACGCTTGGTCGAACCGGTGCTATGCGAACAGTTCGGCGTATCGCGCACGCCGCTGCGGGATGCACTGCGCATTCTCGAAGGCGAAGGGCTGGTCGAACTCATTCCTCATGTCGGCGCGGTCGTCACCAAGCCCGAGGCGGCAGATATCGCCGGCACCTTCGACATTCTGGCCGTGCTCGAAGCCTCGGCCGCCGAGAAAGCGGCCGAAAGCCGCAATCCCCAGCTGGTGGAAAAACTCAAGCAATTGCTCAAGCGCATGCACAAGGCGGTCGAGTCGAACCAGACCACGCGCTGGGTCACGCTGAACGACGAGTTCCATCGCCTGCTGGTTCTCGAAACCGGCAACGAACGGTTGATCGAGATCCATGAACACCTGATGTGGCACGTCCACCGCGTCCGCCACATCACGTATCACAACCTGCCGTTCTCGGCAGAACGGGGCCACCAGCACGATGCGCTGCTCGAGCGGATCCAGCAAGGCGATGCCGCCGGCGCCTTTGCCGAAATGCGCAGCCATGTGCTGAGCGTGGGGAAACAGGTCCTGGCCGCATCGAACGCCAAGAAAGACTGACGGGCGCGGGCAGTCCGCCAGGCACCGCCGCGGGAAGCTGGCCGGGACGCGCGGCCGCCCGCGGGCGCCGACGGCCGGCTTGTGCTCAGGCAACGTACATCGATTTGCCGTCGTTGAGGTTCAACCAGCCCTTGACGATGCGGTAGATGAACCAGATGAAGGCCACGCCCCAGACGATCCAGCCGATGAAAATCCAAACGGTGAGCCACCCGACGATGCCCCACAGCACGGCGAACCAGAAGGTACGGATCTGCCAGCGGAAATGGCTGTCCAGCCACGTGCCCGCCACGTCGCCCTTCTTGATGTAGTTGATGATGATGGCCACGATGCTGCTGATGCCGATGACGATCGACAGCGCATACAAAGCGTAGATCACCATGGTCAGATTCTTGGCGGATTGCAGCTTGGCCGAATCGACCTGGACTTCGTTCATGACACACCTCTTGTTGTTGTCGTGAAGGGGTGTCTGAAGCGAACCGCCAGCCAGGCACTACGGCCGGGCAGGTCCGGCGCCTCGGCGCCCCGGTCCCGGCCTGCGCAGCAGGCGCCACCCCATCAACCCCGCGAATATCACAGTGTAGATAAACACCGCGGAAAAATCATTCTTGCCCGCTTTCTGCCACCAATAGTGCAACAAAACCAGCACGCCGACGAGATAAACGAGCCGGTGCAGCGCCTGCCAGCGCGGCCCCAGCCTGCGCATCCAACCGCGCGTGGAGGTGATGGCCAGCGCAAGCAGTCCAAGAAAGCCCGCAAACCCCACGGTAATGAAGGGCCGCCGGACCACGTCCCGGGCGATGGAGGCGACGTCGAACCACTGGTCCCACCAGATATAGGTGGTCAAGTGCAGACAGGCATAGAAAAAGGCGAAGAGGCCGCACATGCGCCGCACCCGCAGCAACGCAGGCTGCCGCAGCCAGGCGCGCAAGGGGCTGATGGACAGGGTCACCCATAGCGCAACCAGGGTCCAGGTACCTGACGAGCGCGTCAGGAACTCGACCGGGTTGGCGGTCAGCCCGCCCGTGGCGCCCAGCCATACCCAACGCGCCAGCGGCAGCAATCCCACCACGAAAAGCAGGAGCTTGAAGCGTGCGATGCGCAGCCCGAACACGCGCGGTTCCGCCAGCGGAACCGTACCGCGCGGAGGGCGGGACAATGGTGCCGTGGTGCCCACGTTCAGTAGTAGCGCGCCAGGTCCATGCCCGAGTACAGGCCCGCGACCTGGTCGGCATAGCCATTGAACATCAAGGTCTTGCGCTTGGGCGAGAACAAGCCGTCTTCGCCGATGCGCCGCTCGGTGGCCTGGCTCCAGCGCGGATGCGGCACATTGGGGTTCACGTTCGCATAGAAGCCGTACTCCTGCGGTGCCGACTTCACCCAACTCGTCACGGGCTGCTTCTCGACGAAGCGGATCTTCACCAGCGACTTGCCCGACTTGAAACCATACTTCCAGGGCACGATCACTCTTACGGGCGCGCCGTTCTGATTGGGCAGGGTCTCGCCATAGACGCCGAAGGTCAGCAGGGTCAGCGGATGCATGGCCTCGTCCATGCGCAGCCCCTCTACATACGGCCAGTCCAGCACGCGGGTGCGCAGGCCGGGCATGGTGTCGGGCTGCACGGCCGTCACGAACTCAACGAACTTGGCGTTGCCGGTGGGCTCGACCTTGTTGATCAGCGCCGCCAGGGAATAGCCTATCCATGGAATCACCATGGACCATCCTTCGACGCAGCGTAGCCGGTAGATTCTCTCTTCCAGCGGCGCCAACTTGCGCAGGTCGTCGAGCGACAAGGTCTGCGGCTTGCGCACCTCGCCTTCGATCGCGACCGTCCAGGGCGACGTGCGGAAGCGCCCGGCATGGTCGGACGGATCACCCTTGTCGGTGCCGAACTCGTAGAAGTTGTTATAGGTGGTGATGTCCTTCTGCGATGTGGGCTTGTCCATCACCACGAAGCCCGGATTGCGCTGGGCCGGCAGCTTGACGCCCGTGGTCTGCGCAAACGCCTGGCGCCCAGACCACCCGGCCAATCCCGCGGCCGAGGCCGCCAATCCCGCCTGCAGCACGAGCCGGCGCCGGTCGCGATAGATTTCCTGGGGGGTAATTTCGGAAGGAGCGATGTCGGAAGCCCTGCGAATCAGCATGGCGGTCTCCAGGTTGGGCCGGATCAGGGCGACGGCGCTTGCACCGTCGCGGCACGTCCACAATAGACACGGATGGGCACCAAAAATTCCGCCCCGGCCTGCGTCGCCGCGCCGGCTGGGGCGGCTTACAGCTCGCCGTAAGAATGCAGTCCCGACAGGAACATGTTCACACCCAGGAACGCAAAGCCGGTGACCAGCAGGCCGACCAGCGCCCAGTAGGCAGCCATGTTGCCGCGCAGCCCCTTGATCAGCCGCATGTGCAGCCAGGCGGCATAGTTGAGCCAGACGATCAGGGCCCAGGTTTCCTTGGGGTCCCACTGCCAATAGGCGCCCCAGGCATCGGCCGCCCACAGCGCCCCGAGCACGGTGGCCACGGTAAAGAACGCGAAGCCGACCGCGATGGCCTTATACATGATGTCATCGAGCACTTCGAGCGAGGGCAGGCGCTCGGCCAGCCTGCGCCGTCCCAGCAGGATGGCGCCCACGACCAGCGCCGCGATGCCGGCATAGGCCATCCAGTAGGCGGGCATGCCGCTCTGGCGGAACACCATGGGCTCGACCGCCAGCAGCACGCCCAGCACGAACAGCGGCGCCAGCCGCACCCACGACGCGGTCTTGCCATGCGCCTTGACCAGATAGGCGAAGGCCACCATGGCCGCCAGCGAGAACGTGCCGTAACCGATGAAGTTGGCCGGCACGTGCAGCTTCATCCACCAGCTTTGCAGCGCCGGGACCAGCGGCTGGATTTGCTGGGCACCCCGGTCGAACGTGTACCACAGCAGGAAGGCCACCGCCGAGGCAATGACCAGCAGCACGAAGCCGCCCAGGCTGCGGGTGTCGTATCGGCGTTCGTAGTACAGGTAGAAGAGCGCGGTGACCAGCGAGAAAAGGATGAAGACTTCGTAGAGGTTGCTGACCGGGATGTAGCCGATGTCGGGGCTGAGCAAGTAGCTCTCGTGCCAGCGGACGAGCAGCCCCGTCAGGCCGGCGAAGACCGCTCCCCAGGTCAGGGCCGTCCCCAGCCAGGCCGCGGTGCCGCTGCGGCCGACCAGGCCTATCCAGTAGCACGCCGTGGCCAGCACGAAGAGCGCGCACATCCACAGGATGGCCGATTGCGACGACAGCAGGTATTTGAGCAGGAAGACTTGCTCGGCGCGGGCCAGGTCGCCCTGGTAAAGCGCGAGCGCGAGGCCACCGCTGACCGCGACGGCGAGCATCAAGCCGCGCAGCGGCCGCCAGAGCCATCCCAGCCAGGCCAAGACCGGCACGGCCCCCACCAGGATGGCCTTGTCGTAGTAATTCATGATCCCGCCCGCCCAGTGGAACGCGAAGGCGGCCCCGCCGGCCAGCAGCACGGCAAACGCGAAATCGGTCCAATCGACCCGGCGCGGGCCGTCGAAGCCCCGGCGGGCGGACTGGCCGGCGCCGTCGCGGGCGGATGAAGTCAGTTCCATGTCGCTACCCTTTCTGATGCGGCGGCAACGCGGCGATGTCCGCCTTGAGCCGCTCGAATTCCTGGTTGAAGTCCAGCGTGCGCCGCTGGGAAGTCATGGCCATCACGGTCGTTGCGCCCTGGCCGCCCGGACCCGGCTTGATCCAGAGCCAAATGCGGCGTTCCCGGATGTAGAACATGGAGAACACGCCGAGGATCAACAGTATGCAACCCAGGTATACCGCATTTTTACCGGGGGTCCGGCTCAATTGAAAGACGCTGGCCTGAACATGGTGAAAATCCTTCAAACCGAGCACGACCGGTGCGGGATACAGGAACAGGTCCGACAGTCCGGCAACCGCTGCCTGGGTCCACGCGGCAGCCTGGGCCGCCTCCTCGCCGCCGGTCGGAAGCGCCGGCAGGCCGGCCCGCTCGCGCGCCACCAACCGGAGCTCGGCCATGGCGCCGCCGAGCAGCTTGACGACCACGTCCGCCGCGCGCTGCTGTTCGGCCGCCGCGACGTTGGTTTCGAGAAAGCGCGCAATGGCCTGCAGGCCGCCGGCCGCGAAGGTATCGAGCGCCCGTTGGGCCGATTCCTGCAGTTGACGGGTCAGCTCGTCGCCCGCCCCGCCGGCCTGCCGGTTGGCCTGCGCGAAGCGGCGCGCCGCCAGGGCACGGGCTTGCGGATCCTGCAGCGTGGCGCGCAGGTTCATGAATTCCTGGAGCGATTGATGGGCATCGGCCGGCATGCGCACGTAGCGGAATTCCTCGTCGGGATTGGTGCGCACCCCGGAGAGGAATACCGGCACGCCATCGACCTCCACCGGCAGCATGTAGTTGTGGAACTCGTGCGCCTGCCCGCTGGCGTCGCGCAGTTTGTACTGCACGCTGGGGCCGACGTTGCGGAAGTCCTCGTTCTGGCCCACCCGCGCGGCACTTCCCGATACTGAGGCCACATGCTCGCGCAGGGCCTTGGGCTCGGCGGCGCCTACGCGGCCCGCCGCGAAATTCTCGACATTGATGGGCCGGAAGCCGCTGAACTCGACGCTCAGGTCTTTGAGCGCATCGCTGCCGGGCGCTCCCTCGGCCACCAACCGCGCCGTGCCGCCGACCTTGCCCTCGACCGGGAAGGTATAGGTCTGCCCGCCGCGCAGCGCATAGCCGGTCAGCTCCAGCGTGCTGCCGCCGTCGTCGAAGCTCGACTGGTAGACCGTGACCCCCTTGTAGCGCAGGGGCTCGTTGACCTTGATGGTGGCCGGAAACCGTTCACCGGTCGCGGAGTCGGTGACTTCGACCTCGCTCGCGAACAGCCGCGGCATGCCGGTGGAATAGTATTCGACGATGAATTTCTTGAGCTCGAGCGTGAACGGCAGCGGCTGTACCAGCGCCCCGTCGTCCACCATGACGATGGCATTGCGCGCCTGCCCGCCTTCCGGGACCAGCACATTGGCCCGGAAACTGGGATTGCCGGCGCCCAGGCGCCCGGAGGGCGGCACGTCGGCGATTGCCATGTTTTCGAACAACGGCTGCTTGCCGCCGAGCCAGATTTGCAGGCGTATGGGCAGTTCGCTGTCGAGCAGCCCGCCGATGCAGACGATGACGATGGCGCTGTGGGCCAGGATGTACCCCAGCCGGTTGCCGCTGCCGGTCTTGGCCGCGACCAGCGTGGCGCTGCCGTCGGCCTTGGTCCGGACGGCGTAGCCGCGCGCGCGCAGCAAACCGGCCACGGCGCCGGACACCTGCTGCGGCGCCGCCAGCGAAGCGAATTCGGCATGGTGGTGAAACGCCCGGAGACTGTTCTCGCGCACGTTCTGGCGGAACGAGCGCATGTCGCGGATCATCTTGGGCGACGTGCGGATCACGCAAAGGCTGGTGGACACCACCAGAAACGCCATGATCAGCAGGAACCACCATGCGTTGTAGACATGGTAGAGCGAGAAGATCTCGAACACTTCATACCAGAACGGACCGAACTGGTTGACATAGTTGTTCGAGGGCTGGTTCTGTACCAGCACCGTGCCGACGATGCTCGCGAGGCAGATGAAAACCAGCAGGCTCACGGCGAACCGCATGGAGGTCAGCAGTTCGAACAGGTCGGCGCCCAGGCGCCGCGAGGCCGGCCGGGACAAGGGAGGTGATACGGTCGTCATGATCGAATGCGAGCCTTGCTCGTTGGGCGGAAAGCCGGCCGGCCTCGCCACGGAATGCAAAAGGGGCGGAAGCTCCGCCCCTTGAGAGACCGCATGCGTCGGCAGTGGTTCCGGACGCCGATCAGCGCAAGCCGGCGATGTAGTCGGCCACGGCCTTGATCTCGGCGTCGGACATCTTGCCTGCGATCTCCGCCATCGGGACGTTGTTGTGCCGCGTGCCGTTGCGGAACGCCACCAACTGGGCCTCGGTGTATTCGGCGAACTGGCCGCTCACGCGCGGATACTGCGAAGGAATGCCGGTGCCCGTGGGGCCGTGGCACGAGGCGCAGGCGGGCACGCCTTTGCCAGCGATGCCGGCCCGGAAGATGCGCTGCCCGAGCTCGACCGTGTCCTTGTTCCGGGCGACGGCCGGCTTGAGCGCCTGCGTGCCGAGATAGGCCGCGATGTTGCGCATGTCCTCGTCGGTCAGGCCCGCGACGTTGGCGTTCATGACCGGGTTGACGCGCTCGGGGGTCTTGGCGCCTTCCTTGACCTTGAAGTTGACGAGCTGCTTGTAGGTGTATTCAGCGTGCTGTCCGGCCAGTTTCGGATTGGCGGCGCCGGGGCTGTTGCCGCCAGGTCCGTGGCAGCTGGCACAGGCGATGATGTTGCGAGCCGCGTCGCCATTGGTGAACAGTTGTTCGCCCTTGGCCGCATCGACCTTGGGCCGGGGTGGCGCGTCGGCGGCCAAGGACGGCACGGCCACCGTCGCACCCAACATCGCACCGCTCGCAACCAGCATCAGGGACAGCACATGCTTCATGAAAACCTCGACCTAAATTCCTAAAAATCAGGCTACGGATACGCGACTCACGGATGCCCCGGCCTCCTGCCAGTCCTGCTTGAATCGGGCCGTCCAACCGCTCCGCCCCGAGGCGGGATACGGCAAGAGGTTCTCCTGCAGGCGTCTCCGCGGGGCCCACCTACCCCGTTGTATTCATTCGACCCGGCTCGCGCCGGAGGAACATTCTTCTACTGCGAGTTCTTGGTACTGCAACTATGCAAAGCGACTGCGTGGAAAGCGCACCGTGCAAGGCTTACACTTTCCGGCGCTAACAAACCTCTTATTATAGCAACTACAACGTAGCCGATCGAAAACTATTCGGGAAGGACTTCGCATGGCTGTCTACCAGCTCGGCGCCGAGGCGCCCCGCATACCAGCATCCGCCTACGTGGCCGAGCAAGCCACCGTGATCGGCCAGGCCCGGCTGGGCGAGTACGCCAGCGTCTGGCCCGGCGCGGTCATCCGTGCCGACAACGACGAGATCTTCGTGGGCAATTCGAGCAATGTCCAGGAGGGCGCGGTACTTCATACCGACCCAGGGCTCAAGCTCGTCGTGGGGGACTACGTCACCGTGGGCCACCAGGCCATGCTGCACGGCTGCACCATAGGGGACGGTTCCCTCATCGGCATCCAGGCCGTCGTGCTGAACCGCGCCGTCATAGGCCGGGAATGCCTGGTGGGAGCCGGCGCCATCGTCACCGAAGGCAAGGTCTTCCCCGACCGGTCGCTGATACTGGGCGCGCCCGCCAAAGTGGTGCGGCAGCTCACCGACGAAGACGTGGCCCGCATCCGTGCCGGCGTGGAGAGCTATGTGCAGCGCCAGCAGCTGTTCAAGCGGGAACTCAAGAAGATAGGCTGATCGGGGCAAGCCCCTGGGCGGACGCAGCGCGGCCGGAAAGGCCGGGGCTGACAAGGGCGCGGGCTTACAATGGCGGATTCCTGACTCTTGCCGCGCAGCGACGCCCCGTGTCCATTCTTCATCGCGCCCATTTCACGACGTCCGCCGCCCGGCTCGACCAGTTGCCCCCGCCCGGCGCGCCGGAGGTCTGCTTCGTCGGCCGCTCCAACGCGGGCAAGTCGTCGGCCATCAACGTACTGACCCAGCAAAGGCGCCTGGCGTTCTCCAGCAAGACGCCTGGCCGCACACGGCTGATCAACATGTTCGGCATCCCGGACCCGCTCGAACCGGAACGGGACCTGGGCTACCTGGTCGACCTGCCGGGCTACGGCTATGCCTCGGTCGCCAGGGAAGACCGGTCCCAATGGGCGCAGGTGCTGGGCGGCTACCTGCGCAACCGCGCGTCGCTGGCCGGGGTGGTGATGCTGGTGGACATCCGCCGGGGCGTCACCGACCTGGACCGCAACCTCATCGACTGGATCGCCCCCGCCGGCAAGCCGGTGCTGGCCTTGCTGACCAAGGCCGACAAGCTGCCCTACGGCCAGCGCGTCAAGGCCCAGTTCGCCGTGAAGAAAGAGCTCGCGGCGGTGGGCGCGCTGTATACCGTGCCGTTTTCCTCGACCCACCGCATCGGGCTGGAAGAAGCGGCATCACACATCGAGGGCTGGCTGCTGCCGCAGGTCGCGCCGTGACGGCCACGGCCGGGCGATGGTATTTTGCGAGGGCCGGGAGCCGTGCTTCGGCCTCGCTGCAATGACTGGACGGAAACCGCAATGAGCCAACACGAAGTATTTGCCGACTTTCCCGCTGGACGGCCCCGCCGGCTTCGGCGCGACGATTTCACCCGCCGCCTGGTGCGTGAGCATCGGCTGTCGCCGGACGACTTCATCTACCCCGTCTTCGTCACCGAGGGCAAGGGGGTCAGGCAAGCCGTGCCGTCTCTGCCGGGCGTCGTGCGCTACAGCCTGGATACCTTGCTGCCGGTGGCCGAGCAATGCGTCGAACTGGGCATCCCGGTGCTGGCCTTGTTCCCCGTGATCGCGCCGGAACTCAAGGCGCCCGACGGCATCGAGGCCACCCGGCCCGACGGACTGGTCCCGCGCGTCGTCGCCGAGCTCAAGAAACGCCTGCCCGAACTCGGCGTGCTGACCGACGTGGCGCTCGATCCCTATACCAGCCACGGCCAGGACGGACTCATCGACGAAACCGGCTACGTCCTGAACGAGCCCACCGTCGAGATCCTGGTCAGGCAGGCGCTGGTCCAGGCCGAGGCCGGCGTGGATATCGTCGCGCCCAGCGACATGATGGATGGCCGTATCGGCGCCATCCGCAACAGCCTGGAATCGGCGGGACACATCCATACCCGGATCATGGCCTACTCGGCCAAGTACGCCAGTGCGTTCTACGGGCCGTTCCGCGACGCGGTCGGCTCGGCCAGCAACCTGGGCAAGTCCGACAAGGCTGCCTACCAGATGGACCCGGGCAACATCGACGAGGCCCTGCGCGAAGTCGCGCTGGACCTGCGCGAAGGCGCGGACATGGTCATGGTCAAGCCCGGCATGCCCTACCTGGACGTACTGCGCCGGGTCAAGGACACGTTCCGCGTGCCCACCTTCGCCTACCAGGTCAGCGGAGAATACGCGATGATCAAGGCGGCCAGCGCCAATGGCTGGCTGGACGAAGACAAGGTCGTGATGGAGTCCCTGCTGGCCTTCAAGCGCGCCGGCGCCGACGGCATCCTGACCTACTTCGCGCTCGACGCGGCCCGCAAACTGAGGAGCTGAAACCATGGACGTCCTCTGGATCGCGGAAAACGGAGGGCCCCGTCCAGACAATGCGGCCGCGCTGGCCGCCAGCAAGGGCTTCCTGTGGATAGATGCAGACGCGGACGACGTCACGCCGGACCCCGAAGCCTGGCGCGAGGAAATCGAGCGGCTGACCGGCGAGCACCTGCACGACCTGCATCTGCAGGACGCCATCAATCCGGTCCACCCTTCCTACTTCGACAACACCGCCACCTACGAGATGGTGGTGTTCCGCCGCATCGTAACCGACGTACCAACGTCCGAGACCCGTATCCCCGGCAACGGCAAGACCGGCATTCCGCTTCTGGCCAGCTTGCGCACCCAGCCGGTTTCTTTCTTCGTCCTCAAACACGCCTTGATTTCGGTCCGCCACGGGCACAGCACCACCTGCGAGGAAATGAAACGCCGCCTGGCCGAACAACGGGGCGAGATCGCTCCGGTGGAACGGCGCGAACGCTCTCTCAGCAGCATCGGCCCGCTGGGCCGGCCGCCGTCCGGCCCGGCCGAATTGATGCTGCGCCTGCTCAACGGCATGGTCGATAAATACCTCGCGCTGCGCCAGCCCCTGACCCTCCAGCTCGATCGCTGGCAGCGCGAACTGCTCAATCCCAATGGCAGGTTCCGCAACTGGCTGGCGCTGCTCGACGCCCGCATCGTGCTGCGCCGGCTGGAGAACATCAGCGAAGAACAATACGACGCGCTGTCCGAACTGCGCGACGCAGCCATGGACCGCAGCGATGATGCCTGGGGTTCGGGCGCCTTCGACCACCGGCGCGACGCGCTGCTGGTGCGCATCAACGACGTCATGGAGCACGTTAACCGCGTATTGAGCCATGCGCGGCGCATGGAATCGTCGGTGGAGAACGCGGTACAGCTCCATTTCTCGGCCACGGCCCACCGCACCAATGAAATCATGCGGATCCTGACGGTCGTGACGGTGATCTTCATGCCGCTCACGCTCATTACCGGCATCTTCGGCATGAACGTCGACGATCTGCCTATGGTCCACGAACGCGGCGCGTTCTGGTGGATCATCGTCGGCATGGTCGTGCTGGCCCTGCTGCTATGGATATGGTTTTCCGCGCGACGCTTCCTGGAAACGCGCCCCTATCGCGTAGCCGAGGCGCTGGCGCGCAAGGCCGGCCTGCGCGCCGGCCGGTCCACCGACGACACGCTGATGTAGGTGGCCTTATCCTCCGGCGGCGAGCACGGAGTCGAGCGTGCGCGCAAAGCGCTCCGCGCCCTGGAAGCCGATCACACGCCGCGGCAATTGCTGCCCGCCCGGCGCGAAAAACACGATACCCGGCGGCCCGAAGAGCTTGAAGCGCTTGAGCAGCGCCTTGTCGTCCGCATTGTTGGCGGTCACGTCGGCCTGGACCACGCGTAGCCGGGCCAGCCGCTGCGCGACCTCGGGGTGGGGAAAGGTCAAGGCCTCCATTTCTTTGCAGGACACGCACCAATCGGCATAGAAATCGAGCATGACCGGGCGGTCGGACGCGGCCAGCAACGCGTCGAGCTCCTGGACCGAGCGCACCCGTTCGAAGGTGGCGCCGGCGGCAGGAGGCCGCGAAATCCCGCTGCCCGGCGGGGTCCATAACGTATCGCCGCCGGCGTCCGACGCGGGCGACGGGCCGGCGGCCGGCACCTGCGGGGCATTCGACGCCAGGTGCGCAAGCGGCTGCCAGGGATCGCGCCCGCCGCTGGCCACGCCCACAGCCTGCAACACACCGGCCAGCGCGAACAGAATGCCCACGCCCTTCACCATGCGGCGGCCGGCGCCCGCTTCGGCCGGCAGCCCATCGAACGCGTGCAGCAACGCTGCCGTCAGGATAGCCAGCACGGCCCAGCCCACCATTTGCACGCCGCCCGGCAAGACGGGCCACAGCATCCACCAGGCGACCGCCAGCAGCAGCATGCCGAAAAACCGCTTCACGCCATCCATCCACGGTCCGGCCTTGGGCAGCAGCGCGCCGGCGGAAGCGCCGGCGGCCAGCAGCGGCACACCCATGCCCCACGCCAGCGCGAACAAGGCCAGGCCGCCCAGCCAGACGTCCCCGCTTTGCGAGACATAGAGCAGCGCGCCGGCCAAGGGCGCCGCGACACAAGGACCGACGATCAGGGCGGAAACGGCGCCCATGGCAAGCGCGCCGGTAGCGCGCCCACCCGGAAGCCGGGCCATGCGCGCGGACAAGGCGGTCTGCCAGCGCGACGGCAACTGCAGCGTGAACACGTCGAACATGGCCAGTGCCAGCACGGCCAGCAGCACGGCAAAAATCGCCAGCACCCACGGCGTCTGCAAGCTGGCCGCCACGCTGACTCCGCTAAGCGCCGCCAGCAGGCCGGCCGCCGTATAGACCACCGACATGCCCAGCACGTAGGCGGTGGCCAGGCCCAACCCCCGCAGCCGCGGCCGGCGGCTCTCCGCGGCATCGCCCACCACGATGGCCGACAGGATGGGCACCATGGGCAGCACGCAGGGCGTCAATGACAGCAGCACGCCCAAACCGAAGAACACCAGCACCGTCTGGAGCAGGCCACTGCCGGCCAGCATGTCGGCCAGCCCGACGTCGTCGGCGCCCGCTAATGCCGACCAGCGCAGGCCGCCCCGGCCCGCCGCGCCGTCTATCTGCGGCAGCCCGCCGGGCGCGGAAGCGGGCACGATCCTGACCTTGTCCTCGATGGGGGGATAGCACAAACCGGCATCGGCACAGCCCTGGCTCGTCACGGTCAGGCCGAAAGCCGTCCCGCTCGGTATGGTCACGCGCGCCGTCACCCGGTCGCGGTAGGTCTCCACGTCCTTGTTGAAGGTCTGGTCGAATTTGATCCTGCCAGGGGGCAGCTGAGGCTCGCCCAGCTCCACCTCGGCCGGTTCGGCAACGAAGCGGAACTGCTCGCGGTACATGTAGTACCCCGGCGCGATCTGCCAGGAGAACTCCACCGCATCGGGCGCCACCGCCCGCGCGGAAAAGCGGAAGGCCTGCTCGGGCGGCAGGAAATCCTCCGCGGCGGCCGAGGATGGCAGCCAGGCGGCGAACAGCCACAACACCGAGGCCAGAATGCCGAGAACAATGCGAGGACCGTACGGCAGAGGCAGACGAAGCGTGAACATCAGTTTTGTGTTTCCTGCCGCACCCAATCGAGATAGGCGGGCAATCCATCGGTTATGGGCACGGCGACCACTTCGGGCACCTCGTAGGGATGCAACGCGACTATAGCTTCCCGCACGGCCCGCGTCCGGGATACCGTGGTCTTGATGAGCAAGGGAATCTCGTCGGCGGTATCCACCTTGCCTTGCCACCGGTAGATGGACCATACCGGCGCGCCGACGTTCACGCACGCCGCCAATCCGGCGTCCACCAGGTGGCGGCCGATACGGCGGGCGGTCTCGACGTCCGGGGCATTGCTCAGCAGCAATACCAAGTCCGTAGCCTCATTTTTCTGCAATGGCGACATGGATGCCTCCTTTTGCGTTCCTCAACCCAACAGCCGGCGACGCATCAGGGCGGTAGCCAGCCAGACCGCGACGATAGCGGTCGCGGCAATCTGCAGCACCAGGGGCCAAGGGTCGTCGGGCACCCGGCCCAGGACCAGCGGCCGCACCAGCTCGATCGCCGGCGCCAGCGGCAGCAGCCGGGCCGCGTGCACCAGTGCCTCGGGCAACTGCGACACGGGAAAGAATACGCCCGACAGGAACACCATGGGCGTCACGCCCAGGGTGAAGTAGTACATGAAGAAATCGAAGCCTTTGGCCAAGGCCGACATGACCAGGGCCAGCGCCGCAAAAGTCACGCCCATGAGTGCGATCACGCACGGGATCCACAGCAGCGTGGGCGCCCGAGAGATGTCCAGCACCGCGACCACCAGCAGGATGGCCAGCCCGCTTTTCATGCTCTTGGCCGCGGCCCAGAGGATCTCGGCGAAGACGACGTCGTCGAGCGACAGCGGCGTATTGAGCATCGCGTCCCAGGAACGCTGGATATGCAGGCGCGAAAACGCGCTGTAGGTCGCCTCGAACGTCGCGGCGTACAACGCACCCATGCAAATGGAACCCGCCGCCAGGAAGGTGACGTACGGCACGCCGCCGACGCCGGGCAGCAGGCTGCCCAAGCCATAGCCCAGCGCCAGCAAGGCCACCATAGGATCCATGACGTCGCCCAGGATCGTGGTCAGCGCCGTCTTGCGCCACACCAGGAAGTTGCGCCGAAGAACCGGGATGCATCCCCACCCGGGCCGAGGCGGCCCCCAGACCCCGGGCTTGGCAATGACGGACGCTTGCTCGCCCATGTCAGGCTCCTTCGCGCAGGTCGCGGCCGGCGATGCGCAGGAACAAGTCTTCCAGGTTCGCGGGACGGTGCAGATAGCGCAACGCGCGGCCGTCCCGCAGCAGATCCAGCACGCGCCCCGGCTCGGCGGTATAGCAATAAACGGTTTCGCCGCTGACTTCGATACGGCCCGGCATGCCCGCGCGATGCCGTTCGAGCCAGGCGAACGCCCCCTCGCCGAAGACCTCCACCACCTCGGGTTCCACGTGCCGCGCAATGAGGTCCTGGGGCGCGCCCTCGGCGATCATCCGGCCCTGGTCGACCAGGCCGAGGCGGTCGCAGAGGCGCTCGGCCTCGTCCATGAAATGCGTCGTCAGCAGGATAGTCTTGCCCCGGCCCAACAGCGCCTTCAGGCGCTCCCAGATCAAGTGCCTGGCCTGCGGATCCAGGCCGGTCGTGGGCTCGTCCATCACGATGAGGTCCGGGTCGTTGACCAACGCCCGCGCCAGCGTCAGGCGCCGCTTCATGCCGCCCGACAGCTCGTTGATGCGAGCGGTGCGTTTCGACGCGAGCGACGCGAACTCCAGCAGGCCCGGGATGCGGCGCCGGATCTCGGCATCGGCCAGGCCGAAGTAGCGGCCGAACACCAGCAGATTCTCTTCCACGGTGAAATCCGGATCCAGATTGTCGATCTGCGGCACCACGCCTATGCGCCCCCGGGCCTGCCGCGCCTGCGCAGGTACCGGGAAGCCGAGCAATTCGATGGCGCCGCCGTCTATCGGGGTCAGGCCCAGTATGGACCGAAGGGTGGTGGTCTTGCCGGCGCCGTTGGGACCCAGCAGGCCATAGCATTCGCCCCGGTCGATCAGGAAGGACAATCCGTCGACGATCATGCGGCCGCCATAGCGCTTGTCGAGCCGCTCCACGCGCAACGCGGGACCGGCGCCGGGAAGGGTCAAGGGATTCGCTCCCGCGTGCAGCGAATGGGTCGTCATGGTGGAATAGTACCCCGGCCCCGGCGCACCGCATCGGTGCCCCCGGGCTGGTCTCGCAGGGTTTTCCTGAGGCAAGGAAATGCGCGAAGTGATTGCCCGCTCCGGTCGTTCCGTAACATCATGTAACGCCTCGGTTACCGGTCCATTATGCGCGCCCTCCCCTCCTCGGAAATCTACGATGCACTTCTGGCCCTGTGCTACGAAAGCGTGGTGGACGACGCACGCTGGTCCACGCTGCTCGCGGCGTTGGCCAGCTTCCGGCCGTCCGCACAGCTCCCCGACGTGGGCGGCCAGCCATCAGGCGGATCCGACGATGACCACGCGCAGCCGTTCCTGAACCTGCAGGCCGCCATAGACGTGCTGGCCGACGGCAAGCACGGCGAACTGCCTGGGCGCGTGGCGCCCCACCTGGATCGTGCCCGCCGATTGTTCGAGATCGTCTCGGGACTGCGCGAAGACCTGCGCCGGCGCGACCTGCTGCTCGACAGCCTGCCCACGCCTCTGTGGCTGCTCGACGAGCAACGGCGCGTGGCCTATCGCAATGCAGCGGCCATGCGCTACGCGGCCGAACCCGATAGCGCGCTGTGCGAACAGGGCGGGTATGTCCGGCCCCGGCGCGCGACGACCGGGCGGCTCGAAACCGCCATCCGCGAAGCGCTGGGCCGCGCCGGCCCAGCGCGCAGCACACACATCGCCTCCGGGTCCGCCAGCGGCGCGGAGATCATCGTCGCCCCCTTGCCGGCTCCCGAGCCGGACACGGCCCGGCCGCACACCCTGGGGGCGGTCAGCGTACTCGATCCCGCGGTGCAGAGCCGCCACCTGGCCCAGTTGTTCCAGTTCAGCCCCGCCGAGGCCCGCCTTGCCTCGGGCCTGCAGCAAGGCATGAGCCTGGCCGACTACGCACGCAGCCAAGGGGTTGCGATCAGCACCGTCCGCACGCAATTGCGATCGCTCTTCATGAAGACCGGCACGGATCGCCAGGGCGAACTCGTCAGCCTGCTGATGCGGCTTTCGCGCCAGTAAAACCACGACACCGCGGCAGTCGCTGCGGGTTGCGCCGGTCCATGGCAATCGCGCCACCGGCGTGCTATCCTGCCTTCACCAGGAGAACGAAGCGGCAAGCCTTGCCGCTTCTACCGAAGGCGTATCCCCTGAAACGCTCAGGTCACCAGACTGGCAACCAATCAACTGGAGAGCGTCGCGCCCTTGCAAGCGCGGCCGCCGAAGGGGCAAGCGACGCCGTCCGGCGCGCGAATCTCTCAGGCAAAAGGACAGTAGGGGCAAAGTGGCATGGCCGCTTGCCCCTGCTATTCGAGAGCCTGAATTGAACACCCTCCCACATTCGCCCCACCTGCCGCCCTCCGGGCCGGCCCGGTCCTTCCCTCGCACGACGCAAAGGGAGGCCTGACATGAAAATCATCGTCATGGGCGCCGGCATCACCGGCGTCACAACGGCCTGGTATCTCGCCAAGGCCAGCCACGAAGTCGTCGTCCTGGAACGCAATACGGGCGCCGCCCGCGAAACCAGTTTCGGCAACGGCGGCCAGATCTCCGTCAGCCACGCCGAACCGTGGGCCAATCCGTCCGCGCCCTTCAAGCTGTTGCGCTGGCTGGGACGTGAAGACGCCCCGCTGCTGTTCCGCCTGCGTGCCGACCCCCAGCAATGGAAATGGGGCCTGCAATTTTTGCGGGAATGCACGGCGGCGCGATCGCGGCACAACATGATCCAGATCCTCAACCTCGGCACCTACAGCCGGACCAGCCTGCAGGAATTGCGGGCCGAGACGGGGATCCAATACGACCACCTGCAACGCGGCATCCTGCACTTCTACACCGACCCGCGCGAATTCGACGCCGCGCTGGAGCCGGCGCGGATCATGCGCGAAATGGGATGCGAGCGGCAAGTCATCGACCGGGACGAGGCCGTCCGCATCGAACCGGCGCTGGCGCAGATCGCTCCGCGGCTGGCCGGCGCCACCTATACCAGCGCGGACGAATCGGGCGACGTGCACTTGTTCACGACCCGGCTCGCCGAACTGTGCGCGCAGCGCGGCGTCACCTTCCGCTACGGGGTGCGGATCCAGGCCTTGCGTACCGAGGGCGGCGCCATGACCGGCGTAGAGATCGCCAGCGAGACGGGCGGCTACGAAACCGTAACGGCCGATGCCTACGTACTGGCGCTGGGCAGCTTCAGCCCGCTCTTGGCCAGGCAGGCCGGGCTCCGGCTGTCCATCTACCCGGCCAAGGGCTACTCGGCCACACTACCGGTGCTCGACCCCGCGCTGGCACCGCAAGTGAGCCTGACGGACGACGAGTACAAGCTCGTCTTTTCGCGGTTGGGAGACCGGCTGCGGGTTGCCGGCACGGCGGAGCTCAACGGCTATACCCTGGAACTGAACCGGGTGCGCTGCGAAGCACTGGTCAAGCGCACCCTGGAGATCTTCCCCGGCATGAGCCGTCCGGAACTCGCGCAATACTGGACTGGCCTGCGGCCGGCCACACCCGGCAACGTGCCTTACATCGGTGCCTCGCAGGTACGCGGCCTGTACTTGAACACCGGTCACGGCACCCTGGGCTGGACCCACGGCTGCGGCTCGGGGCGGGCCCTTGCCGACATCATCGACGGACGGCAGCCGGAAGTGGACTTCGCGTTCGTGGGCCAGTCCCCGCGGCCGGCGGTGCCTCGCCTGGCGGCGGCCTAGCCGGTCCGTGCCCCCGGCGCAATGCCGGGGGTGCTGCCAATATTTTCGCGCAGCCGGGCTCGCACGCCCGTCAGCTCGGCGCCTGGCTCGCGACCCAGTCCAGGAACGCCTTGACCGCGGGCTTGCGATAGGCGCGCTCCGTGCATACGGCATAGTAGTCCTGGCCGTCACACGCTTCCCAGGACGTAAGGCGTACCAGGCGCCCGGCAGACTCCGCGTCGGCGACCAGTGACGAACGGCTGATAGCGACGCCCAGCGACGCCTCCGCGGCCGCGAGCATGGAGGCCGAATCGTTGAAGTCGATCCGCAGGCCGCCGGACAAAATGCCGCCCAGTCCATCCGCCTGCAGCGACGGATCGTCCCGTTCTATGTTGCGCAGCAGCGGCACGCGCGTGCGCGCGGCGGGGTTGCGCAACTGGTCGCGGATCGACGGCGCGCATACCGGCACGATGCGATCCCGCGTCAAACGCAGTGCATGGCAATCCTGCCAGTCCCCACCGCCCAGGCGGATCGAGACGTCTACGCCCGAACTCGCGATGTCTGCAAAGTAGCGATGGATGTCCAGGCTCAGATGAATGTGCGGATGGGTATCGGTGAAGCCCGCCAGACGGGGAATTAGGACGCGCAACGCGAAGCTGCGCGCCACCGACAGCACCAGCGTCTGGCGCTCGGCCTGCAGCGTGAGCCGGCCTATCCCCGCCCCCAGTGTCTCGAAGCCGCGTTGGGTGAAGTCATAAAGCAGCTCCCCCTCCTGCGTGAAGCGCAGCCCGCGTGCGTGGCGTTCGAACAGGCGCACGCCCAAGTGATCCTCCAGCGCGCGGATCTGGCGGCTGAGAGCACCCTGCGTGATGCCGAGTTCCTCGGCTGCCCGCACGAGGTTCAGGTGCCGCGCCGATACGTCGAAAGCCAGCATGAGACGCATCGACGGCAGCCGCGCGAGCAGCGCGGAAGAAGAGGACGGCATGGCGGGGCCGATAGTCATCACTGCAGCCGGATGTCGGCTTCCTTCAACAAGGTCTTGTACTTGGCGATCTCGCGGCCGACGAATTCCTCGGCCTGGTCCGGCGTCGTCTGCATCGGCACGCCCGCCGTGTCGATGAGCTTCTTGGCGATATCCGGCTGCTGCATCGCTTGCTGGACCAGGGCATTGACCTTCTGGATGACTGGCTCGGGCGTGCCGCTGGCTGCGAACATCCCAAACCAGCTTTCGATGTTGAACGACGCCATCTCTGGCGCTTCGCGAATCGTAGGCACCTGCGGTAGCGGCGGATAGCGTTCGGGTAGTGCCATGCCCAGCATCTTGAGTTCGCCGCGGTCGACAAAACCTCGGATCGAGCCCGGACTGGCATAAGTCATGGTCACCCGCCCCGTCGCCACTTCCATCGTGGCCTGCGGCGCGCCGCTGTAGGGCACGTGCCTGACCTCGATACCGGCCATCTTGTTGAACACCTCCCCGGTCACGTGCTGGATAGTGCCCACACCACTCGAGGAAAAGGTGAGCTCACCCGGGTGCTTGCGGGCATAGCTGATCAGCTCGGAAACGGTGTTCGCCGGAAAGTCCCGCTTGACGACCAACACGTTGGGGGCAGTGGTGACCATGCTGACCGGCGTCAAGTCCCTGGTGGTGTCGTAGTCGACCTCCTTGTTGATAACGGGGTTGATTACGATCTCGCCTGCGGCGCAGACCAGAAAGGTATAGCCGTCGGCGGGAAACCCCAACACGTGCTTGATTGCAATGATGCCGCCCGCTCCCGGCTTGTTCTCGACCACGACCTGCTGGCCCAGCCGCTCTGACATATGGCGTCCGATCATACGCGCGGCCACGTCCACCGCGCCGCCTGCGGCATAGGGAACGACGAAGCGCAGCGGCCGGCTGGGATAGGTATCAGCGGCAACGGAAGGGAACGACGCCAAGGTAATGGCCATGGCGGGTATCCACCGTGCCAGCCGGCAAACAGTCTTGATCGAGTACATGAGAATTCCTTCGCGGTTGTATGTTGGAAAAACTCTCGGCAGCAGCCGTACTGCTTGACTGTGTCTCCTAGTTGTCAATAGGGACGGGGCATGGCGTCCTCGAGCCCGCGCCCGGCCTCGCCGTCTTTACCCCGGTGTTCCGTAGCCGCCCGCACCCGGCGTGCAAACACGCAGCACGTCGTTCCGGCGCAGCCGGATCTCGGCCGCTGCAGGAGGCAGGCGCCGTTCTTCGGGCGTACCGGGATTGAGGATGAATTCCCCCAGTGCGCCGTCGGCGCCGCCCGACATACCGGCGGCCGGCACGCTCTGGCGCTCGGACGACAAACTCAGCACCGTATCGTCGCCCAGCGCGCGATAGTCCCGCACCACGCCTTGGCCTCCACGGTGACGCCCCGCTCCGCCCGAGCCCGTGCGCAGCGCATAGCGCTCGATCAGGAACGGATAGGCATGCTCCAGCGCCTCTACCGGAAGATTCGACGAACCCGACGCGTGCACACGCACGGCATCGACGCCAGGCTGGTAAGCCCGCGCGCCCATGGCGCCAGCGATAGTCTCGTAGTTCACGTAATAGCCACCGGTGCGCGGGTCAGTCCCGGCCAGCACGATCAACTGGTGCGGACCGCAGCCGGCCAGGGCCCGATCGGGTATGGCCTGCGAAAGCGCCCCGGCAATCACGTCGCCGAGCACAGCGCACGAAATCGAGCGCGCGCCGACTGCCGCGGGCGAAACCGGCCCAACCACCGAGCCGGCCGGCGCGCTGATGTCCATGGTCCGGAAATAGCCGGAATTGGCAGGCACGTCGGGATCGAGCAGGCTCTTGACCACGGTGTAGACCGTGGCCACCAGCGCCCGCAACGGGATATTGCGCGCCGCGGCCAGTTGCGGTGCGGAACCCGTAAAGTCGAACCGGAGCTTGCCTCCGCCCACCGTCAGGACAAGTCGTATCGCGGCCCGTTCCCCCGGCTCGACGCCGTCCAGGTAGTCGCAGGCTTCGTAGCGGCCAGGCGGGACCTTGTCGATGGCGGCGGCAAAGCGGCGCTCGGTGAAATCCAGGTACGCAGTCATGATGGCGTGGGTCTCCGCCACGCCGTAGCGCTCGAACAGCGCCTGCACGCTGCGCTGGCCTACCGTGTTGGCGGCGATCTGGGCACGCAGGTCGCCCGCCCGCTCGTCGGGGGTGCGCGAGTTCAACATCAGAATGTCGAATACGTCCCGGTTGATCTGGCCCGCGCTGACGATGCGAACCGGAGGAATACGCAGGCCTTCCTGGAAGATAGACTGGCAGACCGCAGCCTCGGAGCCCGGCACCATACCGCCCACGTCCGCGTGATGAGCGATACAGGCCACATACGCGACGATCTGCCCACCAATGAAGACCGGTGCAATGACGTTGATGTCGGGCAGATGCGAGCCGCCGCCGTTATAGGGATCATTGGCCAGGAACATGTCGCCCGGCCGGATTTCCTCGCGGGGGAACCGTTCGAGCACAGCCTGAACCACGCCCACCATCGAGCCCAGGTGGATGGGTACACGCTGAGGCAGGGCCACGACGTTGCCAAGGTGGTCGAACACCGCGGTCGAGCAATCGCCGCGTTCCTTGATATTGGGAGAGAACGCAGTACGCATCAGCGCAGCGCTCATTTCCTCGGTCACGCCCAGCAGGTAGCGGGCGACGACCTCGGCACGAATGGGATCTACGAGCGTCATCAATGGGTTTCCTTGCCCGGCGCGCCGGGCGTGAGATCGATGTGCAGGCTGCCGTCCACACCGACACGGGTCGACGAGCCGGGCGGAATAACCGTGGTGGTATCCATCTGCTCGAGAATGGCGGGGCCGGCGAGGCAGGCACCTGCCAGCAGGTCGTCCCGCTGCAGCACGGGCGTATCGACGAAGCCGGTCGCGGGGAACCACACGCGGCGTGTGGGCGCGCCGGCGGCCGCATCGGCCTGGACACCCTGGGGGGCGATAGCCGCGGCCTGGAGACGCTCGCGGGCAATGACGATCGACACGCGCAGGTTTACGACCTCGACGCCGTGGGTGCGCATGTCATAGCCGTAGAGATCGGCATGCCGGGCATGATAGGCGTCGACGGCGCGGGCCAGCGCGGCCGCATCGAGTTCGCCGGCGGCGATGTCGAGGATCAACTCGGCGTTCTGGCCCAGGTAACGGAGATCGAGCTGCCAATGCCACGACACGCCGGGTGTATCGTGGCTGGCGCCTTCTGAAGCGAGCCACTCGCCCGCTCTGCGTGCCAGTTCGCCCAGCCCTGCGTTCAGGGATGGCAGCCTGTCGGGCGTGGCGGGCACCAGGCGGGTCAGGGAAAAATCGCCCTGCCGGTCCGACTGGAGCAGGCCCTGCGCCGACATGAGCCCGGGGCGGGGCGGGACAATGACGTGGCGCATGCCCGCCATCGCGGCGACATCGGCCGCATGCAATGGCCCGGCGCCGCCAAAGGCCACCAGGGCATAGTCGCGTGGATCCTCGCCCTGCTCGACGGAAATCACGCGCACCGCACCCGTCATGTTGGCGTTGGCTATCTCCAGTATGCCGATTGCGACTTCTTCGGCACTGCGGCCCATGGTGGTGGCGATCTCGTCGCGGATCGCCTGCGCCGCAAGTTCCGGATGCATGGACATGCGGCCCCCGAGCAGCGCAACCGGACTCAGCCGGCCCAACAGCACGTTGGCATCGGTAACCGTGGGCTTGGTGCCGCCGCGCCCGTACGAAGCCGGCCCCGGATAGGCGCTGGCGCTCTTGGGACCGACCTTGAGCAGCCCGCCCGCATCCAACCATGCCAGGCTTCCGCCGCCCGCCCCAATGGTGTGGATGTCCAGGGTGCGGGTGCGCACGGGAAAGCCGCCCATATCGCGTTCGCTCTTCATGGCGGGCCGCCCGTCGCGAATCAGGCAAACGTCGGTGCTCGTGCCGCCCATGTCGAAGGTGATCAGGTTGCGCACGCCGCAGGCCTCACCGAGCGCTGCAGTACTGACGACACCGCCCGCCGGGCCCGAGAAAAAGGTGTTGATAGGGCGCTGCCGCACAGTCTGGGTGGTGACCGCGCCACCGTTGGATTGCATGACGTGGGGACTCGAGCGCACGCCAAGATCGCGGACGCCCATCTCGAAGCGCTGCAGGTAATCGTCCATCACCGGCATCAGGCTCGCGTTGACGACGGTGGTGATGAAGCGCTCGTACTCGCGAAACTCGGGCAGCACTTCCGAGGAAACGCTGACATAGGCCTCGGGCCAGTGCTGGGCGACCAAGCGACGCGCGCGTTCCTCGTGCGCCGGGTTCTGATAGGCATGCAGGAAGCAGATGGCGACCGTCTGCACGCCTCGACTGCGCAACGCATCGATCGCGCGCACGACGTCCTCGTCTTGCAGCGGCGTGACGACCTCTCCACCAGCGGCGATGCGCTCCGCCACTTCGGCGCGGCAATCGTCCGGCACTGGCGGCGTAGGCTTGGGAACGTCCAGATTGAAATAGTGCGGACGGCGCTGCCGCGCGAGGTTCAACACGTCGCCGAACCCCTGCGTAGTGATCAGGCCGGTCGGCGCCCACTGCCCTTCCAGCACGGCATTGGTCGCCAGCGTCGTGCCCAGCACCAGGAATCCGACCTGCGCCGGATCGACCGCCGCCAGGCTCATGATCTCGGCGATGCCGTTCAGTATCCCTTGCGCGGGATCGGCCGTCAGCGTGGGCACCTTGTGGTAGTGCCAGAGGCCGCCGCGCGTATCGCCCAAGACCAGGTCGGTGAATGTGCCGCCGGTGTCTATGCCTATCCAGTATTCGCTCATTCCTTCCTCGGCAAGGACCGCGGATCGGTCCTGACGGCTGGACTATGAGCTTGGTAGACTGTTACGACAATTGGATATTTATTTACTATTCATAGGTATTACGTATGAATTTCAAGCTGCGGCAATTGGAGGGTTTCGTGGCCGCCGCGGAAACCGGCGCGTTCAGCAAGGCCGCAGACCGCTTGGCCATGACCCAGCCCGCGTTCTCGCAACTCATACGCGAACTCGAAGCCATGGTGGGCGTGCGCCTGTTCGAGCGCACCACCCGCCGCATGGAGCTGACTGAAGGCGGACGCCTGCTGTTGGCGCAGGTCAAACGACCGCTGGACGACCTCCATCACGCCTACGCCAACCTGCGGGAACTGGCCGGTGGGGAAAGCGGCACCGTGACCTTCGCCGTCCTGCCCTCGTCGGCGTTCGGCCTGGGGACCCGCGCGATCGCGCAGTTGCGTGAGCGCTTTCCGAAAGTCCAGGTACGCCAGATCGAAGACCAGAACGACCTCCTCATCGACAAAGTGCTTCAGCGCGAAGTGGAGTTCGGTCTTGGCATGTACTCGCACGAGATTCCGGCGTTGCGGTTCGACTTCATGTTCACGGACGAATTGGTCGCCATCCTGCCCGCCGGCCATGCCCGGGCTCGGGCCCGCCAGATCAGATGGTCGGAACTCGCCGCGTTGTCGCTGGTGCTGTTGCCCGCCCCGTCCAGTGTCCGGCGGCTGGTCGATGCAGGACTGGCGCAGGCCGGCAGCCATCGCGCTCCCGCCTTCGAAGTCGTCAATATGGTCACGGCCCTAAGCATGGTGCGTGAAGGCCTGGGCGTAACGGTCTTGCCGCGCGTCGGCCTGGAGGCAATGAACCTGACTGGACTGGTGCATCGCCGCATAGGGCCGCCGCGGCCCCAGCGGCAGATGGGCATTCTGCGCCGGGTGGACCGGCCCCTGTCGGCGGCCGCCGAAACACTGATCGGCTTCCTGCACGGGCAGGCCGGCCAGATCTCCCACGCAACGGCGCATACCCGACGCGGTATGTCCTGAGGTCATAGCTCGCGCCCCGAAAAATCGATAGGCGTCCATGGCGCTGCCGACTATGCTGCCAGGCATTCTCCGCATCCGCCCGAGTCAGCCATGACGCCCGATATCGATCCATCCACCTTCGCCGCCTTGCGCACCCGCTTTCCCGGCACGGCCCAACGTGCCCACCTGGACGTGGCCAGCCGCAGCCTCATTCCTGCAAGCAGCCTGGAGATCGCGCAGGCCCATCTGCTGGAGCGCGTGAACGGCGTTATCGACAAGGACCGGTACTTCAGCCTGGTCGAAACGGTACGCCAATCCTTCGCGCGCCTGGTCAACGCCGATCCAGTCGAGATCGCCATGACCAAAAACGTATCTGAAGGCCTGAACATCGTGGCAGCGTCCATAGATTGGCGGAAGGGCGACGAAGTCATCCTGTGCTCCGACATCGAGCACCCGAACAATCTCTATACCTGGCGCAACCAGGAGCGCTTAGGCGTAGTGGTGCACGACCTGCCCTCGCCCGACGGATTGTTCCCGCTGCAAGCCGTGCTCGAGCGACTGGGCGACGGCTCGCGTGTGCGCTTGGTAACAGTGTCCGCTACGTCGTTCAAGCCTGGCCTGCGGACCGACCTGCATACGCTTGGCCGAGCCTGCCGTGCCGCCGGAGTGCACCTGGTGGTGGACGCCGCTCAGGCGGCCGGGATCACGCACCTGGACGTCGAGGCCATGGGCATCGATGCGCTGGCGGCCAGCACGCAGAAAGGACTGTGCTCGCTGTACGGCATGGGGTTGCTGTATGTCCGCCGTTCCTTTGCCGAATCGATGACGCCGCGCTACCTCGCCCGATTCGGTGTCACCATCGGCGCGACCCACGAGGCGGACTACGACAAGGGCCCGATCCACTACAAGCCGGGGGCGCAGCGCTTCGACGTGGGCAACTACAACTTTTTGGCGTCGGCACTGGTGGCGGATACTCTGTCCATGCTGCTGGCGTGCGGCACGCAGGCGATCGACCAGCACGTCACGGATCTCGCCACCTCGCTCGCCGATGGCCTGACGGAACGCGGCTGCGGCGTGATCCGGCCCGAGGGCGCCATCATGGCCAATATCGTCTGCCTTCGCATCCCCGGCGGAAATACCGCCCCGGCCGAGTTGCAGCGCTATCTCCAAGAGAACCGGGTGCAGGCCGCGGTCCGGCGTGACCTGCTGCGGTTTTCCATTCACGCCTACAACGATCGTTCGGACATCGACCGCGCCGTGGCGGTGACCGCGCAATGGCATGAACGCCACCGCAGCGCCTGACCGTGCGTCCGCCGCCGGCGCCGGCCGTCGCATCGACCTGCGTAGCGATACCGTCACCCAACCCACAGAAGCGATGCGCGAGGCGATGCGGACAGCTCTGGTCGGCGACGACGGGTTGGACGGTGACCCGACCGTACGCGAGCTCGAAATAATGGGCGCCAAAGCCATGGGCAAGGAAGACGCCCTGTTTGTGGCCAGCGGCACCATGGGCAACCTGATTGCGGCGTTGGTGCATGCGAGCAGAGGAGGCGAGGCGCTGGTCGACGAGCACGCGCATGTGGCCCGTTCCGAAGGGGGCGGCATTTCGCGGCTGGCCGGCCTGATGTGCACGCCGGTCCGGTCGTGCGACGGCATGATGGACCTGGACGCGCTGGCGGCATCGATGCGAGACGGATACTCCCGCCACGGCGCGCCAACGGCAATGGTAGTGGTCGAGACCAGCCACAACCACGCGGGCGGCCGCGCGCTGCCGCTATCCTACCTCGAAGCGGTGGGCCAATGCGCGCGGGCGGCCGGCGCGGCCGTACACCTGGACGGTGCGCGCATCTTCAACGCTGCGGTTGCGCAGGGCGTTCCGCCCGCCGCCCTCGCGGCGTTTAGCGACACGGTAACGTTCTGCTTGTCAAAGGGGCTGAGCGCACCCATGGGGTCGATACTGGCGGGCTCCCGCGACTTCGTCGTCCGGGCTCGAAGCTATCGCCGCATGGTAGGCGGCGGCCTGCGCCAGGCGGGTTGCGTGGCCGCCGCGGGCGTGGTTGCCCTGCGTGACATGGTCGACAGGCTGGCCGAGGATCACCGCCGGGCCCACGCCTTGTGGGCTAGCCTCCGGGGCCAGGCACCGGCGCTGGTCGGAGACGCGCCTGACACGAACATCGTGATGGTCCGGGCGCCCAGCGATGCGGTGGCTTGCGCCGCACGGCTGGCCTCCCGCGGGATACTCGTGAGGCCGCGCGATGCCGATACCTTGCGGATCGTGACGCATCGGCACATCGACGATGCCGCGATCCGGACCGCCGCGGCCGGCATCGCCCACGCGGTCGAGACCGGACGCTAGATCGACCTCGCTGCCCTGGCTATCCCAGATACCGCCTGAACCAGGCAATGGTCCGCTCCCAAGCCAGCTTGGCGGCGGCCTCGTCGTAGCGCGGGGTCGAATCGTTGTGGAAGCCGTGGTTCGTACCGGGGTAGATGTGCGCCTCGTACGTTTTGCCGGCGGCCTTGAGCGCCGCTTCATAGGCTGGCCAGCCCTGGTTGATGCCCTTGTCCAGTTCGGCGTAGTGCAGCAGCAGCGGCGCCTTGATGCGGGGCACGTCCTCGGCGCTGGCCTGGCGTCCATAGAACGGCACGGCAGCCGCAAGCTCCGGATAGGCGACGGCGGCGGCATTCGCCACGCCACCGCCATAGCAGAACCCTGTAATCCCGACCTTGCCGGTCGTCAGGTCGCCCTGCATCAGAAACTCGATGGCGGCAAAGAAATCGTTCATGAGCTTGGTGGGATCGACCTGTTGCTGAAGCTCCCGGCCCTTGTCGTCATTGCCCGGATAGCCGCCGACGGAGCTCAGCCCGTCGGGCGCCAGGGCGAGGAAACCAGCCTTGGCCACACGACGCGCCACGTCTTCGATGTACGGATTCAGGCCCCGGTTTTCGTGCACGACGACCACACCGGCCACCTTGCCCGCAGCCTTAGCCGGCCGCACCAGGTAGCCTCGTACCGTCCCATGCCCTTTGGGCGACGGATAGGTGATGTACTCGGCGACGATGTCCGGATCGGTGAAAGACACCTGCTGGGCCATGGCGTAGTCGGGACTGAGCAAGCCCAGGATGCCGCCGGCCGTCAGGCCTCCCACGGCGAACTTGCCGGCCCGGTCAAGAAAGTCGCGCCGGGAGATCTTGCCGTGGACATAGTAGTCATAGAGCTCAAGCAGCTCAGGGTGGAAGTCTTTCGCAGTAAGACGAGCCATGGCGCCCCCTTCTGTGCATGTGGTCCGGAATTGGATTCAACCACATCCTCATGCGGTCTGCCATCGGGGCGCAGCCGAGGAGGTGCGGCGGCCGGGTTCCCTAGGCAGCATGCACGCCGCGGCGCCCTGGATCCTACAGGCGACGCCGGACGAAAAAAAACTGCGAGACGAGCTCGCAGTTCCTCTTTGACCGGGTAAGGCCGGCTGACCGGCCCTCCTGTCTTTACTCGGCGTCGGCAGCTTCCGCTTCCGGCGCCCGGTCGACCAACTCCATGTAGGCCATCGGCGCATTGTCGCCTTGGCGGAAACCCATTTTCAGGATGCGGGTGTAGCCACCGTTGCGTTCCTTGAAGCGAGGTCCGATGTCGGCAAACAGCTTGACCACCACGTCGCGGTCGCGCAGGCGGGCAAAGGCCAGGCGCTTGTTGGCCAGCGTGGGTTCCTTCCCGAGGGTGATCAGCGGCTCGACGATGCGGCGCAGTTCCTTGGCCTTGGGCAGGGTGGTCTTGATGGCTTCGTGGGTGAGCAGCGAGACCGCCATGTTGCGGAACATGGCCAGGCGATGGCTGCTGGTGCGGTTCAGTTTACGAAGACCGTGACGGTGACGCATGATGACTTCCTTTATGAATCTAAAAGCGGCGGTGCCGCGGGTTTCCAGCTCTTCTATCGGCAATATGCCGCGGGCCGGTGGAAAAATTTTTCGGTACTGCTGCTACTGAAACAAAAGAAACTCCGCTACCCCCGGGACATAGCGGATCCGGCTTACCGGTCCGCCAGTGCCGTCCCCTGAGGGGGTGCGCGCCAAGCGCGCAGGGCGGATCTCTACGGCCGTTCCAGACCCAGGGGCGGCCAGTTCTCGAGCTTCATGCCGAGCGTGAGGCCACGCGCAGCCAGGACTTCCTTGATCTCGTTGAGCGACTTGCGGCCCAGGTTCGGGGTCTTGAGCAGTTCGTTCTCGGTACGCTGGATCAGGTCGCCGATGTAGTAGATGTTTTCGGCCTTCAGGCAGTTGGCCGAACGCACGGTAAGTTCGAGGTCGTCGACGGGGCGCAGCAGGATAGGGTCGATCTGCGGCGTACCGCGAGCAGGCGCCTCGATGGTCTCGGTCGAGCCTTCCAGCGCGGCGAACACCGACAGCTGATCCATCAGGATGCGAGCCGACTGGCGCACGGCCTCTTCCGGCGAGATCACGCCGTTGGTCTCGATGTCGAGCACCAGCTTGTCGAGGTCGGTACGCTGCTCCACGCGCGCGCTTTCGACCGTGTAGCTGACCCGGCGGATCGGGCTGTACGACGCATCCAGCACGATACGGCCCACGGTGCGGGAGTGATCGTCGGCGAAGCTGCGCAGGTTGCCCGGGACGTAGCCGCGGCCCTTCTCCACCTTCAGTTGCATTTCCAGACGGCCGTTGTCCGTCAGGTTGGCAATGACGTGGTTGGGGTTGATGATCTCGACGTCGTGCGAGACCTCGATGTCGGCGGCGGTGACGACGCCCGGACCTTGCTTGCGCAGCGTCAGCACGACCTCGTCGCGATTGTGCAGCTTGAACACGACGCCCTTCAGGTTCAACAGGATGTCGACCACGTCTTCACGGACACCGTCGATCGCGGAATATTCGTGCACCACACCGGTGATCTGCACTTCGGTGGGAGCGTAGCCTGCCATCGAGGACAGCAGGATGCGGCGCAGCGCATTGCCCAGCGTATGACCATAGCCGCGCTCGAACGGCTCCATGATCACCTTGGCGTGATTGGGCCCGATGGTTTCCACATCGATGTTGCGCGGTTTCAGAAATGCGGCATTCGCCATGAATCTTCCTTATCAATACCCTCGGCTCGTTACACCGATAAGGCTGGTGGAAAAACGCATTGCTGCGGATATTGCCCAGGCCTGCGGCATCCATGCCGCGGGCCTTCCTTAAAGCCAAAAGCCGCGCTGAACCAGCGCGGCCCTGCAAAGCCTGGAAAAGGCTTAGCGAGAATACAATTCCACGACCATGGATTCGTTGACGTCGCGGGCGACATCGGCACGATCCGGAGCCTGCTTGAACACGCCTTCCAGCTTGGTGGCGTCGACGCTGACCCACTGGGGGATGCCCTGGCTGGAGGCCAGTTGCAGCGCTTCCTGGATACGGGCCTGCTTCTTCGCCTTTTCGCGGACGGCGATCACGTCGCCCGGCTTGACGATGATGGACGGCACATTGGCGGTATGGCCGTTCAGCATCAGGGCCTTGTGGCTGACCAGCTGGCGCGCTTCGGCGCGGGTCGAGCCGAAGCCCATGCGATAGACGACGTTGTCCAGGCGCGATTCCAGCAACTGGATCAGGTTTTCGCCGGTGTTGCCCTTGCGGCGCTCGGCTTCTTCGAAGTACTTGCGGAACTGCTTCTCCAGAATGCCGTACATGCGCTTGAGCTTTTGCTTCTCGCGCAGCTGCAGACCGTAGTCGGAGGTACGGGAACCCGAGGTGCGGCCATGCTGGCCGGGCTTGCTCTCGAGCTTGCACTTGGAATCCAGCGAACGGCGGGCGCTCTTGAGGAAGAGGTCCGTGCCTTCGCGGCGGGAAAGCTTACATTTGGGGCCAATATAACGTGCCACGATGTATCCTTTTCTCTGTCAGGCCATGCACCAGGCATGGCGAGGAGTTTGCCTTGGTCGTTTACGTTCGATGAACCAGAACGCGGCAAACGGTGGTCTTACTCGGCGCACCCGACCCATGCCGGCTGCGCCCCCATCACAACAAAAACTAAAAACTTCGTACAGCCAACAGCAAAGCCCCCCATTCTACCGCGCTTCGCACCCTTTCCGGAAAGCCAGGCCCACAACCCAACTCCCGCAGCCCCGGCAATGTTGCCCAACGGGCAACGAGCCAACAGATCCAGGGCACAGTGGATCCGGCTCCGCCGGTCCACCAGTGCCGCCCCCTTGAGGGGGCGCGCGCAGCGCGTAGGGGGTGGGCCTAGATCCTTCTGCGCTTCGGCGGACGGCAGCCGTTATGCGGCACCGGCGTGATGTCCGCAATGCTCGAGATCTTGATGCCGAGCGCGTTCAGCGCGCGGACCGACGACTCGCGGCCGGGGCCGGGGCCCTTGATACGGACTTCCAGCGTCTTGATGCCATATTCCATCGCCACGCGGCCGGCAGACTCGGCGGCCACCTGCGCGGCAAAGGGCGTGGATTTGCGCGAGCCCTTGAAGCCAGCGCCACCCGAAGTCGCCCACGACAACGCGTTGCCCTGACGGTCGGTGATCGTGATGATCGTGTTGTTGAAGGACGCGTGGACGTGCGCGATGCCGTCCGAGACGTTCTTCTTGACTTTCTTGCGAACGCGCTGAGCGCCGCTGGAGGGGGATTTCGCCATTTCTAAATCCTTGACTGGGTATCAGCCGTTTACTTTTTGAGCGCGGCCGCGGCGCGACGCGGACCCTTGCGGGTACGAGCGTTCGTGCGGGTGCGCTGACCACGCACGGGCAAGCCGCGCTTGTGGCGGAAACCACGATACGAACCGAGGTCGATCAAGCGCTTGATCGACAATTGGATTTCACGACGCAGATCGCCCTCGACGGTGAACGCATTCACCTGTTCGCGGATACGCTCCAGCTCGGCGTCGTTCAGATCCTTGACCTTCTTGTCGGTCGGTACGCCGGCGACTTCGCAGATCTTGCGAGCGCGCGAGCGGCCAATGCCGAAGATAGCCGTCAGACCGATTTCGGTGTGCTGATGCGGCGGAATGTTGATGCCAGCGATACGGGCCATAACGTTTCCTTGAATACCTTGAGCGCAGTGCCGAGCCTAGCTCAGCCCTGACGTTGCTTGTGGCGCGGGTCGGTGCAGATGATGCGCACGACACCTTTGCGCCTGATGACCTTGCAGTTACGGCAAATTGCTTTGACCGATGCCATTACTTTCATGATTGACTCCTAATTCTTACCCGGCAAGCCTGACGCTTACTTCGAGCGGAACACGATTCTTGCTCGTGAAAGATCGTATGGCGTCAGTTCGACGGTCACACGATCTCCCGGCAGGATGCGGATGTAGTTCATCCGCATTTTTCCCGAGATATGTCCCAGCACGACATGGCCATTCTCGAGCTTTACACGAAACGTTGCGTTGGGCAGGTTTTCCAGGACCTCCCCCTGCATCTGGATAACGTCGTCTTTGGACATACTTTCTCGTTACCGCACCGGTAGATTTCCGCCCTTGAAGTTCGCCTTCTTGAGCAGGGAATCGTATTGGTGCGACATCACGTAAGCCTGCACCTGGGCCATGAAATCCATGGTGACCACAACGATAATCAGCAGAGACGTACCGCCGAAGTAGAACGGCACATTCCAACGCAAGACCAGGAACTCCGGCAGCAGGCACACCAACGTGATGTAGATGGCGCCGGTAAAGGTCAGGCGCATCAGGATCTTGTCGATATACCGCGCGGTTTGCTCGCCCGGACGGATACCCGGTACGAACGCCCCGCTCTTCTTCAGGTTGTCGGCGGTCTCGCGGCTGTTGAACACGAGCGCCGTGTAGAAGAAGCAGAAGAACACGATCGCAATGGCATACAGCGTGATGTAGAGCGGTTGTCCGGGCGACAGCGCGGCGGCCAGGTCCTTCAGCCAACGCAGGCCATCGCCGCTCGAAAACCAGCTGACCACCGTCGCCGGGAACAGGATGATCGACGACGCGAAGATCGGCGGAATCACCCCGGCCATGTTCAGCTTCAGCGGCAGATGCGAACTCTGCCCGCCATACACCCGGTTACCCACCTGGCGCTTGGCGTAGTTGACCACGATCTTGCGCTGCCCGCGTTCCACGAACACCACGAAGGCCGTCACCAGCACCACCAGCACCACGATGAACAGCGCCGTCAGCACAGCCATCGCACCGGTGTTGACCAGCTCGAACAGCCCGGCCAGCGCCGCCGGCAAACCGGCAGCAATACCCGAGAAGATCAGGATCGAGATGCCGTTGCCCAGGCCCCGCTCGGTGATCTGCTCGCCCAGCCACATCAGGAACATCGTGCCCGTGACCAGCGAGATCATCGTGGTGACCCGGAACATCAGACCCGGATCGATGACCAGCCCAGGCTGCGATTCCAGTGCGACCGAAATGCCGACCGACTGCACGAGCGCCAGCGCGAGCGTGCCGTAGCGCGTGTACTGCGTAATCTTGCGCCGCCCGGCCTCGCCTTCCTTCTTGATCGCTTCCAGCGACGGCACGATGACCGTCATCAGCTGCATGATGATCGATGCCGAGATGTACGGCATGATCCCCAATGCAAGGATCGAGAAACGCGAAAGCGCACCGCCCGAGAACATGTTGAACAGGCCCAGTATCCCGCCCTGGTTCTGGTGGAACAGGGAGGTGAGCTGGACCGGGTCGATCCCGGGGACAGGGATGTGCGTACCGATCCGGTACACCACCAGGGCGAGCAACAGGAAGACCAGCCGGCGCTTCAGGTCGCCATACTTGCCGGTCTTGCCCAGTGCGTTCGCATTAGCCAAAGCTTAGTCCTCGGTTATCCGACCAGGGAACCGCCGGCGGCTTCGATGGCCGCCTTGGCGCCTGCCGTGGCCGTCATGCCCTTGAGCACCACCTTGCGGGTGATCTCGCCAGTCTTGATGACCTTGACGTAACGGACCTGCTGGCCGACCACACCGGCCTGCTTGAGCGCCTGGACGTCGATTTCCTCGACCGGCAGGGCTTGCAGTTCGGACAGGCGGACTTGCGCGTACAGGTGCTGGCCGAGCGAGGTGAAACCACGCTTGGGCAGGCGACGTTGCAGCGGCATCTGGCCGCCTTCGAAACCGACCTTGTGGAAGCCGCCCGAACGGGACTTCTGGCCCTTGTGACCGCGTCCGCCCGTCTTGCCGAGGCCCGAGCCGATACCACGGCCGACCCGACGCTTGGCGTGCTTGCTGCCGGCAGCCGGCTTGAGCGTATTGAGTTGCATGCTAGACCTCTCAGGCTTCCGACACGGTGATCAGGTAGGACACCTTGCGGATCATCCCGCGCACTTCCGGCGTATCGACCAGGACGCGCGAGCTGTTCAGGCGGCGCAGACCCAGACCGCGCACCGTGGCGCGATGCGATTCAGGCGTTCCGATAGGGGAACGCACGAGCGTCACTTTGACGTTCTTCTTAGTCATGGCTTACCCCAGGATCTCTTCGACCGTCTTGCCGCGCTTGGCGGCAACTTCGGACGGAGTCGAGCTTGCGCGCAGGCCGTTGAGCGTCGCTCGCACGAGGTTGTACGGGTTGGTCGAGCCGAGGCTCTTGGCCACCACGTTGCGAACGCCGAGCACGTCGAAGATCGCGCGCATCGGACCGCCCGCGATCACGCCCGTACCTTCGACGGCCGGGGAGATCAGAACGGTGGAAGCGCCGTGCTTGCCGACCACGTTGTGATACAGGGTACCGTTCTTGAGCGGCACCTTGATCATCTTGCGGCGAGCCTCTTCCATAGCTTTCTGGACGGCTACCGGGACTTCCCGGGCCTTGCCCTTGCCCATGCCGACGCGGCCATCGCCATCGCCGACCACGGTCAGTGCCGCGAAACCGAGGATACGACCGCCCTTCACGACTTTCGTGACGCGGTTGACGGCAATCATCTTCTCGCGAAGACCGTCGTCGCGTTCCTCAGCCGCCGCATTCTTGCCTTGCATCTTGGCCATGTAATCCTCGCTTAAAACTTCAGGCCGGCTTCACGCGCGGCATCAGCCAGGGCCTTGACGCGGCCGTGGTAACGGAAACCGCTGCGATCGAACGCAACCGTTTCGATACCGGCGGCCTTGGCCTTCTCGGCCACGCGCTTGCCCACCAGGGTCGCTGCGGCCACGTTACCGCCCTTGCCCGACGCACCCGCCAACTGCTGGCGGACTTCGGGTTCGACGGTCGAGGCGCTGACCAGCACCTTATCGCCTTCCGGCGAAATGATGTTTGCGTAGATGTGCAGGTTGGAGCGGAACACCGACAGGCGATGCACGCGCAACTCGGCGATCTTTCGGCGGGTAGGTACCGCACGACGCAAACGAGCTTGCTTCTTGTCCATGATTCGTCCTTGCCCGCCTTATTTCTTCTTGGTCTCTTTGATGACCACGCGCTCATCCGCATAGCGCACGCCCTTGCCCTTGTAGGGTTCGGGGGAGCGATAGGCGCGGATCTCGGCAGCCACCTGACCAACCTGTTGCTTGTTGGAGCCCTTGATCACGACTTCCGTCTGCGAGGGGCACTCAACCTTCACGCCGGCAGGCATCTTGTGCACGATGTCGTGCGAGAAACCGAGCTGCAGCTTGACGGAATCACCTTGGGCCTGGGCACGGTAGCCCACGCCCACCAGGGTCAGCTTGCGCTCGAAACCCTTGCTGACGCCGGTCACCATGTTGTTGACCAGGGCACGCATGGTGCCGGACATGGCCTTGGCTTCGCGGCTGTCGTTGGCAGCGGCGAAAGTCAGCTTGCCGGCATCCTGCTGGATCGTGACGGTGCCATTGAGCGGCTGCGCCAGCGTGCCCAGCGGGCCCTTGACGGTGATCTGGTCGGCCGCGATGGTGGCTTCGACACCCTTGGGCAGCTCGACGGGATATTTTGCTATACGCGACATGTCGACTCCTTACGCCACGTAGCAGAGGACCTCGCCGCCCACGCCGGTGGCGCGTGCCTTGCGATCGGTCATCACACCACGGGAGGTGGACACGATGGTCACGCCCAGGCCGTTCATGACCTGGGGAATGGAATGACGTCCCTTGTAGATACGCAGGCCGGGCTTCGAGACGCGCTCGATGCGCTCGATGACCGGACGACCGGCATAGTACTTCAGGGAAATTTCGAGTTCCGGCTTCCCATTGTTGGGCTTGACTTCGAAGCCCTCGATGTAGCCCTCGTCCTTCAGCACGGCGGCAATGGCCACCTTCAGCTTGGAGGAGGGCATGGAGACGGACGCCTTATCTACGCGCTGCGCATTGCGGATGCGCGTCAGCATATCGGCGATCGGATCGCTCATGCTCATGAATGACTCTCCTACCAGCTGGCCTTGGTCATGCCCGGGATCTCGCCGCGCATAGCCATCTCGCGCAGCTTGTTACGGGCAAGACCGAACTTGCGAAACACGCCACGGGGGCGACCGGTCACCGCGCAGCGGTTGCGCTGGCGAGTGGGGTTTGCGTTACGGGGCAGTTGCTGAATCTTCAGGCGAGCCTGGTAACGTTCTTCGTCCGACTTGGACGCATCGTCGACGATAGCCTGAAGCGCGGCACGCTTGGCGGCATACTTGGCCGCCAACTTGGCACGCTTGAGGTCGCGATTGATGAGTGAAAGCTTAGCCACTATTTCACCCCTTAATTACGGAACGGGAAGCGGAAGGCCGACAGCAGCGCCTTGGCTTCGTCATCGGTCTTGGCCGTGGTCGTGATGCTGATGTTCAGCCCACGAAGCGTGTCGATCTTGTCGTATTCGATTTCGGGAAAGATGATCTGTTCTTTCACACCGACGTTGTAGTTACCGCGACCGTCGAACGCACGGCCGGAGATACCACGGAAATCGCGCACGCGCGGCAGCGCGACGCTGATCAGGCGATCGAGGAATTCGTACATGCGGGCGCCACGCAGGGTCACCATGCAGCCGATGGGATAATTCTCGCGGATCTTGAAGCCGGCGATAGCCTTGCGCGACTTGGTCACGACAGCCTTCTGGCCGGCGATCTTGGTCAGGTCGCCAGTGGCATGCTCAATGACTTTCTTGTCGGCCACCGCTTCCGAGACACCCATGTTCAGGGTGATCTTGGTGATGCGAGGCACTTCCATCACGCTCTTGTACGAGAATTGCTTGATCAGGTCGGGGACGACCTTCTCGCGGTAGTAGTCTTGCAGACGGGCCATGTTGTTTGCTCCCGCTTACGCTTTCGTCGCAATGGCTTCGCCATTGGAACGAAATACGCGAACGTTCTTGCCGTCGACTTTCTTGACACCCACGCGATCGGCCTTGCCGGTGGCGGGGTTGAAAATCGCCACGTTGGAAACGTGGATGGGCATGGTCTTGTCGATGATGCCGCCGGGCTGGTTGGCCATCGGATTCGGCTTCACGCTCTTCTTGACGACGTTGACGCCCTCGACCACGACATGGTCGGCCAGGACGCTCAGCACGACGCCGCGCTTGGACTTGTCCTTGCCGGTCAGGACGATGACTTCGTCGCCTTTACGGATCTTGTTCATCGCGGCCCCTTTACAGCACTTCCGGCGCCAGCGACACGATCTTCATGAAACGCTCGGTACGCAGTTCGCGCGTAACGGGTCCGAAGATACGAGTGCCGATGGGCTCGAGCTTGGCGTTGAGCAACACGGCGGCATTGCCACCGAAACGGATCAGCGAACCGTCCTTGCGACGGACGCCCTTGGCGGTACGAACCACCACGGCGTTGTAGATTTCGCCCTTCTTTACGCGGCCGCGCGGGGCCGCATCCTTGACGCTCACCTTGATGACGTCGCCGATGCCGGCATAGCGGCGCTTGGAGCCGCCGAGCACCTTGATGCACATAACCGAGCGCGCACCGGTGTTGTCGGCCACGTCCAACGTGGTCTGCATTTGAATCATGGTTTACCCTGTTCCAACTTAACCCGAAACACCTAGCGCGGCGCACCAGGCCTTCCGATCAGTTTTGGTCCCGTCAGGCGGACAATTGCTTGCCCACCCTGGGTTGAAATTCTGAAGCGCATACCGCAGGACGCGGCATACACGGCTCACCCCTGAGCTTCACTTTCGAACCCGCCGCACCGCGCAACAACAGGGGCAGCAAGGCAGGCTTCTGGCAAAAACCACAGGTAAGCCAGCCATCATACCCGGCAACCTTGCGTTTAGCAAGCGTTTATGTGCGCGGGACCAACACCGGCGGCCGCTCGGCATAGCGCAGGTCCACTTCGGCCTGCAGGAAATCAAGCACCGCTCGGGTGCGGGGCGGCAGCCGGTCGGGCCGGCCGAGATAGACCGCGTGGATGGGTTCGAGTTCGCCGGTATTGTAGGGTTCAAGCACTGGAACCAGGTTTCCGGCCCGCAGATCCTCCCACGCATGATAGACCGACAGACGCGCCAGGCCCGCCCCCTGCAAGGCGAGCTTGCGCATGACCTCCCCATCGTTGAGGCGGATGACCTGGCCGATGTCGACGTGCACGCGCCGCCCGTCGACCTCGAACGGCCAGTCGGGCACTTCTCGGGGGTAGTTCCAGCCCAGACGCACATGGGCGGCCAATTCGTCCGGGTGCCGCGGCACGCCTCGGGCGGCGAGGTAGGCCGGGCTGCCGACGATGACCTGGCCCGTGCGGCCCAGGAGCCGCGCGACCACGTCCGAGGACGGGAGGCGCCCCCAGCGGATGGCGATGTCCACGCCTGCCTCGACCAGGTCCACGACATAATCGGTGAAGTACAGGTCCAGGCTAAGTCCGGGGTGCCGCTCCAGCAGCCGGCAGACCAGCGGCACCAGCAGCTTCTGGCCGGTCGAGCTGCTGGCGCTGATGCGTACCCTGCCGCGCGGTTCACCCTGCCCCGCCACGGCCAGCTCCACCTCGTCGAGATCGGCCAGCACCCGCTTGCCGCGCTCATAGAACTGGGCGCCCTCGGCCGTCAGTTGCAGCCGCCGGGTACTACGCTGGAGCAGCTGCACTCCCAGGCGCGCTTCCAGGCGCGACATGATCTTGCTGACGGCCGAGGGCGACACGCCCAGGCGGCGGGCCGCCGCCGACAGGCTTCCCCGCTCGGCGACCAGAACGAACACCTCCAGCTCGCCGGAGCGGTTGACGTCCGCCCCCGGGAGTCCGGTTTGCGCCTGGCCGGAACGTAGCGCTGCCCGGATCATCGGCATGACTTTTTTCCTCGTGGGAACAAATGCCTTTCCATTATTCCATCTACACAAAGACGTGCGCCAGCGTCACAGTCTCGCCATCGAATGACTCGCGGAAAGGACACTCATATGCCGCTCTCTCTCCTGGCCCTGGCCGCCGGCGCGTTCGGCATCGGCACCACGGAATTCATCATCATGGGTCTGTTGACCCAGGTCAGCACCGACCTGGGCATCGGCATTCCTACCGCCGGCACGTTGATCTCGGGCTACGCGGTCGGGGTTGCCGTGGGCGCGCCGGTGCTGACCCTGCTGACCCGCTCCTGGCCTCGCAAGCGTCTGCTGCTGGCGCTGATGCTGATCTTCATCGCCGGCAACGCGGCCGCCGCGCTCGCGCCGAGCTACGGCTGGCTGATGGCGGCACGGGTGCTGACGTCGCTCACCCATGGCACCTTCTTCGGCGTGGGGGCCGTGGTCGCGACCGGGCTGGTCGCGGCGGACAAGCGAGCCTCGGCCATCGCGCTGATGTTCTCGGGACTGACGCTCGCCACGCTGCTGGGCGTGCCCGCAGGCGCCTGGATCGGGCAGCATTTCGGTTGGCGCGCCTCGTTCGCCGCGGTTGCCTTGGTCGGCACGCTCGCCTATGCCATCCTGGCCCTCTTCGTGCCCCGCGACCGGCAGCGTCCCGAGCCGGCCCCCCTCAGCCAGGAACTGGCGGTACTCGGCCGGCCGCAGGTCTGGATGGGCCTGGGCATCACGGTGTTCGGCTTCGCCGGCCTCTTCGCCCTCTATACCTATATCGAGCCGCTGCTGCGGCAGGTCACCGGCATGAGCGACAACCTGGTGGCGGTGACCCTGTTGTTGTTCGGCGCCGGCCTGGCGGCGGGCAACCTGCTGGGGGGCCGCATGGCCGACCGCGGCGTCATGCAGGCGCTGCTGCTGACCGTCTCCGGCTTGATGGTGGCGCTGGCAGTGGGCCACTGGGCGTTCGCCCGGCCTGCCGTCGCCATGGCCTACACCATCGTGCTGGGCACCGTCGCGTTCGCCACCGTCGCCCCTATGCAGATCCGCGTGCTCCAGCAGGCCGGTCCCGCAGGCGCCACGCTGGCGTCGAGCCTGAACATCGCCGCCTTCAACCTGGGCAACGCACTGGGTGCCTGGGCCGGCGGTCTCGCACTGTCCGGGCTGGGCCTGTTGTCAGTAGGCTGGGCCGGTGCCGGCCTCACTGCCGTGGGCCTGTTGTTGGCGCTATGGAGCGGACGCAAGCCGGCCGCGGCGGCGGGACAACAAGAGCAGTGCGCCTAGGAAGGCACCACGGGGCGTGTCAGGGCCGCCGCTCGAGAACGGTCAGGACCGGGCGGTCGCCATCGGCCTTGCCGGTAATCGGCGGCTTGGGCAGCCTGGCCTCCCCCGGTTCGATCACGAAATGATGATCGAGCGAATACCAGTTGCCCTGCACCGCCGGATCGGGGGCCGGTTCACGGGCGCTGTCGTGCAGCACGTATTGGCCCACCAAGGCCTGCGTGACGCCGAACTGCACGTCGGTTTCCAGGTTGGGGTCGTCGCTCGAATAGACCTGCGAGAACTGGGTCTTGAACCCGGGCTTGTAGATCATGAAGTGGATATGGGCGGGCCGCATGTTGTGCCGGCCCTGGGCGCGGATCAGGTCGCCCACCGGCCCGCCTACCGGTATCGGGTAGCCGGCGGGCTTGATGCTGCGGAATGCGATGTGGCCGTTTTCATCGGTGGTGAGCTTGCCCCGCAGGTTCATATCGCCCTGCGAGGGGTCCTGGTTCTCGTAGAAGCCCTCGGTCGAACTGTGCCAGACATCCACCTCCGCCCCGGCCACGGGACGCCCCGCCGGATCGCGGACCCAGGCGTTCACGAACACCGGATCCCCCGGCGTGGGCGACCGCACGATGGATCCGCCATTGGGCGTGGGCGGAGACCCCATGCGCCAGAACGGCCCCATCAGGTTGGCGGTGGTCTCGGTCTGGCCGTTGTCGCCGTTGTTCAGCAGGCAGACCAGCGAAGACAGCCCCAGCGAGCCGGCGGCCAGCACCACTTCATTGTGCGAGGACGTGGTCATTTGGCCCAGGCGGGCAATCACGCCGCACAGCTGGTGGAACTCCGCCTCGGTCAGCCGGACTTCGCGGGCGAACGCGTGCAGATGCCGGACGCCCGCGGACAGGATCTCGCGGAATCTTGGGTCGGGCGCGCGGGCGGCTTCGGCCAGCACGGCACGGGTAACGTCTTCCTGGTTCTTGATGATCATGGTCTCGTCCACCGGGGTGCCTCCCCGTTCAACCATGAGCTTACAGCCCCTGGCCGGCCGGCGGGAGCGGCACGGCCGCTCCCGGCAAGGCGGACGCCCTACGAGCCGGCCACCGAGCGCGGCGGCAGCTGGTAGCTCCAGGTCTCGGTCAGCACGCGGGCGCCTTCGGCCAGGGCGGCGCGGAGCTCGACTGCCCGGCTCGGATCCTTGACCTTGACCCGCAGCGTCAGGCGCCACCCCTGGATGGCGGGATTACGTTGCAGGACGTTCTCGAGCAACTCGGCGTTGTCGCCCACGCTGACCTCGGCCCGGACCGCGGCGGCAGGCGGTAGCTTGGCCAGCACCGGTCCCTCGAAGTCCACCAGCAGGGCGGTGCTGCCGTCCAGGTGCCGGATCAGGTTGGCCTGCCGGATCTCGCCATCGGTCCGGATGGTCTGCTTGACCCAGCCCACTTGCTTCTCGAGCAGGGCCGGCTCGTCCAGCGTCCAATGGATGCGGTAATCGTGCCGCATGGGCTCGCCCTGGGGCGGCACGGCGTCGGGCGTCCAGAACGCGACGATGTTGTCGTTGGTCTCGTCCGGCGTGGGAATTTCGACCAGTTCTACCTTGCCCGAGCCCCAGTTGCCCTTGGGTTCGATCCAGGCACTGGGCCGCAAGTCGTAGCGGTCTACGAGGTCTTCGTAGCGGTGGAACTCATGCCCCCGCTGCAAGAGACCAAAGCCCTTGGGGTTGTCGACCTGGAAGGTGCTGACCGACAACGACGGCGGGTTGTTCAACGGGCGCCACAACCACTCGCCGCTGCCGGTGTGGATGGCCAGTCCGTTCGAATCGTGCAGCGCCGGACGGAAGTTGTTGCCTCGCACGCCCTGGTTCGGCCCGTACAGGAACATGCTGGTCAGCGGGGCCACGCCGAGCTTGTTGATTTCGCCTCGCAGGAACACGCGCGACTCGACATCGAGGACGGTGTCCTCGCCGGGACGCAGCACGAAGCGATAGGCGCCCGTGGCGCGCTGCGAATCCATCAGCGCATAGATCACCAGATGCCGGTCCTGCGGCTTGGGACGCTCGACCCAGAACTCCCGGAACCGGGGGAACTCTTCGGCCATGCCATCCTTCCAGGCCGTATCGATCGCCAATCCGCGGGCGGACAGGCCATAGACCTGGCCCTTGCCGACCACGCGGAAGTAGCTCGCCCCCAGCAGGCTCATGATTTCGTCCTGCACGCCGTCGCGATTGATCGGGTAGAGCACCCGGAACCCGGCATAGCCGAGATTGCGCGTGGACTGTTCATCGAACGACAGGCCGCCGAAATCGAACTTGGCCGGATCGTATTTGATCTCGCGGACCTTGCCGTCGATCACCTCGTTGATGACGACGGGCGCGGAGAAATGCATGCCCTGGTGATAGAAGCCGAGCTTGAATGGCGTCTCGAGGTTCTGCCACTCGAACTTGTCGCGGCGGGGCTGGATACGCAGGTAGTCCGCGAACTGCATCTTGCTGAAGACCGGCGGCAGATTGCTCACCGGGGCCGCGTAGGGGCGCTCGACCAGCGCCTTGGCGCGCGCCGTCACGTCATCGAGCGAAAACGCCTGCGCCGTGGCGGCATTCAGCATGGAAAAGACCGTGGCGATGCCGAGCGAAGCAAGCATCAGCTTGTTCCGCACGGGGGCTGCAACGTCTGCAAAACGCACAAATTTCTCCCTGAAGCGATGTAAGTAATTGGAATCCGGCATCCGCGTCGGACCGCCGAAGAGGTCGATGATTCCTTTTTTTGCGACACCATGGCCGCTCCGGTTGTAACAAGCGTGCGGCGATGGACCACCGTGCGCCGCGCCGCCCGGCAATCTCTCGAAACGGAAAGTATCATAGCCAGCCCGCCCGCCGTTGCCAGAGGCTTGGCCGCCGCGGCGGGCCCCGTACAATCCGGGAGGTCCGCGGCGACGCATTGCTCTGTCGCCGCGCCCTCACGCCGCATACCAGGAGGACGACTACTTGGCCCTCAACGCTTCCCCTTGCATCCGCCCCCTTGTTCCCCCCGCCGCGCCGCGCTGGTGGCACGCGTTGCGCCGTCCCGTGCGGCATGCCGCGCGTTTCTTGAGGCAATGGCTGGGAGCCGGCCTGTGCGCGGCGCTGCTCGGGGCGCCGGCCATGGCGGCGCCGAATCCGGCGCTGCTGCATGACAAGCAGGCATTCATCGCGGATCTGGTGGGACAGATGACGCTTGCCGAGAAAATCGGGCAGCTGCGCCTGATCAGCATCGGTCCCGACATGCCGCGCGAGAAGATCGTCCAGGAAATCGCGGCGGGCCGCATAGGCGGGACGTTCAACTCGGTGGTGCACGTGGACAACCGCATGATGCAGGACGCGGCGGTCAAAAAGAGCCGGATGAAGATTCCCATGTTCTTCGCCTACGACGTCGTCCACGGCCACCGCACGATATTCCCGATCGGCCTGGGCCTGGCGTCGAGCTGGGACATGCCGCTCGTCGAACGCAGCGCGCGCGTCGCCGCCATCGAGGCCAGCGCCGACAGCCTGGACATGACCTTCGCTCCCATGGTGGACATCTCGCGCGACCCGCGCTGGGGCCGGACCTCCGAAGGCTTCGGCGAGGACCCTTACCTGGTATCGCGTATTGCACGGGCGATGGTCCGGGGCTACCAGGGCCCCTCGCCCGCCCGGCGCGACAGCATCATGGCGAGCGTCAAGCACTTTGCCCTGTACGGCGCCGTCGAGGGGGGCCGCGACTACAACATCGTCGACATGAGTCCCATGCGGATGTACCAGGACTACCTGCCGCCCTACCTCGCCGCTATCGAGGCGGGCGCAGGCGGAGTCATGGTGGCGCTCAACTCGATCAACGGCGTGCCGGCAAGCGCCAATACCTGGCTGATGCAGGACCTGCTGCGCAAGGAATGGGGCTTTGGCGGCGTCGCCGTCAGCGACCACGGCGCCATTACCGAGCTGGTCCGGCATGGCGTCGCCCGGGACGGGCGCGAGGCCGCCAAGCTCGCGATCAAGGCCGGCATCGACATGAGCATGGCCGACACGCTCTATCTGCAGGAACTGCCGGGACTGGTCGAATCCGGCGAAGTCAGCATGGAAGAAATCGATCGGTCGGTGCGCAACGTCCTCGGCGCCAAGTACGACATGGGCCTGTTCCACGACCCTTACCTGCGCATAGGCGCGGCGGCCGACGATCCGGCCGACCTCTACGCCGACAGCCGCATGCACCGCGCCGATGCGCGGGAAGTGGCGCGCCGGTCCATGGTGTTGCTGGAAAACAAGAACCAGACGCTGCCGCTGCGCAAGACCGCCACGGTGGCCCTGGTGGGGCCGCTGGCCGACGCACCGCTGGACATGATGGGAAGCTGGTCGGCGGCCGGGAAGAGCCAGTCCTCCGTCACGCTGCGCCGTGGCATGGCCGAAGCAATGCGCGGCAAGGGCCGCCTGCTCTATGCGGTCGGCGCCAACGTCACGGACGACCCGCAGATCGTCGAATACCTGAACTTCCTGAACTGGGATGACAAGGAGGTGCTCCAGGACCCCCGGCCACCCGCCGACATGATCGCCGAGGCGGTCGCCATGGCGAAGCAGGCCGACGTAGTGGTCGCCGCCGTGGGCGAATCCCGGGGCATGTCGCACGAATCCTCCAGCCGCACCCGCCTGGACATTCCCGCCAGCCAGCGTGCGCTGCTGGAAGCGCTCAAGGCGACAGGAAAGCCCCTCGTGCTGGTGCTGATGAACGGCCGGCCGCTGGACCTGCAATGGGAGAGCGCCAATGCCGACGCGATGCTGGAGACCTGGTTCAGCGGATCGGAAGGCGGCCATGCGATCGCCGACGTCCTGTTCGGCGATTACAACCCGTCCGGCAAGCTGCCGATCTCCTTCCCCCGCTCGATCGGCCAGATCCCCACTTACTACAACCACCCGCGCGTGGGGCGGCCCTTCGTCGAAGGCAAGCCGGGCAACTACACCTCGCAATACTTCGAAGAGAAAAACGGCCCGCTCTACCCGTTCGGATATGGCCTGAGCTATACCGACTTCACGGTGTCCGCCGTATCCCTGAGCAGCGCACGGCTCGAGCGCGGCGGCCGCATCGCGGCACGGGTCACCGTGACCAATACCGGCCGGCGCAAGGGGGAGACGGCGGTGCAGCTGTACATCCGCGATGAAGCGGCGTCGGTCGTGCGGCCGGTAAAGGAACTGCGCGGGTTCCAGAAAGTGACGCTGGAACCGGGCGAGTCGCGCACCCTCCAGTTCGACATCGGCGAAGACGACTTGAAGTTCTTCAATGCCCGGCTCGAGCATGTGGCCGAACCCGGCGAGTTCGAAGTCCAGATCGGGTTGGATTCGCAGGCGGTCCAGAGCGCGCGTTTCGAGCTGCTCTGAGTCTCGGTCTGGATACCCTAGCCGCTCAGCTTTTCTCGAACTGAGCGGCTTTGTTGGTCAACAAGCCACCGTGGGTGGACTTCGTCGGCGCGCGTCAATGCTTACCGCCTGGCTCGCTGCCGACTAATGCCAAGCACCGGTCGATTTCGTCTGATGCGTCGGCCAGCGCATCCCCGATCCGGTTCCGCTCTCGCAAGAAGTCAATTTCCTTACCCACCCAGTCGGGCGTACCTATCGGCTCTCGAGCCCAGTCTGCCAACCCGTACAACCCAGGTAGGGAGGTCGTTTGCGCACTCAATCCATACGTATCGTGGCCGTAGCGCCCTTGAACGGTGTGAGTCACAGGGATCAGGTGCCGGCTTAGCCGTTTTAGGCATTCATTGACGATTTCCGCGTGCCGGGTCACATCATCCGACTGTATCAGCCGATCAAGGCGAGTTACGCCAGACTGCAAGCGCAATGCCTCTGCCTTCACCTCGTCAAGCGGAAGCGGCGCACCGACACGACACAAAACGTCCAGGCGCTGAAGGATCTCGTTTGCCACCCCGCCAAATGACAATGGCAATACCGGCTGGGTACATAGCTCCCATAAATAAGCGCCGTAGACGCGTAAGTGCATCGCTAAGCCATCCCAGTCCACTTTGTCCAACGTGTTCTCTACAGTGTGATGCCATGCGCCCAACGTAGCGTTCGCGGTGTCCTTGAGTGTGGCCGCGTCGAAGGTCGCCAAACCGCTCAACATCGGCACGCCAGCCCCGTAGAACGAGGTATCGCCAATCTTCATCGCCCGCCTCCAAGACCACGGCCTGCCATCGGTCCACAATTTGTCCACCCTTTCCTGGAATGGGCGCAGTTCAGTATTCGACGTTGCACCCCAATGAGTCGCCCCGCGGCAACCCGGCTGATCTATCTGAAGATAAGCTACCGCGTGCCGTTGAAGGCGGCGCCAATTCCGATCCGCGTACCAAGCCGATCCAATCATCGTGCCAGTTTCGTGCCCCACCCAGAATCCGAATTCCAAGCCACGGCGCAACCTCTCACGATGCTGCGCAAACACTCGAGCCAACTCCAACATACACGCCATACCGGTGGCATTGTCTGTGGCCTGAGGCCCTTCCCAGGAATCGATGTGCCCGCCAACCAGAACGAAATCATCGGTTTGTCCAGGCAAGCATCCCAGAGCCACTTGGACTGGCTTCCAAGGGTTGGAAACCCGCGTATGCAGGCAGGCGTGAAGAGCTCCCTGGCGCAGTTGCGAGCGTATCCGTTCACCCTCCGCGCGTGAAACTCCAATGCACGGCAAAGTCGGCACCTCGCCACGGGACGCTATCGGCGAGGGGTTACCCCACCCGCATTTGACAGAACCATACGGCAAAGTCTCATCGGTCGCATGGCCCCAATTGATACCGATGTAGCCAACTGCCCCATGCAAGGCGGCAATACGTTGTTTCTCTTGTCTCCCAGGCCCTGCCTGGGTATCTACCAGCACAATGCCCCCTGCGACATCTCGCCCCCGGTAATCAGCCTCTGTACCGCTTCCGACGTCGACGATCTCGCCCCACACGCCAGCCTCCGGCGTAGGAGCGCTATGCCCGAACGTCATGGCCCGTACTCGCCGAGGAGTGCTGGTACTCAGTTCGACATAGGTTTCTTCCGGGAAACTTACCAAGCCTGGAAAAGTGTGAACATCTGCTTGCAATCCGGCACCGCGCAACTCGTCTACGCAGTACTCGGCAGTCAGACGTACTTGTTCGGTTCCCGCCAGACGGGTTGGGAAATTCTCCGTCGTTGTCACGACGTCATGACGTACACGCTGTGCCGAGAACTCATACGCAACGGGATTGTCGGCCATATTCTTCTCCAGGATAGCGAATATCGGTTTAGAGAGAGTCCATGGACAACAATCGCTTCGGATTGTCTACCATCATCTTATGGACGTCGGCATCGGTAAAGCCCTTCCTGCGAAGACGAGGGGCGAACTCGTCAAAGATATAGCCTAATCCGACCGCCTCGTTGAGAAGCTGCGGATTCTCTTCGGTTGACGGACCGCGTGGGTTGAAAAACCAGCGGTCATAAGTGATCACCATTTGATCCATATATCCCTTATCCGCCAGCACTTGCATCAAGTGAGCCATCGACTCATCTAGCCCCTCTTCACCATCAAAACGCCACGGTATGCCGATGTGATCGACTTGCACGGTCGCGCCGCGCTGCAGGATTGCTTCTATCTGTTCTACGCCTCTTGGCTGGACAAAGGCATGGCCTATGATGACCTTGCTCAGATCGGCCCCCTCCTCCTCCAAGATCTCCAACTGTTCCAGCCCAGGATTCGTCACCGAGTAGTCCATTGGGTCGGTATGTGTATTGATGCAGCACCGGGTCTTGCGTTGAGCGCGCGCAGCGGCTCGAATCAGGCGATCCTCATACAAGTGAATCCGGCGCCCATTAGGACCAATGGGGCTCGGTGTCGGGTGAACACTTTCCTGACCTGTCGCTATCTTGATAGCACCCGCCTTGATTCCGGTCCGCGTACCACTAAAGACCATGCCTTCCATCAAGTCGCGATAGTAGAACTCGGTCAGTTCTTCTACGGTTTGGCGCCTGAACCAATACGGAATCCCCATTCTCTCGGGGAAGAAACCGCTGACGGCAATAATGTTCGCGCCCGTACTTTCAGCGACCCGCTTCATCAGCTCGGGGTTACGGCCGACCTCAGCTGGCGTCATATCGACAATCGTGCCGTAGCCGTACTCATCCATACCAGCCTTGAGCTCGGATGAGATCTTGTCGACCGCTTCATCTAGCACATAACTCGACAGGTGGTCGTATTCCCCGCCGGGGTAGGTATAGAGCAGATGCTCATGTGTCAACGTCACGCCCATGCGCTCGACCGGAACGTCGCCCGTTACGGTTCGGATCTTCTTCATTGCCATCTCCATTAGTTACGAGGTACGCCACTTGTCTAGATCGGGCATGCATGCCCATCCTGTCAGACAGCTTATGGGCAACAGATCACCAACTTTTCTTTACCAGCTTCAAAACCCATCTATCGGCCTCTCTGAGAACTCCAGCAAATCTCACAAAATAACTATATTAATCAACACGTTAAGACCGCCCTCAAGAAATTCCAGCAAAACTCGTTGCCAAAGCTCTACTGAGCGGATAGAGTACAACCTATCTTACAGCCTTACAACTACTTCTGTATGGAGTGATCCATGACCAAACCCGTCGCTGTCCTTCTTTATCCGGGCTTCCAGGAGTTGGAGTTTTGGTATCCGGTGCTTCGACTGCGGGAGGAGAAACTGGAAGTCGTCGTCCTCGGCTGTTCGGGCCCAGAGGCGGCGTACAGCCGGCTCGGCTATCCCGTCATCCCCAACCGGCCGTTAACCGATGTCACCGGCTCAGAGTTTTCAGCCGTCATCGTTCCTGGAGGAAATGCAGCTCCCCTCCAAACCAACGCTGCCCTGCGCACGTTCCTGGACGAAGCGGACAAAGCAGGCGCCCTCCTCGCGGCGATTTCCGAAGGCATTTCACTTCTGGGCGGCGCTGCCGGCGATGCAATCACGGCACCCGATACGGACGAGCTGCCCAACTGGAGCCGGAAACTTATGTCCGCCCTGGCTTGAGCGCCGGGCATCATATTCAGGAGCCCACAATGAAGCTTTCAGAAGCCCGTATTGCCGTCTTGGCTGAAAACCAGTACCAAGAACTCGAACTCTGGTATCCACTGCTGCGCTTACGCGAGGCGGGGGCCAAAGTGCTGGTCGTTGGTCCTTCTCACGAGCAGGTCTATGCCAGCAAGCTTGGCTACCCGGTACGCCCTGACCTAGAAGTGGCCGCGGTAGACGCAGAGGATTTCGACGCCGTCGTTATTCCTGGCGGATTCGCTCCCGAAGGGATGCGCCGCCATAAGGCCATGATTGATTTCGTTCGCAACATGGACGCCCGCGGCAATCTCGTTGCAGCCATCTGCCACGCGGGGTGGGTTCTCGCGTCAGCGGGCATCGTGAAGGACCGCGATGTCACCTGCGTCGCTCTGATTCGTGACGACGTCATTCACGCCGGCGGCCGCTATAGGGACGAAGCAGTCGTGCGCGACCGCAATCTAATCACGTCGCGCCTCCCGAGCGATCTACCTATCTTTTGCTCCGCCATCATCGAGTACCTACGTAGTGCCCCTTCGTCCCCAGCGGGCAGCCGAGCCCTCACTCCTGCAGAGGGACGCAAGCCCGCGACGGCGGTCTACACCCAGCGTGCAGTCCTGAACATGGGCCCTCGAGGGGTTGCGTCAGCCGACTACACGACCGTGGTCGGCATGGGTGAAATCCTCGCCCGCTAAAGGCTCCTTCCACCCTATCGACGCCTCTTTCCAAGGAGCGATGAAATGAAGCTGCGCCTATCGAATCTGCTGTCCCTGCTCGCCGTCTCAGTCATGCTGTCCCACACCGCATATGCTGCCGGCCAGTACCCCGAGAAACCCATACGGATTGTGGTCGGCTTTACGGCCGGAGGGCCCGCCGACATCATCGCTCGCGTCATGGCACAAAAATTGGGTGAAAGCCTGGGCCAGAGCGTCATCGTTGAAAACGTGCCGGGCGCGGGCGGCAACATAGCCGCCGCGAGGGTTGCCAAGGCCGCTCCAGACGGCTACACGCTACACGTAATCAGCACAGGCTTCATCATTAATCCGAGTCTTTATGTTGGCGGCACCGGCTATGACCCGCTTAAGGATTTCGAACCAATAGCGATGTTGGCTGCGTCACCAAACATCATTAGCGTAAATTCACAGATGAAGGTTGGATCGGCAAAAGAACTGATCAAACTCATCCAGACTCACCCGAACCAGTACAACTATGCCCACCCCGGTATCGGCTCTACGCCGCACCTCAACGGCGAACTATTCAAACTAACGTACAAGCTCGACGGACTGACCACCGTTCCGTTCAACGGTACCCCTCAACTGCTGGCCTCCGCCGTTTCAGGTGATACACCCATCGTGTTCACCTCGCTGCCGTCGGCCCTGCCCTTCATCCGCGACGGCAAACTCAAGCCCGTTATGGTCTTGAGCAAAACGCGAAGCGAAATTCTGCCCGACGTACCTGGCACTGAAGAATCCGGCACTCCCGGACTAGAAGGCGATACAGTCTCGGGCATTCTAGCGCCCGCGGGAACTCCGCACTTCATTATCGAGAAGCTCAATGCCGAGATCAGAAAGGCTGCGGCCTTGCCTGATGTCAGGGCGCAATTGTTGAACGTAGGCTTTTCCGTCGCGCCCAGCTCACCCGCGGAATTTCGGGTTCGCATCCAAGATGAAATCGCCAAATGGCAGCACGTCATCCGCACTGCAAATATACGCATCCAATAGGCGCATGACTCGGAACCATGCAGCAGCATCCGCTCACTACAAAGGAATCCCAGCCATGAAAGCGACACTGAAGCCGGCATTAACCGACTGGTTCAGGCAACGCGAAGGCGAGATGCTCGACCTGCTTGAAGCGCTGGTTAATACCGACAGTGGCAGCTACGACAAAGCGGGCGTGGACCAAGTCGGCAGCATACTCGAAAGCGCCCTTCGGAACGCCGATGTAGTCACTTCTCGCCACCGGCTATTGAACAACGGCGACTGTATCAGCGGGAAGATCGACGGTGAACATCGGGCGAACAAGCACGTCCTTTTGCTAGGTCACATGGACACAGTGTTTCCATCCGGGACCGCGTCCAGAAGAGCCTTTCACATCGACGGTGATGTGGCCTATGGTCCAGGCGTCGCCGATATGAAAGCAGGCCTCGTCATGAACCTGTTTGTTGCGCGAGCGTTCGCCGAACTAGGAGGCAATCGACTACCGCTGCACATCCTCTTCACCGGTGACGAAGAGATCGCGTCGCCGGCCTCTCGCCGCCTCACTCAAGAAATGGCAAAGGGTGCCCGCGCGGTCTTCAATGCCGAGCCGGGAAGGCCTACAGGCAATGTGGTCACCGGCCGGAAAGGTGCCCTGTTCATGGACTTTGAGGTCCGGGGGGTTGCCGCCCACGCAGGTGTCAGCCCGGAGCTAGGCGCCAGTGCAATCGAGGCACTGGCGCGCAAAACCATCGCGCTACACGCCCTGTCCAATCGCAGCAACGGCATTTCAACCAATGTCGGCACCGTTTCCGGAGGCCTGTCGGTCAACACCGTGGCCGACTTTGCCTGTGGCCAACTCGACGTTCGCTTTCCCGACAACATCGACCGTAGCGCGCTCAGACAGCAGATCATCGACATCATCGAAGAAGAATCGCCGACTTGTACCTGCGGAAAGGTCGTCCGTGAAGGACTGTTCCTGCCTTTGCTGACTACAGCAATGACGATGGATCTCCTTGCCCACTATCAGACCGCCGCGCGCGAGGTCGGCTTCACTGTCGAGGGCGAGTACACAGGGGGCGCCGCGGACAGTGGCCTAACTTCCGCGGTTGGCGCGCCTACCCTTTGCGCTGTCGGACCTGTCGGCGGGCACGTTCATACGGATCGGGAATACTGCATGCTGGCATCAATAGTTCCCCGCGCCCAGGCTCTGGCCTTGGCGATCGCGACACTCGATCCAGATTGATTCAATGCTTAAGTATTCTTCTTGCCAGTACGTTTCATACCATTACGTTGCACCGGTAATGCCCCTACCACCACTGCACCAAATACCTCTTCGCCCGCATGCAAGTGTCTGATCATCGCCTCCCCTGCAGCGACAGGGTCGCGCTGGACGATTGCCTTATAGATTTCTGCATGTTCGGCTCGCGCTGCATTCCGGCGATAGGGCGCTTTGGTTAATTCCTTCGCATAGCCTTCCAGGACTCCGCGCATATCCTCAATCAACATGACGAACAGCGGGTTACCCGAGGCCTTGGCAATCGCCGTATGAAAGTCCGCGTCAAGCTGATTGCGCCGATCTGGATCACTAGCCTCATCGAGCCGGCCTAACAACGACGCCAATACACCGATGTCCTGTTCTGTACGTTTTATCGCGGCCAATTGAACGACCGGGACTTCCAGCGCGCAACGCACCTCTTGTATTTGCGCAGGCGTGTACCGCCCGAAGACAAGAGAGCTGCTGATTCGGTTCGACACCACGAAGGTGCCCCGGCCGGTTTGCGACTCCGTATAACCCAGAGCTTGCAGCGACATCAAGGCCTCCCGCACCACCGGACGGCTCACACCGAACAAGCCGGCCAGCTCCGCTTCGGATGGCAATCGCTCATCGGGGCGAAAAACGCCGCTCTCTATTCGCTGTCTCAACTGTTCCTGGACATACGTGGCTGCGGTGCGACGCTTCTCAAAAGGGGCGATCTCCTGTTTATTGTTCTGTACTTGCATATGAATTCCAAACGTTGCCAAGCCATCTTACTGCCTGACAGGTTAGCACATACGCTTGGGGGAGTAATAGCTCCTTGGTGTTGAAGTACTCTGCCGTTCAAAACAAAAAACCGCCGGGAGTCGGTAGACTCGCGGCGGCTTTGGCAGGAAAGCGCGAGCGCGCTTTCCGCCGGCGATCAGATGATACGCGCGGCTTCGACCAGACGGACCACGGACCAGGCCTTGGTCTTGGAAACCGGACGGGTTTCCGAGATCTCGACCAGGTCGCCAGTCTTGTACTGGTTTTCTTCGTCGTGAGCGTGGTACTTGTTGGAACGCACGACGATCTTGCCGTACAGCGGGTGCTTGACACGCCGCTCGACCAGCACGGTCACCGTTTTGTTCATCTTGTCGCTGACCACACGACCGGTCAGCGTACGCTTCAGCTTGGTTTCGCTCATGTTTACTTCCCGGCTTTCTCGCGCAGCACGGTACGGACACGCGCGATGTCGCGGCGCACCTTGCCGAGCTGGCTGGTGTTGGAAAGCTGCTGGGTAGCCAGCTGCATGCGCAGACTGAACTGAGCCCTAAGCAGACCCTCGAGCTCTTTGCCGAGCTCGGCGGCGTCTTTCGAACGGAGTTCGCTTGCCTTCATTGCTAATCTCCTTACGTTCCGATGTGACGCGTCACGAAGACGGTCGAGATCGGAAGCTTGGCAGCGGCCAGGCGGAACGCCTCGCGCGCCAGTTCTTCGTTGACGCCTTCCATCTCGTACAGCACCTTGCCCGGCTGGATCTCGGCGACCCAGTACTCGGGGTTGCCCTTGCCGTTACCCATACGGACTTCGGCGGGCTTTTGCGAGATCGGCTTGTCGGGGAAGACGCGGATCCAGATACGGCCGCCACGCTTGATGTGGCGGGTGATGGCACGACGGGCCGACTCGATCTGGCGAGCGGTCAGGCGGCCACGGCCGGTGGCTTTCAGACCGAATTCGCCGAACGAGACATTGGCGCCGCGCGTCGCCAGGCCGGTATTGCGGCCCTTTTGTTCCTTGCGGTATTTCCTGCGCGATGGCTGCAGCATGCTTATTCTCCGTCTTTGGCAGGCGCGGCCGCTGCTTCAGCAGCCGGCTTGCGCGGCGCACGCCGGGCGCCGCCCTCGGGCGCGGCGGCAGCCGCTTCGCCCTCGGGCTTGCGTCCGCCGCGACCACGTCCAGCGCCGGGGCGATTGCCCGGGCGGTCGCCGCGATCGTTACGCGGGCCGCGACGCGGTTTGCGCTCTTCGTCCTTGGTTGCTTCCGGGGCGGCGGCGAGCTCGGCCGAACCCAGCGTGTCGCCCTTGTAGACCCACACCTTGATGCCGATCAGACCGTAGGTCGTGCCGGCTTCGGACGTACCGTAGTCGATGTTGGCGCGCAGGGTGTGCAGCGGCACACGGCCTTCGCGATACCATTCGGTACGGGCGATCTCGATGCCGTTCAGGCGACCCGCGCTCATGATCTTGATGCCCTGGGCACCGAGGCGCATGGCGTTCTGCATCGCACGCTTCATCGCGCGGCGGAACATGATGCGCTTCTCGAGTTGCTGGGCGATCGAATCGGCGATCAGCTGAGCGTCGATCTCGGGCTTGCGGATCTCTTCGATGTTGACGTGCACGGGCACACCCATCAGGCGCTGCAGGTCGGCCTTGAGGATTTCGATGTCCTCGCCCTTCTTGCCGATCACGACACCCGGGCGCGCCGAGTAGACGGTGACGCGCGCGTTCTTGGCAGGACGCTCGATGATGACGCGGCCTACCGAAGCGCCTTTCAGCTTCTTCTTCAGGTACTCGCGGACCTTGATGTCTTCCGCCAGCATGCCCGCGTAGGCGTTCCCGCTGGCAAACCAGCGCGAAGACCAGTTACGGCTGACCGAGAGACGGAACCCGGTCGGGTGAATTTTCTGTCCCATCGTGGCTCCTTAGCTACCGACCTTGACCACGATGTGGCAGGTCTGCTTCTCGATCTTGACGCCCCGGCCCTTGGCGCGGGCGTCGAAACGCTTGAGCGACGTGCCTTTGTCGACGTAGATGGTTTTCACCTTCAGCTCGTCGATGTCGGCACCGTCGTTGTGCTCGGCATTCGCGATGGCGGATTCGACCGCCTTCTTGATGATGCCGGCAGACTTCTTGGGCGTGAACGTCAGAATGTTGATGGCCTGGGCCACCGACTTGCCGCGGATCATGTCCGCGACCAGACGGGCCTTCTGGGCCGACACGCGTACGCCACGGACTTTCGCAGTGGTTTCCATCGCGCTTACCTCTTGGCCTTTTTATCCGCGGCGTGACCCTTGAACGTACGGGTCAGCGCGAATTCGCCGAGTTTATGACCGACCATGTTCTCGTTGATATACACGGGAACATGCTGGCGACCGTTGTGAACCGCGATCGTGAGACCGATGAACTCGGGCAGGATCGTGGAACGACGCGACCAGGTCTTGATCGGGCGCTTGTCTTTTCCGGCCGTGGACGCCTCGACCTTCTTCAGAAGGTGCAGGTCGACAAACGGGCCTTTTTTGATCGAACGTGACATGGCTCGCCTCGCTTACTTCTTCTTGCGCCGCTGGACGATCATATTGCTCGTCCGCTTGTTGCGGCGGGTCTTGAAACCCTTGGACGGAGTGCCCCAGGGGCTGACCGGTTCACGGGCTTCGCCGGTACGACCTTCACCACCACCGTGCGGGTGGTCGATCGGGTTCATGGCCACGCCGCGAACGGTGGGGCGAATGCCGCGCCAACGCGTCGCACCAGCCTTGCCGATCTGGCGCAGGCCGTGTTCTTCGTTGCTGACTTCGCCGATGGTCGCGCGGCACTCGATGTGTACCTTGCGAACTTCGCCCGAACGCAGGCGAACCTGCGCGTAGGTGCCTTCACGGGCCAACAGGACCGCGGAAGCGCCCGCCGAGCGAACCATCTGGGCCCCCTTGCCGGGGATCATTTCCACGCAGTGGATCGTGCTGCCCACCGGAATGTTCCGGATCGGCAGGGTATTGCCAGCGCGGATGGGCGCTTCGCTACCGGAGACCAGCGTGGCGCCGACTTCAAGACCGCGCGGGGCGATGATGTAGCGACGTTCGCCGTCGGCATAGCACACCAGAGCGATGTGCGCCGTACGGTTGGGATCGTATTCGATGCGCTCGACCTTGGCCGGGATGCCGTCCTTGGTGCGCTTGAAATCGATCACGCGATAGTGTTGCTTGTGACCACCGCCGCGATGACGCGTGGTGATATGGCCGTTGTTGTTGCGGCCGGCATTCTGCATCTGCTTTTCGAGCAGACTGTCGAGCGGGCGACCTTTGTGCAGGTGGGGGTGAACCACCTTCACCATCGCGCGGCGACCGGCGGAAGTCGGCTTCAGCTTGACGAGGGGCATTTACTTCACCTCCTGCGCAAAGTCGATTTCCTGACCGGGCTTCAGCGACACGTACGCCTTGCGCTCATTGCGGCGGCGACCGATGAAGCGGCCAAAGCGCTTGACTTTGCCCTTGGTATTGAGAACCTGCACGGACTCGACCTGCACCTTGAAGAGCAGTTCGACGGCAGCCTTGATTTCCGGCTTGGTGGCGTCCTGCAGGACGCGGAAAGCCACTTGCTGGTTCTTGTCGGCGATGAACGTGCTCTTTTCAGAGACGATCGGCGCCAGCAGAACTTGCAGCAGACGGTCGTTACTCATCCCAGGATCTCCTCGAGCTGAGCGATCGCGGGCTTGGTGATCAACACTTTGTTGTAGTGGATCAGCGACAGCGGATCGGCATAACGGGACTCGACCACGGCCACGTGCGGCAGGTTGCGCGTTGCCAGATAGAGGTTTTCGTCAACCGTATCGGTAATGATGAGGACCGAGTTCAAGCCCAGGCTCTTGAGCTTGTCGGCGGCCACTTTGGTCTTGGGCGAATCGACCACGAAGTTCTCGACGATCGCGATGCGGTCTTCGCGAGCCAGCTGCGACAAGATGGAGCGCACGCCGGCGCGGTACATCTTCTTGTTCACTTTCTGGCTGAAGTTCTCTTCGGGCGAGTTCGGGAAGATCCGACCGCCTCCGCGCCACAGCGGCGAGGACGTCATACCGGCGCGGGCGCGGCCCGTGCCCTTCTGGCGCCACGGCTTCTTGGTGGTGTGCTTGACCTGCGCGCGATCTTTCTGCGCACGGTTGCCGCTCCGGGCATTGGCCTGGTAGGCGACGACGATCTGGTGCACCAGCGCTTCGTTGAATTCGCGGCCGAAGACGGTGTCGGGGGCGTTGACGGTCGCGGCGACCTGGCCCTGTTCGTTCAGGAGCTTGAGATCTGCCATGTTCAGGCTCCTTTCACAGCGGGACGAACGACGATGTTCGCGCCGGTATGGCCCGGGACGGCGCCACGAACCAGCAGCAGGCCGCGCTCGGCGTCCACGCGGATCACGTCAAGGTTCTGCACGGTGCGCGTGACGTCGCCATAGTGGCCGGCCATCTTCTTGCCGGGGAACACGCGGCCCGGGTCCTGCGCCATACCGATGGAGCCGGCCGAGTTGTGCGACACCGAGTTACCGTGCGAAGCGCGGTTCGACGAGAAGTTGTGACGCTTGATCGCGCCCGAGAAGCCCTTACCGATGGTGGTACCGGTCACGTCGACCTTCTGGCCGACCGAGAACACGCTTTCCACTTTCAGTTCGGTACCCGGAGCGAACTCGGCCGCTTTGGCCGGATCAAGGCGGAATTCTTTGAGCACGCTGCCTGCTTCGACACCGGCCTTGGCGAAATGACCGGTAAGCGGCTTGGTGACGCGCGAGGCACGGCGCGTGCCAAACGTGACCTGGACGGCAGCGTAACCGTCCGTTTGCGGGGATTTGACCTGGGTCACACGGTTGTTCGACACGTCCAGCACGGTCACGGGGATGGACTCGCCATCGTCCGTGAAAATGCGGGTCATGCCAACCTTGCGACCCACCAGGCCGAGCCGGAATGCGGCTGGCGTGGAGGCCGTCGATTGGGTCGACATCGTTTTCTCCATTCCCGACTACGATTGGCCGGGGCTAAAAATGGCGGCATGCCTAAGCATGGCGCCGGGACAGCGGCGCCATGGAGGCACCGCGCCAAACTCGATTGGGTAGAGCGGATATTCGCGCGCCGGGCAAGTACCCCGGACCCACGCAAAAAAGACGCCTTCGGATGTACGCGCGGCACACGGCCCGCGCCATCCACTAGCCAGGGGAAACCCCCACGGGCTAGCCGGCTAGTATAGCCTGCGCCCGGCAGCCTTTTCAAGCCCCGGGCGCAAATACTACGTCACTGCAGAGCGATTTCCACATCCACGCCGGCCGGCAGGTCCAGGCGCATCAGCGCGTCCACCGTCTTGTCCGTCGGATCCACGATGTCCATCAGGCGCTGATGGGTGCGGATCTCGAACTGGTCGCGCGACGTCTTGTTGACGTGCGGCGACCGCAGCAGATCGTAACGGCGGATGCGGGTCGGCAGGGGAACCGGACCGCGAACCACGGCACCCGTGCGCTTGGCGGTCTCGACGATCTCAGCGGCCGACTGGTCGATGAGCTTGTAATCGAACGCCTTGAGGCGGATGCGGATTTTCTGCTTTTTCATAAAACTGTCCTAAAGAGCGATGGGGCGGGGGAACCCGCCCCGGATAGTAGTCAGATACTGCTGGTCACTACAACCACACCCGCACTGCCGCGGCCTGATCCAGGGGACCGCGGATCCGGCTTTGCCGGTCCGCCAGTCCCGCCCCCTGAGGGGCGCGCGTCAGCGCGTACGGGGGGTCAATCAGGCAATGATCTTGGCAACCACGCCGGCGCCCACGGTACGGCCGCCTTCACGGATAGCAAAGCGCAGACCTTCTTCCATGGCGATCGGCGAGAGCAGCTTGACCGTGATCGACACGTTGTCGCCCGGCAGCACCATCTCCTTGTCCTTGGGCAGCTCGATCGTCCCGGTCACATCCGTCGTACGGAAGTAGAACTGCGGACGATACCCGTTGAAGAACGGCGTATGACGACCCCCTTCTTCCTTGGACAGCACGTACA
>NZ_JARYGM010000006.1:0-144656 GCF_033795525.1 Pigmentiphaga sp.
GCAGACGCGTCTGGGCCACTCGTTTCTTCGAAAACAGCGTCCCTGATGCGTTCGATGCCCACTTTTTCAACGGCCTGTTAGGTGCGGATGCGTGGGCCGAAACGGCCGTCTCGGCCTGCTCGAGGTCGGCCAGGATCGCCCGGCACGCCTCATAGAAGCGCGCGCCGTTGTCCGTCAGCCGCAAGCCACGCGTGTTGCGGTGCAGGAGCTTGGCGCCCAGGCGCGATTCGAGGGCGTCGATTCGTTCCCGCACCACATTGGCGGCCACGCCTTCTGCGCGCGCGGCCGCCGAGAAGCTGCCCAGGGCAACCGAGGCAACGAAAGATTCCAACTGCTTGGTCTGGTCCATTGCGATATCGCGCCATTACGCCACGTTTGCCTACAGCACTATTGACCCGTGCCTGCCTTGTGCCTACTAGTGCCGGATTTGACAATACTTCCACGCCATTCCGATCGTCGAGGAGAACATGAGCAAGCATTCCGTCCGCAATGCCACCCGGCCTTATGGCGGCTACGAGCGCCAGGCGTCGTCCGCCCCCGACCGCGAGCTGGCCGAGATCGGGCGGGGAACGCCTTGCGGTGAGTACCTGCGCCGCTTTTGGCACCCCGTGGCATTGGCGCGCGACGTGCGGGACCTGCCGGTGCCGATCCGGATACTGGGCGAGGACCTGGTCCTGTTCCGCGACAAGACCGGTCACTTGGGACTCCTGGAGCGCTATTGCAGCCATCGCCGTACCTCGCTGGAGTTCGGGCTGATCGTGGACCATGGCCTGCGCTGCGCCTACCATGGCTGGCACTACGGCGTGGATGGCGCGCTGCTTGATGTGCCGGGGGAGCGCGTTCCGGGCACGCTGGCCCAGCGCATGTGGCATGGAGCCTATCCCGTGCAGGAATTCCGCGGACTGGTTTTCGCGTACATGGGACCGCCCGACGAAAAGCCGCCGTTCCCCGACTACGACTTCATGCACCGCGACGAGGAAGAGTACCTGCCGTTCTGCTGGCACAACCCGTGCAACTGGCTCCAATTGCGCGAGAACACACAGGATCCCATCCACCTGACCTTCCTGCATTCCATGTTCGAGGTGCAGCAGTTCGGCGACTATGCCTACGACCTGCCCGTGATCCAGGCCTGCGAGACACCGATCGGGCAAATTACCACCAGTGTCCGCCGCGTGCACGATCTCTACTACTGCCGTGTCAACGAACTCATTCTGCCCAATATGGCGCGGGTTCCCGATGGCATCCGGCTGGGCGATGCCATTCCGGAGAACATGGCGGGGGCGCCCGGCCAGCGGGAGTCGGTCGAATTGCGCTATCGCCGCCAGTTACCGTCCAGCCACGGCCTGGGCTTGTCGACCTGGATCGTTCCCAATGACGATTTCAACGCCATGCACATGGGGTGGTTGCACCTTTCGCCCAAGTGGAGCGAGAAGGCGCGCGCCGATTACTTGGCCACGATCACCTTCGGCCAGACCGGCGAACGCAGCTACGAGGAACGTCACCGGGTGCCCGGCGACTGGGATGCCTGGGTGGGCCAGGGGCCGATGGCCATCCACGACAATGAAAACCTCACCGCGGCCGATGCCGGCATCGCGCTGTTCCGCCGCCAGCTGCGGGCAGGCATACGGGCGGTCCAGGTTGGCGAAAAGCCCAAGGGCGCGCGACGCGAAGGGGATGGCACCTGTCACACCTATGGTTATGCTCTGACGCGGCCGGCCCCGGCATTGCCTGCCGAGGAGGACAGCCAAGCCAAGCAGGCCTATGCGAATGAAATGGAGCAGGACATCCTGGCCCGGCGGGCGCCGGATGTCGATCGTGCACTGGAGCCTGCATGAGAGGCGTCCGCTTTTTCTTGTCCCGGCCGGAGGTGCCCGTGAAACGTTATGGATTCATCGCATTGCTCTGTTGCGTCTTCGCGCCCCTGGGCCACGCGCAGGCGCCGTCTGCGGCCGATTTTCCCGCCCGGCCGGTGACGGTGGTAATCGGCTATCCCGCAGGCGCCGGCACGGATGTTCTCGGCCGCGTCATCGCGGGCCGGCTGGCGAGCCGCCTGGGCAAGCCCTTCGTGGTGGAGAACCAGCCGGGAGCCAGTGGCATGATAGGGGCCGGGCACGTTGCCCGGGCTCAGCCCGACGGCTATACGCTGCTGGTCGCGCCCAACACCTTGTTCATCGCGGCCCGGCTGCTGCCCAAGGCGACGATGCCCGATGTCGTCAAGGACTACGCGCCCATCATCCAGTTATCGCAAGGATCGCTGATCCTGGCCGCCAGGCCGTCGCTGAACGTCAAGGACGTGCGGGGGCTGGTCGCCCAGGCCCGCGAGGGGCGGGCCCTGACCTACGGCAGCCCGGGCAGCGGTTCGCCTATGCACATCGCGGGGGAGTTGTTCAATCGCGAGGCGGGAGTCCGGCTGACTCACGTTCCCTATCGCGGGACGGCCCCCGCCATAACCGACATGCTGGGTGGCCACATAGACCTGATCTATGGCGTGCCCGGCTCGCTCTGGCCGCACGTGGCCGCCGGCAAAATGGTGCCCCTGGGCCTCGCCCAGACGAACCGCTCGCCCTTGCTGCCCGATGTACCGACGCTCGCGGAGCAGGGCGTGGCCGGGATCGACGTGCAGACCTGGTATGGCGTATTCGCGCCGGCCGGCACGCCTCCCGCCATCGTCGAGAAGCTGAATCGTGAGATCAACGCCATCCTGGCGGAGCCCCGCGTCCGGGACGAGTTCCGCTCCCAATGGGAGATCCCCGTCGGCGGATCGGCGCAGGCATTCGCAGAGCGGACCCGCGCCGACTACGAGCAGGCGGGCAGGTGGATAGCGACGCTCAATATCAAGCTGGATTGAGCTTCAAGCCCGCGCCCCCAAGGCCCGGCTAGACGATGTCGTCCCGGCCGCGGCCGCCCACCATGGCCATCCAGCTGGCGACGAAGGCGCCGATCAGCATGGAGGCGAACGCCCACAGGGCAAAGCCGGCGGCCGCCTTGCGCGCAGTGTCGGCCGCTTCGCGGGCTGTTTGCCGTGCCTGTTCGGCCGCCTGCCGGGCGCGATTGATGATCTCGTCCACCCTTTTTTCGGCGGTAGGCTGGTCGACACCCGTCTGGGCCGATACCACCCGTGCCACGTAGCTGCGGTCCTCGGGGCTGATCTCGCCGCGGCCGAGACTGGCGGCCACGATACGGCCTACCTCGGCCCGGGCCGCCGCGGGGTCACCGGCCGGATTGGGCTGTTCGGCCCGCAGCAGCAGGTCGGCGAAGTATTCCGTCGGCAGTCCCTGGCCGCCGTCGGGGACCGCCTGGCCGGCGGCCGCGGCAGCCGCTGTGCCGGTGCCCGCGGCGATGGACGCGCCCATCCGGGCAGTGCCGGCCGCGGCCGATATCAGGGCCGAGCCGATGAGGATGGCGCTGACGACGGCGCTCAGGGCCCAGACCAGGAAACCGTGCGCGGTATCGCGGAAGTAGGTCTCGTCGTTATGGATGCCCACCCATTTCGTGCGCAGCCGGCCGGCGATGTAGCCGCCCAGCCCGAACGAAATGATGTGGGTCAGAATCATCCAGATGACGGCGCCGATGCCGAGGGTGGCGGCCGACACGCCTTCGCCGGACCAGGGGGACATCGACACGAAGCCCAGTCCGGAGCCGCCGGCGAGCAGCATGAACGAAACCGCAGAGGCAATGACGGCGCCCGCAATGACGGCGCCCCAGGACACCGCCGAGGCGGGGGACTCCTGGACCCGCGCGCCGGCGGGTCCTGAGACGTAAGAATTACCAACGGACGTAGCGTTTTCCATGACGTGGCCTTTTTTGTGGTTTGAGTTACGCGCTAGTTCCAGAACAAGGCGAGCAGGATGATGATGGGAATGGGAACGCCCAAGAGCCAGAGCAGAATGGCGCGCATAGAAGATCTCCCGGAAAGTGGATACTTGGAGGCGGATGCGCTGCCGCGCCCGCCGGCGCTGCCCTGCGCAAGCGCCGTGCCCGCCGGTCGAGCCGCGGAGGCGGTGCTAAAATCTCTACCCACATTTGTGAAAGCCCCGGGGCCGGCTCGTTCGCGGCCCGGCCCGTCCGGCATTCGCGAGGACGCGATTCTTCGAGCAAGGGGTGCCGCAGGGTGGCGCCGCCCGGGCCGGCGCGATGCCGCCCCGCCCGAGTTGCCCGAGAGTTTCTGCTACTTCCGTTATCGAGTGAGATTCAATAAAGAATGTCTACACCGTCGAAGATCATCTACACCCTCACTGACGAAGCGCCGGCACTGGCGACGTACTCGCTGCTGCCCATCGTCCAGGCTTTCACCCGTTCCGCCGGCATCGACGTCGAGACCCGCGACATCTCGCTGTCCGGGCGCATCATCGCGACCTTTCCCGACTACCTGACCGACGAGCAGAAGATCTCGGACGACCTGGCCTACCTGGGCCAGCTGGCGACCAAGCCCGAAGCCAACATCATCAAGCTGCCCAACATCAGCGCCTCGATCCCGCAGCTCAAGGCCGCGATCAAGGAGCTCCAGCAGAAGGGCTACAAGCTTCCCGACTATCCGGACGAGGTCAGGAACGACACCGACAAGGACGTCAAGGCCCGCTACGACAAGATCAAGGGCAGCGCGGTGAACCCGGTGCTGCGCGAGGGCAATTCCGATCGCCGCGCGCCGCTGTCGGTCAAGAACTACGCCCGCAAGCATCCGCACCGCATGGGGCCCTGGAGCGCCGACTCGAAGTCGCACGTGGCCCACATGGATGGCGGCGACTTCTACGGCAGCGAGAAGTCGGCCCTGATCGAGAAGGCCGGCAACGTCCGCATCGAGCTGGTCGGCAAGGATGGCGCGACCAAGGTGCTCAAAGAGAAGACCGCAGTCAAGGACGGCGAGATCGTCGACGCCGCCGTCATGAGCAAGAAGGCGCTGCGCAGCTTCCTGGCCGCGCAGGTCGAGGAAGCCAAGAAGCAGGGCGTGCTGTTCTCGGTGCACCTGAAGGCCACGATGATGAAGGTCTCCGATCCCATCATCTTCGGCCACGTGGTGTCGGTATTCTTTGCCGACGTGCTGGCCAAGCACGCCGATGCGCTCAAGCAGGTGGGCTTCGACGCCAACAACGGCCTGGGTGATCTCTACGCCAAGATCAAGGAACTGCCGGCCGACAAGCAGGCCGAGATCGAGGCCGACATCAAGGCCGAATACGCCAAGCGTCCGGAATTGGCCATGGTGAATTCCGACAAGGGCATCACCAACCTGCACGTGCCCAGCGATGTCATCATCGACGCCTCCATGCCCGCGATGATCCGCGAGTCCGGCAAGATGTGGGGTCCCGATGGCCAGCTGCACGACGCCAAGGCCGTGATTCCCGATCGCAGCTATGCCGGCGTCTACCAGGCCGTGATCGAAGACTGCAAGAAGAACGGCCCGTTCGATCCGGTCACGATGGGCTCCGTGCCCAACGTCGGCCTGATGGCGCAGGCCGCCGAGGAATACGGTTCGCACGACAAGACCTTCCAGATCCCCGCCGACGGCACGGTGCGCGTGGTCGACGAGGCCGGCAAGGTGCTGATCGAGCAGTCGGTGGAAGCCGGCGACATCTTCCGCATGTGCCAGACCAAGGACGCGCCGATCCAGGACTGGGTCAAGCTGGCCGTGACGCGCGCCCGCGCGACCGGCGTGCCGGCCGTGTTCTGGCTGGACGCCAACCGCGCCCACGACGCGCAGATCATCGCCAAGGTCAACACGTACCTGAAGAACCACGACACCAGCGGTCTCGACATCCGGATCCTCTCGCCGGTCGAAGCCACCAAGCTGTCGGTCGAGCGCATACGCCAGGGGCTGGATACCATCTCGGTCACCGGCAACGTGTTGCGCGATTACCTGACCGACCTCTTCCCCATCATGGAACTGGGCACCAGCGCCAAGATGCTGTCCGTCGTTCCGCTGATGGCGGGCGGCGGCCTGTTCGAGACCGGTGCCGGCGGTTCGGCGCCCAAGCACGTCCAGCAATTCCTGGAGGAAGGCTTCCTGCGCTGGGATTCGCTGGGCGAGTTCCTGGCCCTGGCCGCCTCTATCGAGCACCTGGCCGACGCCTACAAGAACCCCAAGGCCAAGGTCCTGGCTACCACGCTGGACGAGGCCACCGGCAAGTTCCTCGACCAGGACAAGTCGCCCGCCCGCAAAGTCGGCGGCCTGGACAACCGGGGCAGCCATTTCTACCTGGCCTTGTATTGGGCGCAGGCGTTGGCCGAGCAGACCCAGGACAAGGACCTGCAGGCCGCGTTTGCGCCGATAGCCAAGGAGCTGGCGGACAACGAAGCCAAGATCGTGGCCGAACTGGGCGCGGTGCAGGGCAAGCCGAACGATATCGGCGGCTACTTCCGTCCCAGCCCCGAGCTGACCAGCAAGGCAATGCGTCCCAGCGCGACATTCAACGCCGCCCTCGCCAAGCTCGCGTAATACGGGAGCCGGCCCTGCCGGCGCCCACGCTTCAGAAAAAGCCGGCATCCCAGCCGGTTTTTTTTGCGCCACCCGCTACCGTGGCGTCCGCTCGTCGCCGGTGCTCCTCCTGTGAAATGCTGCGCCTGCAAAACGTTTCGCCGCCAGGGTGTTGCGTCCTGCGCAGCCTGGCTGAGCTGGCCCCCGGCCTACCAGGGTTTCCCCGGGTCCTTCCGCGCCCCGCCACCGCCGAGAACGAGTTGCGTTGCCGGCGCTTCGCGGCGGCAACGCATGGGACCGATTGTCGAGCATCGCGGGTCGACAATCGTCATGTTGAAACAGTGGTCGACAGGAGATCGGTGTGTCGGGATCCGGCAATCGTTTGGCGCGTGTATTGGAATTTCGTTCGGATCGTTCGACCCAGGTGCTGGAGCAGGCCGTGGACGCGGTGGTCAGCATCGATGAGAACAATAATGTGACCTTCTTCAACGCCGCGGCGGAAAAGCTGTGGGGTTACACCCGGGCCGAGGTGATGGGCCGCAACGTGAAGATGCTCGTGCCGCAGGCGATCCGCGCCGCGCACGACGGTTACGTGAACGCGCACCGGGAAACCGGCCGCAACAAGATCGTGGGCACCAGCCGGGAAGTGCAGCTTGAACGCAAGGGCGGCGGCAAGGTCTGGGCGAGCCTGTCCTTGTCCTGTGTGCGTATCGGCAAGCGCGTGACCTACACCGCCTTCGTGCGGGATATCACCGCCGAGTACGAGGCGCGGCAAACCATCAACCAGACGCTGGAGCAGGCGCTCGATGCCGTCGTCTCGATCGACGAGCACAACAACATTACCTTCTTCAATGCCGCCGCCGAGCGATTCTGGGGCTATGCGCGGGAGGAAGTACTGGGCCGCAACGTGAAGATGCTGGTCCCCCGAGGCATACAGGCCGAGCACGACCAGTACGTGGACGCCAATCGCCGGACGGGCAACGACAAGATCGTGGGCACCAGCCGCGAGGTCGAGGTCGAGCGCAAGGACGGCACGCGCGTCTGGGGCAGTCTCTCGTTGTCCAAGATACGGGTGGGAGACCGCATCCTCTACACGGCCTTCGTGAAGGACATTTCGCGTGAGCGCGAAGTCCGGGAAGTCATCAACCAGACGCTGGAGCAGGCGCTCGACGCGGTGGTTTCCATCGACGGCGACAACAAAGTCACCTTCTTCAATTCGGCCGCGGAACGCCTATGGGGCTACGCGCGTTCCGAGGTGATCGGCCGCAATGTGAAGATGCTGGTGCCGCAGGCTATCCAGGCGCTGCACGACGGCTATGTCGATGCCAACCGGCGCACCGGCGTCGACAAGATCGTGGGGACCAGCCGCGATGTCCTCATCGAGCGCAAGGATGGCTCTACGGTCTGGGGCAACCTGTCGCTGTCGCGGGTGCGGGTGGGCGATCGCATCACGTACACCGCTTTCGTCAAGGATATTACCGGCGAAAGAGAAGCGCGCGAGATGATGAACCAGGCGCTGGAGCAGGCGCTGGACGCTGTCGTCACGATAGACCAGCACAACCGCGTCACGTTCTTCAACGAGGCGGCCGAACAGCTGTGGGGCTACCGTCGCGACGAAGTGATCGGCCAGAACGTCAAGATGCTGGTGCCGCAGGCCATCCAGGGCGATCACGACCGCCTGGTGAACGCCAATCGCGATACCGGCGTGGACAAGATCGTCGGCACCCGCCGCGAAGTGTCCATCGAACGCAAGGATGGCACCCGCGTGTGGGCGCTGTTGTCGCTCTCGAAGATCCGGCTCGACGACAAGATTGCCTACACCGCGTTCGTCAAGAACGTGCAGGCCGAGCATGAGGAACGCGAAACGACCCACAGCGCGATGGACTCGGTGCTTGCCTCGAGCGAGCAGATCGGCCAGATTGTGGCGGTAATCAACGAAATGGCGGCCCAGACCAACCTGTTGTCCCTGAACGCGGCCATCGAGGCCGCCAGGGCGGGCGACGCCGGCCGCGGGTTTGCGGTGGTGGCCGACGAGGTCCGCAAGCTGGCGATGCGGTCGTCCAAGTCGGCCGGGGAAATCGGCGGGCTGGTGGAGGAAACCAAAGGGCGGATCAGCGAACTCGCCAAGTCGCTGCGGCTGCAGGAGCCGGGCGGATAAGCGCCTGCGCCGCTTGCGCTGCCGCACATATCAGCTTTGCCTTTCGCAGTCCTGGGAAGGCGGGAGGCGCGCTTCTATAGTAGGTCGCAACGCCATGCCGGCTACGGCTCCATGGCGATAACCATAAACAACCTATGGAGACGACCTTGAAACGCGCTCTTGCACGCCTGTTGGGCTGTCTGGCGACCGCACTATGCCTGCTGCCTGCCGCCCATGCCCAGTCGGACTATCCCAATCGTCCCATCACCCTCGTCAACCCCTACGCGCCGGGCGGCCCGGCCGACACGCTGGCCCGGGAACTGGCTGCGCGGCTGAAAGAGCGTTTGGGCCAGCCGGTGGTGGTCGAAAACAAGGCCGGCAGTGCGGCAATGGTCGGCACGGGCTATGTGGCGCGCGCCAAGCCCGACGGTTATACCCTGCTGATGGGCACGTCGCCCGGCATCGTCGTCGGGCCGCTGATCGAACGCACCACCTATGACGGCTTGAAGGACTTCGATTTCATCGGCCTGGTGGCGAACCAGCCGGTGGTGCTGGTGGCCAATGCCAAGCTGGGCATCGACAACTTGCAGGACCTGGTCGAACGGGCACGCAAGCAGCCCGGCAAGTTCAATTTCGCCTCCGCGGGAACGGGCGGGCCGACGCATCTGGCCGGAGAGATGCTGCGCCGGCGGGCCAACATCGACATCACCCATGTGCCTTACAAGGGTGCCGCGCCCGCGTTGCAAGACTTGCTCGGCGGCCAGGTCGAACTCGGGATGCTGAGCGTGTCGCCCGCCCTGCCTTTCATCAAGGACGGCCGCCTAAAGCCGCTGGCCTATACGGGAATGCGCCGCTCGTCGTTGCTGCCCGAGGTGCCGACCATGAGCGAGGCCGGGGTCGAGAACTGGAACGAGATCTCGACGTGGTATGCGCTGGTCGCCCCGCGCGGCACGCCGGCGGTTATCATCCAGAAGCTCAGCGCGGCGCTCACGGCGATCAACGCCGAGCCCGCGCACCGGCAATTCCTCGCCCAGCAGGACGGTAGCATTGAAAACATGACGCCGGCAGAGGTCACCGCCTTCGCGCAGAAGGACAAGGCCGCGATGACGGAATTGCTCGGCGCGCTGGAAATGCTGGTCAAATAATGACTGCCGGCCCGGCTTGGCCGGCGCCGGTACCGGAAACAGAGAACATGAAAGAATTCATTCGAGTAGACGGCGAAGGACTGGACCCCGCCGATGCCTACCGGCTTGTCGTCGGCTGTGTCGTCCCGCGGCCTGTCGCTTGGATCACCACGCGCGACGCAGGCGGCCGGGTCAATGCCGCCCCTTTCAGCTCGTACAACTACGTCGCAACCCGGCCGCCCATGCTGGCGGTCAACATCTCGACCCTGGACGGGGAACTCAAGGACACCGCGCGCAACATCGTGGAAACGCGGGAGTTCGTGGTCAACGTCGCCACCGAGGCCGATCTCGAGATCATGCATGCCAGTGCGGCGGAGTATCCGCCCGAGATCAGCGAGCCCGAAGCGCTGGGTATCCCGCTCATTCCCAGCCACCACGTCCAGCCCCCGCGCATCGCTTCGACGCCGGTGCAGATGGAGTGCCGCCTGGACCAGGCCATTGCATTGGGGGAGGGCGTCAACACCCTGTACATCGGGCAGGTCGTGGCCTTCCATCTCTCGCCCGACATCTACGACGGCCGCCGCGTCAACAGCGCCGCGATGCGTCCCATCGCCCGGCTCGGCGGCCCGTTCTATGCCGCGCTGGGCGAGATCTTCCACCGCCCCATGCTGCAACGGCAGCCGGGCGCCGAGCCGCCTTCCGGATCCGGTTCCCCGCGCTGAGCAGGCCGCGTCCTAGCGGCCGTCGCAAGGGCTGGCCTGGGGCACCAGCTTGGCCGTAAGAAGATAATCGGACTGGACGTCGACCACGCACGCTTTCTTGCCCGGTCCGCCGCCCATCGCTACGTGCTGGTTGGCCTCGAAGACGAACAGCGATGCGTTGTCCAACTGGGCCACCACGTCTATGGAGCTTTGCAGGGGCGTGGCCGGGTCGCCGGTCGTTCCCCAGACCATGATCGGTGGCGAGCCGGCCGCCTTGTAGTTCGTGGGGACCGGGTCCGCAGGCACGGGCAGATGGGCGCACGGTCGGTTGATGTTGGCTTGCACCGCGCCGGTCAGGGGCGCTTCTGCGGCTGCCCGCGCGACGATACTTTCGAAAGCGATACCGCCCGGCAAGGGCTGGTCCATGCACGTCGTCCATACGGCCGGCCCCAGCGAATCGGTGTTCGCCTGGGCAGAGGCCGCCGCCGCCAGCACCGTCCAGTCGGGCGGCGTTTGCACCGCCGCGCCGATCGCGGTCGCGATTCCCTGGTACCCGGCCGGATCGCCGCCATACATGCTCAATGCGGAAATCAGGGTCAGCCAACCGGTCGAGAGCGGTATCGGCCGGCCGTGGTAGTCCATGTTTGCCGGTGCCGCATGCGCCTGCGCCAGCATGGTCTTGAACTTGCCTTCCGGGTCGTCCCGGATGGCGCATGCGTTCACGTCCGCCTGGGCGGCGCACCATGAGAAGAACTCCCTCAAGCCCCTTTCCCAGGAAATCGCCTGGTTCACGAGTATGGTGTCCCCGGATTGCGCGGGGTTGACCACGCCGTCGATGATCATGGCCCGGACATGGGACGGGTACATGTCGGCATAGACGATGCCCACTTCGGTGCCGTAAGAGACGCCGAGATAAGTCAGCTTGGCGTCGCCCACGGTGCGGCGCAGTACTTCCACGTCGCGGACCACGTTCATCGTACCCATGAACGGGAAAATCGCATCGTCACGGCACGTCTCGGCGTAGCCGGCTGCTGCCGCGTCCAGTGCTTGGGACGCCGCGGCGCCGGTATCGGCCAGGTCGTGGGAAAAATATTCGGCCAGCGCCCCACCGCAGGGCAAGGCGGCGGAGCCGGGCGGGGCGCCGGATGGCCGGGTGAGGCCGACGCCCCGGGGGTCGAATCCGACGATGTCGAATTTGCGCCGCACCTCTTCCGAAAGCTTGCTGACGAAATCGGGCACGGCCGCCACACCGGAGCCACCGGGACCGCCGGGCTCGATGACGAGCGATCCGATCTTTCCCGCGGCATCGCCGGCAGGCCGCCGTCGCAATGCCAGGTCGACGGTCTTGCCGCCGGGATCGGCATAATCGAGCGGGACCTTGATGACGGCGCATTCGTAACGATCGCCGTCGACCTGCGAACTGACCCCGCTGCCGGGGAATAGGGTCTCGCATGCCTGCCAATCCGGCGCTGCAACCGGTACGGTCGTCGCAGCCTGGTTTTTCCGGTCAACCGGATCATCACCGCCGCCGCAACCGGCCGATAGGAGTGCAGCGATCAAGGCGGGACATGCGAGCAAGGCGGCTCGGGCGCGGACTGCTGTTCTCATTGCGATCTCGAGCTCATCCGTGGGCTGTGGCCCGCATCATATTCATATGGCTCGCGTGCGGCAAGATCTTCGATCCGGCGTGAAAGGAGCCTGGCCATGGCGCGCGGCTACCGCCGCCGGCGCATCCTCAGGACGGTGCTTGCGCCCGTCTGGCGTCCAGCCGGGCCAGGATTCCAGGCAGCCTTGCGCGCGCGTCTTCGGCAAGATGCCCATACAGGCTGTTGCCCTGGGCGTCGATCCCTACCGTCGCCGGCCCCAGGCCCTCCACCCGCAGTTTCACCAGCCGGTAATGGTGCACCAGGTCGTTCCAGTGCACCGACACCACTTCCCGTATCGCCTCGGACAGCAGCGTACAGCCGCCGCCCAGGAACGACAGGTAGACGCAGCCGGTTTCCCGCATGGCTTGCACGCCGGCTGCGTCCAGGCCGCCCTTGCCGCCGACCACCCTCAGACCCAGGCCGCGGATCAGGCGCGGCATGAAACCGTTGAACCGCGTGCTCGTGGTCGGGTTCAGGTAGAGGACTTCGAACCGGCCGTCCACTTCGCGGCTGTAGCTGCCCAGGTGCAGCAGCGCCGCGCCTTGCAGGTCGGTCGGCAGCGGCGCTTTCCGCTCGAGCAGGTCGATGATCCGTTCGTGGGTCGGCATCCCGGCGGTCAGCACGATTTCACCGTACAGGCGGACCTGCTCGCCCACCCGGAGCGAGCGCACCTGGTCTTCGGCCAACGGCAGTTCCAGCGCTCGTATCGTGTTCACGGCTACGCTTCCTTTTCGTGCGGCGTCGAGGTCATTCGATCGTTTCGACCTGGCCGCTGTCATGCAGGCGCGCCCGGGTACGGCGATTGATCCAGCAGTTGAAGCACACCGCCACGGGCGTGAAGCCGTGGCCGGCGGCATAGTCCACGTGCACCGCCATGGCGGTGCTGTCGCCGCCCGTGCCCATGGGGCCGAAGCCCGTAGCGTTGGCTGCCTCTTTCAACCGGCTTTCCATTGCTGCCAGCACCGGCTCGGGGTTGGCCGTTCCGATCGGCCGCAGCGTGGCCTGCTTGGCGAGCTTGGCGGCATAGTCGAAGGTGCCGCCTATGCCTACCCCGATGACGACGGGCGGGCAGTGCTGGGAGCCGGCCTTGAGGATGACTTCCATCACATAGCGCTCTATGGTTTCGAGGCTGGGGAAAGTGAATATCTCCAGCGCCGCCCAGCGGCCCGAACCCAAGGCCTTGGGTGAACAGGTGATATCGACGTAGTCCGCCCCGTCGATCAGGTCGAAGGTGACGATGGGCATGTCCTTGCCCTTGTAGCCGCGTTCGTTGGTCAGCGGATTGGTCACGTGGGCCAGCAGCGGCGGCTGGATGTTCGCCACCAGGTCGTCGAAGCCGTCCGAGAACGCACGCTTGATGTCGCCGTCCAGCCTGGCCCGTGTGCCTATGCCGACGAAATACACGGGTATTCCCGCGTCCGAGCAGACGAAGTGATTGCTGGCTTCGGCCGCGTCCGCGCTTTCGAGCATGATGCGCAGGGTCCCTCGCGCCACGTCGTTGCGCTCGAGCCCGCTGGCTTCGCGCAGCGCCTTCTTGGTGTCTTCCGGGATTTTCTTCAACGCCCGCTCGTAGAGCTGCGCGCTGACCGACCGGACCAGGTCGTAGCTGATAGGCATGTGTCTCCCCTGCGGCGGCGCGGGCCGCTCCTCCATGGGCGGCTCTGGCTCGGACTATAACCATCCGCGGCGGCCGTTGCTATCACCATCCCGGCACAGCAGCTATGCGGCGCGCTTGGGTGGCCTGGCGGTGCGTGGGTCCGGCTTCGTGGCGATATACTGCCCCGCACGACATCGCCCGTCACGGAAAGAAGATGAAACTGCATTGGTCCACCCGCTCGCCGTACGTCCGCAAGGTCATGGTGACGGCCATCGAGACAGGGCTGGAGGCCTCCATCGAGACTCAGCTCTCCATCGTCTCGCTCTCGAGCGTGAATCCCGACGTGCTGCGCGACAACCCGCTCGGCAAGATCCCCACCCTGGTGACCGACGACGGCCAATGCCTCTACGATTCGCTCGTGATTTGCGAGTATCTGGATCATCTCGGCAAGGGCGGGCTGTTCCCGCCGGAATTTCCGGAGCGGCTGCAGGCTTTGCGCTGGCATGCGCTGGGCAATGGCCTGACCGACATCCTCATCTTGTGGAACAACGAACGGCAGCGCGATCCGGCCTTGCAGTCGCAAGCCCATCTTTCCGCCTACCATGCCAAGACGCAAGCCACGCTGGACGCCCTTGAAGCTTCGATTCAGCAACTGGAGCGCCGGCCTTTCGATATCGGGCACATAGGGGTTGCCATCGCCCTCGGCCATGCCGATTTCCGCTTTGGCGACCTCGCTTGGCGAGCTTCCCGTCCCAGGCTGAGCGACTGGGCCGACCGCATGGGCGAGCGGGCATCCTTCAAGCGGACGGTCCAGTACATCCCCGCGGCCGGTGCCTAGGCGCCGGCGAACTCCCGCGCCAGCGCATTGACCAGCCCGCCGCTTTCCCAGATTTCCACCATCTGCGGCGAAAACGCGGGCGACTGGAGGATGCGGCCATCGGCCAGTTCGATGGCACCGCTGGCCGGTGTCACTGCAATGATGTCGCCGTCGGCGACCGCGTCGGTGATGCCTGGCGCGATCAATACCGGCAGGCCCTGGCTCAGTGCGCGGCGTATGAATCCCGACTCGCACGATTCCACCAGTACCGCCGCAATGCCCGATGCCTTGAGCGCGACGCTGACTTCCACGTGATTGTGGTGGGCGAAATTCCTGCCCCCCACGACGAGATCGCCCGCCTGCACCTGCGAGGGGAATTCGAGGCGCAATTTGCGAAAGCACATCTGCCGGAGCAGGTCGAGGTCGAACGGCTTGCCGAATCCGTCGCGCACGGCTGCGAATTCGATGATGCCGTCGTCGCCGCACACCTGGTCGCCGAATTTCCAGACCCGTCCCCGCAAGGTGCGGGCCGAAGAAGCGTTCTTGTCCATGATCGTGCCCGGGTATCAGATGCGGCCCGCGAGCAGGGGGCGCGGGTCCGTAATTTCGCCGGCCACGGCCGAAGCCGCGACGGTGTAGGGAGAGGCCAGGTAGACCGAGGCCGCCGTGCTGCCGTTCCTGCCCTGGTAGTTGAACTGGTGGGTCGTGATCGAGACTTCTTCGCCGCTCAGCACGCCGAGGTAGCCCCAGCAGGTATTGCAGCCCGGCGACAGCACTGCGGCGCCGGCCTGCGCGAAGATTTCGAGCAGGCCCTCGCGTGCCGCCGCCGCGTAGACGTTCTGGCTTCCCGGCGAGATGTACATGGTCACGTGCGGCGCAATTTTCCTGCCCCGCAGCACGGCTGCCGCGGCGCGCATGTCGTCAAGCCGGTTGTTGGCGCAGGATCCCACGGTTGCCTGGTCTATGCGCCGGCCCGCCGCCTGGGCGATGTCCACTGCGCCGCTCTGGGTCGGTGGAATCGTGACCATGGGCGTCAACTGCGACAGGTCGTAGGCAAAGACCGCCGCATACTCCGCGTCCGGATCGCTGCGCACCGGCTGGTAGGGCCGGCCGCCGGCCCGCTCCTCGACATAGGCCAGCGCGCGGTCGTCGACGTCCATGATGGCCGTGTCGGCGCCGGTGTGGAAGGTGGAGGCCAGGATGGCCTGGCGGTCGTCCAGGCTCAGGCCGGCCAGCGCCGGTCCGCCGTATTCCACGCAGCATTGCAGGAAGGTGCCCTTTTCCTCGTGGTCGCGGATGATGGTCTGGACCAGGTCGCGTCCGGTCACGCCGAAGGGCAGGCTGCCCGCCAGCTCGATGCGGATGGTCTTGGGCACGCAGACCCAATGCTGGTCCTTGAGCAGCGGCGCCAGCACGTCGGTCGACATGGGAATGTTCAGCGCGCCTACCGCGCCGATGGAAGCGATGTTGCCTTCATCGGAAAAGACCAGCGAGCCGGGTCGCGCGTAGCCCCGCTCGACCAGCACCAGGTGGCGCAGCCCGGTATTGGGACCATAGAAGTTCTCGACGCCGTAATCCTGCGTCAGTTGCTTGAGCATGTGGTGCGTCGCCGCATGGGGCGAGCCCGTCGCGGCCGCCGGCGTATGGTCGATGACGATGATGGCCTTCTCGGGCCGCGCGAAGCGCCTTGCACCGATCTTGTCGAGGTTGCGCTTATGCATGGGCCAGACCATCTCCTGCGTGACGACGTGGTCCGGCACGCAGTTGACGTACTCGCCGACGGTGACGGCATCGCGGCCCGCCGCGCGGGCGAGGATTTTCTGGGCAATGGTCTGGCCGGTGGAAGCGGGGTGCGGCATGAAGGATCCTCCTGGGTACATCCGATTCAGTTGAGCGAGATGCCGGTTTCCTTGATGAATCGTCCCCAGGTGTCGTAGCTCGCCAGGACGTTCTTGCGATATTGCTCGGGGGTGCTGGAGACCGCAAGCGTGCCCATTTGCGCGTATGCCCGTTGCACGGCCGGCGTGGCCTGGATCCTGGCCAGTTCGCGCTGCAGCCGCTCGATGATGGGAGCGGGGGTGCCGGCCGGCATCACGACCCCGTACTCGGTCGCGTGTACGACACCGGGGTAGCCGAGCTCCACCATGGTGGGCGTATCGGGCAGCAGCGGCGAACGTTTTTCGCTGGTGACGGCCAGTATCCGGATCGCGCCCGATTGCACGTGCGGCAGCACCGGCGTCAGGTCCGACACGATGGATTCCACCTGTCCGCCGAGCAGGTCGGTGATGGCGGGCGCGGCGCCGGCGTAGGGCACATGGACGATGTCGACGCCGGTCTCGCGCTTGAAGCGCTCGCCGGCCAGGTGGACCAGCGTGCCGGTTCCCGCGCTGGCGTAGTTCATCTTGCCCGGCGCGCGCCTGGCCCGTTCCAGGAACCGGGCCATGTCGGAGATGCCGGACCTGGCATTGACCGCGATGACGGCCGGTACCTGCGCGAGACTGGATACATAGGCAAAGTCCTGCTGCACGGAGTAGCCGATCTTCATCAGGTGCGGCAGCACCATCAGCGCGCCGCCCGCGCCCAGGCCCACGGTATAGCCGTCGGGCGGCGCCTTGGCCACGGCGGCCATGCCGATCGAGCCGCCGGCACCGGCGCGATTCTCGACGACGACCGGCTGCTTGAGCGCGTCGCCCAGCGGACCCGCGATCGTTCGCACATAGGCATCGGTAGGGCCGCCTGCTGGGAAAGGAACGATGAAGCGGATCGGCCGGTTGGGCCACGCATCGGACTGCGCGTGCGCCGGCATCGCGTAGCTCGCGAAGGCGCCGGTCAAGGTCAGGCATGCCGCAAGAAGTCGGACGCGCATGGAGGTTTCCTCTCGGGCGGCTCGGGCCGCCGGTTTTTTTGCCATCGGCCGCCCCCAGCCAAAGGCGCCTCTTGAGCGCGGGGCCTGGCGTGAGGGCATTTTTCAATTTCGAGCGATGGTAGCGGGCGCCCCGGCACGTCGATAGGCACCCGCGTGCAAAGCTGCTATGGCCTGGCCGTCAACTTCGGGCCACGGGATACAGGCCCAGCCGCTGAGCCCGTACCCGCGCAAGCGCGTAGACGGTATCCAGCAGGGGCGCCGGCACGCGCAGCTCGGCGGCTATCTCTACGGCGGCGCCAAGGATGGCGTCGAGCTCTACCGCCCGGCCCGCTTCCACGTCCTGGAGCATCGAGGTCTTGATGTGCCCCAGCTTGCGGGTGACGGCGAGCCGGTCGGCCGGCTCTATGTCCAGCGCTATGCCAAGCTCGCGGCCGATGGTCAGCAGTTCGTGCATCATGGCCTGGAACAATCGGTTGACGCCGGCATCGTCGATCAACAGATCCGTATGCGAGCCGGTGAGCAGGCTGACCGGATTGAAGCAGGCGTTGCCCAGGAGTTTTTCCCATACGATGCGGCGGATATCGGGACTGGCCGATGCCTCGAAGCGGGCGTCGGCCAGCAGCCGCGCCATCGCTTGCGCGCGCAGGGTCATGCCGCCGGCCGGTTCGCCCACCACCAGGCGCGATCCCGAGGCGTGGACCACCGTGCCGGGCTCCGGGCAGGAGCACGACGGGAATACGACCAGGCCGAGGATATGGGCCGCGGGCAAGGCGCGTTCGAGCCGGCCATCCGGATCCACCGTGCGCAGCTGGCGTCCGGCCAGCGGGCCGCCCGCGCCGGGCGGGAAGAACCACCACGGCACGCCGTTCAACGCGGGCAGCACGATGGTGCCGGGACCCAGCAGCGGCGCGATCGCCGGCGCGAGGCCGGGAAGCGACGGCGCCTTCACGGCCAGGATCACGACGTCCTGGACGCCCAGTTGCGCCGGGTCGTCGCTGGCGCGCACGTTAGCTTCGACGCGGGTACCTCCGCTGTCGAGCAGGATGCCCCGGGTACGTATGGCCGCCAGTGTGGCGCCGCGGGCCAGCACGCTTACCTCGTGGCCAGCCAGGGCCAGGCGCGCCGCCAGAAAGCCGCCGATGGCGCCGGCGCCTGCCACGCCTATCCTGAGGCGGGACCCCTGTCCCGCTTGCTGCCGCGCTTGCTCCATCGGGCCGGTCTCCTTGTCCTGACGGGGCCTGGGCGATATGGGCCGGATCCCCTTTGCCTGGGCATTATCCCGGCCGGCGCGATGCGCGACGCATACCGATTGCGCATTTCTGCTTGTGCGCGCGGGATATACCGGCGGCGCGCCGGCGTTATGCGCGCGGACGCATTGCAGCCTTGCCGGGGCAGGCAGTAGGCAAGCGCGCGTCCCGCCCCTAGAGTCCGGGACTGCGGCGATGTCGCGGGCGGCGGCCTGGCCGACCGGCCATCGCGCCACGCGGAGGAATGTATGCATCGATCGACGGGCCCGCTGTCGCACGTCAAAGTCCTGGACCTGAGCCGCATCCTGGCCGCGCCATGGGCCAGCCAGACCCTGGCCGATCTGGGCGCCGAGGTCGTCAAGGTGGAGAGGCCAGGTTGCGGCGACGATACCCGTACGTGGGGGCCCCCGTTTCTCAAGGATGCGCAGGGACGGGACACGCGGGAGGCCGGCTATTTCCTTGCGGTCAACCGCGGCAAGCGCTCGATTACCGTGCGGCTGGACACGCCGGAGGGCCAGCGCATCGTGCGCGAGCTGGCGTCCCGCGCGGACATCCTGCTGGAGAACTACAAGGTCGGTACGCTGGCGCGCTATGGCCTGGATCAGGCATCGCTGCGGGCGCTGAACCCGCGCCTGATCTATTGCTCGGTGACGGGCTTCGGCCAGACCGGCCCGCGGCGCGACCAGCCGGCCTACGATTTCCTGATCCAGGCCATGGGCGGGCTCATGAGCGTGACCGGCGAGCGCGATGACCGGCCGGGCGGCGGTCCGCAGAAGGTGGGCGTACCCATTGTCGACCTGATGACCGGCATGTACACAGCGGTGGCCGTGCTGGCCGCGCTGGCCAGGCGGAACGAGACCGGCCAGGGCGAATACATCGACATCGGGATGTTCGATGTGCAGGTGGCTACGCTGGCCAACCAGGCCATGAATTATCTCGTTTCGGGCAAGACGCCCCGGCGCAACGGCAATGCCCATCCCAATATCCAGCCGCAGGACGTCTACCGCTGCGCCGATGGCGAGATCATCCTCGTGGTGGGCAACGATGGCCAGTTCCGGAAACTATGCGAGGCGCTCGGCCGGCCGGAGTGGGCGCAGGACCAACGCTTTGCCACCAATGCAGAACGGGTGCGCCACATCGACGAGCTGTCGCCGTTGTTGCACGAGGCGTTCGGCCGCTACCGGCGCGCGGCGTTGATTGCCTTGCTCGACCAGGCAGGCGTGCCGTGCGGACCCATCAATTCGGTAGCCGAAGTGTTCGAAGAACCGCAAACGGCCGCGCGCGGGATGCTGCGCTATACGGAACATCCCGGCGGGGGACGGGTGCCGCAGGTCGCCAGTCCGATGCGGTTTGCCGATGCCGTGCCATCCCCGCTTGCGGCCCCGCCCCTGCTGGGCCAGCACAGCGCCGAGATCCTGGCCGAACTCGGCTATGACGCCGCGGCCATCGAAGCGCTGCGCGGAGCGGGCGTCATCTGAGGAACGGCGCATGAAGCTGCATTGGTCGCCCAAGTCTCCCTATGTGCGCAAGGTCATGGTCTGCGCGCACGAACTGCAACTGGCGGATCGCCTGCAACTCGTGCGGTCGGTGGCGGCCATGCTGCGGCCCAACCCGCAGATCATGCGGGACAATCCGCTCAGCAAGATTCCTACGCTGGTACTGGAGGACGGCTCGGCCTTGTTCGATTCCGTCGTGATCTGCGAGTACTTCGACACGCTGGCAGGCGGCACGCTGTTTCCGCCCCGCGGTGCCCGCAAGTGGCAGGCCTTGCGCTGGCATGCCCTGGGCGATGGCCTGCTGGATGCGCTCATCCTCTGGCGCAACGAAAACGAGCGCGCGCAGGCCCAGCGCCTGGAGCCGCTGGCCCAGGCCTTCCGCGCCAAGACCTAGGCCGCGCTGCGCCGGCTCGACGACGAGACGCCCGCGCTCGATGATGCGCCGTTCGCCATTGGCCACATCACGGTGGGTTGCGCCTTGGGCTATCTCGACTTCCGCTTCGCCTCGCTGGACTGGCGGAGCCAGGTACCGCGGCTCGCCGGCTGGTACGGCGCCGTGGCATCCCGCCCCTCCTTCATACGTACGGAGCCCTTGCTGGAGGGCTGACGTCCGCGGTCAGGCATACAGGCGCGTCGGGTTGTCGATGAGGATTCTGCGCCGCAGTGGCTCGTCGTCCGTCCACCGCTCGAAGGTCTCGAAGAGCTGGCGCGTATCGGGAGCCGGATCGACGCGTATGTGGGGCCAGTCGCTGCCCCAGACCAATTGTTCCGGATTGGCCTCGACCAGCCGTTGGTGGAAGGGCCGGCCCGCCTCGGGATCCGGACAGTTCCGCAGGCTGCGGTAGGCCGAGAGCTTCACCCAGGCATGGCCGCGTTCCAACAGGCGCAGCAGCTGCCGGAAGCCCGGATCGTCCACGCCGGCCGCCACGTCGAAGTCGCCCATGTGGTCGATCACCACGGGGCACGGCAGGCTGGCCAACAGCGGCGCGATGTCGGGCAGCACCCGGCAGTCGGTCCACAATTCGACGTGCAGGCCGGCATCCGCCACGGTGCTGGCCATCTGCCGCAAGTCGTCGATCGAGGCGCTGCCCGCGAAGTTGCCGCCGCTGCCGCTGCGGTGGCTGTAGCGGGCGGCGCGTACGCCGCGCTCGCGCAGGGCCGCGAGATCCACCGGTGAGTCGGGACGCGCCACGATGACGCCGCGCAGGTGAGGATGCCGCGACAGCGCATGGAACAGCAGCGCATAGTCATCGCCATAGGCGCTGGGGTGCACCAGCACGGCATGCGACAAGCCTTGGCGCGCCAGCATGGCGGCATGCTGGTCTTCCAGCGCTTCGGGTGGCGTGTAGCTGCGCGAGGCCGCGAGCGGAAAGCGGTCGTAGGGGCCGAGCAGATGGGTATGGCAGTCCCAGCCCGTGATGGGCGGCGCAAGCGGGGCAGTGCTCATGGCTGCTGCGCGGTTTCGTCAACGAGGCGGCCCGGGAACAGCGCCGCATGTTCCGGCTGCGCGGTCGAGCCGCCGTGCTGCGGCAGCGGAAAAGCGGGCGCCACGCCTTCATCCAACGGGATTTCGTGCGTATTCAAGGTCATGGCGACCATGGTGTAGTAGCCGACCAGGGCCGTGAGCTCCACGATGGCCCTCGGGCCGAAGCGGGCCAGCGCCGCAGTGTAGGTGGCCTTCGAAACCGAGTTGTACGCATTCAGTTCGGCCGCGAACCGCACGACCAGCGCATCGTCCGGCCCCAATGCCGCCGGCATGCGGCATTCGCGCAGCGCCTCGATGATCTCGGCTTCCACACCCGCTTTTTCCGCTTCGACGCGGTGGGCATCCCACTCGAAAGGCGAGTTGCAGGCGCGCGCTGTGACGAGGATCGCGAGTTCCGAAAGCCGTGGCGGCAGCGTCGTGTCGTAGCGCAGCAGCGCTCCCAAGGCCTGCCAGCGGTCGGCCAGTTCCGGGTTGTGGAGCGCCGCCCGCAGCGGTCCGCGCAGCTTGCCGCGCTTGCCGGCGACGACCTGGTCGTAGACCCGGCGCTGGTCGGGGGTCATGGTGTCAGGCGTGGGCAGGTGGATTCTGGGCATGGTCTTCTCGCTCGTGGTGCCGGCATTATCGGGCGGGCAGCCTACGGCCGCTATGGCCGCAGGTGCATAACTGCCTTGCGCGCCGCCGTCTTTGCCCAGCGTCCCGGCGCTCCTAGACTCCCTGGGTGCCCGCCATGCGGGCCCTGCCATCCGGAACCACGACGCCCATGAATGACTACACGCAATTGCAGCTGCGGATAGACGGCCACATCGCCGTGCTGACGCTCGACAGCCCGCCGGTCAACGCCCTGACCCGCGTCTTGAACGACGAACTGACCTCGGCGCTCGACTGGATTTCGGAAACGCCCGAGGTCCGCGTCGTGGTGCTGACCGGCGCGGGCAAGGTGTTCTGCGCCGGCGCCGACCTGAAAGGCCGGGCGGACGTGATCAAGGGGCCCGGCGACCTGCCGGCGCATTTGCGCCGCACGCGCGAGTGTTTCCATGCCATCCGCGAATGCGCCAAGCCGGTGGTGGCGGCCATCAATGGGCCGGCGCTGGGCTCCGGCCTGGCGATGGTGGCATCGGCCGATGTGCTGGTAGCCTCCGAGCGGGCGATGCTGGGGCTGCCGGAAGTGGATGTCGGTCTGCTGGGCGGATGCCGCCACGCCATGCGGCTGTTTCCCCATTCCCTGCTGCGCCGCATGATGCTGACCGGTCATCGCGTGCCCGCCGCCGAACTGTACCGGCTGGGCATCGTCGAAGCGTGTACCGCGCCCGAGGCCTTGCTGCCCACCGCCATGGAACTGGCGGGCGCCATCGCGTCCAAGAGCCCGGTCTCCACCCGGCTGGGCAAGCACACGCTCAATACGATCGAGGACATGAGCCTGCGGGATGGTTATCGCTACGAACAGGACATGACTGCCCTCATCGCGACGACCGAGGATGCGGCCGAGGCCCAGGCTGCCTTCAGGGAAAAGCGCGCACCGGTGTTCCGCGGCCGATAGCGGAAGCTGGCGGCACCCCGGGCGACGCGCCGTCCGGGCAGGTATAAACTCGTCTTCCCCTCCCTGACGAGTGCCGTCTGCGATGCAGCATCCGAAAGCAACCAGCATCCAGCTGGACGTTACCGCCAGCCTGCACAAATGGCGGGCATTTCTCGCCATCGGCGAACTGGGCAGCCTGACACGCGCGGCCCTGTTCCTCAACAGCAACCAGTCGCTGCTGAGCCGGCAGCTCAACGCCCTGGAGCGCGAGTGCGGCACGCGCCTGTTCGTCCGCACCGGCCGGGGCGTTGAGCTGTCGGACGTCGGGCAGCGCATTTTTCCGCAAGTGCGCGCACTGCTGACGGACGCCGAACAACTGGAAAACGAGATCCGCGAACAGGCGCGCGATGCGAGTGGGCGCGTCACGCTGGGAACCTTGCCGTCCATCGGCCATCATCTGGTGGGCCAGCTGTTCACCGAGGTCCGTGCGCGCTACCCGGGGGTGAACCTGAAAGTGCTCGAAGGCTCGAGCGGCCAGGTCGAGGAATGGCTGGCCGATGCACGCGTCGACATCGGCATTCTTTACCGGTATGGCAGCACGCTGCCGGAACACGAACAGTGCCTTGCCACCGTGGACAGCTACCTGATCGGACCCGCCGGCGACCGCCTTACCATGGGCGAGGAAGTGCCGTTCCGCCACTTGCATGAGCTGCCCTTCATCCTGCCCAGTGCGCCCAATGGCCTGCGCACCGCGCTCGATTCCATGGCGCGGCAGGAACACATCACGCTGGCGCCGGTCATCGAGGCCGATTCGCTGCCGCTGCAGACTTCGCTGGTGGCGCGCGAGCGCCTCTATACGGTATTGCCCCTGCATGCGGTATGGAGCGAGGTCAACCAAGGCGAGGTCCAGGCGTCGCGCATCGTCGACCCGCCGTTCCAGCGGACCGTGGCGCTGGTCTTCGCCAAGACCAAGGGGCCCGGCAAGGCCGTATCGGCCATTGCAGCCCTGATCGGCGAAATCGTCCAGGCCATGGCGCGCGACGGAATGTGGAGGACTCACCGGTGACCCGAACCCGCACGCCGGCCGGTGCCGGCAAACTGTATCTCGTCAGCCTGGGCGTGGGCGACCCGGACAACCTGACCCTGCGCGCCGATCGTGTCATGCGCGCAGCCGATCTGGTGCTCGGCCCGGCCGATGCGCCGTCGCGCTACGCCGCGCAATTGAATGGCAAGCGCTTTATCGAAGCCGGCCATGGTTTCTACACACCCATGGCCCGGCGCCATAGCCCGCGCGAGATGGTCGAGGCGGAAGAGGCGCTGCGGCGCAAGGCAATCCGGGAGTGCATCGGTCACGGCGGCACGGTGGCGGTTCTCAGCCTCGGCGACCCCACCCTGTACGGCCCGCAGATCGGCTATCTTCGCGAATTCCGCGACCTGCATCCGGTGGTCGTGCCAGGCATCTCGAGCTTTGCGGCAGCCAATGCGGCGCTGGGTATGGCGGTAACCGGCGGCCGCACCAGCCAGTCCGTGATCCTGAGCCTGGGCAAGAACGCCGGCGAAGGCTACGCCGGCTCGGACCGCCTGCCGGTATTGGCCCAGAGCCGCAGCGCCTTGGTGTTGTTCACGATGAAGACGGACCTCGCCCGCGTGGTGCACGAACTGCGTGCCGGGTATCCCGGGGATACCCCGGCGGCCATCGTCTGCCACGCGGGCAGCGACGGCCGCCAGCGAGTGATGCGGGCTACGCTCGATACCTTGGTAGAGGTCGCGGGCCGGCAGCCGCTGCCGTTCGAGCACCTGGTCTACATCGGCGATTTCCTGGACGACCCGGCGGGCGATTACCAGGACGCTCAAGCCGGCTGATGCTGCAGGGCGACGTCCGCGTTGGCCTGGGCGGATGCCAGCATCGCCAGGCAGATTTCCAGCGTGGCCTTGGCCCAGTGCCCGTCGTGGCGGGGACGCGTGCCGACGTGCACCGCCCGCACCAGTTCATCGAGGACCTCATGGCGCGGCACCGCGGGCGGGTCCAAGGGATGCCAGCGCCTGGCGTCGTCCGCGTAGATGGCGATGCCCTCCGGCAGCGGCCGCAGGTCCGCATGTTCACATGACACGATGATGGGACCGAAGTGCTGGTAGTGCGGCAGCGGGCCGTCGCCGGCGGGAGGTTGGTAGGCCGCCCCGCCGTACGTGGCATCCGCCTTGGCTTGCGCCTCGGCTTCGGGCGAGGCGACTGCAGCGAGCTTGCGGCGGGCGGCGCCATAGTCGTCGGGCGACTTGCGCTGGCCCATTTCGCCGATCCAGCCTGTCCATTCATCGGAATCGAAGTGCCCATAGCCGTTGTAGGACAGCGAGGCATAGGCGCCCGAGTCGAACCACAGCATCGTCGAATAGGCGCCCTCGGTCGCCCGGCGCGGGTCCCAGTTGCCGACTGCCGCGCGCAGGCGCACCGGCCGGGCCCCCGCCAGCAGCCGCACGATATCGACCTGGTGCGCGGCCTGGCTGAAAATGGCGCCGCCGCCCTCGGCGGTGACCAATTCTTCCGGCCGCCGCGGACGGTATAGATAGTCGGTGTAGTTCAACGCGTGGATCATGCGCACCCGGCCGAACTCGCCGCTGTCTATCAGCTCGCGCGTTTTCAGGTAAGGCATGTCGAAGCTGTGGCAGTGACCCACGATCAGGTGCACGCCGGCGCGTTCGCACGCCGCGATCATGCGGTCGCATTCCTCCATCGCCAGCGCCATGGGCTTCTCGACCAGCACATGCTTGCCATGGGCCGCCGCGATCTCGGTGTGCCGCGCATGGAATTGGTGCGGACTGGCGATATAGAGCGCATCCAGCGCGGGGTCGGCCGCCAGCGCCGGGATGTCGTCGTAGACCGGCGCCGAGAAATCCCGCGCAAACTGCGCGCGCGCCGCAGGGCGGGGGTCGCAGGCCCCCGCCAGCACGATGCGCTCGTCCCGCAGGAAGGTCGGCAGCATCAGCGAAAAGGCGCGGCCCAGGCCGACGATGCCCAACCGCAGCGGTCGTGATGACATGGAGCCTCCGTTCGCCGGCTACCGGGTGCCGGTCTGGTAGTTGCTATCGAGCTGGGCCGAGGCCGGAGCATCTTCCCAGACATAACTGGTCCGGTACTCGCGCCAGTCGATGGACTTGGGAACGATAGCCTGGAACGAGCAGACCTCCTTCGGAATGGCATTCTGGCCCAGGCCCACGGGTTCTTCGCCCGCGCCGAACTTGTCCAGCGCATCCAGCATGCGGCGGCGGAATTCGACGATGGCCAGGTCGCTGGTTCCCAGGCGTTCTTCCGAGCGGTCGGCAATCGCGCCCATGGTCACCCACATCGCGATGTCCTGGTTGGGGAAGCCTTTGATGCCCGTGAAGTTACCGGCCTTCATGGCCTGGCGATCCTGCCAGAAGCGGTTCTCGTGGTTGCGGTGGGGCCGGTAGCGCTCGTCCACGTCCGGGCCGACCTGGGCGCGCAGGAACTTGCGCCAGGTCTCGGTATCCGGCGTTTTCGCCGGATGGCCCCAGGCCAGGAAATAGAAGGCCGTGTTCGTGTCGTCCATGGGCACGTTCACGTTGGCCACGTTATAGAGATTGTTGGGCGGCACCAGCACGGTGAACGGCGCGACGAATACCGTCGTGCGCACATAGTCCTGTGTCTCGGGCTCGAAGATCGGACGCCGGATGGCGGCATAGCGAAAACCGTAGGGCGTGCGCTCCACCTGCAGCCGCGGCGCCTTGTCGGTGGACGGGCGCAGCCAGTTCTTGTCGGTTGCCTCGGCGCCGGTGACCTTGGCCGGCACGAAGTCCGACGAATGCAGGCTGGAGCTGTGCGCCGAATCGATCGCGCCTTCCAGGATCTGCGCCCAGTTACAGGGCAGCAGGATCTTGGCGATGCTGACCTTGGCGTCCTTGGTCGGCGCCCAGGGCGGCGGCACGAACTCGGGCGCTTCTTCCTCCTTGCCCAGGAAGACCCATACCATGCCGCCCCACTCGCGCGTGGGGTAGGCCGTGGTGCGCACCTTCGAGGCCATGGGGCTAGCCTCGGGTTCGGACGCCATCTCCAGGACCCGGCCCTGCACGTCCATCTTCCAGCCGTGGTAGAGGCAGCGCAGCCCGCCTTCCTCGTTGCGCCCGTAGACCAGCGACACCCGGCGATGCGGGCACTTCTCGTCCAGCGCGCCGATGCGGCCTTCGCTGTCGCGGAAAACGACCAGGTCCTGGCCCAGTACCCGCGCATGCACCGGGTCGCCGTCCGGTTCGGCCACTTCTTCGAGCAGGCATAGCGGGAGCCAGAATTTGCGCATCAGCGCGCCCATGGGCGCGTCGCCTTCCACCCGGCACAATCGCTCGTTCTTTTCAGGGGTCAACATACTGCTTCTCCTTCAATTCTCCGCCTTGATGCCGGCGGCCTTGATCGGGACGGCATAGCGGCGGGCTTCATCATCGATGGCACGTGCGTATTCTTCGGCGGAGCCGCCGACGGGTTCGATCCCCAGGCCCTGCAGCTGCTTGATGACCTCGGGCTTCTTCACCGCCTTGGCGACCTCCGCGCTGACCTTCTGCACGATCGCGTCGGGGGTCCCGGCCGGCGCCAGCACGCCCACGGTCACCGCGAAGTTGAAATCGGGAATGATTTCCGAGACGGCCGGGATGTCCGGGGCCAGCGAGGAGCGCTTGAGCGAGTTCGTCGCGAGGATCTTGGCCTGGCCTTTCTGGGCAAAGCCCGACAAGGACGGCAGCGCGGCGACCACGAGATCTACCTGCTTGCCTACCAGCGCCGGCACGGCCTGGCCGGACCCGCGGAAGGGCACATGGTCGAGCCGCAGGTTCAGCGCGCTTTTCATGGCTTCCATCGTCAGGTGGTGGCTGCTGCCGACCCCGGAAGACCCATAGGTGAATCCCGTAGGTGTTTTCTTGGCCAGTTCCACGAACTCTTTCAGCGTATTGGCCGGGAAGTCCGGGCGCGCGGCGATGAACAGCGGCGAGGTCGCCACCAGCGATACCGGCACGAAATCGCGCTTGGGCTCGTACGCGAGGTCTTTATAAAGCGAGGGGTTGATGGACATCATCGAGCCGTCCGTCACCAGGAAGGTGTAGCCGTCGCGCGGGCTGCCCATCAGCGTCTGGGCGGCCACGACGCCGTTGGCGCCAGGCTTGTTCTCGACCACGAACGACTTGCCCAGGCTTTCGGTAAGGCGTTGGCCGATCACGCGCGCCACCGTGTCCGGCAGACCGCCGGTGGCGTAGGGAACGATGAAGCGGACAGGCCGCGAGGGATAGTCGGCGATGTCTTCCGCGGCGGCCAGCGCTGGCGCACAGCCCAGCAAGGCAGCCATGCCCGCGCGGGCGAGAAGGGTGGTCGTGCCCCGGGTGAGGCGGCAAGTGCGAGGATTCATGGATCGTCTCCTTTGATGGACCGCGCCTTGTCTTGGCGCGTGGCGCTCCAGGCCGGCCGGGAAAAGCGGCACAATTGGCCTTTTTGTTAGAGCTCTAAGATAATAATATTAAAGCTCTAAGTATTTTTCAAGCCCGGCCGCCGCAGGCCGCGCGAGTATCATTGGCTCGAGCAGAGGCCCCTGGACAGCGATGAGTTCTCCCGAAGACACCCGAAAGATCCTCGAGCATTGGCAAAGCGCAGCCCCCAATGACCGCCTGGCCCACCTCGTCAAGGATGCGACGCGCGCCTTCGTGCGGGCGCTGCAGATGAGGTTGAACGAACGCCACGTATCGTTCGGCCACTGGGCGTTCCTGCGCATACTGTGGGTGCAGGACGGACTCACCCAGCGCGAGCTCAGCGAAGAGGCGGGCGTGATGGAGCCCACCACCTACAGCGCCCTCAAGGCCATGGAAGCGCTGGGCTATGTCGAGCGCAAGCATCTGCCGGGCAACAAGAAGAACGTGCATGTCTATCTCACGCCGAAGGGGCGGGCGCTCGAGCGGGTCTTGATCCCGCTGGCCGAGGAAGTGAACCGGATAGGCGTGCGCGGCCTCACCGCCGACGAAGTCGTGGTGGCGCGCAAGGTCCTGCTGGGCATCATCGAGAACCTGGCGGAAGACGAAGCGATGGCCGAAGAGCGCAGCCTGCGCATTCCGTCGACGCGGGAATTGTCGCGGCGCGTGTCGGAGCAGGCGGCGCGGCAAAAAAGTCGCGCTGCGCGGATCAAGTCCCCGGATACGGCGGGTGCTTCGGCCAGGAAGAAGGTGGCGGGCCAGGAAGTGTGAAGTCAGCCCTCGTTGAAGGCCCCGCTACTGCTCAGCACCTCGCTGATCTGGGCCGCCGTGTTCATCACGATGGCGGCCAATGACTCCAGCTGTTCCGGCGGCATACGCTCGGTCGGTCCGCTGATCCCGACGGCGGCCACGGCCGCGGTGTCGCTGGACAGTATCGGCGCCGAGACTGAATTGACGTTGACCCGCCAGCCGCTGATGGACGTCGCATAGCCGCGGCGGCGTATCTCTTCCAGTTCCGACAGGACATCGTCCACGGCCAGCCCCGCCGCCTGGGGGTGGGTCCGGATCACTTCGGCGACGATCTCGCGCGCATCCGGCCGGTACGCCAGAAGCGCCTTGCCGGACGCCGGGAAGATGGCGGGAATCCGGCCGCCCGCCTGGGTGGTGGCACGCAGCGGAAAGTTGGAGTTGATCGACTCCAGGTACAGGATATCGGTCCCCACCAGTACGGAAAGGTGCACGTTCTCGTGGTGCTGTTGCTGCAGCATGCGCATGAATGGCAGGGCGACGCGCTTGATCACGTTGCGGCCGGCCACCTTCATGCCGAACTCCCAGGTCTTGAGCGTGGGGGAGTAGCGGCTGGTCTCGGGATGCTGCTGCACGTACCCCAGGACCTTGAGCGTCCGCAGCAGCCGGTGGACGTTGCTTTTCTGCAGGCCGAGCTGCTGCGCGATGGCCGATACCCCGAGCGGCTGTTCGGAGCTGGCAAGCAGTTCCATCAAAGAAAACACCTTGACGATGGTCCGGTCCAGGACGGGCGGGCGGCCCGCAGACGCGGATGCGTCCGGCCCGATCGATGGCGTATCACCGCTGGGGGGGGAAGCGGCTCGTTGCTTCAACTCTTTCCTCTCATGGGTCTGTTGCTGCCTGGCTTGTTGGCGCAGCCATAGTACCTGCCGGAAAAGCGTTATGCGGGACGCGCTATCTAGGGAAAATACTTAGACAGGTGTTCTAAAAATCGGGAGTTGCATCCGTTAGTATGTATACGTTATTCTAAATAATAGAACGATGTACATAATAAAGGAACGACCGCCGCGACACGGTGGAGAGGAGGCCCGATGACAAGCAATGTGGCAGGCAAGGTGGCCGCGGCGTTGATGACGCTGCTTTTTGCCTGGTGGGCGGCACCGGCCGCCGCCGACTATCCGGAGCGTCCCATCACGCTCATCGTTCCCTATCCTCCCGGCGCGTCGACGGACAGCCTGGCGCGCGTGACGGCAACCGAACTGGGCAAGGTGCTGGGCCAGACCATCGTGGTGGAAAACCGCCCGGGGGGAGAGACCACCATCGCCACGCTGGCGGTCAAGCGGGCACGGGCCGATGGCTATACCCTCATGTTCCACACTGGCAGCCTGATGACGGCGCTCTATGCGCTCAAGCATCCCGGCTACGCCTTGCAGGACTTCGTGCCGGTAAGCCCGCTCACCAAGACGCCTTTTGTGCTGACGGTGCCCGCCGGGGTGCCCTCGGCCAACCTGGACGGGTTCCTGACATACGCCCGGGCGCACCAGGCAAGCATGAATCACGGCACGCTCGGCGGCGGCGCCAGCATCTACAAGGTCATGGGCGACGCTCTCGCGTCGGCAGCCGGCATCAAGTGGACCGACATTCCCTACAAGGGAGGCATGGAAGGCATACAAGCCGTCCTCTCCGGCGAGATCCAGGCCTACTTCGCCACGGTGTCGCTGGCGGTATCGCAACGGCGCCAGCCGGGCCTGAAGCTGCTGGCAGTCACTGACCGGCAGCGCAGCCTCTACTTGCCCGACATCCCGACCTTTGCCGAACTGGGCTACCCGGACGTACAGGGCAGCAGCCTCTATGGGCTGTATGTACGCGCCGAGACGCCGGAGCCCATCCAGCGGACGCTGGAGCAGGCAATGAAGAAGGTGCTGGCGTCCGATGCGATGAAGTCCAGCATCGCGTCGCTATCCCTCGAACCCTATCAAGGCTCTCTTGCCGACTATGCCAAGGAAGTGCGGGAGACCGCCGACAAGTTCAGCCGGGACGCCGCGCGCCTGGGACTGGAACGCCGATAAACCTAGAACGGAATCCTTCATGAGCAGTCTGGCTGTACCGCCGCTTGCCGGGGTCGTGGTCCTGGACCTGACCCAGATCTACAACGGACCCTATGCCACGTTCCTGCTGGCCCAGGCCGGCGCGACCGTGATCAAGATCGAGCCGCCCGACGGCGAACACTTGCGCCGGCGCCCCCGCTCGCCGGGCGTGGCCGAGCCGTTCGCGGTGCTCAACGCCAACAAGAAAAGCATCGCGATGAACCTGCGGCAGCCTGGCGCGCGCCGGGCCTTGCTGCGCATGGCGGCAGGCGCCGACGTGATCGTCGAGAACTTCGCGCCGGGAGTGATGGACCGCCTGGGCCTGGATCGCGACACCCTGCGGCAGGCGAATCCCCGGCTCATCATCGCCAGCAGTTCGGGCTACGGCAGCACCGGACCCTATCGCGACTACCCTGCGATGGACCTGACCGTGCAGGCCATGTCAGGCGTGATGAGCGTCACCGGCATGCCAGACGGACCGCCGCTGAAGGCAGGGCCGGCGGTGTGCGACTTCTTCGCAGGCGTGCACCTTTATGGCGGCATCGTTACCGCGCTGTATGAACGGGCGCGGACCGGCCATGCCGCTACGGTGGAAGTTTCCATGCTGAGCTCCGTCTATCCCAGCCTGCTGTCCAGCCTGGGCCTGCATCGCCGGGGCGACCGCAGTTGCAAGCGGACCGGCAACCGGCACGGCGGCCTGACCATGGCGCCGTACAACGTCTATCCGGCAGCCGATGGCGCAATCGCCATCCTCACGGTCAGCGACGCGCATTGGACGTCGCTGGCCCAGGCCCTGGATTGCGAGCAGTGGCTGGCTGACCCGCGCTTTGCGACGCGTGCGGCGCGGATCGCCCACATGGACGAACTGGACCACGAGTTGGGCCGGATCACCGGCCGCATGGACCGGGACCGGCTGTTCGACCTGCTGGTGCGCCATAGGGTGCCGTGCGCGCCGGTGCGCGAGCTCGACGAAGTCGTGCACGACCCGCATCTGCATGCGACCGGGATGCTGAAGTGGGTCCGGCACCCTGCCTATGGCGAGGTCCTCGCGCATGGCAGCCCGCTGGTCTTCGACGGACATGAAACGCCGGCCTATCGCCCCAGTCCTGCCCTGGGCAGCGATACGCGCGACATCCTGCACGACATGTTCGGCATGTCGGCCGACGACATCCAGGCCTTGGAAGCGGATGGAGCGTTCGGTCCCTGATCCGGCTGAATTCATCTGAATTCACACATCCTGATTACATGAGGAGCTATTGATGACGACCCACACTGCCGGTTTGCCGGAAGAGATGCTGCAGATACGCGAGACGACGCGGCGCTTCATGCGCGAACAAGTGCGGCCGGCCGAAGAGAAGGTGCCGCATGATGCCTATTCGCTGCCCCCGGAACTGCTCAAACCCCTGCAGGAGCAGGCCAAGCGGATGGGACTGTGGGCGGTGCGCGCACCTGCCGAGTATGGCGGCGGCGGCATGAGCCTGCTCGCGACGGCGGTCATTGCTGAAGAAACGGCGCGTTGCCGCATGGGGGCTTATGTGCCGGCTTGCGGCGCGGTGGGTTCCAATCCTCCCGCGCCCATCCTGCTCGGCACGCGGGAGCAGATCGAGAAGTTCGCGGTTCCGGCTATCCGCGACGGAAAAAAGGCGTTCGTGGCCATTAGCGAGGCTTCCGGCGGATCGGACCCGGCCCGCTCCATCCGCACGCGTGCGGTGCGCAAGGGAGACCGCTATATTCTCAATGGCGCCAAGATGTGGATCACCGGCGCCGCCGATGCCGACTGGGGCCTGGTATTCGCGCGCACCGGCGAGCAGGGACAGCGCAACGGCATCACCTGCTTCATCATCGAGGGCAAGCCCAAGGGCATGACGTGCCGCGAGATTCCGGTCATCCGCTCGTGGTCGCCCTATGAGGTCAGCCTGGAAGACGTGGAAGTCCCCGTCGAGCACCGGCTGGGCGAGGAGGGCCAGGGCTTTGCGCTGTGCGAGAAGTGGCTGGTGGAGGGCCGCGTGCCGTATGCCGCCGGCACCATAGGCATTGCGCAGGAGGCCTTGCAAATCGCCATCGACTGGGCCAAGGAGCGCGAGCTATTCCGTACCAAGCTTGCCGAGAAGCAGGCCATCCAGTGGATGATCGCCGATAGCGAGATGGAGCTGCGCCAGGCGCGCCTGCTGGTCCTGGAAGCGGCGCAGCGGGGCGACGCCGGGCTCAACTTCAAGACCGAAGCCTCGATCGCCAAGGTGGTCGCCACCGAGACCGCCGGCCGGGTGGTCGACCGCTGCATCCAGATCCTGGGCGGCATGGGCGTCTCGAAAGAGCTGCCGCTGGAGCGCTGGTACCGGGAGCTGCGCATCAAGCGCATCGGCGAAGGACCATCCGAAGTGCACCGCATGGTGCTCGCCCGCGAACTTCTCAGCCTCGGCCGATAGGAGGGCGCGCCATGTCCATCGATCTCGACGTGCACGGGGGCGGTATTGCCCTGATCACCATCAACCGTCCTGAAAAGCGCAACGCGCTCGACGCCGAGCACTATGCCGGGTTGTCGCGATGCTGGGAAACCGTGCGCGACGATCCCGCGATCCGGGTCGCCATCATCACGGGCGCTGGTGACAAGGCCTTCAGCTCGGGCGCCGACCTCAAGACCTTCATCGGCCGGGAAGCGGAGCTTGCCGACCTGTGGCTGACCCAGAAAGGCCAGCTGCTGAACCGGGGGCTGGAAATCTGGAAGCCCGTCATTGCGGCAGTCAATGGCTACTGCCTGGCCGGCGGCATGACGCTGATGCTTGCCACCGACATACGGATAGCCGTCCCCCACGCCACGTTCGGCCTGGCCGAAGTCAAGCGGGGAATCATCGCGGCAAACGGGGGAACGCAACGAACGGCGGCCCAGCTTCCGTACGCCGTAGCCATGGAGCTATTGCTGACGGGGGACAGCATCGATGCCCAGACGGCCGAGCGCTGGGGCCTGGTGAACCGCATCGTGCCGCCCGAGCGTCTGCTGGACGAGGCCATGGCGTTCGCCCGCCGCATCGCCGCCAATGCGCCGCTCGCGGTACAGGCGGCCAAGGAGCTGGCGGTACGGGCGCCGGAGATGGGCCTGACCATGGGGCTGCGCATGGAGCAGTTCGTCAACAAGGTACTGTCGGGCACGGCCGACGTACGGGAAGGCAAGGCCGCGTTCGCCGACAAGCGCGCACCCCGGTTCACCGGGCGCTGAGACATCGGAGCATCGTCATGCATACAGCAAGCATGCGCGGCCGTTATGTCATCGCGGGCATCGGCCATACCGGCTACGGCAAGCTGGGAATGGACACGGTCACCTTGAACACGATCGCGTGCAGCCGCGCGCTGCAGGACGCCGGCGTGGACAAGGACAGGGTGGACGGCTTGTTCCTCAAGACGCCGACCTCTTCGCGGGAGCTGCTGTACGGCCAGAAGGTGGCCGAGGCCCTGGGCCTGCAGCCGCGTTGGGGCGGGGCCTGGGACCAGGGCGGCGCGGCGAACATCACGCTTATCAACATCGCCATGATGGCCATCGAAACAGGGCAGTGCGACATCGCCCTGGTGTCGTACGCCGACAATCCGCGCAGCGGATCGCGCCAGGTCTATGCCCGGCCGCGCGGCAACGACGCGCCCTATGGATGGTTCTCGACCGCGGCCGGCTATGGAATGATCCAGCGGCGGCACATGGCGGAGTACGGCACCCCGCCCGAAGCTTTCGCCGCTGTCGCGATGGCGGCAAGAAAGCATGGGGCCGGCAATCCCGGTGCCCAGCTCCGCAAGGCCATCAGCTACGACGATTATCTGAACTCTCCATGGGTGGTCGAACCCTTGCGCCGCGACGACTGCTGCCTGGTGTCGGACGGCGCGGCAGCCGTGGTGGTCATGAGCGCCCGCCGCGCGGCGGAGCTCCAAGTGCCGCAGCCCGTGCCTATTCTCGGCATAGGGGGCGCGCAGACTTCCTACGATCTACCGCTGCGCGATTCATTGACGACCACGGAAGCCGTGCGCGCGGGCAAACAGGCCTTCGAGATGGCGGGCCTGGGGCCCGAGGACGTGGATGTGGCGCAGATCTACGACTGCTTCACCATCACCGTCCTCATGACGCTGGAGGATTACGGTTTCTGTACCAAGGGGCAGGTGGCCGACTTCGTGCGCGACGGACAGATCGAATTCGGCGGCCGCCTGCCGGTCAACACGAGCGGCGGCCTGCTTTCCGAGACCGGCATGCCCGGCATGCAGCTGGTGCTGGAAGGGGTGCGCCAGATACGGGGTACGGCAAGGCTGCAGGTACCCCATGCGGACGTGGCGCTGGTCAGCAACCAGGGCGGTGTCATGCATACCCACTCCACTTTGATCCTGGGCAATTGACCATGGCTACGGAACTCATTCCCGTCTATGACGCCGTCAACACCACCTACTGGGACGAGATCAAGCAGGGCCGGCTCGTCTATCAATACTGCTCGTGCGGCCATGCCTGGCTGCCTCCGCGCGCGCTCTGCCCGAAGTGCCTCGGCACGGACTGGACCTGGAAGCAGGCGAGCGGCAATGGAGAGCTGGTCAGCTGGGTGGTCTATCACGTTGCCTACCATCCGGAGTTCAAGAACCGCCTGCCCTACAACGTTGCCATCGTGGCGTTGGAGGAGGGGCCGCGGCTGATCACCAACATCGTCGGCGGCCAGGACCGGCTCGCCGTCGGCGCACCCGTCAGGCTGGCGATCGATACCACGCGCGAGGTGCCGCTTGCGCAGTTCGAGCTGGCCTAGCACACATACCCATACCGAGAACCACCCAGGAGGAGACCATGGGAAAAATAGCGAAGTTGTTCATGGGGGCCATGCTTGCCCTCGCCGTCACGGCGCAGGCAGGGGCCGCGACCTATCCCGACAAGCCGATACGGCTGATCATTCCGTATGCGGCGGGCGGCACGACCGACATACTGGGCCGCGTCGTGGGCGAGAAACTTTCGGTCCTGCTCGGCCAACCGGTCGTGGTCGAGAACAAGCCCGGCGCCAACTCCATGATAGGCACGGCCCAGGTGGCCCGCGCGCCGCACGACGGCTACACGCTGCTGCTGACCGCGAACTCGGTCATCCTCAATGAGTTCCTGTACGAGAAGCCGACCTATAACGCCATGACCGACCTGACGCCGGTCGCGCTGGTCGCCTCCACGCCGTACTTCGTCATCGTCAATGGCCAGTTGCCGGTGCATTCGGTGGCGGACCTGATCAAGCTGGCGAAACAGCGGCCGGGCGAAATCGCGTTCGGGTCCTCCGGCAAAGGCGGCACGCCCCACCTGGTGGGCGAGTTGTTCCAGGCCGCCACGGGCACCGAGCTGCTGCACGTGCCATACAAGGGGACGGGACCCGCGGTGGTCGACCTGGCAGCCGGACAGGTGCAGGTCATGTTCGTCGGCTTGCCGGCCACTGCCCCGTATATCCAGAAGGGCACGCTGCGGTTGCTGGCAACTGCGGAGGCCGAGCGTTCGGTGTTCAAGCCCGACCTGCCTACCGTCAAGGAGGCGGGCTTCGACGGCGTGTCGGCGTCGAACTGGTTCGGTATCCTGGGGCCTGCCGGGCTGCCCCCAGCGGTGGTCGACCGCATTGCCACAGCCATGGCCACCATCGCCAAGACCGATGCTTTCAAGGACGAGATGGCCAAGCTGGGCGCCGAGCCGCTGGTGAAAACGCCCGCGGAGTTCGCCGCGCTTTACCAGGCAGACCGGGCACGCTGGCAAAAACTGATCGGCACCAACAAGGAAAAGTTCAACTGAGGCCCGCCTTACTCCACCGTTACGCTCTTGGCGAGGTTGCGCGGCTTGTCCACGTCGGTGCCGCGCGCGCAAGCCGTGTGATACGCCAGCAGTTGCATCGGCACCACGTGCAGGATGGGCGAGAGCCAGCCGTAGTGCTCCGGCATGCGGATGACGTGCACGCCCGGTTCGGTGCGGATGTTGCTGCCGGCGTCGGCGAACACGTAAAGGTGGCCGCCGCGTGCCCGCACTTCCTGCATGTTGGACTGCAGCTTCTTGAGCAGGGCGTCCTGCGGGGCCACCGTGATGACGGGCATCTGGTCGGTGACCAGCGCGAGCGGGCCATGCTTGAGCTCCCCGGCCGGGTAGGCCTCGGCGTGTATGTAGCTGATTTCCTTGAGCTTGAGGGCGCCTTCCAGCGCGATCGGGTAGTGCATGCCGCGGCCGAGGAACAAGGCGTTTTCCTTGCGCACGAATTCTTCGGCCCAGGAAATGATCTGCGGCTCGAGTGCCAGTACCGCCTGGATGGCGACGGGCAAGTGGCGGAGCGAACGGATGTGGTCAGCTTCCTGGTCTTCGCTTAGCCGGCCTCGCATCTTTGCCAAGGTCAGTGTCAACAGGAAGAGGCCGGCGAGCTGGGTCGTAAAGGCCTTGGTCGAGGCGACACCGATTTCCACTCCCGCGCGCGTGACGAAGGCCAGCTTGCACTCGCGCACCATGGCGCTGGTCGCGACGTTGCAGATGGTCAGCGTCTGCGTCATTCCCTGCTGTTGCGCATGTTTGAGCGCGGCCAGCGTATCGGCGGTCTCGCCGGATTGGGAAATCGTCACGACCAGGGTGCGCGGGTTGGGCACGCTGGTCCGGTAGCGGTACTCGCTGGCGATTTCCACGGCGACCGGGATCTGCGCGATGGCTTCGATCCAGTACTTCGCAGTGAGGCCGGCGTAGTAGCTCGTGCCGCACGCCAGGATCAGCAGCGAATCGACACCCGCGAAAATTCCCGCCGCTTCGGGGCCGAACAGCTCGGGGCCTACGGTTTCCACGTCTTGCAGCGTGTCGCCGATGGCGCGCGGCTGCTCGAAGATCTCTTTCTGCATGTAGTGCCGGTAGGGGCCGAGCTCGGCCTCCGCGGTATGGGCCACTACGGTGCGCGCCGGCCGCTCGACCGGCTGGCCTTCGCCATCGACGATCCACACCCGGCCCAGCTGCAGGTCGACCACGTCGCCATCTTCGAGGTAGACGATGTTGCTGGTCGTGCCAGTCAGCGCCAGTGCGTCGGAGGCCAGGAAGTTCTCGCCTTCGCCCAGGCCCACGATGAGCGGCGAGCCGTGGCGGGCACCGACCACGCGATGCGGTTCGTCGCGGCAGAACGCGGCGATGGCGTAGGCGCCTTGCAGGCGCTTGACGGTCTGCTGAACGGCGGCGAACAGGTCGCCGTCGTAGAGGTGGTTGAGCAGGTGGGCGATGACTTCGGTGTCGGTCTGGCTCTCGAATTCATAGCCGAATCCCTGCAGCTCCGCGCGCAGTTCTTCGTAGTTTTCGATGATGCCGTTGTGCACCAGGGCCACCCGGCCGCGGCCGCTGCGGTCGGCCGAGAAATGCGGGTGCGCATTATTGGTGGCGGGCGCGCCGTGGGTCGCCCACCGGGTATGCGCGATGCCGGTGAAGCCGGCGAGTTTTTCGCTGGCGACCAGCGATTCGAGCTCCGCCACGCGCGAGGTGCTGCGGGTCCGCCGCAGTTCGCCATCCAGGTGGACGGCGACGCCGCAGGAGTCATAGCCCCGATATTCCAGGCGTTTCAGGCCTTCGATCAGGACGGGAACGATGTTGCGTTGCGCGACGGCGCCGACAATGCCACACATGATGGTTTGCTCTTTCGGGAAAGGTTCGCCAAATTCTGGCGCTTTGCCAGGGAAATGTAATTGCTATTCCCACATTAGTTTTGTCAAAAATTTCATTTCTTTGAAAGATAGAATTTTTTGTGAAAAAATGACGGCTGATAGTTCATATATTTCAGAGCGTGTTGGCATGACGGCTTCCCTTGCCCTGGACGAACTGGACCGGCGCATCCTTTCCGTACTGCAGAACGATGCCACCCTGACCAACCAGGAATTGGCGGCCCGGGTCCACGTGTCGCCGCCTACTTGCCTGCGGCGCGTGAGGCGGCTGGTGGAGCAGGGCGTGATCGAAAAGCAGGTCGCCATTGTCTCGCCCGAAAAGGTCGGCGCAGGCCTGACCGGCATCATCGAAGTGACGCTGGACGTCCAGGCAGCCGAACGGCTGGCCGAATTCGAGGCGGCGATGGCGGCCGAGCCCGCGGTTACCCAGTGCTACCGCGTATCGACCGGCCCGGATTTCGTGCTGGTGGTGCAGGTCCCCGACATGGCGGCCTATCACGCGCTCGTGCATCGGGCCTTTACCGCTCAGGGCAATGTGCGCAACGTCCGGACGTTTTTCTCGGTGCACCGGAGCAAGTTCGATACACGTGTGCCGATCTGAGGTGGATCATGGATCTTCAAGAAAACCGCTTTCTGCAAAAGCTTTCGCGCTCCAGTGCCCAACTGGGTTTGTGGCTGACGTTGACCGACCCCAATGTGGCCGAAGCCCTGGCGGGGACAGGCTTCGACTGGCTGTTGATCGACACCGAGCATGCGCCGAACGACGTGCGTTCGGTACTGGCGCAGTTGCGCGCGATCGGCAGCGCGGGTCCGGCGCCGGTCGTGCGCCTGCTGCAGGCCGACTACAGCACGATGAAGCAGTATCTCGACATAGGGGTGCAAACCGTGCTGGCGCCGATGATCGAATCGGCCGGTCAGGCGCAGGAGATGGGACGCGCCATGCGCTATCCCCCCGGCGGCACGCGCGGCATGGGGGCCGCGCTGGCGCGAGCGTCGAAGTGGGGGCAGGTGGCCGACTATACGCGCGCCGCCAACGCGCAGATGTGTTTCCTGGCGCAGATAGAAAGCCTGCAGGGGGTGGCGAATCTGGAGGCAATCGCCGCGGTGCCCGAGCTCGACGGGGTGCTGTTCGGTCCCGCCGACCTGGCGGCCTCCATGGGCCTGATTCACGACCTCGGTCACCCCTCGGTGGATGAGGTGATCTTGAAGTCCATCGCCGTCGTCCGCCGCGCCGGGAAGGCCGCCGGCGTGATCGCCCGCGATGCGGCAGCGGCCGAACGCTATGTGCAGGCCGGTGCCAACTTCATCTCGGTCGGTTTCGACAGCCGCCTGCTGGTAGCGGCCGCCGCCGAGCTGGCGCGGCGCCACCGTGCGGGGCTGGCAGGGTAATAAGCCCGGCCTGCCTGCCCTCATCCCGCCGCGAGCCGCTGCTGCGCGAGTTGCCGCAGGTGGCGGCGCAGGCGCACCAGGCCGAGGTCGTGATCGTACAGGCTCTCGCGTTGGTTGGCGGCGGGGTCCATTTTTTCCAGCAGCGCGCGGTCCTGCTCCAGCACGCCCCAATGCAGCGCTTCCAGCTTGGCCTTGAACAGGAACTGCCAGGCGCTGCGCTGCCAGCCCGAGACCTTGCGGCAGCGCCAGTGGACGACGGCCGACAGGTTGTCCGAGATCGGCGTGAAGCTGCCGATGATGGTGAAGGGCCCGCCGGGCCCGGCCGTTTTGGGATAGGGGATGGACAGGCGCTGCCAATGGAAGCCGGTGTCCCCGAATTCGGCCCAGTCGAAGTTCACATTCTGCTGGTTGGTCTTCTCGAATATGAAGCCGGTGTCGGTATCGCGCAGCCGGAACTTCGCTTCGATAGTCCCTTGGAACATGGAGTGCGACTGCTTGTGCACGAAGGTGCCGTGCATCGGGTCCATCACGTTGTCCTGGATATAGCGATAGTCGGTGCGCCATTCGGCATAGCAGGGAAAGGCCGCGTATTCGTCCGACTCCAGCTCTTCAGGCAGCCGCAAGGGGGGAGGCGTATCCGTGGGCCGGGCGTGGTTGAAGATGAACACGTATCCGGCGCGCTCCTGCACGTGAAAGGCACGGGCGGCGCGGCTGCCTTCCAGCTTGCATCCCGGCGAACCGGGCACCTTGACGACCATTCCGTCGCTGCGGACCTCCACGCCATGGTACGGACAGGCGATGCGGTCGTTCAGCACGATGCCAGCCGACAGCGGCGCGCCGCGGTGCGGGCAATGATCTTCCAGGGCATGCAGCCGGCCGCCGCCATCCCGCCACAGCACCAGCTTGATGCCAAGGCGGCGCAGCGAGACGGGCGTCTCGGCGATGAAGGTGCTCGGGCATATCGGAAACCAAAGATCCTTCAGCCCCGTCTTCAGGTACTCGTCGATGTGGTCGCTCATGATGTCGGTTGGCTATATCGCCGCCAGGCGGTCCAGTTCCTGGCGCAGATTGCTTTCGGTCCAGCCTTCCGCAAACGGTGCGGACGGTCCGTGTTCAGCCAGGTGGCGGACCAGCCCGGCCAGGTCTTCGACGCCCGAGCCGAAGGCAGCGCACAGCGCATCGGCCAGCAGGCTTTCGTAGTGGGTCGGTGGGCGCGACAAGGTCTGGTGCGCGCTCAAGTAGCAGGCGTGCTCCATCATTGCCCCCCTGCCAGCACGCGCTGCTTGATGCGTTCGCGTACCGGGACGAAGTCGTAGGAAGGATGGACCTCGACCTTGAACACGCCCCAGGCGCGCCGTTCCAGCTCGACGTTTACTTCGGCGAGCCGGTGCGCAGGCACTTCGAGAATGCAGATCTGGGCGAATCCCATGACGACCTCCCACGAGACGATCTTCACGCCTGGCGGCGGGAAGTCGAACCACCAGTTGGAGGCCTTGAGCCGGCTTTGCACGTCATCGAGGACGAGTCCCGCATGGTGCTTGAGCAACAGCGTGATCCGGACGGTCGATTGCGGATCGGTAGGCGTGGTGTCTGTATGCATGGCGTTGTGCTCGGGTTCACGAGGAAAGGTGAGGGCCGATGTCGGCAATCGAACGCAGCTTGTGCCGGTCCAGTTGCTCGATCAGTTCCGCCTGGATCTGGCGGGGCATGCGCCAGCCGCGATAGACGAGGCCCGTGAGAACGTCCACCGAACTGGCGCCGGCGGCCAGGGCGCGGAAGACGTCTTCGCCGGTGGAGATCCCGCCGTTGGCCTTGATGGCGATGCGGCCGCGCGTAATGTGCGCCAGGTCCCTGACGGTTTCTATGGTTTTATCCAGGGCCATCCTGCCGCTGTTCTGGCCATAACCGATCGAGAGCCGGTCGGTCGCGACCCGCCAGGTGCCGGGCATCGTGATGCCGTCCACGCCGTAGTGCGCAGCGACTTCGGCCAGTTCGAGCCGGTCCTGGCGTTCTTTTTCGTTGTTGTAGGCCAGCAGCTTGACGAACAGCGGCTTGCTGCGGGTCTTGGCGACTTTGCCGAGCAACTGTTCCAGGGGCCGCCGGGTGTTGAATTCGCCGTGGTCATCGCGATTGTTCGGACATTGCGTACCGATTTCGACGGCCGATACGAACGGCTCTATCCTGGCCAGCGTCGCGGCATAGGTATCGACGTCCGGACAATCGATATTGGCGATGACCGGGACCTTCCGCGGGCCCCGGCTCCAGCGCTCGAGGCGGGCCAGGCAGCGTTGCAGGCCGTGGCTGGGCAGGCCGTAGCAATTGAGCAGGGACTCTTCTTTTTCCAGGCGCAGCAGGCGCGGCTTGGGATTGCCTGTCCTGGGCGCCGGAAGGATGGAGCCGACGATGATGTAGCCCAAGCCGAGCTGCGAGAGGCCGGCCAGCGCTTCGGCGTTCTTGTCGAAGCCCGCGGACAGGCCGATGGGATTGTCCACGGTCAGTCCGCCCAGGCGGCAGCGCAGACGAGGCGATGCCGGACCCGCGCCGGCAAGCGCGGCCCACGGCGCGCCGACCTTCAGCGTAGCCTTGGCCAGGTCGTGGGCCGCTTCCGGCGGCAGCCGGAACAGCAAGGGACGGATGAAATTCGTGTAGAGCATGTCCGGCCCGTTACTGCGGTTGATAGTTCAGGCTTTTGACTACCGCGCGCCACGTGGCGGCTTCCGCTTTGAGCAGGTCGGCGACCTGGCCCGGCTGCCTGAAGTGCACGCTCCAGCCGCGTTCGGCGAAGGGCTGGATGAGGGTGGGATCTTTCAGCGCCACCTGGATGGCCTGGGCCAGTTCGCGCTGCCTGTCGACGGGCGTGCCCTTGGGCAGGAAGACGCCATACCATTCTTCGCCGCCCACCACCTTCAGCCCCGCTTCCTGGAAGGTGGGGACGTCGGGCAGGAGCGGCGAGCGGGCATTGCCGCCGACGGCCAGGATGCGGAGCTTGCCGGCGCGGTGATATTCGATCAGGTCGGCAATGGGGTTGACCGCGGCGGGAATGTGGCCCCCGAGGACGTCCGCGACCATGGGTGCCGTGCCTTTATAGACAATGGGCGTGACGGGCAGCCCCAGCCCGTGCATGATGGTCATGCCCAGGAAGTGCGGTCCGCTGCCGTCGGCCGGTGATCCCAGGGACGACCGCTTGGCGGCGTCGGCTGCGACCCAGGCCTTGAACTCCTGGATGTTGCGCACCGGGACGTTGGCATTGGCAAACAGCGCGGACTGCACGTCGATGAGCGTGGTCACCGGCACGAAGTCGGTCATGGGGTCATAGCCCAGGTCTTTATAGGTGGACGGATACAGGGTCATGATCGATCCCGGGGCAATGAAGACGGTATTGCCATCCGCCCGCGCACTCTTGACATGTTCGGCGGCAATCCGGGAGCCGGCGCCCGCGCGGTTCTCGACCACGACCGTCCTGCCCGTCTGTTGCTGCACGCGCTGGGCCACTGCGCGCGCCACCGCATCGACCCCGCCCCCGGCGGGAAAGCCCACGACGAAGCGGACCAGCGGACCGCCGCCCGATTGAGCGTATGCCGACGCCATGCCCAGGCTGGCGCAGAGCGCGCCCAGGCATGCAATGTTCTTCAGAAACTTCATGGTGCTACTCCCGTGTCGCCTGGGCGGCCTTGATCAACTATTGGAATATCAATTTTGATTTGTCAAAATAGTGTTTCCAATTAGGGTAAGCGCGTAGTGCGCTTTACAATGCCCCGGCAAACGACACGAAGCGGAGAAGGCAGATCGATGTCTGGCAAGTCAAAGAAGCATGCTTTCGATCCCGGGCTCGAATGCCCTTGGGTAGACCTATCCAAGGACGGCGGCAGCCTGAACGTCTACAACTTTCCGACAACGCTGATGAGCATGGTCGGCGCAGTGCTGCGGCGTGAAATCACCGTTCCCTATATCGAGGCCGAGGGCCTGACGGTACCGGAATGGAAGATCCTGTCGGTGCTGGAGCCGGGCGTGATCCGTTCGTTCGCCGAGATCGAAGTGTTGTCCTGCACCGACAAGGCCCTGGTGAGCCGGACGCTGCGTCGTCTTGAAGCGCGTAACCTGGTCATGATCAAGGACCGGGGCAATGTCGGCCGCAAGAAGCTGACCAGCATGATCACGGCGGAAGGAACGCGGGTGGTCGAACGCGTGCTCGCGGTGGCGCGGAAGATGCAGGCCGAGCTGCTGCTGATGCTGGACGAGGACGAGCGCAAGGCCGTCTATCGCGCGTTCCAGGTGTGGCACAAAGCCTATACCGGCAGCTATACGCCGACGGCGGGCGAGCACTGATTCACCCATCCCCGGCCTGCCAAGGCCGGGGAATTTTGATCAGTCAATTTACTTTTTCTTGACCGGACGCTGCCAGCTTTCCACGGTGGTCTGCCGGGGGCGGGACAGCGTGAGCTTGCCGGCGGGCGCATCGCGGGTAAGGGTGGTGCCGGCGCCCAGGGTGGCGCCCTTGCCGACGGTGACGGGCGCCACGAGCTGCGTGTCCGAACCGATGAAGGCGTCGTCCTCGATGACGGTACGGAATTTGTTGGCGCCGTCGTAGTTGCAGGTAATGGTCCCGGCGCCGATATTGACCCGTGCGCCGACGGTCGCGTCGCCGACGTAGCTCAGGTGATTGGCCTTGGAGCCGGCATCGAAGCTGCTGTTCTTGATTTCGACGAAGTTGCCGACGTGGGTTTCGTTGCCCAGCTCGGTTCCCGGGCGCAGACGGGCGTAGGGTCCGATGCGTGCATCTTCGCCTATGCTGGCGCCGTCCAGGTGGCTGAAGGCCGAGATGCGGGTGCCCCGGCCGACGCGCACGTCGCGCAGCACGCAATGAGGGCCCACGGAGACGCCGTCGGCCAGTTCCACCGTTCCCTCGAACACGCAGCCGACGTCGATGAAAACGTCGCGGCCGCAGGTCAGCGTGCCGCGTACGTCGAAGCGGGACGGATCGGCCAGCGTAACGCCCGCTTCCAGCTGGCGCTCCGCCTGGGCGCGCTGGAAGATGCGTTCGAGCTCGGCTTGCTGGCTGCGGCTGTTCACGCCCAGCGTTTCCCAGTCGTGGTCCGGGGATGCGGCCAGGACCGGCGCGCCATCGGCCACCGCCATGGCAATGATGTCGGTCAGGTAGTACTCGCCTTGCGCGTTGTCGTTCCTGAGCGCCGACAGCCACCGTTTGAGGGCGGCGGTGGGTACCGCCAGGATGCCGGTGTTGACCTCGCGTATGGCCAACTCGCTGGCCGAGGCGTCCTTGTGTTCGACCACCCGGTCTATCGACCCGGCCGCGTTGCGGACGATGCGGCCGTAGCCCGTGGCGTCCGGCAGTTCGACCGTCAGTACGGCCACCGCCCCCGGCTGGGACGCGCGGGCGTCGAGCAGGCGCTTGAGCGTGGCGCTCCCCACCAGGGGAACGTCGCCGTAAAGCACCAGTGTGACGCCGTCGCCGGTGTCGCTGCCCGCCAGTTCCGGCACCGCTTGTTGCACAGCGTGCCCCGTTCCCAACTGCGGTTGTTGTAAAACGAATCGCAAGTCGGTGTCGCCCGCATAATGGCGCTTGACCGCTTCCGCGCCGTGGCCCACCACGACGATGATGCGGGCCGGGTCCAGCGCCCGTGCGGCGCCGAGTACGTGAGTAAGCATGGGGCGGCCGGCCAGCCCGTGCAAGACCTTGGGCAGGTCGGACTTCATGCGCTTGCCCATGCCGGCGGCCAGGATCACGATGTTGAGCATTGCGACACGACTCCGGTTGGAGAATGGTGAAAGCGTGGCAGTTTAAGGCAGCTTCGAGACGAACACATGATGCGAAGTGTATTGATCGTTGTCATGCTGGGCTTGCTGGCCGCCTGCAGCGGCGTGAGGCTGGGCTACAACAGCGCCGATAAGCTGCTGGCCTATCGCCTGGAAGACTGGTTCGGCCTGCCCGAGGCCATGCGGGAACCCGCGCGGGAACGCCTGCGCCGTGTCCTCGCCTGGCACCGGAGCGAGGAATTGCCGCGCTATGCCCGCCTTTTGGCCCAGGCCGAGCAGCGGTTGGCCGAGTCCGCGCCCCTGCGCGCGGCGGAGCTGCTGGATTTGCAACAACAAGTGTCCGAGCGACTGCTGCGGCTGGGAGACCGGGTGGCGGACGGTTTCGCGGACATCCTGGTGCAGCTCGGGCCGGCCCAGCGGACGCGCCTGCTGGCGCGCCTGGAGGAGGACAACGAGGAGTTCCGCGAGGAGTACCTCGAGGCGGATCCGGCCCGGATACGCCAGCGCCGCATCGATCGCCTGGTGGATCGCTATGCGTTCTGGCTCGGTCCGCTGGCGCCCTCGCAGCGGGACCGCATCGAGCAATGGGTGGATGCGGGGAGCTCGGACGCGGCTTCGTGGCTGGGACGGCGGCAGGAGCGCCAACGCGTCTTTGTCGGCATTGTGGATGCCGCGATCCGGGACCGGTCGGCGCCGCAGACAGCTGCCAGGTTGCGCGCGTTCTTCGCCGAGCTGGATCGGCCCGCCGCCACGCAGGTCCGTACGCGCCACGAAGACGGGATGCATGCCCGGGCCCAATTGACGGCCGATCTGTTCAACCTGGCAACCGCGGCCCAGCGGGAAAGGGCGCGGGAACGCCTGCGCGCGCTGGCGGCCGACTTCCTGGCGCTGTCGAAACAGCGCGCCGCATCGTAGGTGGGCCGTCGGACTCAGCCGGCCAGCAGTTTTTCTATTGCCCGGGTCAGGCGCGTGTCGGTAGGTTCGACCGCGCTCGGGAACGCCGCTATCGGCTTGCCATTGCGGTCGATGAGGTACTTGTGGAAGTTCCATTTCGGCGCCTGCCCCGTCGCCTTGGCCAGTGTGGCGAACAGCGGATTGGCCTGGGCGCCCGAGACCACCGACTTCGAGAAGATCGGGAACTTGACGCCGTAGGTGTTGAAGCAGAGGTCGGCGATCTGTTCCTTGCTGCCTGGCTCCTGCTGGCCGAAATCGTTGGAGGGGAAGGCCAGCACGACCAGCCCGCGGTCGCGGTAGCGGGAATAGATCTTCTCCAGCCCTTCATACTGGCGCGTGTAGCCGCAATAGCTGGCGGTATTGACCACCAGCAGGACTTTGCCGCGGTACTGGCAAAGATTCTGCGGAGATTCGTCCTGCAGCCTGGGGAAGCTCACGTCGAGCAGCGCCGGGCAGCTGGCAGCCGGGCCCGCGCCAGCTGGGGAGCCGCCGGCCGGATCGGCTGCGCGGGCGGGAGAGGGCTGGACCGCCCATGCCGCTGCCGCGAGGGCGGCGGCCAGCGCAAAGGCCGGCCCTTGCCATGAGCTTCGTACCGGGCGGGACAGGACGCGGTGGGATGGCTTCATGATGAGACTCCCGATGGGTGCGGCGTGGTCAGAGGAAGACGGCCAGTACGCCCGCATACCAATATAGCCGGTCTTTGCAGATCTCGCCGTTGGCATAAAGGCCGATCAACGGCAGGTCGCCCAATTGCTGCTGGACGAGCTGCATTTCGGCCGACGGACCGCCGAACAACGTGCCGGTGCGCCCTAGACAGGAAATGTAGAGGGCGCCGCGGACGCGCTCCATGCCGCCATGCCGGGATTCGATGTGCTCGCGCAACGCGGTGCAGGTGCGGACCAGGTCGGCTTGCGCCGCCGCGCGGTCGCGCCGGCAGAAGACCACGTGGTCGGCGGACTCCAGGTCGGTCCCGATGGCCAGGGCGCGTTCATGCGGATCGACCCCGATCAACGGGCGGACGAGGTAGTCGCCGTGCATGAAGGCGTCGCCCGTGCCCATGCCGACGAAGGTTCCCTGCAGCAGGACCGCGGCGAGGTTGGCAGGCGCGTCGCCGGAGGCAGGCCGCCGTTGGCGGATGTCGGCCGGCATGCCCATGTCGTGCAGCAGCACGTCCAGTGCCGGTTCGCCGTCGAGGCGGTTCAGGCGATGCCCCGTGGATTCCGTGATGCGGTGGACCGGCCCGATGGGCTGGCAGCTTTGGCTGACGCGGCTCACGACGGTGACGTTTTCCGACAGCACCACGCCCGACAAGCCGCCGGAGAGCACCGTATCGGCAATCATGGTCTGCGGATGCCGGCTGCTCGAGACGCCGCCGAAGACGGCGGCGCCCGCGAGCTTGCCTTGCATGTCGTGGATCAGGTCAGGCAGGTCGGGGGTCGCCGCATCGGCATGGACCAGCGCGGTCCAGGCGGCGCGGCGGCCGTCGGGTGTCCGTGCCGTCCGGTCGGGCGGACGCGCGGCGCCGGAGAACACCTGGAAGTCGTCGGGCGGGAAGTCGGCCAGCATGAGCGCCATGGCCGGTTCGTCGATGTATTCGGCCATGCCGGCCGCAATGCCCACGCCGATGGCGCCGGTCCAATGGGTGACGCCGGTGCGGTCGCGCAGGAAGGCCAGTATGTCGGCCGCGTCGCCGGCGTGGTGGTCCGTCAAGTAGAGGAAGCCAAGCGTGGCACCGGCACCCGCGCCGACGCGGCTGGCCCGTTCTATCTGAGCCAGGCAGAGCGCAGCCGACATCCGCCAGTCCGGATGGGTGGCATGGGCCCAGGGGAACTGCCGGCTCATGGCTAGGCCTTGGGCTTGGGGCTGCGCCGGCCATTAGCGGTGCGCTTGGCCGCCGCTTTGCGCGTGTTCGATGGGGCCCGGGCCGTTTTCTTGTTTTGCGGGGCGGGCGCCGGGTCGGCGGGCCGCGGCGCGCCCGGCATCGACGATGCGGCTGCGGCCATGCGCTGGAACTGGTCCTGCAGCAGATTCCACCACAGGCCGGCGGCGGACGGGTCCGGCTGCCGCGTGCCCGCGGCAGCCGACTCATCCTGTTCGCCGGAGGACGCGCCTTGCTTTTCTGCCTGCGTGCCTGCTGCGTCGGCCGCTGCGTCGCCGGCCGGGGGGCGACGCAAGCCCAGCGCGACTTCCAGGGGCGAGGGCGGGGCTGCGGGGGCGCTCGTGTCTCCCTGGGCAACGTTTGCGGTCTGGACGAAGGAGCGCAGCGTCGAGATGGTCGCACGCTGCACTTCCAGGCCCTGTATGCTCCCGCGCAACATGGCCAGGTTCAGGTTCAGCCAGTTCTCGATGGCGCGCAGGTCGGTGATGCGCCGGTCGAGCTCGTCCAGCCCCATGGAAGGCGAAACCGGCGCGGTCTGGGACAGCGTGGTCAGGCTGTTCCAGACCTGCCGCATCATCTCCATGCTCTGCAGCACGGGATTGGCGATGTTGGCGTCGCCGCCGGGAAGCTGCATGCCCGGAATGCCGAACGGATTGCCGGGGCCCGAAGCGTTGGCGGATTGAGAAGCCATGGCAGTTTCCTTGGTCGGGAGCGCTATGCGGGCGCGGCGACGACCTGCTCGATGGCGCCGAACAGGCTGGCGCCCGCCTGGTCGAACATCTCGATCCGGATAGTGTCGCCGAATTTCATGAACTCGGTGCTGGCCGAGCCGCTGGCGATGATTTCGCGGCACCGCTGTTCGGCGATGCACGCGTAGCCGGCGTCAGGGTCCTTGTTGGAAATAGTACCCGAGCCGACGATACTTCCCGCGCGGCAGTTGCGGGTCTTGCAGATATGCGAAATGAGGCGCGGGAAATTGAACACCATATCGGTGCCGGCGTGAGGGCGGCCGACGACCTTGCCGTTCCAGGTGACCACCAGCGGCAGGTGCACCATGCCGTCGCGCCAGGCCTCGCCCAGTTCGTCGGGCGTGACGGCCACCGGCGAGAAAGACGTAGCCGGCTTGCTTTGGAAGAAGCCGAAGCCCTTGGCCAGTTCGTTCGGAATCAGGTTGCGCAGCGACACGTCGTTGGCCAGCATGACGAGCCGGATGGCGTCGGCTGCTTCGGCCGGCGTCGCGCCCATGGACACATCGCCCGTGATGACCGCCACCTCGCCTTCGAAGTCGATGCCGAACGCTTCGGCGCCGCATACGATGTCGTCGGTGGGGCCGAGGAAATCGTCGCTGCCGCCCTGGTACATCAGCGGGTCGGTCCAGAAGGTTTCGGGCATCTCGGCGTTGCGCGCCTTGCGCACCAGTTCGACGTGGTTGACGTAGGCCGAGCCGTCCGCCCATTGGTAGGCGCGCGGCAGGGGCGCCGCGCAGCGCTCCGGCGAAAACTCGAAGGGCCGGGGCGCCCGGCCGGCGTTCAGCGCGTCATACAGGTCCTGCAATTGCGGCGCAATGAAGTTCCAGTCGTCCAGCGCCCGCTGGAGGGTGGGGGCGATCTCCGTGGCGAAATGGGCGTACTGCAGATCCCGCGACACAACGGTCAACTGGCCGTCGCGCGAGCCGTCGCGATAGGTGGCAAGTTTCATGGCTACCGAAAAGAAATACGATGCCAAACAGTAACATGACGCGGAACGGGCCAGCCCTGGAAGCGTAGCAGTCGCTAACAGCCGGGCAGGCCGCCTCCGGTACGATAGAGGACGTCATCGTATCGAAGCCCGGCGTCCAGGCCGGCAAGGTCCATCATGCATGCCTCTTTCCGTCCCGCCCGCCGCGCGTTCCTCCATGGCTGCGCCGCTCTTGCGCTTGCCGCGGGCGCGCTGCCGCTTCAGGCCGCCGAGCGCTATTCGCCGCCTGCCTCCGCGGTGCTGACCTACAAGCTCAACGCCTCGGCCAAAGGTTTCAAGATCAATGTCGACAGCACGCTGGAGTGGCTGCGCACCGGTAGCGACTACAAACTGGTGAACCGCGGCAGCTTCATGTTCTTCAGCTTCGTCTGGGAAAGCACCGGCAAGGTCGGCGCCGGCGGTTTGCAGCCGGTCCGCTACCAGGAAACGCGCAACAAGCGCGTCAAGACCGCCGAGTTCGACGCCGCGGGGGGACGCCTGCGCCTGCCCAGCGGCGACGAGGAAACCTTGGAGCCCGGCACCCAGGACCGCATGTCGGTGCTGCTGCAGCTGGCCGCCATCGGGCGGGCCGATGCCGGCGCGTTCGCGGCGGGCAAGGTGCTGCCGTTCCGGGTGGCCGGATCCAGCCGGTCCGACAACTGGCGTTTCCGGGTCGTAGGCAAGGAGACGCTGTCCACGCCCATGGGCAATATGGAAGCCGTGCACCTCGTGCGTGAGCGCGATCACGACGATGGCCAGAAGGTCGAGGTCTGGCTGGCGCCCGGCCACGATTGGCTGCCAGTGCGGGTGTTGTCGAACGAAGCCGACGGCGATTTCCTCGACCAGGTCGTGGCGAAGATCGAACGGCCGGCAAGCTAGCCCATCCAACGTTGCTGCCGCTGTTGCGCCGGCAGCAACGCGGTGTTCCGCCGCCGGTCATTGTCCGGGTGCGCACGCCCGGCCAGAATGAGCCCGTGAATTTTTCGCGGCGGTCCCGTGCAATCTTCCTTGGTTTCTTCCGTCCACCGCGATGGTGTCGCGGTCCTGACGATCGATCATCCTCCGGTCAACGCCATCGGCGCCGACGTCCGTGCCGCCCTGGCGCGGGCGCTCGACGAGGCGGAGCGCGCCCCGCAGGTGCGTGCCGTAGTGATCGCGGGCGCGGGCAAGATGTTCTCCGGCGGCGGCGACCTACGCGAGATCGGACGGCTGGACCCGCCGGGAGCGGTCAGCATGGCCGATCTGGCCCGGCGCATAGAAACCGGCGCCAAGCCTGCCGTGATGGCCATGCACGGCAAATGCATCGGTGGCGGGGTGTTGCTGGCCATGGGTTGCCATGCCCGCGTCGCGTCGGATGACGCGCTGTTGATGCTGCCGGAGTTGAACCTCGGCCTGGTGCCCGGCGCAGGCGGAACACAGCGCCTGCCGAGGCTGGTCGGGGTGGAGGCGGCGCTCGACATGGTGGTGCGGGCCCGGGCGCTGGAAGCCGGCGAGGCGCTGCGTCAGGGATTGCTCGATGAGGTAGGCGTCGACCCGGTGGCCGATGCGTCGCGCCGCGCGCTCGATATCGCCGGCGGCAGGCTGCCGTGGCGACGAACCTCCGAATTGCCCCTGCAGCTTGCCGAGCCGGTCCGCGCAGCCCTTCGCAACCGCTACTTGGCCGTGGCCGAACAATGCTTTCCCGGCAGGCTGGCCGCACGCGAAGCGGTCGACCTCATCGTTTCCGCCAGCACCTTGGCCTTCGAGCACGGATGCGCAGCGGAGCGCGCGTGCTTTGCCCGGCTTGCCGCCAGTTCCCAGGCGCGGGCGCTGTTGTATCTGTTCTTCGCCGAACGCGCGCTGGCCAAGGCGCCCGACGCGCCCGATGCCGCGACTCGGGCGCGCATAGCCGCGAGGCTGCGCGCGGCCGGTGCCGCGGCGTCTATGGGCAGCGCCTGGACCGCGGCCGCGCGCGCCTGCCTGGCGGAAGGCTGGGCCACGCGCGCCGAGTTCATCGACGTTATCGCCGTCAAGGATTGCGGCTATCCCGCTCTGCTCGGAGGACCCTTGCATCATGCTGGACAGCATTGAGTCGCCGGTCCGCGCGCGCGCGGCCGACTCCCTGGACCCGCTTTTCGCGCCTGCATCGATCGCGGTGCTGGGCGCGTCGGCCGACCCGCTCAAGATAGGCGGCCGCCCGATCAAGTTCCTCAAGGCGCACGGTTACGCCGGATCGATCTACCCCGTGAATCCTAAGGGAGGAGACATCCAGGGCTTGCCCGCTTTGCGGAGCGTGGATGAGTTACCCGAGGGCGTCGATCACGCCATCCTCGCGCTGCCCGCGCCGGCGGTGCTCAGCGCCGCGCGCGCATGCGCCGATCGGGGCGTCCGGGCCATGACCATATTTAGCGCCGGCTTTGCCGAAGTGGGCCTGGAGGGCGCGGCGGTGCAGGCGCAGTTGTCGGCACTGGCGCAGGAAAGCGGCATGCGCATCATCGGCCCGAATTGCATGGGCGTGATGAATCTCCGCCTGGGCATGATCGCCAGCTTTGCCTTCATGGTGGACCTGGGCCTGCCCCGGGTGGGGCGGACGGCCCTGGTCAGCCAGAGCGGCGCGTTCGGCGGGCAGGCCCTGGTAATGGCCCGGCGGCGCGGCCTGCCGTTGGGCGCCTGGGTGACCACCGGCAATGAATGCGATGTGGAGATGGCCGATTGCCTGGCGTATTTCGCGCGCGACGACCAGACCGACGTCATCATGGGATACATGGAGGGCTGCCGCAGCCCGGACAAGCTTGTGCACGCGCTGGCGCTGGCGCGCGAACGCGGCAAGCGGGTGGTCATGGTCAAGGCGGGCAGTTCGGCTATCGGCCAGGTTGCGGCGCAGTCGCACACCGGCGCGCTGGCCGGAAACGATTTCGTTTTCGACAGCCTGTTCCGGCAATACGGCGTCTATCGCGCCGATTCCATCGAATCCTTCTTCGACGCCGCGTATGCCGCCGGCAGCGGAGTACGCATGACCGAGGGCCGGGTCGGCGTCTTCACCGTGTCCGGTGGCGTAGGCGTGCTGATGGCCGACGTGGCCGAACATAGCGGGCTGGACCTTGCGCCGCTGCCGCAGCCGGCGCAGGAAAGCTTGCGCGCCATGCTGCCGCTGGCCGCCGTGCGCAACCCGGTCGATGGCACGGCGCAGATATGGAGCGACCTGGGACTGTTCCGGCGCTTCCTGCAGACCATGCTGCGGGAAGGCCGCTATGAGGCCGTGGTGTTCTTCCTCACGGCCATGCCCTATTCGCCGCCGCTGCAACAGCCGCTGGTCGAGATCTTCGGCGAGCTCCGCCGCGAGTTTCCCGAACCGGCGCTGGTGCTGTCGATGCTGGCGCCGCCCGCGTTGCAGGAGACCTTGGCCGAGCAGGGCTATCTGCTGATCGAGGACGCCTCGCGCGCCATCCGCGCACTGGCGGCCTTGCGCGTGCTGTCCCTGCCCAGCCCCGGCCCGGTGGACCGCTCGCGCCTGCCGTCGGTTCCGCGCCTGCCGCGGCTGGCATCGGACAACGAGCACGCAGCCAAACAGGCACTGGCGCGGGCCGGCATCCCGATGCTGCCGGAACGCGCCGTGCGCGACGTGGAGGCGGCATGCCGCGCGGCGCAAGAAGTGGGCTACCCGGTCGTGCTCAAGGCGCTGTCGCCGGATATCGTGCACAAGAGCGAGTTGGGCGCGGTCGTGCTCGATATTCCGGACGAAGCGGCGCTGCGGACCGCTTGGCCGGCCATTCTCGACCGCGTGGCGCATGCGGCGCCCCGGACGCGGATCGAGGGCATGCTGGTGGCGCCCATGGCTGCCCCAGGCGTGGAGATGATCCTGGGCGTGCAGCGCGACCCGGTGTTCGGGCCGGTGGTGCTGGTGGGGTTGGGCGGGATCTATGTAGAAGTGTTCGATGACGTGGCGCTGCGTATCGCGCCGGTCGACGAACGGACGGCCCGGCAGATGATCCGCGAGCTGAAAGCCTTTCCGCTGCTCGCTGGGGCGCGCGGCCGGCCTCGCGCCGATCTGGACGCCTTGGTGGACGCCATCGTGCGGCTGTCGGTTTTCGCCGACGTCCATGCCGATTGCGTCGAGTCCATCGACATCAATCCTTTCCGGGTATTCGAGGCGGGCCGCGGCGCCGCGGCGCTTGATGCCGTGCTGATCGCCCGGCCCGGAGCCGGCGAAGGGGAACGGGCGTGAAGAGCCTGACGTTCTATTTTTCCCTGCTGTCGCCCTGGGTCTATATGGCCGGTCCGCGGCTGCACGCGCTGGCGGCCGAGGCGGATGCACGCATCATCTATCGGCCCATCGACTTGCTGCGCGTTTTCCGGGAAACGGGGGGCGCGCCGCTGGCCAGCCTCCATCCGTCGCGCCGCGCCTACCGTGCCGTCGAGCGCCGCCGCTGGGCCGCGCACCTGGGGATGCCGATCAGCGAGCAGCCGCGGCATCATCCTGTCGACGAAACCCACGCGGCCTGCACGGTACTGGCCGCCGAGCGCGCGGACCAGCCCGTCTGGCCCCTGGCCCAGGCCATCCTCGCGGGGGTCTGGGTACGGGACCTGGATATTTCCGATCCCGGCACGCTGGTGGACATCGCCGACGAAGCGGGATACCCCGGCCGCGAACTGGTCGCCGCCGGCGAGAGCGCGGCTTGCCGGGAGCTTTTCGAACGCCATACCCGGGAAGCCCTCGACCAGGGGGTATTCGGCGTACCGGGTTTCATCATCGACGGCGAGCTGTTCTTCGGGCAGGATCGCCTGGATTTCGTGCGGCGGGCGCTTGATGCCGACTGAGGAGCCGATCATGGACCAAGCAGGAAAATTCTCCACCGTGGCAACCCGGGCGCTGATTGCCTTGCTGGTGATGGCGGCCGGCCTGGGCGCCGGGCAGCGCGCGGGTGCACAGGCTTTCCCCGCCAAGCCCATCCAGTGGGTCTCGCCATGGACCGCAGGGGGCGGCAACGACATCCTGTCGCGCGCCCTGGCCGAACAGTTGTCCAGCCGGCTCGGCCAGCCGGTGGTGGTGGAAAACCGCCCGGGCGCCACCGGCACCATAGGAACCGCCCAGGTCGCGCGCGCCGCGCCGGATGGCCATACGCTGACGCTGGCCAGCGCGGCGACTCACGCCACCGCGCCGGCCATCTACAGCAAGCTCTCGTACGATCCCGTCGCCGACTTCACGCCCATCACGCTGGTGGCGACCGTAGCCAACGTGCTCGTGGTGCACCCCTCGGTGCCCGCCACCGACCTCAAGGAGCTGGTCGCGTACGCCAAGGCCAATCCCAACAAGCTCAATTTCTCGTCGGTCGGCGCGGGGTCTATCCAGCACCTGTCCGGCGTGATGTTCAACCAGCTGGCCGGCGTGCAGACTGCGCACGTGCCCTACAAGGGAACGGCGCCGGCCGTCGTCGACCTGCTGGCCGGGCGCGTCCAGATGGCTTTCGAGAGCTTGCCGACCATGCTGCCGCACATACGCAGCGGTGCCCTGCGCGCGATTGGGGTGACCACGCCCGTCCGGTCGGAGGTGTTGCCCGAGTTGCCGACCCTGGCCGAGGCAGGGCTGACGGGATTCGATGCTTCGCTGTGGTACGCCGTCATGGGGCCGGCGGGCATTCCGCAGCCGGTGGTCAAGGTCTTGCACGACACGGTCGTGGCGAGCCTGCAGTCTCCGGAAGTCATGCGGCGTCTTTCGGAGCAGGGTGCTCAGCTGGCAACCAGTTCGCCCGAAGAGTTGGCGGAGTTCGTGCGCAAGGACACCGAGAAGTGGCGCGGTTTCATCAAGCGCGCCGGGGTGACGCTGGACTGATCAGCGCGCGCCGGCGGCGGCCTGCCCGCGCAGGTGGCGTAGATAGGCGTTGACCGCGGGCGCGAGGCGCCGCCGTCCGAGTACGCAGATGTCCAGCGTGGTCCGGCCCAGCAGCGGATCGGCCAAGGGCACGCCGACGACGTGTTCCGCTTCGCCCTGCCGGTGCAGCGATACGCTCAGCAGGATGGCGACGCCGCCCTGGCCCCGTACGAAAGCTTGCATGGCGGCAATGGAGCTGGTGACCAGCGCCGGCGCGAGCTGCAGTTTCTCGATCCGCGCTACCGTATCGAGCAGGTGCCGGATGCCCGTATCGGGCGCGGGCAGGACCATGGGATAGGCCAGCAGCTCGGCCAGCGACACCGAAGGCCGGTGCGCCAGCGGATGTCCCGGCCAGACCACGGCGCACAGCGGCGCCGGCATGCGCAGCGCACATTCGACGCCGCTGGCGGCGCGCGGGGACAGCGCGATGCCGATGTCGGCCTGCCCCGATTCGACGGCGGCCATGATCTCGTCGCTGCCGTCCATGGCCAGCTCGAAGGTAATGCCGGGATGTTCGCGGCGAAACGCGACGATGGTGGAAGCGGCGAGCTCAGCGGCGTAGCCCTCGATGGTCCTGATGCGCACGTGCCCGGTGCGCAGCCCCTTGAGGGCATCCAGTTCTTCCAGCGCAAGCTGCCGGCTTTGCCGGATGCTCTCGACGTAATTCAGGTAGACCTCGCCGGCGGCGGTCAGCGTCATGCTGCGGCTGTTGCGGTCGAACAGTTTGATCTGCAACTCCGCTTCCAGGCGGCCGATCTGCCGGCTTACCACCGAGGGCGCCAGATCCAGCCGTTCCGACGCCTTGCGTATGCCGCCGCAAAGGGCGACCTGGTAGAAGCAGTCCAGTTCGTCGCTGTGCATGGCGAGTCCGCGGTCGTCAGGGCAGGACGCGGACCTGGTCGACGATCTCGGTCGTGAACGCCGACCGGTAATCGACCTTGGGATCGAGCAGTTTTTCGCGCACCATGAAATCGTAGGTGCGCTTCCAGCGCGTGTCCGTCATGGTCAGCAATCCCCGGGTGCGGGCGTCGCCCCCGTCGACCAGGCGCGCGTCGCGCAGCGCTTTCACGCCGTAGTCCAGCAGCGCCTGCGTCATTTGGGGATTGTCCTTCATGATCAGGGCGTTGCCCGGCGCCGGATTCTGCAGGTAGCTCTTCCATCCTTCCGCACTGGCCTGCACGAAACGCCGGATAGCGTCCTTCTTGGCGTCCAGCCCGGCCTTGGTTGCCACGATGGTCTGTGCATAAGGCGGGTAGCCGTAGGTTCCCAACAGGAACACCGTGGGCTTGAAGCCGCCCTGGGTTTCGACCGTGTAGGGTTCGGAGGCCAAGTAGCCTTGCACGGCGGAGTTCTTGTCGATCAGGAATGGCTGGACGGAGAAGGTGTAGGGTTTTTTCTGGGCATCGGTAAAGCCGTACTTGCTCTTGAGCCACGGCCAGTACGTGGTTTCGCTCGCCTGCCCGATATAGAGCGTCTTGCCTTTCAGGTCGCCCAGGGTCTTGGGGCCGGGGTGGGACACCAGCACCGTGGGCGACTGCTGGAACGTCGTCGCGACGGTGACCAGGGGCAGGCCTTGCTCGACGGCTTTATAGGTCTGCAGGTCGTCGCCCATGGCGACGTCGTACTGGCCGGCCAGTAGTAGCTGCAATACGTTGATCTGCGGGCCGCCCATCTTGATCGTGACGTCCAGGCCGTGCTTCTTGTAGAGACCTTCGGCAACCGCCTGGTAGAAGCCGCCGTGCTCGGCCTGGGCGTACCAGTTCGATCCGAATACCAGCTTGACGGGGGCCCCGCCGGACGACTGTGCGTGGGCGGCGCCGGCCAGGGCCAGGACCAGCGAGGCGGCGCTGAGCAGCGGCCGCGCGAAGGAGGGGGCGTTACGCATGTTGCGTGCTCCGGGCGTAGGAAAAAACGGGATGTCGCTCATGGTAGCGGCGGATGCCGGTCGTCGCCACAGGGCCGCGGGCCCGCGGCGGTTGGAGCCTGGCGCGGCGCTAGCGCATTTCGTGCCAGCGGGAGAGAGCCAGGCGGGACAGCAGCGTCATCGCGGCGAACAGGACCACGCCCGCGACGGTGATCAGGAACAGCGCGGCGAACAGGCGCGGAATGTTGATCTGGTAGCCCGCCTGCAGGATCTGGTAGGCGAGGCCGGTCTGGGAGCCGCCGGTGCCGGCGACGAACTCGGCAACCACCGCGCCTATCAGCGCCAGGCCGCAGGCGATGCGCAGGCCGCCGAAGAAGGCGGGCAGGGCCGAGGGCAGGCGTAGCCGCCAGAGGATCTGCCAGCGCGTGGCACGTTTGAGCCGGAAGAAGTCGAGCAGTCCGGGATCGATGCTGCGCAGGCCCAGCACGGTATTGCTGATGATGGGGAATATGGCCACGATGGTGGCGCACAGGGTCAAGGCCGCCAGCGTGTTCTTGACCCAGATGATGATGAGCGGCGCAATCGCCACGATGGGTGTGACCTGCAGCAGCACGGCATAGGGAAAGAGGCTGGCCTCGATGACGCGGCTCTGCACGAACAGGAAGGCCAGCAGGACGCCGGCGACCGTGGCTGCCAGCAGGGCGAGGCCGGTGATCTCGAGCGTGACCCATAGCGATCCGGACAGCAGGTCCCAGTCCCGGACCAGCGTGTGCGCCACATCGACCGGCGACGGGACGAGGTAGACCGGCACGTCGAAGAACCGGACCAGCCCCTGCCAGAGCGCGATCAGCAGCAGCGCGACCAGCACCGGCGCGCCCAGGCGCAGGCCGGCGTTCATGGAGGTGCCCCGCCTCATTGCCGGCCCTCCAGCAGGGCGGCCTGCAGCCGCGCCGCCTGCATGGCGAATTCCGGCGATACCCGGAAGGAGGCGTCGCGGCGCGGCGCTTTGATCGGGATGTCGGCCACGATGCGCCCGGGCCGGGCCGACATGACCACGACGCGGTCGGACAGGTACACGGCTTCGAAGATGCTGTGCGTGACAAAGACCACGGTCAGTTTCTGTGTCGCGGCCAGGCCCAGCAGTTCATCGTCGAGGTGCTGGCGTGTGATGTCGTCGAGCGCGCCGAAGGGCTCGTCCATCAGGAGCAGCGTGGGCTCGGTAACCAGCGCGCGCGCAATGGAGACCCGCATGCGCATGCCGCCGGACAGCTCGCGTGGATAGGCGTCGGCGAAGTCGGCCAGGCCGACGCGTTCGAGCGCGTGCCGGACTTTCTGCCGCCGGATGTCCATGCCCGGCCGGCCGCGTTCCAGGTCCAGCGGCAGCCGCACATTGGCGGCCACCGATGCCCAGGGCATGAGCGTGGCGTCCTGGAAGACGTACGACAAGCGGTCGATGTCCCCTTGCCGGCGCAGCACGCCCGAACTGGGCGTATCCAGCCCCGCGAAGATGCGCAGCAGCGTCGTCTTGCCGCAGCCGGACGGGCCCAGCAGCGTGACGAATTCGCCTTCATGCACTGCAAGATCGAGGGGCGACAGTGCTTCCACGCCGTTGGGAAAGCGCCGCCCGACGCCTTGCGCTTGCAGGACCGGCGGCGTGCTCAACGGACCGTGTCGTCGCGGAAGAACCGGACCGTGCGTTCGGCGGGCTGTTCGTCCGCGTCGCTGCATCCGGCACCGGCGGGCTGCGGATCGACCTGGTCGAATGCGGTATCGCCGTCGGGATCGGGCACGCCGGTCGGCCGCAGGTTCACGAAATCGAACAGGCCGCGGTCGAGCAGATGCGAGGGCGTCACGCGCGACAAGGCATTGAAGATGTTTTCGACCCGCCCGGGGAAGGCGCGCTCCCATTCGTCGATCAGGCGGCCGACCTCCTGGCGCTTGAGGTTTTCCTGCGATCCGCACAGGTTGCACGGAATGATGGGGAAGGCTTTCCATTGCGCATAGGCGATGAGATCCTCCTCCTTGATATAGGCCAGCGGCCGGATCACCGTGTGGCGCCCGTCGTCCGAGACCAGCTTGGGCGGCATGCTTTTCAACTGGCCGCCGTAGAACAGATTCAGGAAGAAGGTGGCGAGGATGTCGTCGCGATGATGGCCCAGCGCGATCTTGGTGGCCTTGAGCTCGTCGGCGACCCGGTACAGGATGCCGCGCCGCAAGCGCGAACACAGCGAGCACATCGTCTTGCCCTCGGGAATGACCCGGGTGACGATGGAATAGGTGTCCTGCGTTTCGATATGGAAGGGCACGCCGCGCCCTTCCAGGTAGCGGGGCAGCACGTCGTCCGGGAAGCCTGGCTGCTTCTGGTCGAGGTTGACCGCCACGATCTCGAAATCGATGGGGGCCCGTTCGCGCAGCTTCAGCAGGATGTCGAGCATCCCGTAGGAATCCTTGCCGCCCGACAGGCATACCATGACGCGGTCGCCGGCCTCGATCATGTTGAAGTCGGCGATGGCGCGGCCGGCCTCGCGCATCAGGCGCTTGTCCAGCTTGTTGCGTTCGCGCTCGAGCCTGAGCCGGGCGCGGCCGGCATCCCGTTCGTGGACGTGGGGGGAAACGATCGCGTTCATGTCAGGCTTCCATGCTGCGGCTTGCCGAGACCTCGATGCCGACGGCGGCGCAGTCGGCGAATGCCTGGGGTTTGGACACGCGCAGCCGCACGTCGCGGATCTCGGGAAACTGCGCGAGCAGGCGCGCGGCAAGGCGGTCGCACAGGGTCTCGATCAGGTTGACGTGGGTGCGCGTGCATTCGTCGATGATGCATTCGCGCAGGCGCCGGTAGTCGAGGACTTCCTGGATGCCGTCGTGGCGGGGCCGTTCCACGTCCACGAGGTCGATTTCGGCATCGACGTGCAACGGTTGGGTGGCGCCGCGCTCGTGATCGAGTATGCCTATTTGCGCATCGATGGCCAGGCGGTTGAAGAAAATGCGGCGTGTGCCCATGATTGTGCTCAAGAGGTGCCGCCGGACCCGGGGTCCGACGGCGGGTTCATCAGGCTGAAATCGCGCTCGAAGCCCACCAGGTGCTGGCCGCCATCGACCAACACGGTGGTGCCCGTGATCGAGCGGTTCTGCACGGCGAACAAGACCGCGTGCGCAATGTCCTCGGGGTGGCTGGCATGCCCCAGCGGCGCCATGGCGTGGGTGCGGGCGAATTGCTGGGGAGTCTGCAGGTGGCTGATCATGGTCAGGCCCGGGGCGACGCCCACCACCCGTACGGTGGGGGCCAGCGCTTGCGCCAGCATGGTCGTGGCAGCTTCCAGCGCGGCCTTGCTCAGCGTGTAGGAAAAGAAGTCCGGATTGTAGTTCCAGAGCTTCTGGTCCAGCAGGTTGACCACCACCCCTCGCGCCCCGGGGCCCCGGGCCGATAGGGCGGCGTCCAGCCCGCGCGCCAGCAGCACCGGCGCGGCCAGGTTGGGAAGCATGTGCGCCTGCAGCATGCCGGCATCGAAAGTGCGGGCGTCGTCGTACTCGAAGGTCGACGCGTTGTTCACCACGGCGTCGATGCGGCCGAAATGCGCCAGGACGGCGGGCACCAGGTCCGCCACCGCGGCCGGATCGGCGAGGTCGCAAGCGAAGATTTCCGCCTCGGCTCCCTGCGCGCGGAGCGCCTCGCGCGTTTCCTGGGCCGCATCGCGGGAGGTGCCATAATGCACCGCCACGTTCCAGCCGGCCCGCGCCAGGGCGAGCGCGATCTCGCGCCCGATGCGGCGGGCGGCACCGGTAACGAGCGCGACGGGGCGGGAAGCGGCAGGGTTCGTTTCGCTCATGGCGGCACGAAATCCGGGTGGCGGCAAAGACCTCAAGTTTAGCAAGGCCGGCCGTTCGGGTAGGCAGACGGCAGGCTGGACGTGGGACAATTCCATTATGACCAATCTGCCTGAACTCGATCCGGAATCGAGCGCCCATTCCCGGCGCGTGGCCGGCTTCATCGCCGACGAGATCCGCAAGGCCGGAGGCTGGCTGCCGTTCGAGCGCTGGATGTCGCTCGCCCTGTATGCGCCCGGCCTGGGCTACTACGCGGCCGGCAACCAGAAACTGGCGGCGGGCGGGGCTGCGCCCGCGGGCGATTTCGTGACCGCGCCGGAACTCACTCCCTTGTTCGCCCGTACCTTGGCGCGCCAGGTGGCGCAGGTGCTGGAGGACTGCGGCAGCACCGAGGTGCTGGAGTTCGGCGCGGGCACCGGGGCGCTGGCCGAGGGCCTGCTCGCCGCCTTGGACGAAGCCGGCATTCCGGCGTCCTATCGCATCGTCGAGGTTTCGGCAGACTTGCGCGAGCGGCAGCGCACCCGGCTCGCCTCCTATGGCGGCCGCGTGGCCTGGCTCGATACGCTGCCCGCCTCGTTCGTGGGCTGCGTGCTGGGCAACGAAGTGCTGGACGCCATGCCGGTCCGGCTATTCCGCTGGACCGGTTCCGGTTTGCTCGAGCGCGGCGTGGCATTGGCCGCGGACCAGCGCTTCGTGTGGGAAGACCGTCCCGCGCCGCAGGACCTCGTCGATGCGGTATCTGCCCGCATGCCTGCGCTGCCGGGCTATGTGTCGGAAGTCAATTTGCAGGCCGAGGCCTTCATGCGCGGCATGGGCCAATGGTTGAAGGCGGGTGCGGCACTGCTGGTCGATTATGGCTTCACGCGCCGCGAGTACTACCATCCGCAACGGATGGAAGGCACGCTGATGTGCCATTTGCGGCACGTCGCCCACGCCGATCCGCTGGTTGCGGCCGGTGTGCAGGACATCACCGCGCACGTCGATTTCACCGCCATGGCCGAAGCAGCGGTGGAAGGCGGACTGGAGGTGCTGGGGTATGCCTCGCAGGCCGTGTTCCTCATGAACGCAGGGCTGGCGGACCTGCTTGCCCCGCTCGATCCCGGCATTGATGCCGCGTCGTATGCTCGGGCGGTGGGGCCGGTGCAAAAGCTGTTGTCGCCGGCCGAAATGGGCGAATTGTTCAAGGTTCTCGCGGTCGGCCGGGGGCTGCGGCAACCGCTGGCCGGATTCAGCCGGGGCGACCGGAGCGGCGCGCTCTAGCGCCATGCCCCGGAGTTTAAACGACATGTCGGAAGTACGGATGAGGTGGGTGCAGGCTATGTCCGAGTGGGGGCGATTGCTTACGGATACGAAAAAGGGTGTGTACCGATGGATCAAGTTCCGCCTGACACGCCCGCTGCCGCCCCCCGCGCCCTTTGACCTGGCGGGACCTGTCGTCGTGGTCGGATCCGCGCCGGTATCCCATCCTCCGGCGGGCCTCGACCACCGTTTCTCCGTGATCACCGTGAACGGCTCCCAGTCCGTGACGGCGAAATGGGGCATCACGGTGCCCGACATCACGATGATGATGTTCAACCAGATCGAGGGGACCACGCACAATGCGCGCGAGGTGCGGCGCGTGCTGTCCGGGCAGCGCACGCGCGCCCTTTTCGTACTGCTGTGGCGCAAAGAAGAGCGCGCGCGTCTGGAGCGCGGACTGAAGGCGTTCGACTACGGCTACGAACATCTCTATATCGTGGACCGCTACGAGCGGATGGCGCTGCTCGACAAGGTGGCCGGCGTGCGTTCGCTGGAGCTCAATGCCGAGTCCAAATGTTCCAACGGCGTCTATGCGGTGCTGTTCGCCCTCTACCACCACGCGCCGGCCGTCATCATCAGCGGCATCAATCCCAATTCTTCCGGGCACGCGTATAACGATACCGGTCTCGCGCGGCTGCATGTACACATGGACAAGACCATTCTGCAACGCTTGCTCGCGGCCGGCCAGCCCATCTTTACCGCCGACCCGATGGTTGCCGAAGAAACCGGCATCCCGCTCTGGACAGCAACGCAGTGGGAGGCTCGCCCGCCGTCGACCGTCCCCGGCGCGCCTACTTCGTCCGCTGCGTGACCTTCAGGACGCGATCGCGCGTGGCCAACCATTCCTCGGCATAGTCGTCGTCCTTGTATTCGTCGAAATAGGGGCCGCCGTCGGTGAAATGGACCAGGTCAGCGTTCGGCAAGTAGTCGTACTCGTTGACCAGCCAGTTCCAGCTGGCGGGCAGCTCGCCGATGAGGTCGTCCGATTCGAGCCACTTGAACTGGTGCAGTTCCAGGCCGCTCGCGGTGTTCACATAGCCCGGGTCGAGCTTGCGGCACTTTTTGTTGTTGAAGAGGATGACGCTCGACCAGTTCTTCTTCTCGTACTTGGTCTGGACCTGCCCGAGGAACTTGGTGTCGGTCTTGGGAACGTAGTCGTGCTTGACGCACATCGCGGCATAGCGGTCGTCCCTCAAGGCCCAGAGCTTGGCGATGTCGGTGCGCATCAGCATGTCGCAATCGATGAACAGGGACCAGCCTTCGTAGCCGCTCAGGTAGGGCACCAGGAATCGCGTAAACGAAAATTCGGTCGATTGCAGCGGGTTTCTTTCCCGGGTGAAAACGTCCTTGATGTTATTGAGGGCGATGGGCGTGAAGGTGACCGGGATGGAGCTCTTTTCCAGGATGCTGTGGCATAGGACGTGGTAAGCGATCACTTCTTTATAGTCGAAGCCGATGTAGACGCGAGCAGTTTCTTTCATGGTGTTCTCAGTTCGAAGGCCGAGGCCGGCTCAACCGGCGCGCGCCTCTTCCAGGGCGGCCAGCCGGGCTTGCCGCACAGCTTGTTTGATGGCTTGCGGCCGATCGGCATGGCGCTTGGCAATAGCGCCGGCGTCGATCGACCGGACCGCCTCCAGCCATGCGTGCCAGGGGGCCGGATCAATCGGCGCGAGCAGTTGCGCGGCGCGGATCAGCTGGCCGAAACGGGCCGGCTTGCGCAGCGCATCGGACCGCTCCAACAGGGCAAGGGTCCGATCGGTGTCGAGCGTGGCCTGGGACAAGTCGGGCAGGGCCGCCTGCAGCAGCCGTGCCAGGTCGGCGCAGTCGTTGGGGGCCCGCAGCCGCTTGCTCAGTTCTTCGCAGGCCGGGCTGGCCGAGCATAGCAGCGCATAGCGAGAGGCCAGCGGCAAATCGGCGCGCGCGGCTTCATCAACGAGCGCGCGGATGCCTGCGTCGACCTCCAGGCCGGGCGCGATGCGCGGCAGGGCCCCGGTCTCGGCGAGGACTTCCAGCATGCGCGACGGGGCGGCCTGCATCAGTCCGCGCGATATTTCCCGCCATACGCGTTCCGGCACGAGGGCATCGACTTCGCCTTGCTCGACCATATGGCGGCATAGCTCCAAGGTCTCGGGGGCCACGCTGAAGTCGTGAAAACGCGCAGCAAAACGCGCCAGCCGCAGGATACGCACCGGATCTTCGGCAAATGCCGGGCCGACATGCCGGAAGCGCCTGGCACGCAGATCGGCCGCGCCGCCATACGGATCGATCAGCCGGCCGTCGGGTGCCTGTGCAATGGCGTTGATGGTCAGGTCGCGCCGTCTCAGGTCGTCTTCCAGCGTGACGTCCGGGCCGGTATGGAAGGTGAAGCCCTTGTAGCCGCGGCCCGATTTGCGCTCGGTGCGGGCCAGCGCGTATTCCTCGCGAGTGACCGGGTGGAGAAACACCGGAAAGTCCCCCCCTACGGGAACGAACCCGCGCGCGGACATTTCTTCCGGGGCGGCGCCCACCACGACCCAGTCGCGGTCCCCCGCCGGCAGGCCCAATAGCGCATCGCGGACAGCGCCGCCGACCACGAAAACCGCCAGCCCGTCCGTGGCCGGATCCTTGCCTGGGGCGGGCAGGGGGCGGTCCGGGATCGGTTTTCCGCCGTCAGCGTCTGCCATGGCGCATGCGGAAAAGATCGAACCGGGTATGTTCCCCCCGGGCCAGGTAATCGGGCGCGAGCGCCTCCAGCGAACTGGGGTGGACGCCCAGCTCGGGGGCCAGCGGGCTCTCCAGCACGTTGTCCGTCGCGAGCGAATCGAGGTTGTCGCGCGAGATCAGCGGTGTGCCGGGCAGCATTTCCATGAACGCCGCCTGCAGCTTGCCCAGTCCCATGGGCAGCGGCACCACTCGCCGCCGGTGACCGCTCCAGGCCGCCGCTTTTTCGATCAGCTCCCGTAGCGTATAGGCCTGCGGCCCGGCCAACGGATACGCTTTGCCGTAGGTGCGGCGATCGTCGAGCGCATTGGCCATCGCTTCGGTAAGGTCACCGACATAAATGGGTTGCAGCCGCGCCGAGGCACCCGCAACCGGCAGTGCGGGCAGCCACCGGGCCAGCGAGGCGAACATGTTGAGGAAGCGATCGTCCGGCCCGAATACGACCGACGGCCGGAAGATGGTCAGCGCGCCATCCGGCCAGGCATCGAACACGCGCCGCACGGCGGCTTCGCCATCGCCCTTGGACCGCTGGTACATGCTTGCGCCCTTGGAGTCCGCGCCCAGCGCGCTCATGTGCAGGAACCGGGTCACCCCCTTGGCCACGCACGCCTGGGCGATGCGTTCCGGGAGTTCGACGTGCAGCTTGCGGAACGTCTTGCCATAGGGCGTGCCGCGGTCGCCGTGCAAGACGCCGACCAGGTTGATGACCGCGTCCTGCTCCTGCAGCAGCCGCGCCAGCGCGGCATCGTCGAACAGGTCGGCTTCGACGATATCCACGGTCGGCAGCGGCAACAGGTGGCGGGCGTTGATGTAGCGCCGGGTAGGAACCAGCAGCTTGCGGCCCTGGGCCGCAAGACGCGCCACCAAGTGGCTGCCTATGAAGCCCGAACCGCCTAGTACGAGTATGCGCGGGTAGATCATGGACATGGCGTTGTACTTCCTCAGGGAATGGCGGTGGTCTCCACCGCCTGCGGGACGACCGTTCCCAGCCTGGCCTTGAGCGACTGCGGCTGGCCTGTGAACAAGGCCGCGTAGTACGTGGCGTTGGACAGGACCTTCTGGACGTAATCGCGGGTTTCCGTAAAAGGAATGGTTTCGGCGAAGATGGCGCCTTCTATGGGGCCGGCCAGCGTCGAACGCCACGCGTGGGGCCGCCGGGGGCCGGCGTTGTAGCCCGCCGACGCCAGCAGCGGCGAGCCGCCCAGGTCGTCCAGCACGATACGCAGGTAGCTCGTGCCCAGGGTCAGGTTGGTGTCCATGTCGTTGACCCGGTGCTGGGCATAATCGCTCATCCCGATGCGGCGCGCCACCCACTTGGCTGTGGCTGGCATCAGCTGCATCAGTCCCGACGCCCCGGCGCTGGAGCGGGCATCCATGACGAAGCGGGATTCCTGGCGGATCAGGCCGTAGACCCAGGTCGGATCCACGCCGATTTCCCGCGCCTTGTCCACCAGCTGGTCGCGGAAGGGGGACAGAAAGCGCAGATTGAAGTCGTGCTGTTCACGCGTGCGCTCGGCCGTATTGACGGCGCGGTCGTACAGGTTCTCGCGGTGCGCGAGCTGGGCGGCTGCCAGCAACTGCCGGTCGCTCATCCCACGCAGCGCGTAGTTCCATTCGCGCACGCCCTCCGTGCGCCAACCCAGGCGGAAAAGCGCGATGGCGCGTTGCAGCCCCGGGTTGTATTGCGCCTGGGCCAGCTCCTCGGGCGTAACCGGGGCGCTCGAGGTGGGAATGGTGGTCGCGATGCCTAGTTCCTCGGCCGCCAGCTGGCCGTAGAAATTGAACTGGCTGGCGATGCTGCGGAAGCCTTCCTGCCCGGCTTGCTCCGCGCCCAGGGCCACCAGGCCGCGCGAATGCCAATAGACCCAAGCGGGTTCGCTGCGCATGGATGGCGGCATCTGTTCGATGTAGCGGTTCAGCGTGCGCCAATCGACGGGCTGCTGGCGCAACACCATGCGCGCCCGCCAAGCCTGGTTGTATTCGGTGAGCCGGCCGCCTTCGCCCGCGCGATACCAGGCCGCGGCAATGGGATCGAGCTTGAACGCGGCCTGCAGGGCGAACTGGTTGCGTACCCAGCCGGCGTCGGCCGCGGGTAATTGCCGCGCCCAGTTGCGTTCGAAATAGTCGTAGCCGACCTGCATGTCGTTGCGCGCCAGCCGGGTCAACGCGACCACGACCAGCTCGCGCTCGGCCCGGTCGCGCGGCACGCCGTTCTGCCTGGCGAGCCACACCATGGGCTGGTTGAGCACACGGTTGAGCGTCTTGAGCTGGTCGGTGTCGAATACGTAACGCGCCATGCGCTGCGCATTGGCGAGCGAGTTGGTTTCCAGCAGGTCGCGCATTTGCGCGGCAAACATCTCCCACGGCATGACGCCGTCGGCCTGGAGGCGGTCATACAGCGCCCAGCAGCTTTCGCCGGGCGAGAACTTGCCGATGGCCTGCTGTGGCGTGACCCGTTCGCCTCGTGCGTGCATGGCCAGCAGCACGGCGCAATCGACCTGCGGGGTATTGACGGTGGTATCGGCCAGCGTCCGCACGGTGGCATAGTCGGCTTGCTTGGCGGCGGCCAGCAGCCATTCGCCGCGCAGCCGTTCAGCCAGGTAGGTGCCGCGGTGCGTGCTGACGAACTCGTTCAATTCGGCTTCGGGCAGCGGCTTGTCGGGGTCGTTCAGCTGCCGCCGCAGCCACCAGTAGTGGGGGTAGGCCGCCAGCACATGGCTCTGGACGCGGGGGAGCAGGGAACGGACGATGTCCCAGTTTCCGGTCTGCGCTGCCGTGCGGGCCGCTACCAGCGCTTCGTCGGAGGCGGGCGCAGAAACCTGCGCGCACGCCGGGCCGATGGCGGCGCTTGCCATGACGGCAGCAAATGCTGTAATGCGGAGTCGATCGAGGAGAGCTGAATAGGCCATGGCAGCAAGAATAGCATCGGGTAAACCCAGAGAACCCAAAGAAGGCGGCGCCCCCACCGCGGCGGCCTTGCGCCCGCAATTGCGCGCCGTGCGTGCCGCCATGCCGGCCGCCGCGCGTGCCGCCGCCGACGTCCGTATCGCCGATCTGCTGGAAAGCAGAATACACGAGTCGCTTGCCGGCGGCCGTTGGGGAAATCGGCGGGTCGTGCTGGCGGCCTTCTGGCCCATCGGGGACGAACCGGACCTGCGGCCGGCATTGGCGCGGTGGTCGGGGGACGCGCGGCTGGAGCTTGCCTTGCCCGTCGTCTCGACCGTCGCCGCACCGCTGGAGTTCCGGCTCTGGACGCCGGCCACGGACATGGCGCCCGGCGCCTACCGGATACCCGAACCGCAGGATGCGCCGCCGCGGACGCCCGACATCGTCCTGGTGCCTACCCTGGGCTTCACTGTCGATGGCGACCGCATCGGCTACGGCGGCGGCTATTACGACCGCACGCTGGCCGCCTTGCGCGCCACCGGCCGGCCGCTCCTGGCCCTGGGCGTGTCCTATGCCTGCGGGCAACTGCCGCCCGACGTGCACGTCCCGGAACCGCACGACATGCGGTTGGACGCCATCGTGACCGACGCGGGAGTCGTGGCGCCTTCTTCCCGCTGAGGGCTCAGCACTCCAGTTCTTTCCAGATGGCCTGTGTCGCCTCGGCCTGGTTCATGGTGTAGAAATGCAGGCCGGGCGCTCCGCCATCCAGCAGCGTCTGGCACAACGCTGCCACGACATCGTGCCCGAACGCCCGGATAGAGGCCTTGTCGTCCCCGTAGGAGGCCAGGCGCAACCGTATCCAGCGGGGGATTTCCGCGCCGCACATATCGGAAAACCGGGCCAGTTGCGTGTAATTGGTGATAGGCATGATGCCCGGCACGATGGGGGCCGTCACGCCCTTGGCCACGGCACGGTCCACGAAGTCGAAATACGCATCGGCGTTGAAGAAATACTGCGTGATCGCGCTATTGGCGCCGGCCCGCATTTTCTCCACGAAATGGTTCAGGTCCGCTTCGGGGTCATGGGCCTGCGGATGCATTTCGGGATAGGCCGCTACTTCGATGTGGAACCAGTCGCCGGTCTCTTCGCGAACGAACCGGACGAGATCGCGCGCATAGCGCAGTTCGCCCATATCGCCCATGCCGGAGGGCATGTCGCCCCGCAATGCGACCAGCCGGCGTATGCCGGCCTGGCGGTAGGCCTGGAGGATGTCGCGCAGGCTTTCGGAGGTCGAGCCAATGCACGACAGATGCGGCGCCGCTTCATAGCCCAGCTTCTGCAGCAGCGATACCGCCAGCATGGTGCCATCGCGGGTAGAGCCGCCGGCACCGAAGGTGACGCTGGCGAAGTGGGGGTGCAGACCGTGCAATTGCTTGGCGGTGCGCACCAGCTTTTCCTGCGCCGCGATATCGCGCGGCGGGAAGAACTCCACGCTGAAGACGGGGGCGGATTCGGCGGGCGCCGGGACGAGGGGAGCAGACAAACTCACTTGGGGGCCACCTTAGGGGTGTGGGCGGGTCAGTTCGGCACGAGGGCCGACAGCAGACCCGAAATCAGACTGTAGAGCAGCGCCCCGATGACCGCCCACCAGAAACCGTTGACCTGGAATCCCTTCAGGATGGAGCCCGCGAACCAGAACAGCAGCGCGTTCAGCACAATCAGGAACAGTCCGAGCGTGACCACGGTAATCGGCAGCGTCAGCAGCACCAGGACCGGCTTGACCAAGGAGTTCAGCAGGCCGAGCACCAGCGCCGCGATCAGCGCCGAGCCGAAGCTCGCTACCGTGATGCCGGGCAGCAGATATGCCACCACGAGAAGCGCCACGGCGTTGAGCAACCAGACGAGTAACAGGGTCATCGCGAACTCCTTGACAGGATGGGGGTGAAGGCCCGGGCGGAACCGCCCGGGCACGGGGCGGGACGATTAGTAGCGGTAATGCTCGGGCTTGTAGGGCCCTTCGACCGGAACGTTGATGTAGGCAGCCTGGTCGGCACGCAGCTCGGTGAGCTCGGCGCCCAGCTTCTTCAGGTGCAGGCGCGCCACTTTTTCGTCGAGATGCTTGGGCAGCACGTAGACCTGTCCCTTGGTGTACTTGTCGTTGTGGCACCAGAGCTCGATCTGCGCGATGGTCTGGTTGGCGAACGAGGACGACATCACGAACGACGGGTGGCCGGTCGCGCAGCCCAGGTTCACCAGCCGGCCCTGCGCCAGCAGGATGATCCGCTTGCCCGAGGGCAGGATGATGTGGTCGACCTGGGGCTTGATCTCTTCCCACTGGTACTGGCGCAGCGAAGCGACGTCGATTTCGTTGTCGAAGTGGCCGATGTTGCAGACGATGGCTTCATCCTTCATGGCCACCAGGTGATCGTGGGTGATCACATGGTAGTTGCCGGTGGCGGTGACGAAGATGTCGGCCTTGTCGGCCGCATAGTCCATGGTCACGACCTTGTAGCCTTCCATGGCGGCCTGCAGCGCGCAGATGGGGTCGATTTCCGTCACCCACACCTGCGCCCTCAGCGCGGAGAGCGCCTGGGCGCAGCCCTTGCCGACGTCGCCGTAGCCGCACACGACGGCGATCTTGCCGGCAACCATCACGTCGGTGGCGCGCTTGATGCCATCCACCAGCGATTCGCGGCAGCCGTACAGGTTGTCGAACTTGGACTTGGTGACCGAGTCGTTGACGTTGATGGCGGCAAAGGCCAACTCGCCCTTCTTGGACATCTGGTAGAGGCGGTGCACGCCGGTCGTGGTTTCCTCGGTCACGCCCCTGATCTGGGCGAGACGGGTCGAATACCACTTGGGATCGCGCTTGAGCGTGGCCCGGATCGAATCGAACAGCGCGACTTCCTCTTCGCTGCCGGGGTTGGCCAGCACGGAGGCGTCCTGTTCGGCCTTGGTGCCCAGGTGCAACAGCAGCGTCGCGTCGCCGCCGTCGTCCAGGATCATGTTGGCGTAGCCGCCGGCCGGCCAGTCGAAGATGCGGTGGGTGTATTCCCAGTAGTCGGCCAGCGATTCGCCCTTGATGGCGAATACCGGCGTGCCCGAGGCAGCGATGGCGGCGGCGGCGTGGTCCTGGGTCGAGTAGATGTTGCACGAGGCCCAGCGGACATCGGCGCCGAGCGCCTTGAGCGTCTCGATCAGCACCGCGGTCTGGATGGTCATGTGCAGGCTGCCGGCGATGCGGGCGCCCTTCAAGGGCTGGGAGGCGGCGAATTCCTCGCGGATCGCCATCAGGCCGGGCATTTCGGTTTCGGCGATGCTGATCTCGCGGCGGCCCCAGTCGGCCAGCGCGATGTCGGCGATGCGGTAGTCGGTGGTCTGGGCGTTCGGTACAGCGTTCATGGGGACTCCAAAGTGCTTGCCCTGTGACGCCGCGGCGTGAGCCCGGAGGGCTCGCCGCGTGGCCTGCAAGGGGCAGGATGTGGGGCGAGCGCCGTTGTCGCGGACCGGCCCGCCGAGGTTCGCGGCCGATCTGTTACCTGAGCCTGGCAGCCGGGCATGACGCCGGCTGTCGCAACGCTCCTCAGGTCGTCGCATTGTAGCCGTTCCAGGCCGCGCTCCCAAGCCGTGGAGGCTCTGGCCGGGGGCATGCCGATGTTTCAGATGCCGGGCTGGGGCACGTCGCGCGGATACCAGTCCAGGTCGGCCTTCTGCCGGCGCGGATCGGCCGGCACCTGCAGGTCCAGCAGCCGGTACGCGATGGCCGCCCAGCCGTGCTCGAGCGCGGACTCGCGGATATCGACGCGCGACAGTTCCAGGGCCTTCAGGCAGGCTACCCGCAGGTCATCGTGCAGGATACCGGTGCGGCCGTCGCTCACCACCGCCAGCGGTGCCTCGCTGCGATAGGCGGCCACGGGCGTCCCGCAGGCGATGGCCTCGAGCATCACCAGTCCGAATGTGTCCGTCAGGCTGGGAAAGACGAACACGTCGGCGCCGGCGTAGTAGCGGGCCAGTTCGTCGTGCGGCTTCATGCCGAGGAACACGGCGTCGGGAAACTTGCGGCGCAGCCGGGCCTCGTCCGGGCCGCCGCCCACCACGACCTTGGTGCCGGGCAGGTCCAGCGACAGAAAGGCGTCCAGGTTCTTTTCCCTGGCCAGGCGCCCGATGCTCAGGAAAACCGGGCGCGGATAAGGCAGCGGTTCGCCGGCGTCGGGCCGGAAGCGCTCGGTGTCCACGCCGCGCGACCAGATGTGCAGGTTGCGCAGTCCCCGCGCCGCCAAGGTGTCGCGCACGGTTGGGGTCGGCACCAGCACCCGCTGCGAAGGCCGATGGAACCAGCGCATGAAGCGCCAGGTCCAGCTGGCGGGGATGCCAAGCCGGGCCTGCAGGTAGTCGGGGAACATCGTATGGAACGAGGTGGTGTAGCGCCATCCCCGCTGCCGCGCCAGCCGGCGCGCCGCCAGGCCCAGCGGCCCTTCGGTGGCGATATGGAGGGTGTCCGGCTCCCGTCCGGCCAGCGTGCGCAGCAGGTGGCGCCGCGGCTCTACGCACAGGCGCACGTCGGGCTCGGTGGGTGTGGGAATGGTGCGGCTGCCGGCGGGACTGACCACGATGAGCTCGTGGCCCCATGCGGTCAGCATTTTCTGCATATACGTCCAGGTATGGACGACGCCGTTGATCTGGGGATGCCAGGCATCCGTGACGAGGACGATGCGCATGGGCCTTGCGGGTCGGTGCGATGGCGCTATTTAGCCCGGCGCAGATGACAAGCTGAAGACTGTCATGACGGGCCCGGCCGCCCGTTACGCCCCCGGTGCCGGTCAGCCTTTGCGGCGCGGATACCCCTGGGCGCGGATGCGCTGCCATACCGCCTGTTTTTCTTCGTCGCTCATGGACACCCAGTTGGCTACCTCCATCGCGGTGCGCCCGCAGCCCCGACAGATGTCGTCGAACAGCGTTGAGCACACGGCTACGCAGGGAGAATCGGCGGCCGAGGCGGGGCGGAGCGGATGAGCGTCGGAAAGCTTGGCGGTCATAGGGCGCCAGTGTAGCGCCAACCTTCGGGCCTTCGGCCAGGCCCGTGCCGGGGCGGCACCCCGGCACGCCGGTCACGAGAAATAGAAAGACAGCGCGTTGGCGCCGAACACCCGGCGGCGTGCCGCAGCATCTTCGATGGTGTCTTCCAGCCAGGCGATCGCGGCGGCGTAGGTCATGGTCGACTCGGCGCCGACGAAGGGGCAATCGCTGGCCCACATCAGGCGGTCGTATCCCGCTTCCTTGCAGAGTGCCCGCGCACAGTCGCGGGCATTCGCGCCGAGCCGGTACGCGCCTGAAAGCTTGACCCACGTGCGGCCTTTCTCGATGGAGCGCAGCATGGCGCGGAAGCCGTCGCTGTCGACGCCGGCCACCGGATCGGGACGCCCGATGTGGTCGATCACGATCTTCACGCCGGAGCGCTCCAGCGTGGGCAGGACCTCGGGCAGGCGCGGCCCCTCGATATGCAGGTGGACGTGCCAGTCCAGGTCGGCCAGGCGGCGCAGGAATTTGCGGTAATCCCAGGACTCCAGGTCGGGCAGGCGGTCCAGGCTGATGAAGGGCAGCCTCACGCCCCGGATGCCGGCGGCATGCATGTGGTCGAGCACCAGCCGTTCTATGGACGGGTCGGCAATGATGGTGCCCCGCAGGCGCGGCGACTTCCCCAGGGACTCGATGACGTAGTCGTTGTAGTCGCCCCAGGGACTGGCGGCCGCGATGACTGCGTAGTGCACCCCATGCCGGTCCATGGTGCCGAGCAGCTGCTCGACCGTGAAGCTGTAGTCCGGACGGTGGCGCGGGTTCGCGACCAGCGGCATGTCCTGCTTGAAAACGTGAACGTGGGTATCGACCAGCACGGTATCGGCCGGGGCGGAGGCAAGGGTCACGGGAGGCTCCTAGTTCTGTTGCATGGGGATGCCCGCTTTGCGGATCACGTCGGCCCATTTATCGATGTCTCGCTTGAACACTGCCGCAAGTTCGCCGGTGGTACTGCCCTGGGCCTGGGTCCCGAGCTCTTGCAGGCGCCGGCGTATGGCCGGTTCGCGCAGCACCTCGTTCACGGCCGCGTTCAGCCGGGCGATGCGGGCGGGCGGCGTGCCGGCGGGCGCGAACAGCGCATTCCAGCCGGTCACCTCGTAGTCCGGTACGCCGCTTTCCGCGACCGTCGGCACGTCGGGCAGCCAGCTCGAGCGGCTCTTTCCGGTGGCTGCGATCGGGGTTGCCTGTCCCGCCGTGATGGCGCCCTTGAGGGCGGCATAGGATTCGAACATGACGTCGACATCGCCGCGCAGCAGGGCCGTCAGCACTTCCGGCGTACTCTTGAACGGGACGATCATGGCGTTGGTGCCGGCCATGGATTTGAACAGCTCCGCCGACAGGTTCTGCGTGCTGCCCGGATTGATGGTGCCCAGCACCAACTGGCGGCGCTTGCCTTCGGCCAGCAGGGCAGGCAGGGACTGCAGCGGCCCCTTGGCGCGGGTCAGCAGCACCAGGTCGAAATAGGCCACGGTGGAAATGGGCGCAAAGTCCGCCTCCGGGTCGTAAGGCAGTTTGAACAGCGTCTTGCTGATGGCTGTTCCGTTGGCGAAAACGGCCAGCGTGTATCCGTCGCGCGGCGCCGCGAGCACGGCGTTGGCCGCCACTACGCCTCCCGCGCCGGGCTTGTTCTCGACGACGACCTGCTGGCCCAGGCGCTCGGCCAGGCGCTGCGTGACCAGCCGCAGCGAAATATCGGCCAATCCTCCCACCCCGAACGGCACCACCACCCGGATGGGCTGCTCGGGATATTTATCGTCCTGGGCTTGGAGCGGGGCGGCCACGAACGCCAGGACTGCGGCGCATGCCGGCATGGCCAGCCCGGCGCGGATGGAACGTGGCTGTGTGGCGCTCGGCTTCATGGCTGTCTCCTCGTGGCGCGGCCGGGACCGCTGCCGGGTGCGCGGGGAGGCCGTCGATGTGGCGCCAGTCTAGGCAGCCGGCGTCAGGGCGGCAAATGAATTGTTTGGTCGATTTATTCGCCTTGTTCATCGATGACCGCCAACTGCTGGCGGATCTGATCGGTCAGGATGTCCCGCATCGCCTGCGCGGCGGGCGCCGGTGCCGTGTCGCGGCGGCTTACGATGGCCAGATGCCGGGTGACGCGCGGCCCGCGCAAGGGGCGCATGACCAGCCCATGGGCATGGAGGGCGCAGAGTGCCGGCACCACGGTCAATCCCAGGCCGTTGGCTACCAGGTCCAGCGCGATCGAGGTGCGTTGCGCCTCGTACGTCCAGCGGAACTGCAGGCGGCGCTCGCCCAGCGCATCGTCGATCGTGGCGGCGTTGCCGGCGGGCAGGCTGATGCGGATCAAGGCTTCGTTCCGCAATTGCTCCCATTCCAGCCGCTTGTGCCGGGCGAGCCGGTGCCGCGCCGGGCATACCAGCACGAAGGGCTCTTCGGCGAAGACTTGCATGTCGAGCCCGAACCGGTTGGAGCTTGCCAGCGAAACGCCGAAGGCCGCGGTGCCGTTGTTGACGTGCTCGGCGATTTCGCCGATGGAATCGTCCAGCACGCGCACCGCCATGTCGGGATACTGCGCAGCAAAGTGCCGCAGCGCCGGCGACAGCTGCGTGGCGGCCAGGGTCGGCAGGCAGCCGAACACCAGCCACCGCGGCGCGGCCTGGGCATGCTGGCGCACGGTGTCGTACGACAACTCCAGTTCTTGCATGGCCTTGCGCACGCGCGGCAGCAGCGCACGCCCCGCGTCGGTCAGGGTGATCGTGCGCGTGGTGCGAGTCAGCAGCTTCATGCCGAGGCTGTCTTCCAGCTTGCGCAGCCGGTGGCTGATTGCCGTCTGCGACAGGTTCAGATGCGCTGCGGCGGGCAGAAAGCCGCCCTGCTCGACGATGCTCAGGAATGCCTGCATGCCGAGAAAGTCGATTTGCATGAATGTCCCTCCACCAGAAGCGGTCAGCCCGACATGATCGGCACCCGCCGGCGGACATGCAAGGTATTCATGAAAGGGTGCAAAACAATCATTTGAGCCCGATGCCGGCAAGCCCCTAAGCTCTTCGTCCCACGCTTTTCCTGCTTGCGTGGAGGGGACACATACCATGCTGTTCGAATTTGCCGTCCGGAGACCGCGCTGGCGCGTCGTTCCGGCGCTGGCGGCAGGTTTGCTGCTGGCGGCGTCGGCCGCCGCCGCCGGCTATCCGGCCAAGCCCATCACGTTGGTGGTGCCGTTTCCCGCGGGCGGGTCGGTCGACGCCGTGGCGCGCATGCTGGGCGCGCAGCTTGGCAAGCGGCTCCAGGCGCAGGTGGTGGTCGAAAACGTTCCGGGCGCCGGCGGCGTCATCTCCACGCAGCGGGTTGCACGGGCGGCGCCGGATGGCCACACCTTGCTCTTCGCTACGCCCAACCACACCATCAATCCGGCCATCGTCAAGAACCTGAGCTTCGATACCGAAAAGGATTTCGCGCCCATCGGCCTGGTGGCGCAGGTCCCCGAGCTGCTGGTCGCAAGCGGCGGCCAGCCGTTCGACGATTTCCCGGGGTTCGTGGATTACGCGCGCCGGCATCCCGGCAAGCTCACGTATGGTTCGGCGGGCAACGGTACGCTACCCCACGTGACCATGGAATTGTTGCTGCTGAAACTGGGGCTCGATGTGGTCCACGTCCCGTACAAGGGCGCGGCGCCCGCGCTCAACGACCTGCTGGGCGGCCAGATTGCGCTCAAGATGGACACCATCACCACCTCCCAGCCGCACTTTGCCGGCGGCCGGATCAAGCCGCTGGCCGTGGCCAGCCTGAAGCGCTCGCCGTTGTTGCCCAATGTGCCGACGATCGCCGAGTCGGGCCTGCCCGGCTATGAGGGCATCCTGTGGCTCGGCGTGCTGGCCCCGGCGGGTACGCCTGCCGCGGTGATCGATACCTTGCATCGTGCCGTCGAGGAGACGGGGCGCGATCCGGCATGGGTACGTCAATTGGAGGCAGCCGGCGTGGAACCCCGCACCACTTCGCCGCAAGCCTTCGGCACCATGATCGCGGCCGAGATCGCCCAATGGAAAGACGTGGTGCGGCGCGCGCGCATCACCGCCAACTGAAAGAACGACCTATGCCCGACTCCCGCTTGCCCCCGCTGACGCCGCCCCCCGACCCTCACCCCCGCCGTCCCAGGCTGGCGGCGCCGCCCGGCGCCATCGACTGCCACGTCCATTTGTTCGGGCCGGTCAGCCGTTATCCCTTTCATCCGGGCAGCAAGTACCGTTCGGCCGATGCCCTGCCCGAAACCAATATCGCGTTGCAGGACACGCTGGGCCTGGCCGGTGCGGTGGTGGTCAGCGGCGCCGGCTACGGCCCGAATACCGATCACCTGGCCGAGGTCCTGCAACGGTTTCCCACGCGCTTTCGCGGCGTGGCCTTGCTGCCGGACGATGTCAAGCGCGAACACGTGGCCAGGCTCGACGCGTTGGGCGTGCGCGGCGCACGCTTTGTCAGCGCCGGCCATGCCGGCGCGCTGCCGCGGCTTTCGCCTCGCGTCGCCGGCTTGATCGCGGAGTTCGGCTGGCACGTGCAGTTCTATCCCCACGGCACCGATCTCTTGGACCATGCGGATGCGCTGATCGCCTTGCCCAATCGCATCGTGCTGGACCATTTCGCCTGCATTCCCGCCAGCGGAGGCGTGGAGCAGCCGGCCTTCCAGCGCCTGCTCGCCTTGCTCGATACCGGCCGGGTATGGGTCAAGATGTCGGGGCCCATGCGTTGCACGGCCGAAAACTATCCCTATGCCTCGGTGACGCCCGTGGCGCGCGCGCTGGTGCGGCATGCGCCGGAACGCCTGTTGTGGGGCAGCGACTGGCCGCACACCAACATGCAGGGCAGGCAGATGCCGAACGACGGCGACCTGTTCGACCTGCTGGAAACCTGGTGCGACGATGCTGCGGTGCGCCAACAAATATTGGTGAACAATCCGCGCGAAATCTATGGCATATTCCGCAACGACACAGAACCGGCCTAGTTTTCGGCCTCGGAAATAAGCCAGCACCAAAGGCGTTTCCAGGGCAGGCCACTAGCAGCCGGTGTCCGGCGTTGCCGGAAGCGCTCGTGGAAGACCTGGCCTGCCAATTGCTTCACAACAGGCTGCAGTATTGGTTTCTGCACGGCATTCCCGCCCGCTGGGTGTTGGAATGCAGGTCTGCCCTGGTCTGGTGATAGTTACGCGCCAGCATAGGGCGGTTTTTTTGACTCGTTCTGTCTAAAAAAAGAGACGACGGGATTCATCAACGTTCGCGTTTAGAGGTCACCATGAGCCGTTCCCTCCGATTCTTTTGTCTGGCGCTCGCCGCATTGCTGTCGCCCGGCCTCGCCCATGCTCAGAGCTATCCCAACCGCCCCGTGAAAGTCGTCGTGACCTTCACGCCCGGCGGTGCGGCCGATGTCACGGCGCGCATCTTCTCCGAAAAACTGGCCGAGCTGTGGAAGCAAGCCGTGGTGGTCGAGAACCGTCCCGGTGCGGGCGGCTCGATCGGCGCCGAAGCGGTGCTGCGCTCGCCGGCCGATGGCTACACGCTGCTGCTTGCGACCAATACGCACATCATCAACCAGGTGGTGTATCCCAACCTCTCGTTCAACTTCACCAAGGACTTCGCGCCTCTGGGGCTGGTGACTTCGTCGCCCATGATGCTGGTCACCAATCCCGCATTGCCGGTGAAGAACATGAAGGAATTCACCGAGCTCCTGAAAGCGAACCCGGGCAAGTACGAGATCGCCAGCTGCAACGTGGCCAGCCCTCACCACTTCGGCCTAGAAATGTATAAGCATGCGATGGGCATCGAGGCGTTGCATGTTCCTTATCGCGGCTGCACGCCCGCGGTGGCCGACGTACTGGCCGGCCACGTCCATGCCGCGGCGGTATCCGCTCCGGCCGCCATCGCCTTCACCAAGAACGGCCGCTTGAACGCGCTGGGCCTGTTCTCGAGCGAACCCGGTGATTCGGCACCGGGCGTGCCCACGATCCGCCAATCGGGCATTCCGGAGCTGAAGGACTTTGCTCTGGACAACTACTACGGCTTCATGGCGCCTCCGGCAACGCCGGCCGCGGTACTGAAGAAGATCGAGGCCGACGTGCGCCAGGTCGCCATGATGCCGGACGTGCGCAAAAGGCTGAACGAGGCCGGCCTGGACATGCTGGTGATGAACTCGACCGACATGATGAAGCTGGTCCGCGCCGACTACGAGAAGTACGCCAAGGTCGCCAAGGAAGCCGGTATCCAGGCGGAGTAAGGCCTGCGGCCATTGCCGCCCGTATTGCCGTCCCCGGGCCGTCGCGGCCTCGGGACGGTCTGTTTTCTTTACCCCTTCAAGGACGCACGATGTCTAAACTGCAACTCAGTCTCGGTTGCTGCGACTACGATCGGACCCGGGCCCTGTTCGATGGCCGGGTCGCCATCGAAGGATGCGACGTGGTTCCGCTCGCCCTTCACCCCGAGGAAATCTTCCACCGCGCCTTCAACGGGCACGAGTTCGATGTTTGCGAGCTCTCGCTGAGCAGCCACACGGTGATGACGGCCCGGGGCCAGACCGATTACGTGGCGATCCCGGCTTTCGTATCCCGCGTTTTCCGCCATTCCGGCATCTATATCCGCACCGACCGCGGCATCGACCGGCCCGAAGCGCTTCGGGGGAAAAAAATAGGCGTCCCTGAATACCAGATTACCGCCAATGTATGGATACGCGGCATGCTGCAGGACGACTATGGCGTCAAGGTCAACGAAGTCCATTGGCGGCGCGGCGGCGTCGAGCAGCCGGGACGCGAAGAGCGCGCCCCGCTTCAGCTGCCGCCCGACATCGACCTGCAGCAGATTCCCAATACGGAGACGCTCTCGAGCCTGCTCGAGTCGGGCGAGCTGGACGCGGTATTCAGCGCCAAGGCGCCGTCGTGCTTCACCCGCGGTGCTCCGAACGTCGGCCTGCTGTTTCCCAAGTTCAAGGATGTCGAGCGTAGCTACTTCGAACGCACGCGCATCTTTCCCATCATGCACGTCGTGGGCATTCGCCGTTCCCTGGTCGAAAAGCATCCGTGGCTGCCTGTCAGCGTCTTCAAGGCATTCGTCGAAGCCAAGCGCCTGGCCATGGAAGAACTCGCGCAGATCGGCCACCTGTATGCGTCGCTGCCCTGGGGCGTGGCCGAATACCATGAGTCGCGGGCATTGATGGGGGACGATTTCTGGAGCTATGGCCTGGATGCCAACCGGCACGTGCTGGAGACTTTCACCCGTTACCACCACGAGCAGGGCTTGTCGCCGCGCCAGGTCGCGCCGGAGGAGCTCTTCCACCCCACCGTACTGAACCTCTCCAAGAACTGAAAAAGCGCGTGGCGGCCGGGCCGGGCCAGGAAGGGGCGGGGAAGGCCAGGCCAGTCCCGCCGCACCGCTCCGGGCCCGGCATTCGGAGCTCGCGCCGGCGCGCAGGCTTACCTCTTCAGCGCCGCCGCCTTGTCCGTCGCTTCCCAGGTGAACTCGGGCTCGGACCGGCCAAAATGGCCGTAGGCGGCCGATTTCTGGTAGATCGGACGCAGCAGGTCCAGCATGTTGACGATGCCCTTGGGCCGCAGGTCGAAATGCTCACGCACCAGTTTGGCGATCTGGTCGTCGGGGATGACGCCGGTACCGAAGGTATGGACCGTGATGTTGATCGGCTCGGCCACGCCGATGGCGTAGCTGACCTGGATCTGCGCGCGCGTGGCCAGGCCGGCGGCAACGATGTTCTTGGCGACGTAGCGGGCGGCGTAGGCGGCCGACCGGTCCACCTTGGACGGGTCCTTGCCCGAGAACGCGCCGCCGCCGTGCGGGCAGGCGCCGCCATAGGTGTCGACGATGATCTTGCGGCCGGTCAGGCCGCAGTCGCCCTGCGGCCCGCCGATGACGAAGCGGCCGGTGGGGTTGACCAGGTAGCGGGTCTTGTCGGTGATGAAATCGTCAGGGAAGGTCTTCTTGATGATTTCCTCGATGACCGCCTCGCGGATCGTTTCCTGGCTGACCTCGGGCGAATGCTGGGTCGAGAGCACCACGGTGTCGACCTCGACCGGCTTGCCGTCCACGTAGCGGAACGTGACCTGCGACTTGGCGTCGGGGCGCAGCCACGGCAGGCGGCCGTCCTTGCGCAGTTCGCTCTGGCGCTGGACCAGCCGGTGCGAATACCAGATCGGGGCGGGCATCAGATCCGGCGTTTCGTCGCATGCATAGCCGAACATCAGGCCCTGGTCGCCGGCGCCCTGGTTCAGGTAATCGTCCGACGCGCGGTCCACGCCCTGGGCAATGTCGGGCGACTGCTTGTCGTAGGCGACCAGCACCGCGCAGCCCTTGTAGTCGATGCCGTAGTCGGTGTTGTCGTAACCGATGCGCTTGATGGTATCGCGGGCCACCTGGATGTAATCCACGTTGGCGCGGGTGGTGATTTCTCCGGCCAGCACGACCAGGCCGGTATTGCACAGCGTTTCGGCCGCCACGCGCGAGGTCGGGTCCTGCGCCAGGATGGCGTCCAGGATGGCGTCGGAAATCTGGTCGGCGACTTTGTCGGGGTGTCCTTCGGAGACGGATTCCGAAGTGAAGAGATAGGAATTGGCCACTCGATAGTCCTTTAAAAGCTGACCGGCAGGCACGCCGGCTATCGGTTCCGCGGCGTGTTGCACGTAGGGGTCATGGACCTGTTTCGAGCAGCGACGCTTTAGCGGCATTTATGCGGGCACCGGAAGCCCGGCACCGCGATCGCCCCGCAAGTTGTCTGTTAACTCGGCGATCGAGGCTATTTTAGGGGAAAATCCCGAAGGGGTGGGGGCCGTGGAGTCAGCGCGGCGGTCCGCGGTGTGTCTTTTGGGGTCTGAATCGTTCGATGCTTCTCGCTTTTTATCGTCTGCTTGCGCGGCTGCCCTTGGGCTGGCTGCATCGATTGGGGCGCTGGCTGGGCCTGCTGGTGTATCGCTGCTCGCGGGAGTACGCCGACAGGCTGCGCGCCAATGCGGCGCTCGCGGGATACCAAGGCGAGGCGTTCGCGAAGCGGGCGGCCGCGGCCGCCGGCGAGGGGGCGCTGGAGATTCCGAGAGTATGGTTCAAGCCGGGCCAGGCGCTGGCCGAATGCCGTACCGATGACTGGGACGTCGTGCAGGGCGCGCTCGACGAGGGCAAGGGCATCCTGTTCCTGACGCCGCACCTGGGGTGCTTCGAAGTCGCGGCCCGCTACTACGCCTATCGCGGCGGACCCATCACGGTACTGTACCGGCCGCCGCGCAAGGCCTGGGTGTCGCAATTGGTCGAAGGCGGGCGGCGCGGGCCCAACCTGGATACCGCGCCGGCCAACCTGCAGGGCGTGCGACAACTGGTGCGGGCACTGCGCAAGGGCGAAGCGATAGGCATCCTGCCGGACCAGGTGCCGGGCAACGGCGAAGGGGTCTGGGCCCCGTTCTTCGGGCGGCCCGCATTCACCATGGTGCTGCCGGGGCGGCTGGCGCTCCAGACCGGCGCGGCGGTGATCCTGGCGGCCGGCGAACGGCTGCCCGATGCCCAGGGCTGGAAGATCCATTTCACGCGCCTGCCGGGGCCCGTGCCCGAGACGCCCGAAGCCCAGGCGGCCTGGGTCAGCGCCGGCATGGAAAAGATGATCCGCCGCTGCCCCGAGCAATACCTGTGGGGCTACAACCGGTACAAGGCCCCGCGCGGGGAAGCGCCGCCCAGCATGTGAGTTTCCCTCACAGCCCTCCTTCACTATTTCGATTGAGCGCACGTCTCCCGCTGCGCATGATTGCCCTGGCCGATACGCCCGCGTGCCGGCCAGCCATCATGCAAGCGCGAGGAGACCATGCTTTCATCGTTCACCGTACTGGACCTGACCTGGGTGCTGGGCGGACCCTTTGCCGGCCAGCTGCTGGCCCAGCTGGGCGCGGAGGTCGTCAAGATCGAGCCCTTGGAAGGAGACCTGGCGCGCCAGGTCTCGCGCCACGCGCTGGAGTTCGAGGGCGACCCGGGGTTCTTCCTTTCGGTCAATCGTGGCAAGGCGAGCCTGGCCCTGGACCTCAAGCATCCGCAGGGCCGCGATGTCTTCTACGACCTGGTCCGCCGCAGCCATGCCGTGCTGTATGGCTTCGCGCCGGACGTGCCCAAACGCCTGGGGCTCGACAAGGATTCGTTGCTGGCGGTCAATCCCCGGCTATGCATTGCGCAGTTGATCGGACTGCATGACGAGCCCCCCTTTGCCAATGCGCCCGCCTTCGACCTGATCGTGCAGGCGCTCAGCGGCCTGATGAGCATCACCGGCGAGCGTGGCGGCAAGCCCGTCCGAGCCGGCTACCAGGTCGCCGACCTGGCAGGGGGCCTGTATCTGGCCCTGGCCTGCGTAGGCGGCATGCTCAAGGCCTTGCGCGACGGGCGCGGCGAGCTGGTTCAGGTGTCGTTGCTCGACTGCCAGCTGGCCTTGCTGACCTGGCAGGCGCAGAACTACTTCCTGTCCGGCGAGGTGCCGGCCGCCAACGGCGCGCGCCATCCGGTCATCGCGCCCAGCGACATCTATCCCTGCCTGGACGGCCGCTATATCGCGGTATCGCCCACCGGCCAGCAGTTCTGGCGCACGTTCTGCCAGGCGATCGGACGCGAGGACCTCGCCGCCGATCCACGGTTCAAGGAAGCGAAGGATCGCATCGAGAACGTCGAGGCCCTGACCGGGATCCTGAACGAGGTGTTCTCTTCGCGGACTTCCGACCAATGGGGCGAGCACCTGTTCGCGGCCCGCGTGCCGGCGGCACCCGTCCATACGGTGGCGGACGCCGTCGAGCAGCCGCTGGCCCGGCTGCGCGCCATGGTCGAAGAGGTGCCGCACCCGCGCTCGGGCCGGTCGCTCAAATTCCTGGGGAACCCATTCAAGTATGAAGGCGCGCGGCCGCTGGCCTATCCGCCGGCACTCGGGGCCGACACCCGAGACCTGTTGCGCCGACTGTGCGGCTATGACGATGCCGTGATCGACAACCTGGCTCGACAACGTGTCATTTACGAAGGAGGACGAACATGACGCGACCCAGCGAAGTGAAACCGCGCGAAGGCGACCTGCCGGCGGCCTTGTACAAGGACTGGCAGGTGGGGGCGGAGTTTCCCGAGTTGCGCTTCACCATCACGCCCGACGTCATCGACGAATACATGTCGGTGGTGAGCGCGACGCCCGAAGCCTATGTGATCGACGGCCGGCGGGCGGCACCGCCCAATGTGGTGGCGGTCTACCTGATGGCGGTGATGTACCGCAAGTACCCGCCGCAGCAAGGCGGCATCATGATAGGCAACACCTTTACTTTCTATCATCCGATCTGGGCCGACGAAGACACCGAGGTGATCGGCACCGGCAAGCTGGAAGACAAATACGAGAAAAAGGGCAGGAAGTACATCTGCTATTCCGTGGAGTTCGCCCGCGCCGATGGCCAGAAGCTCACGCGCATTCTCCACACGTCCGCTTTTCCCGAATGAGGACCGCCATGGAAAGAGTCATCCCGCAGACCCAGGAAATGTTCGATGCCTACGGCCGCCTGAACGGCGACAACGATATTCTCCATTACGACGACGACTACGCCCGCAAGCGAGGATTCCGGGGCACGCTGGGCCACGGCCTGATGTACCTGGGCTACGTGGCCGACCTGGCCGCGCGCAAGTACGGCAAGGACTGGCACTACCGGGGCGAGATCTCGGTCAAGTTCATTGCTCCTGTCTGCCCGGGCGACGAGTTGAAGGTATCGCTGGACGACGCGGGCCAGGCGCAGTGCGAGTCGCAATTCGGCAAGACTTTGGTGGGCTACGCGCGCCTGGTCTGATGCCGGGCAGCGGCGGCGCGGGCAGGGGCGGCGGACGACTACGCAGGCAAGCGGGCTGCGTCTTGGGGCGATCCGCGTTGATCGGGCCGTACCGGGCCTAGCACCTCCGCACACAGGCGATCCGACTCCTCTCCCTGCTGGCGCAGCCACGCGGTGAAGTCTTCCAGCAAGGCATGGCGGCGGGTGTGGGGAGAAGCGATCAGGAAGTAGCTGGGGTCGTATACGCGCGGCGCACCGAGCGGGGCGGTCAGCCGCCCCGCTGCAATGTCGTCGATGGCCAGGGGCTCCGGCACCAGTGCGATGCCCAGGCCGTCGACGGCCGCCTGGTGTGCGAAGTACATCTCCTCGAACATCAGCGTGCCGGCCGGTACGACCGCTTCCAGGCCAGCCGCCGCGAACCACTGTTCCCAGGCCTGGGGATGAGTCGAGGCATTGATGAGCGTATGTTGTCTGAGGTCCGCGGGGCCGCGTACCGGTGCGCGTTCCAGGATCTCGGGGGCGCACACGGCAATGAGATTGGTGCGCAGGAATTCATGGCATTCATACCGGGACAGCGGCGCGCCAAGCCGGCGGATCACCGCATCGAGTTCCGGCAGCGCCATGGTTTCCACCGGCGCGATGCTGGTCGTCATGCGCAACTCCACCTCGGGATGCAGCCGCTGGAATCCCGAAAGCCGGGGGATGAGCCACTTCATGGTGAAAGTGGGCGGCGCATTGACGGCGAGCACCACCCGGCCGGCCTTGCGCGTGAGGGAGTAGGTGGACAGCGCGATACGGTCCAGCGCTGGCCCGACCTCGGCCAGCAGCGCGCGGCCTTCGTCGGTGAGCTGGATCTGGTGGTTCAGGCGGTGGAACAGCGGCAGGCCCAGGTGGCTTTCGAGCGCGGCGACCTGGCGGCTGACCGCGCCATGCGTGACGCAAAGTTCATTGGCAGCCTTGGTGAAGCTCAGATGCCGCGCCGCCGCTTCGAAGGCGCGGATGGCATTGAGGGGAGGAAGCCGTCGCATCGTATGAAGAAAACTCACACCCTCATGAGATTAAATGCATTGTGCGCGGGCCGCTTCTTTTACACATTAGGCCTTGCCGCGCATCTCGCCATGCCGGGTGCGCGGGGACCGACCGACTATAACAGCAACCACCGGAGACATCGATCATGAAGGGCTGCAATCCTCCTGCGCGGTATCTATTTCCGTTGGCGGCGTGTCTGGCGCTGGTCTCCCCCGGCGCCGCCCGTGCCGACTATCCCGACAAGCCGGTGCGCATCGTATGCGCCCATGCCCCCGGCGGAGCGGCCGACCAACTCTCGCGCATCGTGGCCGACAAGCTGGGCCAGGCGCTGCGCCAGACCGTCATCGTCGAAAACCGCCCCGGCGCCAGTACGATGCTGGCGGCCGAGTACGTCGCGCGAGCGCCGGGCGACGGCTATACGCTGCTCATGGCCACGGTTACGACCTTGTCGATCAACCCCTCGCTGTACGGGCACTTGCGGTATGACCCTGTCCAGGACTTCGCGCCGGTCACCGTGGTGGCCTCCACGCCCTTCTTCTTGGCGGTCAATGCAGCCGTTCCGGCCCGCACGGTGACCGAGCTGATCGATCTCGCCAAGCGGCAGCCGCGTACGCTGAATGTCGGTTCCTCGGGCAATGGCACGTCGTCCCATCTTGCCGCCGAGCTGTTCAACGACATGGCGGGCGTGCAGACCGTCCACGTGCCCTACAAGGCCACTGCCACGCGCAACAACGAGATGGCGGCAGGCGTCATCCAGATGACCTTCGGTAACGATGTGATGCCTGTCGTCAACGCCGGCAAGGCGCGCGTGCTGGGTGTGACCTCGCAGAAGCGCCTGAGCGGGTATCCGTCGATACCCACGGTGGCCGAATCGGGCGTGCCGGGCTTCGAGGCCAGCGTCTGGTATGGGCTGGTCGCGCCCCGCGGCACGCCGGAGGCGGCGATCGGGACGCTGCACGCGGCGCTTGCCAAGATACTGGCCGACCCCGACGTCAAGCGCCAGATCATGACGGCAGTCGGCGGGGAAACCGTCGCCAATACGCCGGAGGCGTTCGCGGCGCTTATCGCGGCCGATACGGCCAAGTGGGGGAAAGTGATCGCGCGGGCCGGTGTCAAGGCGCCGGCCGAGTAAGCCGCGCGCAGCGCCGGGGCGATTCGTCATGCCCGCCGGCTGTCTCGTGGCGCAGTCTAGCGGCCGTCTTCCAGTATGGCTTGCAGGCCATGCTCCATCGCGTGGCGCGACACCACCAGTTCGAGCCGCAGCATGGCCCGCGTCGCGCCGACGAAGAGCTTGCGCGCCGTTTTCTCGTCGAGCTGGTCGAAGTCGATCTCGGTCAGGACCACGGCGGGCGCGGCCTGTCCCTTGAAGCGGTAGACCGATTCCATCAGCACTTCGCCCGCCGAGAACTCCGGTTTGCCGAACAAGTCGTAGCGGCCGGTGAACGTGCGCATGGAATGCGGTCCCAGCTGCGCCTGGCCGAGCAGGACCGAGCTATCCCGGCCGCGGAAGCTGATCACCGCGATGTCGGCGCGCTTGAAGCCCGCCGCCAGGCACTGCGAGATGGCCTTCTTGGTGTGGGCCAGCAGTTCCGCTTCGTCGTTGTAGACCAGCACCGACAGGCCACCTGTAGCGATGGGGCCGCGCGGCTCGATGTGCAGGTCGTCGGGCACCAGCCTGTCCAGCAGTTTCACGATGCTGCGCGGGCTGCGGTAATTGCTTTGCGCCCGCAGCGTCACCCATCCGGGCAGCTCGACGGCCGGCTTGCCATACAGGTTCTGCATGGGATCTTCGAGCCAGATCATCCGTGCATGGTCGCGGGCATGGCGCAAGACCTGGTCCCGCCATTCGTCGGAAAAATCCTGGCCCTCGTCGACGATGATGGTATCGAAGCGCAGGTGGTCGGGCACGGCCTCCCGCGCCGCCCGCCCCACGAGACGGGCGAAGGCGTCGGGCGCCGAGAAATCGACCGGCTGGCCGGCTGCATGAAGGACCTTGTCGCACAGGGTATGAAAGGTACAGGCCAGGCCGCCTTCGGGAGCGATGCTGTTGAAGTGGTCCGCCAGGGGACGGTTGAAGCAGACGTAGAGCGGCCGCCGGCCGGCGTCGATAGCGGCCCGGTATTCCGCAAGGGCGAGCTGGGTCTTGCCTGATCCTGCCGTGCCGATGACGCGCAGGCGGAATGGTTCGAAGTCCAGCCGGCGTGCCCAATGGGCAAGACCGCCGGAGATGCGCGTCACCAGGGCTCGCGCCTGCCCCACCAGGGCGTTGGCGTCGGGCTCGAGCTGGATGATGTCGTCCAGGAAGCGCTTCACGGTCGCCGCTGCCGGCGTGGACGGCGCTGGCGGCAGCGCCAGCTGGATGACGGCGCATAGCCGGTCTCGTTCGGACGCATCGACGATGCGCTCGGGGGCCAGCCCGGCGGTTTCGGGGTGTCGTACCGTGTAGTCGGGGCAGTAGAGCAGGTATTCGACGCGGATGGCATCCAGGTGCGGGCGACGTGCCAGCCGTGCGCGCAGTACCGCCAGCTGGCGGGCGATCTGCACCGGCACGTTGGTGCTGTGGCTGGGGTATTTCTTGCACAGGCCTTCCGGCGTTTCCTCCAGAAAGCCGCTGAGCTGTTCGATCAGCAGCAGGTCGCCGGCCGCATTGACGATGGCGAAGTCGATGTCGCCGTAAACGGAAAAGCCCTGTTCCACGTTGGTCCAGTGGACCGCGTGGTAGACGGTATAGGAGTCGGGCAGGCCGCGTTCGAGTACCGCCAAGGTTTCGATCTCGCGGCGGGCGGCGCCCGTGGCGCTGATTTCGCGCCAGCCGTCGGGGATGATGCGTGCCATGGGAATATCCAGAAAACCGGCGAGCCCTCAGGATACCAAGGCAGCGAGGCATCGACGCTTGCCGGTCCGGTGGCACCGGTTTCCTGCCGCGGCGTCCGGGCAGCGGCCGGAAAGGCGGCCGCGGCTGCCCGGCTATAATCTTCCAATGAACTGGCACTTCACCAAAATGCACGGCGCGGGCAACGATTTCGTGGTCCTCGACGGCGTGCGCCAAGATATCCGGCTCACCCCCGAGCGGGCGCGCAAGCTCGCCCATCGCCAGTTCGGTATCGGGGCCGATCAAATCCTGCTGGTCGAGCGACCCACGCGGTCCGACGCCGATTTCCGCTATCGCATCTTCAATGCCGATGGCGGCGAAGTCGAGCACTGCGGCAACGGCGCCCGCTGTTTCGTGCGCTTCGTACACGAACAGGGGCTCACCGACCGCAATCCCGTGCGCGCCGAGATTTGCACCGGCATCATCGTCCTGAACGAACAAGAGGATGGCGAGGTCAGCGTCGACATGGGACGGACGAGTTTCGATCCGGCCGCCGTGCCGTTCGATCCCGCCGGCCTCGCGCCTCGCCGCGAAGGCGAAGACAGCCTGTGGCCGCTGGATGTCTCGGCGCCCGGCGAGCCGGAACGCATCGTCTGGGTATCCGTGGTTGGCATTTCCAATCCGCATGCGGTGCAGGTGGTCGACGATGTCGACGCCGCGCCGGTGGCCAGCGTGGGGCCGCGGGTCGAGAGCCACCCGCGCTTTCCCCGCCGCGTCAATGCCGGTTTCATGCAAATCGTCGACCGGCACAATATCCGCCTGCGCGTCTACGAGCGCGGCGCCGGGGAAACGCTGGCCTGCGGGACCGGCGCATGCGCGGCGGTGGCCGCCGGCATACGCCGGGGGCTGCTCGATTCCCCGGTCCGCGTCCAGACCCGGGGAGGCGTATTGACCATCGCATGGGACGGCGAGCAGTTGCTGATGACCGGTCCTGCCGTTACCGTATTCGAAGGTACGGTCGACGTCGATCGCCTGCTGGGCTGAACGCGCCGCCGGCCTGTCCCCAGGCACCAACCACGCAATGAGGAAATCCGCAAGCACATGGACGCTAACGAAGTCGCGCAATACCTGAAGGAAAACACTGATTTTTTCGAGCGGCACGCCGAGCTGTTCGTGTCCATGAAGGTGCCGCATCCCCATGAGGGCAAGGCGGTGTCCCTGGCCGAGCGCCAAGTGCTGGCCCTGCGCGACCGGGTACGCGGCATGGAGCTGCGGGTCGCCGAACTGGTGCGGGCCGCGTCCGAGAACGAGCACATCTCCGACCGGCTCCTGCTCTGGAGCCGCAGCCTGCTCAAAGAGCGCGACCCGCAGGCGCTGCCTGCCGCGGTGACGCAAGGGCTGGCCGAGATTTTCAGCGTGCCCGACGTGGCGCTGCGCATCTGGGCCGATACCGCGCAGGGCGACGACCAGGCGCCGTGGCGCGGAGAGGTCTCCGCGGACGGACGTACCTTCGCCAATGGCCTGATGTCGCCCTATTGCGGTCCCAATTCGGGCTTCGAAGCGGCCAGCTGGGTGGAAGGCGAGGCCCGGTCGCTGGCTTTGATCCCGCTGCGCGTCGGCATCGCGCCCGAGGCATTCGGCCTGCTGGTGCTGGCCTCGCCCGACGCCGAACGCTTTACACCTTCCATGGGTACGGCTTTCCTGTCGCGTATCGGCGAGCTGGCCAGCGCGTCGTTGTCGCGCCTGCTGGCCGAGGCTCCTCAGGCCTGAAGGTGCCGCCATGGCCGCCGATCTCCACGCCGCGCCGGAGGGACTTCCCCGGGCGGCGGCGTTGCCGGCGCCCATGCTGGAGTGGCTCCAGCACCTGAACTCGGGCCGTCGTTATTCCGCCCACACGCTGGCGGCCTACCGACGCGACCTGGCCCACTTGATCGAACTCGCCGACGGCCTGCCTATCGATCGCATATCGCAGGGCCACGTCCGGCGCTATCTGGGATTGCTGCATGGGCAGGGCATGAGTCCGCGCAGCCTCGCCCGCCTATTGGCGAGCTGGCGCGGCTTCTACCAATGGTGGGCGCCGCAAGCGGGCATGCCCGGCAATCCGGCCGCGGGTGTGCGCGGACCCAAAGCCCCCCGCGGTCTGCCGAAGGCGCTGTCGGTCGAACAGGCTCAGGCCTTGCTGGATCATGCCCCGCCGGTGGCGGAAGTGTCCGGACAGAGCGCCGAGCAGCGGCGCGCCATCGCGCTGCGCGACACGGCCATGTTCGAGTTGTTCTATTCCAGCGGACTGCGGCTGTCTGAACTGGTCAGTCTCGACGTGGCGTACGTGCGCGAAGCCGGCTATGAGTCCTCCAGCTGGCTGGATCTGGCCGAGGCCGAGGTCAGCGTGCTGGGCAAGGGGAACAAGCGCCGGACCGTGCCGGTCGGCAGCCAGGCCTGCGAGGCGCTGCGCGCATGGCTGGCCGCCAGGCCAGTGCTGTTGGCCGGCCGCGATGGAGCCGATAAGCACGCGCTTTTTCTCGGTTTGCGCGGACGCCGCATTTCCGCCCGGGTGGTACAGGCGCAGCTCGCCAAGCGCGGGCAGGCCGCCGACGTACCTACCCACGTGCATCCGCACGTACTCCGGCACAGCTTCGCCAGCCATGTATTGCAATCCGCCGAGGATTTGCGCGCGGTCCAGGAAATGCTCGGCCACGCCAGCATTTCCACAACCCAGATCTATACCCGGCTCGATTTCCAGCATCTGGCCAAGGTCTACGATAAGGCGCATCCGCGGGCCGGGCGCAGCAAGAAATAGCGGCGGTTCTTAATAAATAGTAAATAGCGGCGGCTCTTAATATAAAGAGTGGCGCCTCTTTCTTCGCCGGCGCTTCCTTCGTTCTTATCGCGCCCGGCCCCCGCTTTCAGTGCCCGGCAGCCAGCTCGCGCGCCAGTTCCACGAACATCCTGACCACCGGCGAATCGTCGTCGCGGCGCCATACCGTTCCCACGGTGGACCGCGGCGAATCGCGCAGCGGGCGGTAGACGACGTTGCGAGGCCGAGTCCATTTCATGGATTCGGGTACGAGCGCAATGCCCAGGTTCTCGCCCACGAGTCCCAGTGCCGTATTGAGATTGCAAGAAACCTCGATCACCTGGGCTTCGAACCCGGCACGGCGGCACGTGGCCTCGATCGATTCGAATAGCCGAGCCGACGTGCGGCTGGCTTTCAGGAAGGTCTCGGTACGCAGATCGCCCAGGCCGAGCTGCTTGCGGCGGGCCAGGCGGTGGCCGGTCGGCAGCGCCACCATCAGCGCCTCGTCGTACAGGGGGTGGGCGCGCAACCGGGATTCGTCCACCGGCAGCCGCATGATGCCAAGGTCGATCATGCCGCGCGCCAGGGCATCGAGTTGTGGATCGGCAGCCATCTCGATCAGGCGCAAAGTGATTTTGGGATAGCGTTCCCGAAATCGGCGCACGATAGTGGGCAGCAAGGTCTGCGTGGTGGAAAAGCTGCATGCGACGTTCAGCTTTCCTTCCTCCCCGCTGGCGATGCGCCGTGCCCGCTCGCACATGTCGCCCAGCGTCGCCAGCCAGGGCAGGAGGTGTTCGTACAAATCGCGGCCTGCCGCGGTCAGCGTGACCACCCGCTTGGTCCTATGGAACAGTTCGGCGCCGATTTCCGCTTCGAGCGCCTTGATCTGTTGGCTGAGCGGCGGCTGCGACATGTTGAGCCGCGCCGCGGCCCGGCTGAAGTGCAGCTCTTCGGCGACGACCGCGAAATAGCGCAGCTGGCGAAGTTCCATAATATCCAAAACGTCTTAATCGACCGATAAAACCATATTAGACAACGGCTGCGGGCTGCAACAGAATGCCGTCTTTTGCCACTGGACCGTCCCTTTGGGGAAGGCTTGCCTGATTGGAGAAACGCATGCTGGAAAGAATCTTCTACGCGGCACGCCGTCGCCTGGCCCTGTTCGCGTTGCTCGGCGGCGCCCTGGCGTGCGGCGCTGTCGCGGCTCAGCCCACGACGCTGCGCCTGGGTACGGGGGGCGCTGCCGAGGAGCAGCTGTGGCTGCTGCAGGCCAAGCCCGATGTCGGGACCGCCCAGGGCAAGCACTATACGCTGGACGTGACGCGCTTTGCGGGAGCCGAGAAGCGGTTCCAGGCGCTCGAGGCCAGCGCGCTGGATGTCGCGACCGCGAGCGCCAATTCGGCCATGCTGGCCGCGTCCGAAGGCGCTGATTTCCGTATCATCGCCTCGCTGTCGCGGGAAAGCTTGCAAGGTTTTGCGACTAAGTACTTCGTCAAGCAGGATTCGCCCATCAAGACCGTCCAGGACCTGAAGGGCAAGACCATCGGCATTAATGCGCTGAACAGCTCCACGCACCTGTGGGCCCGGATGGTCCTGGAAAAGAACGGCCTCAATCCCGATCGCGACGTGACCTTCACGCCCGTCAGCTTTCCCGCGCAGGGCGAAGCGCTTCGGTCGGGCAAGATAGATATCGGCGCGTTTCCGCAGCCCTTCGCGACCGCCGAGGAAAAGCGCGGCGGCGTGCGGCAATTGTTCACCTCCAAGGACGGCGTACCGTTCGACGAGGAACTGATGGTGTTGATCGCCTCGCCCGATGCATTGAAGTCCAAGGGCGATGCCATCAAGGGCTTGCTGGGCGACCTGGTTGCCTCGACCCGCTACTACATCCAGCATCCTCAGGACGCGCGCAAGGAGCTGATTTCCGCCAAGCTGGTGCGCATCTCGCCCGATATCTACCTGCCCATGTCCGATTACTACCGCGATCCTTCGGCGCGGGTCGACGTCGGCGCCTTGCGCGACATGCAGAAGATCCTCGTCGAGAAGGGCTTCCAGCGCAAGGCCGTCGATGTAGAAAAACTGGTGGACCTCTCGTACTTGCCCGGGAAGTGATCGATGTCGATTTTGAAGGCGGCAGGCGTCGTCAAGGCCTTTCGCACGCCGGCGGGCGAGATCCGTGCGCTGGACGGTTTTGACCTGGAGGTAAACGAGGGGGAGTTTCTTGCCATCCTCGGACCTTCGGGTTGCGGCAAAAGTACCTTTCTTCACATAGTCGGCGGCTTCGAACCGCTCAACGCGGGCCAGATCCTGGTGGACGGCAAGGTCGTGAACCGACCGGGCCGCGACCGCGGCATGATGTTCCAGGGATACTCCCTGTTTCCCTGGGCCACCGTCGCGGAGAACATCGCCTGGCCGATGCGCGTGGGCGGCGTGGACGAAGCGACCCGCGCGCAGCGCGTGAAGGAGCTGCTGTCCATGGTCGGGCTGCCCGCCGGCGGCGATCTCTATCCTGGCCAGCTCAGCGGCGGCATGAAGCAGCGGGTGGCGCTGGCGCGCATGCTGGCGCTCGAGCCCCGCGTCATGCTGATGGACGAGCCCTTCGGCGCACTGGACGCGCAGAACCGGGAGCTGCTGCAGGAAGAACTGGGCAAGATCTGGGCGCGCTACCGCCGCACCGTCATGTTCGTCACGCACGATATCGACGAAGCGGTGGCGCTGGCCACCCGTATCGTCGTGTTCACGACGCGGCCGGGCCGCATCAAGCTCGACGTGCGAGTCGACCGCGGCGACCTCGATTATGTGGCGTTCAGGAAGTCGCAGCAGTTCTTCGAGCTGCGCACCCGACTGTGGGAAGCGTTGCGCGAGGAAGTGCTCAAGGCGAGGCAGGAGGACGCCGGCGCATGAAGCGGCGTGCACAAGGCGGCCTTGGATCCGCACTCCTGTGGTGGGCGGGCCGCGCCGCGGTTCCGGTGCTGGTGTTGCTGCTCTGGCAATGGCTGGGCGCTTCGCTGCGGCTGCCCCACTATCTCTCGTATCCGGGCGAAATCGCGCAGGCCGCGGCCGAGCTCGCGGGCGACGGCGAATTGTGGGTACACCTGCGCGATACCCTGCTGCGCCTGGTGTGCGGCTTTGCGCTGGGCTCGGCTATCGGCGTGGCCGCCGGGCTGGTCGCCGGGACGTCCCGAGGCGCGCGGGGGTTTCTCGATCCGCTGGTGGCCTTCGTCAATCCGGTACCCAAGATAGCCTTCCTGCCCATCGTGCTGCTGTTGTTCGGCTTGAGCAGCAGCGCGCAGATCGCCATCGTGGCCTTCAGCGTTTCCTTTCCCGTGTTTCTTGGCACCCAGCAGGCTGTCCTGATGGTGGACCGCCACTTGATATGGGTGGCCCGCAACTTCGAAATGTCCTCGCCCGCCTTGTTGTTCCGTGTGGTGTTGCCTGCCGCGCTGCCGGGCGTGTTCGCCGGCTTGCGCGTGGGTCTCGCGCTCAGTTTCGTGGTGCTGTTCGCGGCCGAGCTGATCGGCGCCAAGACCGGCCTGAGCCGCCTGATCGTCGAGGGCGAAGAATGGATACGCTATGACATCATGCTGGTCGGCATCGTCGGCTATGCGATATTGGGCTTCATCGCAGACAGGTTGCTGCTGCAGGTCCGCAAGCGCGTGCTGAAGGGTTCGCTGGTGGGTACCCAGGAGGCGGATCAATGAACATCCTCAAGCGGTCCTTGCGCTCCGCGGCAAGCTGGTACTCGGTGCCCCTGGCGTTCGTGGTCTGGCAACTGGTCGCGATGTCCGGCGTCGTCTCGCCGCGGGTCCTGCCTTCGCTGGACCTGGTACTGACGGCGCTGGTCCAGGATGTGCTGTCGGGCGACCTGCTCTATCACGCCGGCATCACCATCTACCGCGTGTTGATCGGTTTTGCCATCGGTTCGGCGGCGGGGGTGCTGATAGGCTTTGTGCTCGCGCGGCTGCGCTGGTTCGAGTTCCTGTTCGAGCCGGTCTTCTTCGCCGGCTACCCCGTTCCCAAGATCGCGCTGTTTCCGATTTTCACGTTCATCTTCGGCATCGGAACCCCATCCAAGATTGCCTTTGCCGCGCTCGAATGCCTGTATCCGGTCGTGGTCGCCACCCACCTGGCGACCCGGGGGACCGCGCGCGAGATCGTCTGGGCCGGCCAGAACATGGGCCTGCGCGGCTGGACGCTGCTGCGCCACGTGCTGATTCCCGCGGCGCTCCCCGGCATCATGGGCGGATTGCGGATCGCGCTGCCGATCGGAATCACCGTAGTGGTCGTGACCGAGATGATCGGCGACACGCACGGCCTGGGCTTCTATGTCGGTTATGCCGGGACGTCCTTCCGTTCCGACAAACTGTACGCAGGCATCGTAATGATAGGCCTGGTCGGGCTGGCGCTGGACCTGCTGCAGACAGCAGTGCGGCGCCGGATCCTGCGCTGGGCCGATTTACAGAAGTGACATTATGGATCCCGAACTCGAAGCATTGTTGAACAAATTGGCCGTGGGCAGCCGCATCCTCGAGCTGGAGGGACACGGCGACATGTCGCTGGGGCATGTCTCCCTGCGGGATCCGCAAGGGCGCGGTTTCTGGATGAAGCGCAACCGGGTCGGCCTGGGTGAAATCATCGACGCCCGCGACTTCGTGCTGGTGGACTTCGACGGCAACAAGCTCGCCGGCGAAGGCGGCCGCCATTCGGAATGGCCCATTCATTCCGAGATATTGCGCGAGCGCGCCGACGTGCAGGTGGTGGCGCATACCCATGCCAGATATGCGAGCATCCTGTCGGCGATCGACGGCCCGATACTGCCCTTCACGCTGGACGCCGACTATTTCCACGAGATTCCCCGCCACCAGGACGAGGTAGCCCTGGTAACCACGAAAGAGGAGGGCCGAGCCCTCGCGCACAGCCTCGGCTCCGCCTTTGCGGTGTTGATGGCCAACCATGGCGTGACGTTCTGCGGCACGTCCATCGAGCATGCCGTATGCGTGGGCGTCTTCCTGGAGCGCGCCGCGCGCATCCATGTCGAGGCCAGCGCGGTCGGGGGCAGGGCAAGCATGCCGGGGCCGGCGATTCGCGCGCGGCGCAATGCGCAGATCATGACGCCGGTGCATATCGAGCATTCCTGGAACTACTTCACGCGCAAGCTGGAATGGTTCATGGCGACCCGCGCTGCCGGGCAGTCCGTGCTGTTCGTCTAGGGACCGCAGCCCCGGGCAGCATTTGCGGCCCGCGGCTTTTCTTCATAGACTCTCGGATTCGCAAAACGCACCAGAGAGCCGGCGGACCCGCCCGCGTCCAGGCCAAGGACGTCATGAACGATGTAGTACTGAAGCCCGGCAAGGAAAAGTCCCTGCTGCGGCGCCACCCCTGGGTCTACGCAACCGCGGTCGCACAGGCGGTAGGCAGGCCGCTGGCCGGCGATACCGTCCGGGTGGTCGATAGCCAGGGCAACTTTCTAGCGTGGGGCGCCTATAGCCCCGAATCCCAGATAAGGGTGCGGTGCTGGAGTTTCCACGAAAGCGATCGCATCGATACCGGCTGGATGGCGGCGCGCGTCGCCGACGCCGTGTCCCGCCGTGCCAGCCTGGCCGCCCGCACCGATGCTGTCCGGCTGGTGTTTGGGGAAGCCGATGCGCTGCCGGGGTTCGTGGCTGACCGCTATGCCGGCCAGCTGGTGGTCCAGTTTCTGGCCGCCGGGGTCGAGCGCTGGCGCGAAGCCCTGGTCGACGCGCTGGTCGCCGCCACGGGCTGCGGCAATGTCTACGAACGCTCCGATGCCGCCGCTCGCGAACGCGAAGGCTTGGCTGCGCGTACCGGCGTGCTGCGCGGCGACGAGCCCCCTGCCGAAGTCGAGATCATCGAGGACGGCGTCCGCTATGGGGTGGATGTGATCCACGGCCACAAGACCGGTTTCTACCTCGACCAGCGCGAGAGCCGCAAGCGCGTGGCCGAACTTGCCGCGCTGTGCGGGCCGGACGCTACTATCCTGAATTGCTTTTCGTATACGGGCGGGTTTTCGCTCGCCGCCTTGCGCGCCGGGGCCGCGCACGCCGTGTCGGTCGACTCCTCGGCCGACGCGCTGGCGATGGCCGCCCGCAATGCCGCCCGCAACGGCTTGGCTGCGACCGCCTTCGAATGCCGGGTCTCGAAGGTGGCCGACGCCCAGAAGGCGCTGGCCGCCGAGGGGCGGCTGTTCGATATCGTGGTGCTGGACCCGCCCAAGTTCGCGCCGTCGGCGCACCATGTAGACAAGGCGGCGCGGGCCTACAAGGACGTGAACCTCAAGGGTATGAAGCTGGTCAAGCCCGGCGGCTACCTGCTGACCTTTTCGTGTTCGGGTGCCATCGGCGTGGACTTGTTCCAGAAGATCGTCGCGGGAGCTGCCATCGATTCCCGCGAGGATTTCGTGCTGCTGGAGCGCCTGGCGGCCGGAATAGACCATCCCATGCGTATGACCCACCCGGAGGGCGAATACCTCAAGGGGCTGCTTCTGCAGCGGGTATAGCGGGCCGTATCGCCTACAAAGGGTTACCAAACCCCGTCCGGGCCTTGAATTCCCCCAAATTGGGCCCATATGACACGTTTGCCGAAGGCAATTCGTGTTACACCGTCCGGTGTTTTTTTGCCGGCTTCAGGGCCACCGGGGGTAAGCCCGGGTTTGCCCCGGGGAAGCGGCTTGTGCTGTAATCCGGCCCCGCTCGTCCGGCCGGACGCAAGAAGGAGTGACGCGTGGAGGATTTGGCCCGCGAGGCGATACGCGCCCAGGGAGCGCGAGTCACCGCCACCCGGGTGCATGTGTTGGCAACCCTGATGGAGGCGGCGAGCGCGTTGTCGCACCAGGAGTTGTTCGACCGCATCGGATCGTCGTTCTCCGTCGATCGGGTCACCGTGTACCGGGTGCTGGAGTGGCTGGTACAGACGGGGCTGGCGCACCGCATCGCCGGGGAAGACCGGGTGTGGCGTTTCAGTGTCGCCCGGTCCGGCGACGATGCCGGCTCTCACGATGCGCATCACCACAATGGCGATCCGCATGGGCATTTTCAGTGCGATGTCTGCCGCCGCATGTTTTGCATCGACGCGCCGGTCGGCATCCAGCAGAATCTCGATCGCCTGCCCGAGGGGTTCGAGGGGCGCGATGTGGAAATGGTTGTGCGCGGGCGCTGTCCCGCCTGCGTTCGCTCCGGCCGGCAGGCCGACACGCGGCGCAAAACGCATTGACGCGTCCAAGACGCATGTGCAAGGAGTTGTATAGATGAAGGCTGCGGATACCACACCGAAGCAGATTCCGGTAACTGTCCTGACGGGGTTCCTGGGCGCGGGCAAGACCACGCTCCTCAACCGTATCCTCAACGAGTACCATGGTCGCCGGATCGCGGTCATCGAGAACGAGTTCGGGCCGGAAGGCGTGGACAACGACTTGTTGATCCAGGATCGCGACGAACAAATCGTCGAGATGAACAACGGCTGCGTGTGCTGCACGGTACGCGGCGACCTGGTCCGCATCCTGATCGACCTCAAGGACAAGCGCCGTGCCGGCGCGCTCAATTTCGAACGCGTCATTATCGAAACCACCGGGATGGCCAACCCCGGCCCAGTGTGCCAGACCTTCTTCATGGAAGACGAAGTCGCCAGCTTTTTCAAGCTGGACGCCGTCATTACAGTCGTGGACGCCAAGCATGGCATGCAGACGCTGGACGAGCAGCCCGAAGCGCTCAACCAGGTCGGTTTTGCGGACCGCATCCTGGTATCCAAGGTCGACCTCGTTACCGACGCCGAGTACCAGTCGCTGCGGTCGCGGCTGGTGCACATCAACCCGCGCGCCCCGGTCACGCCCGTCAACTTCGGCGAGGTCGACCTCAAAGAAATCCTGGACATCAATGGCTTCAACCTGAACGCCATCCTGGACATCGATCCGGAATTCCTGGCTGAAGAGCATCCCGATGCGGCGGCCCACAAGCATGATCATGATCACGAACACCATGATCACGGTCATGGCCACGAACATGGCGAGCATTGCGAGGCCGAGGGGTGCACCGACCCCAGCCATCACCATGGCCACGGTCATCATCACCACCATCACGACGACGCGATCGGGGCATTCGTCTTCAAGTCGGACAAGCCGTTCGATCCCATGCGTCTGGAGGAATTCCTCGGGGGGGTGGTGCAGGTGTACGGAACCGATTTATTGAGGTACAAGGGTATTCTGTACATGAGTGGCGTCAACCGCCGAATGTTGTTCCAGGGCGTACACATGCTCATGGGGGCCGATGCCGGCCGGGCGTGGGCGCCGGGGGAAAAGCGCGGCAGCAAGCTGGTCTTCATCGGCCGCAACCTGCCCCGCGACGTGTTCATGCACGGTCTGGAGCAATGCCTGGCCAGTTAACCCCCCTACGCGCATGCGCGCGCCTCCCGGGGGGCGGCACTGGCGGACCGGCGAAGGCGGACCCGCGTTGCCCTGGGAAGAGAAGGCTCGCTTTTTGCGAGACTTGATCGTGGGTTGATGGGTGCTGTGGAACATCGGCTAGGAATTATGATTCGCGCGGAGCATTTCATGGCAACGAAAGCGTCAAGCAAAACCTTAAGAGTCACTCAGGAGGACGCGTTGGAAAACGTGATGACCAAGCCGGCCGGGGCCGTGCTCTCTGAACAAGAGTTGTTGGCCATGCCCGAGGCCGACTATATGAACGAAGCCCAGCTCGCCTTTTTCAAGAGCCGGCTTCAGGAAATCGAACGCGAGCTCCTGCAGAATGCCGGCGAGACCACCGAGCATCTGCGCGAGACGCCCTTCGTGCCCGATCCTGCCGACCGGGCCACGATCGAGGAAGAGCACGCGCTGGAATTGCGGACGCGCGACCGCGAGCGCAAGCTGCTCAAGAAGGTCCAGCAGGCCCTGGCCCGCATCGAGTCGGGAGAGTACGGCTGGTGCGAGGAAACCGGTGAACCCATCGGCATCGCGCGCCTGCTGGCACGGCCCACGGCGACCTTGTCGCTGGAAGCGCAGCAACGGCGCGAGCTGAGGCAGAAGCTCTACGGCGACTGAAGCGCCAGGCTCACCGAACGGCGGCGCCTGCGGGCGCCGTTTTTTTTGGAGGGGGGTCGAAGGCCTGCCGCGCGGTGTCGACGGCCTGCCATTTTCTCCCCCTGCCCCTTGAAGAGGGGACGTCCAGCCCCCACTATTCCAAGAATCGTCTCCCGCTCCCCGCCTGGCAAATCGTTGCGGGCCAGTGGAACCGGCCCTGCCGGTGCGGCAGCGCGGCCCCCGGCGGGCGTCCGCCGGTGGGCGAGTCTTATCAGGAAAGCACATGGAACAGTTTCACGGCACGACCATCATCAGCGTGCGCCGCGGCAACCGGGTCGCCCTGGGGGGCGATGGCCAGGTCACCCTCGGCAATATCGTCATGAAGGGAAGCGCGCGCAAGGTGCGTCGCCTCTACAAGGATTCGGTCCTCGCCGGTTTTGCCGGCGCCACGGCCGATGCGTTTACGCTGATCGAACGTTTCGAGGGCAAGCTCGAGAAGCACCAGGGGCATTTGCTGCGCGCGGCGGTGGATCTCACGCGCGACTGGCGCACCGACCGCGTGCTGCGCCGGCTCGAAGCCATGCTGATCGTGGCCGACCGCGAGTCGACGCTGGTCCTGACCGGCAACGGCGACGTGCTTGAACCCGAGCATGGCCTGGCCGCCATCGGTTCGGGCGGCGCCTATGCCCAGGCCGCGGGGCTCGCGCTGCTGCAGAACACCGACATGGCCCCCGAAGACATCGTCAGGAAGTCGCTCTCGATCGCGGGCGATCTTTGTATCTATACCAACCAGCATCACACCGTCGAGGTGTTGGAATGAACATGATGACACCGGGTGAAATCGTCTCCGAACTGGACAAATACATCGTCGGCCAGGACCGGGCCAAGCGTTCCGTGGCGATTGCGCTGCGCAATCGCTGGCGCCGGCAGCAGGTGCCCGATCCTCTGCGCCAGGAAATCCATCCCAAGAACATTCTCATGATCGGCCCCACCGGTGTCGGCAAGACCGAAATCGCGCGCCGTCTGGCCAAGCTGGCAGACGCGCCGTTCGTAAAGGTCGAGGCCACCAAGTTCACCGAGGTCGGATACGTGGGCCGCGACGTCGACACCATCATCCGCGACCTGGCCGAAGTGGCGGTCAAGCAGGTGCGCGAGGCCGAGATGCGGCGCGTGCGCACGCAGGCCGAGGACGCCGCCGAAGACCGCATCCTCGACGTCCTGGTCCCGCCGGCGCGCGATGCCATGGGCAATCCGCAGCGTGAAGACAACGCTGCCCGCCAGACCTTCCGCAAGCGGCTGCGCGAAGGGCAGCTCGACGACAAGGAAATCGAGATCGAGGTGGCCCAGCCCGTGCCGCAGATGGAGATCATGTCGCCGCCCGGCATGGAAGAGATGACCGAGCAGATCCGCGGCATGTTCGCCGGGCTGGCCCAGGGCAAGAAGAAAACGCGCAAGCTGCGCGTCAAGGAAGCATTCAAACTGCTGGTGGACGAGGAAGCCGGCCGCCGCGTCAACGAAGAAGAGCTGCGGGCCAAGGCGCTGGCCAACCTCGAGCAGAACGGCATCGTCTTCCTCGACGAGGTCGACAAGATCGCGACCCGGCAGGAAGTGGGCGGCTCGGACGTCTCGCGCCAAGGGGTGCAACGCGACCTGCTGCCGCTGGTCGAGGGCACGACCGTCAACACCAAGTACGGCATGGTTCGCACGGACCACATTCTCTTCATCGCTTCCGGCGCGTTCCACCTGTCGCGGCCTTCCGACCTGATTCCCGAGTTGCAGGGGCGCTTTCCGATACGGGTCGAGCTGGAGTCGCTTTCCGCCAAGGACTTCGTCCGCATCCTGTCGGATACCGACGCCTCGCTGATCAAGCAGTACACCGCGCTGCTCGAAACCGAGGGCGTGAAGCTGGAGTTCACCGACGACGGTATCGAGCGCTTGGCGGAACTGGCCTTCGCCGTGAACGAGAAGACCGAGAACATCGGCGCGCGCCGGCTTTATACCGTCATGGAAAAGCTGCTGGAAGAGCTGTCGTTCGACGCCTCCCGCCGCAGCGGAGACGTGGTACGCATCGACGCCGAGTATGTGAACAAGCAGCTCGAAGAGGCCGCGGCGCACCAGGATCTGGCGCGCTACGTGCTGTAAGGCCGCGGGGGCGCGGCGCTATTTCGGCTGTATTGCCGTTACCGTGTACTGGCCGCCGACCCGGGCGGCGGCGAAGCGTACGGTGTCCCCTGGCTTGACCTGGCCCAGCATGGCCGGGTCGGCTACCTTGAACACCAGCGTCATGGCGGGCAGGTCGAGGTTGGGGATGGGCCCGTGCTTGAGCGTGATCTTGCCGTTGGCAGTATCGATGCGGCGCACCTCGCCTTCGGCGTTGAGCGCCTGCGCAAGCGCGGCGCCCACGGTCAGCGCGAGTCCGGCTACCGTGGCGGTCAGGGCGAGTAGACGTTTCACTGCATTCTCCTTCTAGCGATAAGCGCGATAGACGCTGGAGCGGCCGTCGGCCGTCACCAGCAGCACATCGTAAGGGTCTTTGTGGCCGCCGGCTTCCATGCCCGGCGAACCGACCGGCATGCCGGGCACTGCAAGCCCGATGGCGCGCGGCCTTTCAACCAGCAGGCGCTTGATGTCGGCTGCGGGAACGTGTCCCTCGACCGCGTAACCATCCACGATGGCGGTGTGGCACGAACCGTAGGTGTCCGGCATGCGCAGCTTGGCGCGCCAGCTCGACGTATCGGCCACATTGATTGCCTCGACCGGGAAACCGGCCTGCTCGAGGTGGCTGATCCAGGCCTTGCAGCAGCCGCAGAATTCAGTCTTGTACACGGTGATGCGAGGCAGCGCATCCGGTCTTGCCGCGGCGAAAGCGGGCAGGGCCAGTCCGGTCAACGCCAGCAGGCTCCGGCGCCGCAGGTTGGGTGGGGTCGTGGTCTTCATGATTGATGGACGTTCGGCGTTAGATGGGATGAGGGATGCACGCTCCTGCCTCCCAGGCCGGGCGTCGCCAGGCCGGTAAGGATGGGGCAGTCGGGCCGGTGATCGCCGTGGCAGTGCGAAGCCAACTGTTCCAGCGTGGCCTTCATGGCCTGCAGTCCCCGTATCTTTTCCTCCAGCTCGGCGATGTGCGCGCAAGCGAGTCGCTTTACCTCCGAGCTGGGACGGCTGCGATCGTTCCACAGTTCCAGCAATGTGGCGATCTGCGGGATGGAGAAACCCAGGTCGCGAGCGTTGCGGATGAACTGCAGCCTGTGCACGTCGCTTTCGCCATATAGCCGGTAGCCCGCGTCGGTGCGATGGGCAGGCGGAATCAATCCTATCGATTCGTAGTGCCGGATCATCTTGGCCGATACGCCGGACGCATCGGCGGCCTGTCCGATGTTCAGTGGCTGCATGGGCTTCTCCTGCTGCGCCTTGTTCCTACGTCATTGTAGGCCTTGACATCATGTCAAGGCGGACGGCCCGTTTTTCAAGCGCGTGTCCGCCGGCCGAGTGGATAAATCTGTGGGCAAGGATGTGGATACCCAGGGGACAAGCCTGTGGAGAAGCGGTGGACATCCCTGTGGGCAAGCTGTGGGAACGTTGTGGACGGTGCGGGGATATCGTGTGGAAAACCCCGTGATAGGCAGTGGAAAAACTGTGTACAAGCGTGTGGGCAAGGGTGTGCGCAGCATGTGGGCAAGCCGTGGACAGCCGGTGGGCAAGCCTGGGGACAACGCAAGGCAGTCCATCTGGGAAGCCGCGTCGCACAGTCGCTACAATTGAGGCTGTTTGTCCATTTTTTCGGGCGCGCCGCCATGACCGACATCACTCAAGCCGAAGCTTCTTCTTCCGATCAGCAGGGGCCGCTGGCCACTCTCACGCCGCGGATCAAGGCCGGCGTGCTGGCAGAGGCTTTGCCGTATATCCGCCGTTTCCATGGCAAGACCATCGTGGTCAAGTACGGCGGCAACGCCATGACGGAAGAGCGCCTGCAGCGCAGCTTCGCGCACGACGTCGTGCTGCTCAAGCTGGTGGGGCTGAATCCCATCGTGGTCCATGGCGGCGGTCCGCAGATCGACGACGCGCTCAAGCGCGTGGGCAAGCAGGGCTCCTTCGTGCAGGGCATGCGCGTGACCGATGCCGAAACCATGGAAGTGGTGGAGTGGGTGCTGGGCGGCCAAGTGCAGCAGGACATCGTGATGATGATCAACGAGTTCGGCGGCAAGGCGGTCGGCCTGACAGGCAAGGACGGCGGACTCATCCGCGCCCGCAAGATGCTGATGCCCGACAAGAACAATCCCGGCGCCAGCCTGGACCTCGGCTTCGTCGGCGAGATCGCCTCGATCGACCCCTCGGTGGTCAAGGCGCTCCAGGACGACCAGTTCATTCCCGTGATTTCGCCTATCGGCTTCGGCGAGGACGGCATGGCCTACAACATCAACGCCGATCTCGTGGCGGGCAAGGTGGCCGAAGTGCTGCGCGCCGAAAAGCTGATCATGATGACCAATACCCCGGGCGTCCTCGACAAGAACGGCAACCTGCTTACCGGCCTGACCGCCGCCAAGATCGACGAGCTGTTCGCCGACGGCACTATCTCGGGCGGCATGTTGCCCAAGATCTCGTCGGCGCTCGAGGCCGCCAAGAGCGGCGTCAATTCCGTGCACATCGTCGATGGCCGCGTCGAGCACTGCCTGCTGCTGGAAATCCTGACCGCCCAGGGCGTGGGCACGATGATCCGCTCGCACTGATGGCCTGCCCCTACGCGCTGACGCGCGCCCCCCAGGGGGCGATGCGGGTGGACCGGCGCAGCCGGGTCCACCGCATCCCGGACCGCGACATCGTGGTTCGGGCCGTCTCGTCTACGGTGTTCCTTGGGCGCGGCCAGGGGCCGTCCGGGGGCACGTATTTTTTTGGTGCCTAGAGGATTCGATGGCACGTACGCTTTATGTCAGTGAGGTGGCGGCGGCGGTGACGGGGGTGCCGTCGCTGGCGCAGCGGCGGCAGATACGGCGGCCCCTGAGCCGGGTGCGGGCGACGCGCAGGCCCTTGCCGGCGGCGGGCCGATCGGAGCCCGTATGGTTTTTCGACCTCGACAATACGCTGCACGACGCGTCGCACGCGATTTTCTCGCACATCGACCTGTCCATGACCCAAGCGGTCATGGAGACCCTGGACGTGTCCGAAGAAGAGGCCCACGAGCTGCGCAAGCGCTACTGGCAGCGCTACGGGGCGACGCTGATCGGCATGGTCAAGCACCATGGCGTGTCCCCGTCCGAGTTCCTGCATCGCAGCCACAGTTTCGACATCCGGCCGCTCGTGCGGGCCGACAAGGACCTGCGTAACCGATTGTCACGCCTCCCCGGCCGCAAGATCCTACTGACAAATGCGCCACACAATTACGCGCGCACGATTCTCAGCCACCTGGGCATTCTTCATTGCTTCGACAGCCTTTGGGCCGTCGAGGACATGTACTTCCACGGCGATTTCAAGGTCAAGCCCTCTCCCTCGCTACTACGTCACGTAATGGCCATGGAAGGAGTGAGCGCTCACAGATCCGTGCTCGTCGAAGACACTTCGGCCAATCTGCGGGGTGCACGAAAGGTCGGCATGCGCACGGTATACGTGCGGCATACGGGTACTCCCTTTGCAAAGTCACACCGGGGGCGTCCGCTTTTTATCGACCTTCAAGTAAACTCGGTCAGTCACTTGTTGTTACAGCGTCGCTCTCTGCGTCGCGGTTGACCGTCCGCCGGGCGGCAGCCCGAGGGAGCGGCTCTTTTCGGGATTCGTCCCCTTTGCAAGGAATTCAACCGCCACATGGCTGCTAGCAAGTCGGGTGAACGCAAGACCCAGATCCTCCAGATGCTCGCCGAAATGCTCGAGCATCCGAAGGGCGAACGTATCACCACGGCGGCGCTGGCCGCCCGTCTCCAGGTTTCCGAAGCCGCGCTCTACCGGCATTTCGCCAGCAAGGCGCAGATGTTCGAGGGCTTGATCGAGTTCATCGAGAATTCGGTGTTCGGTCTGTTCAACGTCATTTCCGAATCGGAAACCAGCGGCCTGATACAGGCCCGCAAGGCCATCCTGATGCTGCTCACCTTCGCCGAGCGCAACAAGGGCATGACGCGGGTATTGATCGGTGACGCACTGGTATCCGAGGACGAACGTCTGCAGGAGCGCATGAACCAGTTCATCGACCGCATCGAAGCATCGCTGCGGCAGTGCCTGCGCAACGCGCTGGCGTTGAACGAACTGCCACCTACCGACGACATCCACGCACGCGCCAGCCTCATCCTGCACTTCATCCTGGGGCGCTGGCAGCGCTATGCCAAGAGCGGCTGGAAAAAATCGCCGTCGGAATTCATCGACGTGCAGATCCAGATCATGCTCGCCTGAACCAGGCGGCATGGCGGCCACCTACGCCGCGGTCAAGCGCCGGGCCGGTGTCCGCCGCACACCGGGCAGCCGGCATCGCGGCCCACGCGCACTTCGTGCCATTTCATGGCCAGCGCGTCCAGCATCAGGAGCCGGCCCGACAGGCTGGTGCCCACTCCGGCCAGCAGCTTGATGGCTTCGGCGGCTTCGGTCGCGCCCACGATGCCGACCAGCGGTGCGAATACGCCCATGGTGGCGCAATTGACTTCGTCCACGTCTTCGCCGTCGGGAAACAGGCAGTGATAGCAGGGCGCGTCATCCTGGCGCAAGTCAAAGACGCTGACCTGGCCATCGAACCGGATCGCGGCGCCGGAGACGAGCGGCTTGCGGTGCCTGACGCACGCGCGGTTGATGGCATGCCGGGTCGCGAAGTTGTCCGTGCAGTCGAGCACCACGTCGGCTGCCGCTACCTGGCTGTCCAGGGCGTCGCCCATGAGCCGTTCGGTCAGTGCCTGGACCGCGATTTCCGGATTGATCGCGCCCAGCGTCTGCTTGCCGGACTCTGCCTTGTAGCGGCCGACGCGGTCGGTGGTATGGAGAATCTGGCGCTGCAGGTTGGTCAGGTCTACCGTGTCGTTGTCGGCCAGCACCAGGCTGCCGACGCCGGCGGAGGCAAGGTAGAACGCCGCCGGCGAGCCCAGCCCGCCCGCGCCTACGATCAGGGCGCGGGCGTCGAGGAGGCTTTGCTGCCCTTCGATGCCGATTTCGTCGAGCAGCACATGGCGCGAGTAGCGCAGTAACTGCTCGTCGTTCACTTGGCGGGCGCGGGCACGGGTTGCTCGGGCGGTGCCGGCGGGGTGGCCGGCTGTTCGTCCTTGGTGCCTTCCTTGGCCTTTTCCGCCGGCGTCTTGTTGCGTTCGGCAACCTCGGCGGCGTCCTTGGCGACTTCCTCGGCCTTGGCCAGCTGGACGGGCCGGCCCGCCAGCAGGTTCAGCGCCTGGGCAAGCTGGAAGTCGTCCGTGCTGCCGAACTCGATAGGCTTGATTTCCTTGCGTTCGGCGGCCTTGGCCGGGTCATGCGCCCCCGACTTGATTTCACCGTTCGGGTCCTTGTCGTTGAGCAGGTGCTTGGCCAGGTCGGCCTCGCGCGGCCGGTCGAACAGGTCGCCTTCGGGTGTGTCGGTCACCGGATAGTCCGGCACGATGCCCTTGGCCTGGATCGAGCGTCCGCTGGGCGTGTAGTAGCGCGAGGTGGTCAGCTTGATGGCCGAGTCCCGAGAGATGGGCAGGATGACCTGGACCGAGCCCTTGCCGAAGGTCTGGGCGCCAAGCACTTTCGCACGCTTCTGGTCCTGGAGGGCGCCCGCCACGATTTCGGAGGCCGAGGCCGAACCGGCGTTGACCAGCACCACCATGGGCACCGTCTTGGTCCACGAAGGCAGGCGCTTGATGTAGTCGTCGCTGCTGCGCAGGTAGTCGGCCGGCACCGTCAGGTACTTGCGCTTGGCATCGGGCGTGCGGCCGTCGGTCGAGACCACCAGCGTATTCTGCGGCAGGAAGGCCGCCGAGACCGCGATGGCGCTATGCAGCAGGCCGCCCGGATCGTTGCGCAGGTCGAGCACCAGTGCCTTGGGCGCGCCGCTCTTGGCCAGCCGCTCCAGGTGGGTCGCCAGATCGGCGCCGGTCTGTTCCTGGAACTGGGCGATCCGCACATAGGCCGTGTTGTCGTCCAGCATCTTGCTGCGGACGCTCTGCACCTTGATGATGTCGCGGACGATGGTCACGACGATGGGTTGCGCCTCGTTCTTGCGGATCAGGGTCAGCGTGATCGAGGTCTTGGGCTTGCCCCGCATCAGCTTGACGGCGTCATTGAGCAGCAGGCCCTTGGTGGACTTGTCATCGATTCTGATGATCAGGTCGCCCGCCTTCACGCCCGCCCGCGCGGCCGGGGTGTCCTCGATGGGCGAGATGACTTTGACGAACCCGTCCTCGGTGCCGACCTCGATGCCCAGGCCGCCGAATTCGCCCTGGGTGGCGGTCTGCATCTCGCGGTAGGCCTCGGCGTCGAGATAGGCCGAATGCGGATCGAGATCGGACAGCATGCCGGCGATCGCGCCGTCGATGAGTTTTTTGTCCTCGACCGGCTCGACGTAGTTGCTCTTGATGGTCGCGAAGACATTCGAGAACTGGCGGATTTCCTCGAGCGGCAGGGGACCGCGGGTTTCCCGCTGAGCGACGGCGGTGATGCCGACGCTGATCAGCACCCCGGCGACGATGCCCAGGCTGATCAGGCCGATACTGCGAAATTTACTCTTGCTGCCCATGTATTCCTCCGGGCCCTGGCAGGGTGGTGGCTGTTTGACACCCTGGAGGCCGCTCGGGTTCTCGATATATCGAATTGATGAATGATGACGCGGATAGGTCGCGCCGGGTGATCAGGATATCCGTGTCCGGTGGATCAGCGCAACGACGCCCACTTGAGAGGATCGAAAGGCGCGCCGCGGTGCCGCAATTCAAAGTATAGGCCCGATTCGGACTGGCCCCCCGTGGCGCCGACGTTGGCGACGATATCGCCGCTCTTGACGTCGTCGCCCACGTGGCGCAGGACCGCTTCATTGTTGCCGTATATCGACAGGTACTCGCTGCCGTGGTCGATGATGAGCAGGTTGCCGAAGCCGCGGAGCCAGTCGGCAAAGACGACCTTGCCCGCCGCCACGGCCCTGACCTCGGTACCTTCGGGCGCCCGTATGAACACGCCTTTCCAGGTGCCGCCTTCGCCGCGCGACGCACCAAAGCGGCCCACGACGTCGCCGGCTACCGGCAGGCGCAGGCGGCCGCGCAGTTTGGCGAACTGGCCGGTAAGCGAGGGATCGGGCACGAGGCTGTTGCGGGCCACCGCTTCTTCGGGAGGCGGTTCGGTCCGGGGCGGGGGCGGCTTGCCTGCCTCCCTGGCCGCCTGCTCGGCCGCACGGCGGGCTTGCTCGGCGCGCCGGGCGGCCTCGGCCTTGCGCCGCGCTTCCTCGGCCTGGCGCGCGAGCATGCGGGTCAGGTTATCAATCACCCGCGAAAGCCGCTTCTCGTCCTGTTCCAGCCGTACCGCCTGGCGGCGCTGGTTCTTGAGCTTGGACGAGATGTCGGCCAGCACCTTGCGCCGCTCTTCGGACTGCTTGACCAATTCCTGCCGCTGGGTGTTTTCTTCGGCGGCCAATTGTTCCAGCTCGGTGCGCTTGGCGTCCGCCTGGGCTCGCAGCCGGGCCAGCTCTTCCAGCTCGCCTTGAAGTTCGGCCACGGTCTTGGCGCGGGCCTCGGCGATGTAGCCCAGGTAGGCGAGATTGCGGTTCAGGCGCTGGGGATCGTCGCCCGACAGCAGCGCGCCCCAGGGCGTCAAGCCGCCTACGGCATACTGGCGCCGCAGCAGATCGGACAAGTGCTGCTGGCGCTGTCCCAGGTGTTGTTCCTTGTCGGCGATGGCTTGTGTCTGGCGCTCGAGCTCGGTGTTGGCGCGGCGCTGCGCATTGCGCAGCTCCACCAGGCGGCGGTTGACCTTGGAGATGGTCTGTTCCGACTCGCGCAGCGCATCGGCGGCATCCGAGTGCTCTTCCTCGCGTTCCGCGATGTCCTTCTTGAGTTCCTCCAGGCGTTTGCGCAGCGCCTCGCGCTCGCGCGCGACCACCGCGGGGTCCGTCGGCGCCTTGGCGGCGCCGGCGGCAAGCGGCCAGCCCGACGCCGCGGGCAGGGCGATCAGCAGGATCCCCGCGATTCGCTTCACTGCGCCTTGGCCTTTCCTTGCGCTGCCACGGCCGCCATGGCCGCGGCGATTTCTTCGGGGTTGCCCAGGTAGTAGTGGCGGATGGGCTTGAGGTCGTCGTCCAGCTCGTAGACCAGCGGCTGGGCAGTGGGGATGTTCAGCCCGACGATGTCGTCGTCGGAGATGTTGTCCAGGTGTTTGATGAGCGCACGCAAGCTGTTGCCATGGGCGGCGATCAGCACGCGTTTGCCGGCCTTCAGCGACGGCGCGATGGTGCTGTTCCAGTAGGGAACGACGCGTGCCACGGTGTCTTGCAGGCACTCCGTGGCGGGCAGCTCGGCCGGATCCAGGCCGCTGTAGCGGGGATCGAAGCGGGGATGGCGCTCGTCGTCGGCCGCCAGGGGATCGGGGGCGATGGCATAGGCCCGGCGCCAGATCAGGACTTGTTCCTCGCCGAACCTGGCGGCGGTCTCGGCCTTGTTCAGCCCTTGTAGAGCGCCGTAGTGGCGTTCGTTCAGGCGCCAGCTATGTTCGACCGGCAGGTACATGCGGTCCAGGGCATCGAGCGAAATCCACAGCGTGCGGATGGCGCGGCGCAGTACCGAAGTGTAGGCCAGGTCGAAGTCGTACCCTTCTTTCTTGAGCAATTCACCGGCCTTGCGGGCTTCTTCGCGGCCCTTGTCCGTCAGGTCGACGTCGGTCCAGCCGGTGAAGCGGTTTTCGAGATTCCATTGGCTTTCGCCATGACGCATCAGTACGAGTTTGACCATGTCCAGGGGGCGCAGGCGCGCTGCGCGTAAAGGTTGAATACAATCCGGGCGGCCTGCCTACACGGCAGGGACGGGCGGCCCGCGCTTGAAAAAAGCGGCCGTTACCCCGACATTTTATAATCCTGCGGCATTATCTTCGCCGCGGGGCCGGATCCGGTCCGTCCCGGCGTCGGAAATCGGCGGGCTGCAAAGGCTTTCCCGCCATTTGCGATTTGGTAAGTGTGCGTAACGCCGCCACCGGCGTGGCGTATCGCTCGTTCCCTCTTTCCAGGATCCGTTTGTGAAATTCATCGTCGACAACATTCTTCTGATCGCACTGGCGTTCGTCTCTGGCGGTATGCTGCTATGGCAGTCGCTGCGCAGCGGACCGGCGGGCGGGGCGATCACGCCGGCCGAGGCCACCGCGGCCGTCAACCAGCGCCATGCCGTGTTCGTCGACGTCCGGCCGACGGCCGATTTCGCGGCCGGGCACATCGCGCAGTCGCGCAGCGTGCCCCTCGCCGAGCTCAAGCAGAAGGCCGCCGGCCTGCCCAAGAACAAGCCCCTCATCCTGGTCGGGGCCAACGGCCGGGATGCGGCAAAGGCCGTGGCCGAGTTCAAGGCGCACGGGTTTGCCGAGGTCAACACCCTGGCCGGCGGACTGGCTGGCTGGGTCCAGGCCGGCATGCCGATCGCAAAAGGATAGCCCTCATGCAGAAAGTATTGATGTATTCCACCGGGTACTGCCCCTACTGCCAGCGCGCCGAGATGCTGCTCAAGCAGCGCGGCGTCGAGCAGATCGACAAGGTGCGCATCGATGTCGAGCCCGACCGGCGCGACGAGATGATCGAGCGCACCGGCCGCCGGACAGTCCCGCAGATCTATATCGGCGACACGCACGTGGGCGGGTTCGACGACCTGGCCGCTCTCGACCGGGCCGGTGGCCTGGTGCCGCTGCTCCAAGGCGGGGCCGCGCCGGCGCAGTAATTCAGTAGAGGCCGGGGCCGAGTGCCCCGGCATGTTTTTATCGATGTGCACGTATCGGCCCCGCGTTCACCGGGGGCCGGGTCCCAGCCAGCAGGCTTTCCGTTTTCTGAATCTCTCCCCATGTCCGACAATCAAGAGCAGCAAACCGCCCCCGTCTTCAACATCCAGCGCGTCTACCTGAAGGACTTGTCGCTGGAGCTGCCCAACGCGCCGCAGATCTTCCTGGAAACCGAACAGCCCGGGGTAGAAGTTGCCATCGACGTCGGGGCGCAGGCGCTGGCCGAAACCGTGTTCGAGGTCACCGTGACCGCCACCGTTACCACCAAGATCGGCGACAAGGTCTTGTATCTCGTCGAAGGCAAGCAGGCCGGCATATTCGAACTGGCGAACATCCCCATGGAGCAGCTCGATCCCATCCTGGGCATCGCGTGCCCCGGCATCGTCTACCCCTATCTGCGCAGCAACATCGCCGACGCCATCACGCGCGCCTCGATGGCGCCGCTGCACCTGGCCGAGGTCAACTTCCAGGCCATCTACGAGCAGCGCGTGGCGCAGGCCATGGCCGAGCAGCAGCAGGCGGGACAGGGCGGCTCGAACGGCGCGCAAGACAGCGGCTTGATCCTGCCGCCGGGTGTCGGCGCCAAGCACTGACCGGACCGGTATCCATCATGGCGGATACGGCACCGGGATTGCGGGTCGCCGTCCTGGGGGCGGGCAGTTGGGGCACCGCATTGGCGGCGGCCAGTGCCCGGCAGCATCCTACGCTGCTGTGGGCGCGTCGTGCCGAGCTGGCGCGCCGCATGGCGGCCAGCCAGGAGAACGCCGATTATCTGCCGGGAATCCGGTTGCCGGGCAGCCTGCGCTATACCTCCGATATCGATGGGCTCTTCGCCCACTTGCAGGGGCCTGGCCGGCCCCTGCTTGTGCTCGGGGTCCCGGTGGCGGGCATGGAACAGGCCTGCCGCGAGGTCGCGTCGGCCGTGGTACGCCACGCCATGGACGACCTGGCCGTGGTCTGGACCTGCAAAGGCCTGGACGCCGGCTCCGGCCGCCTGCCGCATGCGATCGCCGACGCGGCCTTTGCCGGGGCCGCCGCCATCTCGACGGGCGTGCTGTCCGGCCCGTCCTTCGCCCGCGAAGTGGCCGAGGGCCTGCCCGTTGCGCTGACCATCGCCAGCACGAGCGCCGAACTGCGATGCCGGACGACCCAGGCCCTGCATGGGGGCGCTATCCGCGTCTACGGCAGCGAGGACGTCATCGGGGTGGAAGTCGGCGGCGCGGTCAAGAACATCATGGCCATCGCCTGCGGCATAGGCGACGGCCTGGGGATGGGCGCCAATGCCCGTGCCGCGCTCATTACACGTGGGCTGGCGGAGATGACGAGGCTCGGGGTGGCCCTCGGCGCCCAGGCCGACACTTTTTCCGGCTTGACCGGGCTGGGGGATTTGATCCTGACCGCGACCGGCGATCTCTCCCGCAATCGCCGCGTGGGGCTCGAAATCGGCCGGGGCCGGTCGCTGGACGAGATTCTGGGAGACATGACCCAGGTGGCCGAAGGCGTGCGCTGCGCGCCCGCCGTACGCGATCTGGCGCAGCGGTGCGGTATCGACATGCCGATTACCGACGCCGTATGCGCCGTGCTGTTCGAGGGCGTGCCGCCTGCAGAAGCCGTCGCCCGCCTGCTGGCCCGCGAGGCCCGCAAAGAAGGCCTTTCTTGAGGACTAAAGATGGATGCTGTTTGCGTATACTGCGGTGCCAGTCCCGGAAATGACCCGTTCTACGCCGAGGTGGCCCGCGCTTTCGGGCATGCGGTCGCACGGCGGGGGATGCGCCTGGTGTACGGCGGCGGCAGCGTCGGACTGATGGGCCACGTGGCCAACGCCGCGCTCGAGGCAGGCGGCCAGGTTACCGGCATCATTCCCGAACGCCTGTGGGAAAAAGAAGTCGGGCACAAAGGCCTGACCGATATGTTCGTCGTCCCGACCATGCACGCCCGCAAGGCCCGCATGGTGGAACTTTCCGATGCCTTCGTCGCCTTGCCCGGCGGCTTCGGCACGCTGGACGAGCTTTTCGAGGTGCTGACCTGGCAACAGATCGGCTATCACACCAAGCCGGTGGGGTTGCTCAACGCCAACGGCTACTACGACGCCCTGCTTGCCTTCGCGCGCCATGCCCATGAACAGGGCTTCGTGCGCACCGTGCATCTCGAGGCCTTGATCGTCGATACGGACATCGACCGGCTGCTGGACCGCCTGGCCAGCGCGCAGCCGGTAGACGTGGATCGATGGGTCAAGAACAGCGAAGCGGTTTGAAGCAGCCCCGCCCGCCCATCAACGCCAATAACGCCCAATAACGGAGATATCCATGCGCTTTCCCGAAACCCCCGCGCCGGCCCGCGCCGTGCTGCGCCGCCGCCTGCTCGGCACCGCCATGGCCGCGGCCGCCGGCCTTGCCGTCGCTGCGCCGGCCTCGGCCCAGCACGGGGAATGGCCCAGCCGTCCCATCAAGCTCGTCGTGCCGTTCCCGGCGGGTTCCTCGCCCGACATCATTGCCCGCGTGATTTCGCAACCGCTGGGCAAGCAATTGGGCCAGGCCATCGTGATCGACAACAAGCCCGGCGCCGGCGGCAACATCGGCACCGGCACGGTCGCTCACGCGGCGCCGGACGGCTACACCATGCTGTTCACCATCAACGGTCCGTTGGCGACCGCACCGGCCCTCTACAGCAAGCTCAACTACGATCCGCTCAAGGACCTTGCGCCGGTGACCCTGGTGGCGACGAGTCCCAATGTGCTGGTCGTACCGCCCTCGCTGGACGTCGATTCGGTACAGGCGTTCACCGCGCTGCTCAAGAAGGAGCCCGGCAAGCTCAACTACGGGTCGGTGGGGGCAGGCAGTTCCGCCCACCTGGCCATGGAGCTGCTCAAAGGCAAGGAAAACCTGGATATTTTGCACGTGCCCTACGCCGGCTTTCCGCAGGTCGTGACGGCCATGCTCGGCGGACAAGTGCAGGCCGGCTTCATGGTGCCCGCCATCGCCATGCCCCAGGTGCGCGATGGCAAGCTCAAGGCGCTGGCCGTGACCAGCACCAAGCGCAGTCCCGCGCTGCCCGATTTGCCCACCATGGCCGAGCAGGGCGTATCCGGCTTCGAAGTAATCTCCTGGCAAGCCATCCTCATGCCCGCCGGCACGCCGCAGCCTATCGTCGACCGGCTCAACAAGGAGCTGGTGCAGATCATCAAGAGCGAGGAAGTGCAGAAGCAGCTGAACGCACAGTACTTCACCGCTGCGCCGTCCACGCCGGCCGAACTGACTGCGCTGATCAAGAAGGAACAGCAGACGCTGGGTGCAGTGATCAAGCGGCTGAACCTGACGCTGGATTGATCGCTTCGTTTCGTTGAAAGCGGCGCCCTTTGGGCGCCGTTTTTTTTGCTGCGTGCGTCGTTGCATGCGCGGACCGGTCAGTACGGGACCGGCTGCCAAGCCCGCGGCTATGGAGCTGGATAGAGACGGACGCTAGTGTTCTTCCGACGTGCCGGGGTGTCGCCCAGGATCGCGTCCCTGGAACAAGGGCACGTTCTCGTATAGCTGCTTGAGCAATTGTTCCAACTGGGCGCCTGCCGCGGGATCCAGTCCCCGGCGCAAGAGCGCGTCGTGCCGCTGCACGGCCTTCCAGCACTTAGCGCCTACCTTCTTGCCTTCGTCCGTGAGCAACACCATGACGGAGCGGTTGTCCTGCTTTTGCCGTACGCGTTCGATCAATCCTTGCTGCTCCAGGCGCCGCAGGATGTGCGAAATGGTCGATTGTTCGAGCGCGGCGCTTTGCGCCAAGCCTCCGACGGTGTGTTCGGAGTCAAGGTAGAGCAGGATCAGCACTCGTACCGCGTACAGATTCAAGCCCATGGGCTGGAATTCGCGGTTGACGGCTTCGGCGATCGTCGCCGCAATGCGATTGAGCAGGAAAGGCAGCCCGTCGTGCAGGTGCTTGAGCATAAGGTGCGGCTCGGGAAATGAGAACTGGATTTTATCATCGCCATATTGTGATGCTTCATAATATGATGCATCATATAAATGTTCAGACCGATGTCGGCCGGCCGATAGATCAGGAGACAATGCATGCCCAATGCCCCATTCCCGCGTACCGCCAAGCCCATTCCCGAAGGGGCCGCCGCAGCGCCGTTGTTCGACTACATGCCTCAGATGTCGCTCGCGGAGCGGGATCGAAGGTGGGATAAGACGCGCAAGAAGATGCTGATGGCGGGGCTGGACGCGCTCGTCTTGCTGGGCAACGACATTTACTGGGGCATGGGGATGGCCAATCTGCGCTACCTCCTGCAGGTGGATTCGCAAATCGGTGCCGACGCCATCTTTCCACTGGTCGGGGAGCCCGTGGTGTGGAATGCGGTGGCTCATATGAACCGGCCGACCAATATGTACTTGTCCGTCCAGAAATGGACCAAGGATTTCCGTATCCGCGCAGGCATGGCTGCGGTTGCCGACGAACTCCGCGCGCGAGGCCTGGATCGCTCGCGGATCGGGCTGGTGGGCTTCTCATCCACCATTCAGACTTCTTCGACGCTGCTGCATGCGGAAGTGGAAGCACTGAAGTCCTTGCTGCCGCATGCGGAGCTGGTGGAGGCCAGCTGGCTGCTGCAGGAAATGCGCATGGTCAAGAGTGAAGAGGAAATCGGCACCTTGCGCAAGGCGGGCCAGATCGCGCGCAAGGTCATCGATGCGATGGTCGGGACTGCACGCCCGGGCGTACCCGACGCAGTGGTGTATGCCGAGATGATCAAGACGCAGATTGCCTCGGGCGCCGAACCCAACGTCTTCAACCTGTTTGCTGCCGGCCCTGTCGAACACCCGGAAACAGAGTTATGGCATCTGCTGCATGGGTGCGAGCAGCCGCTCACGCCCAGCATGCGCCCTCTCCAACAGGGCGACATCATCGTCTCCGAGTGGCACACCAAGTACGGCGGCTATCGCTGCCATACCGAATACACCGTGTACCTGGGCAAGAAGGCCCCGCGCGAGCTCCAGCGCATCTGGGACGTATCGGTGGAATGCCTGCACGCCAGCAAGGAGGCCCTGACAGCAGGCCGCACGATACGCGAAGCGCTGGAGATGATCCGCCGTCCGGCCGCGCGCGCCGGTCTGGACTGGGTAGAGCTGGGTTTTCATGCCATGGGTACCGCCTCTCCCGAATTCCCGACCGTCGTTTATCAGGAAGGGTATGGGTCCGACACGCTGAACGGCCACCGGATCGGCGACATGGTCCTGGAGGAAGGCATGTGCTTTGGCAACAATATCGACCTGCACGATGCCAACTGGAAGCCCGATGTGGGCTGCATGCTGTCGGATTTCATGGTCGTGCGTCCCGGCCAGGCCGAATGCCTGATCGGCACGCCGCTGGAACTGGCGCAAGTGGGATGAGGCGGCCATGAGTCCGGATCGCATCGAGGACCACGTACCGGTGCTGATCGCGGGTGCCGGGCCCATAGGCCTGGCACTGGCGGCCTACTTGGGCGCCCAAGGCATTCGAACCCTCGTGGTCGAAAGGAGGGACGACCAGCCCGTGTCGGCGAAGATGATCGTCGTAAGCGTTCGCACCATGGAGTTCTGCCGGCAGCTTGGTATTGCGCCCGCGGTACGCGACTGGGGCTTCCCCCTCGATCATGGTTTGGACAGCCTGTTCGTAACCGCTATGCAGGGCTTCGAACTGGGCAGGGTGCGGACGCCGCCCTTATCCGTCCAGTACGACACGCCATTCAGCCCCGAGCGGGAGCGACCATGTCCGCAAACCTGGTTCGATCCCATCCTCAAACGCCATGCGCTGGCGCAGCCCGGCGTGACGCTGAAGTATCGCACCGAGCTGGCAGCGTTGAGGCAGTCCGACGAAGGCGTGTGCGTCGAACTGACCGATCATGGCACCGGCGGCCGGTGCATGGTGCGGGCCGACTACGTGGTCGGTTGCGACGGTTACGCCAGCACCGTACGCGGGCTGCTGGGCATACAGGTAAGAGGTGAAAAGCACCTGAGCAGCTCGATGAGCATATATGTCGACATCCCCGACCTGCACGCACAGCATGCCCTCGGCCAGGGCTACCGCTACGTCTTCGTGGGCGATGTGGGAGTATGGGGCGTGCTGACGGCCATCGACGGTCGCGACCTCTACCGTTTCCAGCTGATCGAGGCCTCCGGTTCAATGGAAGACCGCGATGCGCTGGAAGCCATGCTGAGGCGGGCGCTGGGGCCGGGCATCGCGTTCACCATTCGCGATGTATCCCATTGGGTGCGCAAGGCCACGATAGCCGACCGTTTTGCCGATGGGCGCGTTTTCCTTGCGGGCGACGCGGCCCATGCGCATCCACCCAATGGCGGACTCGGCATGAACACCGGAATCTTGGATGCATGGGACCTGGGCTGGAAGTTGGCCGCAGTTCTCCAAGGCTGGGGAGGACCCATGCTGCTGGAGAGCTATGACGTCGAAAGGCGCCCGGCTTCGGCAAGGGCGGTTGAGGAGTCCCTGCGCAATTACCACCGCCTGGTCGATGGGGCCACTTGCGCGGGTATCGCCGGTGACGACGCCGCCGCGGCCCGGCTGCGGGCAGAGGTCGGGGCGCGCCTGGTCGAGGAAAACGAAAGTTCCTGGCATCCGATCGGGATACATCTGGGGCATGTCTATTGCCCGTCCCCGATCGTGGTGGATGACGGTTCAGCGATTGCCGATGCGAGTCCCTATGTCCCGAGCGCCCGCCCCGGGGCGCGAGCGCCGCATGTCTGGCTGGGCCCCGATCGGAGCACCCTCGACCTGTTCGGTCCTGGCTTCACGCTGCTCAAATTTGCCGATATCGACACCACACCGCTGGAAACCGAAGCCGAGGACCGCGGCCTTCCTCTGAAAGTCCAGACCATCGGTAGCCAGGAGGCGGCGGAGTTGTATCTAAACAAGCTCGTGCTCGTGCGCCCCGACGGGCACGTGGCGTGGCGCGGCGATGCCTTGCCGGCCCGGCCGGCCTGGCTCGTCGACCGGGTTCGCGGCGCAGGCCCGAGGGCGGCGGCGTGCGTCGCACCCCCGCGTTGACGGCTGCGGTATCCGGTACGAGGCACTCATTCAACAACATACCTCAAGGTGCAGGAGACAACACATGATCCACAGCGTGAAGAAGTCGTTGGTCCTTGGCGTGGGCGTTCTGGCGTTACAGTTTTCCGTCCCCGCATCGAGCGAAGCATTTCCGGACAAACCCGTGCGGTTGATCCTGGCCTACTCGACCGGCAGCGGTCCTGATATCGTGTCCCGGCTGGTCGGCGAACACTTGGCCAAGAAATGGAAGCAGCAGGTCATTGTCGAAAACCGGCCCGGAGGTAGCGGGTTCATCGCGATCCAGGCCATGCTCTCCGCGCCGGCCGACGGCTATAACCTACTTGTGGCCGACGGGGGGCATATCGCCGTCAACCCACACATCCACAAGAATGTGCCGTTCGACAGTACGAAAGACCTGACCGGCGTCAGCCTGATGTTCAAGACCCCCTTCTTCATCGCGGCCTCGTCATCCGGCCCCATCGCCAGCGTGGCGCGCCTGATTGAAGAAGCCAAGGCCAAGCCGGGGCAGCTGTCCTATGGCACGCCGTTCGTGGGCAGCCCCTCGCATCTGGGCAGTGCGCTGTTCGAGCAATTGACCGGAACCTCCATGCTGCACGCCCCGTTCAAGGAAACGTCTCAGTTGTTCAGCTCGGTTGCCACCGGACAGGTTACCTGGGCACTCGGGACCGTGGCGACTACCCGGCCGTTCGTCGAGTCGGGCAAGGTCAAGCTGCTAGCCGTAGCGGCGCCGGCAAGACTCGCGGGTTTTGAAAACATTCCCACCGTTGGCCAGGCGGGCGGTCCCAAGGATTTCCATGTCGAAACATGGCTGGGGGTCATTGCCCGCAAGGGAACGCCCGCGGTGGTGCTGGAGAGGCTGAGCAAGGACATCGGCGAGGTCATGGCCCAGGAAGACGTGCGCAAATACCTCAGCGACATTGGATTCGAGGCCGTATCCAATAGCCCTGGCGAGTTCGACCGGCTGATCGCCGAGGATACGCGGCGTTACGCGGAGCTGGTGAAGCAGGCAAAGATACAGCCGCAATGAGATGCAGTAATCCGCCCGGCGATTCCCATCGCCTGATGAGCGAGCGCGTAGTACGCTGGTAAACGTTTGCGGAGAAACTCAATCTGAGCGCTGCTCGAAGGCCGCCCCATCCGTTGCGTAAGACGCCGGCGGGCGCCTGCGTGACGAGGCCGGAGGTGGCACGACTGACATGGATGGGTTGATTTCGGCAGCGGCCCGCGCGCTTGCCGCGGGCGCCCCTCTGGCGGCACTGAATTACGTTTCCCTGCGCGATGACGCATCCGCCCTGGCACTGCGCGGCATCGCGATGGCGCAGCTGGGCGACTTTTCGCGGGCGACGGCGCTCGTGCGTCGCGCGGCGCGGGCTTTCGGCCCCAAGGATGCGGTGGCACGCGCCAAGTGTGTGGTGGCCGAAGCGGAAATCGCGCTTGCCTCGCGCGAGCTGAACTGGCCCGCCCAGGCGCTCGAGGCGGCGCGCGCCACGATGGAGGCATGCTGCGATTGGCCCAATGCGGTTCATGCAAGACAACTAGAAGTCCGGCGGCTGCTGCTGATCGGCCGCTTGGACGAGGCCGAACGCATGCTGGCCACGATGGATCCTCGCATGCTGCCGAGTGCGCTTCAAGCGGTCCACGAGTTGATAGCTGCCGGCATTGCCATGCGGCGGCTGCAGGCCGAAGCGGCTCGTGCCGCACTGGACCGCGGCGGGCGGTGGGCGAAGGCTGCAGGCATACCAGCCCTGGTCCAGGAAGTCGAACAGGCACGCCGTGCGCTGGCGCTTCCGGCGGCGCGCCTGAGGGCGCGTGGCCAAGAGCGGCCGCTGCTGCTCGATGAAGTCGAAGCGCTCCTGGTCTCCCGCAGCTTGGTTGTCGATGCCTGCCGTCATGGGGTCCGGCAGGCCGGTGCACAGATTCCGCTCGCGACCAGGCCGGTGTTGTTCACGCTTGCGCGACTACTGGCGGAAGCATGGCCCGATGATGTGGCCAGGACCGCGCTGATTGCCCAGGCCTTCCGTACCCGGCGCCCTGACGAATCACATCGTGCGCGCTTGCGCGTCGAGATCGGAAGACTGCGCAAGGCCTTGGCGCCTTTGGCCGCCATCGCCGCCACCAGGCAGGGGTTCAGGCTCGAGCCGCTGGGCGCTTCGGAGGTGGTCGTGCTGGCGCGGCCCGTCGATACTCCCCACGCCTCGCTGCTGGCCTTACTGGCCGACGGCGAAAGCTGGTCCAGCTCGGCCCTTGCGCTGGCGCTGGGCGCAAGCCAGCGTACCGTACAGCGGGGGCTCGATGCGCTGGCCGCCGCGGGCAAGGTCGAGTCTGTGGGCCGCGGACGGGCGCGGCGCTGGATGACGTCTCCCGTCCCGGGATTCGCGACAAGCTTGTTACTCCCGGTTCCTTTCGCGGTTGGCTAGGATGCCTACATCCCCCTAACCAGGAAACCACCATGAACTCATCTGCTGCTCATATCCTTCGCGAGTACGGCCCGTTTCCCGGAGTCGATACCGTGCACGGCGTGACCTACGACGGAAAGCGCGTATGGTTCGCCGTGGGCGACCAGCTTCTCGCGCTCGACCCGGCCAGCGGGACGCTCGGTCCCGCGCTGGACGTACCGGCGCGCGCCGGGACGGCGTTCGACGGCCGCTACTTGTTCCAGATTGCCGATGGCCAGATCCGGAAGATCGATCCGGAGACGGGCAGCGTTCTCGCTACTATCCCGGCGCCCGGGGACGGTGAAGACTCGGGCCTGGCATGGTCGGAAGGGAGTTTGTGGGTCGGGCAGTGCGCGGACCGCAAGATCCATCAGATCGATCCGGATACGGGGGAGATTCTCCGTACTCTCTCTTGCCAGCGTTTCGTCACCGGCGTCACCTGGACCCAGGGTCAACTGTGGCACGGCACCTGGGGGGACGATGCCAGTGACCTGCGCCGCATTGACCCCCGAACCGGCGAGGTGCTGGAAGTTCTTCAGATGCCTGCCGGAGTCGCCGTATCGGGGCTGGAGGCCGATGGCGCCGGCCGCTTCTTCTGCGGCGGCGGCAATAGCGGCAAGATCCGGGTCGTGCGCCAGCCGTAAACGCCCCGGCCGTTCAAGAACGCTGGGCCGTGCGTGCGCCGTCCCGCTGAGACGCCCGATTGGCGCCATCCCGCAAGGTCGAGAGCTTCATCCAGGTAACGGCCGGGTCGATCTTGCCGTAGTTGGCAAACGTGCCGAAGCCGCAGTCGGTGCTGGCCAGTACCCGGTCTTCGCCCATGAATCCGACATAACGCTCGAGCCGCTGGCGTATCAGTTCCGGATGCTCGACGTAGTTCGAGCAGCTGTCGATCAGCCCCGGTGCAAGGATCTTGGTCTCGGGCTTGGCGGCGCGCCAGATTTCCCATTCATGCTCGTGGCGAGGGTTGGCGGCCTCGAACAGGATGGTCGAGGGGCGGGCGGCCAGGATGATATCGATCACCTTTTCCAGCGCGATGTCGCAGTGGTGCGGGCCTTCGTAGTTGCCCCAGCAGATGTGCATGCGCAACTTCTCGGGAGGAATGTTGCGGGTGGCGGCATTGAGCGCCTCGACGTTCTGCCGCGCCCGCGCCAGAAACTCTGCTTCGCTCAGGTTCTGGTAGCCGGTGTGGGCCGCCATGGCGAGGTCGGGGCAATCGAGCTGGAGGTCGAAGCCCGCGGCGACGATGGCTTCGTACTCGGGCCGCATCGCCTCGATCAGGTCGGCCAGGTAGGCTTCGTGGGTGGGGTAGTGCTTGTTCGGCTGGAAGGCGGTCACCAGACCAGGGGAGGCTGCATTCATGAATCCGCGCCGGCCTTGGCCATGCCGTTCCATGGCGGACTTGAAGCGGCGGATGTCGGCGTGGCAGGGCTCCAGCGTACGCAGCTTGACGGGTCCCACGCAGGCGGCGCGCACGAATTCCTGGGCGCCCATGATGGCGGCCAGCTTCTTTCTGAGCTCGGGGAAGTCGGCCAAGTCCTTGGCGGGCATCCGGTCGATGTGTCCGCCGAAGCCTTCGAGCCGCTCGGTGATGTAGGTGGCATAGCCGACCTTGCCGAGCTCGCCGTCGCTCATGATGTCGACGCCGGCTTCGACCTGCTTCTGGACGGCCTGGTCGATCGCCGCCTGGACCACTTGTTCGAAGTGCGCCGGGTCGACTGCTTGGCCGTGGTCGCGGGCGAGCAGCAACTGCGCCAGCTCGTCTCCGCGGGGCAGGCTGCCGACATGGGTGGTCAGGATAGGCATTGCATCCCCTTTTTCATCTTATGTGGGTGAGGCGGCGTCTGCCGCGGGAATTGTCCGGCGCGGGGGAACCTGCATGGCCCCGATGGTCGCCAGTCGCCATATCTTAGTCGTACTGTCCGGGTGGGGGCTAGGCTCCGCCGGCGTAGCCCATTTGACGCCACGCCTCGAATACGGCGACGGCTACGGAGTTCGACAGGTTCAGGCTTCGCTGCCCCGGCCGCATGGGCAACCGCAGCCGCTGCGTTTCGGGAAATCCGTCGCGGATGGCGGCCGGCAGGCCGGCGGTCTCGCTGCCGAAGACCAGCACATCTCCGGCCTGGAAGGCGACCGTTCCAAATAGCCGCGAGCCGCGCGTGGTGAAGGCGAATACCCGGTCCGGCGCGGCGCCCGTGGCCGCGATGGCGGCGTCGAACCCGTCATGGACCTGGACCGAGGCCCACTCGTGGTAGTCCAGCCCCGCGCGCCGCAGTTTGGCGTCCTCGAGCTCGAACCCGAGCGGACGAACCAGGTGCAGTTGCACGCCGGTATTGGCGGCCAGGCGGATGACGTTGCCGGTATTGGGCGGAATTTCCGGGTGGACGAGGACGACGTGGAACATGATGCGCGGGGTGGCGGTGAACTGCCGCAGATGGTACTGCATCCTCCGCCGGTCCGGCCGGTACGCTACAGCTCCAGCACCAGCTTTCCGCCGCGCGCCCGCGAGCAGCACGTCATCATCCGGTCATTCGCTTCCCGTTCGGCCTTGGTAAGCACCATGTCGCGGTGATCGATCTTGCCGGCCAGCACCCGTACCTCGCACGATCCGCACAAGCCTTCCTCGCAATCGCTGGGGACGTCGATATTGGCGGCACGCAGCGAAGCCAGCACCGTCCTGTCGGCCGGCACGCTGACGGTGATGCCCGAGTCCTTCAGCTCGACCTCGAACGCGTGTTCCCGGCTCGGGTCGAGTTGCGCGAGGCTGGATTCGAAGTGCTCGATGCGCAGCGCGTCGCCGGGCCAGTCCGCGCAGTGCCGCTCCAACGCTTCGAGCATGCGCTTGGGCCCGCAGGCGCACACCTGCCAGCCTTCGCGCGGCTGGTCCAGGAGCGCGGCCAGGTCATTGCGGCGGCCTTCTTCGGATACATACACGCGCAGCCGGTCGCCGTGCAACGCGGCGAGCTCGTCCAGGAACGCCATGGCGGTTCGCCGGCGGCCGCTGTAGTGCAATTCGTAGTCCATCCCGAGTTCCCGCGCCCGCCGCGCCATGGCGCTGATGGGCGTGATGCCTATGCCGCCGGCGATCAGGAGGAGCTTCTTCGCGGTTTCGTCCATCCGGAAGTGGTTGCGCGGGCCCCGTATGCGCAGGCGGTCGCCAGCCTTCACGCCCGCGTGTATCCAGCACGAGCCGCCCCGGCCATCGGCTTCGCGCAAGACGGCGATTTCGAGCGCACGGGTGTCGGCGGGATCGCCGCACAGCGAGTACTGGCGCGAGCGGTCCGCATCGCCGCATTCCACGTCGATGTGCGCGCCGGGCGTCCAGCGGGGCAGCGCACGGCCATCGGGCGCAACCAGGCGCAGCTTGACGATGTTCTCGGCTACGGGGGTGACGCTTTCCACCACCACGCTGCGCGCCACGGCATGGCGCGACGGCTCCCCTATGCGTACGGGCACCGGCGTCTTGAGCAAGTCCGGACGCATGCGTTCGGGGTTCTGCGCCGGATCCCACTCCACCCATAGGTGCTCGGGGCCGCGGAACGAAGTGTTGGGCACGTAGGTGAACTGCTGCTCGGCCAGCCGCATGTGCGGCAGGCGGCGGGTAAGTTCTGCCAGGATGACCTGCATTTCCATGCGGGCCATGTTCTTGCCCATGCACTGGTGCGAGCCGTACCCGAAGGTAAGGTGGTCGCTGGCGTTCTCGCGCCGGATATCGAAGAAGTCCGGGTCGGTGAAATGGCGTTCGTCATGGTTGGCGGACGAGGTTACGATCAGCAGCTTGGAGCCGGCGGGCACCTTCACGCCCTCGATCGTGGCGTCGCGCGTCACCAGCCGGCGCCAGGCAGCAACCGAGCCGTTGTGGCGCAGGCATTCCTCGACCGCGCTGGGAATCAGGCCGGGGTCTTCGCAGATCTCCCGCCAAGCGTCTGGATGCTGCAGCAGCAGCTTGATGGCGTTGGCGGCGGCATTGGCGGTGGTCTCGTGGGCGGCGACGATACCCGCCATCATCATGGAGTGCAGGTACGAGTCGGTCACGATGTCCGGGTGTTCCTTCTGCTTGCGAATGCCATAGCGCATCCAGCCGGGCTCGTCCGGAGCCTGGCGCATTTTCTCAAGGACTTTGCCCGCGTACTGCCAGAAGTTGCCGACGGCATGCGCGACCGCCACCTGTTCCTCCGGCTTGGGCCGGCCCCAGGTATTGACCGTGTGGGCGATGGAGTAGCGCCGCAGCGTGTCCATGTCTTCTTCGGGTACGCCCAGGAAATGCAAGGCCACGGTGAGCGGGACTTCCCACAGCATCTGGTCGACCAGGTCGGCGCGGCCGTCGTCAATGAAGCGGTCGACGTATTCGCGGGCCAGCCTGCGCACCATGGGTTCGTGGTGCTGGAGGTGCTCGGGCGTGAACGGTTCCATCAGCAGGCGCCGGCGCGGCATGTGCGCCGGCTCGTCTTCATTGACCAGCGTGCGGTTCATGGCGTAGCCGTATTGCTCGAGCACGGCATTCGCTTCCGGTCCGGTCGGCGTGATTTTCTCCAGCGCGATCGACGGGCTGAACGTGATGTTGTCCCGGAAGATGGCCTTGATGGCGTCGTAGCGGGTGACCACCCAGTAGCCGAGCCTGGGACTGTAGAAAATCGGCTCCTGCTCGCGCGCCCAGCGGACATATTCCGGCGGGTCTTGCTGGTAGCTGTCGCTGAAGGGGTCGAACGCCGCGGCAGGGGCGCTGATGGGGCAGCCCGTGGGACCGACGGCGGCCGGCGCCGCGTCATGGGAAAAGGGGCAGCCCGCAGTCCGGGGAGAGGTAGCGGCCATCGTCATGTCTCCTGATTGCGTAGCTGGTGTACGCATTGCGTAAATCCCACTTGACGATAGCACCGCGCCCCGGCCGAGTCGAGAGGTGCAGACGCACGTATTGCCGCGGCGGAGGATCGCAGCTGGAGTACGCCTGCCGGCCGTCAGATTCCGTGCCCGAGCCGTTTGCTGGTCGTGGCGGCTGCTTCCCGTACGGCGCGGGCGATTTCACCCGTAGGGGTGGGGTCGAAGGCACCGGTCGGGCCCAGGGCCGTCATGACGACCGTCACCGTGCCGTCGGCGTTGAAGACCGGCGCAGCGACGGCGCTGATGCCATTGAGCAGGAGGTCCCGTACGGGTGCGCAACCGAGCGTGCGGATCTCGTCGAACAGGCGATCGGCCGCGCGGCGGTCGGGAACCTGCCGCCGTTGCTCGGCCGTGGCGGTGCGCAGCTCGTTGGCGATCAGCGCCTCCAGCACGGTTGATCGCGAAAACGCACCGAATGCGCGGCCGGTAGCGGACCAGAGCACCGGCATGACCGAGCCGACCCGCACATTGACGGCGACCGGCTGTGCCGGTTCGATCCAGCGCACGATCGTGGGACCGTAGTTGCCGAGTACCGATACGAAGCACGACAGGCTGTGCGATTCGCCGAGCCGTGCGAGCTCGGTCGACGCGAGCGTCAGCGCGTCGGATTGCCGCATGGCGGCCAGTCCGATGGCGAGCGACTCCGGCCCCAGCAAATAGCGGGACGTGGCGGGATCCTGGATGACGAGATCGGCGTCCACAAGGCTTGCTAGATAGCGGTGGACCTTGGCCGGGCTTTCTCCGAGCCGGGTCGCCAGCGCGGTGAGCGATGCGGCGCCTCCCATCGCCGCCAGCGTCTTGAGGACAGTCATGCCCATGCCGGCGGATTGGACTTTGCTGCGGCGCGAGGGCGGCTTGGCGGCCGGGGCAACCGTCCGGCCGGCGGACGGCTGCGTGGCGTCTAGGCGCTTGCGGGGCATTGGGGGGACCTGGGTTTACGCAATGACGGATATGTTACGCAAAAGGCGGCAAGCGGCACGTCGGCATCGTGGGCACGCGCCGCCCGTCGATCTATGTGACGAAGCCCGTTGGGGCTATAGTGAATCTTTCCCTCTCGCATGGGAGACGCGCATGTTCCATCGATGGGCTATCGTTTTGGCCGCGGCGGCGGCCTTCGCCGGAACCGCCACGGCGTGGGCGCATCACGGCTGGTCCTGGGCCGAGGCCGAGCAAATGCAGTTGCGGGGCGTGGTCAAGCAGGTGCAGATCGCGCCGCCTCATCCGTGGCTGGATGTGGAAACCGCAAACGACGGTGTGTGGCGGGTCGAGCTGGGCAATCCCTCGCAGACGCGGCGGGCCGGCTTCGAAGAAGGGTCCGCCAAGCCTGGCGATACGGTCATGGCCACCGGCAACCGCTCGCAAGACCGCGCCGAGAAGCGGATGAAGGCCGTGCAGATTTCCGTGGGCGGCAAGACCTACGACATTTATCCGGAACGCATCCGCCGCTGACGCCATGCTCGAATGGCTGGAAGGCCTGCCCCATGCGACAGTGCTGCGGCACTCCGGTACGGCTTACCTGTTCGTCAACGCGGCGCATATAGCGTCGATCGGCCTGCTGCTGAGTTCCATCGTCTGCCTGGACCTGCGGCTGCTCGGCGCGTTTCGCAGCGTGCCGTTGGCGGCGGTGGGGCCGTTCCTGTCCCGGATGGCGGGTACGGGCCTGCTGCTGGCGGTGGTGACGGGCTTCTGGCTGTTCTCGGTCCGGGCGACGGAATATGCCGGCAATCCAGCCTTTCTAGCCAAGCTCGGCCTGTTGGCCTTGGGTTTATTGAACGCTGTGGTCTTGCACGCCGGGCCTGGCTGGCGCCGCGCCCTTGCCGGATCGCGGGTGCCGTGGCTGGCGCGCGTACAGGCCGCCGGCTCAGCGGCGGTCTGGCTGGCTGCCGTCGTCGCGGGCAGGTGGATAGGATTCGTATAGGCCCAGGCGCTATCGGCCATGGCCTCAGGACAGGCGGGCCAGCCCGCCGCGCAACGCGTCCGCACGGGTTGCGCCGAGTTCAGCTTCGATCTCCGCATGGATGGCGCGCCAGATGGGAAGGGCGCGCGCCAGCACGGCATGCCCTTGGCCGGTCAACACCAGCAAGCGGCTTCGCCGGTCATCCGGATCCACCTCCACGCTGACCAGACCGTCGCGTTCCAGCGGCTTGAGCGCCGCGGTCAGCGTGGTGCGGTCCATGTCCAGCAGGCGGGCCACGGGTGCCATGGCGGGCGGCTCGGGCCGGTTCAGCGACATCAATAGCGAGAACTGCCCATTGGTCAGCCCGACCGGGCGCAGGGCTTCATCGAAACGCCGGGCCAGTGCCCGCGCGGCCCGCTGCAAATGCAGGCACAGGCACGTGTCGCGCACTTCCAGCGTGGTGGCGAACGGGATTTTCTTTGACATGATGGAGCTATTATGTTGATATCAACGAAAATGTCAAACAGCCCGCGCATGATGGGCTCCGGTGGGCGGCATGCCGCCCCGTCAACAAGGGAGATGGGAATGAAATACGTAGAAGGTTTCGTGGCGGCTGTGCCGGCCGCCAATAAGGAAGCATATCGGCAGCATGCCGTCGAGGCGGCGCCTTTGTTCAAGGAATTCGGCGTGTCGCGCATGGTCGAGTGCTGGGGCGACGACGTGCCGGACGGCAAGGTCACGGATTTTCGCCGCGCGGTCCAGGCCAAGGACGATGAGGTCGTGGTATTCAGCTGGTTCGAATATCCATCGAAAGAAGTGCGCGACGCCGCCGTGCAGAAGATGATGTCCGATCCGCGCATGAAGGCTATGGGCGACACCATGCCCTTCGACGGCAAGCGGATGATCTTCGGTGGCTTCGTTCCCATCGTCGATGTCTGAGGAGGCGGCCATGGCAAAGGTTGCCCAACACCTGTGGTTCGCCGCCGACATGGACGCGGCGCTGAGTCTGTACACCTCGTTGATTCCCGGCTCGGCCATCGAATGGACCATGCCGCTGCCGGCCGATACGCCCAGCGGGCCCGCCGGCACGGTCCAGCTTGCTTCGTTCCGGCTGGGCGACCAGCGCTACATGGCGATCGAGGCCGGTCCGCTGGATCCGTTCAACCACTCGTTTTCGATCATCGTCGAATGTGAGGACCAGGCCGAGATCGACCGCCTGTGGTCGGCGCTCGGGGAAGGCGGCGAGATCGAGCAGTGTGGCTGGTTGCGCGACCGATGGGGACTTTGCTGGCAGATCGTTCCGCGGCGCCTGGGCGAGCTGGTGCGGGACAGCGATCCGGCCGTCTCCAAGCGGGTAACGGAGGCCATGCTCAAGATGGTCAAGCTCGACATCGCGGGCCTGGAGGCCGCGGCCCGGGGCGCAGCCGCTTGAGCCGGTTGCGCGCGCCTGGACCGGACGCTTTCCACTATGGGGAGGCCGGTTGGGGGGAGGGCCCCGGACTCTCGGAGCCGGGGTTCCCCGATGCCGCCAGCGCGTCCGCATGCCAGCCGCCGCCCAGAGCCGCGATCAGGTTCACGCTGGCCGTGAGCCGGTTGCCCAACAGGGATAGTGCGGTGCGCTCGTTGCTCAGCGCTGCCGTTTGCACGGACACCACGTTCAGGTAATCGATCAGGCCGGATTCGAACTGGTTGGTGGTCAGGCGCAGCGACTCGCGGGCGGCATCCAGCGCTCGCTGCTGCACGACCTGTTCTTCTTCCATGACGCGCAGCTGGGACAGGTAGTTCTCCACTTCTTCCAGCGCCGACAGTACCGTCTGGCGATAGGTCGCCACTTGCAGGTCGTAGGCGGCTTCGGCCTGCCGGGTCTGGGCGCGCCGCAACCCCGCGTCGAACAGCGGTGCGGCCAGCGCCGGGCCGAGGGACCAGAAGCGGGCGGGAGCGGTGAGCCAGTCGGCGAACTGCGCGCTGCGATAGCCCAGCGAAGCCGATAGCGTCAGCGAGGGGAAATAGGCCGCCTGGGTGACGCCGATACGGGCATTGGCGGCTTGTACCTGGCGCTCGGCGGCGGCGATGTCGGGGCGCCGCTCCAGCAGTTCGGACGGCAGGCCTACCGGAACCGCGGGCAGCACCGCGCGGAAATCGGCGGACGGGATGCTGAAGGACGAAGGAGGTTGCCCGACCAGGATGGCGATGGCGTGCTCGAGCTGCGCGCGCTGCCAGCGCAGGTCGATGGCCTGGGCGCGCGTGGTCTCGAGCTGGGTGCGGGCCTGGGCGATCTCGGCCTTGGCCGCCACGCCGACGGCATAGCGGTTCTCGTTCAGGCGCAACGACCGTTCGTAGACCTTGATGGTGGCATCGAGCAGGCGCTGCTGTTCGTCCATGATGCGCAACTGAAAATAGTTGCGGGCCAATTCGGCTTGCGCACTGAGGTGGGCATTGGCGAGATTGGCGGCGCTGGCCTGGGCGCTGGCGGTGTCCGCCTCGACGGTGCGCCGGATGCTGCCCCACAGGTCGGCCTCCCAGCTGGCCGAGACGCCGAGGTTGTACTGGTTGCGTATGCTTTGCGATCCGCCTTGGCTGATGATGACGCCGCTGCTGTTGGTGGTCGTGCTGCTCTGGGTGCCGGTGCCGCTGCGAGTGGCCGACGCGCTGCCGCTGAGAGTGGGAAACTGGCCGGCACGGCTTGCCCTTACGACCGCCAGGGCCTGCCGGTACTGCGCCTCGGCCTGGGCGATAGTCTGGTTGGCCGTCTCGACCTGGGCCATCAGCCGCGACAGATCCGGATCGCCGAACACCTCCCACCACGGGCCGCGGTGCGCGTCGTCCCGCGGTTCGGCGGCTTTCCAGCCGGCGGCTTCCTTGAATTCGACGCCGCTGGCAACAGTGGGACGGACATAATCGGGCCCCATCGCGCAGGCGGTCAGCATGGCGGACAAGCAGGCGCACACGGCAAGGCGAGGGCCGGCGCTGCGCCGCACGCGGCGAGGCAATGACAGGAGGGTGGAGGGCGTGCCCGACGGCGAGGGCCACGTCTTGGTCATAGATTGTCTCCGGGGAGCGGAAGGCCCGCCGACCGCGGACGGCCCCAGCGCCGTTGCGCCCGCAGATGGAGGCGGTCCAGGTACAGATAAACCACGGGGGTGGTAAACAGCGTCAGCAACTGGCTGACGACCAGCCCGCCGACGATGGTGATGCCGAGCGGCTGGCGCAGCTCGGCGCCCGCGCCGGTGCTGATGACGAGCGGAACGGCGCCCAGGATGGCTGCCATCGTCGTCATCAGGATCGGGCGGAAGCGCATCAGGCAGGCCTCGTGGATGGCGGCGCGCGAGCTCAGGCCGCGGCTGCGTTCGGCGTCGAGCGCGAAATCCACCATCATGATTGCGTTCTTCTTGACGATCCCGATCAGCAGGAAGACGCCGATCAACGCGATGAGGGTGAACTCCCGCCCCAGCATCATCAGGGCCAGCAGCGCCCCCAGGCCGGCCGACGGCAGCGTGGAAAGGATGGTGAGCGGATGGATGTAGCTCTCGTACAGCATGCCGAGCACCAGGTACATGGTGACGAGCGCCGCCAGGATCAGCCAGGGCTGCGCGCTGAGCGCCGATTGCAAGGCCTTGGCGCTGCCCGAGAAACCGGACTGGATGTCGTTGGTCGGCAGGCTGATCCGCGCTACCGCCTCGTTGATGGCGCGGGTGGCTTGCTCCAGCGATACGCCGGGCGCGAGGTTGAACGAAATCGTGTCCGCGGCGAACTGGCTTTCGTGGGAAACGCTGAGCGGCGCATTGGTCATTCGCCACTTGGCGAAGGCCGACAGCGGCACGCGGCTGCCATCCGCCGTGATCACGTGCACCTGTTCCAGCGCTTCCGCGTTCTGGGCAAAGCGCTGGTCGACCTCCATGACCACGCGGTACTGGTTGAGCGGGTTGTAGATGACCGATACCTGCCGCTGGCTGAAGGAGTTGTTCAGGACGGCCGCGATCATCGACATGTTCACGCCCAGGCGGGTGGCGGTCTCGCGGTCGATCTCGAGCGAAATCTGCCTGCCCTTGTCCTCGACGTCGACGTCGATGTCGGTCAGCTCCGGCAGCTGCGCCAGCGCGCGCGTGACGCGAGGCATCCAGGTACGCAGCACCGACAGCTCGGACGCCATCAGCGAATATTGGTAGCCGGAACTGGACATGCGGGCGCCGATGCGGATGTCCTGGTTGGGCATCAGGAACATCCGGGCGCCCGGTACGGTGCTCAGTCTGCCGCGCAGGCGGTTCATCACCTCGTCCACGGATACCTTGCGCTCGGCAAGCGGCTTGAGCTGGATCATCATGAAGCTGGTGTTGCTGCCGCCCCGGCCGCTGCTGTAGCCGACCATGCTCTCGACTGCGGGGTCGGCCAGCACGACCTTGCGGAAATGTTCGAGCTTGGGGCGCATGGCCTGGAACGAGGTGCCCTGGTCGGCGCGGATGAAGCCCATCATCTGGCCGGTGTCCTGCTGGGGAAAGAACCCCTTGGGAACCTGAATGTAGAGGTATACGTTCAGGCCGATGACCACGAACAGCACGATCAAGGTCAGCAGCGAGTGGCGCAGCACCCAGTCCAGCGCCTTGCCGTAGGCGCGCGTCATGCCGGTGAAGAACGACTCCAGCGCGCGCGAGACGCGGCCCGGCGGCGGCAGCTCGTGAGGCGGGCGCAGCATCCGGGCGCACATCATCGGCGTGAGGGTGAGCGAGACGATCAGCGAAATCAGGATGGCCGCCGACAGCGTGACAGAGAACTCGCGGAACAGCCGGCCGACGATGTCGCCCATCAGCAGAATGGGAATGAATACCGCGACCAGCGACAGGCTCATGGACAGGACCGTGAAGCCGACTTCGCGCGAGCCTATCAGCGCCGCGCGCAGCGGCGACATGCCGGTTTCCAGGTGGCGGGCGATGTTCTCCAGCACCACGATGGCGTCGTCGACCACGAAGCCGGTGGCCACGATCAACGCCATCAGCGACATGGTGTTGAGCGAATAGCCGCACAAATACATGACGGCGAAGGTGGCGATGAGCGAAACCGGCACGGCGACGCTGGGTATCAGCGCGGCGCGCACGTTGCGCAGGAAAAGCAGCACTACCAGGATGACGAGGATGACCGCGATGATGAGGGTATGCTCGGCTTCGGCCAGCGATGCCCGTATGCTGGGCGTGCGATCCTGGGCCACGGTCAGCGTGACGTCGCCCGGGAGCAGGGCGCGCATCTGGGGAAGCGCGGCGCGGATGCTGTCCACCGTCTCGATGATGTTGGCGTCCGGTTGCCGGCCGACCACCAGCAGGATGGCCGGACTGTTGTTGAAGAACCCCATGTTGAAGAGGTCTTCCACCGAGTCTTCGACCCGTGCGACGTCGCTCAGCAGCACCGGCGACCCATTGCGGTAGGCGACCACCAGGTCCCGGTACTCGCGCGCCTTGCGCAACTGGTCGTTGGTGGCCACCAGCCAGCTGGTCTCGTCGTTTTCCAGCACGCCTTTGGGGCCGCGCGCGTTGGCGTTGTTCAGCGCGGTACGCACTTCGTCCAGCGCGATGCCGTACTGGCTGAGCGCCGTGGGATTCAACTCCACGCGTACCGCCGGCAACGAACTGCCGCCCACCTGGACGTCGCTCACTCCCTTGATCTGCGCGATGCGCTGGGCCAGGATGGTGGAACCCACGTCGTAGAGCTGGCCCTGGTCCAAGGTAGCGGAGGTCAGGGCCAATACCATGATGGGCGCCGAGGCAGGATTGCGCTTGGTGTAGCTCGGATTGCTGCGCAAGGCCGACGGCAGCATGTTGCGCGCGGCGTTGATCGCGCCCTGCACGTCGCGCGCCGCGCCATCGATGTCCCGGCTCAGGTCGAACTGCAGCGTAATGCTGGTCGATCCCTGGGTGCTGCGGGAGGTCATCTCCGTAATGCCGGCGATGGTACCCAGCGACCGCTCGAGCGGCGTGGCCACGCTCGACGCCATGGTCTCGGGACTGGCGCCGGGCAGGCTGGCCCGTACCGATATCGTCGGGAAGTCCACCTGCGGCAGCGGCGCCACCGGCAGCTTGACGAAGGCCAGCGCGCCGGCCAGCACGACCGCGATGGAGAGCAGCACGGTGGCCACCGGCCGCATGATGAACGGCGCGGAGATGTTCATGGCGTGCCGCCCGGCTGGGTGACCGACACCGTGCGGCGTTGGCGCCGGCGGTTCATCGCCTGGCCCAGGCGGTCGAACATCAGATAGATGACCGGTGTCGTGAACAAGGTCAGCAACTGGCTCACCAGCAGGCCGCCGACCATGACGATGCCCAGCGGCTGGCGCAGCTCGGCGCCGCTGCCGGTACTCAGCATGAGCGGGACGGCGCCGAACAGCGCGGCGAAGGTGGTCATCAGGATGGGGCGGAAGCGCAGCAGCGCCGCCTGGTGGATCGCATCGCGCGGCGCCATTCCCTGCTTGCGCTCGGCCTCCAGCGCGAAGTCGATCATCATGATGGCGTTCTTCTTGACGATGCCGATCAGCAGGATGATGCCGATGATGCCTATCATGTCGAGATCATGGCCGGCGATCATGAGCGCCAGCAGCGCGCCCACCCCTGCCGAGGGCAGCGTGGACAGGATGGTGATGGGGTGGATGTAGCTCTCGTACAGGACTCCCAGCACGATGTACATGGTGGCGATGGCCGCCAGGATCAGCAGCAGCGTGCTGTCCAGCGAGGCCTGGAAGGCTTGTGCCGCGCCCTGGAAGCTGGTCTGTATTCCGAGCGGCATGCCGATGTCGCGCTCGGCCTGCTGGATGGCCTCCACGGCGCCGCTCAGCGACGCCCCGGGCGCCAGGTTGAACGACACCGTGGCCGACGGGAATTGCCCCAGGTGGCTGATGGACAGCGGCGTCGTCCTTTCCGAGACGCGCACGATGTTGGTGAGGGGAACCTGCTTGCCGTCCGCCGTGGCGACATAGATCTGCGACAGCGAGGACGGGTTCTGCCGGAACTGCGGCGCCACCTCCAGCACGACGCGGTACTGATTGGCCTGCGTGAAGATGGTCGAGATCAGCCGCTGGCCGAGCGCATCGTACAAGGCGTTATTGATGTCCGAAGCGGTGACCCCCAGCCGCGATGCGGCGTTGCGGTCGATCTCGATGTAGGTCTGCAGGCCCTGGTCCTGCAGATCGTGGTTCACGTCGGCCAGCTGGGGCAGTGTCTGGAGCCGGTCGACCAGCCGCCGGGTCCACTCGCTCAGGTTCTCGAGGTCGGGGTCCTGCAGGGTGAATTGGTATTGGGTGCGGCTGACGGTCTCTTCGATGGTCAGGTCCTGCACCGGTTGCATGTACAGGCGGATGTCCTCCAGCCTGGCCAGCTCCGGCTGCAGCCGCGCAATCACTTCGGCGGCCGTGGCGGTGCGTTCGCTGTGCGGTTTCAGGTTGATCTGCAGCCGGCCGCTGTTGAGCGTGGCATTGGTGCCGTCCACGCCTATGAAGGACGACAGGCTGGCGACGTCCGGGTCGCGCAGGATGATGTCGGCCGCGGCCTGTTGCCGCCGGGCCATCGCGGCGAACGATACCGAGGGCGAGCTTTCGCTGATGGCCTGGATGACGCCCGTGTCCTGTTGCGGAAAGAAGCCTTTGGGAATCACGACGTACAGCAGCACGGTCAGCAGCAGCGTTCCCAGCGCCACCAGCAGCGTCAGCGGCTGGCGGGCGAGCACCCATTGCAGCATGCGGTCGTAGCCGGCGATGACGCGGTCGAACCATTGGCCGCTCTTGCGGTAGAACCAGCCCTGTTCTTCGTCCGGGATGTGGCGCAGGTACTTGGAGCACATCATGGGTGTCAGGCTCAGCGACACTACCAGCGAGATCAGGATGGCCACCGCCAGGGTGATCGCGAATTCGCGGAACAGCCGGCCGATCACGTCCCCCATGAACAGCAGCGGGATCAGCACCGCGATCAGCGAAAACGTAAGCGAGATCAGCGTGAATCCGATCTGTGCCGCCCCCTTGAGCGCAGCCTGGACGGGGGACTCGCCTTCTTCCAGGTAGCGGGCGATGTTCTCGATCATGACGATGGCATCGTCCACCACGAAGCCGGTCGCGATCGTCAGCGCCATCAAGGTCAGGTTGTTGATGCTGAATCCGGCCAGGTACATGATGCCGAATGTGCCGATCAGCGACAGCGGCACCACGACGCTGGGAATGATCGTGGCCGTCAGGTTACGCAGGAACAGGAAAGTCACCAGCACCACCAGCGCGACCGCCAGCATCAGCTCGAACTGCACGTCCTCGACCGAGGCGCGGATCGATTCCGTGCGGTCCGACAGCACGGTCACGTCCAGGGTGCTCGGCAGCGCGGCCTGCAGGTCGGGCAGCAGCCGCTGGATGTCGTCGACGACGTCGATCACGTTGGCGCCGGGCTGGCGTTGCACATTGAGCAGGATGGCCGGCTTGCCGTTGGCCCAGGCGGCCTGCCGGATGTTCTCGGCGTCCTGCACCGTTTCCGCTACGTCGGACAACCGAACCGGCGCGTTGTTGGAATAGGCAATGATGAGCTCGCGGTACTGCTCGATGGTTTTCAACTGGTCGTTGGCATCCAGCGTGGTGGCGCGCGTGGGCCCGTCGAAGTTGCCCTTGGGCTGGTTGACGTTGGCGCCCGTGATGGCGGTGCGGATGTTGCCGAGATTCAGGCCGTAGGCCGCGAGTGCCTGGGGGTTGGCGCGTATGCGCACGGCGGGCCGCTGGCCGCCCGCGATGCTCACCAGGCCCACGCCGGAGACCTGCGAGATCCTCTGCGCCATGCGCGTGTCGACCAGGTCGCGGACCTGGTAGAGCGGCAAGGTGGGCGAGCCGATGGCCAGGGTCAGGACCGGGGTGTCGGCGGGGTTGACCTTGTTATAGACGGGCGGGGCGGGCAGGTCGCCGGGCAGCAGGTTGGAGCTCGCGTTGATGGCGGCCTGCACCTCTTGCTCCGCCACGTCCAGGGGCAAGTCGAGGTTGAACTTCAGGGTGATGACCGATGCGCCGCCCGAGCTGATGGACGACATCTGGTTGAGCCCGGGCATCTGGCCGAACTGGCGCTCCAGCGGCGCGGTCACGAGCGAGGTCATGACGTCGGGGCTGGCGCCCGGGTACTGCGTGACTACCTGTATCGTGGGATAGTCCACTTCCGGCAGCGCCGATACCGGCAGCAGCCGGTACGCGATCAGGCCCGCAAGCAGTATCGCCACCATGGCCAGCGAGGTGGCGATGGGGCGAAGAATGAATATCCGCGACGGGTTCATGGCGCGGCGCGTCCCGGACGGCGGCGCGTGCCTTCGCCGCCGCCGCGTTGCAATTGGGCGCCGGCGGCTGCCGGCACGGTGTCGGTCCCGCTCACCACTTGCACCTGGGCACCGTCGCGCAGGCGGTCCAGGCCCTCCACCACGACGCGCTCGCCGGGCTTGAGCCCATCGAGCACCGCCACCCGCTCGCCGTCCGACGGGCCCAGCTTGAGCACGCGCAGCGTGACGGTGTTGTCATTGTTGACCACGTAGACGAAGGTGCCGGGCGTACCGCGCTGTACCGCGCCGCTGGGGATGACGGTCGCGCCGCTCAGCGTACGCACGTGGAGCCGCACATTGACGAACTGGTTGGGGAACAGGCTTTCGTTCTTGTTCTCGAAGCGGGCCTTGAGCTTGACCGTGCCAGTGGTGGTGTCTATCTGGTTGTCCACCGTGGTCAGCACGCCGTCGGCGATGTGCCGGATGTCGGCACGGTCATACGCGGCGACAGTGAGCGTCTGGCCGGCCCGCAGTTGCGTCAGCACGTCGGGCAGGTCGCCCTCGGCGATGGTGAACAGCACGGAAATGGGCTGGGTCTGCGTAATGATCACCAGGCCGTTGGTGTCGCTGCTGCGGACCAGGTTGCCCTGGTCGACCTGGCGCAGGCCGAGACGGCCGGAAATCGGTGCCGTGACGCGCGTGTAGTCCAGTTGCAGCTTGGCATTGTCCACTGCCGCCTGGTTGGTCTTGAGCGTGCCTTCGTATTGCCGCACGAGCGCCGATTGCGTGTCGACCTGCTGGCGCGCGATCGAATCCTGCGCATAGAGCGTCTGGTAGCGCTCCAGGTCGCGCCGCGCGTTGTCCAGCTGCGCCCGGTTCTGTTCCAGCGTGCCCTGGGCCTGGGCCAGGGCGACCTGGTAGGGACGCGGATCGATCTGCACCAGCAGGTCGCCGGCCTTGACCAGCTGGCCTTCCTGGAACAGCACTTTGAGCAGCTCCCCGTCGACCTTGCTGCGCACCGTGACGGTGTTGTAGGACGTGACCGTGCCGAGCGACTTGAGGTAGACCTTCATGTCTTCGGCCTGGGCCGGCACGGCCTTGACCGGCGTGGGCATCTGGAAGGCGGCGCCTGCCGGTCCGCCGGGCCCGCCGGCCGGGGGAGGCGCCTCGCGGTTGGCGTGCCACCACCAATAGCCGCCGGCAGCCAGGATCACGACCGCTGCCAGCCAGAGCCAGCGTCGTTGTTTCTTGCCGTTCGACGTGGAAGAGGAAGGGGTCCGGTCGGGCTGGGGGGAAGTATCGGCCATGGGGTTCCAGAAAAGGCTTGCCTGAATCGCGCCGCGCGGAAAAACACCGGATCCGCGGCGCCCTCTAAGGTAGTCCAGTTGGGCCTCAAAGTGTTGACAGAAACGCGAGGTTTGAAATGGATCGAAATCGTTTGTTGGCGTTAGTTGCGGCGCCCTTGCCACGGGCCCCGGGGTGCGGCTTCCGGAAAGCGTCCGGGTGTGCGGGCGGCCGCCAGCGCCACGACCGACGCCGCTCCGGCGGCGCGCAGCGCGACCGCCGCCGCGTGCAGTGTGCTGCCTGTCGTCATGACATCATCGACCAGGCCGATGTGCAGCCCGCGCGCGCGAGGAGATGAAGCATACAGGTTTTGCGCGGCCTGCCGCCTGCCGGCCCGGTCCAGGCCGCTTTGCTTGGCCTGCTCGCGGTTGCGGCGGAGAATGTCGTGCCGCAGCGGCAGTGCCAGGTCCCGCCCCAGCGCCCGGGCGATTTCCGCCGCGGGATTGAAGCCGCGCCGGCGCAGCGAAGCTTCCGAGGCCGGGATGGGAACCAGCACGGTTTGCGGCGGCAGGGGCAGCACGTGGTGCCGCACCGACTCGGCCAGCAGGTTGCCGAGCAGGTCGGCGCGCCCGTAGCGGCGTCCGTTTTTCAGTTCCAGGACCAGGGCGTCCGCGGGCGGCGCGTAGTCGAAGGCAATGATGGTGCGTTCGAACCCCACCCGGCGGTCTGCGCAGTCCGGACAGGGCGTATCGTGCTCCGGGAGCGCCAGTGCGCAACGGTGGCAACGCCACGGCATCCCCAGGGAGGCGGGCGCGCGTGCCGTCTGGCAGACGGACGTTTCGCAGGCGGCGCATAGCAGGCCGCCGCGGCTGCGGCCCGAGCACAAGGGGCAGTCGGACGGGATCCATGCGCGTAGCCGGGCGATGGCCTGCTGCAGCGGCGGAAAGGGCAAGAGGAAGGGCGCGGGCACGAAAAACCTGGCGGTGGCATCATGGAGGCTGGCTGCCGCCACGCGGCAGTCCAGGCAGTTTAAGAACTCCCCGTTTTCATGTGCGTGTCCCAATGATAGAAAACTCCCATCCCGAGCGCCTGCCTTCGCTGCCGCTGGTGCGCGAGCACGTCGCGCGGCAATTCGGGCGCCGCGGCGACCTCGAGGCTGGGCAGTTCCTGTACGGCGAAATAGGCGCTCGCATGTTCGAGCGGCTCGAATACATACGCCTGGCGCCGAAAGCCATGCTGGACGCGGGCTGCGGCACCGGTACGGCCTACCCCCGCTTGCACGGCCGCTATCCCGATGCCGCCTATACGGGACTCGACCTGAGCGCCGCGGTCCTGGCGCACGCGCGCCGGCGCCATTTGCCGTCCGCCGGCGCCCGGCTGCGGCAATCGGCCCTCCGGCTCACCGGCCGGGCCACGCCTGTGCTGCCGGTCTTCATCGAAGCCGACATGGCGGCCACCGGGCTGGCGCCGGAATCGCAGGACCTGGTCTGGTCCAACATGGCCCTGCACTGGCATCCCGAGCCTCATGCGGTGCTGGCCGAATGGCGCCGCATCCTGCGGGTAGGGGGTCTGGCCATGTTCAGCTGCCTGGGGCCAGGCACTTTCCGGGAGCTGCGCGATGCGCTGGCCCGCGCGCAGCTCGATACCGCCACCCCGACCTTCGTGGACATGCACGACTTCGGCGACTTGCTGATCGAAAGCGGGTTTGCGGACCCGGTCATGGACCAGGAGGTCCTCACCTTTACCTATCGGCACGTGGATAGTCTGCTGGACGACGTGCGCCGGCTGGGCGGCAATCCGGCCCAGGGCCGGCGGCGCGGGCTGGCGACCCGCGCGTGGCGGGCGCGGCTGGCCGAGGCGCTGGAGGCCGGCCGTGGCCCCGACGGGCTGATCCGGCTTACCGCCGAGGTCGCTTATGGTCACGCGTGGCGCTCCGGCACGTACCGGCCGGCGCCCGGAGAGACGCGCATTCCGGTCTCGTCCATCGGGCGCGGCGGCATGCGCTGACCCCCCTCAACGCAGGTCGAGTTGCTGGGCCCGTCTGGCAACCCGTATAATCCTGCGATTCTATGCGTAGCAACATAATTATTTTCCAATGCGCATGGTTGAGGAGTTTTGTGGCGGTGGGGGCCCGCGCAAGCTGCGCACGGTGGCCGGCCGCCTGAATAACACTAAACGCTGTTCTTCGAGGTCGGACATGAAGAAGTGGTTGGGTGGGTCGTTGGGGGCGGTGGTGGTCAACATGGTGGCCAGCAGCGCAGCGCTTGCCGTCAATGACAGCGTCGGCGGTCCGAAAGTCAATCAGCTCAATTTGCACGAGCCCGTCACCAGCATCGCCGCGCAGATCGAATGGCTGCACTGGATGATGCTGGGCATCTGCCTGGTCATCTTCCTCGGCGTGTTCTCGGTGATGTTCTATTCCATCTGGGCACACCGCAAATCCCGTGGCGCCAAACCCGCTTCGTTCCACGAAAGCATAGGCGTCGAAGTCGCCTGGACCGTCATCCCCTTCCTGATCGTCATCGGCATGGCGTTGCCCGCCACCAAGACCGTGGTGGCCATGAAGGACACGTCCAACGCCGATCTCACCGTCAAGGCTACGGGCTACCAGTGGAAATGGGGCTACGACTACCTGAACGGCCAAGGGGAAGGCATCTCCTTCCTGTCCAACCTGGCTACCCCGCCCGAGCAGCTCTACGGCGCCGAGCCCAAGGGCGACAACTACCTGCTCGAGGTGGACAACCCGCTGGTCGTGCCGGTCAACAAGAAGATCCGCGTCATCACCACCGCGAACGACGTCATCCACTCCTGGATGGTGCCGGCCTTCGGCGTGAAGCAGGACGCGATCCCGGGCTTCGTGCGCGACACCTGGTTCCGTGCCGAGAAAATCGGCGAGTTCCGCGGGCAGTGCGCCGAGCTCTGTGGCAAGGACCACGCCTACATGCCCATCGTGGTGAAGGTGGTGTCCGAGGAAGACTACGGCAAGTGGGTCGACGAGCAGAAAGCCAAGATGGCCGCGCTGGCCGACGATCCTAACAAGACCTGGACGGCCGACGAGCTCAGAACCCGCGGCGAGCAGGTGTACGCGTCCAATTGCGTGGCCTGTCACCAGGCTACCGGCAAGGGCGTGCCCGGTACCTTCGCTCCGCTCGACGGTTCCGCTGTCGTCCTGGGTCCCAAGGCGGCGCAGATCGAGACCGTGCTCAAGGGCCGTCCCGGCACCGCCATGGCGTCGTTCGCCCACTTGTCCGATGTGGAAATCGCCGCTGTCATCACCTACACCCGCCACGCCTGGAGCAACGCGGGCAAGGGCGAGGATCCCGTCGTGCAGCCCGCCGACGTGAGGTCCTCGCGCTGATGCCGAGCGGCCGCCACGCGCGGCCATGCAGCACCGATGTTTCAGTTTTCACATATTGAAAGTGTCCTCGTCACGATAACGAAGGCAGCAGTACTGAGCAGCAAGGAGCCATCATGAGCAGCACCGCGATCGATCACGCCCCCGGGCACGATCATGACGACCACGCCCACGGCCATCTGACTGGCTGGCGGCGCTGGCTGTTCGCCACGAACCACAAAGACATCGGTACGATGTACCTGATCTTCTCCTTCACGATGCTGCTCGAAGGCGGACTGCTCGCGCTGCTGCTGCGCACTGAGCTGTTCGAGCCGGGCATCCAGCTCTTCCGGCCGGAGCTGTTCAACCAGTTCACCACCATGCATGGCCTGATCATGGTGTTCGGCGCCATCATGCCGGCCTTCGTGGGCTTCGCGAACTGGATGATCCCGCTGCAGATCGGCGCCTCCGACATGGCCTTCGCGCGGATGAACAACTTCAGCTTCTGGTTGCTGCCGGTCGCCGCGATCCTGCTGACCATCTCGTTCTTCGTGCCGGGCGGGGCCACTGCCGCCGGCTGGACGCTGTACGCGCCGCTGTCCGTGCAGATGGGGCCGGGCATGGACTTCGCCATCTTCGCGGTCCACTTGATGGGCGCCTCGTCCATCATGGGCGCCATCAACATCATCGTCACGATACTGAACATGCGCGCGCCCGGCATGACGCTGATGAAGATGCCGCTGTTCTGCTGGACCTGGCTCATTACCGCCTACCTGCTGATCGCCGTGATGCCCGTGCTGGCCGGCGCCATCACGATGGTCTTGACCGACCGCCACTTCGGCACCTCGTTCTTCAACGCGGCCGGCGGCGGCGACCCGGTCATGTACCAGCACATCTTCTGGTTCTTCGGGCACCCGGAGGTCTACATCATGATCCTGCCGGCCTTCGGCATCGTGTCGTCGATCGTGCCGGTGTTCGCCCGCAAGCGCCTGTTCGGCTATGCCTCGATGGTGTATGCCACGGCCTCG
>NZ_JARYGM010000007.1:0-130441 GCF_033795525.1 Pigmentiphaga sp.
GACGCGTCTGGGCCACTCGTTTCTTCGAAAACAGCGTCCCTGATGCGTTCGATGCCCACTTTTTCAACGGCCTGTTAAATGAACAACTTAGCCCCTCTTTTTTAAGTTATTAATTAAAGCCAAGGCAAAAACTACACGCCATCCCGGCCGCGGGCAGACCAGCCCGGCGGGCAGGATGCAAAAGCTGCAAAAAAAGCGGCGACCCGCTGGCGCAGGTGGCCGCCTCGGCTGGTGCAGCCCCGCGCTCAGTCGGCGTAGATGCCGGCCTTTTTGATGACCGCGCCCCACTTGGCCGTTTCAGACTTGACCAGCTGATCAAGTGCGGCCGGGGTTGCCTTGTCGCCGAGAACGATGGCGCCCAGTTCGGCCATGCGCTGCTTGAACGCAGGGTCGTCGAGCCCGGCCTTCAACGAGCTTTGAAGCTTGGCGATGATCTCCGGCGAGGTACCCTTGGGCGCCCACATGCCGTGCCAGATGCCGACCGAGAAGTTCTTCAATCCCGATTCATTCAAGGTCGGAAGATCGGGAAGGCTGGGCACGCGCTCCATACTCGTCACGGCGTAGGCCTTCACCTTCCCCGCCTTGATCTGACCGGTGGTGTTGGTGGTCTGGTCGCACATGAAATCGACCTGCTTGCCCAACAGGTCGTTCATCGCCGGCGCGGTTCCCTTGTAGGGAATGGTCTGGAATTCGGCACCTATCGTGCTCATGAACATCAAGCCGCAAAGATGCGAGGCCGACCCGATCCCGGCATTGGCCATGGACAGCTTGTCGGCATTGGTCTTCACGTAGGAGAGGAAGTCCTTGATGTTGTTCGCCGGGAAATTCTCACGCGCGATCATGGTCATCGGCACGTCGACCGTGAGTCCGATCGGCAGGAAATCGTTCGCCTGGTCGTAGCTCAGCTTGCGGTACAGGGCCGGCGCCGTGGAAAAGCCGATGTGCATGAGCAGCACGGTGTAGCCGTCGTTGGGAGCCCGTGCCACACGGGCGGTGCCGATGGTGCCGCCGGCGCCGCCGACGTTCTCCACCACTACGGTTTGACCAAGCGACTTGCGCATGGCCTCGGCCAGCGAACGCGCCACGACGTCGGTCGGTCCGCCAGCGGCAAACGGGACGATCATCGTGACCGGACGGGTCGGATAAGCCTGCGCGACGGCCTGCGAAGGACCAAGCACGGCGGCGCCGGCCAGAGCCGCGCCCCCGACCACCACGGACACTGCTTTATGGATGCCCATCGTTATCTCCTGCCTCGTTAAAATGCGCTAGGGAGCACGACTCCCTTGGCGGTGAAGGAAGTGTAAGGGATCGCAACCGCATCGCCACTGGGAATCGGCCTATCGTTTCCCCTGAGCCCAGGCCACCGCAAAAGCCGACAGCGCCATGCCTCCCAGCATGGCCGGCGTAAGCGGCTCGCCGAACGCGGCCCAGGCCATCAACGCAGTCACCGCGGGCGTCAGATACATGAGGCTGGCCACCCGCGTGGCGGCGCCGCGCCGGATAAGCAGGAACAGCAGGCAGATCGCCCCTATCGACAACGCGAACACGGACCACGCCCACGCTCCGACAAACGTCCAGGTCCACTGGATGCGCATGGTCTCGAACACCATGGCGGCAGGCAGCACGACTACCAGCGACGCACCGAACTGCAGCAACAAACCGGCCCGCAGATCGACGCGGGGGCAAAATCTGCGCTGGTACAACGTGCCGGCGGTAATGGAGACGAGCGCCGCCAGCGCAAAGCCGAGCGACTGCAGCGTCAGGCCTGCCGTGCCGAGGCGATTTTCGACGACGAGCCCCACGCCGACCACGCCGAGTACGAGGCCTGTCCATTGCCGCGGCGTCACGACTTCTCCCAGCCAGCGGCCCGCCACGGCCGTCAGCAGGGGCTGCAGCCCCACCACCAAAGCGGCCAGCCCGGCGCCCATGCCCTGGTGGATCGCGATCCAGACCCCTCCCAGGTAACCTGCCTGCAACAGCACGCCGGCAACGGACACATGCGCCGCTTGCCGCCAGCCCGGCCACCCCGTGCCTGCGGCCAGGCACACCGGCCCGACAGCCGCCAGTACACCGGCAAAGCGCAGCACCAGGAAGGTCAAGGGCTCGGCATAGGGAAGCCCATACCGGGCCACGACGAAACCGGTGCTCCAAATAACGACGAAAAAGGGGGAAATCATGCGGGAAGGCAGCGATGAACCCACGGACATGCCTTTGGACAGGATCCGCAGCAGTGTAGCGGCCCGCGACGCCTCGCACCATTACGGAGCGGCATGGGGCCGTGTCGTGTCCCCCAAATTGAATGGCGCAACGCAGCACGCCGCGCTGCACGCGGGGGTTGGCACCAGCGGCCGCTTCCGCCTATCGCCCGCGGCCCTCGCGCCTAAAAAATGCTTACAAATCAGCATCTTGCCTCGATATTCCGCCAGCCATGCCGATTTTCGCCAAAGGCTCTTGACTTTCCTTCATCCCCCCTTAAAATACGTTTTGTGCAACGCAGCAAAGCTTATTTCTCCCTGGCTGTGCGCGTGCACCAGGATCGGGCTGGTGGGGCGAACTCCCTGGTTTCCGGTCGCCTCGTAGAAAGCCCACAAGGAGTCACCATGTTTGCCACCCCTGAACGCGCCCTGGCCTCGCAAAAAGCCGCCTTCGACGCACTGCTCGCCGTCCAGAACACAGCTTTCGCCGGTTTCGAAAAACTGGTCGATCTGCATTTGAAAGTCACCAAGGCTACCTTCGAGGAAGCCTCCCTCAAGGCGCAAGAAGCCTTCGAACTGAAGGACGGCCAGGAAGCGCTGGCCTTCGTTTCCTCCCTGGCCCAACCCAGCCCCGACAAGGCACTGGCCTACAGCAAGCACATCTATGACATCGTCGCCGGCATGCAGACCGAGTTCGCGCGCCTGGGCGAAGCTCAAATCGCCGAACAGCACCGCCAGATCTCCGAGGCGGTCGAGCAACTGGCCAAGAATGCGCCTGCCGGCTCGGAAAGCGCCCTGGCCATGCTGAAGTCCTCGCTGGCCACCGCGACCTCGGCCTACGAATCCGTCACCAAGGCTGCCAAGCAGGCCGCCGAAATGGCCGAGTCCAACCTCACCGCCGCGGCCAATGCCACATTCAAGGCCGCCGCCGATTCCAGCAAATCGGCTCGCACCCGCAGGACCGCCGCGGCCGCCTGAGCCGCGCTCCTGGCGGACGGCCCAATGCCAAGCGCGCCCTCGAGGCGCGCTTTTTTTGCCCCACGTCCGCGCCGGCGCGCGCCTAGGCTCGTCCTTGCGGCAGGTCGAACAGTCCTGCCGGCAGAGTATCGAAATACTCGAGAATCTCGTTAGTCTTCAGCACGTCGGCGTATTTGCAGTTCATGTCGAACAGGTTGATCGCGTGGGACACCGGAAAACGGTCGAAGCAGGCCTCCTCGGCCACCACCATCCGGTAGTTCATGCTGAATCCGTCCAGCACGGTGGCCCGGATGCAGCCCGAGGTCGTCGTGCCGGTAACGATCAGGCTGTCGCAGCCCAGCAGCGTCATGAAGCTCGCCAGGTTGGTGCCGAAGAAGCCCGAGGGCTTCTGTTTGATGATGACCACGTCCTGGGGCGCCGGCGCGATCTCCTCGACGATCTTGTGATGATCGCGATTGGCAGGCTCCACGCCCCACTGGCGGATGCGGGAGTTCTTCCACGCCCATGATCCGGCGTCCCAGCGGTCGGGGCGCCTCTCGCCGGTGGTGTAGAAAACCGGCACCCCCGCTTGATGCGCCTTGTCTACCAGCCGCTTGATATGGCCCACGGCCTCCCAGGCGCCAGGGCCGCAGGCCAGAGGCCACTTCTGCTGCGACACTGCCACAGGCTGGTCCTTTTCCCCGCAGAACCCATAGCTCACATCGATCACGGCCAAGGCCGGCCGTTTGCCGAATCCCGCCCGGGCCCCCCAGCCGCACCCTGCAAAAATTTCCTTCTCTTCCTGGCTTAAATACTGGTTCCAGATCGGTTCGTTCATCTACGGCTCCACGATGCGCACCGCGGGCTGCGGCAGCTTCCTATACGAAAATATCGTACTTATAATATTCACTTAAAACAATAATATAAGACCATGACGGCGCGGCGTCCCTGCCGTCCCCCTCGGGAGCGGTGCAATGAGTAAAGCAGTCTGGATTGCCTGGGTGGTGCTGGCGGGCATGGCCGGCCAGGATGACGCATCCGCGGCCGATGCACGGTCCTGGCCCTCGAGGCCGATCAGGCTCGTGGTGCCTTCCGCGCCGGGCAGCGGCTTCGACGGCATTGGCCGCAGCCTGGCGGACCGATTGGGCGCGCGCCTCGGTCAGCGCGTCGTGGTAGAGAACCGGCCCGGCGCGACAGGGCTGATCGGCGGCGAAGTCGTCGCCAAGGCGCCTGCGGACGGCCATACCTTGCTGTTCACCTTCACCACCGCCCTCGTCGCCAACACCTTCCTGCAGCCGCAGATGCCACATAGCGTGAACGATTTCACCGCCATCTCGCAATTCGGCGGGGGTGGCGTGTACTTGCTGGTATCGGCCGACTTGCCTGTGCACGACCTGCGGGAATTCGTCGACTATGTAAAAAAGCGCCCTGATGAACTCGACTACGGTTCCTGGGGCAACGGATCGGGCGGGCACATCGTCATGGAAAGCCTCAAGATGCAAACGGGCATCGCGATCCGCCACATTCCCTATAAATCGATTCCGCCGATACTCGTGGACATGCAGGCCGGGCGCCTGAAGGTCGGACTCGCCGACGGCAGCTCGTCGCTGCCGCTGATCCGCGCCAGAAAAATGCGGGCGTTTGCTGTGAGCGGGTCGCGCCGCGGCATGGCCACGCCCGAGGTACCCACGATGAACGAACAGGGCGTGCGGTTCGATGCCGACGTCTGGTATGGCGTGTTCGGCCCGGCAGGCATGCCGGCCGACATCGTGCGGCGGCTGAACCGGGAATTGAACGGCATCCTGCGCGGCCCCGAGATGATGGAACGCTTCCGCACATTGAATCTGTCGGAACCGCGCGCCGGCACGCCTGAGGAATTCGCGCAGACCATACAGGCCGACCTGAAGACTTGGGGCGACGTCATCAAGGCGGCCGGTATCACGCTGGAATAGGTCGACGTAGAACGGCTATTCGGCAGCGTTGAATACCCCACCGAGCCTCTGCGCCTCGTCCCGCAGGCAAGTCAACGCATCAGCGGCGGTGGCCGGATCGCCTTTGACGCCCAACTCGATGTGACGGCGCTTGCCCGCCCCCATGCTGGGAAGGCTGAACGCCTTGATCCCGGGCCAGCGCTGCTCGATGGCCTCCATGACCGGCGCGATGGCGGACTCGGCCAGCTCGAATACCTTGAAGGACAGCTCCACGTGCGGCACCGCGTGATGCAGGTGCGCATAGCGATGATCCAGGGTCCATTCGATCATGGGCCATGCCATGACGGGGAAACCCGGTACGAAAGTATGGTCGCGGATGAAAAACCCGGGGATCTTGTTATAGGGATTCGGCACGATTTCGCTGCCCTGCGGAAACTCGCCCATCTGCAGCCGGCGCTGGTTGTCCGGTGTACTCATGTCGGCGCTCCCCTGTCCCTGCGCGGCCGTTTCGGCGCAGCGCTCGGTAATCAACGCCCGCGCCTCGTCGTGCAACGCCAGCGGCACGCCCAGCGCCGCCGCAGCGGCCTGCCGCGTATGGTCATCGGGAGTCGCGCCTATGCCTCCGCACGAAAACACAATGTCGCCACTGGCAAAACTGCGGCGCAATGCCTCGGTGAGCGCGTCGCGGTCGTCGCCCAGGAACTGCGCCCACGACAGGCGCAGGCCCCGCGCGCCCAGCAGCTCGACGACCTTGGCAAAATGGCCGTCCTGTCTGCGGCCGGAAAGGATTTCGTCACCGATGATGATGAGGCCGATGCGGCGCGATGCTTGGGAGTCGATGCTCATGGTGTCGTTCCACTGCGCAGGCGGCGCAGCGCCTCTAGGGAAAAATGCGAAAACAGCAGGGCCGAGAAGACGGGCAGCAGGAACCAGGCCGGGGGCAGCAGGTTGACCAGGGCGCAAATCAGCCCGAGCGTCCAATAGCCGCGATTATGACGCGCCAGCAGTATCCTGCGCTCGTCCGGCGATGCATGTTCTACCATGGAATCGAGCCGCAGCATCCGCGTAAAGGCGAACATCCACCAGGCGATGGGCAATAGGATGGCCAGTGGCGGCAGCAGCCACAGCGGCATCGTGAACAACCAGCCCAGCACGAACACCGTCGTGACCCAGAGCGCGTTCCAGACGCTGGTAAGCGTAGCGTCGCGGCCGCGGCGGGCCAGGCCGGGATAGTCGCGCCGGTCCAGGTGGCGCAGCACCAGCGGCATGATCAGCACCGCCGCCACCACCAGGCCCAGGATGCCCGAGAGCGGCAGCAATATGAGCGTGGCGACTACGGGAATCAGCCATAACTTGAGGGACGCGATACCCACGGCCACCAGCATGCTGTCGAGTTGGTCCACCACGGACCAGGAAAACAAGGTGGCTTGCAGCCACTCGGTCAGCGGTGTCCAGAACAGCCATACCAGGATGATGGCGCCGGCCAAGGCGACCGCGAAGGGCAGCAGCAGCGCAAGCAGCATGGGAGGACGGAACTGGGACACCAGCGCCCGTCCGAAAGCCAGGGCCACGCCTTCCAGGCCTGCGCTGGCGGGCCCTGTGGCGGCGGGGGAAGCATTCATGGGATCTCCGGCAAGAGGACACGAGTTGCAAGTATGACGCAAGGCACAGGCATAATGACTACAGAAACGTTCCGCAATAGGCACCATGGCCGTTTATCTTCCCGACTCCGGCGCCACCGATCTGGCGCACCGCCTCGACGACCCCAAGATCATGCTGGTGGCCTGCCTGTGCGCCGCCTGGTGCGGCACCTGCCGCGAATACCAGCCCAAGTTCGAAGAACTGTCCGACCGCTTTCCCGACCACGTATTCCTATGGGTGGACGTCGAGGAGCACCCGGACCTGCTGGATGACGAAGACATCGAGGACTTCCCCACCCTGCTGGTCCAGGATGGCCAGCAAACGCTGTTCTACGGCCCCATGCTGCCGCATATCGGCCACCTGGAGCGCCTGCTCATGACCCTCGAGACCGACAGCCCGGCCCCCAATCTCCCGGGAGCGCCCGCGCTGCGCCGGGCACTGATCTAGCCTCCCACGCGCCAAAGCGCGTCGCGGACCTTACCCCCCGATGGCGGTCCAGGCCTTTTGCAGGCGCTTGACCGAAACCGGCATGGGGGTGCGCAGCTCTTGGGCGAACAGTGCGACACGAAGCTCTTCCAGCATCCAGCGGAATTCGTCCAGTTTGGGATCGGACACGCCCTTGCGAGCCGCGCGGGCACGCTGGTAGAGGACGAGCAGCGGTGCGAGGTCGGCCTGCAGGCGGGCGTCTCGGGCCGGGTCGGCGCGCAGTTTGTCGATACGGGCCTGGGCCGCCTTGAAATACCGGGGAAAGTGGCCGAGCTGCGCAAACGGCGTGTCGCGCACGAACCACTTGCCCATGAGCGCCCGCATCTGCTGCTCCATGTCGGCGTGGGCGGCAGCGTGGGGGCGGGCCTGGGGCAGCTTGCGCTGGGCGGCGGCCCATTCGCTCAATACCGTCCCGACCAGGCGGGCGATTTCCTGAGCCAGCAGCCCTACCCTGCCCTTGCCCTCCGCACGCCGCTGGGCGAACGCTTCGGCGTCGGCAGGCCATGGATCCGACAGGCATGCCTGCGCGAGGGCGGCATCGATGATCTGGTCGCGCAACTCCTCCTGCGCGCCCAATGGCATGTACAACATGCTCATCTGGGTCAAACCGTTGAGGTTCTTTTCCAGGAACTTGACCTGTTCCTTCAACTGCAGGCGGAACAGGCGCAGCAGCCCGGCGCGATGATGCCGCGCGGCCTCGTCGGGATCGTCGAACACGTCCAGGTCGCAATGCGAACCGCGATCCACCAGCGCAGGGTAGCCGATGACGGACAACCCGCCGCGCTTGATTTCCATCAGCTCCGGCAAGGGCCCGAACGTCCAGTCGGTCAGGTTCTCGTGCGCCAGGGCCTGCGCCACGTCCTTGTCACGGGCGGCCACCTGCTGGAACGTGGCTTGCGCCTCGCGTCCCAGTTCGGCCTTCAGATGGGCCAGGTTGCGGTTCATGTCGAGCATGCGGCCGTGTTCGTCCACGACACGGAAGTTCATGAACAGGTGGGGCGGCAGCGTTTCCTGTTTGAAGTCGGTTGGTGCCAGTTGCGCGCCGGTCCGCTCTCTGACGTCGGCAATCAAGGCATCGACCAAGCTCCGGTCGGGGCTCTGCGCCCGATCGAACCATCGGTCGTAGAACCCCGCCGCGTACTCGGGCAGCGGCACGCAATGCCGGCGCAGCTTCTGGGGCAGCGACTTGAGCAACAGATGGACCTTCTCCTTCAGCATGCCCGGCACCAGCCATTCGCAGCGGGCAGGATCGAGCTGGTTGAGCGCGAACAGCGGCACCGATAGCGTGACCCCGTCGCGCGGCGACCCCGGCTCGAAGTGATAATCGAGCGCCATGTCTATGCCGTGCATGGACAACTTCTTCGGGAACACCTCGGTGGTCACGCCGGCCGCTTCGTGCCGCATCAGCTCGTCGCGCGACAGGAAGAGCAACTTGCCGCCCGCCGCCGTGCCGGCGTCGCGATACCACTTCTCCAGGGTCACCAGCCTGTTCACGTCCGTGGGGACCTGCCTATCGTAGAAGGCATAGATCAGCTCCTCGTCGACCAGGATGTCGGGCCGCCGCGATTTATGTTCGAGCTTCTCGATATCGGCCACGAGCTTGCGATTGTGCGCGATGAACGGCAGCTTGCTGTCCAGTTCGCCTGGCACCAGCGCCTGGCGGATGAACAGCTCCCGGGCGTGGGCGGCATCGATACGGCCATAGTCCACCCTGCGGCCGGCATACACCGTCAATCCATATAAGGTGGCGCGTTCGTTGGCCACCACGCGTCCTTCTTTCTTTTCCCAGCGCGGATCGGACCAGTTCTTGCGCAGTAAATGGCTGCCGACGCGCTCCACCCAGGTCGGATCGATACGGGCCACACAGCGGGCGAACAAGCGCGAAGTCTCGACCAGCTCGGCGGCCATCACCCAGCGCCCGGCCTTCTTGGCCAGGCGCGACCCGGGGTGGATGAAGAAGCGTATGCCGCGCGCCCCGAGGTACTGGGCCTCCTCGTCGGACTTGTATCCGATATTGCCCAGCAGCCCGGAAAGCAGGGCCAGGTGGATCTGCTCGACGGTAGCCTCGGCCTGGTTCAGCCGCCACCCATGCTCGCCCACGACGGACGCCAGCTGCGAGTGGACATCGCGCCATTCACGCATGCGGACCGGCGAAAGAAAGTTCTGGCGCAGGTTCTCCACCAGCTTGCGCTGCGACTGCTTGTGCTCGACGGCCTCGTTGAACCACTTCCACAGTTTCAGGAACGACATGAATTCGGAACGCTCGTCGGCGAACCGGGCATGCGCCTGGTCAGCCGCTTCCTGGGCATCGAGCGGCCGGTCCCTGGGGTCCTGGACGGACAGCGCAGCGGCGATGATCAGCACCTCGCTCAGGCAGGCATGGTCTCGCGCAGCCAGGATCATGCGGCCGATACGCGGATCCACCGGCAGGCGGGCCAGCTCGCGGCCGACGGGAGTAAGCGCGTTGTCCTCGTCGATCGCGCCCAGTTCCTGCAGCAAGTGATAGCCGTCGGCAATGGCCCGCCCGGGCGGCGCTTCCACGAAAGGAAACTGCTCGATGTCGGCCAGCTTGAGCGACTTCATCCGCAAAATGACGCTGGCCAGCGACGAACGCAGGATCTCGGGATCCGTGAAAGGCGGCCGCGCCGCGTAATCCGTTTCTTCGTACAGGCGGATGCAGACGCCCGGTCCGATCCGGCCGCAGCGCCCCGCCCGCTGGTTGGCCGAGGCCTGGCTGACGGGCTCGATACGCAGCTGTTCGACCTTGTTGCGCCACGAATACCGCTTCATCCGCACCAGGCCGGTGTCGACCACGAACCGTATACCCGGTACCGTCAGCGAGGTCTCGGCAACGTTGGTCGCCAGTACCACGCGCCGGCCGCTGCCCTTGGGATGAAACACCCGCTCCTGCTCGGCCTGCGAAAGGCGCGCGAACAGCGGCAGCACTTCGGTGCCGGGGGGATGGTGCTTGCGCAGGGCCTCGGCCGCCTCGCGGATCTCGCGCTCGCCCGGCAGGAAGACCAGGACGTCGCCCGGGCCATGGCGGGCACACTCGTCCACCGCATCCACAATGGCATCGATCAGGTCGCGCTCTTCGTCGCGGGACAGGTTTTCCTTGTCCCGCGGGCGCTCCGGCTTGCGCCCCGGCGATTCGTCGGCATCACTGGCCTGCATGCCTCGCGTGTCGACCGGCCGGTACCGCACCTCGACCGGATAAAGGCGGCCCGAGACATTGATGACCGGCACTTCCGGCTCGCCCGGCGTGGAGAAATGGCGCGCAAAGCGTTCGGCATCGATCGTGGCCGAGGTAATGATCAGCTTGAGGTCGGGCCGGCGCGGCAGCAGCTGGCGCAGGTACCCCAGCAGGAAATCGATGTTCAGGCTGCGCTCGTGGGCCTCGTCGATGATAAGCGTGTCGTAGGCGCGCAACCAGGGATCGCGCTGCGACTCCGCCAGCAGGATGCCGTCGGTCATCAGCTTGACCGACGCACCGGGCGCCGTCCGGTCGTTGAAGCGCACCTGGTAGCCGACCACCTCGCCCAGCGGCGTGCCGAGTTCCTCGGCAATGCGGCGCGCCACCGAGGTCGCGGCCAGGCGGCGTGGCTGGGTGTGGCCGATCATGCCGGCCGCGCCCCGGCCGGCCTCCAGGCAGATCTTGGGCAATTGCGTGGTTTTGCCGGAACCGGTTTCGCCACTTACGATGATCACCTGGTGCCTGGCAAGGGCGCGCGCGATTTCCTCGCGCCGGCCGCTGACGGGCAGATCTTCGGGGTAGGTAATGGACGGAACCGGATTGCGCCGTCGTGCCAAAGGCACATTCTTGCGGGATTGTGCGACCATGAGAAGAACTTGGTTTAACCCGTCATTATAATTTTGGGATGAACGCTGCCGCCCAACCTCCCGCCCCCGACCCTGCCGCACCCGATTTGCACGCCCGGTTCGTGCAGTGGTTTCGCGAGGTCGCGCCCTACGTACACGCGTTCCGCGGCAAGATCTTCGTGGTGGCCTTCGGCGGCGAACTGGTCCAGGCCGGCTCGCTCAACGTGCTGATCCAGGATCTTTCCCTGCTCAGCGCGCTGGGCATACGGCTGGTACTGGTCCATGGTTCCCGGCCCCAGGTCAACGAGCAGCTGCGGCTCAAAGGCATTTCGTTCCAATTCGACCGCGGCTTGCAGATCACCGACGCCGCGGCGCTCGAATGCGCCAAGGAAGCGGCCGGCGAAATCCGCCTCGATATCGAAGCCGCGTTCAGCCAGGGCCTGCCCAACACGCCCATGTCCCATTCGCACATCCGGGTCGTCTCGGGCAATTTCATTACGGCCCGGCCGGTCGGCGTCATCGACGGCGTCGATTTCCGCCATACCGGCCAGGTACGCAAAGTGGACGCCGAGGCGCTGCGGTTGGCGCTGGACCATGGGTCCATCGTGCTGCTGTCGCCGCTGGGCTTCTCCCCCACCGGCGAGGCCTTCAACCTGTCCATGGAAGACCTGGCCACCGCGGTAGCGGTTGCCCTGCGTGCCGAAAAGCTGATCTTCCTGACCGACACGCCGGTGATCCGCGACAAGGACGGCAACGTCGATGCCGAGCTTGCGCGGGAGGATGCCGACGCCCTGCTTGCCCAAGGCGACCTCGACCCTGGCACCGCGGTCGTCCTCAAGCATGCGTCGCGTGCGGTCAAGCAAGGCGTGGCCCGCGCCCATCTCGTCCCCTACGATCTCGATGGCGGCGTGCTGCTGGAAGTCTTCACTCACGACGGCGTGGGAACCATGGTGGTGGAAGACACGCTGGACGACCTGCGTCCCGCCACGATCGACGACGTCGGCGCCATCCTGCACCTGATCGAACCGCTGGAAGTGGACGGCACGCTGGTGCGCCGCGGCCGCGGCAGCATCGAGCGCGACGTCGAGAAATTCTCGGTGGCCGAACACGATGGCGTCATCTACGGCTGTGCGGCGCTCTACACCTATCCCGAGGAAAAGATGGCCGAAATGGCCGCCCTTACCGTCAATCCGCAGTGGCAGGGCTCCGGCGAAGGCGACAAGCTGCTGCGCCACATCGAGAGCCGTGCGCGCGCCGCGGGCATCACGCGCCTCTTCGTGCTGACGACCCGCACCGCCCACTGGTTCATCAAACGCGGCTTCGCCCAGGGCAGCGTGGCAGACCTGCCCAAGGACAAGCAGGCGCACTACAACCGCAGCCGTAACAGTCAGGTGTTCATCAAGCGCCTGTAGGCCGACGAGGCGCCGCACCACCTGATGCACCAAAGAAGTGCACACAACGTCGGCCAGCGGCCTCTGGGGAACCTCACACGAGCTGCGTCGCACCTGCTCCGGCCACTGCGCCGGCTTGGGCCGAGGTACCGGCCTGGTACGGAAATCGCTTGCGGCGAAGTCGTATCCATTCCGACAATCGCCATGAAGCCCTCCACCTTGTTTCCCGCCCTGGCCGCGGCCCTGCTGCTGGCCCACGCTCCCGCCCAGGCACAATCCGCGCTGGACCGCATCCAGGCCCGCAAGACCATACAGATCGCCATTCCCACCGACTACCCGCCCTACGGTTTTGTCGGACCCGACCTCAAGCCGCAAGGCCTGGATATCGACATGGCGAACCTGGTGGCATCCCGGCTCGGCGTCAAGGCCGAACTGATCCCCGTTACCAGCGCCAACCGCATTCCCTATCTGCAGACCCGCAAAGCCGACCTGGTAATTTCGACGCTAGGAAAGAATCCCGAGCGCGAAAAAGTGATCGACTTCACTTCCGCCTACTCGCCCTTTTTCCAGGCAGTGTTCGGACCCAAGAACATCGCCGTCAAAACCCCGGCCGACCTGGTCGGCAAGACCGTGGCAGTGACACGCGGCGCCATGGAAGACCAGGAGTTGAGCAAGCTCGCTCCGCCTGGAGTCGAGATCCGCCGCTTCGAGGACAACAACGTCACCGTATCCGCCTACGTGGCGCGCCAGACCCAGCTCATCGCCGTCGGCGCCGCGGTGGCGGGCACCATCATGATGAAGAATCCGCAGCTCGACACGGAGTACAAGCTGCTGATCAAGGATTCGCCCAACTTCATGGCGGTCGCCAAGGGCGAGGATGGCCTGCGCACGCGGGTCAACCAGATCATCGCGGCCGCCAAGCAGGACGGCACGCTGGAGAAGCTGTCGCAGAAATGGCTGCAGCGCCCGGCGGGCGAGCTGCCCGAATAAGCCTTCTTCCCTGCCCCGCCGGCCAACGGCGAGGCTCTCGTTAGGACGTCCCCTTGAGCGTAGAACTCGACTTTCTGCCGGTCCTGGCCGAATGGCGGCTGCTCGCGGCCGGGCTGCTCATGACCGTGATGCTTACCGCCGTCTCGACCGTGGCGGGTTGCGTCGTAGGCGTTGCCTGCGCCTGGGCCCGCTCGCAGGGCCCGGCGTGGCTGTCGGCCGTGTCCGGCGCCTATGTGGAACTGATCCGCAACACGCCGTTCATCGTCCAATTGTTCTTCATTTTCTTCGGGCTGCCGGCGCTGGGCCTGAAAATGACCCCGATCGTCGCCAGCTTGCTTGCGATGATCCTGAACCTCGGCGCGTATGCGACCGAAATCGTGCGCGCCGGCATCGAAGCCACGCCACGCGGACAGATCGAAGCGGCCCAGAGCCTGGCCCTGAACCGCTGGCAGATATTTACCCGCGTCATCGTGCCGCCGGCGCTCTCCCGGGTCTGGCCGGCCCTGGTCAGCCAGATCATCATCGTCATGCTGGGCTCCGCGGTATGCGGGCAGATCTCCACGGAAGAACTGTCGCTGGCGGCCAACCTGATCCAGAGCCGCAACTTCCGCGCATTCGAAGCCTTCATCGTAGCCACCGCACTGTACCTGGTGCTCGCCATTGCGCTGCGGCGGCTGCTGAACTGGGCGGGCCCTCGCCTGCTGTTCGGCCGCTAGGAGCGCCTATGGTCGATTTCTCGTTCTGGGACATCCTGCGCAACCTGCTCCTGGCCTTGCGCTGGACGGTGGCATTGTCGGCGGTTGCTTTCTTCGGTGGCGGCCTGCTCGGCCTGGCGTTGCTCTTCGCGCGGCTGGCGCGCCTGCCCGGTGCAGAGACCGCGATCGGAGCCTACGTCCAGCTCTTCCAGGGAACTCCGCTGCTCATGCAGCTCTTCCTGGCCTACTTCGGCATCGCTCTGTTCGGAGTGGAAACGTCCGCATGGTTCGCCGCCACCCTGGCCCTCACCCTCTATACCAGTGCCTATCTGACTGAGATCTGGCGCGGCTGCGTGCAGGCCATTCCACTTGGCCAATGGGAAGCATCGGCAAGCCTGGCCCTGAACCTGCGCGAGCAGCTACGCCACGTCATCCTGCCTCAGGCCGCGCGCATCGCGGTCGCGCCCACGGTGGGCTTCCTGGTGCAAGTGGTCAAAGGCACCGCGCTGGCCTCGGTGATCGGCTTCGTGGAACTAACCAAGGCCGGTTCCATGATTGCCAACGCCACCTTCAAGCCCTTCCTGGTCTTCAGCTGCGTCGGCCTCTTGTACTTCGCCCTGTGCTATCCCATCTCGGCATGGAGCCGCAAGCTCGAAAGGAAACTCGATCATGCAAACCGCTAATCCCGCCGCAAGCGAACCCTATGCGCTGGTGGACATTCGCGATCTGCGCAAAAGCTACGGCGACAACGAAGTGCTCAAAGGCATAGACCTGGCGATCGGACGGCGCGAAGTCGTGGCCGTCATCGGCAAGAGCGGGTCGGGCAAGAGCACGCTCCTGCGCTGCATAAATGGGTTGGAGACCTTCCAATCCGGTACGCTGCGCGTGGAAGACCAACCGCTGCGCCACGGCGATCCCCGGGCCATGCGCGCCCTGCGGCAGCACGTGGGCATGATCTTCCAGAGCTTCAACCTGTTTCCTCATCTGACTGCGGGGGCGAACGTGATGCTCGCCCCCACGCTGGTCAAGTCGCTGCCCAAGGCAGCGGCCGCCGACAAGGCGCGCAGGCTGCTCGAGCGCGTAGGCTTGGGGGACAAGTTCGAAAGCTACCCCGATCAATTGTCGGGCGGCCAGCAGCAGCGGGTGGCCATTGCGCGGGCGCTGGCCATGGAACCCACGGTGCTGCTGTGCGATGAAATCACCTCGGCCCTGGACCCGGAACTGGTAGGCGAGGTATTGCGCGTGGTCGAAAGCCTGGCCAACGACGGCATGACGCTGGTGATGGTGACGCACGAGATGAACTTTGCCCGCAAGGTCAGCGACCGTGTCGTTTTCATGCACCAGGGCCGGGTACACGAAATAGGTCCCCCGGAACAACTGTTCGGGGACCCCCAGACCCCCGAACTGCGGCAATTCCTGTCGTCGCTGCATTGACATTCGCCGCCATACGGGCAGAAGCGCCCCTGGGCCGGCTCACCGCGGCCGGATGTCCGCAGCCTTGGCGATTTCGGAAAACTTCTTCATGTCCTGCCGGACATAGTCCGCCAGCGCCTGGGGCGGCCCCCCCGCCGGCTGCATCCCGATGGCTTGCAACCGCTCGCTGACGGCAGGAGTCTTCAAGGCCTGGTTGACCTTCTCGTTGAGGGTGGCGATCACCTGGAGCGGCGTTCCGCCCGGTGCGAACAAGCCCTGCCAGCCCCCGTTCAGGTCGAACTGCGGCAACCCCGCCTCCGCCATCGTGGGCACATCCGGCAGCTGGGCCAGCCTGCCGTCGCCCGACACCGCGAGCGCCCGCAGGTTGCCCTGCTTGACCTGCTCGACGGCGCCGACGGGATTGAGGAAGACCAGTTGCACTTCCCCCGCCATCAATGCATTCACCGCGGGGGCTGACCCTCGGTAAGGCACATGCAGCAAGTGCGTACCAGTGAGCATCTTGAAGTACTCGCCTACCAGATGCATGGTATTGCCCACCCCGGCCGAACCAAAGCTCAGCTTGGAGTCGGGTTTGCGGCCGGCCTCGACCAGCTGCTGCAGGGTCTTGAAAGGGCTGGACGGCGGAACGACGAGCACATGGCTGCCGGTGACGCCGACCAGCGCCACCGGCGCGAAGTCCTTGACGGTATCGTAGGGCAACTTGTCCGACACGATAGGATTGATGGCGTGCGATCCGGTCGTGAAAAGCAGCGTGTAGCCATCGGGCGGCGCCTTGGCCACGATATCGCTGCCAATGATCCCGTTCGCGCCGCCACGGTTGTCGATCACGATGCCTTGTCCGAGCTGGCGTGACAGCTCCTGGGTAAGAATACGCGCCACGGTATCGGCATTGCCGCCCGCGGTAAACGGCACGACCACCTTGATCGGCCGGGAAGGGAAAGTCTCGGCGCCAGCCGCGGCGGCAGCCGCCACGGCCGCGGCCAGCGATACGGAACGCGCGACGATACGCTTCATCTTGATATCTCCTCCTCGTACATGATGGGACTACGTGTCAGCGCTGGCTCATGGCGTCATTTCCAGGATGTAAAGGCCGCCGGAGAATCGATCCACCGTATAGACCAGCTGCCGCTCGTCGACGTAGACGTCATTGAGCTGTATGGCGCCGGCGGGCGACAACGGGGGGCTGGACGGCACGAAGTAAGCGATTTCGCGCGGCTGGTAGGGGTTGCGGATATCGAAGGCGCGGACGCCGCCATTGAAGAAGGTGCCGACCACGATTTCTTCCGAGCGCCAGGAGGTCGGGCCGGGCAGGTTCTCGTGCAGGTTGTGCGAACCATAGCGGCCTCCCCGACGGCTGAACACTTGCGGGTCGGGCAACGGCAGCGTGGAGAGCGGCAACGGACGCTGTTCGTAGTGCATATCCAGAATCCAGACCAGCTTGGGCCAATCGGCCGCGCCGTCTTTGATGGACTCGTCGCTGACGACCATCAGGCCCCGCTCGAACAGCGGCAGCACGGTATGGGTGAACCCGTGCGCGGGCGGCGAATTGCGCCAATGCGCGACGACCTTGGGTCGAGACTTGTCAGAAATATCGAGGATGAAGCTCCCGCCATCCAGGTACGCCACGTAGGCCCGGTCCGGCCGCTGCGGGTAGACATTGGTGTTGTGGGCGCGCATGCCGGCGTCGAACGGCGCAGGCAGCCGGTCGGGCGGCGGCGCCTCGTCCCCCACCCGCACGCCGGGCATCCACCAGCGTCCTGCCTCCACGGGCCGGAAGGGGTTTCTCACGTCGATGATCCGATAGCATTGGTCGTCTCGCGGATCGTGCGGCACAAAGTCGTCCGCGCCGCTGGCCATGTGGACGAACTCGCCGTCGACGAACCACAGGGCATGCACCCCGCGCGAACGCGGCCCCGACGCATCGAAATGGCTGATGAGCCGTGGGGCCTCGGGCCTGCTGATGTCGTACAGGTCGAAACCGGCGGGCTTGAGGCCGACGGCATTGACCTGGTAGGCCACCGCCATGAGATGGCCGCTGACGTCCAGGGAATTGGACCGCACCCGGGCATGAGGCAGTTCGGTCTGCACAACGACTTCGGGACGACGCGGGTCGGTGACGTCCACGCCCGTGAAATTCTTCGGCGCCGATTCGTGGGCGAGCCAGAGAATCCTCCGGCCGTCCGGCGCCTGTTGCAGTGCCATGCCTTCTCCCAGGCCGCCATATCCGCCCAGCTCGTGCTGAGCGAGCAAGCGCATGTTGAAGGCCATGGGGCGCGAGGTCTGCGGCGATGCGAATCGCAATGAATGGTCCATGGGCAGCTCCCGTAGTCGTTCACGCGCTCGGCTGGGACCGCAGTCCCAGCATCTGCCGCGCCTCGGCGGCGCTCGCCACTTCGCCTCCCAGGTCTTCGACGATGCGCCGCGCCTTGGCGACGAGGTCGGCATTGCTCTTGGCCAGCACGCCCTTGGACAGGTAGATGTTGTCCTCCAGCCCGACGCGCACGTGCCCTCCCAGCAGCCACGACTGCGCAACGATGGGAAACTCCGCGCGGCCGATGCCGAAGGCGGCCCAGGCTGCGCCCGGCGGCAATTGCCCGCGCATGTAATGCAGCGTGGCGGGGTCGGTGTTCAATCCATACTTGACCCCCATGACGAAGGTGTAGAGGCCGGGGCCGTCCAGCGTACCGTCCTTGATCAGGTCGATGGCCAGGTTCAGGTCGCCCGTATCGAAAATTTCCAGTTCAGGCTTGACCCCTGCCTCGCGGATGACCTGCGCCATCAGCCGGACGTTGCGCGGCGTATTGATGACCACGTCGGGGCCCGAATTCATCGTGTTCAGGTCCAGCGAGCAAATGTCCGGCCTGAGCCGGGCCACGTGCTCCACGCGCTGCAGCGGGTGGCACAGCGTGCTGCCGGGCGCCGCCACCTTGGGATCGTCGTCGCTCGGGACAAAGCGTCCTCCCGGACCCGTGGTGAGATTGATGATCAAGTCCCCGTCCTGCTGGCGGATTCGCGCAATCACCTCACGATATAATTCGACGTCCATCGAGGGCCTGCCCGTCTGCGGATCCCGCACGTGTATGTGGGCAACGGCAGCGCCCGCGCGCCCGGCTTCGATGCATGCCTGAGCGATCTGCTGCGGACTGATCGGCAGGTACGGCGTCTGTTCCGGCTTGGTCAGGTTACCGGTGACCGCGCAGGTAATAATGGTCTTGTGGTTCATAGTGCTTCCTTCTCAGGCCTGATAAAACTTCACGTGGACAACTCCAAGCTCGCCCCCCACGTCACGCCGCAGGTCGTGACGCGGCTCCTCGATGTGGCTGAACTTCTTTTTGCCGAGCACGGCTTCACCGCCGCCTCGGTTCGCCAGATCGCCCAGTCGGCGGGAGTCAACCAGGCGCTCATCAACTATCACTTCAAGACCAAGCAGGGCCTGTTCATGGCGGTGTTCGAACGGCGCTGCCGCGTACTGATGCAGGAACGCCAGGAGCTGCTGGCACAGGCCATGCGCCGCGGCGCCGAACAGGGCAAGGTGGAACTGCGCGACATCATCTACGCCTTCGTCTACCCGCCGCTGCGCATGGCGAACGACGATGGACCGGGCGGCCGGGCGTTCGTGAAACTGCAGGCGCGCTTGCACCACGAACCCAAGGAACTGGAGCAAACCCTGCGCGCGCACTATTACGACGAAACCACCTTCAAGTTCGTCGATGCCTTGCGCGCCTGCTTTCCCGACCGCCCTCCGGAGTCGATCTACTGGCGCCTGACCTTTGTCATGGGGATCTATATCTACGTGGCCTCGAACACGGGGCGCATCGAGATCATTTCCCGCGGGCAGTGCAAGGGAACCGACCTTTCCCAGGCGCTGGCCGAAATCCTGGATTTCTGCGAGCACGGTTTCTGACGCCGCCGCGGCCTTACTGCTCCAGCTTGGCGCCGGTCTCGCGGACGATCGCCGCCCACCGTTTGAGTTCACCCTTCAGATAGGTACCGAACTCGTCCGGCGTTCCACCCACGGGGATCAAGGCCTGCACCGCCAGGCTGTTCTTGACCTCGGGATCCTGGAGACTCTGATCGATGGCGCGGCCGAATCGCTCGATCCGAGTCTTCGGCGTTCCCGCCGGCGCAAGGACGGCGGTCCAGGTGTAATCGAGGATGTCCGGATACCCCAGCTCGGCAAGGGTCGGCACGTCCGGCAGCGTGGGGATGCGCTCCTTGCTCGAAACCGCAAGCGGCACGACCCGCCCACTCTTGACGAACGGAAGAATGCCCGCCACGGCGAGCGAACCCACCGCCGGCTCGCCCGCGGCCAAGGCCGCAGCAGCGGGACCGGCGCCTCGATACGGAACATGGGTCAGGTCGGCCTTCCACTTGATCTTGAACAGATTCTCGCCGGTAAGATGAGGCGTCGTACCGGCGCCGGGGCTGGCGAAGGACAACTTGCCTTTGCCCGCGCGCTCCCGCAACTGCGCCAAGGTCTGGATGCCGAGGCTCTTGTGGACGGCGATGGCATTGGGCTGCGTGGCGATGATCGACACCGGTACGAAGTCTTTCACCGCGTCATAGCCCGCCTCTTTGCCGAACAGTGCCGGATTCACCGCGAAGGACGTCGTGGTGACCAGATAGGTATAGCCGTCCGGGTCCGCCTTCGCCACCGCCTGTGCGCCGATGTTTCCTCCCGCGCCACCGCGGTTTTCGATTACCACGGCCTGGCCCAGATGCTCGCTCACCCGCTGGGAGATGATGCGGGCGGTCACGTCGGCCGGGCCACCGGTCGGAAAGGCCACAATCAACTTGATCGGCTTGTTCGGATAGTCAGGGGTCGCGGCCCAGACGCCCATAGCGGTGACACAACTCGCCGAACCCAAGATCAAACGCCTTATCATGCGATGCATCGTCTCCTCCTTGTCGTAGTGGATACCGCTACACGCCCGAGGAAGCCCGCTCGGCCAGACCTGGCTACGGCGGGCGGCGCTCCAATCGGGTAAACCTCCTCCTGTCGCCGGTTGACGGTGTAGGGAACAACACCTCCCTCATTCGCCTTACGCCACCGGCGGGGGCGCCAGAACCTCGATGTCGGTGACCACATCGATCACTGCCGGCCGCCCTGCTGCCAGCGCCTGCTCGAGCGCCCCGGCAAACTGTGCGGGCTGCGTCACACGAATGCCGACCGCGCCGATCGAGCGCGCGATCTCGGCAAAGTCGACCTGGGTGTAGGTCCACAGCTCGCGCCCTTTTTCGGTCTGCTGGCCGCCGTAGACGCGGTCGAACCCGCGCTTGGACTGGTTGCCGCCACCGTTGTTGTTGACCACGACGACTGTATTGATCTTCCAGCGAACCGCTGTCTCCAATTCTGCGATGTGGTACCAGAAGCCGGCATCGCCCGTGAAGACGATCACCGGGCGCTCCGGCTGGGCGCATTTGGCGCCGAGGCCGGCCGGGAACGCCCATCCCAGATGCCCGGCGCTGCGGATGTAGCTTTGGCTGGCCGATCGCAGGTCGAACATGCCGCCCATCCACATGCCCGCATGGCCGGTATCGACCACGACCATGGCATCGTCCGGCGTATGCAGCGACAGCTCGTGGCAGATTCGCTCGGGACGGATGGGAATGGCGTCGGAAGTCAGCGCCGGCAGGTACTTGTCGTACCAACGGTGTTTGAGTCCCGCGACTTCGTCCAGCCACGCCCGCCGGTTCACCGGCGGCTGCGTGCCTGCACGCTCCATGAGCCTGGTCAGCGCCGCGCGGGCATCGGCGCACAACGACGCCTGCAGCGGATAGTTGCGGCCGATGGTTTCCGGATTGATATCGATCTGGATTGCCGCAATGCCGGGCGCCGGAACCTGCCAGATATGGGTCGTCATCCCCCCCGCCTCGGTACCGACGAAGCACACGAGATCGGCCCGCTTGACCGTGAGATTGGCGCTCTCCCGCGAATACGATCCGACCACTCCGACGCTGAGGGGATGGTTGGCCGGGATCGCATCCTTGGCGTTCAACGATGTGGCCACCGGAATCTGCAACTGCTCGGCCAGCGCGCGCAGCTCCGCCTGGGCGCGAGAGTTGCGCACGCCGCCCCCGACAACGAATATCGGCCGCGCGGCCTCCCGCAGCAAGGCCAGCACCCGGTCGACCTGCTCCGGCTCGGGTTCGGGACGAAACGGCGGCACGCGAGCACAACGCTCGTCGATCTCGGCCTCCATCTCCGCCTCCTCCGCGTCGATCTGCCCCTCGTTACCGCGGAACTGCAGATGTACCGGACCCGGCGCACCGGTGACGGCGGCGCGGAAAGCCTGGCGCACCATGTCGGGAATACGTTCGGGGGCATCGACCGTGGCGTTCCATTTGGTCACGGGTTCGAACGCGGGAACATCGTCGACTTCCTGGTAAAGCTTGCGGAACTTGGTGCGCGGGTCCCTCCCTCCCGTCATCGCGATGACGGGGGACTGCGCGAGCCAGGCGTCGCGCAAACCCGCGGCCAGATTCAGCGCCCCGACGACCTGCGCCATGCAGATGCCGGGCTTGCCCGACGCGCGCGCATACCCGTCGGCCATATATGCCGCGGACTTTTCGCCGTGCGTATGGATACGGGCAATATCGGTACGAAACTCGAGTTCGGCGAAGGTTCGCCGCAATACGGCGGGCACCATGAATACATGGGTCACGCCATATCCCTTGAACATGTCGGCAATGACCTGCGCCCCGGTAGTCTTAGCCAAGATCGCCTCCTTGCGGGTTACTTGATTGCCAACGGATTGGTCGGAGATCCGACGGCACCGGTAATGGGAAGCGCCGGTGCCACGAACAGGAACTCGTATTGGCCGTCGGCGGCGCAATCGGCCGCCAAGTCGGCGACGTAGAAAATCTCGCCCATGGTCAGGCCGATGATGGGAATCGTGATCCAGTGCCAGGGCTGGTTGATACCGGGCTCGGACTCGTTGGGACGCACCTCGCATCCCCAGGTGTCGCTCGCCAGCGCGGCAATCTCCGAGCCGTGCACCCACTCCAGGGTCTGGAACGAAAAGCCCGGCGCATCGCCGCCCGGGTAGCCGTCCCAACTGCCCTGCCTCAACTTGCCCTCCATCTGCCCTGTCCGGACGATGACGAAATCGCCCCGACCGATTCGCACGCCTTGCTTGCGGGCCGTCTCTTCAAGGTCATCGCTGGTAATGGCGTACCCGTCCTCGAGTTGTTCCACCCCCTTGGCGCGCGCCACATCCAACAACACGCCGCGCCCCACCATCCTGTTCTTCGTCTTTTCGATGCCTGCCTTCTGCGCGCCCGCGGATGTCACTTCCCGGCAGTCATAGCCGTTCCACATCCAGTTCTCGTAGAACACGTGGCCCAGGCCGTCCCATTGCGTGCCGCATTGCAGCGGCATCACGACCAGATCATCGGCGGCCCGTATGCCGCGGGAATCGAGCACGCCGGAATAAGCGTCCGTTCCGGTACGCAGCATGAGATGCAGGGGATTGATGCGTCCCATGGCGGGGTACTTGCTCTTGGCCCCCTGGGGCCCGTATTGGTCGAAGTTGAGCGCCATCGAGATGACCTTGCCCTGCCGGACGAGCCCCGCTGCCCGGACGATGTCCTCGGGGCGGGTGTAGTTCAGCGTCCCGATTTCGTCGTCAGCCCCCCACTTGCCCCAATTCTTGAACCGCTCCGCCGCCTGCCTGAGATCATCGCGCGTCACTTTCTTCATGGACCACCCTCCTAAACGATCGTTTTAAACGGATGTTTAAACGAGTATGGAGGATGTCCCGGCGAGCGTCAATGGGGGGCGTCTAGAACGGGCGCGGCCAAAGTCTTGCTTGAGCAAGAACGAAATTCCGGCGTGTCAAGGGGCGGCGGCGGCCCGCCAGGCCGCCCGCCGCCGCAGCCCTACGACGCGCCGCATCAGCGGCACGGCGCTTGCTGAAGGTGGCGGCTCGCGCATCCCGGCGCGTATCCCGGAGAAGGAGAACGGCATGAAAGCGCTGTGCTGGCATGGCAAGAAGGACATCCGGTACGACACCGTTCCGGACCCGCGCATCGAACAACCGGGCGATGCCATCGTGAAGGTCTCCGCATGCGCCATTTGCGGTTCCGACCTTCATCTCTACGACGGTTTCATGCCGGGAATGAAGTCCGGCGACATCATGGGCCACGAGTTCATGGGGGAAGTGGTCGAAGTCGGGCCGGCCACGCGCAACCTCAAGGTGGGCGACCGGGTCGTTGTCCCGTTCACCATTGCCTGCGGCGGCTGCGAACAATGCCAGCGCGGCAACTACTCCGTATGCGAGCGTACCAACCGCAACAAGGACCTTGCGGAAAAGGCCTTCGGCCATTCGACTGCGGGGCTCTTCGGCTATACCCACTTGACCGGGGGCTATGCCGGCGGCCAGGCGGAGTACGTGCGCGTGCCCCATGCCGACACCACGCACATCAAGGTTCCCCAGGGCCTGACAGACGAACAGGTGCTATTCCTGGGCGACATCCTGCCTACCGGCTGGCAAGCCGCGGTGCAATGCAACATCCAGCCCACGGATACCGTGGCAATCTGGGGCGCGGGGCCGGTGGGCCAGATGGCGGTCCGCAGCGCCCAGCTGCTGGGGGCCAGGCAAGTGGTCGTCATCGACCGGGTGTCCGAACGCCTGGCCATGGCAGCCGCGACCGGCGCGATAACGATAGACTTCGAGCAGGAAAGCGTCGTCGAGCGGCTGCGCGAGCTCACGAGCGGCAAAGGGCCGGAAAAGTGCATTGACGCGGTAGGCCTGGAGTCGCACGCGGCGCGTTCGCTCGATGCCATGTACGACCGGGCCAAGCAGGCGGTCATGCTGGAAAGCGACCGGCCGCACGTGCTGCGCGAAATGATCTATGTCTGCCGCCCGGCCGGCACGCTGTCGATACCGGGCGTATACGGCGGCCTGATCGACAAGCTGCCGTTCGGCGCGTCGATGAACAAGGGCTTGACCTGGCGCATGGGCCAGACCCACGTCCAGCGCTGGAGCGACGAGCTGCTCGGCCGCATTGCGGAAGGCCAGATCGACCCGTCCTTCGTCATCACGCATAGCGAAGCGCTGGAGGACGGGCCCGACATGTACGAAATCTTCCGCGACAAAGAGGACGGCTGCATCAAGGTCGTGCTCAAGCCCTGAGGCAGCGCCCTCGCAGCAGCCGCGTCAGAATGCCGAAGCCCGATAGACCTGCCGGCCTCCCACATAGGTGGCCAAGGCCTTGAGGTGCTGCACCTCGGCGGCCGGGATGGTCAGGTAGTCGGCCGACAAGACAACGAAATCGGCCAGCTTGCCGGGCTCGATCGATCCCTTGATGGCTTCCTCGTCCGTCAGGCGGGCGTTGTTGATGGTCATGAGACGCAACACGGCATCGCGCGAAGACACCGCCTGGTCGGCGCCATAAATGCCGTCCGAGATCGTATCCCGGGTCAGGAAGTGGTACATGGCCCAGAAGGGATTGACAGGAATGACGGGCGAGTCCGTGCCGCCGGCCACCATGAACCCCTGGTCCAGATAGGCCTTGAGCGGCGTCACCTGCGAGGCCCGGTCCATGCCCCAATACCGCTTGAGGACGGGCGCGGCCAAGTACAGATGGTCCTGGACCGACATTCTCAGGTTGAGAGCCCGGATGCGGGGATACTGGTCGGGCCGGGTGATGAAAGCGTGTTCGATCGTCCAGCCGCGGCCCGTGATGTTGCGTTCGGCATGAGCGCGCTCGAAACCGGCCAGGACCTGGTCCACCGCAGCATCGCCGACGGCATGGACCGCCGTACGCCAGCCAGCCTGATTGATGCCCGCCACGTATTCGTCGAAGGTCGCCTGGGGAATAAGCTGCAGGCCGTAGTAGGTGCCCCCCTTGCCGATCTCGCCTTCGTACGGACGCGTCATGTAGCCGCCTTCAAAGCCGCCGTCGACGCTGATCTTGATGCCCCAGACCTTCACCCACTCATCGCCCTCGCCCTGCTCGATGCCGGCCTGGACGATGCTCGAACGGAAATCCGCCAGGTCCTTGGGACGAAACAGGATGCTGTAGCGCACCGTGGCCTTGCCGCTGTCCCGCAGTTGCTGGAATTGGCGATAGGCTTCCACCGTCGTGCCCGGTATGCGGATGCTGGTCAGGCCATACTCGTTCAGCTTCCGCTGTTGGGCTTCCAATACCGCCTGGGTCATGGGCGGACGGGGCGGCAGCGGCGCCAGGCGCTTGGCCGCGTCGGTCAGTTCACCAGTCAGGCGCCCCGCGGCATCGCGCGGAATCGAGCCGCCCGCGGGTACCGGCGTCGCGGGCGTAATGCCGTACTTGGCCAGGGCCGTCTCGTTCAGGAAGTAGCTGTGTCCGCCGCGCACCAGGATTACCGGCACGCCGGGAGCGGCAGCCTCCAATTCGGCGGCGGTCGGCAGGCGTTGCTCCTTGAGTTGCGCTTCGTGCCAATCGCTATTGGACACCAGTACCTGCCCAGGGCTGGCGTTCTTGGCAGCTTCCCTTACCTTGGCGAACAAGTCGGCCAGCGAACGGGTGGCGGACAGATCGATGCCCGGCCCGCCGCCCACGGCATGCAGATGCGAATCGGCCAGTCCGGGAATAACGGTTCTGCCCTGCAGATCCACCACCTGCGTGGCCGGCCCGGCATAAGCCATGATGCGCTGGCTGGTGCCTACGTCGACGAATTTCCCGCCCCGCACGGCAAACGCCTGCGCGATGGACGACTTGCCATCGACGGTCACGACCTTGCCATTCACGAACACGGCGTCCGCGACGCCTCCTTGCAACGGCTCCGGCCCTGCCGGGCCGCGCGCCGCACAGCCTGCCAGCAGCACCGCGGCGCCGACCGCGCCCATCGCCCGCACCCACGCCCCGCTCCTTCGCACGCCCATGGCGTCCTCCCGTCTATAGGAAGACGCTAGTTTGGTACCGGAAATCTTTATATGTCAAATATCTGCCCATCCCACTCGCAACGCCTCCAGCCCGTTATCCGAGCTCGAGCGCTACCGGCTGGTGGTCGGAAGCGGTGCTACGGCCATCGACGTCGCACCGGTGTATACGGCCGGCCAGGTCGTCGGTCACGAAGACAAAATCGCAGGCGAAAGGCCCGTCCGGCCATTGCTCATGGTCGTATAGGCCCACGGTCGGGGCATGCGGCTGGCCAGGATGCGCGCACAGCCACGCGTCCCGGAAAGACGGCACGCCTTTCTCCGGCTCGAGCATGCGGCGATAGGCCTGGGTTCCGGCCGCGCTATTGAAATCGCCGCACACCAGGGCACTCACGGGCCGGCCGGTATCGGCAAAAGGACTATCGCCGCCTTCCCCCCGCACGGGTTGCCGGGCATGCGCAACCGCCTGGGCGTGCAGCGCACGCAAGGCTTCTACCTGCGCCATGCGCTGCGTCTCCGAATAGAACTCCAGGTGTGTGGTGACGACCCGCAAGGGGCCAAAGCCGGTGTGCACGTCCAGTTCGAGCGCCATGCGCTGCATGGAGGGTTGCGCCGGATCGGGGGGCCACGGAAGCGAATGACGCAGCGCCCGAACCACGGGCAGGCGGCAGGCAATGGCGTTGCCGAATTGGCGGCGCGGCAGCCCTGGCGCCAAGGGAGCCAGGTCCGTCGCCACCGCATCGAACACGGTATAGCCGGGCAGCAAGTTCGCCAGTTCGGCAAACTGGTCGGCACTGGGTCCTCCCCGCAAGCCGGCGCTCGCGTGCGTGGGATGAAAACCGCGGCTGACCTCCTGCAGGCAAATCAGGTCGAAATCGCCAAGCGCTTGCGCTTCGTGCACAATGCGCGCCAGATCCACCCGGCCGTCGACGCCTCGGCCCCATTGGATGTTCCAGTTCAACAGCCGCATCATGGACTCTCCTTCGCCGCTATGCTGCCACGCGCCTTCTGCCCATGAACCCCGAAGATCTGCAACGCCTGGTAACCGTGGTGATGCCCTATGGCAAATACCAGGGACGGCTGATTGCCGACTTGCCCGGCCCTTATCTTGCCTGGTTCGCGCGCAAAGGCTTCCCCCCGGGGGAAATCGGCCGCCTGCTCGCATTGATGCACGAGATCGACCATAACGGCCTGTCGCCGCTGTTGACGCCGCTGCGCCGCGGCAGCTAGACCGGCCGGGGCCGCGGGCCTTTGCTCACGACGAGATGCGGCGCCGCTGCTTGAACAGCTGCAGCGCGTGCAGACCGACGGCCCGCGCGCGCAGATTCTGCAGCACGATGACGGCCTGCGCGGCCTCCGGATCCCGTTGCCGGATCGCCTCGAGCAGCCGATGGAATTCGTCCACGCTCTCGGCGGGCCGATTGGGGTGGTTCATCGACGATGCCCATAGAAAACCAAGGCGTGCGTTGATCTTGCGGATGAACGCGGCCAGCGGCTCGTTGTGCGCACCGGCGACGAAAGCTTCGAACAACTGATGCTTGGCCGCCCGTATGCGCGTCACTTCGCGCGATGCGAGCGCCTGTTCGAACTCATCGATGCGCGCGGCGAAAGCGTCCATCTGCTCGGCGGTGCCGCGCAGCGCGAAACATGCGGCCGCCAACTTCTGCAAGGCGACCCGCACGTCGTGCAACTCGAGGAACTGAGCTTCGTCGACGGCACGCACCACCGGTCCGCGATGAGGCAAGACCTCCAGCAGCCCTTCGCCGTCGAGCTGACGAATCGCTTCCCGCATCGAGGGGCGGCTGGCGCCGAAACGTTCGCACAACTCCCGCTCGGTCAACTTGTCCCCCGGCAGATAGACGCCCTCGGTAATGGCATCGCGCAAGCGATCGATCAATTGCTGGCCGGCCGCGCCGGCAGACCGGCGGGTTTCGCTCAACGCTACGATTTTGGAGTCCATGGATCTTCAACGACGATGGGGATTTCATTGTAGCGACGCCGCGGCTTACCGTGCCATGCTGGGGCGATTACTCTTTGTCTTACAATATTGATGGTAGAGTGGTCAATATGGCATATTCGGCGAAAAAAAACAGAGTTTGTCTTACAAACCTGCAGGTATTGCCGCCATTACCAGAGGAGACCCCCATGCCGCCCCCTTTCCGAGCCCTGCTCGGCGCAGGCCTCACGGCCGCCGCCCTCGCCGCCCTCCCGCAAAGCGCACTCGCGCAGGCCTACCCCTCCCGTCCGGTCCGCATCCTGCTGCCCCACAGCGCAGGCTCTTCGCCCGACACGATTACCCGCCTGCTGGCACAACATCTGGGCGAACGACTGGGACAGCCCTTCGTGGTCGAAAACCGCCCCGGCGCCGGCGGCTCGATCGGCCTGGGTGCCGCGGCCCGCGCCCAGCCCGATGGCTATACCCTCACGGTAGGGCATGTCGGTACGCTAACGATCAATCCCAGCGTCTACAGCAAGCTGCCCTACGACCCGGCCCGGGACTTCGCCCCCATCATGCTGTCGGCCCGCACGCCGCTGCTGGTGGTCGTCTCCAGCGATTCGCCATACAAGTCCATCGGCGACGTCATTGCGGCCGCCAAGGCGGATCCGGGCAAGCTGACGTTCTCGTCCGCCGGCAATGGCACCGCCTCCCATATGGCGGGGGAATACTTCAAGACCGTTGCCGGCATCTCGCTCACGCACGTGCCGTTCAAGAGCGCCCCCGATGCCCTGACCGGCGTGGCCAGCGGCAATGTCACGCTCACCTTCGGCGGCCAGCCGCCGGCCTGGCCCCTGGTCAAGGCCGGCAAGCTGCGCGCGCTTGCCTTGACCAGCGGTGAGCGCGTGGCCGAATTCCCTGACACGCCGGTCGTGGCCGAGACAGTCAAGGGCTACGAGATGTTTGACTGGAATGGCTTCATGGCCCCCGCCGGGACGCCCCCTGCAATCATCGGCACCTTGCACCAAGAGCTCTCTGCCATCCTCGCGCAGCCGGACGTCGTACGGCAGTTGCGCGGCCAGGGACTCTTGCCCATGCCCAATACGCCCGAGCAATTCGGACAATTCATCGATGCCGAGCGGCAGAAGTGGGCACGGGTAGCCAAGGAAGTGAAGATACAGCTGGACTGACGCAAACCATAGGAACCGACATGCAACCACTCATCGACTTGCTGGCCACTGCCTCGGCGGCAGCCGCCTACGAGGCACTGGGCCGCCGGGGCGATCTGGACCCGGCCATCGCGGCCCTGGTGCCCGGCGCGCGCTGCGTCGGCTCCGCCTATACGGTGCGCGCGCATCCGCATCACAGCGGCGCGGTCAGCAAGGCGCTGGATCTGGCCCCCGCCGGGTCCGTGCTGGTGATCGACGTCAGCGGCGATCCCGACACCTGCACATTAGGCGGCACCGGTTCGCTGGCCGCCCAGCGGCGGGGGCTCGCCGGCTGCGTCACCAACGGCCGGGTCCGTGACATCGCCGAAATCCGTGCGCTGGGCTTTCCGGTATTCGCGCGTGGCGCCACGGTACGCAGCAGCCGCAAGGACGGCACCGCCGATTTCCAGGTTCCCGTCGCGATAGGCGGGCAAATCGTGCAGCCGGGCGATCTGGTATGCGCCGACGACGACGGTGTCGTCGTCATCGGCGCCCAATACTTCGACACCTTCGCCGAGCGCCTGGCCGCGCGTCTGGCCTTCGAGCGCGATGCCGACGCCCAGGTACGCGCGGGGGCGTCGTATGCCGAAGCGGTCAGCCGCCGGCCCTGACCACGCGAAGGAGCTCGAACATGGGTATGACCCTGGTTGAAAAAATGCTGGCACGGGCCAGCGGCAAGACTTCGGTCAAGCCTGGCGACATCGTGCTGCCCGATCCCGAACTGGTCATCGTCCATGATGGCTACGTGGAAAGCGCCTACAAGCAATTGAGCGATATCGGCTATCGCCGCGTCACCAATCCGGAACGGGTCGTCTTCGTCACCGACCACCAGGTGATCTACACGACCCCGGCCGGCATCATGCAAGGCCGGGCGAACCGGCGCATCGCGGCGGAATGGCGCGTCGGCCACTTCTACGACGCCGGCCAGGGGGGCCACGGCCACCTGTTCCCCATCGAGACCGGCCTGGTGCGGCCCGGCATGTTCCTGTTCGCCTACGACATGCACTGCACGAACTTCGGCGCCATCGGGGCGTGTGCGATGCGGGTCGGGCCCAATGTGGTGTCGGTACTGGCCACGGGCACGACCTGGACCGTCGTGCCGCACACGCTGCGCATTCTGCTACAGGGCACGCCTTCCCCCGGCGTACATCCGCGCGACGTGGGCTTCTGGCTGGCGAACCAGCTGACGTCGGGCAACCTCGGCGTGGAGTTCGATTATCGCGTCGTGGAATTCGGCGGGTCGTACAGCGACCGCCTGCCGCTGGCCGGCCGCGTCGCCCTGTGCAATACCCTGACCGAGATCGGCGTGCTTAACATCCTTTTCCCGCCGATGTCGCCGCAGGGCCTGCCGCGCGATGCCAGCTGGATGGAAAGCGATGCCGATGCGCAGTTCGAGCACACGCTGACATTGGACATATCGCGCCTGGCGCCGCAAGTGGCGCTGCCTGGCGCACCCGACCGTGCCGTACGGGTAGACGACACGCTGGGAATCGCCATCGACCATGCGTATCTTGGCTCATGCGGTTCCGGCATGTACGAGGATCTCGAAGCTGCCGCGCAGGTACTTGCCGGTCATCGCGTCGCGCCCAACGTGCGGCTCATCGTCGTGCCGGGCACGGTCGAGACGGCCAAGCGCATGGCACGCGAAGGCCTGACGCAGCAATTCCTCGATGCCGGCGCCATCCTGCTGCCGCCCGGCTGCGGCCCTTGCGCGGGCGGTGCCGGCGGGCCTCTGGGCCCAGGGGAAACGTCGATCTCGACCGCCGCCACCAACGGCCCGGGCCGCATGGGCGCCAAAGATGCATTGTGCTATCTGGGCAGCCCGCTCACCGTTGCCGCGTCGGCCATCGCCGGCCGGATCGCCGATCCGCGCCAGGCGCAGCTCGCGCCGGCACTTTGAGGAAGACATCTCCCATGAACTGGAAACAACGCGGCACGGCCCACGTACTGGGCCACGACGTTCCCCATGACGGCGCGGTCATGGCCTTCGACATCGTGCTGTCACGCACGACCGACCCCGAGGAACTCATTCCCCGCCTGTTCGCGGAACTGGACCCGACGCTGATCGGCCGCATCCGCCCGGGCGACCTGATCGTGGCCGGCCGCAACTTCCTGGCGGGCAAGGCGCACAATGCCGGCATCATCGCCATGAAGGCGCTGGGCCTGGGCATACTGTGCGAATCCATGTCCGTGCGCGCGTTCCAGGGCGTGGTGGCGCTGGCCGTGCCGGCGCTGACGCAATGCAGCGGCATCACCGGATTCGTGTCGGACGGAGACGAGATCGAAGTGGACTACGCGAGCGGCGAAGTCCGGCGATGCGCAAGTGGCGAGGTCAGCTACTACCCGCCGCTGCCCTGCGAAATCCGCACCATGATCCAGAACGGCGGCATGCGAGGCGCGCTGGAGGCCCATTTGCGGGCGCATCCAGAGCTCGCGCAACCGTACGCCGAATAGCCCGCGCCCGTCCGCCCACAAGCGGCCGCCGCCTTACCATGCGCGGCGGCCGGACAGCGTTTCGGCCAACAGCCGAAAGTCGCCCGCCAGCGACCACCAGGGATAGCTGAACGTGGCCGGCCGGTTCTTCTGAAAGCCGAAATGCCCGATCCAGGCCAGGCCATACCCGCATAGCAGTGCCCCAGGCACCAGCCATGGATTGCGCAGCGCCACGGCTAGAATGAGCAGCAGCACCGCCAGGCCGGTACCTACGACGTGGAGCCGCCGGCACACCGGATGGGCGTGCTCGGCGAGATAGAAACGGTAGAAAGCGTCGAAGGTGCGATAACGCTCGCCGGGAGGAAGCGGATCCAAGGTGTCCATGGTGCAGGGTCCTCGCACGAAGCGGCCGACTTTTTTATACACCCGTTCCCGGTCGCCGCTCCATGCCGACGGACGGCCGCGCGCTATCACCTCAGCATGCGTCCCCCGTCGACGGTCAAGCTGCGGGCGTCAGTCCACCCGCGCGCCGGTCAGCTTCACGATCTCGCCCAGCCGCTCATACTCCTTGCGCACGAATGCGGCGAACTCGGAACGGCTCATGGGCGAGTTGATGGACCCGCGTTCCTGCATGGAGCGGTCGAAAGCCGGGTCGGCCAGCGCGGCATTCACGGCCTGGTGCAAGCGATCCAGGCGTTCGGGCGGCGTTCCTTTGGGCGCGAACAGACCGTCCCAGGCGAACAACTCGTAGCCCGGCACACCGCTCTCGGCCAGGGTGGGGACGTCAGGCAACGCGGGGATGCGCTCGGGCGTGGACACGGCCAGCGCCTTGATCTGCCCGCCCTTGGCAAGCGGTACCAGATGGGGCGCCACGTCTATCATGAAGGACACGCGCCCGGAGCGCACATCGGTCGATGCCGGCGCGCCCCCTTTGTAGGGCACGTGCGTGAACTCCACCTTGGCCATCTGCTGGAGCAGGCCACAGGCCATGTGCGATGCCGTACCGTTGCCCGCCGAAGCGCAGGTCAATTCGCCCGGGTGTTTCTTCGCATAAGCGATCAGTTCCCGCGCAGACTTGAACGGCGATTCGGGGCCGACGAACATCACCATCGAAATGACGGAGAAGCGCGCGATCGGCTCGAAATCTTCCGGTGCATAGCCGACGGACTTGTACAACCAATGGTTGGTGGCCATCGTGCCATTGGTGCCGAATACCACCGTCTGGCCGTCCGGCGTCGCACGGGCCGCGGCTGCCGTGCCGATGTTGCCCCCCGCCCCCGCCCGGTTATCGATGATGATGGGCTGGCGAATCTGTTTTTCCAGTTCGCGGGCATACAGCCGTGCGAGCGTATCGCCGCCGCCGGCAACAAAGGGCACGATCATGGTAACGGGGCGCTGCGGCCAATCCGCATCGCTCCCGGCTGCCGCAGGGCCGGCCGCCACTGCGGTGAACAGGGCCAGCATGGCCAACACGCGCGTCGGCGCGTACCCGGGTTTCTTCAGGTTCATAAGCGTCTCCTTTTTACTTTTCAGCCGGTGTCCTGCCATCGCGGATACCGGCACGATCACGATGTTGGCGGCTCAGTCCACGCCGGCCTCGAGCAGTTCGACCGGATCGCCATAGCGCGTGGCGATCTCGACCACCTCCGGGTCCCGCAAAGCGCACAGGAAACCCTGGTCGATCAAGGTGTTCGGTCCTGCGGTGACCGTCGCATCCAGGCATACGAGGTCCATGTGGACGGGCGGTTCCTCCCAGTCGGGCAGCACGCGCCGGATGTAGTCGTTCGGCTTGGCCAGGTCGATACCGAAATGCAGCGCGCCCGGTGCGTTCGACCCCGCGGGATAAATCGTGTGGCGCGGGGCTTTCGGATTGAAGCCGCAGCCGCCGCCTTCGATCATGCGCCCGCCCACCAGCATGTCGCGCAGGATCTTTGCTTCGTCGGAACTTCCTTCGACGGCGCTCACATACTCGCCCTCGAAGCGCACGGCGATCCTTTCCTCGAAAGGCTTGGCAAAGCCCACCGCCCATTGGGGGTAGATCACCCCCGACATCGGCGTCTTGACACTGTGGTCGTTGCGCACCGCCGTCCGGTCCCACAAATTAGGGCCGTGCGTGGGCAAGTAGTGCACGTAGCAACCCGGCTCCTCGGCGGTGGTCACGCCGCGCCAGCGGTTGGACGACAACATGGTGTCACGCGTTTCGGGCGTGAAGCCGATACGGAAATCCGTGCCGCGCGAGTCGGTGAAATGCAGGTCGAAATGCTCGCCTTTCGGATAGCGCTTGGCGGTGGCGCGGCACAGCGCCCCCACGATCTCGCTGGGAAACCGGGCTTGCGGCGTATGCAGCAGGTCCAGGTTGCGGAAGTAGGTGATCTTCACCCAACGCTGGCCTTTCTTGCGCATGGCGATACAGAACGGATCCTCGATCGAGCAGAACCAGGTCGAGACGACGAAATCCGCCTGCTCGAGCAAGCCTTTTACCGGCTCGGGCACCGCCGTCACGCGGGAATTGGGCTCGGTATAGACGCGCACCTGGGCGCCGCGCGCCTTTGCCAGGCCCACCACGGCATCGACGACGCGAGTGTCCAGCAATTGATCGGTCAGCATCAGCACACGCTCGCCGGGCTTGATGGCGAACACCTTGGCGAAGTTGTCCAGTGCCTGGAAAAAATGCTTGGTTTGAACGATGGAGTCGGGCAGCGGTGGCGGCAAGCCGACAAATGCCGATGGGGAAATCATGTCGCCTCATCCTAAGAGATCTAATTAAATTGCATGCAAATTATCGTTCAAATGCTAAATTTATTCAAATAACTGCCTATTTTGCATGCAATAAGGGATTAGCCTGAGCTTACGGTTACTATCCGTACACCAACAGAAGCGAAGCTTTCCTGGCAGATGGCCACTCAGATACACACGGTCGCAGGCGAATTGCGCCAACGCATCATGTCCGGCGCCTATCCCCCCGGGGAACGATTGGTGGAATTACAGTTGGCGGCCGAACTCGGCGTGTCCCGCACGCCTATCCGGCTGGCCTTCGAAGAATTGGTCAAGGAAGGCCTGTTGGAACGGCTGCCCACGCGGGGCTTCCGGGTCAAGGCCTTCGACCTCGACGACCTGGCGAACGCGCTCGACGTTCGCGGCACGCTGGAAGGCATGGCAGCCCGGCTAGTGGCCGAGCGGCCTTCGCCCGCGGTGCTCGACGCGCTGCGCGATTGCGTGGAAGAAGGCTGGATTCTGCTGGAGGACGCCGCGGAGAACGGCTACCAGGTAGAAACGCCGCGCTGGTCGGCCATGAACGAGAAATTCCACGCGATCCTGATCCAGGCCGCGGGCAACCCTCCCCTGGCCAGCGCCCTGGCACATGTATCGCAGATCCCGCTGGTGGGAGCCGCGGTGCTGGGCCTCGGGCTGGACGAGACCATGCCTCAGCCGGAGTACGCCTTCATCCATCGGGCCCAGCAGGACCATGACGACATCGTCTCGGCGATCGGACAAGGCGAAGGGGCGCGCGCCGAGAACCTGATGCGCGAACACGTGCGCCGCAGCCGCGACAACAAGCGCCGCATCTACGAACTCAAGATGGACGCATTGCGGCAGCCTGCGAAATAAGGGCCGGCGCGCTGCGGCCCCCCTTCTTCGCTACTACAATAGACCCATTGCAAACAATCGCGGAACAGGTGTTCACATGGCTCGCATGGTCTATTGCGTCAAGCTCAAGAAAGAGGCGGAAGGCCTCGACTTCCCTCCCTACCCTGGCGAACTCGGCACCAAGATCTGGCAGAACATTTCCAAGCAAGCCTGGCAGGAATGGATGCAGACCCAGACCCGCCTGGTCAACGAAAACCGCCTGAACCTCGCCGACGCCCGCGCCCGCAAATACCTACAGCAACAGATGCAGCGCTACCTCTTCGAAGACGGCAACGTCGAAGCCCAAGGATACGTGCCGCCGGGGGGTTGAAGCCCCCCCCTACGCGCTTACGCGCGCCCCCCAGGGGGCGGCACTGGCGGACCGGCAAAGCCGGATCCGCTGTGCCCTCGATTAAGCATCGCCATCTTGGTTTGTCGCACGGTTGCTATGGCAGCCAGCGACAGCACCGGCGCACCAACCCAAGAAAATGGAACGAGACCCAGGATGCGGTGGATCCGGCTCCGCCGGTCCACCCGCATCGCCCCCTGGGGGGCGCGCGTAAGCGCGTAGGGGGGGTCCCCTACCCCGCTGCAGCTTCCCGTTCCACGTTGTCGACGCCGGTGTGACGCACGTCGCGGCCTTTCACCATGTAGACGACGAGTTCGCACATGTTCTTCGCGTGGTCGCCGATACGCTCGAGCGCCTTGGCGATGAACAGCAGCTCGATGGAGCGCGAGATCTTGCGGGGATCTTCGATCATGTAGGTGATGAGCTGGCGGATCACGCCTTGCCATTCCGCATCGACGCCCTTGTCCTGGCGGACGACCTGCGCCGCGGCTTGAGCATCCAGGCGGGCGAAGGCATCCAGGGCCTTGCGCAGCATCGTGACCACCGTATTGGCCATGTGCCAGAGCTCGACGGCGGGCATGTTCATGCGTCCGGCTTCATGGATCATCTTGGCCATGCGGGCGATTTTTTCCGCCTCGTCCCCCGCCCGCTCCATGTCGGTAATCATCTTGATGACGGTAATGATCATCCGCAGGTCGCCGGCGGTGGGCTGACGGCGCGCCAGGATGTGGCTGCAGGCCTCGTCCAGTTCGATCTCGAAGCGGTTGACTTCCGTATCACGGCCGATGACCCGCTCGAGCGCTGCCAGGTCGCCGTTGGCCAGGCCGTCGATAGCAGCCGTGATCTGGGACTCGACCAGGCCTCCCATCTGCAGGAAACGAGACCTGACTTCCTCGAGTTCCGCGTCGTATTGTTTATGAGTATGTTCAGTCATGCCGGCTCCCCAACGGAAGAACAATGGGCCTCGCATCTGCCCCGGCCCGATGGGCAATGCATTCTTGAGTTTATGAACACCATGTGACAAGAATATGTCGCACGATGTTCCCACCCGCTAGGCGTGGCGCGGCTTGTCCAGGCGCCGGACGCCCGACTGGGTGGCCAGCAGCGCCACGTCCGCACCGCGCAGCGCGAACAGGCCGCAGGTCACCACGCCCGGAATATCGTTGATCACCTTCTCCAGTCCTTGCGCCTCTGCGATGCGCAGCCCATGCACATCCAGGATGACGTTGCCGTTGTCGGTGGTGAAGCCATCACGCAACCGGGGTTCGCCGCCCAGCAGCCGCAGCATCCGGGCGACGGCTTCGCGCGCCATCGGGATCACCTCGACCGGCAGCGGGAACGCGCCCAACTGGTCGACCAGCTTGGATTCGTCGGCGATGCAGATGAAGCGTTCAGCCACGGAGGCGACGATTTTCTCGCGGGTGAGCGCCCCGCCGCCGCCCTTGATCATATGCAGATGATCGTCGATTTCGTCGGCACCGTCGACGTAGATGGGCATGAAGTCGACCTCGTTCAGGTCGAACACCGGCAAACCATGGCCTGCAAGGCGCGCCGCGCTGCGCTCGGAGCTCGCGACCGTGCCGCGGATGCGTCCCTTGTAGGCGGCGAGCCCGTCGATGAACAGATCGGCGGTCGATCCCGTGCCGACGCCAATGACGACGTCGGGCCCCGCCACGTCGGCGACGAAGGCGAGCGCCGCATCGGCGGCCTGCTGTTTCAGTTGCTGTTGAGAAAGCATGATTAGTGGTGCGAAAACGGTGCCAATGGAGAAAGTGCGAGCGGACACTTTAGCACTTAGCCAGTCCGCAGGCGCCGCTGTCAAGCGCATGCCGGCGGCCAGGCGCGCTCGAGCAACACGTCGCAGGCGGCTTCCCCCGGATGAGCGGCTGCGGCGTCGCCGTACAGCCAGCCCGGTTGCGACAGCCGGGCTGCCATGAAGGCATCGGCGACCGTCCCTCCCGGCCCCTCCATCAACAAGGCCGCTTGCACCAGCAGCGCCAGCAGGCCGGCGATGCGCCGGCCATGGAACTCAGCGTCTTCCCGCCCGCATAACGCCACCCATTGCTGCCAGGCGGCACCGAACTCGGCACGAGTACCGCCCCGTTCGCGCAGGTGATCGGCGAGCATGCGGAAGGCCTCGGGCTCGCGCCGAATGGCGCGCAGCACGTCCAGGCACATGATGTTGCCTGCGCCTTCCCAGACGGAGTTGACCGGGGCCTCCCGATAAAGCCGGGGCATGGGGCCGTCCTCCACATAACCGTTGCCGCCGCATGCCTCCATGCACTCGCCGATCGCGGCGGCGGCCCGCTTGCATACCCAGTACTTGGCCGCAGGCGTCACGATGCGCCGCATCGCCCGCTCGAGCGGACCATCGGATTCGAACGCGCGTGCCAGCCGCAGCCCAAGCGCCGTGGCGGCTTCGCTTTCGAGCGCCAGGTCGGCCAGCACGTGCTGCATCAGGGGTTGATGAAGCAAAGGCTTGCCGAAGGCGGTGCGACGCGAGCAGAAGTGCGTGGCCTGGACCACGGCTTGCCGCAGCAGCGCGGCACTGCCCAGCACACAATCCAGGCGGGTATAGGTGGCCATCTCGACGATGGTGGGCACGCCTCGTCCCGGCTCGCCTACCATCACCCCCCAGGCGCCGTGGAACTCCACTTCGGCGCTGGCATTGCTGCGGTTGCCGAGCTTGTCTTTGAGGCGCTGGATGCGCGTGGCGTTGCGCCGGCCATCCGGGCCGTAGCGGGGCACGAAGAAACACGACAGCCCGTCGCTCGCCTGAGCCAGCACGAGGTGGGCATCGGATTGCGGTACGGAATAAAACCACTTGTGGCCGGTTAGCAGGTAGGCCCGTCCGCGGCCGGGCGCTGCGCACGGCTCCGCGCGGGTGGTATTGGCGCGCACGTCCGAGCCGCCCTGCTTTTCTGTCATGCCCATGCCGACCAAGGCGCCGTGCTTCCGGTCGATGGGCTCGCTGGCCGCATCGTAGGTACGGGAATACAGCGCGGGCAGCCAGTCCCTGGAAAAATCCAGCTCGCCGGCAGGTTCGCGGGCCAGAACGGCAATTGCACCGAAAGTCATGGTGGTGGGGCACAACGTGCCCGCCTCGACCTGCCCTTGCATGATGTAGGCGGCGGCCCGCTCGACCATGGCCCCCGCGCGCGGGGATGACCACGGCGCCGAATGCAGGCCGCGTTCGATGATGCCGCGCATCAGGTAGTGCCAGGCGGGATGGAAGCGTAGCTCGTCGATCCGGCGGCCCACCGGATCGACCGGAACGAACTGCGGCGGATAGGCATTGGCGTCGCGGCCCGCCTCCATGGTCTCGCGGCGGCCCAGCCAGCTTCCGTGTTCACGCAGCGAGTCACCCGCATGGCCGGCCCCTTCCCGCCGCACGGACTCCTGCAGGGCAACGTCGGTCTCGTACAAGCAGTAGCCGGTACATGGCTCCACTACATTGACCGGGTCATCCAGATCGCCGTCCGCCATGATCGCTCCCCGCCGCCGGGGCGGCTTCGTCGCCAGCCCCCAGTGTAGCGCCGCCGGGCAGCGTCGAGTCAGCTTTGCAATTCAGCCGGCTCGCCGTCCCGCAGGCCCGGCGCCCTAGCCCGCGAACAGCAAGGTGGACAGCAGCGCTGCCTTTTGCACCAGCAGCTTGGCGCATGCCTGGATCTGCGGCTCGCGCAGGCGCGAGGCAGGACCGAACACGACGATGGCGCCGCCTACCACCCCCGGCCCGCTGAAGAAAGGCGCGGCGATGGAAACCGCCCCCTTGAGCACTTCCGCATGGCTGACGGCATAGCCCTGGCGGCGCACGGCCTCGAGCTCTGCCAGGTACGGTTCCAGTCCGACATCGGCGTCCTGCAGATAGGCCGCAAGTTGGTCTCGGCTCATGTCGATATGCGCCAGCATGGCGTGGCTGCTGGCACCGTGGAGCAGCGGCTCGCGCCGCCCGATGCCGCGCTTGAAGCTGAGGGCATGCGGACTGGGCAGCTCGGCGATGCAGATGCGGTCGTCCCCCTGGCGCACGAAGAGGGACACGGTTTCTTCGGTCTGCTCCCAGATCTCTCGCAGAATGGGTGCGGCCACGCTGCGCAGGTTGAATCCCGCGCTCCAAACGTGGGTGAGGTGAGCCACCGCGGGCCCCAACCGGAAACGCTGCGGTTCGCCGACCGACATCACGAAGCCGTTGTGCTCGAGCGTATACAGCAAGCGATAGAGCGTAGGCAGTGTCAGGCCGACCCGCCCCGCCAGTTCGCTGGCGGACAGCTCACGATCGCCGGCCCGGAACGCCATGAGTATGTCCAGAGCGCGGCCCACCGCCCGCACGGCGTCGCCCGATTTCTCCCCCGCCGGTTTGGTCTTCGTATCCATCGCGCCATCTTACCGACTGCATTCCGTTCGCGCCTCCTGGCTCAGCCGCCGTGCCTGGGGCTCGGGCTTACCCTGAGTGACATCCCGTTCATTGTCCATAGAATGGATGCATGTCCATACCGTGGAATAAACACCACGGCGCAAAAAACCGGCGCCAGAGAGTGCCGCAACCAGGAGGAACCCATGGCAGGAAGACTGGAGAACCGCGTAGCTATCGTGACCGGCGGCGGCCACGGCATCGGCAAGGCCTACGCCCGCCGGCTGGCCGGAGAAGGCGCCCGGGTGGTCATCGCCGAGCTCGACGAGGCAGCGGCGCACGCCGTGGCCCGCGAACTGGCCGAGGCCGGCCACCAGGCACTGGCCGTGGCCACCGACGTGTCCGACCCCGCCAGTTGCCAGCGCATGGCGGCGGCCGCCATGGAGCGTTTCGGCCGCATCGACGTGCTGGTCAACAATGCCGCCATCTTCGCCACCGTGCCCATGTCGCGCGCGGCTTTCGACAAGATCGCCGTCGAGGAGTGGGACCGCATGATGAGCGTCAACGTCAAGGGGACCTGGCTCGCCTGCCTGGCAGTCATCCCGCACATGCGCGCCCGCGGCTACGGCAAGATCATCAACATCAGTTCCAGCACCTCCATCAAGGGGTCGCCCAGCCGCATCCACTACGTCACCTCCAAGGCCGGCGTCATCGGCTTCACCAAGACCCTGGCCAACGAAGTGGGCGGCGACAACATCTGCGTCAACTGCGTTGCCCCCGGCAGCACGCTGTCGGAAGAAAACCCGGATGAGGGCGTGCTCAAGATGCGGGGCGACGCCGCCTCGGTGCGGGCACTCAAGCGGGTTCAGACGCCCGAAGACCTGACTGGGGCGGTGTTGTTCTTCGCCTCGTCCGACAGCGATTTCATCACCGGCCAGACGCTGGTCGTGGACGGCGGCAACTGCCTGCATTGAGGGCCGTCCGGCGGCAGCAAGGCCCCGGCACAGGGGCTCGCCGCACCCCCCAACCACCAAGAGGAGACGACAATGAGGAGAGTGTTCAAGGCGATCCTGCCCGCGGTGCTGTGTGCGGCGGCCGGCCTCGCCCAGGCCCAGATGCCGGGCGGCAAGACCATTACCATCATCGTGCCGACCACGCCGGGCACCGGCAGCGACATCGCGGCGCGCCTGCTGGCGCCGCGGCTGTCCAAGGCGCTGGATGCTTCCATCGTGGTCGAGAACCGCACCGGCGCCAGCGGCACCATAGGCATCGGTGCGGTCGCCAAGGCCGCGCCCGACGGCGCCACGGTGCTGTTCGTGCCCAACACGATGGCCATGATCAGTTCGCTCTACACCAACTTGACGTGGGATCCGGTCGAGGATTTCGAGCCGGTGGCCCAGGTCGGCAAGATGCTGGTCTCGACCGTGGTAAACCCGTCGGTACCCGCTCGCAACCTGGCCGAGTTGATCGCGCTGGCCAAGAAAGAACCCGGCAAGCTGGCCTATTCATCGCCCGGCGCCGGCACCCCGCACCACCTGCGCACAGAGCAGTTCAAGCAGATCACCGGCACCGACATCCTGCACGTGCCCTACAAGGGCTCGGCCGGCGCGGTCACCGACCTGGCCGGCGGCCAGGTGCAGATCGGCATGTTCCCGCTGCATTCGATCCTGCCCATGGTCCATTCCGGCAAGCTGCGCATCCTGGCCACCAGCGGCGACACCCGCTCGCCATGGACGCCCGAGGCGCCCACTTTCCGCGAGAGCGGCATCAACGGCCTGAACGACTACGACTGGGTGGGCGTGTTCCTGCCCAAGGGCACGCCGCAGCCGGTGGTCGACCGCCTGAGCAAGGAACTGCTGGCCCAGTTGTCCACGCCGGAAGTGCAGAAAGAGCTGGCCGACCGGGGCATCATCGCCACCCCCGGCACGCCTGCCCAGCTGGCGGCGCTGCTGAAGAAAGAGCTGGTCGAATGGAAACAAGTAATCACCGCGGCCAAGGTCGTGGCGGACTGAACCGGAGATTCGTGCAATGACCCCCGACATCGACATTCCGCGACCGGCGGCGCCAGCCATCGAGGCGCAGCCGCTGTCGCCCGCACTGGGCGCGCGGGTGCGCGGCGTGGACGCCTCGCAGCCGCTATCGCCCGCCACGCTCGCGCAGTTGCTCGACCTGTGGCATGCGCACGGCGTGCTGTGCCTGCCCGGGCAGTCGCTGGACGAACTGCAGCAAGTGCGCTTCGGCGAGTATTTCGGCGAACTGGCCACGACCCAGGGCGAATACCAGATCAGCAAGAGCCACCCCGCCATCATGTACATCACCAACGAGAAGGAGAACGGCGAATACGTGGGCGCCCTGCCCGACGGCGAAATGTATTTCCACTCCGACATGTGCTACGTGGAAAAACCGTCGAAGGCGACCATGCTCTACGCCATGCAGATTCCCTCGCAAGGCGGCAACACGCTCTTTGCCAACATGTACAAGGCTTACGAGGCACTGCCGGCAGCCACCCGTGCAAGCTTGGCAGGCCTGAAGGCGGTCAACAGCTACGAGCCCGGCACCAGCGCGCCCATGGCGGCCACACGGATGCGCAGCGCGCGGGCCGAGGGAGTACGCTCGTACAGCCATCCGGTGGTGTGCACCCACCCTGTGACCGGGCGCAAAGCCCTGTACGTGAACAGGCTCATGACCGAGTACATCGAAGGCATGCCGCGCGAGGAAAGCGACGCCCTGCTGGAGTCGCTGTTCGACTTCCAAGAGCGGCCCGAATTTATTTACGAGCATCGCTGGACGCCGGGCGACCTGCTGATCTGGGACAACCGCTGCATGCTGCACGCCCGCACGGACTTCGATGCCAGCGAGCTTCGCAAGCTGCGCCGCATCACGGTCAAGGGCGAGCGCATCCGCTGACCGTGCAACTTCCCAAGCCTTCCGCCGGCGCGCCGCGCCGGTGCCGCAAACGCGGGCCCTGCCCGCCTTTCTCTCCTGCCGACATGAATGCCATTGCCACTTCCACCCATCCCGACCCCGTGACGCGCGCCATGCCCACGCATCTCGCGCTCTACTACGGCGGAGCCTGGCACGCCCCCGCAGGCGGCTTCGCCGCCACATTCAATCCCGCCACGGGCCAGGCACTGGCCCAGGCCCCACAGGCCGACGCCGCCGATGTCGATGCCGCGGTACGGGCGGCGCAACAGGGCTTTCGTACCTGGTCGCAGGTGCCCGCCGCCCGGCGCGGCGCTCTATTGCGCGAAATCGCAAACCGCCTGCGCACACATGCCGACGAACTGGCCCTGCTCGATTCGGCCAACTGCGGCAATCCCTTCAAGCGCATGCAGCCTGACGCCCACAACGCTGCGGCCCAGATCGACTACTACGCCGGCCTGGTGCACGAGCTCAAGGGCGAGACCATTCCCACGGCCGACGGCGGCCTGAACTACAGCGTGCGCGAGCCGCTGGGCGTGGTGGCGCGCATCGTGGCCTACAACCATCCGCTGATGTTCCTGGCCGGCAAGCTGGCGCCGGTGCTGGCCGCCGGCAACAGCGTGATCATGAAGGCCCCGGACCAGGCGCCGCTGTCGGCACTGCGCTTTGCCGAAATCGTCGACGGCGTGCTGCCTCCCGGGGTGCTGAACATCGTCACCGGCGGCCGCGAATGCGGCGAGGCGCTGGTGCGCCACCCGCTGGTGAAGAAAGTGGCGCTGATCGGCTCGGTCCCCACCGGCGCCGCCATCCTGCGCGCCGCGGCCGACAAGATCATGCCGGTCACTCTGGAGCTGGGCGGCAAGAACCCGCTCGTGGTATGCCCCGACGCCGATCCCGACGGCGCTGTGCTGGGCGCCATCAACGGCATGAACTTCACCTGGGCCGGCCAGTCGTGCGGCTCGACTTCGCGCCTGTTCGTGCACGAATCGCTGTACGACCGCATCCTGGACGGCATCTGCAGCAAACTGCCGGACCTGCACCGCTGCGGCCTGCCCACCGACCCGGCCACCACCATGGGGTGCCTGATCTCGCAAGCCCAGTTCGACAAGGTCATGGGCTACATCGAACTGGCCCGCTCCGAAGGCGCTCGCCTGGCGTACGGGGGCGGGCGGCCCGCCGACCCGGCGCTGGCCGCGGGGTGGTTCATCGAGCCCACGGTATTCGCCGACGTCACGCCAGGCATGCGCATCTTCCGGGAAGAGGTATTCGGGCCCGTGCTGTCAGTCATCAAGTGGCACGACGAGGACCGGCTGGTGGCGGACGTCAACAGCGTCGAGTACGGCTTGAGCGCCTCCATCTACACTCGCGACCTGGCCCGGGCCCACCGGCTCGCGCGACGGATCGAGGCCGGCTACGTGTGGATCAACACCAGCAGCGCCCACTACACCGGGGCCAATTTCGGCGGCTACAAGAAGTCGGGCCTGGGCCGCGAAGAAGGACTGGAAGAGCTGCTCGCCTATACCCAGGTCAAGAACGTGCACGTGGCGCTCTAAGCCCTCATCGGCGGCGCCGCCGTCCGCCAGGTTGTTGCGCCGGGCCGCAGACGCTGGGAAAGTCAGCCCTGCGATTCGGCGGGCTCGCCGTTGCGCAGCCGGGCCACGTCGCGCAGTGGAGGCGAACCGTACAAGCGGCTGTACTCCCGGCTGAACTGCGACGCGCTTTCGTAGCCGACGCGGCGCGCGGCGGTACCGGCATCGAGCCATTCGGACAGCATCAGCATGCGGGCTTCGCGCAGCCGCAGGTGCTTCTGGTATTGCAGCGGACTCATGGCCGTGACGGCCTTGAAATGATGGTGCAGCGACGAGGCGCTCATATTGACCGCGGCCGCCAGCTCCTCGATGCGCAGCGGCACGGCGTAGTTTTCCTTGATCCAGGCGATGGCCTGCGCAACCTGGCTGGCAGCACCGGCAGGCAGCACCGTCTGCCGCAGCCGCCGCCCCAGTTCCCCGGTCAGCACGCGGTAGAGGATTTCGCGCTCGGCCATGGGCCCCAGCACCGGCAGGTGCTCGGGCGTGTCCAGCAAGCGCACCAGGCGCAGCATGGGCTCGATCAGGTCGATGGTGGTCGTCCCCACCGCCAGGCCGCGCATGCTGGGCGGCTCGGGAGCCGGCGGCAGGTCGTGGTCCCCCATCAGCTCGCCCAGGCGCTGGGGATCGAGATCCAGCGCCACGCAAAGATAGGGTTCGGTCGGCGAGGCGCAGGTAATGCGCGCCTGCACCGGCAGGTCGTACGACGACAGCAGGAAGTGGCGCTCGTTGTATTCGTAGACCTCCTCGCCCAGTTCGACGCGCTTGGCTCCCTGCGCCGCAATGGTCAAGGAAGGCCGGTAGACCCCGCAATTGGACTCGGAGGGCCCCGAGAAACGGACGAACGACAGCCCTGGATAGGCGCAAGAATGCGCCCCGTCGGCCGGCGCATGCCTTGCGATGCGCCATGCCAGCTCGCGGCGCGCCGCGGTCAGCAGGTCAGGCTCGCCGATCACGCGGATTTGCGCAAAGGCGTCCGGATAGGCAAGGCGCGCACCCGCTCGCCGGTAACGGCAAAGACGGCGTTGGCCAGTGCCGGCGCCAAAGGCGGCACGCCCGGCTCGCCCACGCCTGTGGGCGGATCCTGCGACGGCACGATATGGACCTCCACGCGCGGCATCTCGTTCATGCGCAAGACCGGATAGTCGTGGAAGTTGCTCTGCACCACCGCCCCCTTGTCGAGCGTGATGGCGCCATGGAGCGCCATGGACAGCGCAAAGCCTATGCCCCCTTCCATTTGCGCCTTGACCACGTCGGGATTAATGGCCAGGCCACAGGCCACCGCGCACACGACGCGATCGACCTTGAGCCCGCCTTCGGCGTCCACCGAGATCTCGACCACTTGGGCAACGACGGTATTGAAAGACTCGTGCACAGCCACGCCCCGGCCGCGTCGTACGCCGTCCTTGCCCGCGGCCAGCGGCCGGTCCCATCCGGCCTGCCGTACCGCCAGGTCCAGCGCCGCCAGATGGCGGGGATGGCCCTGGAGCAGCTCGCGGCGCAATTGCACCGGGTCGCGCTGCGCCGCATGGGCGGCTTCGTCGATCAGCGTTTCCGCGGAAAACGCGGTATGGGTATGTCCGACCGAGCGGTACCACTGTACCGGCACCCGGGCGTCCTCGGGCGTGTGCAATTCGACCCGCAGGTTCGGTACGCGGTAGGCCAGGTCGGACAAGCCTTCGACGGACGTGGCGTCGATGCCGTTCTTGACCATACCGGACTCGAATACCGTCCCCTTGATCAGCGACTGGCCGACGATGCGTACTTGCCAGGCCTGTAAGCGGCCTTGCTTGTCCAGCGCCAGCCGCGCGCGATGCAGATACAGCGGCCGATAGTAGCCCGCCCGCATGTCGTCCTCGCGCGTCCAGACCAGCTTGATCGGCGCATCGATACCCGTCTTGCGCGCTCCGCTGGCAATGGCCACGGCCTCCACGATGTAGTCGGCATGGGTGTTCGCGCGGCGGCCGAAGCTGCCGCCGGCGTAGAGCTGGTTGATCTTGACGCGTTCCGGTGGAATGCCCAGGTACTCGGCCACCTCTTTCTGGTCCATGGTCTGGAATTGCTCGCCGTTCCAGATCTCGCATTGGCCATCGCGCAGATGGACGACACAGTTGAGCGGTTCCATGCTGGCATGGGCCAGGTAGGGAAATTCGTAGTCGGCCTCGATCACACGCGCAGCCTGCTCGAAGGCGCGGTCGACGTTGCCCCGGTTGGCAGCCGGCGTTCCCGGGCGCGAAGCGGCCTTGCGGTAGCGCGCCAGGAGCTCGTCGCTGCCTTCGGCATAGGCCTGGCTTTCGTCCCACTCCACTTTCAAGGCGTCGCGGCCAGTGCGCGCGGCCCAGGTGTTGCGCGCCAGCACGGCGACGCCGGCCGAGCGGTAGGGCGAGCCTTCGAAGGGAATGGCCGCCACCACGCCAGGAACTGCGAGCGCGGCGCTGGCATCGTACTTGGCCACCGTGGCGCCGAAGCGGGGCGCATGGGCGGCCACCGCCACCAGCATGCCGGGTAACCTGACGTCTTGCGTGAACAAGGCCCGCCCATGGACCTTGTCGGCGGAATCGGTACGGTGCAGGGGTTTGCCGATCAGGCTGAACTCGGCCGGGGTCTTCACGCGTACCTTGGCCGGCACCGGCTGCTGCGCCGCGGCGGCCGCCAGCTCGCCGAAGCCCGCCTGGCGCTTGGAAGCGGCATGGCTGACCACCCCCGCGCGTACCGTGATCGTGGCGGGATCGGCCTTCCAGGCCTGGGCCGCGGCGGCGACCAGCATGGCACGCGCGGCGGCACCCGCCTCGCGCATCTGCTGGAACGAGTTGGACATGGCGGTGCTGCCGCCGGTGCCCTGTATGCCCATCGCCAGGTTCTTGTAGCGCTCGGTATCGGCCGGCGCCCCTTCGACCCTGACCTGTGACCAGTCGGCGTCGAGCTCTTCGGCCACCAGCGTCGCCAGCCCCGTATAGGCGCCCTGCCCCATTTCCACATGCTTGGCGTAGACGGTAACCCGGCCCTGCCCGTCTATCGAAAGAAAGGCGTTGGGCGCGAACGTGTCGCCCGCCGTGGCCGTCGTGGCCCCGGCCAATGCCGAGGGCAGCTGCCATCCCAGCACCAGCGCGCCGGCGCCCTGCATGAAACGGCGGCGGCTGACGTTGACCAGCACGGCGGATGGCTGGCCGGTTTTCATATCGGTATCCATCATGGAAATCATGCCGCTCTCCTCAAGCCAGCGCCTGGGCGGCGCGGTGGATCGCGGCCCGTATACGCACGTAGGTGGCGCAGCGGCAGACGTTGCCGCTCATGGCCTGGTCGATGTCGTCGTCGGTGGGACGCGGGTTGCTGCGCAACAGCGCGGCGGCCGACATGATCTGGCCGGACTGGCAATAGCCACACTGGACCACATCGAGTTCCTGCCACGCCGCCTGGATGGCCTGCCCCACCCGGTCCTGGCCCACGCCCTCGACGGTGGTGATGGCCTTGCCCGCGACAGTGGATACCGGCGTCACGCAAGCCCGCACCGGCTCGCCTTCCACATGCACCGTACAGGCGCCGCACAAGGCCATGCCGCAGCCATACTTGGTGCCTGTGAGATTTGCCAAATCGCGCAATGCCCACAAGAGCGGCATTTCGCCGGGCGCGTCGAGCGCAGTCTCGGTTCCGTTAATGTTCAGCTGAATCGCCATTGCCAGATCCCCTAGGGAAAAACGTCGGGCCTACTACCCGGTTGCCAGCAAGCTTACGTAGCGAGCCCTGCTTGCGGCAATACCGATTCCTGCGTACGTTTTGCCTGATCCTGCAAACCAAACGGAAAAACGCGAGGCGCTCAGTCCTCCCCGCCGCCATCCGCCTCGTCGGCGAGGTTCTCGTCGTCCGTGCCGAGCAGCCGCTGGGTCTCGTTCTCGGGCAGCGCTTCCACGGTCTTGAGGTTGCGCAGCATCGCGCGGGTGCGCACTTCGGTCTGCCCGATCTTGTTGCTGGCGGTCTCGAGGGTTTTCTTGACGCTCGCGAGCGCGTCGCCGAACTTTCCGAATTCCGACTTGACCGCGCCCAGCACCTTCCAGACCTCGGACGAGCGCTGCTCGATCGCCAGCGTCCGGAACCCCATCTGCAAGCTGTTGAGCAAAGCCGCCAGATTACTGGGCCCGGCGACATTGATGCGCAGCGCATACAGCTTATCCATCAGCCCGGGACGCCGCAGCACTTCCGCGTACAGGCCCTCGGTAGGCAGGAACATGATGGCGAAGTCGGTCGTATGCGGAGGGGCGATGTACTTGGTGCCGATGCGGCGCCCCTCGAGCTCGACGCCGCGCTCGAAGGCCTGTCCCGCGGCCCGCACGGCGTCGGGGTCGGCGCGCTCCTGCGCATCGACGAGCCGTTCGTATTCTTCCTTGGGGAATTTGGCATCGATGGGCAGCCATACCGGCGTGCCGTCGTCGCCCCGGCCAGGCAGGCGAATGGCGAATTCCACCAGTTCGTCGCTGCCGGGGACCGGCTTGATGTTGCGCCCGTACTGCGCCGGCGTCATGGTCTGCTCGATCAACATGCCGAGCTGGACCTCGCCCCATGTGCCGCGTGTCTTCACATTGGTCAGCACGCGCTTGAGGTCGCCCACGCCGGCGGCCAGGGTCTGCATCTCGCCCAGGCCCTTGTGCACGGCTTCCAGGCGGTCGGACACGAGCTTGAAAGACTCTCCCAGCCGCTGCTCCAGCGTCGCGTGCAACTTCTCGTCGACCGTGCGGCGCATTTCTTCGAGCTTGGCCGCGTTGTCGGTCTGCATGTCCTTGAGCCGCTGCTCGACGGTGGCACGCACTTCCGCCATCCGGCGCTCGTTGGCTTCGGTCAGCACGCGCAGCTGTTCGGCGAACCGGTCGGCAAAGCGCTGCAGCGCGAGGGCGGTTTCATCCCGGTTGGCGGCCGCGTCGCGCGTGAGCGAAATGCGCAAGGATTCGAAGCGCTCCTGCAGCTGCGTGGTCAGCGTGGTCAGGTTCTGCGCGAACGCGTCGAGCTGTTGATTGAGCACCTGTGCCTGCTGGGCCTGCTGGCCACCCAGCGCCTGGAGGCCCTGGGCGAGCGTCTGTCCCAGTTCGGTACGCAGTCCGCGGGTGGATTCGGCCAGCTCCGAGCGCATCTCACGCTGGCTTTCGGTGATTTCCGTACGCAGCGTACGCTCCAGCCGCTCCTGTGCGGCCAGGATCTGGTCCGGCCGCGCATCGCCCTGCCCGGGGCGGCGCAGCAGCACGAGCAAGGCGAACAACGCCGCCAACACGGCAGCGACGGTGCTGCCCCACATCAGGTATTCGGTCAAGACTCGGCCCCCAAAACCCGGGATTTTAGAGCCTTGGGAAGGATTTGCCGGCCCACGCCCGGACCGGCGGAAGGAATCAGTCCAGCTCGATCTTGTTCGTGCGGATGACGGGGAACCAGCGATCGGCTTCTTCCTTCAGGTAGGCCGAGAATTCGGCGGGCGTGCCGGCCACCACTTCCATCATCTGGCTGTCGAGGACCCGGCGGGCCTCGGGATCGTGCAGGGCGCGCACCACCTCCTGGTGAATGCGGTCTTTCAGCTCGGGCGTCATGCCGGCCGGCGCGACGATGCCCATCCAGGCACCGGTGTCGATACCGCTCATGCCCTGTTCGGCCAGGGTCGGCACATCCGGCATGAAGCGGGTACGCTTGCCGGTGGTCACGGCAATGGCCCGCAGCTTGCCGGCCTTGACGAACGATTGCACCGCGGCTGCAGGCAAGCAGGCCATGTCGACGTCCCCGGCGATCAGGGCGGTCACGGCCTGGCTGGATCCGCCATAGGGCACATGCACGATGCTGGTTCCGCTACGCGAGGCCACGAGTTCCATCGTCAGGTGCGAGAGCGAGCCGTTGCCGATGGACGCATAGTTGAACTTGCCCGGCGACTGCTTGAGCAGCCCGATCAGCTGTTCGAGATTGGCCGCGGGCAGTCCGGCCCGGGCGACGATCACGCTGGGCTGCATGACGGCCACCGTGATGGGCGTGAGATCCCGGTCGGGATCGTACGGCATCTTCTTGTAGAGCACCTTGTTGTTGACCAGCGGCCCGGTGATGCTGACGCCCAGCGTATAGCCGTCCGGTGCCGCCTTGGCGACATGGTCGGTGCCTATCATGCCGCCGGCGCCGGCCTTGTTCTCGACGATGAAAGTCCGGCCCAGCTGCTTGGAGAGCCGTTCGGACAGGACGCGGGCCAGCGTATCGGGCGTGGAGGCCGGCGCGAACGGCGCGATGATGCGCACGGTGCGTTCCGGCCATTGGGCATGGGCAGTCCCCGCGACCAGGGGAAGAACAAGCAGGGCTGTCGCCAAACGTTTGATCATATTGTCTCCTTGATGAATGAACGCCAGCCGCCCTTCTTGGCGGGCGGCCGGCAACCACGTGTTCCGGCTTTCGCGGGAAGCGCCGTACTACATGTCCAGGCCGAGGTAGGCGCCGTCCTGTTGCAGCACCTGCTGCAGTCGGGGCACCTCGAGCTTGCGCGGCGCTACGCCAGCGCGCAGCGACAAGGCCGCGGCCGTGCCGGCCGCCTGGCCCATCGCAAAACACGGCCCCGTCACCCGCGCGGCCGATTGGCCCATATGCGTCATCGAGGCGCACCGGCCCGCCACCATCAGGTTGTCCACACCCAGCGGCAGCAACATGCGATAGGGCAGATGGTTGAAGCCGCGGCAATTGGGTACATCGACGAACTTGAAGACGATGTCGCCCGCCACGTGGGCCTCCACCGGCCAGCCATTGACGCCGATGGTGTCGTCGAAGCTTGCGCAGCCCAGCACGTCCTCCTCGGTCAACTGGTATTCGCCGACGATGCGGCGCGTCTCGCGTATGCCGACCTGCGGCGCGATATCGAGGATGTAGGACGACTCGAAGCCGGGGGCGTACTCGCGCAGGAACTCGAAGAATTCGCGCGCCTGGCGCCGGCCCTGCAACTCGCCTTCGCTCAGTTGCCAGGCATCGGTACCGTCGATGGCCGAGCCATCGGGATTGCTCAGTTGCGTCACGTTGGCGCGCCACTCCACCGGGTTCCTCTGCGGGCGCACGATGGGCGTCTTGCGGGCGAACTTGCGGCCGTGCCTGGCGGCCTCTTCCATCAGCCGCCCGAAATGTTCCCAGGCGTTGCCGGCGCGAGCCGGATCGACGTTGTTCACACGGAACATGGTCGAGGGGTAAAGCATGCCGCCGTGGCCATCGCCCTTCTCGTACGGCACACCGGCCGCGGCGGCCATGTCGCCGTCGCCCGAGCAATCGATATAGATCTTGCCGACTACCGCGCCCCGCCCGGACTTGGTTTCCAGCAACAGGGCGGAGATCTCGCCGGCCGAGCGCATCAATACGCCGGCGGCCTGCGCATGGAACAGCACCTGCACGCCGCTGGAGGCGACGAGATCGTCCGCCGCCAGCTTGTAGGCGGCGTTGTCATAGGCCTGCGCCATGATCTTGTCCTGGAACATGCGGTGCGGCTCGCACAGGCCACCCAGGCTTTCCAGCGTGGCGAGCAACTCGTCGGCCAGGCCATGGACCACGCGCCGGTTATCGCCGAACACGTTGGCATGCAGGCCGCAGAAGTTGGTCACGCCGGCGGCCGTCCCCATCCCGCCGAGAAAGCCGTAGCGCTCGATCAGCAGCGTGCGGCACCCATGCCGGGCCGCGGCCGCGGCGGCGGTCATGCCGGCCGGCCCGCCGCCCAGCACCACCACGTCGTACTCGCCCAGCACGGGCGTCTGCCGGGCCGGTTCAGAAACGCTGGACGGATGTCCCGATGTCATATCTCCACCTCGTCATCGTTGAATGCCGAGATGGTATCTATTTCAAATCGGATTATCTGGTCTAATTTGAGCAACCATCTTTCGCGATTGGGAATAGATTATGGACACCCTTGCCAATCTCCGGGCCTTCCTCGCGACCGTGCGGGGCGGCAACTTTTCCGAAGCGGCGCGGCAGCTCGACACGGTACCGTCGGTCGTGGCCAAGCGTATCGGCCACCTCGAATGGACCCTGGGCACGCGTCTGTTCGACCGGTCGAGCCGCAAGGTCATGCTGACCGAGGCCGGGCATAAATTCCATGCGCGCGCCCGGGCGCTGGTCAGCGACTTCGATGACATCGCCTCGGAGCTCAGGCGCGACGAGAACGCGCTGGACGGCCAGATCCGGCTCCGCGCCCCGACCTCGCTCACGGTGCTCTACCTGGCCGACATCCTGAGCGCCTTCCAGCAACGCTATGACCGGCTGACGCTGGAGATCATGCTGCTGGACCGCTCGGCCAACCCGGCCGAAGAAGGTTTCGACATTTCGGTCAGCGGGCGGGCGGACAGTTATGAAGGGGTGATCGACGAGCCCCTCTGCCCGCTACGCCAGGTGGTCTGCGCGGCGCCGGCCTATCTGGCGCGCCGGCCGGCGCCGCGCCATCCGCGCGAGCTCGCCGATCATGACTGCCTGGTGTTCACCCCGACCGGTCACACTTGGCGTTTCAACAGCGCCCGCGGCCCCGTCAACGTCGATGTCCCCGCCCGTCTCGGCGCCAACGACAATTATGTCTTGTACGCCGCGGCACGCGCGGGCAACGGCATCGCCGTGCTGCCGACCTACATCGCCCGGCAGGCACTGGACGACGGCACGCTGGTCGCGCTGCTGGAGGATCACCCGCTGCAGGACGTATGGCTCAAGGCGCTTATCCCCGCGCGCAAGCGCCAGCTGCCCCGGATCGAGGCACTGCTGGCATGGTTGCGCGAACATCTCGGCGGTATGCCGCCGTGGGAACGGCCCGCCGCGCGCTTGCGGAGGTGACGCCCTATTCCGGCCGATTGCGCATCCAATCGGCGGTGTTATAGAAGGACGCCAGGAGCTGGTCCGCCAGTTCCGGCGCGATGCCGACCTGCTGCATGGCGCGTCCCATGCAGACCACCCATTGGTCGCGCTCCCGGGTGCCGATAGAAAAAGGCAGGTGGCGGGCCCGCAGGCGAGGATGGCCAAAGCGCCGGATGTAGTAGTCCGGCCCGCCCATCCATCCGCAAAGGAACCAGAACAGCTTGTCGCGCGCCTGGTCCAGCGAAGGACCGTGCACGGCGCGCAGATCGGCCAGGTCGGCATCCAGGTCCATCAGGTCGTAGAAGCGGTCTACCAGTTCGCGCACGCGGGCTTCCCCGCCTACGCGCTCGAATACCGTGCCGGCCGCTGCCGGTTCGGCCGGCTCCCTTATCAATTGCGTTTTGTCTTGCTGCATGCGATCTCTCTCAGGCGTCGCGCAGCGTGGCCAACGGGGGATGGCGCAGCACGCCGCGCAAACCCATCCAGCCGCCTATCCATGCGCAGGCGACGCCTACCAGCAAGCCGGCTCCCCACACCCATGGATTGGGGGCCAGCGCGAAGTTGAACACGAAGCGGGCCAGCAGCCACGCCACCACCGATGCGCCCGCTGCGGCGAAGAGGCCTGCGGCCGCACCGATGACGGCCAGCTCCAGCCATTGCGCGATCGACAGTTGCCGCCGGGTTGCACCCAGGGCGCGCAGCAAGCCCGCTTCGCGCACCCGCTCGTCGCGGGTAGAAGCCAAGGCCGCATACAGGACCAGGCACCCTGCCGCCAGGGTGAAGAGGAACAGGAACTGCACCGCCGCCACCACCTGGTCCAGGACGCCCTGCACCTGCCGCAGGATGGCGCTGGTATCGAAAATGGTCAGGTTCGGAAACTCGCGAATGAGCGAGCTCGACAGTTCGCCCTTGTCGGGCGGCAGATGCAGCGCGGTGATCCAGCTCTGCGGCATGTCGCGCAGCGCGGCGGGCGACAGAATGGCGAAGAAATTGACCTGCATGGAATCCCAGTCGACCGCTCGCAGGCCCGACACCCGGGCTTCGACCGGATTGCCGGCAACGTCGAATTTGAGCGTGTCGCCCACGTGTACGCCCAGCGTCTGTGCGATGCCCTCCTCCATGGAGACCTCGGCGCGCGCCGGATCCAGCCAGCGGCCCGCCACCGGACGGTTATGGCCCGGCATGCGTTCCATGTAGGAAAGATTGAACTCGCGGTCCACCAGGCGCCGGGCCCGGCCGTCCTGATAATCGGCAGGACCGACGGCGCGGCCGTTGATCTCGATCAGACGACCCCGGATCATGGGATACAGATCGACCTGGCCCAGGCCGGCCTGGGCCAGGCGCCTGGAAACGGCCTCGCGCTGGTCGGGCTGGATGTTGATCAGGAAACGGTTGGGCGCATCGGGCGGCGCGGCCTGGCGCCAGCCGTCGACCAGGTCGCTGCGGGTCACGGACAATAGCAGCAGCGCCATAAGGCCTACCGCCAGCGCGCATATCTGCGCCACCGTAGCGCCCTGCCGCCGTACGACGCCGGCCAGCGCGAAGCGCAACGCCACCGGCCCCCGTTGCCATTGCCGCAGCGGCTCCAGCCAGCGTATGCCCAGCCATGCCGCCGCCGAGAAAATCAGGAAACCGCCCAGGAAGCCGCCGGCGACCATGAGTCCCAGCTTCAGATCGCGGGCAAACCAAAGCAGCAAGAGTGCGAATCCCAGCGCACCGATGCCATAGCCGACCGCGATGCGGGTCTGGCCGATGCCGGTGTCCCGGCGCAGTACGCGCACCGGCGAGACATGCCGCAGCCGGGCCAAAGGCGGCAAGGCAAAACCCAGCAGCAACCAGATACCGGCCAGAAATCCCTGTATGGCCGGCAACGGCCCGGCGGACGGCAAATCCGACGTAATCAACTCGCCCAATGCCGCAATCAGGCCTTCGTGCGCCGCGTAGCCCAGAGCACTTCCCAGCGCCGCCGCACCCAGCGCGATGAAGAAGAATTCCGCCGCAAACAGCCACGTCAGCATGGACTGCGTCGCCCCCAGGCAGCGCATCACCGCCACGCTATCGAAATGCCGCAGCGTAAAGCGCCTGGCCGCCAGCGCCACGGCCACGGCGGCGATCAAGGCAGCCAGCAAGGCCACCAGGGACAGGAACTGATGGGCGCGATCGATGGTACGGCGCATTTCAGGCCGTCCCGAATCCAGCGTTTCCACGCGCTGGCCGCGCTCGGGATGGGCGCGCAGCCAGGCCGCGTAGTCGCGCACGGCCCCTTGCGGGCCGGCTACCAATAGGCGATAGGTCACCCGGCTGCCAAAAGTCACCAGGCCGGTCCCGTCCAGGTCGTCCATCCTGATCATGACCCGGGGCGCGACGTTGATGAAATTCATGCCGCGATCCGGTTCCACCGTGATCACCCGCTCGATGCGAAAGCGCCTGTCGCCCAACTGCAATTGGCCGCCGACTTCCACGTCCAGCAGCGACAGCAGTTGCGCATCCACCCATACGGTGCCCGGGGCGGGAACCTCGGCCGTAGGCGCACCCGGCCTGCCCGGCCCTTCGGCAACCTGCAAGGCCCCGCGCAGCGGATAACCGGGCGACACCGCCTTCAAGGCCGACAATTGCGAGCGCGCCGTATCGCCGCTGCCGGCGGTGGCCATGGACGGGAATTGCAAGGTCTCGGTCACGGACAAACCCAAGCGGCGCGCCTCGGCGCGCTGTGCGTCGGAAACCGGCGCATCGGCGTTGAGCACGAGATCGCCGCCTAGCAACTGGGCCGCGTCGCGCTCCAGCGCCTGCCGGATACGGTCGGCCAGAAAGCCCACGCTCGTCACCGACGCCACGGCCACGACCAGCGCCATCGCCAGGAGGCGGAGCTCGCCGGCACGCCAGTCGCGGACGGTCATCCGCCAGGCCTGCGCGAGGAAAGAAAGCAAAGAAAAAGATCGGGCGTCGGTGGTCATGGCCGGCGAAGAAAAAGGGATGGGAAGGCGTACCCCGCGTAGGACCGCGGGCAGCAAAGCCAGGGCCGCTGCGGCCCAGATGGGACAACGCCGGGCAGCGGCAAGTTCACGCGGCTTGTACTTTACCGCCCATCGGCAACCCGCGGGGGAAAAGCCCGCCCTCTCGCCCGCCTCAGGCCACGGCCTTGCCGACGACGCCTTCGACGAACCAGTCCATGTGATCGATATCCCGGTCGCTCAGGACGCCGGACTGCTGGCGTACAGCCCCGCGGTTATCCACCAGCCGGCCCGCGAACGGATGCAGGGTTCCCGCCGCAATCCCTTGCCGGGCGCGCTCAATCTGGTGCTGCAGCGCCTGGGGCACTGTCGGGGACAGCGCCTCGAGCGCGATCATGCCGTCCTTCAAGCCACCCATGATGGAGCGCGAGGTCCAGGTACCCGCGAGCACCTCGCGCGCGGCCTGGATGTAGTGGTCGCCCCAACGGTGCACGACCGCGCCCAATTGCCGGGTCGGCGCATATTTGCTCATGTCGGACGTGTACCCGAGCATCCATGCTCCCGCCGCTTCCGCCGCCTGCGCCACGGCGGACGAGCCCGAGTGATTCGTCAGCACGTCGGCGCCCTGGCGCAGCACCGCTTGCGCCGCATCGCGCTCGCGTGGCGGATCGAACCAGTTCTGGGTCCAGACCACCCGCACCTCGACCTTGGGGTTGATGCTGCGTGCGGCCAGCGTGTATGCGTTGATACCTTGGATGACCTCGGGAATGGGCAAAGCCGCGACGTAGCCCAGCACATTGCTGCGAGTCATGCCGCCGGCGACCAGGCCGGCCAGATAGCGGCCCTCATAGAAACGGATGTTGTAGGCGCCCAGGTTGCGTGCCAGCCGGTAGCCCGAAGCCTGGTCGAACACGACATCGGGAAACTCGCGGGCGACCCGCATGACCGCGTCCATGTAGCCGAACGAGGTCGTGAAGATCAGCTTGCAGCCCTGGCGTGCGAGATCGCGGATTACACGCTCGGCATCAGCATTTTCCGGCACGTTCTCGACCACGCGGGTCGTCACGCGCGAGCCGAGCGCGCGAACCATGGCCAGCCGCCCGTCTTCATGCTGGCGGGTCCAGCCTGCATCGGTAATCGGCGACATATAAACAAAGCCGATCGACAAAGGCTCGGCGGCCGCCCATGCCCGGCGCGGCAAGGCGAGCGTGGCGCCGACGGCAGGCACCCCGGCCGCCAGCCAGGTCAAAACGCGCCGTCGGCGATAGCTTTCAGGGGCGGAGGGGGGACGAAGGGGTTCCTGGTGCCCGGTGGGCACCGAAACGAGGTTTTTCACGCAGGTTCTCCTCGAACACGGCTTCCAGGTAAGACGCCCGGACGATGGGAAGCACACCGAACGGACACAAAGGCAGGAGAGAATTCTACCAAGCCGGCCGTGAGGGCCCGCGCGGCGGGATCGGGCCTCTCAATCCATCGTTATTTCCTATCGATTTGATTTATCTAAATCAATTTACTAATTATCCGGCGGCGTCTATCTTTGCCTCTCCAGCACGCACGTTGAAAGGCCGATGATGAAGAAACTTACTACCGCTACGGGCGCCCCAGTCGCCGACAACCAGAACTCCCGTACCGCCGGTCCGCGCGGTCCGGTGCTGCTGGAAGATTTCCACCTCATTGAAAAACTCCAGCACTTCAACCGGGAACGGATTCCGGAACGGGTCGTGCACGCCAAGGGCTCGGGAGCCTATGGCCGGTTCGTCGTCACGAACGACATCACGCGCTATACGTATGCCGACCTGTTCTCGGCAATCGGCAAGGAGACCGAGGTTTTCATCCGCTTCTCGACGGTGGGCGGCGAAAAAGGTTCGGCCGATACCGAACGCGACCCGCGCGGCTTTGCCATCAAGTTCTACACCGACCAGGGCAATTGGGATCTGGTGGGCAACAACACGCCGGTCTTTTTCATTCGTGACGGGATCAAGTTCCCCGACTTCATCCACACCCAAAAGCGCGATCCGTACACCAACATGAAGAGCCCCACGGCCATGTGGGACTTCTGGTCGCTGTCGCCCGAATCCCTGCACCAGGTGACCACGCTGTTCTCCGATCGCGGCACGCCCGACGGCTACCGCTTCATGCACGGATTCGGCAGCCATACCTACAGCATGATCAATGCGCAAGGTGAGCGCGTCTGGGTGAAGTATCACGTGCTGAGCATGCAAGGCATCAAGAACCTGCATCCGCGTGAAGCGACGCGCCTGGCCGGCGAGGACCCCGACTATGCGCAGCGCGACCTGTTCGAGGCCATCGCCCGCGGCGAGTTCCCGAAGTGGCGCTTCTGCATCCAGGTCATGACCGAGGAGCAGGCGCGGCAAACGCCCTACGATCCGTTCGACCTGACCAAGGTGTGGCCGCATGCCGACTTTCCGCTGATGGAGGTGGGAGTCATCACCCTCGACCGCAACCCGCAGAACTATTTCGCGGAAGTCGAACAAGCCGCGTTCGCGCCGTCCTCCATCGTCCCGGGGCTGGGTTTCAGCCCCGACAAGATGTTGCAGGCGCGCCTGTTCGCCTACCACGACGCGCACATGTACCGCGTCGGCACGAACTATCAGGCCTTGCCGGTCAATCGTCCGCGTACGCCCGTCCAGACCTACCAGCGCGATGGCGCCATGCGCTTCGACGGCAACTTCGGGGGCGCGCCCAACTACGAGCCCAATAGCGTGAGCACCGCCCCCAAACAGGATCCGGCGTATCGCGAGCCGGCCTTGCCCCTGGAAGGTGCGGGCGACCGCTACGATCACCGCGTGGGCAACGACGACTATACGCAGGCCGGCAACCTGTTCCGGCTGATGAGCGCCGATCAGCAAGCCCTTCTGATCGAAAACATCGTCAATGCGATGAAAACCGTGCCCCGCGACATCCAGGAGCGGCAGATCGCCCATTTCACCAAGGCCGACCCGCGGTATGGCGAAGGCGTGGCCAAGGGGCTGGGGCTTGCGCCGGCGCCACGGCGATGAGCCTGGCTCGCGCATGATGATGGGCCGCCGGGGATGGGGCGCCTGGCCGTGAGCCCGGCCCGCGTAGCAGCACGTGTGCTGGCCGGGGCGGCGCTCGTGGCGGCGGCTTGCGCCGCCGGCGCCTGGCTGTACCTTCGCGCCAGCCTGCCCCTGCTGGACGGCAACGTTCCGGCGGGAACCCGGCAAACCGCCACCATCGCCCGCGATGCCCAGGGCAGTGTCACGATCCGCGCCTTCGACCGGCTGGATGCCGCGTACGCGACGGGTTTCGCCCATGCCCAGGACCGCTACTTCCAGATGGACCTGCTACGGCGCTCGGCAGCGGGAGAGCTGGCGGCATTGGTCGGCGCGGGCGCGGTCCCGGTCGATAGCCGGGTCCGCCTGCACCGTTTCCGCCACCGTGCCGAACACGCGTACGCGCGCTTGCCCGGCCCGCACCAGGCCTTGCTGCAGCGCTACGCCGAAGGCGTCAACGCGGGTCTGGCGGCGCTCGACGCCCGGCCTTTCGAATATGCGTTGTTGCGCACGGCCCCCGCGCCCTGGCAGCCGACAGATACGCTGCTGGTCATCTACGCGATGTACCTGGATCTGCAGGGCGGCGGCGTAGCCCGGGCCTTGTCGCGCCAGGCATTGGCCGATCTGCTGCCGGCGCCGCTGGTAACGCTGCTGACGCCGGCGCGCAGCCGGTGGGAAGCGCCCCTGGACCGGGCGCCCTCACCCGCTACCGATACAGCCGGTCCGGAGATCGCCGGCCCGCGTCCCGACTGGCTCGATACGCCGCGCCCGCCTCGGTCGCGCGGGGTCTTGCCGGGCGAACTGTTCGTCGACGCGCAGACGGCCGCCGCGCTCGGAAGCAACGGCTGGGCAGTCGATGCGCGCCACGGCGCACAGGGCCGCGCGCTGGTCGCCAACGACATGCACCTGGGCCTGCGCCTGCCCAATGTCTGGTATCGCCTGACGCTGCAGTGGACCACCGCGGAAGGCCCACGCCGGGTCAGCGGCGTCAGCCTGCCGGGAACCCCCATCGTCGTGGCCGGCAGCAACGGCCATGTCGCGTGGGGCTTTACCAATAGCTACGGCCATTTCCTGGAACTCGTGCGACTCGATATCGACCCCGCCGACCCTGGTCGCTACCGGGGACCGACGGGCGAATGGGAAACCGCGGCCCAGACCATCGAGCGCATCGACGTAAGCGGAAACACGCCGGTCCCGCTACCGGTGCGTGAGACCCGTTGGGGCCCGATGCTGCAGGCCGCCGGCCGCACCTATGCCATTCGCTGGATCGCGCATCTGGACGATGCCGTCAATGTGGCCCTGGCCGATATGGAGAACGCGCGCGACATCGGGCAGGCGCTGAGCATCGGCCAAGCGGCGGGCATTCCGACGCAGAACCTGATGGTGGCGGACCGGAACGGCCGCATCGGCTGGACGCTGGCCGGGCCGCTTCCCCGCACACCGCTCGATGCCGGCGGGTTTCCGGTAGCACCGCTACAGGCCGGCGCTCCGCTGGCGCGGCTGTCCGCCGCGGATTACCCGGTGGTGACGGATCCTGCTTATGGCCGGCTGTGGAGCGGCAACAGCACACAGCTCGCGGACCCCGACGCGCAGCGCAAGATCGGCGACGGCGGCGCCGACGTCGGGGCGCGCGCGACACAGATACGCGATGCACTGTTTGCCGCCGGGCGGTTCGACGAGCGGGACATGCTGTCGCTGCAGTTGGACGATAGGGCAAGATGGATGGAATTCCTGCGCACCCAGGCCTTGTCGGTCCTCGACGAGGCGGCCATCGCGGGCCACCCGGACCGGGCGAGCTTCCGCCGCCTGTTGCTGGCCTGGGATGGCCGGGCCGATGCGTCCAGCACGGGCTACGCGTTGCTGCGCGCCTACTACGATGCGCTGTATGACGCCTGGTTCGGACCGCTGGACGAGCGGCTGGCCGCGATCGAGTCGGGCTTGTCCGTGCGCCGGGCGTCTACCCGCCTGCTCGCGGTGATGGAAGACCTGGTCAGGGCCCGGGCCTGGCAACCGGCCTACGCCGCGGATTGGAACGCCTTCATGCTGGAACGCATAGACACCGCCATTGCCGGCCTGGCGGAAGGCAAGCGACCGCTGGACGAGGTCCGCTGGGGGGACCGCAACCGCCTCGCGATAGCGCACCCGCTCGCGCGCGTCCTGCCGGCGGCGGTGGCCCGCTGGTTGGCGGCGCCCCGCCAACCCATGCCCGGGGACATCCATATGCCGCGCGTCCAGGGGGCGTCGTTCGGGGCGTCGGAACGCTTCGTCGTGTCCCCCGGCCACGAGGACCAAGGCATACTCGAGATGCCCGGCGGCGCATCGGGCCATCCCCTGTCGCCGTTTTTCCTGGCTGGACATCGTGCCTGGGTGGAAGGCCAGGCCAGCCCCTTCTTGCCTGGCCCGGATGCCCATCGGTTGACCCTGTCGCCTCCCGGCGCCGGCGGCTGACGAGGCCCGGCCCTTCCTACCGTTCCGGCAAAAAGGGCCGGCCCAATGAGCGTGGCATGTCCCGCCGCAGCCAGAGCGGACTGCCGGCGCGCAGGGCCAGCACGGCGATGGTGCAGAGATAGGGCAGCATGGCGAGGAACTGCGAAGGTATCTGCACGCCCATGCCCTGGAGCTGGAACTGCAGCATGGTCAAGCCCCCGAAAAGATACGCCCCCAGCAGGATGCGCAAGGGATGCCACATGCCGAAGGCAATCAGCGCCAGCGCCATCCAGCCCCGGCCCGCCACCATGCCCTCGCTCCACAACTGCGTATAGACGACGGATAGATATGCGCCCGCGAGCCCGCAGCACAAGCCGCCGGCCACAATCGCCAGCGTACGGATGCGACCCACCGGATAACCAAGCGCATGGGCGGACTCAGGCGACTCACCCACTGCGCGCAGCAGCAGGCCCGATTGCGTGCGATACAAGAACCGCCACAGCAGGAACGCGAAGGCGATGGTTGCGTAGACCAGCGGATGCAAGGCAAACAAGGTCGTCCCCAGCCACGGAAGGTCGCGCAGCACGGGCAGGCCGGTTTCGCCGGCGCCTAGCGAACGGCCGGCATAGGACACCCCGGCAAAGGCCGAGAGCCCGGACCCCAACAGCATGGTGGCCAGGCCGGCGCCATACTGGTTGACGTTGAACAGCACGACCAGCAGCGCGAATACCGCCGCCAGCGCCAGTCCCGCGGCAGCCCCTGCGGCCAATCCGTACCAGGGGCTGCCAAAGTGGAAAGCGGCCGCGAAGCCAGCGGCCGCGGCCAGCAGCATCATGCCCTCGGCGCCGAGGTTGATCACGCCGGACCGCTCATGGATCGCGAGTCCCAGCGCGGCCAGCGCCAAAGGCGTGCCGGCATTCAGGGTGGCGGCGATCAGCGACAGCACCGTTTCCATGCCGTTACCCTGCCGCACCTGCGGGCCGCCGCCATCGGAGGCGATACCGCACCAGCGTATCGCCCAGCAGCAGCAGCGCCAGGACCAGCCCCTGGAAAACGCCGACGATTCCTGCCGAAAGGCCCAGGCGGGACTGCGCCAGCTCGCCCCCGATATAGAACGCAGCCATGACGATGCTGGCCAGCAAGGCCCCGCCGGGATGCAGGCGGCCGAGGAAGGCGGCGATGACCGCGGCAAAACCGTAGCCCGGCGATACCGAAGTCGTCAGGCGCTGCATCGGCCCGGCAACTTCGCCGATGCCGGCCAGTCCGGCCAAGGCGCCGCAAGCCAGCATCGACGTCCACAAGGCATGTCTGGTGGAATAGCCTGCATAGCGTGCCGCAGCCGGAGCGGCGCCGACCACCCGCAGCCGGAATCCCGGATAGGAACGCGCCAGGAACAGCCATGCGGCCGCCGCGGCCAGCAAAGCCAGGACCAGTCCGGCATGGGCGCGCGTACCCGCCCACAGCACCGGCAGCACCGCAGGTTCGTCGAACGACCGCGACTGGGGAAAGTTGTAGCCGTAAGGGTCGCGCCACGGCCCGAAAACGAGATAACCGAGCAATAGCTGCGCCACGTATGTCAGCATCAGGCTCACCAGCATTTCGCTCGCGCCGAAGCGGTCCTTGAGCCAGGCCGCCAGCGCGGCCCACGCCATGCCCCCCGCCATGCCGGCGATCATGACCAGCACGATATAGCCCCGCCACGTCTCGGGACCGGCCAGCAGCGCCACCCCCGCGCCAGCGATCGCACCGGCGACCAGTTGCCCCTCGGCGCCGATATTCCATACGTTGGCGCGGAAGCAGAGCGTCAGCCCCACGGCGCACAAAGCCAGCGGCGCAGCCTTCACGGCCAATTCGCCCAGCGCGTAGAGGCCGTTGAAGGGCTCGACCAGGAACAGGCGCAGCCCTTGTCCGACGTCCACGCCCAGCGCCGCGAACAACAGCGCGCCGCCCAGCATGGTCAGCCCGAGCGCGGCCAGGGGCGACAGCCACGTCGCCAGCCGGGACGGCAGTACGCGCGCTTCAAGCCGTATCATGGGCCCACCGTCCTTCCATCCATCGCCCCAGCATGTCCGCGCGCAGCTCGGCCCGGGCGACCGGCGGCGACAGCCGCCCGCCGGCCATCACCGCGACGCGGTCGCATAGTCCCAGGAGTTCGTCCAAGTCTTCCGAAATGACCAGGACGGCGCCTCCCGCATCGCGCAGGCCGGCCAGCGCCCGATGGATGCGCGCAGCGGCGCCCACATCCACGCCCCAGGTAGGCTGCGCCGCGATCAACACGCGCGGCCGGCCCTCGAGCTCGCGGCCCACCATGAACTTCTGCAGGTTGCCGCCCGACAGGCTGCGCGAGGGCGCCCGCGGCGACGCCGCCCGTACGCCATAGCGGGCCAGGACGCGGGCCGCGGCGGCGGTCATGCGTCCCTTGCGCAGCCAGCCGCCGTGCGCCGCTTCGGCGGGCGCCATGGTGAGCAGGAAATTGTCGTCCAGTCCCATGTCGGGCACGCAGCCACGCCCCAGCCGTTCCTCCGGAATGGCCCTCAACCCGCGGGCCCGCCGCGCCGCCGGTCCCAGCCGGCCGATAGGCTGCCCCTTCAGTTGCACGGCCTCGTCCGGCACGCCGGGGGCTTCGCCCGACAAGGCCGATAGCAGCAAGGCCTGGCCATTGCCCGACACCCCTGCTACCCCCATGATCTCGCCGGCCCGCAGGTCGAACGACACATCCTGCAGCCCAACGCGCTGGCCCGCAGGCGCAGGTATCGAGAGGCCGCGCACACAAAGCAAGGTCTCCCCGGGAGGATGGACAGCGGCCGCCCCGCCCGCTTCCACCGCGCCGCCGAGCATGAGCGCAGCCAACTCGTCCAGCGCGACCCGCCGCGGATCGACGGTGGCGACGGCGCGGCCGGCGCGCAGCACCGTGCAGCGATCGCACAGCTCCTGGATTTCCGCAAGCTTGTGACTGATATAGACTATGCTGCACCCTTCGGCGGCCAAGTTCCTGAGCGTGGAAAACAACGCGGACTTGGCCTGGGGCGACAGCACGGAGGTCGGTTCGTCAAGAATCAGCAATTGCGGCCGGGCGGCAAGCACCCGCAGCAATTCGACGCGCTGGCGCTCGCCCACCGACAAGTCGCCGACATAGGCATCGGGATCGAGGTCCAGGCGGTATCGCTCGATCAATGGGGCCAGCCAGGCTCCCCCGGCGTCCTGCCGAGGGGCCTGCGCCACGCCCAGCAACACATTCTGCGCCACGGTCAAGGTGTCGAACAGCATGAAATGCTGGAACACCATGCCTATGCCCAGCGCGCGCGCCTCGTCGGGCGCACGCAGCGCCACGGGCCGGCCGTTCCACAGGACCTGACCGGCATCCGGCACGAGCGCCCCGTAAGCAATCTTCGCCAAGGTGGATTTGCCCGCACCATTCTCCCCCAGGACGGCATGGATCTCGCCCGGCGCGATGGACAGCGATACATCGTCATTCGCGAGGGCGCCGGGAAACCGTTTAGTGATGCCGCGCAGTTCGAGTCTATAGGTCATGGACCAGGTGCCAGGGCGGAGGGCTGTCATTTTAGACTGCAGCGGGAGCCGGCCAGCGGCGGACGTGCCGGCAGCGCGCAAAAGCAAACGGCGCCCGGATGACCGGACGCCGCTCGCATGCCTCGACTACTTACCGCGCGCCGCCAGGACACGCGGCCCAGGCATCGTTACTCGGCCGCGATGGCCTTCATCGACAGGCGCAGGCGGCCCTTGTCGTCGGCCTCGATGACCTTGACGCGGACTTGCTGGCCCACCTTCAACACGTCGTTGATGTTGGCGATGCGGTGGTTGGCGATCTCGGAGATATGCAGCAGGCCGTCGCGACCGGGCAGCACCTGCACGATGGCGCCGAAATCCAGCAGGCGCAGCACCGCGCCTTCATAGATCTGGCCCACTTCCACGTCGGCCGTCAGGTCGGCGATGCGACGCTGGGCCTCCTTGGCGCGATCCAGGTCGGCACTGGAGATGACGATGGTGCCATCGTCCGAGATGTCGATCTGGGTGCCGGTCTCTTCGGTGAGCGCGCGGATGGTCGCACCGCCCTTGCCGATCACGTCGCGGATCTTCTCCGGATTGATCTTCATGGACAGCATGCGCGGCGCGAACGCGGACAACTCGCCGCGGGAGCCTTCGATGGCCTCGCGCATCTTGTCGAGGATGTGCAGGCGGCCTTCGCGGGCCTGGGCCAGCGCAACCTGCATGATTTCCTTGGTAATGCCTTGGATCTTGATGTCCATCTGCAGCGCGGTCACGCCCGTGACGGTACCGGCCACCTTGAAGTCCATGTCGCCCAGGTGGTCTTCGTCACCGAGGATGTCGGTCAGCACCGCGAATTTGCCGCCATCCTTGATCAGGCCCATGGCCACCCCCGCCACGTGGTCCTTGACCGGCACGCCGGCGTCCATCATGGCGAGCGAACCGCCGCAGACCGAAGCCATCGACGACGAGCCGTTCGACTCGGTGATCTCGGACACGACACGGATCGTGTACTGGAAATCCTCAGGCGCGGGCAGCAGCGGCAACAGCGCGCGCTTGGCCAGGCGACCGTGGCCGACTTCGCGGCGCTTGGGGGTACCGATGCGCCCGGTTTCGCCGGTGGCGAACGGCGGCATGTTGTAGTGGAGCATGAAGCGATCGCGGTATTCGCCCATCAGCGAATCGATGATCTGCTCATCCTGCTTGGTGCCCAGCGTGGCGACCACGAGAGCCTGCGTTTCGCCGCGGGTGAACAGGGCGCTGCCATGGGCCCGGGGCAGCACGCCCAGGCGGACGCTGATGGGACGGACGGTGCGGGTGTCGCGGCCGTCGATGCGCGGTTCGCCGTTCAGGATCTGGCTGCGCACGATCTGCGCTTCGAAATCGAACAGGATGTTGTCGATCTCGACCGAATCGGGCGCTGCCGTGCCGGCGGCTTCCGCCTGGGCGGCCAGCTTGGCCTGGACGTCGGCGTACACCTCGCGCAACTTGGCGGTCCGGTCCTGCTTGGAGCGGATCTGGTAGGCGGCGCGCAGACCTTCTTCCGCGGCGGCGCGCACCGAGGCGATCAGCGTTTCGTTCTTGGGGGCGGGCTGCCAATCCCATTCGGGCTTGCCGGCTTCACGCACCAGGTCGTTGATGACGCCGATGACGGCCTGCATCTGCTCGTGGCCGTAGACCACGCCGCCCAGCATGACTTCCTCGGACAGCTGGTCAGCCTCGGACTCGACCATCAGCACGGCGGCATCGGTACCGGCCACCACCAGGTCGAGCTTGGAGCTCTTGAGCTGCGCGGCGGTCGGGTTCAGCACGTACTGGTCGTCGATCCAGCCCACGCGGGCCGCACCGATCGGGCCATTGAACGGGATGCCGGAAATCGCCAGCGCGGCCGACGCGCCGATCATCGCAGGGATGTCCGGATCGATTTCCGGATTCACCGACAGCGTGTGGATGACCACGTGCACGTCGTTGTAGAAGCCTTCGGGAAACAACGGACGCAGCGGCCGGTCGATCAGGCGCGAGGTCAGGGTTTCCTTCTCGGAAGGCTTGCCTTCGCGCTTGAAGAACCCGCCGGGGATACGGCCGGCGGCATAGGTCTTTTCGATGTAATCGACCGTCAGCGGGAAAAAGTCCTGGCCGGGCTTGGCCTTCTTGGCCCCGACCACGGTCGCGAGCACGACGGTATCCTCCATGGATACCACGACCGCGCCCGAAGCCTGGCGAGCGATCTCGCCCGTTTCCAGCGTGACGGTATGCTGGCCATATTGGAAGGTTTTTGTGACTTTATTGAACATGACAGGCATCCTTTACGGTTGCCCCTCTGAAACGAAAATGCCTGTGACAGGCAGTCCCTGACACAGGCACTCTCTCTTCAGGAGGGTGTTGCTAGAGTGCCGGCCGCGTCGCGCCCAAAGAGGAAGCGACGAAACCGGCAACCACCGAAAACGCCGAGCGGCACTGCGACGGCAGCGCCCGCCGAGTTTCCGATCCCCTGGAATTTCACTTACGCAGACCGAGCTTCTCGATCAGGGCACGGTACGCATCGGCGTTGCGGCCCTTCAGGTAGTCGAGCAGCTTGCGGCGACGGCTGACCATGCGCAGCAGTCCGCGACGGGAATGGTGATCCTTGGTGTGCGCTTTGAAGTGATTGGTCAATTCGTTGATCCGCGCGGTCAGGAGCGCGACCTGCACTTCGGGCGAACCCGTGTCGCCCTGGGCGCGTTGGAATTCGGAAACGATATTGGCTTTGTTGATGTCGGAAACAGACATTTTTTCCTCTCAGACTGGCGGCAAGGCCGAGGCGCCTTGCCGTGGACACTGTGTTGTTAAAAATAAACCTGCTAGGCAGCCGGTAAGTATAGCTTCATTCGGGGATTTCTGCCATTTGGCAACGGCTTGCAAGCGCAAGCTCAGCCGCGGGGACCTTCAGTGTGGTTTCGAAGCCATAGCCGCTTCCCTCCACGTCCCGCCTGGCCGTTCCCGTCCCTTTCTTTTGCATGGTAAAGACGTAAAGCGGCTTGATCGCCTGGTGGTCGTCGGGCCGCATCCACAGGTCCGCGCCTTCCGCGGTCCAGCGCATGCCCGACAACCGGCGGGCGATGGCGGCGGCGTCGACCTTCCCCGCCTGCTCGAGCGCGGCGGCCAGCATGTCGGTCATGTGAAGCATGCGGGCGTTCAGGTAATCGTCCGCGGGACGCGGGAACATGCGCCGGTAGGCGTCGTAGGCCCGGTCCATTTCCGGCTCTCCCGCGTTGTAGTGCCACTCGGCCACCGCCCGGACCTTGCCGACGCCGGCATCCCCAAGGGCCGCCGGCGCGCCCAGCGCATTGCCGTAGAACGTGTAGAAGCTGCCCGTAAACCCGGCCTCCCGGGCCGCCTTCACCAGCAGCGTCAGATCGTTGCCCCAGTTGCCCGAGATGACGGTATCGGCCCCGCTGGCCAGGACCTTGGCGGCGTAAGGGGAAAAGTCCTTGACCTTGCCTATCGGATGGAACTCGTCGCCGGCCACCGCGACGTCAGGCCGCTTGTCGGCCAGCATGGCGCGGGCGCTGCGCGACACCTCGTGCCCGAAACTGTAGTCCTGGTTGATCAGGTAGACCTTGCGCACCGAGCCGTCGCGCCGCATGGCCTCGGTCAACGCGGCCATCCGCATGTCGGAACTGGCGTCGAAGCGGAAGTGCCAGGGGCTGCATTTCTCGTTGGTCAGCGCCGGATCGACCGCCGAATAGTTCAAGTACACGATGCGCTGGTCGGGGTTGCGCCGGTTGTGCCGGTTCACGCCCTCGATCAGCGCGGCTGCCACGGCCGAGCTGTTGCCCTGCATCACAATACGGATGGATTGGTCGGCCGCGCTGCGCAACAGCAGCAGCGCTTCGTCCGCCTGGTTCTTGCTGTCGAAGCTGACGAGCTCGAGCGGATGGCGGCCGTCGGCCAGCCTGACGCCTCCGCGGGCGTTGATGCGGTCGACCGCGAAACGCAGATTGCGCATGATGGCCTCGCCGGTATTGGCGAACGGCCCGGACATCGCCTCGATGACGGCAATGCGCACCGGCGGTCCGGTATCGGACCCGGCCAGGGCGCCGGCGGAACCCGAACAGGCCAACGCAAGTCCTACAATCAGCGTAGACATGCTACGTCTGCGCGACAAAGCCACACTTGTCTCCGGTAGCGAATTCAACAACAAGGAGAATTGTATGAGCATCGCTACAACCGTGCGTCGCAGCGTCGTCCTGCTCGGCGTTGCGGTGTTGCTTGGCGCCTGCGCCAGCCCGGCCGGCATCCAGCCCGGCGAGCCCGCCTCGGCCGTGACCGAGCGCCTGGGCCGCCCCACCTTGCAGCGCCCATTGCCCAATGGCGGCGAACGCCTCATTTATTCGTCGCAGCCCATGGGCCAATACGCCTGGATCACCGACATCGGCCCGGACGGCAAGGTCATCGCCACCACCCAGGCGCTCACGAGCGAACGCTTTCGCATGCTGGACGCCGGCCGCTGGGATACCGAGCGCCTGCTGTTCGAATTCGGCCCGCCGGCCGAAATCACCCGCGTCGGCCTCCGGGGCGAACAGATCGTATGGGGCTACCGCTTCCGCGAAGACGGCGTCTGGAATTCGCTCATGTACGTCTACGTCAACGACCAGGGCATCGTCACCCGCTACCACCCCGGCCCCGACCCGCTCATGGAGCCCCGCTTCCAGCTGGGCCGATAAAGCGCTTTTCAGTCGCGCCGCAATCCGCCACGCCCGACCAACTTGCGATTGGCCTCGTAGTCCGCCATGACCTCCGCGCGGAAGGCCGCCACGCTACCGGCAGCCGGGAGGTTGTAGGCGCGGACCAGCCGCTCTGCCAGCACGCCGCCCGCCAGCGCGCGGTTGACCTCGGCATTGATGCGCTCTTGCACCGGCTGCGGCGTGCCGGCGGGAGCGAACAGTCCGAACAGCGACATCAGGTTGGCCTGGGGATAGCCCAGCTCGGCCAGCGTGGGCACCCGCGGAAGCGCGCCCAGCCTTGCCGGCGCGCCCACCGCCAGCGCCTTGAGCCTGCCGGTACGCACGTATTCCAGCTGCAAGGCCGCGACATTGGTCGATAACACCTCGAACCGCCCGCTCAGCGCATCGTTCAACTGGGGACCGCCGCCCTGGTAGGGAATGTGGGTGATGCGTGCGCCGCTGGCCGCGGCCACCTGCTCCAGCACCATGTGGCCGGTCGTGGCAATGCCCGAGCTGGCCCAGCGGACCGCGCCCGGGGCCCGGCGCGCCAGTTCGACCAGCTCGGCGAAATCGCCGCCGGCGAAGGCCGGCGTACCCACGACCAGCACCGGCGTACGCATGACGCCGGCAACCGGCGCAACCTCGCGCAGGGGGGGAAGATCATCCCCCGGGCGATTCAAAAGCGGGTTGAGCGTAAGCGGCGTCAATGCGGAAAAGGCCAGCGTGTATCCGTCCGGGGCTGCCCGCGCCACGGTCTCCATGCCCACGCCGCCGCCCGCCCCGCCCTTGTTCTCGACCCACACCGGCACGCCCAGCGACTGCGACAAGTCCTGGGCCAGGATGCGGGCGATGGTGTCGCTCACGCCCCCGGGCGGATAGACCACCAGCAGCCGGATGGCCCTCATGGGCCACGCCTCTGCTGACTTGCCCGCCCAGGCACTGCTGATACGCCCCAGGCCCGAGGCAGGAAGCGCCAGCAGGGCCCCCAGCGCGGTACGGCGCGCAGTGCCGCGGGAACGGACCGCTTTCATCGTGCCGCCAGCCGCCGCGCCATCGCGGCAAAGTGCAGCGCCGGCAGGCTGTCTTCGTCGCGGCGCGACACCAGGGTCAGCGGGGCATCCAGCCGCTCGGCCCGCGCCAGCGGCAGATAAGTCACCGCATGCGCGTGCGCGCCGCTGATGGACGTGGGTACGACGGACACGCCCGCGCCTGCGGCAACCAGGTTCAAGTTGGTCATCATGCGATCCACCTCCGCGGCGATGCGCGGCCGCAATCCCTGGCTCTCGCACAATGCGAGCAGGTTGGCATACAGTCCCGGCGCCCCCGGCTGCCGCACGAGAATGATTTTCTCCTGGCACAGCTCGGCCAGGGAAATCGGCCGGGGGCGGCCGCCGCCCTTCCGGCCGCGGGCGAGCGGATGGTCGCACGGGAGGGCGGCTACGGCAGGCTCAGTCAGCAGCGTCTCGAACAGCAAGGCCTGCGGCCGCGACACCGGCACCCGCAGCAGGCCGCAGTGCAGTCGGCCTGCTGCAATCGCCTCGGTCAACCCGGCGGCGTTGTCTTCGAGAATGTCCAGCTCCACGCTGGGGTAGTCCCGCCGGTACAGGCGCAGTACCTCGGGCGTGAAAGCGTGCGCGGCGGCAGAACTGGTGAAACCCACGGCCAGCAGGCCCTCCTGGCCGCTGGCCACGCGCGCCATCCGGTGCCGCATCTGGGCATAGCCTTCCAGCAGGTTCTCGGCCTCGCGCAGGAAGTGCCGGCCGGCATCGGTCAAGGCCACGCCACGCGGATGGCGGCGCAGCAGCTCTACCCCTAGCTCCCGCTCGAGTGCCTTGATCTGCTGGCTGAGCGGAGGCTGTTGGATGCCGAGCCGCTCCGCGGCGCGTGTCATGTGGCCCGTCTCCGCGATCGCGACGAAGTAACGCAGATGGCGCAGGTCCATATTTTTTATATATCGAGTCTCCGCTTTTATTGTATTTGACGTACCGATCGGCGCGCTCGCATCATCCCGCCGTGCACGCGCCCCGCCTAGAGAGGGCCGGCCATGGAGACGATACGATGCCCGCACCCTGCCCCTTTCCCGCCCGGCCCCTGCTCCTGCTGGCTACCCTCGCCGCCCTGGCCGCATGCGGCGGTGGCGACGACGCGCCGGCCGGCGGCGACCCGTCCGAAGAACCGCCCGCCGCCTCGGGCCCGCCCTATGCGCCCGCGCTGGCATGCGCTTCGCTCGGCGGGCGCGGCTTTGCGCCTTCGCAATTGACGCTTCCTTCGGGAGGCGCCGTGGTGTCTGAAGCGGCCGAGATCGCCGCCGATGCCGAAGGCAATACGCTGGGCGCCTACTGCCGTATCCGCGGAGCAATCAAACCGGTGAACGCCGGCTCGCCGGACATCCATTTCGCGCTGAACCTGCCGCTGCGCTGGAACGGCAAGACCATACACTTCGGTGGAGGCGGCTTCAACGGCCGGCTGATCGACGGCACGGAGACGATACGCTTCGGCCCGGCGGACAAACCCGCGCCGCTGGCGTTGGGCTACGCCACGTACGGCGACGACTCCGGCCACCAGAGCGGCAGCATCACCGACGGCAAGTTCGCCGCGGATGACGAGGCGCTGGCCAATTACGGCGGCCAGTCGCTGAAGAAGACCCGCGACGTTGCCGCGCAACTGGTGCAGGCCTACTACGGCAGGGCTCCCCGGCATGCCTACTTCCTGGGCACGTCTACCGGCGGACGCGATGCGCTCGCGCACATCCAGCGCTGGCCGGCCGACTACGACGGCGTCATCGCCAACGAACCCGCGCTCAACTACTCCGGCACCCGTCTGTCCAACGTGGCGCTCGGCCGCGCCCTGTATGCCAACGGCGGCGCCGGATGGATCAACGTAGCCAAGACCTTGATGGTGCAGAACACGGTCAAGCAGGCCTGCGACAAGCTGGACGGCGCGGCCGACGGCATCGTCAGCAACGTGGAAAGCTGCCGGTTGTTGAACGCCGCCAACCTCGCAGCCATGCGCTGCCCCTCGGGCACCGACGAAGGCGACCACTGCCTCTCGGATCCGCAAGTGGCCACTATCCGCACGCTGGAGGCGCCGCTGGAATTTTCCACCTACCGGCTGGCCAACGACGTCATGCGCGCGGGCGGCTACAACATACTGGAAGGCGCGCTGGTGGCCGGCCCCTATACCTCGCGAGACCTGGGCACGCGCCGCACGCCCGGCAACCCGGCTACGTCCGCCGACGCCAATATGTATGTCACGGGCGACCAATGGGTGAAGTACTTCGTCACCCGCTCGGCCACCTTCGATACGCTGGATTTCGACCCGCAGAACCCGGGGCCGTACACCGCCCGCGTGCAAGCCGTGTCCGCGATCACCGATGCCACGGACGCCGACCTGCGTCCCTTTCTGTCGCGCGGCGGCAAACTCATTATGCTGCACGGCCTGGCCGACGAGGTCATCAGCCCCAACTCCACCATCGACTACTACCAACGCGTCGTCGCCACCGTGGGCCGGGAGGCCGCCGACCAGGGCGTGCGCTTCTACACCGTGCCCGGCATGGGCCATGGCACCGGCGTGTTCATTCCCAACTGGGATTCGCTGGCGGCGCTGGAAAGCTGGGTGGAACAGGGCCTGCCTCCCGCTACGCCCGTGGCGGCCGATGCGGTGGCGGGCACCTATGGACGGACCCGGCCGCTATGCCAATACCCGGCCTGGCCGAAGTACCGCGGCAGCGGCAGCCTGGACGCTGCCGTCAACTACAGCTGCGTGCAAGAGACGGGCGACCCGCTGGCCTGCCCCTACCTGCCCGCCGCGGCGGCACGCTACAAGGGCGGCAACGCGCTGGGCGAAGAACTGACCGTCACGGTCGATCCGGCCTCGATGCGCTACATGATCACGATCGATGCGAGCCTGCAGCGCGCGCCCGGAACCGTCCGCGAGGGCGGCCTGCGCGCGGACTCGGCCTGCACCTACACCAGCGACGAGGGTGGCGCAATCTATACGTTCGGCGCCGGCGGCGTGCTACAGGGCGGCGTACTGCCGGCGTCGGGCAGCGCCTTCGCGCCGCTGCTGGCCTTCGCCTCGACGTTCGAAAACATCGGCTCGCCTACCGTTTTCAATCCTGTCGCCGCCATCTACAACCTGATCGGCGTCCACTACGGCACCGGTGGAGCCGCCGTGGCCTACCAGGCGTCGGGCAGGCTGCGCAACGCCGGCACCTTCCAGTTGTGCCAGGATCCGGTCACGGGCGGCTTCATGACCTACGATGCTGCCTGCTCGTCCACGCGCAAGGGATACATCACTTACAACGCCGGGCGGCGCGCCTTCGATCTCCTGTCCACACCGCCCGGCGACCCCGCTGCCACGAGCGGCGGCACCCCGGCGGGATCCATGGTGATCGGCCTGGTCAATGGCAACGCTGTCCCCCTGCAGCTGGTGCGCGAATCGGAAACCAGCTATGGCCTGCGCCTCTATGCCCCACAGCAATCGCTGGCATCCGGCGCGGCTGACGGGTCCTATGCCCTGAGCGGGACCGGCGGCCAAAGCCTTGCCGGGACCCTGTCTGGCGCTACGCTGGATCTGGGCGGCGGCGCCGCGGCCGTGACCTACGATACGCCGGTGCCAGGCATCGCGCAGGCCGGCTCCTCGGGCAACGATTACGTCCTGTTCACCAACGGCATCCTGGGCTATGCATCGCGCACAGGGGCGCCCGCCATTTTCGCTACCGGAGTCCGCCATTGAATATCCTGCCCCGATTCTTCCTGCTGGCCGCGCTGGCACTGGGCGCCGCCGCAGCCCACGCCGCTACCGACCGCGCACGGCCCGCCCCCTGCCCCCAAGACGTCCCGGCCGACGCACGCTGCTATAACGGCCAGGACAGTGAAGGGGCCTATTACTGGATCGCGATTCCCCGCAACTGGAACCGGGTGCTGGTCATGCATGCCCATGGCGGTCCCGACCTGGGCCCCTCGACCCTCAAGCGCAGCCAGGAAGACCTTACCCGCTGGGCCGTGACCGTGAAGGCCGGCTATGCGTGGGCCGGATCGTCCTACCGCCGCGGCGGCTACGGCGTCACCATGGCGGCCGAGGATACGGAGCGCCTGCGGCGCCTGTTCGTCCGGCAATTCGGCCAGCCACGCCGCACGCTGCTGCATGGCCAGAGCTACGGCGCCGGCGTAGCCTCCAAGGCGGCCGAACTGTACGGCACCGTCGAAGGCCGGCCCGGCCCCTACGACGGCGTGCTGCTGACCAGCGGCGTCCTGGGCGGCGGCAACACGGCCTACGACTTCCGCCTGGACCTGCGGGTGATCTATCAATACGTCTGCCGCAACCACCCGCGCCCCGACGAACCGCAATACCCGCTCTGGATGGGCCTGCCCAAGGACGCCACGATGACTCGCGCCGACCTGGCCTCGCGCATCAAGGAATGCACGGGCGCCGGTCTTCCGGCGGCGCAGCGCAGCCCCGAACAAGCGGCCAGGCTCAAGACCATCCTGTCGGTCGTAAAGATCCCGGAACGTACCTTCGTGGCCAACATGAATTGGGCCACGTGGCTGTTCCGCGACCTCACCCAGGAGCGCCTGGATGGCCGCAACCCCTTCGGCAACGAAAAAGCCGTCTACAGCGGCTCGACGGACGACGCCGCGCTGAACGCCGGCGTGGCCCGCTACCGGGCCGATCCGCAGGCCGTGGGACGCCTCATGGTGGACAGCACGCCTACCGGCCGGCTTGCCATGCCCGTGCTGACCCTGCACGCCATCCACGATCCCACCGCCTTCGTCGAGCTCGAATCGGCCTATCGCGACATCGTCGAGCGCGCCGGCAGCGGCGACAGGCTCGTGCAGACATTCTCCGACGAATCCGAGCACAGCTACTTGAGCGAGCCCCAGTATCCGGCCCTGTTCACGGCCTTGATGGATTGGGTGGACAAGGGAGAAAAGCCTACGCCTGAAAAGGTGGAGCGCCTGTGCCGAAGCTATGAGCGGGACTACGGCGACGGCGGCAGGCAGGTCTGCCGCCTCCGGGTGGACTACCAGCCCCCGCCTCTGTCCGCCCGGGTCCCCCCGCGCTGAACGGCCGGGGCCCGGTCCGGTGCCAGGGACGCGGCAGTCAGGCGTCGATGTCCACTTCCTCGCACCACAGGTCCCAGCATCGCTTGAGCTGGCTGCGGTTGGTCTCGGTGGCAAGATCGGACTCGGCCTCGGACAGGTAGCGCACCTTGTCCGAGACCTGCATCGCCCCGAGTTGCATGCCAGCGTTGATTTCCGCGTACACCGCGCGATAAACCGCCTCCTCCAGGCTGGTTCCGACCATGGTCGCGCCATGGCCGGCCATCAGCACCGTACTGGCCCCACCGAGCGTGTCGGCCAGATAGCGGCCAAGCTCATGGTCGCGGATCAACATGTCGGTGTCCCGTCCCGTGGCTTCGCGGATGTCGAACTTGGCCGCCCGCGTCAGGAACCCGGCCATGTGGAACATGGGCTTGATCGCGACATCCGTCGCACCGATGGTGATCATCGCGGTCGAATGGCTGTGGACCACCGCCTGGACATCCGGGCGGGTCCGATAGATCTCGCCGTGGATGAAGCGTTCCAGGTACAGGCGGCGGTCGTCGCCGCCGACCGGATTGGACTCGGCGTCGAGCTCGACGATGTCGGCTTCCTTGACCAGCTTGGGCGCGCGGTTGCACGAGATCAGGTAGTGGCCGGGAATTTCCGGATGGCGGCAGCTCACGTGCCCGAAACCATCGACCACGCCCTTCAGATAGAGGATACGGTTCGCCCGCGCCAGGTTACGGCGCGCTTCGCGCACGATTTCGTTCATGGACATCCCCGTCTTCTGCTCAGTGGTAATGAGCTACTGTGTACCTCAAACCAAGATCAATTTTCTTGATCTCGTACATCAACCATCGTGGCGGCAAGGCCGGACGCTCTGTGAAATACTGAATAAAAAAAGCGATCACGGAGGAACCCCCATGCATACCCTCACCCCTGCCCGGCACCTGGCTCGCCTCGGCGGCGCCCTGGCCCTGGCATTGAGCCTGGCCGCCGGCGCCAGCGACACCTGGCCCGCCAAGGTCATCACCTTCGTCGTACCGTCCTCGCCCGGCGGCGGCACCGACATCTATGCCCGGTTGCTGGCCGAAGGCGTCAGCCGCGACCTCAAGCAGACGGTCGTGGTCGAGAACAAGCCGGGCGCAAGCGGCAACATCGGCGCGGCCACCGCCGCGCGCGCCGCGCCCGACGGCTATACCTTCCTGGTTTCCGCTACCCCGGCCATCGCCGTCAATCCTTATCTGTACAAGAACCTGCCCTACGACGCCGAAAAAGACCTGGTGCCGGTGGCCCGCGGCGTGGATGCGCCGCTGGTCTACGTCGTGCCGCCCAACTCGCGTTTCAAGACCTTCGACGACCTGATCGCCGCTGGCAAGCGCGAACCCGGCAAGCTCACGTTCGGCTCGGCCGGCCACGGTTCGCCGACTTACCTGGGCGTCAAGGTCATGGAGGAAAAAACCGGCGCCGCATTCACGCACGTGCCCTACAAGGGCATGGCGCCGACCATGCAGGACTTCCTCGGAGGCCGCCTCGACTTCCTGCAATCCGACGTGGCCTCGGTGCTGCCCCATATCAAGGGCGGCAAGGCAGTCCCGCTGGCGATAAGCGCCCCGTCGCCACTGTTTCCCAAGGTGCCGGTATGGACCGAGAAGGGCCTGCCCGACGTACCGCAGTCGTTCAGTGTCATGGCGCCGGCGGGCACGCCCCCGGCCATCGTCGAGAAGATGAGCCAGGTCGTGGTCAAGGCCATGCAGGAGCCGTCGACCCGGCAGAAACTGATCGACCAAGGCTACATACCGGTTTCGGACACGCCCGCCAAGTTCGCGCAGCAATTGAAGGCCGAGCGCGCCATGTGGAAGGCGCTGATCGAACGCAACCACATCACCGTGGAATAGCGCGCGGCTCGCCGGCCTTCGCATCACGCTTGCGCCACGCGCGCAAGCGCCTTGCGCAGCCACGTCGCGCCAGCGTCTTTCCTGTGGCGCGAGTGCCAGTGCTGGTAGACGATGTAGCTGGGCGACTCGAACGGCAGGTCGACCGCCATCAACGGCGCGAAGCGCTGCAGGGCCCGGCTCAGGCGAGCCGGGACCACGGCCACCAGGTCGCTGTCCGACAGCAGGTGCTCGATGCCGGCAAAGCTCGATTGCTCGAGGCGGATGTTCGGACGCGCGCCCAGCTTTTCGGCGGCATAGTCCTCCCAGCGCAGCCGGTTGCGTCCGCGGCTCGCCACCGACAGGTGCGGCAGGCGCAGGAAATCGGCCACACTCATCCCCGCCCGCAATGCCGGATGGTCCGCCCGGCCCAGGCACACGTAATGTTCACGATAGAGCCGCTGGCGTATGACGGACTTGCCCATCGTCGGCACATGGCCCACCACCAGGTCCAGGGTGCCGGACTCGAGGTGCCAGGGCGTATCGGCAGTGATCTCGATCTGCTCCAGGCTCACGCCGGGCGCTTCGCTGGCGAGCAGCGCATGCACACCCGGCATCAGCACATAGACGCCGATTTCGCTCGATGCCAGCCGGAAATGGCGCGTGGCGCTGGCCGGATCGAAGGTGTCGCTCGCCAGCATGCTTGCCTGCAACAGCTGTTGGGCCTCCTTCAAGCCCGGATAGATGGACTCGGCCTTGACCGTCGGAATCATGCCGACGACGCTGCGCACGAACAAATCATCCTGATAGATACTGCGCAACCGGGCCAGCGCCATGCTGACCGTTGAGGCATTCATGCGCAGGCGCGCCGCGACGCGGGCAATGCTGCCGACCTCGTACAGCGCGGTGAAAATGCTGATCTGCCGGTAGTCCGGAAACGGCCGGTCGCCGCCCTTGCCCCAGTTTTCTTCCACCTGCCTCCCCTCAATTTTCCTGCATCTGCGCAAACCGCGCCGCCAGGTGGTCCACCAGCGCGCGCACCGCCGGCAGCAGTCCGCGGCGCGACGCAAACACGGCATGCACGATCTCGCGCCGCGGCGTCCAGCCGGGAATCACATGGATCAACTGGCCGGATGCTATCTGGTCGCGCACCATCATCGCCGGCAGCTGGACCACGCCCACGCCGGCCAGCGCGGCCGCCCGCAAGGCCGGCATATCGCGCGTGATCAGGCGCGGCTGGTGCCGGATCGAGGCATGCGCCCCGTCGGGACCGAACAAGTTCCAAACGTACTCTTGCTGCGGCGCCCCCAGCGCCATGCTGGGCAAGCCGGCCAGGTCGGCGGGAATCTTCGGCACGCCGTCTTGCAGCAGCGCGGGACAGGCCACGAGGTACTGCACGCGCTCGGCCAGCACCCGCATCACCAGGCCGCTATCCTCGAGCGGGGGCGGCCGCACGCGAAGAGCGACATCGACCCCCTCGCCCACCACATCCACGCGGCGATTGGTTTCTTCCAGATGGATTTCCACGCGCGGATGCGCCACCATGAAGTCGGCCACCATATCGGCCACGCTGGTCTCGAGCAGCGCAACCGGGCACGCCATGCGCACGACGCCGCGCGGCTCGGCATGTGTCAGCGCGATCGCTTCGTCGGCCGCTTCTGCTTCCACCAGCATGGCCTTGCAATGACCGTAATAGGTTTGGCCGATTTCCGTCACCGCAAAACGGCGCGTCGATCGCTGGATCAGACGCACGCCCAAACGCTCTTCCAACTGGGCGATCCGCCGGCTGAGCTTGGACTTGGGCATGCCCAGCGCACGGCCGGCGGGCGCAAAGCCGCCGTGGTCGACCACCTGGACGTAGTAATAGAGATCATTGAGATCTCGCATGGAATCGTTCACCAAATGGAACACTGTAGTTGAATTTTGCCGTCTACCGTCGTTTTCGTCCTGTTTTTAACATTTGTATTGACTCCAACCGGGTCGACACAAACAGGAGATAGCCATGAAGAAGGTTCTCGGTATCTACAGCGCCCCCCGGCCCCATTGGGTGGGCGACGGTTTCCTGGTTCGCTCGCTGTTCAGCTACGACGGCCTGGGCCGTCACCTGAGCCCGTTCCTGCTTCTGGACCATGCGGCGCCTACCTCCTTCCCGCCCGCTACCCGGCCCCGCGGTGTCGGCCGCCACCCGCACCGCGGCTTCGAGACGGTCACCATCGTCTACCAGGGCGAGGTGGAGCACCGCGACTCGACTGGTGCGGGCGGCCTGATCGGCCCTGGCGATGTCCAATGGATGACAGCAGCCGGCGGCATCCTTCATGAAGAATTCCACTCCCGCGCCTTTACGGAATCCGGCGGCAACATGGAAATGGTCCAGCTGTGGGTCAACCTGCCGGCCAAGGACAAAATGGGCCAGCCCGGATACCAGACGCTGCTCAATGCCGACATCCCGCTGGTCGAATTGCCCGAGGGCGCCGGACAGGTGCGCGTGATCGCCGGTACCTACGCCGGCCGCCGCGGGCCCGCACGCACCCATACGCCCATCGACGTGCGGGACATCCGGCTGGCCCAGGGCGGGACGGCGCACTTCGAAGCCGTCCCGGGCCACACACTGGCGCTGGTGGTGCTGCGCGGTACGGTGATGGTGAACGGCGACGCCGTCGCCCGCGAGGGCCAGCTGGTGCATCTCGAACGGGCGGGCTCCGGGCTCACACTAGAGGCCAACAACGACGTCACCGTCCTGTGGCTATCGGGCGAACCGATCAACGAACCGATCTTCGGCTACGGCCCGTTCGTCATGAACAGCAAGGCCGAGATCGAGCAGGCGATTGACGATTACAACGCCGGCCGCTTCGAACGAAACACGGCGTGAGTTCCGGCGCGAGCAATCGGCCGCCAGCACAACCACCGCCTGCCCGTCGCTATTCGGGCAATATGCCCAGATCGCGGATAGTCTTGCTCCAGCGGGCCTGGTCGTCCTTCAAGGCCGCCTTGAACTGGTTCGCCGTCAATCCCGGGTATTCCAGCCCCATGCTGTCGAGCTGCTGCTGCACCTCGGGTTGACGCATGATGCGATCGATGTCCCGCCAGAGGACATCCCGTATGGCCTCAGGCAGGCCACGCGGCGCCAATACGCCATACCAGTTCACCACCTTGAAGCCTGGCAGCGTCTCGGCCACCGTCGGTACGTCGGGAAGAATACGGGCGCGCTTTTCCTCCGTTACTGCAAGCAGCCGGAACTTGCCGGCGCGCACATGGGGAAGCAGCAGCGAGGTTCCGCCTGCGAACACCTGCGCCTCGCCTTGCAGCAACGCCGTCACCGCCGGCCCGCCCCCTTTGTATGGCACGTGCAGCATATCGATACCCGCCGTGCTGGCCAGCGAAGCAATGGCAAGGTGGTTGATGCTACCTATGCCGCCCGACGAATAGGCGACCTTCCCCGGATGGGCTTTGGCGTAGGCGATAAGGCTCGGCAGGTCCTTGAACGGCGCCGACGCCGGCACGGCGATGGCGGTCGTGGCGTAGACCAGCATCGAGACGGGCTCGAACGACTCGACCGGGTCGAACGGCAATTGTTTGTAAAGCGCGCCGGCCATGGCGTGCGTGGAGACGCCGCCTACTTCCAGCGTGTAGCCGTCGGCAGGCGCCCGCGCCACGGCCGCTGCCCCGATGGTGCCACCAGCCCCAGGCAGGTTTTCCACTACCACGGGCTGCCCGGCCGCGGGCAACAACTGCCGGGCAACGAGGCGCGCGAGGATGTCCGTCGTCCCGCCCGCTGCGAACGATGAAATCATTCTGATGGGACGCTGGGGGTAACCGGCAGCGGAAGCCGCGTGCAGGCGCATGGCCGGCAGCGCGGCCGATGCGGCAAGCGCCAGCACGGCGCGGCGGGAAATCGGGCAGGCAGCCATCATGGGTCTCCTCGGGTGTATGAGTGCGCATCTGCGGCGCATCGACGCGAGTATAGGAGCGCGTGCCAGGCGCCGCGCCGCCCAGATGGCGGCATTCCGTGCGGCGGAACGGGCAAGCCCTGCTGCCGCGCCCGCGGCGTTATGATCGAGCGCCGGCTGCACGCAAGAAAAAAGGGAGACCCACGACATGTCCGCCACAGGCATCATCGGCCCAGTGGTGCGAGCGCTCAACATATTGCGCGCGCTGAACCACCAGCCGCAGAGTTCACTGCAATCCTTGCACCTGGCAACCGGCTTGCCCAAGTCGACCGTCCACCGACTGCTGATGACGCTCAAGAGCGAGGGCTACGTGCGGTCGGACGTGGTCAAGGGAACCTATTCCCTGACCGACAAGGTCCGGTGCCTGAGCGACGGCTTCTCCGAACCGGAACTGGTGGTCGAGATCGGCGCCCCCATTCTGTTGAAAAACACCCGGGCCACGGGCCTGCCCCTGGCCATCGGTACGCTGGACCGCGGCCATATCGTGGTTCGCTACAGTTCCATGCCGTACAGCCCGATCGGTTCGGAACACACCACCGTGGGCCACGTCCATGACTTGGTCCGATCCGGCATGGGGCAGGCGTTCCTCGCCTCTTGCGGGGACGCCGAGCGCCAACGCCTGATGCAGTGGCTGCAAAGTTCCGTACCCGATCCCCGGGACTGGGCACGGATCGAGCGCGAGATAGAACGAAGCTTGATGGCGACCCGGCGTCGCGGTTATGGCTTGCGCAAGGGAGAAGGCCGCGGCTCGAGCACGACACTGGCGGTCCCGCTCAGCCATGGCGAGCGTGTATTGGGGGTGCTGTCTCTGACGACGTTTGACGCCTTGCTGGTACCCGAGCGGCTGCGGGAATGCCTGGATCTGCTGGCCAGGACACAGGCCGAGATCGAGGCTGCGGCAGCCGGGCGGTTGCAGGGCGCCTGACCCATTCCGTCTCGCGGAACGATATGCCCAGCCGGCCCTCGATCGGCGAGCCACCCGCTAAGCTTGGCGCCATGCCACGGCCCCTGCCGTGCTTCGTCCCTTTTGCCGCCTTCGCCGGCTGGAGCTATCCGTGAAACTCGTCAGCTACACCCTTCCAGAAACGCCTCATGCCCCACGGGTCGGTTTCGTAGTGTCGGAAAACCAATTCGTCGACGTCGAAACCGCCTGCGGCCGGTTCCTGCCGGACGTCAGCGGCCCATTCGATATTCACCGACTGATCGAAGCGGGGCCGGAGCTATGGGACCGGTTGCGGGATATCGAGGCTATGCTGGCACACGGCGCCGGCGCATCGCTGCCCCGCGCGGACCTGAGTACGATCCGTTTTCTTCCCGCGGTGCCCCGGCCTTCGAAGATATGCTGCCTGGCACTCAACAACAGCGCGAACAGCGAACGTATCGTCAAGGGCCCGCGCCATCCGGCGGTATTCACCAAGCCGTGGACGGCGCTGGTCGGCCATGGCGAACCGGTCCGGCTCAAGCTCCAGTATGGGCGGGTGCACCCGGAGCCGGAACTGGCGGTCGTGATCGGCAAGCTGGCGCGCGACATCGACGCGTCGCAGGCCTATGACCATGTCTTCGGCTACACCATCCACAACGACCTGACCTCCCCCACGATGCGCGACGAGGACAGCTTCCACTATCGGGCGATCCATCCGGCCGCCGAGGGTGAAGGCATACGCTATGTCGATAGCCACGTCTCCTACAGCGGCCGCTACAAGGGTTCGGATACCTTCTCGCCGCTGGGACCCTGGATCGTCACGCGCGACGAGATCGCCGACCCGCACGCGCTGGACATCGCCTGCGATGTCCGGGACGAACGATTCGCCAGCGACAATACCGCGAACCTGTTCCACAAGCTGCCCGAGGTGCTGGCCTTCGTGTCCAGCTATATGACGCTGGTGCCCGGCGACGTGGTGTCGCTAGGTACGGCGCTGGCCTCGGGCGGCAAGCCGGGACGCGCGGTGCAGAATGCCGACCTGAACAAAATGGGGGGACCGGTCAGCGTCACCGTGGCAGGCATCGGTACGCTCAGCAACCCGGTACAGCGCGTATAGGACGCATGGCGGCCGCCGCCGCCATGCGTCAGATCCCTTGCGCGTGCACCTTTTCGACCGGCGACTGCAGCTTGTTCAAGGCCGATAGATAGGCCTTGGCCGCGGCCACGACGATATCGGGATCGGCGCCGATCCCGTTGACGATACGCCCCGAGCGGGACAGCCGCATGGTGACCTCGCCCTGCGACTCGGTACCCGTCGTGATGGCGTTGACCGAGAACAGCAGCAGCTCGGCGTCGCTGCGCACGTGGCTTTCGATGGCATTGACGGTGGCGTCGACCGGGCCGTTGCCGTCGGCCTCGGCAATCACTTCCTTGCCATTCTCGGAAAACACCACCCGCGCATGGGGACGTTCACCCGTCTCGGACCGCTGCGACAGCGCCACGAAACGATAGACGCCTTCGCCGGCATCCACGTGCTCGCCCGAGACCAGCGCGTGGATGTCTTCATCGAAGATCTCGGACTTGCGATCGGCCAGGTCCTTGAAGCGCGCGAACGCTTCGTTCACGGCCTGCTCGGAATCGAGCTCGATGCCCAGCTCCTGCAACCGCTGCTTGAACGCGTTGCGGCCCGAGAGCTTGCCCAGCACGATCTTGTTCGCAGCCCAGCCTACGTCCTCGGCACGCATGATCTCGTAGGTCTGGCGTGCCTTGAGCACGCCGTCCTGATGGATACCGGACGCATGGGCAAAGGCGTTGGCACCTACGATGGCCTTGTTCGGCTGCACCACGAAGCCGGTTATGCCCGATACCAGGCGCGAGGCCGGCATGATCTGGGTCGTATCGATGCCGACTTCAAGGCCGAAGTAGTCCTTGCGGGTCTTCACCGCCATGACGACCTCTTCGAGCGAACAGTTGCCGGCGCGCTCGCCCAGCGCGTTGATCGTGCACTCGACTTGCCGCGCGCCGCCGATCTTGATCCCGGCCAGCGAATTGGCCACGGCCAGGCCCAGGTCATCGTGGCAGTGCACCGACCACACGGCCTTGTCGGAATTGGGAATGCGTTCGCGGAGCCTGCGGATGAATTCGCCGTATTGCTCGGGTACCGCATAGCCCACCGTATCGGCCACGTTGATGGTGGTGGCGCCTTCGGCGATCACTGCTTCGAGCACGCGGCACAGGAAGTCGGGATCGGAACGGCTGCCGTCCTCGGGCGAGAACTCGATGTTGTCGGTGTACTGCCGCGCGAAACGCACTGCCAGCCGGGCCTGCTCGTAGACCTGGTCAGGCGTCATGCGCAGCTTCTTTTCCATATGCAGCGCACTGGTCGCGATGAAGGTGTGGATACGCGCACTGTTCGCCCCGCGCAGCGCCTCGCCCGCGCGCGCGATGTCTCGATCGTTGGCGCGGGCGAGCGAACAGACAGTGGAATCCTTGATGGCCAGCGCGATCGCGCGGACGGAATCGAAATCGCCATTGCTGGCTGCGGCAAAGCCGGCCTCGATGACGTCCACGCGCAGCTTCTCGAGCTGCTTGGCGATACGCACCTTCTCTTCGTGGGTCATGGAAGCGCCGGGGCTCTGCTCGCCGTCGCGCAGCGTGGTGTCGAAAACGATCAGCTTTTCGCTCATGGGGGTCTCCTGGTTGGCGCCATTTTAAACCTCGCCCCGCACCCGCTGGCGCCGTGCCGCGGTGGCCGCCCACAAGCGACGCGGCCCGATCCTTCCTAAGGACCGGGCCGCGACATGGGCCATGGCGTTTCCGTCCGCCTGTCTACTCGAGCGCCCTGCGCGACCGCTGCAGCCGCCGCGCCTTCTGCCAGCGCAAGCCCCACAGCACATAGCCGGACAGGCCGTAGATGACGAACAGCCCGAACAGGACGATGGGCGGATCGCTGGAGATGAACACGAAGGCAAGCACCACCAGCAGGATCACCCAGAACGGCACGCTGCGGCCCAGCGCGAACGACTTGCCGCTGAAAAACGGCGCGTTCGAGACCATGCTCACGCCGGCGTACACCGTCAGCCCGAACGCGACCCAGGGCATCCACAACTCGCGGATGGGCAGCTTGTTGTCGACCGCCAGCCAGACGAAGCCGGCCACGAGCGCCGCCGCGGCGGGACTCGGCAGCCCCTGGAAGAAGCGCTTGTCGACCACGCCTATGTTGGTATTGAAGCGCGCAAGCCGCAGCGCGGCGCCGGCCACGTAGATAAAGGCGGCCAGCCACCCCCAGCGCCCCAATCCGGTCAATATCCATTCGTACATGACCAGCGCCGGCGCAACGCCGAACGACGTCATGTCGGACAGCGAATCGTACTGTTCGCCGAACGCCGACTGGGTATTGGTCAGCCGCGCCACGCGGCCGTCCATGCCGTCGAGGACCATGGCCACGAAGATGGCGATGGCCGCCGCTTCGAAGCGGTTGTTCATGGCCTGCACGATCGCATAGAAGCCGGCAAACAGCGCCGCCGTCGTAAATGCGTTGGGCAGCAGGTAGATGCCGCGATGGCGGTGTTCGAGGTCTTTCATGACAGGGGTCCGCCGGAAGATGGAGCGTCTGGGAGCTCCCACGTTGCGATGCCCTCCTTCATGTACGTGATGTACGGAGAAAAAATGATGGTCTGCATGAGGCGAAGGTTAACCGATGGCGTGCCGTCAGGCCAATCGACGACCGTACGCTCGAGCGGCCGAGCGCGGCGGTGCACGCCTTGTTCCGCACCTGCCTGGCGCTTGCCCGCCTGACACTGGGAAGGCGATAACCCGGTCCACGAAGAAATCAACCATTCAGAATTGTAATAGACCAAATGGTTTAGTTTTCTGGAATACCTCATGTAGCTCCAAATACCGATAAATAGGCAAATCCTACGGGATCCTCCGGGAGATTTTCCTATTGACCATTGGATCATCAAGCTGATAGATTGGTCCACATAACAAAACCACTTAGACCAATTGGAGACAACATGGCCAACGTCGAATGGCGCGATGGAACCGAGCATTGGACAACCAAAGGCGACGTCCGCCTCTTTCTGTGGGAAAAGCGCGCGAAGCGCGACGTGCCCGCTGCCGGCACGATCCTGTTCGTCCACGGATCCTCCATGGCTTCCCAGCCGACCTTCGATTTGTCGGTCCCGGGCCGGCCTGACTCTTCCGTCATGGACTGGTTCGCGCAACGCGGGTTCGACACCTGGTGCATGGACAACGAAGGCTACGGCCGCTCCGACAAACATCGTCCCATCAATTGCGACATTTCCAACGGCGCCGACGACCTCGCAGCCGGCTCGCAATACATCCTGGAACGCAATGGCGGCAAGCCGCTCCTGGTCTACGGTATTTCGTCCGGGGCATTGAAAGCGGCCCTCTTTGCCCAGCGCCATCCGGAACGCGTGGCGCGGCTCGCCCTCGATGCCTTCGTCTGGACCGGGGAAGGCAGCCCCACCCTCAAAGAACGGGCCAAGAAGCTGCCGGAGTTCCTTGCCAAGACACGTCGCCCCATTGACCGGGCGTTCGTGCATAGCATCTTCAACCGCGATCACCCCGGGACCGCCGACGACGCCACGGTCGACGCATTTGCCGACGCCATCCTGACGCTGGACGACTCCATGCCGACCGGCACCTATGTCGACATGTGCTCGAAGCTGCCGCTTATCGACCCGGCGCGGCTGACCGCGCCTACGCTCATCATGCGCGGCGAATACGACGGCATCGCAAGCTTCGATGACCTGCTGCGCTTCTTCGAGAAACTGCCCAACATGGACAAGCAATTCAGCGTCATGTCGGGCATTTCGCACGCCAGCTTCCAGCAAAAAAACTACCTGCGCGTCTACCACATCCTGCACGCCTTCTTCACGCTTCCCGAGGCCAAATACGGAGGGTGACTCCATGAAGCTCCACGGCATGGCATTGGCAGTCCCGCTGCTTGCGCTGTCGCTCCAAGCGGCAGCCGCCCAGACGTATCCGAACCGCCCCGTCAAGGTGATCGTCCCGTTCGAGCCCGGGGGCTTTACCGACGTCGTGGCGCGCGTGGTCGCCCAGCAACTGGGCAGCGCGCTGGGCGAGTCCTTCATCATCGAGAACAAGCCTGGCGCCGGATCCACCATCGGCTCGGACTTCGTCGCCAAGGCGGCCCCGGACGGCTACACGCTGGAGATCGTCTCGACCAACCACGTCACCAGCCATAGGCTCTACAAGAACCTGGAGTACGACCCCATCAAGAGCTTCACGCCTATCGCCAAGCTGGCGGACAGTCCCTATGTATTGTTTGTCAACGCCAAAGTGCCGGTGCAGTCGGTGCAGGAACTCATCGAGCTGTCCCGCACCGGCGCCACGCCCATACGGTACGCATCGTCGGGCAACGGCAGCACCCAGCACCTGATGGGCGCGCTTTTCATAGCCAAATCGGGCGCCAAGCTCGAGCATGTGCCCTATCGGGGCAGCGGCGGCGCGATGAAGGACCTGGCCGCCAGGTTCGTCGAAACCAGCTTCGCCGCGGTGGCGAACGGCCTGCCCCACGTCAAGACGGGCAAGATCAAGGCGCTGGGCGTTACCAGCACGCGCCGCAATGCCCAGATGCCCGACGTGCCTAGCCTGAAGGAAGCCGGCGTCAAAGACTACGATGCGGTGGTATGGCTGGCGCTGCTCGGCCCCGCAGGTATGCCGGCGGACATCGTGGCACGACTCAACGAAGCGGTGCGGACGGGACTGTCCAAACCAGAGGCCAAGGCGGCCCTGGCCGCGGCGGGCGTGGACGTCGCGCTGTCGAGCCCCGAGGAGCTGGCGCAGTACATGGCGCAGGAGAACGACATGTGGGGCGAAGTGATACGCAACATCGATATCCGGATCGACTGAAACGGGGCCTTCGCAGAGATGCCGCAGCCTCGCTCAGGGCAACAATAGCGGCACGCCCGCCGCGGCCTGTAGTCCGGCCACCGCCGTCAATCCGGCATAAGCCAGGGCCGCGAGCCCCACCGCCGCCACGTCCCAGCTCACGGCCCCGGCCGCAACGTGGGCCCCGGCACCGGCCGTGGCGGGCACGCGGGCCCGGGCGCCGGCCATGGCCGTCCACATTCCGACCGCGGGCAGGACTTGTTGCGCATGTACGCCGAGGAAGTGCGCCACCCGCAGGTCGCCGCCCGTCATCGACCAGCCGAACAGCGGCACCACGGCGCCGCCCGGCATCGCCCCGACGGTCGGGCCGCCATTCAGGCTGATGGCGATACCCGCGCCCGCGCCGCCCGCGAAAGTCAGTATCAAGCCCAGCACGGCGCCGAGCCGGTACGCAGGCGCCATGCCGCTGCCATGGCGCGCGATCAGCCATGCCAGCGGCAACGCGCACGCGGTAATCGCCAGGGCGCCGAGGCCCATGAGGGCATACATGACGGCATGAAAAGGGGTGGATGAATTGAAATGAGAGGGCTGCCCAAGCGCGCCCTGGAAGGTGATGTAGGCGATTTCGCCAGCACCGGCGACGATAACGACGGCAACGATTGCCCTCGCCCATTGTCCCTGGCGCAGCGTCGGTGGCAGCTCGCCCAAGAGCCATGCGGTAGTCCACGCATACAGCCCCACCGAGGCCATGAACTTCATGGGCTTGACCCAGACACCGACGCCGTTGAGCGTGCGCCCATCAATCAGTTCCGCCACCCATGCGGCGGCCAGCGCAACAAAGAGCACGCAGCCAAAGCGCATGAGCGGACGATTCCGGCGCTCCAGCTCCCGCACCGCCGCACCCAGCGGGCGTCCGATCCACAAGGCCCCATACGCCAGCAGGCCGGTTATGGTCCAAATGGCTGTCTTGCCGCGCTTCAGCCAGGGCGCGGCAGCCAATGCTATCCAGGCGGGCATGACCACCATGCCGCCTGCGCTGAAAAGAAAGTCGAACATGGATCTACCTCCACCGGTTTGCCTGTCAGATCAATCTAAACGCTGTTTAGATAAGATACCAACGCATTTGAACGGTGTAAAGTTATTCCTGCGTCATCGTTTCAGCAGGAGGAGCCGCACCATGGACAGGAGAAAAAAGAGCGGCGACCAGGCGCCCTATCACCACGGCGCCCTGCGCAGCGCACTGATCGAGGCGACGGAGTCGCTACTGGCCCAGCGGGGACTGGAAGGCTATACGCTGCGGGAAGCAGCGCGCCAGGTAGGCGTGTCGCCGGCGGCCGCGCTGCATCATTTCGGCTCGGTCGCAGGCCTGCTGACCGAGGTCGCCATTCTGGGATTCGAGGAACTCGCCCGCTTCCTGCACGAAGGCGGCCAGGCCGGCGACACGCCCACGGCGCGCCTCCATGGCAAAGGCATCGGGTACGTCCGTTTTGCACTGGCCTACCCGGCCCGCTTCCTGCTGATGTTCCGCAAGGACCTGCTGGCGCCCCAGCCACGCCTCGAGCTTGCCGGCCGGGCCGCTTATGCGGAGCTGGAAGAAGGTGTGCGCGACTACCTGGGACGCCGCAGCGTCGAGGACCTGGGCCCCTCGGACCAAGCACTGTTGCTGGGCGCGTGGTCGACCGTCCATGGCTTCGCCCACCTTGCGCTGGAAGGCAAGTTCGGACCGCCCCAGGCCGATCCATCCACCTTTGTGAAGCAGGTCCTGCCCGAGATGCTGAAACGCTTGTTTCCGGCACCGTCACCCAGGAAACGCCCACGTGCGCACTGACCCGGCGACCCTCCTGGCGGCGCCATGCACTACGCCCGCCCCCTCACCCCAAGCAAAAAGGCCTTCACGCAAAACGTGAAGGCCCATCGATACAAGACTTGGCTTTTTCTATCGCCGGCCCAACGCCAGAACCCCCGCGCGCGCCGGCGAAGCGGACATTAGTTCTTGCTCTGATCCACCAGCTTGTTCTTGCGGATCCACGGCATCATGTCGCGCAGCTTGCCGCCCACCTGCTCGATCTGGTGCTCGGCCGTCAGGCGGCGACGCGACTTCAGGGTCGGGGCGCCAGCCATGTTCTCGAGCAAGAAGCTCTTGGCGTATTCGCCGGTCTGGATGTCCTTCAGGACCGCGCGCATGGCGTTCTTGGTGTCCTCGGTCACGATGCGCGGGCCGGTGACGTATTCGCCGTATTCCGCGTTGTTCGAGATCGAGTAGTTCATGTTCGCGATGCCGCCTTCGTAGATCAGGTCGACGATCAACTTGAGCTCGTGCAGGCACTCGAAGTAGGCCATCTCCGGCGCGTAGCCGGCTTCCACCAGGGTCTCGAAGCCCGCCTTGATCAGCTCGACGGTACCGCCGCACAGCACGGCCTGCTCGCCGAACAGGTCGGTTTCGGTTTCTTCGCGGAAATTGGTTTCGATGATGCCGGCACGGCCGCCGCCATTGGCCATGGCATAGGACAGCGCGATGTCGCGGGCCGAACCCGACTTGTCCTGGTAGACCGCCACCAGGTGGGGCACGCCACCGCCCTGGGTGTAGGTGGAACGCACGGTATGGCCCGGGGCCTTGGGCGCGACCATGATGACGTCGACATCTTCACGCGGCACCACGGCGCCGTAGTGGACGTTGAAGCCGTGGGCGAAAGCCAGCACGGCGCCCTTCTTCATGTTCGGGCCGACGTTCTCGGCATAGACCTTGGCGATGTTCTCGTCCGGCAACAGGATCATGACGACGTCGGCTTCCTTGACGGCATCGTTCACTTCCTTGACGGTGAGGCCGGCGTTGGCGGCCTTGTCCCACGAAGCCCCACCCTTGCGCAGCCCGACCACGACCTTGACGCCGGAATCGTTCAGGTTCTGGGCATGGGCGTGGCCCTGCGAGCCATAGCCGATGATGGCGACGGTCTTGCCCTTGATCAGCGACAGATCGCAGTCTTTATCGTAAAAAACTTTCATGGTGCTCTCCAAACTCAATCCAGAGTCAATTCAATATTCAAAACACTGCCCCACCTGGATTCCCGACTGAAGAACCTCGGGACCCAGGGCACAGCGGATCCGGCTTCGCCGGTCCGCCAGTGCCGCCCCATGGGGGCGCGCGCAAGCGTAGGGGGGTCTATACCTTCAGCACACGTTCACCCCGACCCACGCCGCAGCTGCCGGTACGCACCGTCTCGAGGATGCTGGCGCGATCGAGCGCCTCGATGAAAGCGTCCAGTTTGCCCTTGTTGCCGGTAAGCTCGACGGTATAGGTCTTGTCGGTCACGTCGACGATATGGCCGCGGAAGATATCGACCATCCGCTTCATTTCCTCGCGTTCCTTGCCCACGGCGCGAACCTTGATCAGCATGAGTTCGCGCTCGATGTGCGGCGCCTCGGTCAGGTCCACCACCTTGACCACCTCGACCAGCCGATTGAGGTGCTTGGTGATCTGCTCGATGACGTCGTCGGACCCGGACGTGACGATGGTCATGCGGGAAAGCGTCGCATCCTCGGTCGGGGCCACCGTCAGGGTTTCGATGTTGTAGCCGCGCGCCGAAAAAAGGCCGACCACGCGGGAAAGTGCGCCTGCTTCGTTCTCCAGGAGCACGGATATGGCATGTCTCATGTGTGCTCCTTAGAGATCTTCAGAACCGAGCAGCATCTCGGTCAGGCCCTTGCCGGCCTTCACCATGGGCCACACGTTTTCCGTGCGGTCGGTGATGATGTCCAGGAACACCAGGCGCTTCTTGTGCGTGGTGAACGCTTCGCGCAGCGCTCCTTCCACGTCGCCGGGCCGCTCGACGCGGATGCCGACATGGCCATAGGCCTCGGCCAGCTTGACGAAGTCAGGCAGCGAATCCATGTAGGACTCGGCATAGCGCGAGCCATAGTCGATCTGCTGCCACTGCCGCACCATGCCCAGGTAGCCGTTGTTCAGGCACAGGATCTTGGGGCTGAGGCGATATTGATGGCAGGTGGAGAGCTCCTGGATGTTCATCTGGATGGAACCCTCGCCCGTGATGACGGCGACATCGGCATCCGGATGCATCATCTGGACGCCCATGGCGTAGGGCAGCCCGACACCCATCGTGCCCAGGCCGCCCGAGTTGATCCAGCGGCGCGGCTTGTTGAAGCGGTAGTACTGCGCGGCCCACATCTGATGCTGGCCGACGTCCGACGTGACGAAGGCCTCGCCGCGCGTGATCTCGCACAGTTTCTCGATCACGAACTGCGGCTTGATCACTTCGTTCGACGGCTTGTACTTCAGGCACTCGCGGTCGCGCCAGGTGCCGATCTGCTTCCACCAGGCGTCGAGCTGCTCGGGATTGCGCCGGGTTTCCTTCAGCGCGGCCTCGAGGTGGACCAGCACATCCTGCAGGACGTCCTTGACGTCGCCCACGATGGGAATGTCGACCTTCACACGCTTGGAGATCGACGACGGGTCGATGTCGATGTGGACGATCTTGCGCGCATTCTGCGCGAAGTGCTTGGGATTGCCGATCACGCGGTCGTCGAACCGGGCGCCGATCGCCACCAGCACATCGCAGTGCTGCATGGCCATGTTGGCTTCGTAGGTGCCATGCATGCCGGGCATGCCGACGAAGCGGCGATCGTCGGCCGGGTACCCCCCCAGCCCCATCAAGGTGTTGGTGCAGGGAGCGTCCAGCATCTGCACGAGCTGCGTCAGCTCGGCGGCCGCATCGGCCAGGATCACGCCGCCGCCGGTGTAGATCATCGGGCGCTCGGCCTGCAGCAGCAGCTGGACGGCTTTCTTGATCTGCCCCTGGTGCCCCTTCACGACGGGCGAATAGGAGCGCATCTTGATCTCGCCCTCCGGCTGCGTGTATTTGCAGCGGGCGATCGTGATGTCCTTGGGAATGTCCACCAGCACCGGACCGGGACGGCCGGTACGGGCGATGAAGAAGGCCTTGCGGATGGTTTCGGCAAGGTCCTTGACGTCCTTGACCAGGAAGTTGTGCTTGACGCAGGGACGGGTGATGCCCACCGTGTCGGCTTCCTGGAACGCATCCTGGCCGATGGCCGTGGTCGGTACCTGCCCGGTCAGCACCACGAGGGGAATCGAGTCCATGTAGGCGGTGGCGATGCCCGTCACCGCATTGGTCACGCCCGGCCCGCTGGTGACCAGCGCCACGCCCACGCGATTGGACGCGCGCGAGTAGGCGTCTGCGGCGTGCACGGCGGCTTGCTCGTGACGCACCAGAACGTGCTTGAATTTGTCTTGCTTGAAGATTTCGTCGTAGATGTACAAGACCGAGCCGCCCGGATAGCCGAACACATGTTCGACCCCTTCATCGGCAAGGCTGCGCACGACGATTTCGGCGCCTGTAAGTTCCATGTTGGATTGTCGTCCATTCAAGTTCGCGCTGACGCCCCGGGCGGTACTGCCTGTCGGCAGGGAAACCAAACTTGCACGGGCACCGGCAACATGAAACGACGCTTCACGGTTCACGGAACCGCTCCGCTCGCCCACCTTGCCGACCTCGCACACGTTCACCGGAACGAGCACAGAAGGTTGAAACGGAAGGCCAAGACCGGACCGCCTTCGCCCGTTGGGCAAAGACCGTCGCAACGCTTTTGGCGCGGACCTGGGGCTTGTTTACTGCAAAGCATGACGCCGAAGGGTGTGTCGGGCGCCAGACGAAGCTCTCTGCCGTCGACGTTGGTGTAGCTTTCGGCGAGCCCGCTAGGCTATCAGGGATGCGGCACTGCGGTCAATATTTCTTGCATAGCGTTCGGACTTTCCCCCGGTCGGCCGGGTGTACCAACGCCTCGCCGGTTGCTCGGGTTATCGTAGCGCCCCATGAACGATACGCCTTCCGCCTCTCCCGCCCCGCTCGCCGCGCCCGGCCGCTGGCGCCGTTTCGCCTGCATGATGTACGAAGCCATCCTGTTGTTCGGCGTCGTGTTCGTGGCCGACTACCTGTTCGATACGCTTACCCAGAGCAAGCACGCCCTCATGCTGCGGCACGAGCGCCAGGCCTGGCTTTTCTTCGTCATCGGCATGTATTTCGTGCTGTGCTGGCGGCTCGGCGGCCAGACACTGCCGATGAAGACCTGGCACATCCGCCTCGTGGATGCGAAGGGCGGCCGCCCGCCACTCTGGAAGGCGATCCTGCGGTACGTGCTGGCCTGGCCCTTTACCCTGACCGGGCTGGGCTTCGTGTGGAGCTTCTTCGACCGCGAGCGCCAATTCCCGCATGACCGGCTGCTGGGCACACGCCTGGTCTCCACCCGGTAACGCGGCGCAAAGCCCGCCATTGCCGCGGGCCGGTGTTGCATTTTCCCCAAATGTCCGCAGAAGGCGTCCTTTATTCAGCCTTCTGTAAGCATTCGGCAACTATTGTCGCGGCTTGGCAAATGCGAATCATTCTCTGTCTTGTTATAGGGTTGAATCGCAAGCCTGCCGAGGGCGGGGAACCACTCTGCCCCATCCACATGCCGGGTGCATCCAGCACCCATCTTCGGGGGAATTCAAGGTGACACACACGAACCAGTTCCGGTTCAATACCCTGGCGGCCGCCATCAGCGCACTGACTTTCGTGCCGGCCGTCCAGGCGCAGGCACAGGGCACGTCTTCGGCGGACGCGCCGCGCACCAGCGGCCAGCTCGCACCCATCACGGTGCAAGGGCAAGCCGATACGCCTTACAAGGCAGACCAGTCGGCCTCGCCGAAATTCACCGCGCCGCTGCTCGACACGCCCAAGACCGTCACCGTCATCCCCCAGGAAGTCATCGAGAATTCCGCCTCCACCACCCTGACCGAGGCGCTGCGGCTGACGCCGGGCATCACTTTCGGCGCCGGCGAAGGCGGCAACCCGCTGGGCGACCGTCCCTTCATCCGCGGCTACGATGCCCAGGCCAGTACTTTCGTCGACGGCATGCGCGACATCGGCGCCACCACGCGCGAAGTCTTCAACCTCGAACAGATCGAAGTCATCAAGGGCCCCGGCGGCGCCTACGGCGGCCGCGGCGGTGCCGGCGGCAGCATCAACCTGATCACCAAGGCGCCCCGGGCCGAAAACTTCACCAACGCCACCCTGGGCCTGGGCACGGACAGCTACAAGCGCGCCACGGTGGACGGCAACTGGCTGCTGGGCGAGAACATGGCCTTCCGCCTGAACGCCATGGCGCACGACGCCGACGTACCGGGGCGCCAGGGCGTGGACAACTCCCGCTGGGGCATCGCGCCATCCTTCACCTGGGGCTTGAATACGCCCACTCGCGTCACGCTCAGCTACTACCACTTGCAGACGGACGACACGCCTGACTCGGGCATCCCCTTCATGTATGGCAACCGGGTTCCGCCAGGCGTGACCGCCATCCGCCCGGTCACGGTCGACATGGACAATTTCTACGGCCTGGCCAATAGCGACTTCATGAAGAATCGCTCGGACATCGCCACCGCACGGGTCGAGCACGACATCAGTTCCAACCTGACGATACGGAACACGCTGCGCTACACCGCTTCCGACCAGCGCTACCTGTGGACCCAACCTGACGACAGCCAGGGCAACGTGGTCGACGGCCGGGTCTGGCGGCGCGCCAACACCCGCACCAGCGGCGTCCACACCATCGCCAACCAGACCGAAATCTTCGGCAAGGCCGAGCTGGGCGGCATGAAGCACAGCTTCACGGCCGGCATTGAGTTGTCGCGCGAAAAGGCGGACAACGGCACGTACACGGTCGCTCGCGGTGCGGGCAGCGGCGCCGGCAATGTCTGCAACCTGGGCGTAGGCGCGGCATCCAACTACAACTGCACGGACCTGTACAACCCCAACCCGTACGATCCGTGGACCGGCACCGTCACCGAAGGCGAACGGGCCAACCACTTCAAGACCACCACCAAGTCCATCTACGCCTTCGACACGATCGAGTTCAACGAGCGCTGGCAGACCCACCTGGGCCTGCGCGTAGACGACTACAAGACGCGCTACTTCAACGCCACGACCGACGTCGGCCGCAACGATACCCTGCTCAACTACCAGCTGGGCCTGACCTACAAGCCCGCCTCCAACGGCAGCGTCTATGTGTCCTTCGGCACCTCGTCCACCCCGGCCAACTCCTTCCTCGGCCAGGGCAGCGAAAGCGGCGGCCTGACCCCGGGCCGCGGCGGCGTGGGCCCCAACGCTGCCGAGCTCGGCCCCGAAAAGAACCGGTCGCTGGAACTGGGTACCAAGTGGAACGTCCTGGACAACCGCCTGGGCCTGTCCGCCGCCCTGTTCCGCATCGACACGACCAACGCGCGCGTGACCATGCCGGACAACACCTACGCGCTGGCCGGCAACCGCCGCATCAACGGTTTCGAAGTCGGCTTCTCGGGCAACATCACCAAGGCCTGGCAAGTCTTTGGCGGCTACACCTTCCTCGACAGCGAAGTGCGCAGCAGCGGCGCGACGACCAACGTCACCCAGGGCCAGGAATTCCCCAATACGCCCAAGCACAGCGCCAGCCTGTGGACGACCTACAGCGTCACCAACGACTTCTCGATCGGCGGCGGCATCTTCATCGTCGGCAAGCAGTATGGCTCGAACGCTGAAATACGTCGCTACATTCCGGGCTACACCCGCTTCGACGCCATGGCGGCCTACCGGATCAACCGCAACGTCAGCCTGCAGTTGAACCTGCTCAACCTGACCGACAAGCGCTACTTCACGTCCACCTACTCGACCCATTACGCGTCGGTAGGCGCCGGCCGCGCCGCGATCCTGAACCTCAACCTGAAGTACTAAGGGGAGCGCTCACGCGCCGGGAAGGGCCACCTCTATGCGGTGCCCCTTCCCCACCCGCCGCCGGCTCGTCCGTCTCAAGAACCCCACACCCCCGTTCTAGGGCACAATCACGAGCAGTCTCTCCAACATCCCCGAAATGCCCCCCGTTTCCCCCCGGCACCTGAACACCGCCAGCGCGGAAGACCTCGCCGAGATCCTGCGCGGCCCGCCCGAACGCGCCGCACCATGGATCCGGACGGCCGCCGAGGGCGGCGTCACGGAAGCCCAGGCCGTGTTCGGACAGATGCTCCTCGACGGCCATGGCGTGCCGGTGGACCGGGAACAAGCGGTGTACTGGTTCAAGCGCGCGGCCGACGCCAACCATCCCATGGCCCTCAACATGCTGGGCCAGTGTCACCGGCACGGCTGGGGCGTGCCCGCCAACCTCGTGCTGGCGGCCTACTGGTACCGGCTCGCGGCCCAGCAAGGGCTGGACTGGGGCATGTACAACTACGCGACCGCGCTGGCCCTGGGTGAAGGGGTGCCGACTGACCGCGAGCAGGCGCTGGAATGGTTCCAACGGGCAGCGGCGGCGGGCCACGCGAAATCGATCAACATCGTCGGCGGCTTCCACGAAGACGGCTGGGTCGTGCCGGCGGACAAGGACCTTGCCTTCGACCACTACCGGCGCGCGGCCGAAGCAGGCGACTTCCGCGGCCAGTTCAACTACGCGCGACTATTGATCGAGCGGGGCGAGATCGAGGCCGCCCTGCCCTGGCTCGATAAGCTGCCGGCTACCGCGACAACGCCGTTCCTGGCCAAGGCCGCCGCGTTCCTGCAGAAAGCGCGCGACCCACGCGTGCGCGCCAAGGCTGCCCTGCTCCACGCACAGGCGCCCAATCCGAGCACACCGGCATGATGGCCGCGGCTATGCGCGGCTTCACCGCCTGGGTGGCGCTGCTCGTCGCGCTTACCTCGTGGCTGCTGTCGCACTGGCTCGCCTGGCCTGTTGCAGTGCTCGCCAGCCTCGCGCTGGCCGTGATCATCCACGCAGTCATCGTTGCGGCCGGCTTCGGACTGGCCAGGCTATGTGCCGACCGCGCCGGCGCAGCGGCGCCCCCGGGCTGGGTAGCGGCCATGCCGAAGGAAATCTTTCTTTCGCTGCGCAATATGTACGCCGACATTCCGTGGCGCTACCGCTGGCCGGCGCGCCGGCCGCGGCAGCCGCGAGGCGTGGTGCTGCTGGTACACGGTTATGGCTGCAACCGGGGCATATGGCGGGATCTCGATACCTGGCTGGCCGAACGCGGTTGGGCCGTTTCCGCGGTGGACCTGGAACCCCCGCATGCCGGCATCGATAGCTTTGCCGGACAGGTCGCCGCCGAGGCAACCGCGCTGGCGGCGGCAATGGGAGTGGGCCAGGTAACGGTGATCGGCCACAGCATGGGGGGCCTCGCCGCGCGGACCGCCCTGTGCCTGGCGCCGGATGCTCCCATCGGCCACGTCATTACCCTCGGTACCCCGCACCGCGGGACCTGGCACGCGCGCTTCGGCCGGGGCCAGTGCGCGGCGCAGATGCTGCCGGACAGCGCCTGGCTGGCCGCGCTGTGCGCGGCCGAAGCGCCGGACGCGGCCGGGCGGTGCACCTGCATCGCCTCATACCACGACAACATCGTCTCTCCCGTCGAACGGGCGCTGCTGCCCGGCGCGGCGGCCACGCTGGTTCGGCGCGGCGTGGGCCATATGGCCCTGGTGCACGATCCCGCGGTGCGCGCGTTTCTGGACGAACGACTGGGCCAGCTCCACGCCGCGGCGACGATGGCAAAAAGCGACGCCGCCTGAGAGCCCCGGCACCTCGTCACAAACACGTCATCGGCCCATGTTTCCATTCATGCTATGGAAACATCGTACTCGCCAGCGTGACGACCTCGCCCCCTACCCAATGGCGTACCATCTGGATCTCCGACTTGCACCTGGGGACTGCTGGCTGCAACGCCGGACACTTGCTGGACTTCCTCAAGCACAACGAGGCCGAGACCCTGTATCTGGTAGGGGACATCATCGATGGCTGGCAATTGCGCAAGAGCTGGAGCTGGCCGCAGGCCCACAACGATGTCGTGCAGAAGGTACTGCGCAAGGCCCGCAAAGGCACCCGCGTGGTATTCATCCCGGGCAACCACGACGAATTCGCGCGCCAATTCATAGGCTATGCCTTCGGCGACATCGAGGTGCAGGAAGATGCGGTCCACTTGACGGCCGACGGCAAGCGGCTGTGGGTCACGCACGGCGACCAGTTCGACGGCGTGATTCAACACAGCAAGTGGCTCGCCCACCTGGGGGACACGCTCTACACCTTCGCGCTCTGGCTGAACCTGCACTTCAACCGCATACGCCGGCGCATGGGGCTGCATTACTGGTCCCTGTCGCAATACCTCAAACACAAGGTCAAGAACGCCGTCTCCTTCATCACCAATTTCGAAGAAGTGCTGGTCAACGAGGCCAAGCGGCGGGGATATGACGGCGTCGTATGCGGACACATACACAAGCCGGAGATCCGGCAGGTGGACGGCGTACTCTACTGCAACGATGGCGATTGGGTGGAAAGCCTGTCGGCCTTGGTCGAAGACCAGCAAGGCCAGCTGCACCTGGTGTACTGGACGAAACTGACGGATGCCGGCGAACCGGTCTCGGCCAAGACCAAGCGCCGGCGGGCGATCGAATTGCCGGCCCTGCCCTCGGCACTGGCTCCGCGGCCGGCCACCCAGCCGGCGCGCGAAACGCCTCAGCCCGAGACGGCGGACGTCTGAAAAGCTGCGGCGCCGCCAGCCGCTCAGCGGCGGCGGCCCAGTACGATGACCGCCGCTCCCGCCACGATGGCCGCCACGCCGGTCCACGCCGGGATGGCCACCGTTTTTTCCGTGTCGGCCGTCGCCTCGACCGGACCCAGCTTGAGCAGCGTCTCTTCCGATGTGTAGGAGAAGGTCCGGTAACCCAGGGCCACCACTCCGAGCACGATGAGCAACAAGCCAACGATAACGGACGCTTTCATGCTTTCCCCCGCTTGTGTTGTTACCGCGCCAAGATAACCGATGGCTTGTCGCCAGGCCGCCCGTCAAGCCGCCTGCGTAGCAATTCCTTACCTTTGCAGCGAGGCGCTACAAGCAATGCCGGCATATGCCAGCGGGCCACGCGGCGGTTTGCCCGGGAACGGTGCAAAACTTTTATAATTAGTAATCGTTTTCATTTTCTTCTACCGACCGAGCCCATGGCTATCCGCCTCTCCGAGCTACCTTTTGGCCATGAAGCCGCCGTCAATACCGTCGAAGACGCCACCCCGACCGACCCCATCGCCGTCCGCCTGCGCGACCTTGGCTTCGTGGCCGGGGAACGCGTGCGCATCGTGGCGCGCGGCCCCATCGGTGCCGATCCGCTGCTGATCCAGATAGGTTTTACCCGGTTTGCCCTGCGCCGCTCCGAAGCGGCACGGGTCATGGTGGAACCGCTTGCCGCTTCCTGACTCCTCAATGTCCACCACTACTTTGTCGAATCTGCGGGTTGCCCTGGTGGGCAATCCCAACTGCGGAAAAACCGCGCTGTTCAACCTGCTCACGGGCAGCCGCCAGAAGGTCGCCAACTATGCTGGCGTGACGGTCGAACGCAAGGAGGGCCGGTTCGTCACGCCCTCCGGCCTGCAGGTAAACGTGCTGGACTTGCCGGGCGCGTATAGCTTGCACGCGGCGAGTCCGGACGAAGCCATCACGCGCGACGTCTGCATGGGCAAGCTGGCCGGAGAACGGCGGCCCGACTTGCTGGTAGCGGTGGTCGATGCCACCAACCTGCGCTTGCACCTGCACTTCGTGCTCGAGCTACAGCGCCTGGGCCTGCCGATGGTGATGGCGCTGAACATGGTCGATGCCGCGGCTCGCCGCGGCATCCATGTCGATCGCGAAAAGCTGCAGAACGCGCTGGGCATCCCCATCGTCGAGACGGTCGCCATCAAGCGCGATGGCGCAGCGCAATTGCTGTCGCGCATCGACGGCGGCGTTCCCCCCGTGCCCCAGGGCCCGGCCGCTGACGCCGACCTGCACGTCGAGGTCAACCGCCTGCTGAACGAAGCGGTTACCGTGCCGCGGCGCACGGCGGCGATCGACGATGCCATCGACCGCTGGGTGCTGCATCCCGTGCTGGGGCTGCTGACCCTGGCGGTGGTCATGTTCCTGATGTTCCAGGCCGTGTTCTCCTGGGCCGAACCGCTCATGGAACTGATCGAATCCTCGGTAAGCGCTTTGGGCGCCTGGGTGGGCGGAATCCTGCCCGAAGGCCTGCTCAACAGCCTGCTGGTCGACGGCATCATTGCCGGCGCCGGCAGCGTGCTGGTGTTCCTGCCGCAGATCCTGTTCCTGTTCCTGTTCATCCTGCTGCTGGAAGAATCCGGCTACCTGCCGCGGGCCGCTTTCTTGCTGGACAAGATGATGGTGGGCGCCGGCCTGACGGGCCGCTCCTTCATTCCGCTGCTGTCCAGCTTCGCCTGCGCCATTCCGGGCATCATGGCGACCCGCACCATCCAGGATCCTCGCGACCGGCTGGCCACCATACTGGTCGCGCCGCTGATGACGTGCTCGGCGCGTCTGCCGGTGTATACGCTGCTCATCGGCGCCTTCATCCCCGACCGCACCGTGCTGGGCCTCTTCAACCTGCAGGGCATCACGCTGTTCGTCCTGTACGTGGCCGGCATCGCCAGCGCGCTGATCGTCGCGTGGGTCATGAAGCTGATCCGGCGGGACGTTGCCGAGCACTCGCTGCTGCTCGAACTGCCCTCCTACCGCATTCCGCACCTGCGGGACGTGGCGACCGGCCTCATCGAACGCGCACGCATCTTCCTGTCGCGCGTGGGAGGCATCATCATGGCGCTCACCGTGCTGATCTGGTTCCTGTCGAGCTTTCCTGCGCCGCCCGAAGGCGCCACCGGCCCAGCCATCGAATACAGTTTCGCAGGCCGCATCGGCGAAGCGCTGCAGGCCATCTTCGCCCCCATCGGTTTCAACTGGCAGATTTCCATCGCCCTCGTCCCCGGACTGGCGGCGCGCGAAGTGGCGGTCGGCGCCCTGGCGACTGTCTACGCGCTGTCAGCGGCCGACGAGGAAAGCGCCACGACCATGCTGACGCCGCTGCTCGCCGCCCAGTGGCCCCTGGCCACCGCCTTCTCGCTGCTCGCCTGGTTCGTGTTCGCGCCGCAATGCCTGTCTACGCTGGCGGTGATCCGGCGCGAAACCAATTCCTGGAAGGTCGTCGCGCTTGCTGCCGGCTATCTGTTCGGGCTTGCCTACATTGCATCGTTCATCACCTACCAGGTGACGAGCCTGCTGGCCTGACTGTTACGGGAGGCTTCCATGACCGCCTATTCCCTGCTCGAAGTCACCGTGGTGGCCTTGATCGTCGCGGCATGCGCGATCAAGGCGTTCGGACGCTTTGCGCCCAGGACCCGGATGCGTTTGCAGTCGGCGCTGGGCGCGCGCATGGACCGTCCCGGCCGGGCGGCATGGATACGCGGACTGGGCAAGCGGCTAGCGGCCGCCGCGCCCGACGGCGGATGCGGCAGCGGATGTGGAACGTGCGGGACCTGCGGACCGGAGGAAACCAAGCCGGTCCACTTGCACGCCAGGAAGTAAAAGCTTCAGGCCCGGGCGGCCGCGGGCCGCAAGTCGAAAAGACTGGTTGCCCGCAGCTCCAGCACTTCCTTGTCGTGCTGGTTCAACAGATACCAGCGCCAGCTCAGCACGCCCAGCTCGGGACGGCTGCGCGAGGTGCGCACCTCCAGCACTTCGGCGCGCAAGCGCAGTTCATCGCCGGCAAAGACGGGGTGCGGCCAGCGCACTTGTTCCACGCCTGGCGAGGCGAATGACTCCGAGTCGTGCAACGCGGCTCGCACCGCCAGCTCCATTGCAATGCCGCACGTCTGCCAACCGCTGGCGATCAGGGCGCCAAAGCGCCCCTCGACAGCTGCCTCTGCGTCGACATGGAACCACTGCGGATCGTAGCGGCGCGCGAACGCCAGCATTTCTTCTTCGTCCACACGCCGCGGACCGGCCTCGATGATCATGCCCGGATGGAAGTCGGCGAACCTCATCGCATTGTTCTCCTTGTTATCGCACTTTTCTCGGGGCTCTACACGCCGAAGCGGGGCGCGCGCTTGTCGGTCAACGCAGCCAGGCCCTCGCGCGCATCCGCGCCGGCAAAACCCATGATCTCCATGGCCAGGGAATGCTCGAAAGCCGGCCAGGCCGCACGCAGCCAATGATTGAGGCTGCGCTTGGTCCAGGCCAGCGCTGTCGGGCTGCCTGCCGCCAGTTGCGCGGCGACCTTGCGCGCCGTAGCCAATAATTCGGCATCGTCCACGCACAGGCTGACCAGCCCGATACGCTCGGCCTGTTCGCCATCGAGCGGCGTACAGGTCAATAGGTGGTACTTGGCCTTCGCCATCCCGCAAAGCAAGGGCCAGATGACCGCCGCATGGTCACCCGCCGCCACGCCCAGCTTGGTATGCCCGTCGATCAGCTTGGCGCCCCGGGCAGCGATGGAGACGTCAGCCAGCAACGCCAGCGCGGCACCGGCGCCGACCGCAGCGCCATTGATGGCCGACACCACAGGCAGGTCGCAATCGATCATGCCCTGAACGATGTCGCGGGCTTCCTGCATCACGCGCAGCCTGTCGGCCTCACGTTCCAGCATGCCCTGGACGACGTCCATGTGGCCGCCGGCGCAGAAGCCCTTGCCCGCGCTGCGCACCAGTACGCAGCGAACCCCGGGCTCGCGGGCCAGGCGCGGCCAGATGCGGGCCAGTTCGGCGTGGCCGCTCGCCCCCAGCACGGGCATGGCCGCCGCAGCGCCGAGAACCAGCTCGGCGACGCCATCGTCACCGACTTCGACGCGGAAATCTGCGGTATCGACGTTCAGTTGACGCGGCATGGGATCCTCCTCAAGACCGGTTCCAGGCGGCAGGACGCTTTTCCAGGAACGCCGCGAAGCCTTCCCGCGCCTCGTCCGTGCCTCGCACACGGCTGATGGTACGGGCAGTCAACTCGCGCATCCCGGCGGTCACCGGTCCGACTTCCAGCTGGCGGAACAATGTTTTGATTTCAGCCAGAGCATTCGGCCCATTGGCCAGCAGCTCAGCGACCACTGCATTCACGGCGGCGTCGAGCTCATCCGCTTCGACGACTTGCTGCACCAGCCCCATTTGCAGCGCCGCCTGCGCGTCGATGCGGGACGCGGTCAAAGCCAGGCGCAGGGCATGGCGCTTGCCCACCGCATTGACCAGGTAGGGACTGATGACGGCCGGAAGAATGCCGAAGCGGGCCTCGCTGGCGGCAAAACGGGCGTCGCTGCTGGCCACCGCCATGTCGCAGGCGCACGCCAGGCCCACTCCCCCACCCAGCGCAACACCGTGTACACGTGCAATCGTCGGCTTAGGGCACGCGGCGATCGCGTCGAGCATGGCGGCAAACCGCCGCGCATCTTCCAGGTTCCACTCCTCCGTTGCCTGGCTCGCACGCTGCATCCACTGGAGGTCCGCGCCGGCGCTGAAAGCCTTGCCACGCCCGCACAATACGACGACCCGTACGGCGGAATCCTGTCCCAGGTCGGCGAAGGCCTGCGCCAACTCGCCTATCATTTGCTCGTCGAACGCGTTGAACACTTCGGGACGCGCCATCTCCACCCGCGCCACGCCTACGTCGTTTTTCGTTATCTGCAGGGTTTGCATGCAGGCCCTCCCCTGGCCGCGCTCAATAGGTTTCCAAGTGCAGGCGGCCTTCGCGCTTGAGGGCTGCCGCAATGGCCTCCCAATTCAGTCCCGCCTGCAGCGCCACGTCGCGCAATGCCAGCACGACGCCTTCTTCCATGCTCTTCAAGCCGCAGACGTAGAAATGCGAATTGGCGTCCTGCAGCAATTCCGCCAGGTCGGCGGCCCGCTCGCGCATCAGGTCCTGCACGTAGCGCTTGGGCGCGCCGGGCGCGCGCGAGAACGCCAGATTGATGTCGATGAAGTCCTTGGGCAGGCTCATCAGCGGCCCGAAGTACGGCAGTTCTTCCTTGGTGCGCGCACCGAAGAACAGCATCAGCTTGCCGCCCTCGAAACGCCCCTTGCCGCGCAGCCTGCGCCGCCACTCGGTCATGGCGCGCATGGGCGCGCTGCCGGTTCCCGTGCAAATCATCACGATGTGCGAACGCGGATGATTGGGCATCAGGAAGGAAGCGCCAAAAGGCCCGATGACCTGCACCTTGTCGCCCACCTTCAAATCACAGACGTAGTTGGAACAAAGGCCATGCACAGGATTGCCTTGATGGTCGGCGGTCACCCGCTTGACCGTGAGCGACACATTGTTATAGCCGGGCCGCTCGCCGTTGCGAGGGCTGGCTATCGAATACTGCCGCGCGTGGTGCGGCCGGCCCTGGGCATCGGTACCGGGCGGCACGATGCCGATGGACTGGCCTTCCAGCACGGGAAACGGCAGCGCGCCGAAATCGAGCACCACGTGATGCGTTTCGTTTTGCGTGCCGGGCTCGTTGACCCGCACGTTGCCCACTACCGTAGCAGTAATGGGATTGCGGGGCCCGTACAGGTTGGTATAGGGATGCGCCGCGGACCACGGAGGGGTGGTGGCGCCATAGGCGGCCGAGTTGAAGGGCGCGTCCTCATCGGCTGCATCGACCGGCGCGGCGGCAGGCGCAACCGCCTCTCCCTCGGCAACCAGTTCGCAGGCCTCCCCGCCTGCGGCAGCCAATTGTTCTGCCGTCAGCTCGTCCGGCAAGGTGTCCCAGGTGAACTGCTCCTCGATGCTGTAGGCGGCAGACTGCGGAACGGTACGCCAGTTGTCGATGGCTCCGGTCGGGCATGGCGGGATACAGGCCATGCAGCCATTGCACACGTCGGCCCGCACAACGTAGTTGTTGTCGTCGTGTGTGACCGCATCCACCGGGCAAGTCGCCTCGCAGGTATTGCAGCGTATGCAAATCTCCGGGTCGATCAGGTGCTGCTTGATGACGACCGTTTGAACTGGCGTATCCATGATGGCAGTGCTCAGTTGAACCGGATGTACTCGAAGTCCACCGGTTGGCGGTTGATGCCCATGACGGGGGGCGCGATCCAGTTGGCGAATTTACCCGGCTCGACCACCCGCCCCATGAGCGAGGCGACGAAGGCGCGGTCCTCGGCGGTGGGCAGCCATTGGTCTTTCTTCGCATCCCACTCGGCCTGGGAAATCACCAGGCCCTCGGGCGAAACGCGCACGCCCGACAACGAGCCGATCTGGCGATTGAAGGCCTTGTGCGGCACGGTGAGCTTTACCGGGATTCCGGCCTTCTCGATGACCTTGTTCCAACGTGCGACGCCGGCCATGGAGTCCTTGATGTAGTCATCGCGCAGGACCTCGTTCAGGCCGTTGAGCATGGGTACTTCTTTCTCGACCAGCTTGCCGTCGCGCACTTCCAGCACTTTGTAGCCTTCGTTGCGCAGCCTGTGGTCGTCGGTACGCTTGCCTTCCTCATAGCGTCCTTTGAGCCCCGAGCTGTAGAACGCCGCAGCGTTGGAGGATTCGTCGGCGCCGAAAAGATCGATCGTGACGCTGTAGTGGAAGTTGAGATAGCGCTGGATGGTGCCGAAGTCGATCACGCCGGCTGCCCGGATGCGGGCCGGGTCGTCCGTCTTGAGCTGGTTCATGACTTCGCAGGTGCGCTGGATCACGCGTGAGACGCCCGACTCGCCTACGAACATGTGATGCGCTTCCTCGGTAAGCATGAACTTCGTGGTACGGGCGAGCGGGTCGAAGCCCGACTCGGCCAGCGCACTGAGCTGGAACTTGCCGTCGCGATCGGTGAAATAGGTGAACATGAAGAAGGACAGCCAGTCCGGCGTCTTCTCATTGAACGCGCCCAGTATCCGGGGATTGTCCTGGTCGCCGGAGCGGCGATCGAGCAGCGCCTCGGCCTCTTCGCGTCCGTCGCGGCCGAAATAGCGGTGCAGCAAGTACACCATGGCCCACAGATGGCGCCCTTCCTCGACATTGACCTGGAACAGGTTGCGCAGGTCGTACATGGACGGGGCGGTCAAGCCCAGGTGGCGCTGCTGCTCCACCGAGGCGGGTTCCGTGTCGCCCTGGGTGACGATGATCCGGCGCAGGTTCGCCCGGTGCTCCCCGGGGACATCCTGCCACGCGGGCTCGCCCATGTGGTCGCCGAAATGAATCTTGCGGTCCTTTTCTGCCGGATTCAGGAAGATCCCCCAGCGGTATTCGGGCATCTTCACATAGCCGAACTGGGCCCAGCCCTGCGGATCCACACTGATGGCGGTGCGCAGGTAGACGTCGTAGTTATTGCTGCCTTCGGGGCCCACGTCCCCCCACCAGCTCAGGAAGTTCGGCTGCCACTGCTCCAGCGCGCGCTGGAGCGTGCGGTCTTCCGACAGGTTGACGTTGTTGGGGATCTTATCGCTGTAGTTGATGCTCGACATGTCTCGACTCCCTTGGTCCGGACTGCGGACGGTTAGACTCTGTTCAAATCGAAGGCGGCTTTCTCGCCCTTGCCGTATACCTTCAGGGCGCCTTTTTCTCCCACCGCGTTCGGACGGTTGAAGATCCAGTTCTGCCATGCGCTCAGGCGGCCGAACACACGGGTTTCCATCGTTTCCTTGCTGGCAAACCGCAAATTGGCTTCCAGCCCGGTCAGTGCGTCGGGCGACATGGCGGCCCGCTCCTCGATGGCGAGGCGGATCTCGTCGGTCCAGTCGATGTCGTCGGGCGCGGCGGTCACCAGGCCCAGTCCATAAGCCGCATCTGCATCGAGCGGCTTGCCGACCTGCGCACGGACAGCCTCCAGCGGTCCGGTTTCTTCGTAGAACCGGCGGGCCAGCCGGGACTGCCCGCTGACCATGGGATAGGTACCGAAGTTGAGCTCGGACAAGGTCAGCCGTGGCGCGCGGTCGGGCTCGTCGGGCAGCGCCAGCATATAGGTACGGTCGGCGGCAAAGGCCAGCTCGGCCAGCGTGCCGGCAAAGCACGAACCCGGTTCGACCAGCGCGAACAGCGTACGCGAGGAGACATCCAGGCGCGCCAGCGTTCGGCGCAGCAGTCCCGTTACCTCGCGCACGAACCAGTGGCCTGCATGGCGCTGCAACGCCGCATCGCAGGCCAGCACTCGGCTGGCATCCCCTTCGGTTTTCAGCACCCAGGTGCCGATGTCGAGCTCGTTCGTGCGCATGGTGAGAATGGCATCGTCCAGCTCGCGCGCCATGGCCATGGGCCACCACGCCGAGCCGGCCGCCACGATGTCGTCGATCTGTTCGGGCTGGTCGGCATCAGGCGCCTTGACCGTAAATACCGCGCAGCGATTCGCGCGGTCGATCTCCACTTCCACATGGTTGTAGCGCAGCGCATCGGGCTCGTCCGAGCGCTCGACGCGTGGCAACGCCACGCCTTGCGCATCGGCGGGCCGATCGCTGCTTTCCGCCAGGTGCAGCGCCCGTTCGCGCACGACCTGGGCGAACTGCGACGGCTTGGGTGCGCAATCGACCAGCCGCCATTCCACCGCACGCTGGCCACGGACGCCTTCGCTGGTCGTGCAGAAAATATCGGCCAGATCGTGGCGCACGTGGCGCTTGTCGGTAACGCGGGTCAGCCCCCCCGTGCCAGGCAACACTCCCAGCAGCGGCACTTCCGGCAGCGACACGGAGGAGGATTTGTCGTCGATCAGCACCAGATCGTCGCACGCCAGTGCCAACTCGTAGCCGCCCCCGGCGCAGGCGCCGTTGATGGCGGCAAGGAACTTCAGCCCCGAATGACGGCTCGAGTCCTCGATGCCATTGCGGGTCTCGTTGGTGAACTTGCAGAAGTTGACTTTCCAGGCGTGCGAGGAGAGCCCGAGCATGAAGATATTGGCGCCGGAACAGAAGATCCGGTCCTTGAGACTGGTCACGACGACGGTGCGCACCTCGGGGTGCTCGAAGCGGATGCGGTTCAGGGCATCGTGCAGTTCGATGTCGACGCCCAGGTCGTAGGAGTTGAGCTTGAGCTTGTAGCCGGGGCGCAAGCCGCCGTCTTCGGCGATGTCCATGCCCAACGTGGCAACCGGCCCGTCGAAACTCAGTTTCCAGTGCCGGTACTGGGAAGGATCGGTGCGGTAATCCACTTTGCCCGCGGCCTGCTGGGCCAATACGGCGTTATCCATGACATCTCCTCGACGTGTTATGCAAATTAATGCATCAACCAACTGTTCGATGAACGATAGTTCATGCAAGAAGGTGCGTCAATAGGGGTCGCGCTCAGGATGAACCCTGAGGCGTTTTCTCTTTGGTGTGGTTTGTAGTCCCGCAAAAAAACAGAGCCCCAAACCAAGACCCCCTCCCCAGACCCAGGATGCGGCGGATCCGGCTCCGCCGGTCCGCCCGCATCGCCCCCCTGGGGAGCGCGCGTAAGCGCGTCGGGGGCCTCTACTACATACTCCAATCCATCAGCCCCGCCGCGTTGCGCACCAGCGTACGCAGACCGGTGAAGGCTTCTTCCAGCGAGTGGCCGCTGGTGTTGTAGCGGGCGTCGGCCTTGGCATAGAAGGCGGCCCGCCCGGCGAGGATGCGCTTGAGGTCTTCCATGGCTTCGCGGCTGCCCGACATGGGGCGGAAGTCGCCTTGGGCAACGACGCGGCGCATGTGGTCTTCGGGGTCCGCCTGCAGCCATATCGTGTAGCAATGGGTCAGCAGGAGGTTGAAAGTCGAGACGTCCGAAACCAGACCGCCGGGCGTGGCGATCACGACCTCGGGATAGATCTGCACGGTTTCCTCCAGCGCGCGGCGCTCGTAGCGGCGGTAGGCGTTGGCGCCGTAGAGCGAATGGATTTCCACGATGCTGCAGCCGGCCACCTTTTCGATCTCGCGGCTGAGTTCGATGAAGGTATAACCGAGATCGTCGGCCAGCATGCGGCCCAGCGTCGATTTTCCGGCCCCGCGCAGCCCCACCAAGGCGATGCGGGACAGGCGGGAATTGCTGTCGCCACGGGACCCGAACAGCTCGGTGAGCGCGTTGCGCGCCCGATGGAGATCGGCGTCGGACCGGCCTTCGAGCAGTTCGCGTATGAGCAGCCACTCCGGGCTGCTGGTGGTCACGTCGCCCAGGATTTCGGCCAGCGAGCACTGCAGCGCCTGCGCGACCTGCTGCAGGACCAGGATGGATGCATTGCCGGTGCCCAGCTCGAGATTCGCCAGGTGCCGCTCGGAAATACCGGCTGCGGACGCCGTGACCTTGCGCGTCAAGCCCCGCCTCGCCCGCAGTGTGCGTATGCGCTCGCCCAGCGTCACCAGGAAAGGCTCTTTGGCTGGCCCTTCGCCGGACACGGCGCGGCCTGCTTCGGAAACCGCCTCTTCTTTCATCGGACCTCACCCGCAATGTGATGCGCGCCCCTGGGATTTACCCGCAGGATGCAGATTTTTTTTGACATGACCCGACCATGCCGCGTATTGTCTCGACACGCAGACATGCACGATACTTCATGATTAGGAGTGCCACAACATGAAGTCCAGTATGCCTGAGGAGACGAATTCATGCGTGATTCATTTGAATCCCTGGTCCAGACAATAACGCAGGCCATTGCCGGACGCCCGGTAGACGAGACCCTGCAGGACTACCTGAACCGGCATCACGGCCCGGATACGGACTGGTTCCGCGACATGACACTCGCCTGTGAAACCGGCGTACGCGAAGGGTGGCTGTGCAATCGGGAAGCCGCTGGCGTGCGCTATGGCCGCGTGATCAAACCGGGACCGGGCTCGGCCGGGTTTTCGGTCGACGTCGTGGACATGGCGGACCTCGCCGGTCCGCACCACGTGCATCCGAACGGCGAAGTGGACATGGTCATGCCCCAGACGCCGGGTGCCTGTTTCGACGGCACGCCGGCCGGCTGGAAAGTCTATCCGCCGGGCAGCGCCCACCGCCCCACCGTCTCGGGCGGCCGCGCGCTGGTCCTCTATCTGCTGCCCGAGGGCGCCATCGAGTTCACACGATCATGAGCGAATTGCTTCCGAACTACCTGGCCGGCCAGTGGCAAAGCGGGGATGGCCCCGGCACTCCCCTCTTCGACCCGGTGCTGGGCACCGAACTGGTCCGCGTCTCGAGCTCGGGCCTGGACCTGCAGGGGGGCTATGCCTACGCGCGCGACGAAGGCGGCGGGGCCTTGCGCGCGCTGACCTATGCGCAACGCGCCGGCATGCTGGCGGCGGTGGTGGACGTGCTGAAAGCCAACCGCGACCGCTATTTCGAGATCGCGCTCGCCAATTCCGGCACTACCAGGCAGGACTCCGCGGTCGACATCGACGGCGCGATCTTCACGCTCGGCCAGTATGCCCGCTGGGGCGCGGCGCTGGGCGATACGCGCTGGATGGGCGATGGGGATACTGTCCCGCTGGCCAAGGATGGCAGCTTCCGCAGCCGGCACGTGCTCGTGCCGACCCGCGGGCTCGCGCTGTTCATCAACGCCTTCAACTTCCCGGCCTGGGGTCTATGGGAAAAAGCGGCGCCGGCACTGCTGTCGGGCGTTCCGGTGGTGGTCAAGCCGGCCACCACCACAGCCTGGCTGACGCACGCCATGGTCGCCGACGTGGTGGCGGCCGGCGTGCTGCCGGCCGGTGCGCTGTCCATCGTATGCGGCAGCGCCCGGGGCCTGCTGTCGCCGCTGCAGCCTTTCGACGTGGTCTCGTTCACCGGCTCGGCCGATACCGCCGCGACCATCCGCGCGGATGATGCCATCGTCCGGCGCTCGGTACGGGTCAACATCGAGGCCGACAGCCTCAACAGTGCCCTGCTCTTGCCCGATGCCGGCCCGGGGTCCGCCGCGTTCGAGCTGCTGGTGGCCGAAGTCGTGCGCGAGATGACGGTCAAGTCCGGCCAGAAATGCACGGCGATACGGCGCGTCTTCGTCCCGGCGTCGTGCTATGCGTCTGCGGGCGAAGCCATTGCGGCGGCGTTGGCGCAGGTCACGGTGGGCAACCCCCGCAACAGTACCGTGCGCATGGGCGCCCTCGCCAGCCGCCAGCAATGGGAAGGCGTGCATGCGGGCATCGCCAAACTGCGGCGCCATACCGAGGTGCTGTACGACGGCACGTCCGCACCGCTGGTCGATGCGGACCCCGCGGTGGCGGCCTGCATGGGACCGACGCTGCTGGGCGGGTCCCGCCCGGACGAGGCCGCCGTCGTACACGACACCGAAGTGTTCGGACCGGTCGCCACGCTGCTGCCCTATGACGACCTGGAGGATGCCGTTCGCCAGGTACGTCTCGGCCAGGGGTCGCTGGTGACATCGATTTATACGCAGGATGCCGGGCAGGCGGCGCAGGCAGCGCTGGAACTGGCGGACGGCCATGGCCGGCTGCACGTCATTACCCCGGAAGTCGGCGCGGCCCATACCGGCCACGGCAACGTCATGCCGATGTCCTTGCACGGTGGACCCGGCCGCGCCGGCGGAGGCGAGGAGCTGGGAGGCCTGCGTGCCTTGCAGTTCTACCACCGGCGGGCCGCGATCCAGGCGTCCGCGCCCGTTCTCGATGCCCTGGAAGCGGCCCGGGAGGCGCACGGCACCGCGGACTGAACGAATGCATCCGGCGCAATGCCCGCCAAGAGGTGCCGGATATATCGCCTTTACTGCATGAACGAGGAGACCATCATGCCTGTCGATTGCGCCGCCCCTCCGTCGGAGTTCAACTTCGCCGGCCACCTGCTGGCGCTCAATGCCGAGCGTGCCGGCAAGACTGCATACATCGATGATCGGGGCCAACTGACCTACGGCGAACTGGACGAAAAGGTGCGCCGTGCCGCCAGCGCCTTGCTGGCCCTGGGCATACGCCCGGAAGACCGCGTGCTGCTGCTGATGAACGACTGTACCGACTGGCCGGTCGCCTTTCTGGGCGCGCTTTACGCTGGGGTCGTGCCGGTAGCCGTCAACACCCTGCTCACGCCGGCCGATTACGCCTACATGCTTCAGCACAGCCGCGCCCGCGCCGTGCTCGTCTCGCGCGCGCTTCTTCCGAAGATCCGGGCCGCGCTGGAAACCGGCCGCCACTGCGTGCAGCATATCGTCGTGTCGCGCGACGGCGCAGATGCCGAGCTCACAGGCACGCTCGACTTCGACGATTGGCTGGCCGCGCACGAACCCATGCCGCAACCGGCGCCTACCCTGGCGGACGAGCCCGCCTTCTGGCTGTACTCATCGGGGTCCACCGGCAAACCGAAGGGAACGGTCCACACCCACGCCAACCCGTACTGGACGGTGGAACTCTATGCCAAGCGCGTGCTTGGCATGCGCGAAAGCGACACGGTGTTCTCCGCCGCCAAGCTGTTCTTTGCCTATGGCCTGGGCAATGCCCTGACCTTCCCGCTCAGCGTGGGCGCCACAGTGGTATTGATGGCGGAACGCCCCACGCCTGAGGCCTGTTTTGCCCGGCTGACCAAACTGCGGCCCACCATTTTCTGCGGCGCTCCCACCGGCTATGCCGGCATGCTGGCCAGCACCGCCCTGCCCACCCGGTCCGAGGTCGCGCTGCGCCTGTGCTCGTCGGCCGGCGAAGCCTTGCCCCAGGAAATCGGCGAGCGCTTCACCGCTCACTTCGGCTGCGAAATCATCGATGGCATCGGTTCGACCGAAATGCTGCACATCTTCATCTCCAACCGGGCGGGCGACGTGCGCTACGGCACCACCGGCAAGCCGGTCGAGGGCTATGAGGTGGAATTGCGCGGGGAAGACGGCAAGCCGGTCGGCATAGGCGAGATCGGCGATCTCTACATCCGGGGCCCGAGCTCCGCATTGATGTACTGGAACAACCGCGACAAGAGCCGCGAGACCTTCCAGGGCGCATGGACCAAGAGCGGAGACAAGTACAGCTGCGATGCCCAAGGCTACTACACCTATGCCGGACGCAGCGACGACATGCTCAAGGTCAGCGGCCAATACGTCTCCCCCTTCGAAGTCGAAGCGACGCTGGTCCAGCATCCTGCCGTACTGGAAGCGGCGGTGATCGGCGTGACGGACGAGGATGGACTGACCAAGACCAAGGCCTACGTCGTGGTCAAGCCCGGCCACGAGGCGGGCGACGCGCTTGCCGCCGACCTCAAGGCCTTCGTCAAGTCCCGCCTTGCGCCGCACAAGTATCCGCGCCAGATCGAATTCGTCAGTGACCTGCCCAAGACCGCGACCGGGAAGATCCAGCGATTCCGGCTGCGCGAGCAGGAGGCCGCCGCCCACACGGCACAAGGAGTCCACGCATGAGCGCGCGGGAATCGACCCTGGGGGCCGGGGCGGCGCGGCACGCCGCCTACGGGGCCCCGTCCGGCTTGGCTGAACCACTGCCCACCCGCTTTGCCGACGTTTCCTGGGACGGCAGGCGGCACACCATCGAATACGTGTTCATCGCAGCCCAGCGCACCCGCCAGCCGCTGCTGGTCTTCCTGCACGAGGGACTCGGATCGGTAGCGATGTGGAAGGATTTCCCCTATGCGCTGTGCGAAGCCGCGGGATGCCGGGGATTGGTGCTGTCGCGTTGGGGCTACGGGCAGTCCAGTCCCCGTCCCAGCCACGAAAAATGGCCGGTCGATTTCATGCACCGCCAGGCGCGCTATTTCCTGCCGGCCTTCTTCGAGGCCATCGGCCACGATACGCGGAGCGACCGGCCTTGGCTGTACGGCCACAGCGACGGAGGATCCATCGCGCTGATGCACGCAGCGGCGTACCCGGACCGCGTGGGCGGCCTGATCGTGGCTGCACCGCACCTGTTCGTCGAATCGATCACCTTGGCCAGTATCGAGCAAGCGCGCGACGGCTATGTGACCACCGACTTGCGCAGCAAGCTTGCGCGCTACCACGCCGACCCCGATTCGGCCTTCTGGGGCTGGAACGACGTCTGGCTGAACCCGGAGTTCAAGCGCTGGAACATCAAGGCGCTGCTGCCCGACATACGGTGCCCGATCCTCGCCATACAGGGCTACGACGACGAGTACGGCACCATGGCGCAAATAGACGGCATTGCCGAGGAGGTTCCGCATACCGAATTGCTGAAGCTGGAGGACTGCGGCCACTCGCCGCATCGCGACCAGCCCGCCCGGTTGATCGAAGCCTGCGTAAGGTTCATGCGGCGCCACCATTCGTAGCACACCGCTCGGCACCGCCGGGCGTCCGCAGCGGAGCGCAGCCGCAGGGCGCATCCACTTTTCCACCAAAAACCGGGCGGCTCGACCATGCCGTACCGCCGCCCCCGAGGAGACTCACGATGAACGCTTCAAAATGCAAACTCACCGCCCTCGCCGTCGCGATGTTCGCCATGTCGAGCCTGGCAGCGCCTGCCGGCGCGCAGGACTCGGGCAAGGTCAAGGTCGGTCTGATGCTGCCCTACACGGGCACCTATTCGGCCCTGGGCAACGCCATTGAGAATGGCTTCCGGCTGTACGTGCAGGAACAAGGGGGCAAACTCGCGGGCCGCGAGGTCGAGTACTTCAAGGTCGACGACGAATCCGATCCGGCCAAGGCGTCCGACAACGCCAACAAGCTCGTCAAACGCGATCAGGTCGACGTGCTGGTCGGCACCGTGCACTCCGGCGTGGCGATGGCCATGGCCAAGGTGGCCAAGGACACCAATACCTTGCTGATCATTCCCAACGCGGGCGCGGATGCCGTCACGGGTCCGCTGTGCGCGCCCAACATCTTCCGCTCTTCGTTCAGCAACTGGCAGCCGGCCTATGCCATGGGCCTGGTAGCCGCCACCGACCTCAAGCACAAGACCGCCGTCACGCTAAGCTGGAAATACGCGGCCGGCGACGAATCCACCAACGGCTTCAAGGAGGGTTTCGAGTCCAAGGGGGGCAAGGTCATCAAGCAATTGAACCTGCCTTTCCCCAACGTCGAGTTCCAGGCGCTGCTGACGGAAATCGCCTCTCTCAAGCCTGACGCGGTCTATGTGTTCTTCGCCGGCGGCGGCGCGGTCAAGTTCGTCAAGGACTACGCAGCGGCGGGCCTGAAAGACAAGATTCCGCTGTACGGCGCCGGCTTCCTGACCGACGGCACGCTGGAGGCCCAAGGCCCTGCCGCCGACGGCCTGCTCACCACGCTCCATTACGCCGACGGGTTGACGCTGCCCAAGGACAAGGAGTTCCGCGCCAACTACGCCAAGAACTTCAAGCTGCAGCCCGACGTGTACGCGGTGCAAGGCTATGACGCTGCGCAGCTGCTGGGCGCCGGGCTGAAGGCCGCCGGCGGCGACGCCAGCAAGCGCGACGCCGTCATCAAGGGGATGGCGCAGGCCAAGATCGACAGTCCGCGCGGCCCCTTCACGATGTCCAAGGCCCACAACCCGATCCAGGACATCTACCTGCGCAAGGTAGAAAACAAGACCAACCAGTTCGTCAGCGTGGCGGTCAAGGGCCTGCAGGATCCGGCACGCGGCTGCAAGATGTGACGCTCCCTGCAGCCGCCCCGCTTGGAGCGGCCGCGCGCCTCTGCGCAGCCCCCCGGCACGCGGTGCGCCGGGGGTGGGGTTTCTCGCGATGCGCGCCGGAACGGGAAGGGGTGGAATGGAAGAACGACAATGCGTCGGCCGGCGGGGCCGGCCCGACGGGAGCGCAGGATGGATTTGACGACTTTCTTGATTCAGTGCCTGAACAGTGTGCAGTACGGGCTGCTGCTGTTCCTGATTGCCAGCGGGCTGACCCTGATCTTCGGAATCATGGGCGTCATCAATCTGGCACACGGCAGCTTCTACATGATAGGCGCCTACCTCGCCTTCACCTTGTCCTCGCTGACGGGCAATTTCGTGCTGGCGCTGCTGCTCGGCATCGTCCTGGCGGTGGCGTTCGGCTACCTGCTGGAGTGGTGTTTCTTCAGTTTCCTGTACGAACGCGAGCACTTGCAGCAGGTGCTGATGACCTATGGGCTGATTCTGGTGTTCGAGGAGATACGCAGCATCCTGGTGGGCGATGATGTCCACGGCGTACCCGTGCCGGGATGGCTCTCGGGCGGCATCGCGATCGGCAACGACATGACCTACCCGGTCTACCGGCTGTTCATATCCGGCGTATGCCTGCTGCTGGCGGCCGCCATGTATGTGGCGCTCAAGAAGACCCGCCTGGGAATGATGGTCCGCGCCGGCGCGACCAACCGCGAAATGGTGCAGTCGCTGGGTATCAACATATCGCTGCTGTACCGCATCGTCTTTGCGATCGGGGTGGCCATTGCCGTGCTGGCCGGCATGATTGCCGCGCCGGTGTCGTCGGTCTACCCCGGCATGGGCGGGTCGGTACTGATCATCTGTTTCGTCGTCGTCGTGATAGGAGGCATCGGATCGATCAAGGGTGCGCTGGTCGCCTCGCTGCTGATCGGTTTCGTCGATACGTTCGGCAAGGTGTTCTGGCAGCAGGCGGCCGGCGCGCTGGTCTACGTGCTGATGGCGGCCATTCTGCTCTGGAAGCCGGAAGGACTGTTCAAGCAAGGGACGTAGCGGCATCTGCAGCGCCGCGGCTCCTGCGTCGCGTGCCGGCGCAACCATTGGAATACTGAAATGAAAGCTTCTTCCCTTTTCGCATGGATCGCCGTGCTGGCGGCGCTGGCACTGCTGCCGGTGCTGCCGCCGCCGATCGGCACACCTTTCCACGTCGAACTCGGCGCAAAGGTCCTGATCATGGCGATCTTCGCGCTCAGCCTGCAATTGCTGGTCGGCTATACCGGGCTGGTGAGCCTGGGCCACGCGGCCTTCTTCGGCGCCGCCGCCTATGCCGTTGCCATGCTGACGCCGCAGTACGAGGCCGGCAACGGCTGGCTGCTGCTGGCTGCGGCCATGGGCTGCGCGGCGCTGCTCGCCCTGGTGATAGGGTTGCTGGTCATGCGCACGCGCGGCATCTACTTCATCATGGTGACCCTGGCGTTCGGCCAGCTCGTGTACTTCGTTTTTCACGACGTCGAGGTGTTCGGCGGCAGCGACGGCACCTACATCTACAACAAGCCCGCCTTCACGCTTGCCGGGCGCGCGCTGGTGGACCTGGACCAGGCGGCGCAGTTCTATTGGTTTACCTTGGCGGGCCTGGCCTTGACGCTGGCGGTGCTGGGCCTGGTATTGCGCTCGCGCCTGGGGCATGCGCTGGTGGGTATCAAGCACAACGAACCACGGATGCGCGCCGCCGGCTACGACACCTTCGCCTACAAGCTCGGCAGCTTCGTCATAGGCGGGGCGCTGGCCGGGCTGGCGGGCTTTCTTTATGCCGCCCAGCACGGCTACGTCAACCCCGAGCTCGTGTCCTGGCACCAATCGGGCAATGCCCTGCTGATGATCATCCTGGGGGGCCTGGGGAGCCTGGCCGGCGCGGTGGCCGGCGCCTTCGCATTCGTGCTGCTGGCCGAATGGTTCCAGGACCTCACCAAGCACTGGCAGTTGCTGATGGGCGGATTCATCATCCTCGCCGTGGCCTGGATGCCGGACGGCCTGGCTGGCGGTTTTTCCCGCCTGCGCCTCCCGCGCCGCGGCCGGCCGGGGCCTGCGGCGGCCCCGGCCACGCTGAATACCCCCTCCTCGTCCCCGGCCCACGCCGCCTCGGAGCAGACCACATGAAGGCGATTCTCCAAGCCCAAGGGCTGAGCCGCCATTTCGGCGCGCTCAAGGCCATCGACAACGTATCGCTCTCGCTGGGGGCCGACCGCATCCATGCCGTCATCGGCACCAACGGGGCAGGCAAGTCCACGCTCATCCACCTGCTGTCGGGCGAGCTGCCTCCCACTACGGGCACCGTCACCCTGAACGGCCAGGACATCACCTCATGGTCCCAACCGCGGCGGGCGCGAGCGGGTATCGGCCGCAGCTACCAGCGCAACACCATCTTCCTGCCGCTGACGGTGCGGGAGAATTGCCGCCTGGCGGCACAGGCCAAGCTTCAGCGTCCCTGGTACGTCTGGCAATCCGCGCAGGGGTGCCGCGCCAGCAACGAACGCGCCGACGAGCTGCTGGAGCGCACCGGGCTCTCGGCAGTGGCCAACAAGGTCGCCGCCAGCCTTTCCCACGGGCAGAAACGCCAGTTGGAGGTGGCCATGTGCCTGGCGACGTCGCCCCAGGTCCTGTTGCTGGACGAACCGCTCGCCGGCATGGGTGCGGAAGAGTCCGAACGCATGCTCGAACTGTTGCGCCGGCTGCGCGCGGGCCACGCCATCCTGCTGGTCGAGCACGACATGGATGCGGTCTTTGCCGTGGCCGATGACATTACGGTCATGGTCAACGGCAGCCCCATCGCCAGCGGCCTGCCCGCCGCCGTGCGAAGCAACCCCGACGTACAAGCCGCCTACCTGGGCGAGCACGCCTGACCCGAGGACGAAGACGCATGGAACTGCTTATCGATGCCAGCCAGCTGCACGCCTGGTATGGCAGCAGCCACATCCTGCACGGCGTGGATTTCCGCCTGGGCCGGGGCGAAACGGTGGGCCTGCTCGGCCGCAACGGCATGGGCAAGTCCACGCTCATCCGCACCTTGCTCGGCCACGTGCGGCAGCGGGATGGGCGCATCGCCATCGCCGGCCGGGATCTCTCGCGCGGCAAGCCCTACGAGGCCGCCAAGGCCGGTATTGCCTACGTGCCCGAGGGGCGCGGCATCTTTCCCAATCTAACGGTGCGGGAGAATCTCATCATGGCGGCCCGCCGTGGCGTCGAGGGGCAGGACGACTGGACCCTGGACCGCGTCCTGGCCACCTTCCCCCGGCTGACCGAGCGCCTGGGCAACCTGGGGTGGCAGCTCTCGGGCGGAGAACAGCAAATGCTGTCGATCGGGCGCGCGCTGATGACCAATCCCAGCGCGATCATCCTGGACGAAGCGACCGAGGGGCTGGCGCCGCTCATCGTGGCCGAGATCTGGCGAGTGATCGGGGACATCCGGCACAGCGGCCTGGCCACGCTCGTGGTCGACCGCAACTACCGGATGGTCATGGCCAACTCCGACCGCCTGGTGGTCATGGAAAAAGGGCGGCTGGTGCTGGAAGGCCGGGCCAGTGACCTCCAGCACCAGCCGGAAGCGCTCAGCCGCTATCTGGGGGTGTGACCGGAGCGCAGCGGAATACGGGCGCCGGTCTGCAGCCCGGCCCGGCGGCGCGCGGGTGCGCCGGGCGGGATCAGTCGTCGCCGCCTTCCGTCTGTTCCGGCGGGATCTCGAACACTTGGCGCAGATAGGCCAGGTAGGCCTTGTCCTCGCACATCGTCTTCTCGGGGGTGTCCGACACCTTGGCGACCGGCTGGCCGTTGCACTTGACCATCTTCATGACCACCTGCAGCGGCTGGTAGCTCAAATCGTTGGTCAGATTGGTGCCGATGCCGAAGGCCGTGATGCATCGTCCGGCGAAATGCTTGGCCAGCTTGATGGCGAGCGGGAACGTGAGCCCGTCCGAAAATACCAGCGTCTTGGTACGCGGGTCGACGCGGTTCTTCTTGTAATGCTCGATCAGGCGCTCGCCCCAGCTGAAGGGGTCTCCCGAATCATGGCGGGCGCCGTCGAACAGCTTGCAGAAATACATGTCGAAGTCGCGCAGGAAAGCGCTCATGCCGTATACGTCGGATAGCGCGATCCCGAGGTCGCCGCGGTATTCGCGTGCCCACACCTCGAAACCGTAGATCTGTGAATCGCGCAGGCGCGGCCCCAGCCCCTGGCAGGCTTGCAGGTATTCGTGCGCCATGGTCCCCAGCGGCGTGAGGCCATGCTTCATCGCGAAGTAGACGTTGCTGGTGCCGGCGAAATTGTCCTTCATGTGCTCTTTGAGCGTCATGATGACTTCTTCGTGCCAGGCCTTGGAAAAACGCCGGCGGGTGCCATAGTCGGCGATATGGAAGTCGCGCAGCGCCGGATCGTTGCGGACCAGGTCCACCTTGCTCATCAGGCGCTGCCGCCCCTCCGCATAGGCGGGGACCAGGTGGTTGTTGCGGAAATAGACCTCGTTGACGATGGCCAGTACCGGGATTTCGAACAGGATGGTGTGGAGCCACGGCCCTTTGACGACGATGTCCAGCTCGCCCGGCGATTCGGACCTGGCCACCGTGATGCAACGCTTGGGCAGGTGGAACAGCCCCAGGAAATCCACGAAATCGCTTTTGATGAAGCGCAGACTGCCGAGATAGTCCAGCTCTTCGCCTGTAAAGCGCAATTCGCACAGGGCCTCGATTTCTTCCCGGATCTCGTCCACATACGGATGGAGGTCGATGCCGGGAGTACGGCACTTGTACTTGTATTCGACCTGCGCTGCGGGGAAATGATGCAGGACGACCTGCATCATGGTGAATTTGTAGAGGTCGGTATCGAGCAGGGAGGTGATGATCATGGCTGCGATCCGCTCTGGTTTCCATAAGGAGTGCCGATGGCGCCGGCCGTCAGCCCGTACACGTGCTCGGGGCCCGGAAACGCGCCGGTCTCGACTTCGTCGGCATAGCGCCGGAACGCCTGCAGCACCGCGTCGCCCTGGGTCGATGCGCCCACCATGTAGTTCTTCACGAACTTGGCAGGGGTGGCGGTCAGCCCCAGCATGTCGTGCATGACCAGCACCTGGCCGGAACAGGCCACCGAGGCCCCGATGCCTATGGTGATGAGCTCCACCGCTTCGCATACCTGGCGGGCCACGGGATCGGGCACCGCTTCGATCACCATCATGGCCGCCCCGGCCGCCTCGACCGCCTTGGCGTCGGCCACGATGCGCCGCGCCTCGGCGTCCTCCTTGCCTTGCACGCGGTAGCCGCCGAGCGCGTGGACATGGGACGGCAGCAGGCCGATATGCCCGCATACGGGAATGCCGCTGCGGGTAAGCAGCTCGATGGTGGGAGCAAGCTCGGCGCCGCCTTCGATCTTGACCATCTGCGCGCCGGCCTGCATCAGCGCCACGGCATTGCGCAGCGCTTGCTGGGGGCTTTCCTGGTAGGTGCCGAAAGGCATGTCGGCAAGCAGGAAGGGACGCTGCGTGCCGCGTGCCACGCAAGAAACGTGATAGGCGATGTCCTGAAGCTGAACGGGCAGCGTGGAGTCCCTTCCCTGCACGAGCATGCCCAGCGTGTCGCCGACCAGGATGCAATCGACCGCAGCGTCTTCCATCACCTTGGCGAAACCCGCGTCGTAACACGTCAGCATGGAAATCTTGCGGCCTGCGGCGAGCTTCTTGCGCAAGACGTTCAGGGTGGATCGCATCGTACGTCTCCAGTGATGCCGGTTGTGCGTAACCAGGAAAAATAGCACAACAACGAAACGGCCCCGCTCAAGGCCGCCCTGACCGAAGGGATACCGTACCCGCCGCGTCCATGGCCCCCATAGGGGTATACCGGACGTATTTCTCAAGTCCGGTAAAATGATGGGCTGACCTGAACTTTTATTCCAGCCGCGTCCTGGAGCCGCATATGACTCACGTCGTCACCGAGAACTGCATCAAGTGCAAATACACCGATTGCGTGGACGTCTGCCCGGTCGACTGCTTTCGGGAAGGCCCGAATTTCCTGGTGATCGACCCGGATGAGTGCATCGACTGCGCCGTCTGTATTCCGGAATGCCCGGCCAACGCCATCCTGGCCGAGGAAGACGTGCCGGCCGAACAAATGCAATTCATCCAGCTCAACGCGGAACTGGCGCAGAGCTGGCCCAGCATCACCCGAACCAAGTCGCCCTTGCCCGACGCCGACGAGTGGAAGGACAAGACGGGCAAGCTCGCAATGCTAGAGAAGTGAAATAGCCCCCCCTACGCGCTGACGCGCGCCCCCCAGGGGGCGATGCGAGTGGACCGGCAAAGCCGGATCCACCGCATCCTGGGTCTAGGACCGATTTCTTGGAGCGCGGCGTCCGTGCTGCCGCTGGCAGCCAGCGATAGCACCGGCGCAACGCTCCTAGAAATGGGTCCTGGATCCAGGGCACCGCGGATCCGGCTTTGCCGGTCCGCCAGTGCCGCCCCCTGGGGGGCGCGCGTCAGCGCGTAGGGGGGGTCCCTTCATGACCGATAAGTACACCATCGAAACGGTTACCTGGGTGCAGACCTGGGTGCCTCATAAGCTGTTCTCGTTCCGGACGACCCGCGCGCCGGGGTTTCGCTTCGTGCCTGGGCAGTTCGCGCGGCTGGGCGTCGAGCGTCCGGATCCCGAGGCGCCGGAGGGCCGCCGTATCGTCTGGCGGGCGTATTCGATCGTATCGGCGCCCTACGACGATTTCCTGGAGTTCTTTTCCATCGTCGTGCCGGACGGGGAATTCACCAGCACGCTCGAGCATTTGCGCGTGGGCGACAAGCTGTATGTGGACAAGACGAATTTCGGGTTCCTGACCACGGCGGCCTTCCCGGCGGGCAAGGACCTCTGGATGCTGGCTTCGGGCACTGGCCTGGCGCCCTTCATCTCGGTCCTGCAGGACCTCGAGGTATGGGAGACCTACGATCACCTGATCGTGGTGCACAGCGTCCGGACGGCCGAAGAGCTGGTTTACCGCGACACGATAGAGGGGCTGCGCGAGCATGAGGTGTTCGGCGAGTTTTGCCGGGAGCGGCCGGACAAGCTGGTCTATCTTCCCTCGGTCACGCGCGAGAAGGTCCCCGGCGCCCTGGACGCGCGCATCACCCAGCTGATTGCCGGCGGCGAACTCGAACGCCGGGCGGGCGTCACCCTGGATCCGTCGCGTTCGCGCATCATGTTGTGTGGAAACCCCGACATGGTGTCTGACCTGCGCAAGCTGCTGGCCGAACGCGGCTTTGGCACGTCGCGCCGGGGGAAACCGGGCAACCTGGCAGTAGAAAACTACTGGTAGCCGGGCCGCGCGGTGCGGATTGTGCATTGCAATATAATCGGTATAGGGACAATAATCGATTGTCCCTTCCCGGTCTGGAGCAAGGATGCTGTACCAACTGCACGAATGGCAGCGCGCGCTGCTCACGCCTTTCGCCCATTTCGCCGACGCGACGGCCCAGCTTTTCTCTAACCCTTACAGCCCGTTGGCCTACACGCCGATGTCCAGGCGGCTGGCGGCGGGCTACGAGCTACTCTACCGGCTCGGCAAGGATTACGAGAAACCGGCGTGGGGCCTGGCTACTACCACGATGGACGGCGCCGAAGCGGTGGTCACCGAACAAATCGCCGCGGCCCGGCCGTTCTGCAATCTCGTGCATTTCGTACGCACGCCGGCAGGCGGCAAGCATGCCCGGCGCAAGGCGGACCCGACGGTATTGCTGGTCGCGCCGCTGTCCGGCCATCACGCTACGCTGTTGCGCGACACGGTCCGTGCCCTCCTGCCCGAGCACGACGTGTACGTAACGGACTGGATCGACGCCCGCATGGTCCCCGAATCGGCCGGCCCGTTCCACCTGGCCGACTACGTCGACTACATCCGCGACTTCATCCGGCAACTGGGCCCCGACGTCCATGTCATTTCGGTCTGCCAGCCGACTGTACCGGTACTGGCCGCGGTGTCTCTGATGGCCTCGGACGGCGATTCCCACTTGCCGCGCAGCATGATCATGATGGGCGGCCCCATCGATCCTCGCAAGTCGCCGACGCAGGTCAACAACCTGGCCACGACCAAGCCTTACTCCTGGTTCGAGAACACGCTCATCCACCGGGTCCCGGGGCGTTTCCCGGGGGCCGGCCGCAAGGTATACCCCGGCTTTTTGCAGCATGCCGGGTTCGTCAGCATGAATCCCGACCGGCACTTGAAGTCGCACTACGATTTCTACCTCGACCTGATACAGGGCGACGACGAGGACGCCGAGGCGCATCGCCGTTTCTATGACGAATACAACGCCGTGCTGGACATGCCCGCCGAATACTATCTGGACACGATACGCATCGTGTTCCAGGACTTCGAGCTGCCGCGCGGGGTCTGGAAGGTGCATGGCCGGCTGGTCAAGCCCGCCGACATCAAGTCGGTAGCCCTCTTCACCATCGAAGGCGAACTGGACGATATCTCGGGTTCGGGCCAGACGCGCGCCGCACAGGATCTGTGCAGCGGCATTCCGGCCGCCAACAAGCGCCACTTCACGGCGCCCAACTGCGGCCACTACGGCATTTTCTCGGGGCGGCGCTGGCGCCAGGTCATCTGTCCCCGGATTGCCGAGTTCATCCGCGAGCATCGCGACCCGCACTGAGGAATTCCACCGTGGACCTGGTCGATCTGGTCGATGCCAAGTTACCGCAGACGCAGTGCACCAAATGCGGCTACGACGGCTGCCGGCCCTACGCGCGAGCCATCGTGCAGGGCGAGGCCGAGATCAACCGCTGCCCGCCGGGCGGCGATAGCGGCATCGCCCAGCTGGCCGCCCTGCTCGGCCGACCGGTTCTCGCGCTGGATGAAACACGCGGCCGGCATCTGCCGCTGCATGTGGCCCGTATCGACGAGGAGCACTGCATAGGTTGCACCCTTTGCATCCAGGCCTGTCCGGTCGACGCCATCGTCGGCGCCAACAAGGCCATGCACACGGTCCTGCCGGGCCTGTGCACGGGATGTGAATTGTGCGTGGCGCCCTGCCCCGTAGACTGCATCAGCATGGCGCCGGTCGCTCCCACGCGCCCGTGGACCAGCGACGACGCCGGCGCGGCGCGGGTACGCTACCGGCGGCGCCAGGCGCGGCTGGCCCGCGAAAGCCAGGAAGACCAGGAACGCCTGCGTGCCCGTTCCGCCGAGCACCGCCGCACGCCGGACAGCACGGCGGCGGCGCCGGCCGGGAAGCCCGAGGACGAAGCGGCTGCGCGCAAGCGTGCCATACTTGAGGCCGCCCTTGCGCGGGCGCGCGCCCGGCGCGGACACTGACTTTTCCGTTCCATCACAACAACGGCCCCAGCCGTGCCTGCATGAATTCCGCCAAACGACACGCCATTTTCGAGCGCCTGCACGCCGCCAATCCCACTCCTACCACCGAACTGGAATACGGATCGACCTTTCAGCTGCTGATCGCCGTCATCCTGTCGGCGCAGGCCACCGACAAATCGGTCAACCTGGTCACCCGCCGCCTGTTCCCCAAATACGGCACGCCCGACAAACTGCTGGCACTGGGCGAAGAGGGATTGATGCAATACGTCCGCAGCATCAACCTGTACAAGACCAAGGCGAAGAATGTCATCGCCACCTGCCGTATCCTGCTCGAGCAACATGGCGGCGAGGTGCCCGCCAGCCGCGAAGCCCTGGAGGCGCTCCCGGGTGTAGGACGCAAGACGGCCAACGTGGTCCTCAATACCGCGTTCCGCCAGGTCGCCATGGCGGTAGACACGCATATCTTCCGCGTGGCCAACCGCACCGGTATCGCGCCGGGGAAAACGGTGCGCCAGGTCGAAGAGCGCCTGCTCAAAGTCGTGCCCAAGCAGTTCCTACTGGATGCGCACCACTGGCTGATCCTGCACGGCCGCTATGTCTGCGTCGCCCGCACGCCGAAATGCCCGCTCTGCGGCATCGCCGACCTATGCGAATACAAGGCGAAGACCCCGCCGGCCTGAGGGCCGTCCCCTGCGCGGGCACGCAGCTTGCGGCCCATCCGTGCACGCGGGGCGTCGCTCGACGCCCCTGTATGGAGTACGCGCAAAGGAGCATGCAATGGCCAACAGTACCTTGCTGGAAACCCCCGAAAGCCCGCCGGACGACAGCAGCAAGCATGGCAAGCTCGGTCCCAGCGACACCTCGGACTCAGGTAGCGATCTTGCCGGCCTCCCCGATGATGAGGCGCTGACCGACTCGGGCGGTACGGGCGAACGGGTGTCGGTGAACCCCGACGAAGAGGAGCGGACAGGCAGCGACGTGCTGCCCGATGAAGTGGTGGACGAGGAACGGCTGGCCCGTTCCCGGCCGGGCGACGACGAAGACGACGCGACGCCACGGCGATAAGGCCGGCAGCCGCCCGGCGGGCCGCTGCCGGGCAGCCTCAGTGATGCACGGCACCGCGGCCATTGTGGCGGCTGTGCCCGTTCATCCCGTCGGCCGGCCGGGCCTGGACTTTATCGCTCAGCACGGGCGGGGCGACCGGGTCGAAATCCACCCAGTCGCCGTCGCGCCAGTGGCCCTGGGCCCGTTCCACATCCATGCCGCCGCACTCCCGCAGGACCTGGGCCGCGGCGGCTTCGGAGGCTTCGGTCACGTGGACGGCTGCCAGCACTCCCGCGCGGCGCATGCCGGTGCTGTGGCCCGCCCGATAGGCGCGTGCGGCGCTGCGGGTCGCCACCAGTGCGCCGCCCAGCGACCCGATGTATGCGCCGACGCCCACGGCGATGATCAAAGCCAACACTGAGCCCGCGGCATATAGCCATACCAGGCTGCCGACGATGGCGCCCACGACGCCAAGCAAGGCCGCGCCTGCAACCGCCCCCTTTTTCGCCTTGCGCGCCCCGGCGTCCGCCGCCTGGTCGCCCCCGAGCGGATAGCGGTCGTGCTGGCCGGCGGGATTGACGAAGAAAATCGAAATATCTTCCCGGGCGAAACCCGCCGCAAACAACTTTCGACGGGCCTCCTCGGCCTCGGGAAAAGAGTCGAACCGAGCTGCGACGATGAGCGACACGGCAATCTCCTCGAATGACTAACGCATGAGATTGCCAGCATGTAGTGTGCCGGCCTCATTCGCCCGGAGGGGTGGGCGGCGGGGGAGGAAGATCGGGGTCGATGGGATCCGGCTCCTGAGCGGGCGGCACCGGCGGGTCCCCGACTGGCTGCCGGGGAGGATCGCCCACTGGCGGCGGGTCCTTGACCGGGGGATCGGGCGGAATCGTGTGCAACTCAATCTGGACCATGGTGCGCCTCCGTGGACGAGTCTCAGGAAACGGGAGCGTCGTGCACGTCGGCTTCGCGGGTATCGGTCGCTGCATAGTCCTCCAGCCGGTTGTAGAGCGTTTTCAGGCTGATCCCCAGGACCTCGGCCGCGTGCTTCTTGACGCCGCCGCAATGCTGCAGCGTTGCGAAAATCAAGCGCCTGTCAGCCTCCGCAAGCGACATTCCCACGGGGATGGTGACGATGGGTTCGCTCTCCGTCCGCGCGGCCGGTGCCAGTTGTATGGGAGCCGCCACGGTCTCGATGAGCCCGCCATCCGTCATGATGAAGGCGCGGTGCACATAGTTCTTCAACTCCCGCACGTTGCCGGGCCAGGCATGCGCCGCCATGTCGGCCAGCATCGCCGGAGAAAATGCCTTGGAGGTCTTGTGCGTTTCGTTCAGCTGATCGAGGAAGCTCTGCGCCAGCAGTTCAACGTCCTTTGCCCGGTCCCGCAAGGGAGGCAGCTGAATGGGAAAGACATTCAAGCGGTGATAGAGGTCTTCCCTCAGCTTGCCTTCGGCGACAGCCTCCTGCGGATTGCGATTGGTCGCGGCAATGATGCGCACGTCGCACTCGATTTCCTGGTTCGTGCCCACGCGCATGAATACGCCGGTTTCCAGCACGCGCAGCAGTTTGACCTGGAGCTCGATGGGCATCTCGGTGATTTCGTCCAGGAACAGCGTGCCGCCGTGCGAGCGCTCGAAATATCCCTTGTGCTGGCGCTCGGCGCCGGTAAAGCTGCCCCGCTCGTGACCGAACATCTCGCTTTCGATCAGGTTGGGCGAAATCGCGCCGCAGTTGACCGCCAGGAACGGCCGTTTGCGCCGCAGGCTCAGGTCGTGGAGGGTCTGCGCCGCCAGTTCCTTGCCAGTGCCGCTCTCGCCGATCAGCAGCACCGTAGCCTCGGTCGGCGCTACCTTGCCGATCTGGTCATAGAGATTCTGCATCACGGGAGAACTGCCCAGCATGCGGCCGAAGCGCCCGAAACGCCGCAGTTCTCCGCGCAGCGAACCGATCTCCGCCTTGAGATCGCCCGCCCGGGGGATGCGGTCGAGAATGGCCTTGAGCCGCTGCATGTTGATCGGCTTGATGAGATAGTCGGCCGCCCCGAGCCTGAGCGCGTCCACCGCGCTCTCGACGCTTGCGTGGCCGGTTATCAGAATCACCTCGACCGGAATCGAAGGATCCAGTTCCTTGAAGAGATCCATGCCGCTGCCGTCCGGCAGCTTCAGGTCCGTGAGGACGACGTCCGGCGCCTGCCGTACGATCTGGATGCGGGCCTCCCGCAGATCGCCCGCGACCGCGGTAGTGAATCCTTCTGCACCGACGATTTCCGCCAAGGCGGCACGGGTGTTCGGTTCGTCATCCACGATCAAGACATGGGGCATGCGCTCTAGCTCCTCAAAAAAGCAAACGTTGCCGTCCGCCGGCCACTCCCGCTGGGGGAGCAGCCACTGCGGCGGCGATTCTCATGTTTTCGTTTTCGGGCCGGCCCGCGCCGGTCGTCCGTGTCGGTACAGCGTCCACGGAGGCTCTTCGGCCATTTCGTCAGCGCCGAATGGCCAGCAGCCCTATGACAACCCCCACGGCGGCGGCGATCCCGACTGCGCGCCAAGGATTGTCGTGGACATAGGCGTCGGTCTTGGCGGTGGCTTCCCGATACGACGCCACAGCGCTCTGCTGGGCATCGCGGTAACGTCCGCCCGCCCGTTCCAGCGTCTCGCGCAGCCGGCTGCGCACCGCCTGCAGTTCTTCGCTGGAATATCCGGCCGTGCTGCGGAGCAGCGCCTCGGCGTCCTCGATCAGTCCGCGCACCTGGTCCGCCGCCTTGTCCCTGCTTTCCGACCATCCACTCGAATACGTTCTCATATCGGCTCCCGTCCGGTGTGCGGCACTATCGTCTAACAGGCCGTTGAAAAAATCCCCCGCCGACGCTGGCCTCGGCCAGTATGATCTGAAACGATCGGCGAACGACGCGG
>NZ_JARYGM010000008.1:0-125077 GCF_033795525.1 Pigmentiphaga sp.
TTTACCCCCAAACAGCGGCTCGCCATGGCCGCATAGCGTTCCTACTTCTGGCAAACGCTAAAAATGGGGGGATTACCACCCGCGCTTACTGCTGGCCCGGACGCCACGCGGCTCGGCTCCCACCACTCCGATTCACCAACACCCGGATACGTCATTCGAGAAAAAAACGCTAGAAAATGCGCCTAAGCTTTTTGGTTGGCCCAAGCGGCGAGACGCATCTATCCCGATATTGACGCGGCCCTCTTCGCTCGGGCGCCGATGGAACGGGAGTGTCGAGTGCTGCATTACGAGTGTTTGGGAAGCGGTCCGGCCGTGGTCTTGGTGGCCGGGTTGGGCGGGATAGGCAGTTTTTGGCGGCCGGTCATGGAACGGCTGCAGGCGTCGTTCACGGTCATTGCGTTCGACCATCCGGGTACCGGCCGTAGCGTGGCGAGCGGCCGTCCATCGATCGAACAGCTGGTCACGGCGGTGGTGACGTTGACCGGCACGCTGGGGTTCGAGCGGTACTCCGTCGTCGGCCATTCCACCGGCGGGCTCGTTGCCCAGGCATTGGCGCTCGATCATGCGGCGGCTATCGACAAGATCGTGCTGAGCTGCACCTGGGCCGAGCCGGACCGCCGCTTCCGGGAGCTTTTCCGCCTGCGCCAGGAGGTGCTGGCGAAAGGTGGCATGTCCGCCTACAAGACGCTCGGCAACTTGCTGGCCTATCCCGCTGCCGAGTACGAGGCTTACGCGCCACCTTCGGCGGGCGATGCGGCCCGGGATGACGACGCGGCGAACGCCGTGGTGGCCGAGCGCATCGACATGCTGCTGACGTACTCCCGCGCCAGCGAGCTGGGGCGGATTGCGGTGCCGGCATTGGTCGTGGGGTCCGACGACGACCAGATCGTGCCTTTTCATCATTCGGAGCGGCTGGCGGCGCAAGTTCCAGGTGCGCGTCTGGTCCGGCTTTCGGGAGGCCATTTCCCTCCCCAGACGCGGGCGGACGCCTATACGGCCCAGCTGCGCGCTTTCCTGGAGTCGTCGTGACAAACAAGAATGCCCATGGGCTCCGCGGGGGGCCACGGTGCGCGAATCTCAACTACTTTTCCAGGTGATCTTTCTATGACGCTGCGTTTTCGCTTTCTACCTTTTGTCCTGGGCCTGTTGTCTGTAGCGGGGGTGCCCGCCGCGTCGGCGGAGGATGCCTACCCCACTAGACCCGTCACCATGGTGGTGCCCTTTGCCGCGGGCGGGCCCTCGGATGCGGTGGCGCGTTCGCTGGCGGAGGCCATGCGCGGGCCGCTGGGCCAGACCGTCGTGGTCGAGAATGCGGGCGGCGCCGGCGGGACCATAGGCGCGGCGCGCGTGGCAAATGCCGCCAACGACGGTTATACGGTGCTGCTGGCGCATATAGGCATTACGACCGGGCCGGCCTTGTATGCCAAGCTCCCTTATGACCCGGTAAAAGACTTCGCGCCGGTGGGCCTGGTCGCCACCATGCCGATGCTGCTGCACGGCCGCCAGGACTTGCCTGTAAAGGATTTCCGCGAGTTCGTCGACTATGCGCGCAAGCATCCGGGCGGGATCTCGATGGCCAATGCCGGAGTGGGCTCGGCATCGCATCTGTGCTCGGTATTGGTCATGAATGCCATCGGCGCGGACTTCCAGTCCATTCCCTACAAGGGAACGGGCCCGGCCATGAACGATGTGCTGGGCAAGCGCGTCGATGCGGCCTGCGTGTCCGGCTATACCCCGGGCCTGCCGGTGAAGACGTTTGCGGTGACGACAGAAAAGCGGCTGCCGGAGATCCCCGATGTGCCGACGATGCAGCAAGCCGGGCTGAAGGATTTCGAGATGGGCATCTGGCATGGCCTCTGGACGCCGCGCGGCGCGCCGCCGGCAGTGGTGGAGAAGCTCGCCGCCGCTTTGCAGGCTGCGCAAGCCGACCCGGCATTCCGGGAACGCATGGCGGGCCTGGGCACGTTCGTGATGGACGGCCAAGGCAATCCCGAGGCCCTGGAGAAGCAGGTCCAGGCCGACACCCAGCGTTGGAGCGAGATCCTGCGCAAGGTAGGCGTTACGCCGCAATAGCCGGCGCAGGCGGTCCGGTTCCCGGCTGGCGGCGTGTTGCTAGAATGCCTTGCGCCGCCGGCGAACATTCCTCCCCTTGTGGGAGCGCCTGCATGAGCGGCCGGGATGCTCATGGACCACACCTACGATATCCAGCTTTTCGTCACGGTCGCCGAGCGCGGAAGCTTTGCCGCCGCGGCGGCCGTTCACAAGCTGACGCCTTCGGCGGTGGGCAAGCGCATTGCCCAGCTGGAGGCCAGGTTGAAGGTGCAGTTGATCCAGCGTTCGACGCGGAAGCTGCTGCTGACGCCTGCCGGCAAGCACTACCTGGAACGCGCGCGCATGCTCGTGGCAGAGCTCGCTTCCCTGGAGCACGGCGTGCGCCACCTCTCCAACGATCCGGAGGGAGAGGTCAGCCTGAGCTGCAATGTCGGTTTTTCCGAAGGCCACATCCTCCCTTTGCTGCCGGAGTTCCTGCGCCGCTATCCCCGCGTGCGCATCAACATGATGGTGGGCGACCGGGTGGAAACCGCCGAGTCGGACGGCGCGGATCTCGTGGTTCGCGCCGCCGGGGCGCCTTTGCCCAACTATGTCAGCCAGCGGCTGGGGGATAATCCGTGGGTGCTCTGCGCCACCCCGGGCTACCTGGAAGATTACGGCACGCCGCAGCATCCCGAAGACCTGGCCCGCCATAACTGCCTGAATGTCGGGCCTTCGGGCGCGGCTCGCGAAAAGTGGTTGTTCGAGGTCAACGGAAAAATAGAACCGGTGGCGGTATCCGGCAACTTCGGTGGCTTTGCGCGCGCCGTCTATGCCATGACGCGCGAGGGGGTGGGCATCGGCCGCCTGCCGAACTTCCTGGTGCGGGAGGATCTGGTCAAGGGAGAGCTCATGGAAGTGCTACCCGACTATAGGGTGGCCGATCCGCGCGCCATTTATCTGTTCTACCGCCGCTTGAATCCCATGCCTTTCGGCTTGCAGGCACTGGTGGAGTACCTGGCGTTCCACCTTACCCACAGGCTCGAGGGGCGCGGGTGATGCCCGGCTTTCATCGGGCGTTGCGTGCCAGCGCCTGTGCCGCCTTGAATACCGCCTCCAGTGCGGCTGGCTCGATGGCCCGCGTGATGAAGACGAGGCGGGACTGACGGTTTTCGTCGGGCCAACGATCCAGCGGTACGGCGGGATGGAAGATGTGCTGGACGCATTGGACGACGACTGGGTTCCCCTCGACGTTGAGGATGCCTTTCATGCGCAGCAGGTCGGGGCCGCGCAGCGCGCTGAGCATTTCCATGGCGCTGGTGACGGCGGGCCATGTAAAGGGTTCGTCGAACCGCAGCGACATCGTGCGGATGTCCTGCAGGTGGGGGCGCAGCGGCTTGCCGTCGGCGTCGTCCGGATCGCCCGGCGCATCCAGCGCCGCGCCCAGGAAACTCAAGGTCTGAGGGGAAAGACGGGCACTGGCCAGTCCCAGTCCCGTCAGTTGCCCGGGTTCCACTTGCCCATGCTGGACGTGCAGCACGCCGGCGCTTGCGTTGATTGCCCGCAGCGTCTGTTCCAGCGAAGCCGTGTCGCCGGCCGTGGCCAGGTCGGTCTTGGTGAGCAAGATGCGGTCGGCCAGTGCGACTTGCTTGACCGCCTGGGCGAACTCTTCCAGCTGCTGCCTGCCATTGACCGCGTCGACCAGTGTGACGATGCCGTCCAGCCGGAAGTGGGCGGACAGCATCGTATCGCTAAGCAGCGTCTGCACGACTGGCGCCGGATCGGCCAGGCCGGTGGTTTCGACGATGACGCGGTCGAAGTCTGGAATGGCGCCGGCCCGGCGCTGTCCGAACAGTTCGCGCAGGGTTTCCTGGAGGTCGGTCCGCACGGTGCAGCAAATGCAGCCGTTGGCGAGCACCGATACGTTTTCGGAAGAGAACGAGACCAGATCGTGGTCGATGCCGATCTCGCCGATTTCGTTGATGACCACCGCAGCGTTCTGCATCGACGGATGCGTGAGCAGCCGCGCGAGCATCGTGGTCTTGCCGCTGCCGAGGAAACCCGTCACCAGGGTGAGGGGAAAGCGGCCCGCCATCGGATCGGGCGAGCCAGCGTTCAGGGGCGAATTCATCCGATGTTCATTTCGAGAATATAGAGGCCGCCGCAGAAGCGATCTACCGTGTAGACGAGACGGCGGTCGTCGACGTAGACGTCGTTGAGCTGGATCGCTCCGACGGGCGAAAGCGGCGGCGCCGCCGGTACATAGTAGGCCAGTTCCTGCACTTGCCAGGGATTGCTGGTGTCGTAGACGCGCACGCCGGCGTTGAAGAAGGTGCCGACGATGATGTGGTCGGAGCGGAACGAGCAGGGCGCCGGCAGGTTCTCGTGCAGGTTGTGGGCGCCGAAGCGGCCGCCGCGCCGCGCGAAGGCCTCGACGGGCGGTGCGGGGAAGGTGCCGATCGGGACCGGGTTCGCTTCGTTGCGGGCGTCCACGACCCAGACGAGCTTGGGCCAGTCGGCGCCATTGTCCTGGACGCATTCGTCGCTCACGATCCAGAGGTCGCGGCTGAACAGCGGCAGTACCGTATGGGTGAAGCCGTTGAAAGGCGGCGAATGGTTCCAGCTCGACACGACACGGGGGGCGCTCATGTCGGAGATGTCGAGCACGATCGAGCCCCCGTCGATATAGCCGATATAGGCGCGGTCGGGCCGTTCGGGAAAGACGTTGGTGTTGTGCACGCGAAAGCCGGTGTCGAACTGCTTTGGCAGGCGGGCCGGTGCTTCGGCGGCGTCTCCGACACGGGTGCCCGGCAGCCACCAGCGGCCGGCTTCCACCGGGCGCGAGGGCTCGCGCACGTCGATGATGCGGTAGAACTGGTCGTCCAGCGGATTGCGCGGCTCGAAGTCGGGCGCGCCAGAGGCCAGGTGGACGAACTGCCCGTCGACGAACCATAGCGCATGCACGCCCCGCGAATGCGGCCCCGAGCAGTCGAAATGCGAGACCAGGCGGGGCGACTCCGGCTTGCTGATGTCGAACAGGTCGAAGCCGGCGGGTGTCATGCCCGGCGACTGGGTCTGGTAGGCCACGGCCATGAGGTCGCCGCTGATTTCCAGCGAGTTCGAACGTACCTTCATGTGCGGAAGTTCGGTCTGGACGATCACGCGGGGTGCGCGCGGGTCGGTGACGTCGACGCCGGTGAAGTTCTTCGGCGCGGCCTCGTGCGCCAGCCATAGGATGCGCCGGCCGTCGGCGCACTGTTGCATGGCGATGCCTTCGCCCAGGCCGCCATAGCCTTGCAGCTCATGGTGGGCAAGCAGCGTCATGTTGCGCGCCATGGCCTTGTCGGCACGCGCGGCGAGGTTGGGTGTGGGGTAGCGGTTCATGTGTCGGTCATTGGCGCAGCAGGCGTGTGACTTCCCGGGCTGCGGTTTTCAGTTTTGGCAGAATGCTGTGGATGCGTTCATCGGTCATGCGCGCTTGCGTGGTGGCGACGGCAAGGGCCGCTATGGGGCTGCGCACGGCGTTATAGATGGGCAGGCCGATGGCGCGCACGCCGGGCGCCGCATGATTGCCCGTGACGGCGTATCCGGAAAGACGGGCCAGGCCGACCAGTTCCAGCAGTTCGTCCGCGTCGAGATCGCCATAGGCGCCCAGGCGAGGGGCGACGGCCTGGATGACCGTTTCGATCTCGGCTTCCGGCAGCGCCGCCAGCAGCGCGAGTCCTCCGGCGCTGACGCCGAGCGGCTGGCGGCTGCCCAGCGGCACCGACGGTGTCTGGATCGGGTAGGGGCCCTGGGTGCGGGATATGCAGACGGCGTCATAGCCGCTGCGCAGGAACAGGAAGGTCGTGTCGCCTGTCTGCTCCGCCAGCCAGTCGCACACCGGCTGGCACACCTCCTTCAGGTTGAACTGGTGCGTTGCCGAAATACCCAGTTCGAACAGTAGCGGTCCGAGGGTATAGCGGCGCGAGCGGTCGTCCTGTTGCAACAGTCCTTCGATCGTCAGCGCTTTGAGCAGCCGGTGCGCGGTCGGCCGCTGCAGGGCCAGTTCGCGGGCGACGTCCACCAGGCGTACGCCTTCGGGCGCGTGAGCCGCCACGATCTGCAAGGCCCGGACCGCGCGGCTGATGGTCTGGGCGCCATGCACATCGATGGTCGTCGGCGCGGATATGGATCTGGCGTTTTTCAATCTAGCGTGACGTTGGCGAGCTTGACTGCCTGCGCCATGGCGGTGGCCTGCGATTTCAACAGCCTGTCGAACTCCGCGGGTGTGCTGGCCAGGGCGTCGGCGCCGGCGTTGGCCAGGGTCTGCTTCATCTCCGGCGATTCGAGCGCTTTCCTGACCTCCTCGTTCAAGCGGGAAACGACGGCGGTCGGCATGCCCTTGGGGCCGATCAGGCCGCTATACAACACGATTTCCAAGGGTATGCCCTGTTCCTTGAAAGTGGGTACGTCGGGCATCGCGGCGACGCGCTTGGCCGTTGTCACCGCCAGCGCGTGGATTTTGCCGGCTTTCGCCTGGCTGACCGCCGGCGGCATGCTCAAGAAGCTATAGGTGACTTCGCCGGCCACCACGGCTTGCACCGAGGGCGCGCCTCCTTTGTAGGGCACGTGCAGCGAATCGATGCCCATGGCCTGTTTGAAGGACTCGCCGGCGAGATGCATGATGGTGCCGTTGCCCGAGGAGGCATAGCTTACCTGGTTGGGGTTTTTCTTGGCCAGTTCGACCAGCGACTTGACGTCGCCGGCCTTGGAGCCCAGGCTCGAGACCATCATCAACGGTGTCGAGGCGACGAGGCTGACCAGGCTGAAATCGTTCAGCGCATCGAACGGCAAGCGCTTGTAGGCCTCGGCATTGATGGCATGCGTGGTCATGTCCTGGAACAGCAAGGTGTAGCCGTCCGGCGCGGCCTTGGCGACGTAGGCCGAGGCGATGGTCGTGCCGGCGCCGGGCCGGTTTTCGACGATGACGCTCTGGCCCATCTGAACCGACAGCCGCGCCGCCAGCGCCCGGGCGAGCACGTCGGAAATGCCGCCCGGCGGAAAGCCGGTGACGACGGTGATGGGCCTGGAAGGATACGGTTGGGTTTGCGCGGAAGCAGGGGCGAGGGTGGTCGCGCAGAACAGCGAGCAGGCGAGCGAGATAGTGGCTATTTTCATGATTGTGAACCAGGGCGGTGGATGGATCGCCCGTCAGGGCGGAATGGTCCGGACCCACTCTATAAGTCGGCAATTTTCACCGTCAATACATTCGTCGATTGTTTCGCTATTTGGAACTCTTGGTATGCATGGCGGTGCGTCGCGCACCAACGCCGGGCCCCGGTGTGCGGATTCCGGATCACGGTTGGGCGGGTCGGCAGTGCGCCCGATCCGGTCCTCCATGCGTGTCCACTATATGGAACTTCAGGCCGATGCTGTTGACCTGGGCGGGCGGGCTGCAGATGATGCGGGGTCTGAGTGACTCCTCCTAGCAAAGCGCATCATGACCCAATCCATAGGCTCGAGCGTCCTGGCTCGCGCACCCTACCAGTCCATCGTGCGTCGTCCCCGCCTGGCCCTGCCGGGCGACGCGCGTGTCGTCCTCTGGAACATTGTCAACGTCGAAGTCTGGGAGCCGACCGCAGCCATGCCGCGGGCCGTGCTTTCCCCGCCCATGGGCGCGCCCATGCTGCCGGACGTTCCCAACTGGGCCTGGCATGAATACGGTATGCGGGTGGGCTTCTGGCGCATCCTCGACGCCTTGCGCAAGCGTTCGATGCCGGCCAGCTTTGCGCTCAACGGCGCGGCCATCCGCCGTTACGAGGAGGTCTGCACCGCGGCGCGGGACGCCGGGTGGGAGTTCATGGGACATGGCCTCGTGCAGCGCCCGATGCACAAGGTCGAGGACCAGCCTGCCGCCATACGGCAAACCATCGACGAGATCCGCCGCTTTACCGGCAAGGCGCCCCGCGGCTGGGAGAGCCCGGGCCTGACCGAAACCGACGACACGGTCGACTATCTGGCCGAGTGCGGCATCGAGTACGTCGCGGACTGGGTCCTGGACGACCAGCCCGTCCGCTTGCGTTCCGCCAAGGGGCCGATGACGTCGATTCCCTATACCGTGGAACTCAACGATGTGGTGATTTCTGCCGTCCAGCAGCATCCGTCGGACGAAATGCTGCGCCGGGGCAAGGCGCACTTCGATCGTTTGTACCAGGACGGCGCGGATACGCCGCGCATCATGGCGATTTCCGTTCATCCCTACCTGAGCGGCGTACCGCATCGCATCGGCTACCTGGAACAGCTCTACGACCACGTGCTGTCCCACGAAGGCGTCCTGGTGTGGACGGGCGAACAGATCCTCGATTGGTTCAACGCGCAGCAGCCGGAGGAAAAATGACCTTGCCGCGTGTGCTGGTGGTAACCCTGGGCGGCACCATTACCATGACTGCGGACGACGGCGCGGGCATTCGTCCCACGCTCGATGGTGCGCAATTGGTGAAGGCCGTGCCGCAGCTGGAGCAAGTGGCCAGGATCGAGGTGGCGACGCCGTTCATGTTGCCGGGTGCGTCGCTGACCCTGGGGCATTTGTGGCAGGTCGCCCAGCTGTTGCGGCAGAGGCTGGGCGCCGGCGAGTTCGCTGGCGCCGTACTGGTGCAGGGCACGGACACCATCGAAGACACGGCTTTTGTCATGGACGTGCTGCTCGACTTGGAACGGCCGGTCGTCGTGACCGGCGCCATGCGCGGCCCGCAGGCACCGGGCGCGGATGGCCCCGCCAATCTGCTCGCCGCCGTGACCGTTGCGGCGAGCGCGGATGCCGCGCATTGTGGCGTATTGGTGGTCTTGAACGACGAAATCCATGCCGCCCGCCTGGCGAAGAAGTCGCACACTGCGCTGCCCAGTGCCTTCATGTCGCCCGGCGCCGGCGCCCTGGGACTCGTGGCCGAAGGGCAGGCGCGGATAGGTTGCCGGCCCGTCCGCCATCGTGTCCAGTCGATCCTGGCCCGGATGGCGGACCCGGCCGAGCCCGAATGGGTGCCCGTAGCGCAGCTATCCGTGGGGCTGGATGAAGACGCGCGTATCGCCGCGACCTTGGAGCATCTGGGTTATGGCGGAGCGGTTGTCGAAGCCATGGGCGCCGGGCACGTGCCGGAGAAGGCGGTAGAGGCGTTGGCCATGCTTGCCGGCCGCATGCCGGTGGTGCTGGCGACCCGAGTGCCAGCGGGCCCGGGATTCACGCGCACCTACGGGTTCGCCGGGTCCGAGATCGACCTGCTTGCCCGCGGACTGTTGCCGGCAGGAAGTCTGCCGGCAAGCAAGGCCCGCCTGCTGTTGTCGCTGTTGCTGGCGACAGGCGCCTCGGAGGAAGACATCCAGGCCGCATTCGGGGCCTAGTCTTTTGCGTAGGGGCTTGGCCGGCCCGCGCCGGGTCGGCCGCTTCATTCCTGATTAGGTTGCATACGAACTATTTTTTCGGCAGAATAGTTTGCATGCAACCTAATTCATTATCTCCTGTCCAGGACGAGCACGTCCGCGCCCGCCTGGGCCGCCTGGTCGGCGCCGTCTATCGAAAATGGCGCCGCTCGGTCGACCAGGAATTCAAGGAAATGGGGCTGTCGGACGCGACACGCGCGCCCTTGCTTGCCCTGTATGAATCGAAGGCCCCGGCAGTGCGCCAGAAGGACTTGGCCGAAACGCTTTCGCTGGAGAAGTCGTCGTTGGTGCGGATCCTGTCGCAACTGCGGCAAATGGGGTTGATCGAGTGGGAGGCCGCGGAAGACGATCGCCGCGCGAAGGCGATCCGGCTGACGCCGCAGGGGCGCTTGCTGGCGGAGCGGATCCTGGCCCGCAGCATGGAGATCGAACAACGCATACTCGCCGACCTGACCGCCGACGAGCTGCGGATGACCCGCCTGGCCCTGGAAAAAATCGCCCGTCGGTTCGACACGCTGTAGGCCGGGATACCTCCATGACAACCTCCGAACAAGCTTCTTCGCCCTCCATCCGCGCGCCGTTGTGGCTGCTGGTGCTGGTGACCCTGAGCGGCACCATGGCCATGCACATTTTCATGCCGGCGCTGCCGTTGGCGGGGGAGGACCTCGGGGCCAGTCCTTCCGGCATGCAGCAGACCATTACGCTTTATGTGCTGGGCCTGGCGTTCGGGCAGCTGATCTACGGGCCGGTGTCGGACACCATCGGGCGCAGGCCCACGCTGCTGGTGGGGCTGGTCCTGTACTTGGTCTCGAGCGTGTTCGCGTTGTTTGCCACGTCGCTCGAATGGCTATTGATCGCGCGCCTGGCGCAGGCACTGGGCGGGGCTGCGGGCATTGCGCTGGGCAGGTCCATCGTGCGGGATATCTCCACGCCGGAACGCGCCACCAAGGATCTGGCGCTATTGAATCTGCTGACGCTGGTGGGGCCGGGGCTGGCACCGATCGTGGGGTCGTTCCTGGCGGATCATTTCGGTTGGCGCGCCATCTATATTTTCCTGGTGGCCATTGCCAGCGTGATGGTGCTGTGCGCCTGGCGTCTCCTGCCGGAAACCAACCTGAATCGCTCTTCCCTGGCATTCGGCAAGATCGCGACGGATTACGGCCGGCTGGTGAACAACAGGCGATTCCTGGGGTTCATGGTCGGCGGCGCGTGTTCCAGCATGGCGCTTTATCCGTACCTGGCCACCGCGCCTTATATCGTCCATGGGCAACTCGGCCTGGCCATATCGCAAATCGGCTGGTTCGCGGCGGTGACCATAGTCGGCGCCAGCCTGGGATCCACGCTTACGCGGCGCCTGGTCGGGCGCTTGCCAACCGAACGGTTTCTTTATCTGGGGGCGGGGCTCAGCCTGTCCATGGCCGTGCTGTTCCTGGTGGTGCAGTCCATGGGCTGGCTGAATGTGCCGATACTGATCGGCCTGACCTTTACGCTTACGGTGGGATGCGGCATGGCCAGTCCGGCGGCGCTGTCCCGCTCCCTGTCCGCGGCGCCCGGGCTGACGGGGTCGGCGGCGGGGCTGTACGGGTTCGGGCAAATGGCAGTGGGCGCGCTCGGAACCCGGCTGGTAGGCTATGGTTCCGATCCGGCCATAGCCTGCGCGGTCACGCAGATAGGCTTGACGGTGGCGGCGCTGGCCGCCTTCCGGATCGCGAACCGCTACAAGAAGAAAGAAGAATAGAGGAGCCAATGAAACCCGGCATCGAAAACATCGACCTGAATCTACTGCTCGTTTTCAAGCACGTTTTCGATTGCCGCAGCGTCAGCAAGGCCGCCGACAGGCTGGGCCGCAGCCAATCCATGGTCAGCTACGACCTGGCCAAGCTGCGGCGCCATTTCGGCGATCCCTTGTTCACCAAGACCACGACCGGCGTCCAGCCGACCAAGCTGGCCTGCGAGTTGGCCGGACCCATTGCCGATGCGTTCGGCATTCTCGAGCACCGCGTGATCGGGCGCGAGCGCTTCGATCCGGCGACCAGTTCGCGGACCTTCACGCTACAGATGAGCGACATCGCGGAGCTGAACTTCCTGCCCAAGCTGATCAAGGCGTTTTCGGTGGAGGCGCCCGGGGTGCGGATCAAGACCGTGGAGATCGACCGGGCCGAAGCCGAGAGCGCCTTGATGGCGGGCGCGGTGGATTTGCTGGTGGGCTATTTTCCCAACTTGAAGGCGGCCGGCGTCTACCAGCAGCGGCTGTTCGAACATCGCTACACCTGCATCGTCCGGCGCGGCCATCCGCGTATCGGCGCAGCGCTCGATCTGGCATCCCTGGGTAGCGAGTGGCATGTGGTGGTCAAGCCCGAAGGCCGCAGCGTAGACGTGGTGGACGATGCCTTGAAGCAGAGGGGGCTGGCGCGGCCAGCCCTCATCGTGACGCCGCACTACATGGCGGTGCCTTTCATCGTGGGAAGCAGCGACCTGATTTCCATCGTTCCGGTCAGCATGGCCGAGGCGTTCGAGCAGGGGACGGGAGACATCCGGCGGGTCGAGCTGCCCTTCCCGTCGCCACGCTATGCCATCCGCCAGCATTGGCACGAACGGTCGCATGACGACCCGGGCTGCCGCTGGCTGCGCGAGACCATCGCACGCCTGTTTACCGGGGACTGAGCACCCCGGTTATCGATCAGCTCGATAACGCTTATCGAAGGGGGCTCATTGCCCGGCTATGGAGGCGTCCGTAGCATGCCCCCATATCGATCCGGCAAAGCAGCGGCGCGGGCCGCGGCCGGGTGGCGGAGGCATGATGGATTCAAGACCGTTGATCGTGGGGATAGGCGGGACGCTGCGCTCGCCATCCTCTTCCGAGTGTGCGTTGCGGCTGGCCTTGGCGGCTGCCGAGCAATGTGGGACCGAGGTGCTGCAGTTCAGCGGTGCGGCCCTCGAACTGCCACTCTATTGCCCCTCGGACCTGAAAAGGACGCCGTCGGCCGCCCGGTTGATCGAGGCGCTGCGCCATGCCGACGGCGTCATCATTTCCAGTCCCTCGTATCACGGTGGAATCTCCGGGCTCATCAAGAACGCGCTCGATTACGTCGAGGACCTCAGGGCCCACGAAAGACCTTACCTGGACGAGGTCCCGGTCGGCGTGATCAGCTGCGGCGGCGGCTGGCAGGGCGCCTCGTCGGCCCTGGCCAACCTGCGCTCCATCGTCCATGCGCTCAGGGGCTGGCCCACTCCCTTTGGCGCCGTCATCAATACCAGCCAGAAATTGTTCGATGCGGGCGGCGGATGCCTGGACGAGGCCGTGGCGCAGCAGCTGCGCACGGTCGGGCAGCAGGTGGCACGGCGCGCCTTGGCGTCGGCGGCCAGCGCGCCCGTGGGCCTTCTCGCATAACCTCAGCGGACAAGACTATGGAACTAGGCACGAATATCGATGTGCATGGCGTGACGATGCATGTGCGCCGCACCGGAACCGGCAGGAAAGTGGTGTTCCTGCATGGCGCGGGCGGCATACGGAGCTGGGGGCCGGCGTTCCGGAGCCTGGCCGAGCGGTACGAGCTGGTCGTGCCCGACCATCCGGGGTTCGGGCTTTCCGGCGATGCCGCACGGGTCCGGACCGTGGGCGACGTGGCGATGTGCTACCTGGACCTGTTCGACCAGCTTGTCGGCACTTCGGGGGGCATCCATTTGGTGGGGCATTCCATCGGCGGGTGGATCGCGGCCGAGCTGGCCGTCAGGAACTGCTCCCATATCCGCAGCCTGTCGTTGATCGCGCCCGCAGGGGTCGCGGCGAGCGGTGTCGAGACCGGCGATGTCTTCATCTGGAATGACGAGGAGTTGCTGGCCAATTCTTATCACGACCCGGCATGCATCGAGTCCGCCCGCGCGAGCGCCGCCACTGCCGATGCCGACATCGCCATCAGGAACAAGGTCGCGTTTGCCCGGTTGGCATGGTCGCCGCGCTTGCACAATCCAGGCCTCAAGCACTGGCTGCACCGGATCTCGGTACCTACCCAGCTGATCTGGGGAACCGAGGACAAGATCCTCCCCCCTGCGCTGGCCGACGAGTGGCAACGGGGCCTGGGCTTCGAGCGTATCGACCTGATTCCCGATTGCGGGCATATGCCGCTCGTGGAGCGGCCGGGAGAAACGGTGGAACTCCTTTCCAGCTTTATCGACGGTGTCCAAGCATGAAGATCCTCAACTTCTCCCTGATGCCCTACCGGCCGCTCGATATTCCCGCGTCCAAGCAATATCGCTCCGTCTGGGTCGCCCTGCCCAACAGTTTCTTTGATCCGGAGAAGGGCGCATACGAATACGAAAGCTACATCGATCTGCTGGCGCAGTCGGAAGACCTAGGGTTCGACGGCATTTGCGTCAACGAGCACCATCAGACCGCCTATGGGCTGATGCCGGCGCCGAACCTGATTGCCAGCGCGCTCATCCAGCGCACGAAAAAAGTCAAGATTGCCATCCTCGGTCGGGCGCTTCCCCTGGTCAGCAATCCGCTCACCATTGCGGAAGAGTTCTCGATGCTCGACTGCATGTCGCGCGGCCGCATCATTGCCGGCTTCGTGCGGGGGATAGGTGCCGAATACCACTCCTCGCTGGTCAATCCGACGCAGTCGCACGAGCGCTTCCACGAGGCCCACGACCTCATCATCCGGGCCTGGACGGAAACGGGGCCGTTCAGCTGGTCCGGGGAGCACTACGAGCTGAAGTACGTCAATCCGTGGCCCAGGCCCTACCAGCAGCCGCACCCGCCCATCTGGGTGCCATCGCAGGGGTCGCTGGAGACTATCGAATGGGCGGCGGATCCGCGCCGGAAGTATCCGCTCCTGGTGACGTTTTCGTCGCGGGACACCGTGATCAAGAATCTGCTGGCATACCGGAAACAGGCCAAGGATTTCGGCTATGACCCGGCGCCCGGCCAGCTTGGCTGGGCGGCGCCTGTGTACGTGGCCGAAACCGACGAGCAGGCCATCGCGCAAGCGCGGGCCGGGATGGAAGCATTGTTCAATGACTACCTGAACCTGACCGCCGAAATGCTGCTGCCCCCGGGTTACAGTTCAGCCGCATCGATGCGCAAGATCATGGAAGCCAAGCGGGCCATAGGCCGGACCGGTTTCGGTCAGGGCACAGGCCGGCAGTCGATAGAAAAGTTGATTGACCAGGGCACCGCCATCGTCGGTTCGCCGCGGACCGTGATCGAGAAGATCCGCGGCGTGCATGGCGAGACCGGGCTCGGCAACTTCGTCGCCATGCTGCAGTTCGGCACGCTTCCGAACGAGCTGGCCCGGAAGAACCAGGAGCTGTTCGCGCAAGAAGTCATGCCGGCGTTGCGAGCCATGTAGCAGTCCATGCTGTGCATCACGACAATAATGAATGAGGAGACGGTTCCGTGCGCAATTTCATATCGTTCGTACTGTTGGGAGCATGTCTTGCATCGCCCGCCGCGCGCGCGGCGGAAACGTGGCCGGTAAAACCCGTGAGGCTGATCGCCGCGGCAGCGCCGGGCGGCACCACCGACCAGCTGGCGCGCATCATCGGGCAGCACCTGAGCGAGAAGTTCGGCAAGCCCTTCGTCGTCGAGAACAAGGGGGGCGCGGGAGGCGGCCTTGCCGCGCAGTTCGTGCAGCAGGCCGAGCCCGACGGCTATACCTTGCTGGTCACCAACGACCAGTTGTCGATGAAGGCCAGCTTCGAGACCAAGGTCGAGTACGACGCCATCGGCGGCTTCAAGCCGGTATCGACTATCGTGCGCGGGCCGGTGGTCATGGGGGTGGGCAAGGACGTGCCGGTCAATGACTTGCAGGGATTGGTCAAGCTCGCCAAGGCCAAGGACTCCCGCCTGGCCTTCGGGTCCTGCGGCAGCGGGACGATCCTGCACCTGGCCGGCGAACTCCTGAACCTGACGGCGGGCACCCAGATCACCCACGTGCCCTATCGCGGCTGCGCGCCCGCCATGGTCGATGTGCTGGCGGGCCAGATCCCTATGTTCGTCACGGTGCTGGGCAATGCCGCCCCCTACGCGAAGGAAGGGAAGGTCAAGATGCTGGCGGTGACCTCGCGCAACCGCCTGACGCAGTTTCCCGAGGTGCCGACGGCGCGCGAGGCGGGGCTGGGCGAACTGGTGGCCGAGCCCTGGTTCGGCGTGCTGGCGCCCGCCAAGACGCCGGATGCGATCGTCAACCGCCTGGCCGAGGAGCTCAAGGCCTTTGTCGAGGACCCTGCCGTCGCGGCGCGGCTGGAGGAGATGTACCTGGCCCCCGAGGCCAACGGCCCGGAGCGCTTCGCCACGATCATCAAGGCGGATATCGACAAGTGGAGCCGCGTCGTCAGGGAGGCGAAAGTAACGGTCCAGTAGATCCGACCCAGCTTTCTCTTTTCGAGATGGCTCGTATCTCGCACCTTGTGGCGGGAAGGTGGCACTGATTTAATCCCTCGCATCAGAAAATTCATTGCGAGGGGACCTGGATCATGAAAGTGCTGCGGTTCAACAACGGACGCCTGGGTATTTCCGATGGCGTCAAAGTCGTCGATGTGACCGACCGGTTCGGCGGCGAGGAATGGCCGCCGGTGGGTATCAACCGCCTGATCCGCGATTTTTCGCAGCACCGCGCGGCGTTTGCAGCACTGCTGGCTTCCAGCGACGGCGTGCCGGTCGATGCCGTCCGGCTGGAGACCCCGGTGCCGTGGCCCAACAAGCTGATGGCCTATCCGGTCAACTATCACGACCATGCCAAGGAAATGGCGTCCAAGGGCCTTGCCAGCGTGCAAGGCTACTTCCTGAAGGCCAACTCGTCGCTGACGGGGCCGCAGGATGCGATCGAGCTGCCAGCCTTGTCTGGCCGCGAAATCCATCACGAATGCGAGATCGCGCTGATCATCGGCAAGGAGGGGCGCCAGGTCGCCCCGGAGGATGCGCTGGACTACGTATTCGGCTATGCCTGCCTGATGGATATGACGATCCGCGGGCGGGAAGAGCGCGTGTTCCGCAAGTCCTACGACACCTTTACGCCGGTCGGGCCGTGGATCGTCACGGCCGACGAAGTGCCTGACCCGTCGAACATCGACATGAAGCTGTGGGTCAACGGCGAGTTGCGCCAGCAGGCCAATACGCGTGACTTGATCGTCGATATTCGCAATATGGTGTCGATCGCGTCCTCGGCCTCGACGCTGTATCCCGGGGACATCATCGCGACCGGTACGCCGGCCGGGGTGGACAAGGTCCTGCCCGGCGATCGGGTCAAGATCGACGTGGCGCATGTGGGCAGCATGTCGCTGCAGGTCGTCCAGGGCGACAAGGGCGCCAATGTCGTGTTTGAAAAGCCCTACGAGTTCGTCCGGGCGGAGTAGGAGCCATGGCTGACCATACCGATGCCCTGGGCCGGATTAGCGCCACCACCAGCCTGGAAGAAATCTATCCGGTCCTGGCCTCGCTGCACGCGACGCCGGGCTGGCACAAAAAGCGTCCGTCGCTGTGGCGCGAGCCTCGCACCGAGTTCACGCCCCGGCACTGGAGCTACGAGGTGTGCCGCGCCGCCATCGACCAGGCGGGCCAATGGATCTCGACGGAGCTGGCCGAGCGGCGCAACACGCTGCTGTTCAATCCCGTGGGCGACAACGATTACGATACGGTGCGCACCCTGGTGGCGGCCTACCAGATGATCAAGCCGGGCGAGTACGCGCGGGCGCACCGGCACAGTCCGAACGCGATGCGGCTGGTGCTGGATGCGGGTCCGGGCTGCTACACGGTGGTCGATGGCGTCGAGCTGCCCATGCAATCGGGCGACTTCCTGCTGACGCCCGGATGGTGCTGGCACAGCCATTACAACGAGGAGGGCGCCGGCGCGAACGCCTATTGGATCGACTTCCTCGACGTGCCCCTGGTGCATTTGCTGGAACCCATGTTCTTCGAAGAGCATCCTCAGGGCTACCAGCCCGTCGACTCCCGTGCTGCCGAGCATGACTGGTATTTCCCTGCCGCGCGGACGGGGCCGCAGCTGGCCGCCCAGCCGGAGCACGGCGGCTTGCGCCGGCTGGTGCTCGATACGCAGGCGCATATTCCCACCGTGGAGATCTCCTACCTCGGGCTGGCGCCGGGCAGGAACGTCGAATTTCCTGCCGATACCGCCAGCCGCATTCTGGCGGTGACGCAGGGGCAGGGCGTGGCGCGCGTGGGCGACCTGGACATCGCCTGGAAGCGGGGCGATGTCATCGCGGTGCCGAGCTGGACCGGGTTTTCGCTGTCGGCCGATGGACAAGGGCAGATGCTGGAGGTGTCCGACAAGCCCGTTCTCGAGAAACTGGGACTATTCCGCGCCCAGCGGCGCTAGCGCCGTTTCGTGCCGCAGGCAGCGCGCTTACTCCTTCAGGGGCGTCGACTTGTTTTTTGAAGATTTGTCAGCCTTTATCGCCGTCGCGGAGCGGGGCAGCTTTTCCCGCGCCGCCGTGGAGCTGTGCATTGCGCAGTCGGCGCTGAGCAAGCGGGTCCGGCGCCTCGAGCAGCGCACCGGCGCCGCGCTGCTCGAACGGCGTGCCCGCGGCGTGGTGTTGACGCCTGTCGGCCAGGTCTTCCTGCAGCGAGCGCTGGCGCTGGTCGACGAGGCGAACTACCTGGAGCGGCACTTGAGTTCGGCCATCCAGACGCCGGCGGGCGAGGTCAGTATCGCGCTGCCGAGACGGTCGGCGGGATTGATCGCGCCGCGGATCGTCGAACGATGCCGCCTGGAAATACCGCGCGTGCGCCTGCAATTGCTGGAAGGCACGGCGGCCAACGTGCATGGCTGGATGGTACGCGGCGAGGCCGACGTCGGCCTGACCTACAACCCGGACCTGGGTACAGGCTTTCGCGTGCTGCCGTTCATGTCGGAGCGCCTGGTGCTTTTTTCGTCGCCGGGCCTGGCTCACCAGCATTTCGGCCTGGACGGACCGCCAAGGGCATGTGCGGTACAGGACCTCGCACGGCTTCCGCTGATTCTCCCGCGCAAGCCGGATGTGGTGAGGGTACTGGTCGAACGGCTGGCCGCCGGGCATGGTTTCCGCCCGAACATCGTGTTCGAGGCCGACGGTTTGTCGACGATACGCGGCATGGTCGAGTACGGGCAGGGAATGGCGCTGCTCAGCCTGAGTACGTCATGGAACTATTCGGTGGAGCAGGGACGGCTGGTGTCGGTTCCGTTCTCTTCTCCATCGGTGAGCTGGAAGCTACATCTGGCCCACAGCCTCAAGGCGGATGGCAGCGCCGCCGTGAGCCGGGTGTTCGACATCGTACGGCGTGAAGCGATCTCGCTTCTGGACGCCGGCGCGTGGCCGTGCGCCGAGCGGCTTCTGCCCGATCCCGGGATTGGCCAAGAGGAGGACGGCGCAATGACCGACCGCTGACCGGCCGGCCCGGCGCTTCATCCATTTTCAACACACTGCCTTGTCGCGCCCATGCAGGCGCGAGGGGCCCCTTTGTCCGCTTTGTGACGCAGAACACTCGAGGAGACTCCAATGAAACCTATCACGTTGACCGCATGCATCATCGCCGGCGCCATGTCCGCTACCGCAGGCGCCGCAAGTGACTTTCCCAGCAAGCCGATCAAGCTGATCGTTCCGTTCTCGCCCGGCGGCCCGACCGATACCGTCTGCCGCATCATTGCCAACAAGCTGTCGTCCGTACTGTCGCAGGCCGTCGTCGTCGACAATCGCGACGGCGCCGGCGGCGCGATCGGCGCCCGGGCCGCGGCCAGCTCGCCGCCCGACGGCTATACGCTGTTCTGCGCCAGCACCAGTACGCTCGCCATCCTGCCTGCCTTGAAGTCCAACCTGGGCTACGACCCGGTCAAGTCGTTCACGCCCATCGCGTTGACGGGGTCGTCGCCCTTGGTCATGGTGGTCAGCAATAAACGGCAGTTCAAGACGGCGGCAGAGCTGATCGCATTCGGCAAGGCCAATTCCGGAACGTTGAACTACGGGTCCGCCGGCGTAGGCACGCCGCCCCATCTGGCGGCCGAGCTTTTCAAGTCCATTACGGGCCTGAACATCACGCACATTCCCTACAAGGGCGCCGGCCCCGCCTTCAACGACCTGATGGCCGGGCAGATCGACGTGCTTTTCGCGGCTACGTCCATCATGTCCACCGCGGACAAGAACCGCGTCACCCCGCTGCTGGTGACCGCGCCCGCACGGTCGAAAAGCGTGTCGGATATCCCGAGCGCCGCCGAGGCCGGGCTGCCCAATCTGTCATTCAGTTCCTGGAACGGCGTCGTGGCCCCCAGCGGTACGCCACAGCCCGTCATCGACGTGCTGAACCGGGCCGTGAACCAGACCATTACCGATCCTGCGGTCCGGCGCGACCTCGAAAAGCAGGGGTATGAGGTCGAGGCGCTGGACGCCGCGCAGTTCCAGGCTTTTGTCCGGACGGAGTTCGAGAAAATGACCGCCATCGTCAAGCGCCTGGACGCAAGTGTGCGCGATTGAGCCGAACCTCTCCCGCCCCGTCCGTGTTTCGCTATCCATCCATGCCGGAAACTGGAGTCTGATTCATGTTGTTAAGGTCTGAAGCTAACTGCCTTGTCGCCGGCGCCGGTCCGGTCGGGCTGACCCTGGCGTACCTGCTGGGGAAAAGCGGTGTACGCGTCACCGTCGTGGAAAAGGAGGCCTCGCTGCAGAAAGACTATCGGGCCTCGACCTTCCATGCGGCCACGCTGGACCTGCTCGAGCCCTATGGCATCTCCGAGCCCCTGGTCGCGATGGGCATCCAATGCCCGGTCGTGCAATACCGGACGTGGGCCGATGGCGTGATCGCCACGCTGGACCACGCGCTGATCGCCGGGGAAACGCGCCATCCCTACCGCCTGCAATGCGAACAGTTCAAGCTGTCGGAATGGCTGCTGCAGGCCTTGCAGGCCATGCCGAACGTCGAGGTCCGGCATGGCGAGGAACTGGTCGGCTTTACGATGACCGACGAGGCTGTGACCGCCACGATCGGCGCTGCGCCGGGGACGCGGAAGGAAACCTTTTCCTACCTCGTGGGGGCGGACGGCGGGCGCGGCGTCACGCGGCGCATCCTCGATATCGCGTTCGAGGGGTTCACCTACCCCGAGCGCATCCTGGTCCTGGGTACGCGCACCGATTTGCCCCGGCTCATCCCGGGGCTGGCCATGGTCAACTATGTCGCCGATCCGGAGCATTATGCGCATATCCTGCGCATCCCGGATATGTGGCGCCTGAGCCTGCCGTTGACGGAGCAGGTCGACGACGTCCAGGCCTTGGACAGCGACTATATCCGTTCCCGCGTGGAGCCTTTGATTGCCGGCTTCGACGTGCGGGATATCGCGGTGAAGAAAGTCTATGCGGTCCATCAGCGGGTCGCCGCCGCCTATGGCAAGGGCCGGGCATTGCTGGTGGGCGATGCCGCGCACTTGAACAATCCCAAGGGCGGCATGGGGCTGAACGGCGGCCTGCACGATGCCGTGAGTCTGTTCAGGCATTTATCGGCGCATTGGGGCGACCCCGCCACGGTGCTGAAGCAATATGAAGCGCAGCGCCGGCCGGAGGCGATCCAGGCTATCCACAAGCATACGCAGGCCAACTACAACGCCTTGAAAGGAGTGGGCGTCCAGCGGGCGGAGCTGGTCGAACGCTGGGTAGCGCTCGAGCGCGACAAGGCGGCACAGCGGCAATTCCTGCTCGATGCCTCCATGCTGTCGTCCTTGCGGCGTTGCGGCATGCTGGAGTAAGAGCCGGCTTTCACCCGAGCCGGGAGCGGGCCCACTGCTGGTTGCGCAGCATCGTGGGCAGCAGCTTCTGCACCATTTCCGTGGTCGTCATGCGTTCGGCCCGGGTCGAGATACTCATGGCTGCCACCGTTACCCCCGCCTGGTCGTACAGGGGGACCCCGATGGACCGCACACCCAGTTCGATTTCTTCGTCGCAGGTGTAGTAGCCCTTGTCGCGGCCTTCGTGCAGCAGCTGTTCGAGTCCGCCTAGCGTGACGACGGTGTGCGGGGTAAGGGACAGCATCGGCGCCTGGGAGACGAGCGCGGTCCACTTTGACCGAGGCATTTCTCCCATCAGGGCCCGGCCCGCCGATGAGCAGTAGAGCGGCAGGCGCGACCCCGCGACCAGCCCCACGCGCATGGTGCGCCGCGCGGTCGAGCGCGCGGCAATGAGGACATTGGCGCCGTCCAGGACACAGAGGGTTGCCGATTCGCGAGTCCGTTCGCTCAGTGCATCGAGCGCCGGCTGCAGCATCCTGGGCAGGCGCGTCGAGGCCGCATAGGCGTAGGCGATGCGCAAGGCGCCGTGTCCCAGCCAGAAAAACTTGCCGTCGGTTTGCGCATAGCCCAGTTCGCATAGCGTAAGAAGACAGCGGCGGGCGGCCGCCGGGCTCATGGCGGTGCGCCGGGCCGCTTCGCTGATGGTCATGCGCGTATGAGCGGAATCGAAGGCCTCGATCAGACGCAAGCCCTTGGCCAGGCCGCCGATGCGGTCCCGATCGGCGGGCGCTGCTCTGGGCACGGCCATGCGGGTAGAAGCTCGGGACATGAGGGACGGTCGGTGCACTGGAAGGAGCGGGCCTTACCAGCATACCGTTTTCGTCCGGCCATGGCGTCTTTTTTGCGATATGCGCAAGAACGGCTTCTTGCTGCACCGCGAGCGTCGGCACACTCGCCGTGTCGCAACCCTGCAGAAGAGAGAAGCCATGAACGCCGCAGAGCCCATGAGCCATATGGCGCAAGCGCCGTCTTCGACCCGCCGGTGGCCCGCAGCCGGATACACCAGCGCGCCTTACTGGGTCTTCACCGATCCCGAAATCTACGCCCGCGAGCAGGCGCGCATATTCCGGGGCCCCGCCTGGCACTACCTGGGCCTGGAGGCCGAGGTACCGGACCCCGGCTGTTACAAGACCACCTACATCGGCGAGTCGTCGGTGCTGCTGACCCGTGCCAACGACGGGTCGCTGCACGCCATGCTGAATCGCTGCGCCCATCGCGGCAACATGATCTGCCGCGAACCTTTCGGTACGGCCAACAAACTCTATTGCGTCTACCACGCCTGGAGCTACACGCTGGAAGGGGACTTGTCGCGTGTGGCGTTCCAGCGCGGCCTGCACGGTGAAGGCGGGTTGCCGCGCGACTTCGACCCCGCGCACCATGGCTTGCGCAAACTGCGGGTGGATACCCTGTGCGGGTTGGTCTTTGCCACGTTTTCCGACGAGGTCGAGCCGCTCGAGCAATGGCTGGGCGAGATCGCCCACGGTATACGGCGCGTGTTGCGCCGGCCGCTCAAGGTGCTGGGTTACGACACCCAGCGCATCCATGCGAACTGGAAGGCCTACCACGAGAATCCCCGTGATTCCTATCACGCAAATATCCTGCATACCTTCTACGGGACGTTCGGGCTTTCCCGCCAGTCCCAGGAGTCGGCCATGGTGCTCGACGGCTCGGGGCGCCATGTGTATTTCTATACCAAGGCCGGCACAGAGAAGAACGGCGACGACTACAAGGAGACGGCTTCCGCGCTGCGTTCTCACAACGACAGCCTGCGCCTCGAAGACCCGGGCATCCTGAAATGGCATGACGAATTCGGCGACGGGATCAGCGTGCAGATCCTGACCGCCTATCCCACGTTCGTGCTGCACCAGATCGCCAACAACCTCGCCACGCGGCAGCTGCTGCCCAAGGGGCCGGGGCAGGCGGATCTGGTGTGGACGTACTTCGGCTTTGCCGACGACGACGAGGAAATGACCCGCGTGCGGCTGGCCCAGACCAATCTCGCGGGCTCGGCCGGCATGATTTCCGTCGAGGATGCCGCCGTTTGCGAGATGATGCGCCGGGCCATGGGGGACGGGCAGGAAGGCGAATCCTTCATCGAGATGGGGGGGCGCGACCTGGAAAGCGGCGGCACCACCAAGCTTTCCGAGCGCGCCATCCGCAACTTCTGGCACAACTACCGCGTCGACATGGAGCTGTGATGATCGTTTCCCTGCCTTCCGAATCGTTTTTCCGGCCTGTCGAGAACCTGGTCTACGAATGGGCGCGCGCCATCGACGAGAACCGCGTCGAAGACATCGCCGAACTGATGACGCCTCATGGGCGCTACACGGTGACTTCGCGTTTCAACAGCGACCGTGGTTTGCCGCTGGCCGTCATCGATTGCACCAGCGCCGCGCAGCTGCGCGACCGCATCAAGTCCATGCGCATCGCCAACGTCTACGAGCCGCAGCACTATCGCCACATCATTTCGGGCGTGCAGATCATAGGCGAGGAAGACGGGGCGTTGGCCGTGCGCTCCAACTACCTGGTCGTCCGCACCATGGAGCTGGATGGAGACATGGCGATTTATTCCTCCGGACAATGCCAGGACCTGGTCGACGTCTCGGGCGACCGGCCCCGCTTCAAGCGCCGCCGGATCCTTTATGACTCGCGCATTATCGAAACGCTGATGGTGATCCCGCTGTAGCGGACTCGCTTCCGAAGCGCGCCGCGGCCCGCGGTGCGCTTCGCTTCATTGCTCATAACAACCAGATCGCTTCGGCGCTCAAAAGGAGACAAGCATGATTGCAATAACGAGGGCACTCGCGTTTTCCCTGCTGCTGCTTCCCATCGGAGCGCCGCAGGCGCAGCCGCAGACCTATCCTTCCAAACCGATCAAGATAGTCGCGCCTTATCCGGCGGGCGGCTACTTCGATACCATGGCGCGGGCCCTGGGCAACCGCATGGGGCAGCTGCTGGGGCAGGTCTTCGTCGTGGAGAACCGGGCCGGAGCCAATGGGCTGATCGGTGCGCAAGCGGTGGCTACCGCGGCACCGGATGGGTACACGCTGCTGTTGGGCGGCATCGGCCCCAACGGCACGAACGTCGCGCTATACGACAAACTGCCGTACAACCCCGAGCGCGACTTCGCACCCATCGTCCACATTACCAACTCCCCCTGTATCCTGGTGGTCAACCCGGATCTTCCCGTCAAGAACGTCGGCGAACTGCTGGCGATGATACGGCGCGAGCCGGGCAAGCTGTCCTATGCCTCGGCCAGCGTGGGCAGCAGCCAGCATCTCTTCGCGGAGCTCTTCCTGGCCGAGACCGGTACCCGGATGACGCATATCCCCTACAAAGGCAGCAATCCTTCCGTCGTCGCCGTGCTGTCGGGCGAGGTGCCTGTCTCGTTCGGCATTGCCGCGGACGTGATCGAGCATGTCAAGTCGGGGCGCCTGCGGGCGCTGGCGACCACCGGCGCCCGGCGTATTGCGCAACTGCCCGATGTGCCGACCATGGCCGAGGCCGGTGTGCCCAACCTGGTTGCCAACGCCTGGTTCGGCTTGTACGCGCCCGCGGGCACACCCGAGAGCGTGATAGACCTGCTGCATGAGAAGGCCCGCATCGCCCTGCAAGACCAGGATGTGCGGGACCGCGTCAGCGCCAACGGGGCCGCGGAAGTGGTTGCCGGGAGTCCCCAAGAGCTGCGGGCGTTGCAGGCCGGCGAGATCGCCCGCTGGACCCGGCTGGTCAAGCAGGCGAAGCTGACCGCGGAGTAATCCCGACTCCGGGGGCGGGGAGGGTCATTAGCCACTATGATAGGAGCCCCAGTCATGACCCTGTCGGTGCTCTCCCTTGCCTGTCGCCGCGTTCTCTGCCCGCCAACCCGCGATCATCCGAGGAATCGGGAGCGTTCTGCTTGGCTGCTTTTGCCTGACAGTCAGCGACAGTTTCGCCAAATGGCTGGGTGAATACTTCTCGCCGTTGCAACTGGTATTCATGCGAGGGTTGATCGCAGTGCCCATCGTGGCAGTGATCGCGCTGTGGGCCAGCGGCCGTCCCGCCTTGGTCACCCGGCATCCATTCCTGCACTTGGCCCGTGGCGCCATCAACGTCGGGTCGGCTTTCTGCTTCTACCTGAGCCTGGTCCATATTCCGCTGGCCGAAGCGACGGCCATCGCATTTTCCGCGCCGCTTTTCGTCACGCTGCTGTCGGCGTTCGTCCTCAAAGAGCGTGTAAGCGTCGGAGCCTGGTGCGCAGTCCTGGCCGGCTTTGTCGGCGTATTGGTGGTGGTGCGGCCCGGATTCAGCGGATTCCACCCGGCGGCGATCCTGCCGGCGCTGGCTGCGGTCGGCTACGCGGTCATGATGCTGAGCGCGCGTCGCATCAGCGCCCGCGAGAGCCTTTTGACCACGGCGCTGTACATCGTGCTGGCGCAGGTCCTTGCCAGCGCGGTACCGCAGTTCTGGGTATGGCAGCCGATAGGCAAGGAGCAGTTCGCCGGAATGGTCGGTCTGGCCGTGTTCAGTACGCTCGGCCTGACGTTCATCACGCACGGCTTCCGGTTGGCACCGCCCGCGGTCGTCGCCCCCTTCGATTATTCCGGGCTGCTATGGGCCGCGCTGTTCGGCTGGATATTCTGGGGCGAAACCCTCGACGCGTGGACTTATGCCGGTGCCGCCCTGATCGTGGCCAGCGGCATCCTGGTCGTCTCGCAAGCCCCCGCTCCCGCGAAGGAACGATTGCCGCGCGAGCCGGTATGACAGCACATCTCCGTGGCGTCGCTTTCGCGTGTGATACCCACCGGCGCGGTCTAGCGTCCCGGTAGCGGGTATCCGCTTATCTCCATTCAACCGCATGGCCCTGCACCGCAGAGCCGACCTTGTCACGCGTATTCCGGTCGAGCAAGCCGCTGGGCGGCTTGCTTGACAGCCGGTAAGTCGGGGCGGATGCCTGGGCTACCCGGATGGCGGAATTCGCGGGCTGCGGCCGGGTCGTTCACAGGGACGTGTAGCGTCCGCCTAACATATGAAGTTCAGCTCATAATTGCGAATAAGCGCAGGATCATGTAACGTCATTAGCAATTAGAATCAATTGGCGCACTGGTATGGACCCTTTCCATGAGCAGGGGCGGGGAAGACCACGGCTACGAGCGTTTTTCCGCGTCATGATCGCTTTCTTGCTGGTGTGTTTCCTGAATGCCGCCATCCTGCGTCTGGCTTGCCATTCCGCAGGGGTGCCGGAGTCGCGGCTATTGTCCGGCCTCGCGGTCGGCTGCCTATAGAAAACCTATGCCGGTGGGGCGCGCGGGGAGGAATACCCCCGGGCGGGGCGGCCCGGGAGCGCAGCAGAACGGCGGTTGCCGTCCCGGTTCGGGATGGTCTCAGGCGGAGTCTTGTTTTTTGCGCTTGCGCTCTACCGTGTAGACCACCAATAGCGCGCAGGTGACCCAGACCAAGAGGACTTCCAGCAGCATGGGAGCGATCCAAACGTCATTGTCACGGGAATGTCAAATGATAGTTGGTACTCGCATCCCGGCCAATTGATAAAGATAAATGGCCCGATAGGATTTGCGCGGCCGCAACGGTGGCTGTTGCGGGAATGGCGCTTGCGCCGGGAAGCGCTCTTTGTCAGGAGAGCGTGAAATGAGCGATACCAAACCCGCCGAATCCGGCCGCCTGGGCCAACCCGACACCGGGGCGCACGCCAAGAAGCAGGGCGACAAGCTGCGGAGCCGCAGCGCCGATCCCGGGCAAAGCAGCTATGGCGGCTTCAAGGGAGAAGACTCCCGGCGGCAAGTCCAGGACCTGGGAGACGACAAACCCAAAGACCAGCGCTAGGGCGGCGCCGGCGGCGTACCGGCCGGCACCGCACCGCCGCCGCTGGCCGCAGCAACGGCCCGCCCGGCCTGCGCCCCAAATACCATGCGCATTACTACGCCGCTTTCGTGCTCGATCCGGACGGATACAACATCGAAGCGGTGTGCCACCTGGCCTGACCCAGGTTGGGCGCCTACGTCTTGCCGGCAGACGAAAACTGGATCACGTAGCTTTCGTCGAACGAGATCGCGTCGCCTGCCGCCATGCCGTCGAAGGTAGCCGCGCCATTGCTGAAGCCGGTGATGTCCGCCGTGAACTCGAGCGATACCCGTTCGCGTATGGTGGCGGTGACCAGCACGGAGGGATCGGCCGCGCTGCGCAAGCTCACCGTACTGCCGATACGGTGGCGCGCGTCGGCAAGGGAGTCTTCGACGGGCAGCGGCTGCGGTTCTGCAGCGCCCGGCGGCACGTTGCGCCGTTGCATCAGTTTGCTGGCATCGTGGTGTCGCATGATGACCTCCGGAATGTCGACGAGCTTTGCCCGGCCTAGAGCAGCGACTGCCCGTACTTCAGCACCTGGTCGCAGACTTTTTCGGTCAGCTGCTGCTTGAGCCCGCCACCGCCGAGCTCTACCTTCTTGCCGCTGTTGCCGCCCAGGATGCCGCTCAGCCCTTCCTGGTAGCCGGGATCGGACTGCGCTTGTTGCTCGCCGCCGAGTTGGCCCAGGATCTTGTCCTTGACGGATGAGGCACCGCCGCCGAGGTAGTTGTTCTTGGCGCAGTACGTCAGCACGCCCGCGATGTTGCCCGACCCTACCGATCCCAGAGAGGGAAGGGACGAGCCTCCCAGTCCGCCCAGTATCGAATCGCCCGCTGAGCCGGCCGATTGCTGGCTGCCGCCCAAGGCACCCTTGACGGAGTCCAGGAGCTGCCCGTGGGCCGTGGGAATTCCAAGCAGCAGGCTCAGCGTGAGCACGGCGGCATGGGGTTTTGCGATCGACATAGATATCTCCTAGGTTGCAACGGTGGGTTCGAGTCGGGCATGGGCCGCTTGCGGTACATGCCGCCCAAGCGTATACCAGGACGACGGCATGGGCCAGTGCCGAGGGGCGGGCCGGCGCCGGCGGCGGCACTGCGGCCAACCGGCGCGGCGGTTCCTGACAAACGGCTGACTGGCTTCGTTTCCGGGATGGCGGCCGGTGCTCTACACTCCTCCGGTTGCGCCGCCGGCTTCTCTTTCGCTACGGAATTCCATCGTGTCTGCTTCTGCATCGCAGTCCTCGCGCCGTCCCCTCGTTATCGCTTCGGTGATGGCTTCCATGTTCATGATTGCAATCGAGGCGACCATCGTTGCGACGGCCATGCCCCAGATCGCGGCGGATCTCGGAGGACTGAAGCTCTACAGCTGGGTGTTCGCGTCATTCCTGTTGACCCAGACCGCCATGACGGTCGTGTTCGGCAAGCTGTCCGATATCTACGGCCGCAAACCCATCATGCTGGCCGGTATCGCGATGTTCCTGCTGGGTTCGGTGCTGGCGGGATTCGCCTGGTCCATGCCGTCGATGATCGTTTTCCGGCTGATACAGGGCATAGGGGCGGGCGCGATCCAGCCGGTAGGCATGACCATCGTCGCCGATCTGTATCCGGTGCGGGAGCGCGGCAAGATCCAGGGCTACCTGGCCAGCGTGTGGGCGGTTTCCGCGGTCATGGGGCCCATGCTGGGCGCGCTGATCATCCATCAGTTCTCGTGGGCCTGGATCTTCTGGATGAACGTGCCCGTCGGGATCATCGCAGCGGCGGGCTTTGTGTTCTTCCTGCAAGAGCGCCGGGAGCGCCGCCGGACGTCCGTGGACGTACCGGGCGCGCTGCTGTTTACGGCCACGGTCGCGGCCTTGATGATCGCGCTGACCGATGCAGGGGACGGGCAGGGCGCCCGGGCAGGGGCCGCCGCAGTGGCTTTTGCGGTCTGCCTGGTCCTGTTCATCCTGCGTGAGCGCAGGGCGGCCGATCCCGTGGTTTCGTTCGCGCTCTGGGCACGGCGGCCGATCGCCGCGGCCAACGCCGCTCTGCTGTTGGGCAGCATGGTGATCATGGGGCTTACGACTTTCCTGCCGATGTACGTGCAGGGCGTTCAACATCGCTCGCCAGTCGTGGCAGGCCTGGCATTGACCATGATCATGCTCGGCTGGCCGGCGGGATCGACGCTGGCGGCCAAGGTATTTCCGCGCTACGGCCTGCGCAACATCATGATCGCGGGAAGCCTGCTCGTTCCGCTGGGGGCCTGTGCCTTCCTGCTGCTGGCGCCCGGCAACTCCCCGGTCCTGGCCGGCGCCGGCTCGCTGGTAGTCGGATTCGGCATGGGCTTCATGGGCGTGTGCTCGCTGGTACTGATCCAGGAAATCGTCGACGTGTCGGAGCGGGGGAGCGCCACGGCTTCGAACATCTTTGCGCGGAACCTGGGAAGCACCCTGGGCGCTACGGCGCTGGGCGCAGTATTCAATTTCGGTCTAGCGCGTGCGACCATCGACGCGCCCATCACGTCCGAGCAATTGAAGCAGGCGCTCGAGTCGGCGGCCGGCGCGAGCCCCGCCATTGAACTGGCCATGCAGCAGTCTCTGCACATGACGTTCTGGGCCGTGCTGGTTATTTCTCTGCTGGTCATGATTGCAACGGTCTGGATTCCGCCGACGTCCATCGGGCGAGCACGCCAGCCGGCCGCGACGGACCCGTCCGCCGGCATGCATTGACGCCGCCTGCCGCGCATTCATACGCCACCAGATGTAAGCGGGCCTCGGCCGGCACGGCGGCCCATCCTAGGCGCATGGCGGAATAGGCGCGCGTACCGCACAGCGGGGATTCCCGCCGCCTGCAGGCTCATCCTTGCACCGACGGAGCGGGCCTCGCCCGGTCCGGATGTTACGGCGTGTGAGGCCGGCCACGCGAGTGCGCATACACACGGCTACCTGCTTCCCCCGGTTCGTTTGGCACCATGGGACCACGACGAACCGAGTGGAGATTGTTGTCATGAAACGCACTTACCTTTCCGCCCTCGCGGCCTGCATGTTTGCGATGAGTTCGGCAGCGCTTGCGCAGGCGCCCGCCCAGGCGCCCGCTCCGGCGCAGGGCGCCGCCCCCGCGCCGATGGCTCCGGCCACCAATGTCTCGGACGAGCAATTGCGCAAGTTCGTCAGCGCAGCTCAGAAGGTCGCCATGATTTCGCAGGAGTACACGCCGCGCCTGCAGTCCGCGCCTGACTCCGCCTCGCAGCAGCAGGTGCACCAGGAGGCCGACGAAAAAATGGTCGACGCTGTCCACCAGGAGGGTTTGACCGTGGATGAATTCAACGGTATCGGCCAGGCGCTGGAGCAGAATCCCGATCTGGCCCAGCGTGCACGCGGCATGGCCAAATAACGGCATGCACACGGTAGCGCGCGCGGCCCGCTGCAGGGCCGCAGCGCGCTGATCAGGGCTTGAAGGCGCCGATGAAGATGGCCGGGTCCACGCGTGCGTCGTTCAAGCTGACATTCCAGTGCAGGTGCGGGCCGGTGGCGCGGCCGGTCGCGCCCACCCGCCCCACGGCTTCTCCGCGGGCCACTTCCTGGCCGGGCTGCACGGTTATTTCCGATAAGTGGCAGAACATGCTGACCAAGCCTTGCCCATGGTCGAGGAAAACGGTCTTGCCGTTGAAAAAATAGTTGCCGACAAGGATGACCCTGCCGGCAGCAGGCGCCTTGACCGGCGTGCCGGCCGGCACGGCGAAGTCGAGTCCCGAATGCGGATTGCGCGCTTCGCCATTGAAGAAGCGGCGCAGGCCGAACGGGCTGGACAGCCGTCCGCCTTCCACCGGCCTGTCGAACATGACATTGCTGGGACCGTGAGGACGGAAGGCCCGGTAGGCGGCCAGCTGTTCTGCAGTTTCTTTTTCGATGCGGGCGAGATCGGCGGGGTCGGGATTGACCTGCCGCTTATTCTTCAGCTTGATGTGCTGAGCCGCATAGACCTTGTCGCGGATCTCGAAGGCCACCGTACGCGATCCGGCCTCTTCCTGGATCACGATGCGCTGAGCGCCGGGCTTGGTATCGAGCGGAATGCCCACCACCGAAAGCCATTGTCCCGTATCGTCGCGCAGCACCATCGTGCGGCGGTCGCGGTAAGTCACGACCGGGGCGACCGGGGCTTCTCCCAGCGGCACAACGGCGACTCCCCCGGGGACGGGCTTGTTCAGCAGGCGGCTGATGAAGCTTTCGGCCTGGGCCGGCAAGGCTGCGCAGGCGGCCATCAAGAGCAGGGTACGGACAAGGGACGGCATGGGCAGGCTGGTGCACGAGAATGCCCAAGGGTACCGGTATTGAGGCAGCGCGACAATCGGCTTAGTTGCCGTCCAGTTCCTGGTAATGCCGGAATATCCCGTCGCCCCAGGGCAGACGCCGGCCGCTCGACAAATACGCTTGCAATTCCGGCAGCTTGCTTACCCGCTCGTGCAAGGACATCACTTGAGGAAAGGCGCGCGCCAAAGTGCTCATCCGCTTCGGGAAGGCATAGAGCAAGCCGTCGACCACGTGATAGAGCGACAGGTCGGCGTAGGTCCACCGGCCGCTATCCGTGATCCAGCCGCGGTCCGCCAGCACGCGTTCGAAATAGCCCAGGAACTTCGGCATGCGTTGGCCGCGGAAGTGCTCGGCGCGCCGCAAGGCCTCGGTCTTCTGCTCTTCATAGTAGAGCTCCGAGGCGATGGGATGGTGGACGTCGTGGGCTTCGGCCACCATGTCGGCAATGGTGAGCTGGATCTGGTTGACCCAAAGGCGGCCGGCCAGGTCGGCGGGGGCCAGGCCGTGGCGCTCGCCCAGGAACAGCAGGATGTTGGCCGTCTGCGCAATGGTCAGGTCGCCGGCAACCAGGTAGGGGGGTGCGAAGGGCGGATGGGGCCGCGGCGCCGTCATGTCGGCGACCAGGCCGGAAGCCTCGGTGCCGGGCTCGCGCGCGCAGTCCCGATAGGCAATACCGCCTGCTTCCAGCGCCAGCCGTACGAATTCCCCCCGTCCGGGAATGCCGTCCCAATACCATAGTTGATAGCTCATGTCCGTTTCCTGTGTAGTCGAACGCCGGCCTGCCGGCCGCGGGCTAGAACTCGAGGCACAGCTTCCCGAAATGCGTCTGGCCGGCCTCGTGGCGAAACGCGTCGGCAAGCTGCTCCAGCGCAAAGCGCCGGTCGACGACCGGCCGCAGCCCTATCGTCTCGATGGCGCGCACCATGTCCTGCTGCTGCCGGCGGTTGCCGACGATCAGTCCTTGCAGTCTTGCCTGCTTGGCCATGAGCGCGGCGGTCGGGACTTCGCCGCTGCCCCCGGTCAGTACGCCGATGAGCGAGATATGTCCCGCGATTCGTACGGCCTTGATGGACTCGGCCAGCGTACCGGGCCCGCCCACTTCGATGACATGGTCCACGCCGCCCCCGGTGATCCGCCGGACGGTCTCCCCCCATTGCGGGTCCGCTTTGTAGTTGATGGTGTGGTCGGCGCCGAGGGAACGGGCGCGCGCCAGTTTTTCGTCGGACGAGGAGGTGATGATGACCCGTGCGCCCATGGCCTTGGCGAATTGCAACGCGAATATCGAGACGCCGCCGGTGCCCAGGGCCAGCACCGTATCGCCAGCCTTGAGCCGGCCGTCGCCGACCAGCGCGCGCCAGGCGGTCAGCCCCGCGGTGGTAAGCGTGGCGGCTTCCGCATGATCGAGGTTTTTGGGGGCATGGGTGAACCAGTGCGCGGGCCGGATAACCACTTCGCGCGCGTAGCCGTCCACGCCGTCGCCCGGTACCGTGGAGAAATCGCCCACCTGGGCTTCGCCGTCCAGCCAATGCGGGAAGAACGTCGAGACGACATGGTCTCCGGTCGAGAATTCCGTGACCTCCGGGCCTACCGCTTCAACCACGCCCGCGCCGTCGGCCATCAGGATGCGGCCTAAATACCGGGGATCGGTACGCTGGGCAACCAGGTAATCATGGTAGTTGAGCGAACTGGCATGCACCCGGACACGTATCTCGCCCGGGCCCGGCGTGCCGGGGTCGGGCAGGTCCATTAATTTGAGATGATCGAGCCCGCCGGGGGCTCCGAGCGCGACGGCTTTCATGAAACAGCTCCTTTACGCGGATGTGGCGACGTCATTCATATAAAATAGCGCCGGGTGCTCCTGCTGTATACGCCAGGAGCAGGTTTGTGACATCGGTCGGGCCGCCGGTGTCGGCTGATTGCGATATGCCATGACCCGACACACTTCCCCGCGTCCCGTACCTCGTGCACAGGCGCTCGCCGCCAAGGCGCTGCTCACCCTCGAACGTTTCCTTCATATCGAAGCCGTCAGCGGCATCGTATTGCTTGTGGCGGCGGCTGCCGCCCTGATCTGGGCCAATTCCCCCTTCGCCGCCAGCTACCATGCGCTCTGGCATGCTCCGCTCACCTTCGGCATCGGCGACTACGTCGTCTCGCAGTCGTTGCACTTCTGGATCAACGATGCCTTGATGACCGTTTTCTTTCTGGTCGTGGGCATGGAAATCCGGCGGGAAATCCACGAGGGCGCATTGGCGAGCCTGAGGCTGGCCGCCTTGCCGCTGGCCGCCGCGCTGGGCGGGGTCGTCGTGCCGGCACTGATCTACCTGGCGGCAAACGGCCAGCCGCCGCAGAGCGACGGATGGGCCGTGCCCACCGCAACCGATATTGCGTTCGCGGTGGGTGTGCTCGCCTTGCTCGGCAAATCCATACCGGGCAACGTACGGATCTTCCTGCTCGCGCTGGCCATCATCGACGATATCGTCGCCGTGCTGATCATTGCCGCCTTCTATTCGGGCGGGCTCGATTACAGCGGCTTGATCGTGGCGGCCATCGGCATCCTGCTGGTCCTGGCGCTGCGGGCAATAGGCGCAGGATCGGCATACGCCTACGTCTTGCCGGGAGCCGTGCTGTGGTTCGGCTTGCTCAAGACCGGCGCGCACCCGACCCTGGCTGGCGTCGTGCTGGGCCTGATGACGCCCGTCATGCCGACCCGCAGCAATGAGCATCCCGTGGATATCGTCCAGCGCGTGACGGACTTTTTGACGCGCTCCGGCACGGCCGACATCGATCGCGCTGCCGGGCAGATACGGGACCTGCGCTGGGCGCAGCGCGAACTGCTGGCGCCCGTGACGCGAGTCCAGATGGCCCTGCATCCGTGGGTCGCCTATGGCGTGATGCCGCTTTTTGCCCTGGCCAATGCCGGTGTCAGCCTGGATGGCGTCGATTTCGGGCAGCCAGGCTCGGTACCCGTGATGCTGGGAATATTGGTGGCCTTGGTGGTGGGCAAGCCGGTGGGCGTGGTGGCGATGAGCTGGCTCGCGGTACGGCTGGGTTGGTGCGCGCTGCCCCCGGGTCTGTCATGGGGGGGCGTGGCGCTGGTGGGTTGCCTGGCGGGCATCGGTTTCACCATGTCTATCTTCATTGCGACACTGGCCTTCGCTGATCCCAATATGCTGGGGGCCGCCAAGCTGGGAGTATTGCTCGCTTCCTCCACGGCTGCGGTCATCGGTTTGGGGTTCGGGAAATTCTACGCAGCGCGGATGAAGCGCCTCAAGGCGACCGCGGGTCCCGCTGCGCCGGCTTGAGCCGGTCCGCCCGCCGCGGCGCCATGCCTACGCTTGGTGCTTACGACATGGCCAGCAGGGTGGCATTGCCGCCCGTCGCCGTGGTGTTGATGCTGATGGATCTTTCTACGAGCAACCGGTGGAGCGGGATATTGGCATCGCCGGGAGCCAGGTCGACCACTGGCACGATGGCTCCTTTGCGCGCAGCGAGTTGGCGCGTGATGCCGAGCAGCCGGCTGCCCGTGGCGTGGACTATGGCGACGTCGGGCGTGGCCGTGGCGAGGTCGACGAGGAAGATATGGGCCGCAACCTCGGTGGGCAGCGACGTCCGGAGCGAGGCAGTCGTTTCGCTCGAGGGCCAGAGGACGTGGCCACCCACCGCGAGGCTCGCCGCCAGCTGCGCCAGCATGTCGGACGTCTCGTCCGCGATGCAAAGGATTTTTTCGCGAGGGTGCAGCGCGTAGACGTCGAGCTGACCGGTCGGCCCGTCGAGGGTGATGGCTCCGGGGCGGGGGGCTGTCGTAGCCAAAGAGGCGCAGCGCCGTGCGAGCGCGTTCATGTTCCGGTCCTCCGCCCATGCCTGCAGCGCGTCCAAGGCACCCGCGTGGGGCCGCCGGGGCTGCAGCCAGTCAGGCGCGGCGGGATACCCGCCGACCGCTTGCGGCAGCGCGTTCGCGGGAACCGCCGACAGCAGGTGCAACAAGTACAGCGGTCCGCCGGCCTTGGGGCCGGTGCCCGATAGCCGTTCGCCGCCGAATGGCTGCACGCCGACGACCGCCCCGATCATGTTCCGGTTCACATATACGTTGCCGACACGGGACCGCGACAGTACCCGGGACATGGTTTCATCGATGCGGGTATGCAGGCCAAGGGTCAGGCCATAGCCGAGCGCATCGATCTGGTCCAGCAGGCGGTCGAGGTCCGATGCGGCAAAGCGCACGACGTGCAGCACAGGGCCGAAGACTTCGCGGCGCAATTCTCCCGGGTGGGCAAGCTCTATCAGCGCGGTGGTGACGAAATGGCCATGGCGGCATTCGTCCCGGTCCATGTGCCCGCTGCGGAACACCGATTGGCCGACGGACTGCATTTCCGCGATGTAGCGTTCCAGCTCGTCGCGCGCATGGGCATCGATGACGGGCCCCGCGTCGGTTTCCAGGCGATCTGGCAGGCCGATGCGGTATTCGTCCATGCCGCCTTTCAACATAGTCAGAATCCGCTCGGCAATGTCTTCCTGCAGGCAGAGCAGACGCAGCGCCGAGCAGCGCTGTCCGGCACTGTCGAAAGCCGATTCCAGCACGTCGGCCACGACCTGCTCGGGCAGTGCGGAGGAATCGACGATCATGGCGTTCAAGCCGCCGGTTTCCGCGATCAGCGGCACCGCTCTCCCTCCGGCTCCCAACCGCTCCGACAATGTTTGCCGTATCGCGCGCGCGACGGTGAGCGAGCCCGTGAACAACACGCCCTGGACGCGTGCGTCGGCGACCAGCGGCGCCCCGACACGTTCGCCATCGCCGGGAAGCAGTTGCAGTGCGCCGCGCGGGATGCCCGCTGCGTGCAGGATCCGTACCGCCTGGGCAGCGATCAGCGGTGTTTGTTCCGCCGGCTTCGCCAGCACGGTATTGCCGGCGGCCAGCGCGGCGGCGATCTGCCCGGTGAAGATGGAAAGCGGAAAATTCCACGGGCTGATGCAGGCGACGATGCCCAGCGGGCGGCATGAGCCATGAGCCAGGCCGGCGCGTGCCTGGGCGGCGTAGTAGCGCAGGAAATCGACGGTTTCGCGGACTTCGCCCAGCGCATTGGGAAGCGTCCTGCCGGCCTCTCTCACGAGCAGCGCCATCAGGGCGGGGCCTTCCGCCTCGATGCCGGCCGCCGCGCGTTCCAGTATGGCGGCCCGTTCCGCGGGCGCGGTCTCGCGCCATAGGGCAAATGCGTGGCCGGCACGGTCCAGCGCGGTATCGATATCCGCGCTGGAGGCCTGCTGTACATGGCCTACGAGGTCGCCGGCGTGCGCGGGGTTACGGATTTCGGTGCGTGGTCCTTCGTCCACGGCATCGTCCAGCATCGGCCGCGCCGTCGCAACGGTGCGCGCAGCGCCCTCCAGGTGATGCGCCAGCTGCAGCAGGCTGGACTCGTCGCTCCAGTCCATGCCGCGCGAATTGGCGCGCCGGCCCCGGTACAGGTCGCGGGGAAGCGGAATGCGCGGGTTGGGCGTGCCGGCGACACCGCTCACGGCCGCCGTGTCCCGAGTAATGGCCACGGGATCTTCCAGCACCGCGTCGAGCGGCAGGCTCCGATCCGCGATGCGATGGACGAACGAGGTGTTGGCGCCGTTCTCCAGCAGCCGGCGGACCAGGTAAGCCAGCAGGGTGTCGTGCGGACCGACCGGTGCATAGATGCGGCAAGGCCGGCCGAGTTTTCCATGCTCCTCGGCACCGACCACCTGGTCATAAAGCGGTTCGCCCATGCCATGCAGGCACTGGAATTCATATTGCCCGGGCCGGAAGGTGCGCGGGTCGGCCATGGTGTAGATCGCGGCCAGCGTATGGGCATTATGGGTGGCGAACTGCGGGAATACCGCGTCGGGCGCGGCCAGCAGTCTGCGGGCGCAAGCAAGATACGCGATATCGGTATGCGCCTTGCGGGTGTAGACCGGATAGTCGTCCAGGCCCTGGACTTGCGCCAGCTTGATTTCGGCGTCCCAATAGGCTCCCTTGACCAGGCGGACCATCATCCGCCGTCCGCTGGAGCGCGCGAGGGCGACGAGGTGGCCGACCAGCGCCAGGCTGCGCTTCTGGTAGGACTGCACCACGAACCCCAGCCCATGCCAGCCTGCCAACGAAGGTTCGGCGCACAATCGCTCGAGCAAGTCCAGCGACAGGTCCAGGCGCGCGGCTTCTTCGGCGTCGATATTGATACCGAGCTGGTAGTCCCGGGCGACGCGCGTCAATGCCAACAAGCGCGGGTAGAGCTCCTCCTGAACCCGGTCCCGCTGGCTACGGGTATAGCGCGGATGCAGGGCGGAGAGCTTGATGGAGATGCCCGGCCGGTCCTGCAGCGTCGCCCCGCGCGACCGCTTGGCCACGTAGTGCAGCGCGTATTCGTAGGCCTGGAAGTAACGGCGGGCATCGGCTTCGGTCATGGCCGCTTCGCCCAGCATGTCATAGGAGTGCGTATAGCCTTTTTGCGCGTGCTTTTCCGCACGCGCCGTGGCCTCTTCGATGGTGCGGCCGGCGACGAACTGTTCTCCCAGCAGGCGCATGGCGGCGTCCACTGCGCGCCGCACCAGCGGCTCACCGCCTTTTTCTACGAGGCCGGCGAAGGCGGCCTGCAAGCCGGTGCGCTGGTGCGAGGCATAGAGGCGGCCGGTCAGCAGCAACCCCCATACCGCGGCGTTGACGAACGGAGAGGGACTATGGCCCAAGTGGGCGGCCCAGTGTCCTTTGCGGATCTTGTCGCGGATCAGCGCGTCCTGTGTGGCGATATCCGGTATGCGCAAGATCGATTCCGCCAGGCACATCAGCGCAATACCCTCCTCGGACGATAGCGAGAACTCCTGCAACAGCAGTTGCGCCTGGCTGGATGCGTCGTCATTCCGGCGGCGCAGGGCCGCCGCCAGCCGGCGGGCGAGGTCCATGGCTTCGGGCGGGCTGCAATCGCGATCGAATGCTTCGAACAGCGCGGCGACCATGTCCTGTTCGGCCCGCCGGTAGTCGGCCGTGATGGCAGCCCGCTCGCCGGTTTGCGGTTCGAGCCGGTTGGCGAACTGCACGAAGGAGGCATAGGTGCTGCCGTCGCCCCCAGGCGTTTCAGGGCGGGGAGAGGGCGGCGGGTCGGTGCCGCCGGTGGAGCGAGGCGTTGTCGAAGTCATGCTGTTCTCCTGGCCCGTTCCCCACCGCGACGCCCAGGCAAGCCAGGCCCGGTCTCAGGAACGAGGCGATGCGACATCCAGCGTGGCCAGGTTCAGCAGCGTGAACCGGCCTTCTTCCATCCAACCTCCAGTATCGATATGGTAGACGTTCCCCAGTACGACGGGCGCTTCCACCGGCGTGTGTCCGACCACCAGCGCTCGCAGGCCAGCCACGCCGCTGGCGTCCTGCCGCTGCAGGCGGTCGCGTGTCCACATGGCGCGATCGCGTGCGGTGCGCCGCAGGCGCAGCGCAAGGCCCAAACGGTTCCAGTCGCGTACCGGACTGTCGGCGTGTACGATGCCGACCGGGCCCGCATGGGTCTCTACTTCGATCGCCAGCGGCAAGCGGCTGAAAGCCTGTGCGAATTCCGGGCGCCGTGCCGGATCCAGCGTAACGAACCAGGCTCCGCCGTTGACCACATAGCTGGCAATGTCCACCGGGTTGCCCTTGGCATAGCGGATGGCGATGTCTTCATGATTGCCTCGCACCGCGTAGAACCACGGCCGGGTCAGCCAATCGAGTGCCTGTTCGCATTCGGGGCCGCGATCCACCAGATCACCGACGCTGAACAGGCGATCGGCAGCAGGATCAAAACCAATCCGGTCGAGCTCGGCGGCCAGGCGCGTAAAGTGACCGTGGATGTCGCCGACGGCGAAATCGCGGCCGCGATCATTGCGTGCATAGCGGGCAAGAAGGGCGGACATGGAGACGCATGTACAGGAACGACGATGCCATGATATTCCTTCCCGCGGCGGCGGCCCATCGGCGGGGGCGGGCGCGCAACTTGCTCCACCATGGTTCCACGACGGGAGGATGTCATGGTCACCAGACAACACACTTTTACCCTGTACGCCGCCAACGGCAGGGTCTATGCACAGAACGTGGCGGGGAAGGTCGTTGACCTGGGAGAACTGCGCCGGGACGGGGAGAGCTACGCCTATCTGCTCGATGCCGACGAGATCCGGGCGGAGGGATTCGACACGCCCGAAGCGGCGTTGCGCGATATAGGAAAGAACATCACTTTTCTATACCTCGACGGCCAGTTCACCGCGCTGCCCGATGTCCGGTCCGAAGTGGTCCTGGACGCGGCGGCCAGCGTCAAAGTCGAACCCAGGAACGATGCCAAGTCCGATACCGAGCGTGTTCCTCCTACCGGCCTTTGATCGAGCCGCGTGGCGGCAGGCCTGCCGATGGGCATGGGGCTTGCTGGCTTGTCGTTCCCAGAACAAGCTGACGAAAGGAGACAGTCATGACACGTCCTTTCCCATCCAGCACTTTCCTCCTTGCCGGTATCCTGAGCCTTGGCGTCTCCGCAGCATATGCGCAAGGCACGGGGGCTTCGGGCAGCACGGGATCGTCGAGCGGCGGCATGTATCAATCGGGCAGCGGGCCGGGATCCGCCACGACACCGGGGCAAGGCGCCGATGCCGTTCCCGGGACGCGGCCGGGCACCTCGCCGGGAAAAGGGCAGGGTAGTCCCAGCACGACCCAGCCGGGCGCCGTGCCTCCGGATACGGCACCGGTGCCTGGCGGGCCGATCAATCGCGGCACCGGCACGACGCCTGGAGCCGGGCCGGGGACTATGCCGGGAGCTACACCGGGGACCGTGCCCGGGACCGTGCCCGGAGCCACGCCGGGAACCACCACCCCCGGAACCGCGCCCGGGTCTACTCCGGGGACCGTACCAGGAACCGTGCCGGGTGCCGGACCAAGCACTACTCCGGGTACCATGCCCGGCACTCCGGCACCGGGAAGCCCGGGGACGTCTCCCGGTACGCCGGGGACCGGCGGTGCCCGCTAGCTCGGCACCCCGCTTGCGATGGCGTCAAAGCCCCGGGCCCGCCGCCGGCGGGAGCAGGCCGACCCGACGCTTGGCCCGGTGGGCCGAGCCGTTGCGCACGGCCCACCGCAACACGGGCGCGATACGTCCGATCGCGATGTCGGTCGCGCGCCGCTGCCAAGCCGGCCGGTAGACACCCAGCATGTCCGCGGCCCAGTCCGGCAGCAGCCCCACTCCCGCCAGCAGCATGGCTTTGCTGACGGGCCGGGCCCAAGGGCTCAAGGCCGGGGGATTCGATAGCAGGATCTCGGCGATTTCCCGTGTACGGGCATCGCATACGAGTGTAGGGCGCATGCGGTCGAGGTAAGCGGCGATTTCGGCGCGCGAGCGCGGTACGTCGCGGGCGCCAAGCCGGCAGGCAATCAGCGAGATCTCGTCGTAGTAGCGGTCTTGTTCGGCTGGCGGCAATGCAGGGTTGCGATAGCGCAGGTGCGCCGCCAGAAAGCTGCTGACTTCCGCCACATGGACCCAGGTCAGCAGATCGGGGTCGTCGGCCGCATACGGCCTGCCATCGGGGGCGATGCCTCTTACCTGGCTATGGATGTTCCGTACCCGTTCGATGAGCCGCTCGGCATCGGCGGTACTGCCGAAGGTAGTCCCCGATATGAACTGCCCGGTGCGGCGTAGCCGGCCCAGCATGTCCTTGCGGAAATTGGAGTGGTCCCATACGCCGGCCAGGGCGAGGGGATGCAGCATCTGCATCAGCAGTGCCGCGATGCCGCCGATGAGCATGGACGTGAAGTCGCCGTGGACTTTCCAGCTGGCCGAGCCGGGGCCGAACAAACCGGGATCGCCCGGCGGGTTTTCGAAGTCGACCCCGCCCAGGGCAAGGCCGGTCAGGCCCAGAACCTGTGCTTCGATGTATTTGCGAATCATGTCGATGCGGCGTCGTGGAGGCGCCGTGCGCTGCGGCGGCGATGCTGCCATGGATCCCGCGGTCATTGGACTCGAAAACCGGGGCGAGAGCAAACGTATTCCCCGGCCAGCGGGGCAGCTTTGGCAGCGGCTCGGGCATGGTTTCTGCTGGGCAGGGACATCTCGAAAACGAAGCTCAAAGGAGAACACCATGCCGCGATCGATACTTGGAAAAGTGCTCCTATGCGCCGGCATGCTGGCCACGGCGCCGCTGTCGGCGCAGACAGGCACAGGGGCCAGCACCAGCCAGAGTGGAGGCAGCAATGTCCCCAGCGGGTCCAGCTCCGAAGGCCCCACGCGCGGCACGCAGAATAGTGGTCCTTCCGGCTCCTCCGGCAATGCGCAGGGAACCGGTTCCACACAGGGCAAGCCGGGCGCCTCGGGCCAGCCCGGGGATGCCGGTCGCCCAGGTAATGCGGCACAGGGAAGCGCGCAGACCCCGCCTCCCGACCAGGGCGCGCCCAAGGAAGGAGCACCCGGGGCGGGCGGCCGGCACCCATCGACCGGCGGGGAGTCGTCGGGAACGGGGGACCGATCCGGAGGCAGCCGGTCGGGGCCAGGCAGCCTGCGCTAGCGCGGTGGATCTGCGCCGCCGGTCACATTGCCGGCGTTGAGTAAGTGACAGGTGTCATTTATCATGCGCCCTCCATGGGACGAAGGAGGGCGTCATGCCGGGCGTTTCGCGTCACCAGCCCGACGCGCGGGCGATCGATCCGCGGACCCGCCGCCTCATCGAAGCTCCCATCGTCCCGACACTGCTGCGGCTGGCCATACCCAATACGTTGGTTCTCGCGGCCCAGGCCGGGGCCGGCATCATCGAAACCTACTTCATAGGCAAGCTCGGTACCGATGCCCTGGCGGGCGTGGCGCTCGTTTTCCCGACGCTGATGCTGATGCAGATGTTATCGGGTGGCGCAGTCGGGGGCGGGATATCGTCGTCCATCGCACGCGCGCTGGGCGGAGGCCGCCGCGACGACGCCAATGCGCTGGTCTACCACGCCATCCTGGTCGGCTTGCTGTTCAGCCTGTTCTTTACCGCGGGCGGGCTGGCCGCCGGCCGCTGGCTGTACGCCGGCATGGGCGGAGCGGGGCCGTCGCTCGATGCTGCGCAAGAGTATTCCTATTGGATCTTCGGTGGGGCGTCGCTCGTCTGGCTGTTCAATTCACTTGCGTCGGCGGTACGCGGCACCGGCAACATGAACCTGCCCGCCGTCGTCACATGCGTGGGTACCATGATGCTGGTACCCCTGTCGCCGCTGTTGATCTTCGGATGGGGGCCGCTCCCTGGGCTAGGCGTGGCTGGCGGTGCCATTGCGCTGTTGACCTACTATGCCGCGGGCAGTGCGGCTCTGTTGTTTTTCCTTTGCTCCGGGCGAGGCTTGGTGCGGCTTTCGCTGGCCGGCTGGACGTTGCGCTGGCCACTTTTCCGCGACATTCTGCGGGTGGGCCTCGTTGCCGCGATTTCCACGGCTGCCATCAACATCGCGATCAGCATCGCTACGGCGCTGACCGGTCATTTCGGTCCCGCGGCGATTGCCGGCTACGGTACGGGATCGCGGCTGGAGTACTTGCTTGTGCCCTTGGTGTTCGGATTGGGCGGCCCCATGGTGGCGATGGTGGGGGCGGCAATGGGAGCCGGCCGGCACGACCGCGCCCTGCGCATCGCCTGGGTCGGTGCGGGATGCGCCTTCATCATGACCGAGACCATCGGCCTCGCCGCCGCCCTGTTCCCGCTGACGTGGTTGTCGATATTCGGGACCCAGCCGGACATGCTGGCGACGGGTTCGCTCTACCTGCATATTGTGGGCCCGTTCTACGGCTTTTTTGGCGCCGGCCTGGCGCTGTACTTCGCTTCCCAGGGAGCGGGGCGGTTGTTCTGGCCCGTTACGGGAAGCGTGGTGCGGCTGGGCCTCAGCGCGGCCGGCGGCATGCTGGCCATTGCGGCGGGCATGGGCCTGGCAGGCGTGTTTGCCGCACAGGCGCTGGCCCTGCTGGTCTACGGCGCCATCAATGCGGGCGCGGTCGCCAAGGGTGCCTGGTTCACCGCCGCTAGGTCAGTCCGCCCCGCCAGAGCCTGACGAGCGGGCTGCCCGTTCGTAGCGCTGGAAGAACTCGCACAGCTGGCGGCCCAGGAATTCTTCCTCGGTGTTGAAGTGGGCCATGATAGACATGTGGTTGTGGCGGGGCACCATGATGAATTGATTGGCCCGGTGTCCGCATGCCCGGAGCCGGAAGAAGAATTCCGCACCGTACTGGTCGAGGAGCGGATTCTCGTATTCGGCGATGGCAACGAAAAGCGGAATGGCGTCGGCGGTGACCATATTGATGGGCGATAGCCGCTCGTAGGCACTGTCGTCGTCGCCGAAATAGGCCCGCACGCCCGCTGCGTTGGGATTGGCGGGCAGGGTATCGGCGCGCAGCCTGCCCGATACGATGGCGGCTGCCCGGACGCCGCGGCCGCGATAGGGCAGGGAAGGGTCCAGCGCATGGTGGGCCACGTGCGTGCCGCCGGCGCTATGCCCGATGACGAATATCCGCCCCCGGTCGCCCCCATGGGAGGCGATGTGTTCGCCCATCCAGTCGATGGCTCGTCCCAGGTCCTCGGCTCCTCCCGGGTAGGGTGCAGCCGGCGCGAGCCGATATTCGAGATTGACGGCGAGGTACCCCTGCTTGGCGAACCACGTGGCGACGTTCGAATAGACGAGCGGAGTCATGTCCTTGTCGCCGCGGACGTAGGCGCCGCCGTGCATGAACAGGACGACGGGAAGGGGGCCCCGGGTGTCGGCGCGGCGGTACAGGTCCAGCACGTGCCGCGGATCCGGGCCGTACGAGACATTCCGAACCGAGGCGATGCCACCTGCGGTGGCGGCCGCGCGGAGCGCGGGCTCCAGGGCTTCGATCACGCAATCGCGATAGGCGTGTATGTCGGTGCCCCAGACGGGGCCGATGCGTTCCAGCAGTTCATGGACCGCGGAAAGGGACGAAGAATGTGTGTTCATAGCGCTGCCAGGCGGGTGTGCCGTGTGGTCTTCGCGCGGCCGGTGGCGCTGGGGGCCAGCACCGCGTGCATGACGAATTCCACCACGGCGAGCCAGTGATTGTTCATCGACGCTGCGGCACCCGCCTTGCCTTTCGGCCAGAGTGTCCGGATGTTCGACGAGACGTTGAAGAAATGGACGCAGGCACCCATGATGTTGACCGCAGCATGGCCCGGGTCCTGGGGGCGGAAGCTGCCGTCTGCCACCCCGCGCTCGATGATGTCGGCCAGTGTCCGGTACACCTTGCCGCCATTCCGGTTGTAGAACGCGCCGTCGTTCTGGATGTTCTCCAACGCGAACAGCGGGCCCAGGTGAGGTTTGGCAACCATTTGCTGCAGCAGCCGCTCGACGAATGCACGCAGTGCTTCGGCGGGGGGCAGCTGGCGCAGCGAGCCGAAGTCCATGCCTTCCTCGCGCTCTTTGAATACGCGGTCGAGCACTGCCTGGTACAGCGCTTCTTTGGTATCGAAGTAGTAGTGAATCATCGCCTTGGTGACCCCGCTGCCGGCGGCGATTTCTTCGGTTCGTGTGCTGCGCAGGCCGTCGCGCGCGAAGATTTTCTCGGCGGAGTCGAGAATCGCTGTGCGGGTCGCGACGCTGTCGCGGGGCGCGCGGCGTGCCGGCGCCGCGGCCTTCGGGCGTGACGGAGTACGTGATGCCATGGATGTTTCAGTGGGGAAAGGACGGCCAACGACGCTCATATTATCGCGATCGCTTCGATCTCGATCAGGCAGCCCGGTGTGACCAATGAAGACACCTGGACCGTGGAGCTGGCGGGAAGCGGGTCGGAGAAGACTTCCCGGCGGATATCGGAGTACTCCGCATAGCCGTCCAGGGTGGTGACGAATGCCGTGATCTTTACGACGTCCGACAGCGAGGCTCCCGATTCGCGCAGCAGCGTGTCGATGTTGCCGAAGATCTCGCGCGCCTGGCGCCCCAGGTCGCCAGGGTGATGGGCGCGTTCCGGGTCGGCTCTGGCCAGTTGGCCGGAGATGAAGATCAAGTGGGACCCGCCCTCCACGCGCAGGCCTTGGGAATAGGGGCGGCCAGCCGGCCCGAGTGGAATCTTGGCAATCATGGTGTTCTCAATAACTAACTGGTCGGTTAATTCATTCTAAGAGCCCCTGGGATCTTGTGTCAACGAATGGAGCAAACGGTACCGCAGAGGCGCGAAGCGCCGCAAAAATATTCTTGACACGCTGTTTGCGACATTTCTAGACTGTTAACTAATCAGTTGGTTAGTTAGTTGATCCGTCCTTTTTCCTAGGAGTCCAGATGTCCGCACAGCCATCCATGTCTGTTCCCGCTACCGGTTTCGCCGGGATACCCGAGCGGCGTTTCCCCTTGAATCTGGGCGAAGAACTTCCTCGCGTCGAGCGCATCTGGACCGTGGCCAAGGGTGCCACCTGGGATCCGGTCACCGACATTCCGTGGAACCAGCTCGACCTGGCAAAGTACACCGAAGAAGAACGGTACGCGGCGCGGGTGTTCTGGAGCCGCCGCGCGTGGAGCGAGTACACGGGCCTGGCGGAATCGCCTACCGTGCTGCTCCGGTTCGCGTTCGAGGGGGACCGCCCCGGGATGATCAAGCTGGCGCTCGCGACCAAGTTCATGGACGAGGCCAAGCACGTCGAAGCGTCCTATCTGATGGCCGAGAAGCTGGGCGGCTATCTTCCCGAACCTCCCGAGGGGGCGCCTCGCAAGCGGCTGGTGGCGGGATTGCGCGAGCGCGGCCTGAATCCGGACTACACCCCCGAGGCGGTACTGGGGTGCTGGCACTGTGTGAGCGAGTATTTCGCGGTGGAAATCTTCCGCGTGCGCTACCACCATACGACCGATCCGGTAGCGCGGGCGGTGCTGGGCAGGATCCTGGCCGACGAGGTGCGCCACATCGGCATGGGCTGGGAATACCTGGCGTACCGGCTGCCCCAGGTGTCGGAGGAGGTCCGCCAGAACGTCAAGGCTGCCATGATGGATGTCATCGAGAACGTGGAGCTGGGTGGTTTTCATTCTTCGTCCAATGTGAACGAGGAACAGGATCTGTTCGCGCGCCTCGATCTCACGGTTGCCAAGGCGGGACTGGGAGCGGCTCCTCCGGAAGTGGAGCACGAGGCCTTCGTTTCCACGCTGGCCGAGATCCGGAAAAAGGCCGGCGAACTGGGTATCGATCTGCCCGAATACAAGCTCTGACAGGTGCGTCCGGCATGACCGGACGCTGCCGATACAGGCGGCTGCCGGCGGCATGGCCGGCAAGGGGGGCAAGAGGAGCAAATGGCGCGGCCGCCCTCATGGGGCCGTCATCGGCGGAAGGGCGCCTGCCCGACCGCGTCGCTGTTTACCAGCTCTTGGGGATACCGAGATGAATCGCACTCTATGCATGAAGGCGTTGATCGGCGCGGCGGGGGCCTGTCTGGCCTGGCCCGCCGCGCAGGCCGGGGATTTTCCGGACCGTCCGGTCCATTTCATCGTGCCGTTCGCGCCGGGCGGCACCGCCGATGTGTTGACGCGGGCGCTGAGCCAGAAACTCGGCCAGCGCCTGGGGCAGCCGGTCATCGTCGAGAACCGCCCCGGGGCGAGCACGGCGATCGGCGTCAAACACGCCGCCGCGGCAGCGCCTGACGGCTATACCATCCTGTATGGCGGGGTAAGCTCGCAAGTGATGAACCCGCTCATCAACCGGGTGGATTTCGATCCTGTCCGCGACTTCACTCCCATATCGTTGGTCAACTCGCTGCCGCTCGTGCTGGTGGTCCATCCTTCGCTGCCCGCATCGGATTTCGCGCAGTTCGTCGCCCTGGCCCAATCCCGGCCCAAGCCTATTACGTATGCGTCGGCGGGTGCCGGTACGTCCAATCACCTCGCGGGCGAGTTGCTCAAGAGCGCGGCCCGCATCCCGCTGCTCCACGTGCCCTACAAAAGCAGCGCGCCCGCGTTGAACGACTTGCTGGGAGGGCACGTGGACGCGATGTTCGACCTGGTCCTGACGTCGGCGCCGCAAGCGAAGCTCGGCAAAGTGCGGCCGCTGGCCATCACCAGCGCCCAACGCAGTCCGCTGCTGCCCGATGTGCCTACTTTGCGCGAACTGGGAATGCCGGAAGGGGAGGTGGACGTCTGGACCGGCGTATTCGGCCCCGCGGGCATGCCCCGGGCGGTGGTCGAGCGCCTGAACCGCGAGATCGTGTCCATCCTGCAGCTGCCCGAAGTCCAGCAGCAGTTTGCCTCGCTGGGCGCGATGGCGGCCCCCAGCACGCCTGCGGAGCTTGGGGCGCTGCTGGAAGCGGAACTGGCCAAATGGAAAAGAGTGGTCCGGGAAGCCAGGATAGGGGCGGACTGACGGCTGCCGAGAGCGGCCGTAGCGCGTGCCGCCGGCCTCAATTCTCCTGCCGGTGAATCAGGGTTTCCCTGAGGAACGCAAGATGAGTGCCTGCCGTTATTATGTATTCGCCCTTCCTTTGGGTGGCACTTGTTTTGCACCGTTTGCAGTCTCGTGACGCCCCTTGCCAGGACCGGTGCCGCTCATGGATGTCAATTATTCCCAGGAGACACGCACATGCACCGCCGTTCCTTCCTGACCAAGGCAACCGTGGGCGCCGCCGCTGCGGGCGGCGCGACGCTGGCTGCACCAGTGTTTGCCCAAGATTCGCCGACGGTCAACTGGCGACTCGCTTCCAGCTTTCCACGTAGTGCCGACGCCATCTATAGCGGCGGCGAAGCCGTGGCCAAGTACGTGTCCGAGGCAACGGGCGGCAAGTTCTCGATCCGCGTCTTCCCGGCGGGCGAGATCGTGCCGGCCTTGCAAGTCCTCGATAGCGTGCAGAACGGCACCATCGAGTGCGGCCATAGCGCTTCCTACTATTACTACGGCAAGGATCCCACGCTGAGCTTCGATGCCGCCGTGCCGTTCGGCCTCAATACCCGCCAGATGAACGCCTGGATGCGCCATGGCGACGGCCTGAAGCTGTTGCGGGACGTTTTCAAGAAGTACAACGTCGTCAACTTTCCCTGCGGCTACACCGGCACCCAGATGGGCGGCTGGTTCCGCAACGAAATCAAGTCGGTGGACGACCTCAAGGGACTGAAGTTCCGCGTCAGCGCATTCGCCGGCGCGGTGTTGTCGCGCCTGGGCGTGGTGCCGCAGCAGATCGCCGGCGGCGACATCTATCCCGCGCTGGAGAAGGGCACGATCGATGCAGCCGAATGGATCGGCCCCTATGACGACGAAAAGCTCGGCTTCCACAAGGTGGCCAAGAACTACTACTACCCCGGCTGGTGGGAAGGGACCCTCCAGGTGTCGCTGTACGTGAACCAGGACGCCTACAACAAGCTGCCCAAGCACTACCAGGCGGCGCTGGACCAGGCCTGCGCCGCGGCCACCAACGACATGATCGCCAAGTACGACGCCGAGAATCCGGCGGCGCTGCGCCGGCTCGTGTCCCAGGGAGCCCAGCTGCGCGCCTTCCCCAAGCCGGTCATGGACGCTTGCTATGCCGAGGCCAACAAGCTGTACGCGGAAATGAGCGCCAAGAGCCCGGATTTCAAGCGGGTGTACGACAGCATGGTGGCATTCCGCGGCGATGTATTGCCATGGTTCCGCGTGGCCGAAGGCAATTTCGACGGCTACATGTCCACCATCCGCCGATAAGCGGCCGGACGGCGCGGCAGGAGCCCCACAGGTGCCCGCCGCACATCGCAAGCACGAATCTTCGCCTGGCCCCCAGCCAGGCGTTTTTCGTTCAGCATGGACTTACAACCATGAATGCTCTTCTTGCTTTTTCCCGCCTCATCGACAGGGTCAACCTGTTCGTAGGCAAGGCCGTCACCTGGCTCACGCTGGTGGTGGTGGTCGTCAGCGCGGGCAATGCCATCGTCCGCAAGGTCTTGCATACCAGTTCCAATGCCTGGCTTGAATTGCAGTGGTACCTGTTCGGCGCCATCTTCCTGCTGGCGTCGGGCTATACGCTGCTGAAAAACGAGCATGTACGCGTCGACATCGTGGCCCAGAAGCTCTCCAAGCGTACCCAGATCTGGATAGAGATATTCGGCGTCCTGCTGTTCCTGCTGCCGGCGTGCATACTGATCATGTGGCTGTCGTGGCCGGTGTTCGTCGATTCCTACGTCACCAACGAGCAGTCGTCCAATCCCGGCGGGCTGGTGCGATGGCCGGTCAAGCTGCTGATCCCCGTGGGGTTCTTCCTGCTCGTGCTGGCCGGCATCTCCCACCTGATCAAATGTGTGGCTTTCCTCATGGGCAAGGGGCCCGATCCGCGCGACCGCGATGGCGCCAAGAGCGCCGAGGAAGAACTGGCCGAGGAGATAGCCCGTGAAGCCCGGGCGCGTGAGGCCGCTCTCGAGCCCAACAACGCCGGGGGACGATGATGACTGAATTTCTCATCGCCAATCTGGCGCCCATCATGTTCGCCAACCTGGTGATATTCCTGTTGCTGGGATTCCCCGTGGCATTCGCGCTTGCGGCCAACGGCATGCTCTACGCGCTGATCGGCATCGAACTGGGACTGTTGACGCCGGTGCTGTTCCAGGCCTTGCCGCAGCGGGTGTTCGGCATCATCACCAATGATTCGCTTCTGGCCGTGCCGTTCTTCACCTTGATGGGGCTGGTGCTGGAGCGCTCCGGCATGGCCGAGGACCTGCTCGAGACCATAGGCCAGCTGTTCGGCTCCATCCGGGGCGGTCTCGCCATTGCAGTGGTGGTTGTCGGCGCCATGCTGGCTGCAACCACCGGCGTGGTGTCGGCGTCGGTCATCTCCATGGGGCTGATTTCGCTGCCCATCATGCTGCGCTACGGTTACGACAGGAGGCTGGCAACCGGCGTGATTGCGGCTTCCGGTACCTTGTCGCAGATCATTCCGCCATCCCTGGTCCTGATTATCCTGGCCGACCAGTTGGGCCGCTCGATCGGCGACATGTACCGGGGGGCGATGCTGCCCGGTTTGCTGCTGGCCGGCGCCTATGTGATCTACGTCGTGGCGATGTCGCTGCTGAAGCCTTCGAGCGCGCCGGCCTTGCCCGAGGAAGCGCGCCGTTTCCGCGAGCCCAATGGCACGCGGGGCGGGCGCTCGTTGTTGGCCCTTATGCTGGTGTCGGCGGCGATCGCCGTTGCCGTGAGCACCTATCTCGAGCAGGATACGGCGCCCGTGGATGAGCGGGTCGTGCTGACCATGCTGGTCTGGGGCCTGTCGGCCTTCATCATTGCTCTAGCCAACAAATGGCTGCATCTGGGATGGCTGTCGGCGCTGGCCGAACGAGTCACCTTCGTGATGATTCCGCCGCTGTTCCTGATCTTCCTGGTCCTGGGGACAATATTCATCGGCGTGGCAACGCCCACGGAAGGGGGCGCCATGGGCGCCGTCGGCGCCATCGTCATGGCGCTCATACGGCGGCGCCTTACCCTCAACCTGCTCAAGCAAGCCATGGATACGACGACCAAGCTGTCATGCTTCGTCGTGTTCATCCTGATCGGCTCCACCGTGTTCGGCCTGACCTTCCGGGCCGTCAGCGGCGACCTGTGGGTAGAACACCTGCTGACGTCGGTGCCCGGCGGGCAGTGGGGCTTCCTGATCGTCGTCAGCGTCCTGACCTTCCTGCTCGCCTTTTTCCTCGACTTTTTCGAACTCGCGTTCATCATCGTGCCGCTGCTGGGGCCGGTGGCCGAGAAAATGGGCATAGATCTGATCTGGTTCGGCGTGCTGCTGGCGGTCAACATGCAGACCTCGTTCATGCACCCGCCATTCGGTTTTGCGCTGTTCTACCTGCGGTCGGTCGCGCCGAAGGAGGATTACCTGGACAAGGTCACCGGCAAGCGCATTCCCAAGGTCACCACGGGGCAGATCTACTGGGGCTCGATTCCGTTCATCGTGATCCAGTTGCTGATGGTGGCCGCGGTGATGCTGCTTCCCGGGATGGTCATGCACTATAAGGGGACGGCGTCGGCCGTGGATCCCGATAGTGTCAAGATCGACGTCGAGAGCTCCTACGGTACGGGCTACGGTGGAGGCGGCTATGGCGGGGAGGGCGGGACGCAGGACCCGAACGCCGATTTCCGCTAGGCCAGGCAGGCCCGCCCACCCACCCAGGTAATCAGGAGGCGGGCCCCGCGGCGGCGATCGCCTGTGTGATCGTGGCGGCACACGAACGTACCAGTTCCGTGTAGCCGGCCTCGTTCACCAGGTTTTCCCGCCTTTTTTCGTAGACCAGCGTCGTGGCGCCCACCACATGCCGCCCATCGTTGAAAATGGGCGCCGCGATCCCTATCACCCCGGCATCGATTTCTTCGCGGGAGACGTAATAACCGTCTTTGCGGATCTGCTTATAGTGCCTGGCAAAGGCCGGCCAATCCGGGGCGATGGAAAGCAGGTCGGGATGTTCCCGGTAGCGTTCGTATAAACGCTTGAGCCGGGCTGCAGGCAGGTTGGCAAGAATCACGGCTGGCGCTGCTCCCTTGAACAGCGGCATGGGGTGGCCGCGGACCAGGCTCATGGGCGCAAGTTCGCCTGCGGTTTCATGATGGCTGTGCACGATCTCGTCGCCATAGATATTGCACAGCACGACGGTCGTGGCGGTGCGCTGCGCCAGTTCGCGCATGCTGGCCCGGCTGGCTTGCAGGATGGGCTCGGAGCGCCGGATGCGATAGTCGAGCTCGATGATCTTCGCGCCCAGCGCATACCGGCCGGCGAGCTTGGCGAGCAAGCCCGTCTCGCACAGCTGCTTGACGTAGCGGAACGCCGTGGGACGCGAGACCTCCAGCAGGTCGGCGATTTCTTCGGCGGCGAGGGTGGTTCTGTCCTCGGAGAAGAGATCGAGGACCTTGAGCACTTTTGCGAACTGTGACATGTCGGATCGGGGAAGCATGGCGGCGGTGTCGCCGCCAGGCGAGGCACCGCTTCAAGCCAGATGGTAATCAATCCCGGTCCGGCGCGCTCATCCGTGCAGGGCCGCGGGCGGCGTTTCGGGGGCAAAGTCGGCCGCGATCTTCCGGCGCGTCCAGTCCATGATGGTGGAGATGCACTGGGCAAGCTCCTGCGGCTGGCCTAAATAGTAGTGGGTTGCCCCGCGGATCTGCACGAATTCCTTGTCTGGCGTGGCCAGCGCGGCGTGGATCATCGGGTTGTGCGTCGCCGGTACGGCATCGTCTGCTTCGTTTTCGATCTGCAGGACCGGCACTTTGCGTATCTTGGCCGCGTTGACCGGTCCCTTGATATTGGAGTGGTCGTACGACCACTGCGACAACCAGCTGCGCAGCGTGCTGAAACGGGCCAGTCCGGCCGGGCCGGAGTTGACGACACGCGGATCGCCCAGGTAGCACCAGTTGGGTTTGCGTCCGTTCGGATCGACGTTCGGGTCGATCCAGCGCACATCGCACATGGTACGGTGCACCACGAAGCCGCGTTCGCGCTCGCCTTCCGGCGAGCGCTTCAACTTGTCGAGCGTCTCCTGCACCCACTGGGTGATGCGGCGGTTGCGTGCCAGCTGGGCCTCGCGGAACCGCGTAACGAAGGCAGCATCGAAAGGAGGCCGGTTCGGGCATCCGGGCGCATAGATGTCCAGCTCGATATCGCGATCGTCGGGATCGAGTTCGTTGCGCACCGAGGGATCCAGCCATTCAGTGAGCGTTTCCGGGCGGCTCAGGTGCGCGGCGATGAATATGATGCCGTCCGCGGGGGGGAGTCCAGCCTGGGTAAGATCGTAGGGGTCGCCGGCCGGCGTATGGGTGATGGAGGGTGCTTCGGCCTGGGCTTCATAGAACAGCGACAGGGCGCCGCCGCCCGACCAGCCCACCAGCACGACTTTCTCGTAGCCGAGTTCCTCGCGGGCGTGGCGCACATACGCGCCCAGGTCGGCGGCCACTTTTTCCATGATCAGCGCCGAGTCGTTCTTGGCGTACCGGCTGCCGGCGCACAACACGTGCATGCCGTTCTCTGCCAGCGCGACCGGCATGGGGAGCAGCTGCAGCGTGGAAGCGGGGTGCATGAAAAGAAAAAGCACCTTGGACGGCACGTTCCTGGGCACCAGCCTTTGCCCTTCGAGCACGGTGTAGCCTTGGCTCCCGTTGAAACCGTAGGTTTCCACCATCTCGACCGGCTCTCGGAACTGCAGAATGACAGGTATGCGGTCGAACTGGTGCTTGGCGGGCGTGGACATGAAGCGCTCTCCGGTATGTTGCTAGGGTATGGATGGCCAGACGCGGGCGTGCCTGCGGTCGGCACGGCGCGGCGCCGGGCGGGACGATAGGATGGCGGCTACTGCGCCGCGGCGGCTTTTACGCGGATCCAGTCCTCGAGCTGGGCATGCGCATGGGCCTTGTACGTGTCGAGCTTGGCGGCGGGCGCCGTGCGCGTGGTCAATTCGAGGCGGATGCCGTTGGGATCGAAGAAATAGATCGATTTGACGAAGCCGTGATCGGTAATGCCGACCACGTCTACCTTCGCCTGTTCGAGCTTGGCCTTGGCTTCGCGGAGCTCGGCTTCGGATCCGACTTGCAGCGCCAGGTGGTTGACCCAGTCGGGTGTGTTCGGGGAGGGTTCCGCCCCCTGGTTGTCGCCCAGGTCGAAGAACGCGATATACGAGCCGTCCTGCATTTCGAAGAAGATATGCACGTAGGGGCAGTATTCACCCGTGCTGGGGACGCGTTCGGCGCGTATGACGTGCGCGAGGGGCAGGCCCAGGATGTCTTCGTAGAAATGGCGGGTTTCTTCCGCATCCCGGCATCGGTAGGCGAAGTGGTGCAAGCCCTGTATGGGAACTAGCGTTGCCATGGTGTCTCCTTGCGCACCGGCAGGCGCCGGGCCGTTTCGAGTGGTGTGCCCACTATTCTACGTAAAAATTAAAAAGTATCAATATCGGATACTTTTATTTTTGTTATCGGGAGCAACCTTCCATTGAGTTTAGCAATTGTGTCTGGAATTGCGACAATAAAAAGAGCCGCACGCGGCGGCTCGATACTCGGGCGGCAAGGCGGCCGCCTTCAAATAACAGATATCAAAGGAAGGAGGGACGGGCCTTGAGCGCGGCAGGACTGTAGCCGGCCACCTTTTTGTAGTTGTCCGAGATGGCCTGCAGTTCGGCTTGCGAGACGATGGCATCCAGCTGTTCGAAGCGCTTGCCGCCGGTGCGCTCGTGGACTTCGCGCAGAATGGCGTCGGGCGGATTGACCCGATTGGTCAGGACCACCTGGGTGGTGGCCGCCACGCGCACCTTGTCGTAGTCTTGCAGGGCTTCGTGAGTCAGGCCGCGCCGTTTCAGCTGGCCCGCCAGGTAGCGCGCGTCGATGATGGCCTGGCCGGCGCCGTTCGAGCCGCGCGGGACCATGGGGTGGGCCGCGTCGCCGAGCAGCGTGAGCCGGCCCTGGGTCCAGGTCGGCAGCGGATCCTGGTCCACCATGGGATATTCCAGGATCGAATCGGACGCGCGGATCAGCGCCGGTACGTCGAGCCAATCGAAATGCCAGTCTTCGAAGGCGGGAAGGAAATCTTCCAGCCGTCCCGGCCGGCTCCAGTCGCGGATGGCGGGGTTGGGATCGGTGATCTCGGCCACCCAGTTGATGAGCTGGCTGCCCTGCCCGTCGACGTTGTTGCGTATGGGGTAGATAACCATCTTGCCCACGTCGAGCCAGCCGGCGCGCACCATGCTCGCTTCGCTCAGGAAGGGCTTCCAGACCACCGTTCCGCGCCACATGTTCACGCCGGAATAGCGGGGTGCGCCTTCATCGGGATAAAGCTGCTTGCGCAGAGCGGAATGGACGCCATCGCAAGCCACGACCAGCGACGCCTGGACGTCCGGCAGCCGTTCCCCCTCCGGGGAGCTGAAGTGCGCGGTGATCGAGTCGCCGTCTTGCGAGGCGCCGGTGCAGCGGTGGCCGCATACCACGGCGTCGTCGCCCAGGCGCTGCCGGACGGCGTCCAGCAGCACCGTCTGCAGGTCGCCGCGATGGATGGAGTACTGCGGCCAGTCGAAGCCGGCGGCGAGACCGGCGGGCTCACGGAAGATGAATTGCCCGTGCTCGGTGAAGAAAATGGATTCGCGGGTCCGGACGCCGACCTTGTCCAGTTCCGGCAGCAGGCCCAATTCGGAGAGTTCACGCGCGGCATGAGGCAGGATGTTGATGCCCACGCCGAGCGGCTTGAGCTCGGGCACCGCCTCGTAAATGCGGCACGAAATACCGGCCTGGTGAAGGCTCAGTGCCAGCGTCAATCCGCCTATGCCGGCACCGACGATGACGACGTCCTCTTTGCTGCTCATGCTTGTCCCTTTGGAAAAACGAATCTTGGACGGCCGCAACGGGCCGGTGGCAGTATTAGGCGCCAGAACGTATCATTTTTGAAGTTTAGATATGATATGAATACATATTAGGGTCTTATGAATATCTCCCTTCGCCAGCTCCAGGTGTTCCTGCACGTCGCCCGCATCGGCAATTTCACCCGCGCGGCGGAAAAGGCCCATATGACCCAGGCCGGCCTGAGCATCATGATCCGGGAGATGGAAAAGCAGCTGGACTGCCGGCTGTTCGACCGGACCACGCGCATGGTCGTATTGACCGAGGCCGGGCGGGACCTGCTGCCGGTGGCGCAGCGGGTGGTGGGCGACCTCGAAGAAGCGGTCGCCAAGCTCGGGGTGGCCGGCCGCCGTGCCCGGCAGACGCTGCGTATCGCCGCCACGCCACTGATATCGTCCAACATCCTGCCCAGGGTGTTCCAGCTTTTCAAGCAATCGCATCCGCATGTCGAGCTGCGGCTGGTCGATACCGACCTGCAGCAGGTCGAGGCGTTGATAGGCGCTGGAGAGGCGGACCTGGGGCTGGGGTTCTTCTTCAAGCCGTTGGCGGGCCTGGACCGGGCGCCGGTGGGCAAGTTCAGGCTGATGCGCGTGGCACCCACCGAAGGTGCGCCGGGGCGGCCCACCGGCACGGTCGCCTGGGCCAGTCTGCGCGACGCGCCCTTGATCGGCCTGCCGTCGAGCAATCCCATTCAGCGGCTGATCGAACCGCACCTGGAGAAGATAGGCCGCGGCAATGAAGACCGGCCCAGTTTCAATTTCTTCGAGACCTTGATTTCCATGGTCGAGGCGGGGGTGGGGACGGCCGTCATTCCCACCTTCGCCCTGGTCGCCTGCCACCGCCACCAAGTGGCGACCGACCTGCTGGTCAAGCCGGCGGTCAGCCTGGATCTCTATCAAGTCACGCGGCGCGGTTTCAAGGTGCCGCCCATCATGGAAGCGTTCCGGGCCACACTGACCGAAGCGCTGCCGGCGGTAGGGGGCTGATGAGCGGCGGATCGCCACCGGCTTAGGCTATGCTCCATATCATGTTCGTTAGCGCGAAGGACGGCTCATGAGCCAAACTTCTTTGCAGTACCGCACCTTTCTTTTTTTGATGATCCTGGTCACGGTGGCCTTCGGCTGGCTGTTGTGGCCGTTTTTCGGCGCGGTGTTCTGGGGAGCCATCCTGGCCATCATCTTCTTCCCCATGCAACGCTGGCTGCTGACAGTATTCCGTGGCCGGGCCAATCTTGCGGCGCTGACCACGCTGCTGACCTGCGTGCTGATCGTCATTATCCCGGTCTCGCTGATCGCCGGCGCCATTATTCGCGAGGCCGCGGGGGTCTATGATCAGATCCGTTCCGGCAACATCGACTTCGGACTGTACTTCGAACGTATCGTGGCCGCCATGCCGGAGACGGCGCAGAACCTGCTGGCACGATTCGGGCTCGTCGACATATCGAGCTTCCAGACCAAGCTGGCCGAGGTCGCGACCCGGGGAAGCCAGTTCTTTGCCACGCAGGCGCTCAGCATAGGCCAGAACACGTTCCAGTTCGTCATCAGCCTCGGCGTCATGCTGTACCTGCTCTTCTTCTTGCTGCGGGACGGCTCGCGCCTGTCGGGACGCATACGCCAGGCCCTGCCGCTGGCCGAAGAGCACAAGCGCCACCTGTTCCGCAAGTTCATCGAGGTCGTGCGGGCAACGGTCAAGGGCAACATCGTGGTCGCGATTACGCAGGGGGTCCTGGGCGGCATCATCTTCTCTATCCTGGGCATCCATGGCGCGTTGCTGTGGAGCGTGGTGATGGCCTTCCTGTCGCTGCTGCCGGCGGTGGGCGCGGGCCTCATCTGGGGACCGGTAGCCATTTATTTCATCGTAACGGGCGCGGTCCTGCAGGGCATTATCCTGACGCTGTACGGCATCTTGGTCATCGGCCTGGTGGACAACGTCCTTCGCCCCATCCTGGTCGGCAAGGACACCCGCATGCCGGATTACGTCGTGCTGATTTCCACGCTGGGCGGCATGGCGCTTTTCGGCATCAACGGCTTCGTCATCGGGCCGCTGGTGGCGGCGCTGTTCATTGCCGTGTGGGACCTGTTCTCGTCCATAGACGGTCCGCCGGCTCCGAACTGATCCCGGCCCGCATCCCCAATCCCTGCATGGAGCCCGCCGTTCCGGAATCCCGGAATGGCGGGCTCTCGTTTATTGCGGGTCCCCGCCGCACGAGCCGCATCGTTCGGCTCTCATCGCAAGAATCAAGGCCAACGCCAGCAAGCTGTTCCTGGCCAACGCCGGGGTGGGGGAGATTCCCGCTGCTCCCGAGCAAGGCCTGCCGGGGATAGAGGTCAAGATATGGCACGCCATGTATGCGCCGAAGGGAACGCCGGCGGATGTGGTGGACAAGGTGTCGGCCGCCTTGCAGGCCGCAGTCCAGGACCCGGTATTCCGCGACAAGATGAGCGAGCTCGGGGCGCAGGCCGTTACGGCCGAGCGTGCCCGGCCGGATTCGCTCCGCAAGCACCTGCAAAGCGAGATCGCCAAATGGACGCCCATCATCCGGGCTGCCGGGGCCTATGCCGATTGATCGTGGCTGGACCGTGCCGGCAAGGTGACGCAAGGGCGGCTGCCTTTCCGGGCTCGGTTAGGATAAATTGTCGATCGCTCGAGAACAACGACAATGGGTGGGGACTTGCGCGACAGCCTGTACCCAAGCACGGCGTTCAATCCACGCCTGGTATGGACGGGGGCGTGTTTATTTGCTGTCGGGCTGATCGTCGCCTTTGCCTACGCCTGGGGCGAGCGCACCGGTATCCGGGCCTTGCGCCAAGGCGTCGAGCATAGGCTGGACATCTATGCCGGTGGACTGCAAAGCGAGTTGACCCGCTACGACTACCTGCCGGGAGTCCTGTCCCTGAACAAGGACGTCATCGCCTTGCTGCAGGATCCCGGCAATCCGCAGTGGCTGGCCAGGGTCAATCATTATCTGGAGACTGTCAATCGCAAGGCCGGATCGTCGGAAATCTACGTGATGGACATGGAGGGACTGACGCTGGCGGCCAGCAACTGGAACCGGCCTCCGAGTTTCGTCGGCCGCAATTTTTCCTATCGGCCTTATTTCATCGACGCCGCCAAGGGCCTGCCCGGCCGTTTCTACGGTATCGGCACGGTCAGCCATACCCCGGGCTACTACTTTTCCTACGGCATCTACCATGACGGCAAGATGCTCGGCGTTGCGGCGGTAAAAGTCGATCTGGACAAGCTGGACGATGCCTGGCTGCGCGCCGACGAAAAAGTGCTGGTGGTCGACGAAAACGGCGTGATTTTCCTTACCTCGGTTCCCGCTTGGAAATTCAAGACTCTTGCGCCGCTGTCGCCGCATACCATGGAGAGGCTGGCCGTCACGCGCCAGTATCACCGTGCCGGATCGCTCGCGCCGCTGGGCATGGCTGAAATCAGCAGACTGCCGGACGGCACGCGGGTCATCCAGTTTGCCAGCGAGCCCGGACAGCAGGAGGCCAGCGGCAATTTTCTCCAGCCGTCCTATCTATTGCAGAGCAGGCCGATCCCGGGCACCCAGTGGAAGCTCATGGCGCTGTCCAACATTGCGCCCATCCATGCCCGCGCGCGGAATACGGCAATCGCTGCGGCGCTGGCGATGGGATTCCTGTCCATCCTGGTCCTGTACCTCCAACAGCGCCGGCGTACTGTCGTACAGAGCCTTGCCGCCAGCGCGGCCTTGCAGCGCGCGCACGACCAGCTGGAACGCAAGGTGGCAGCCCGTACCGAGGCATTGAGCAACGCCAATCGGCATTTACAGACCGAGATCGCCGAGCGGCGGCGGGCCGAAGAGGAGCTCAAGTCCACGATGGAAGAGCTCGTGCAGGCCGGCAAAATGGCGGCTCTGGGCCAGATGGCCGCGAGCATCACCCATGAGCTGAACCAGCCTCTGGCGGCGCTGCGTACCCTGGCGGACAACGCGGCGGTGCTGCTGCAGCGTGGCCGGCTGGCCGATGCCGAGGAGAACCTGGCCATGATCGGCCAGTTGACCGGCCGCATGGGGAAGATCACCGGTCAACTAAAGAAATTTGCCCGTAAATCGCCGGCTTTGCTCAAGCCGACATCGATAGCGGTGACCGTCGCAGAAGCCTGCTTCCTGCTAGAGCAGCGGCTGCGCCAGGAGCGGATAACGCTGAAGATCGATGTCCCCGAGCATGCCTGCGCGTATTGCGACGGCAATCGCCTCGAACAAGTCCTGGTCAATCTGCTGGGCAATGCCATCGATGCCATGATGCATAGCGACGACCGGCAGATGGAAATCCAGGTGAGGCAGTTCGACGATTGGGTGTCGATCGCCGTGCGCGATAGTGGCCCAGGTATTCCCGATGAGTTGATGCATCGGTTGTTCGAGCCATTTTTCACGACCAAGGAGCCGGGTGCCGGCCTGGGCCTGGGGCTGGCGATCTCGGCCGGCATCGTCCGGGACTTCGGCGGCATCCTGCGGGCGCACAATCGTCCGGAGGGCGGGGCGGCGTTCGTCCTGCAACTGCGGCCGGCAAAGCTGGAGGAGACGGTGGATGTTTGAAGGGTTGACGGTGCTTTTCGTCGAGGACGATCCGGCGGTGAGGCTGGGCGGCAAGCAGGCGCTGCAACTGGCCGGACTGACTGTTCATGCGCTCGAGTCCGGCGAGCAGGCGCTCAAGCTGCTGGTGGCCGGCTTCCCGGGCATTCTGGTGACCGACGTGAAGATGTCCGGCATGGACGGCCTCGAGCTGCTTCGCCGCGCTTTGGAGGTCGATCCGGGCTTGCCGGTGATCCTGGTGACGGGCCATGGCGATATATCGATGGCGGTCCAGGCCATGCGGCTGGGGGCCTACGATTTCATCGAGAAGCCGTTTTCGTCGGAACTATTGAGCGAAGTGGTGCAGCGAGCCTTGGAGAAGCGCGGCTTGACGCTAGAAGTACAGAGCCTCAGGCAACAGCTCGAGAACCGGCGCGCCATCGAGGGCGTGCTGCTTGGGCGCTCGCCCGCCATCGAGGCCTTGCGGCGTGTCAGCCAGGATCTGGCCGATACCGACGCTGACGTACTGGTAGTGGGCGAGACGGGGACCGGCAAGGAGCTCGTGGCGCGTTGCCTGCACGACTACAGCCCGCGCCGGGGCCGCCACTTCTCGGCGCTCAACTGCGGCGGTGTGCCCGAAACGCTGTTTGAAAGCGAGGTGTTCGGCCATGAGGCAGGTGCGTTCACCGGAGCCGCCAAGCGGCGCATCGGCAAGATCGAGTATGCGCAGGGCGGCACGCTGTTCCTCGATGAAATCGAGACCATGCCGCCGGTCCTTCAGATCAAGCTTTTACGCACATTGCAGGAGCGCGTATTCGAGCGGCTGGGGGCCAACGAGCCGCTTCCCATGGATTGCCGCATCGTGGCGGCAACCAAGTGCGACCTGCTTGCCGAGACCGAGCGCGGGACTTTCCGCCCGGATCTTTACTATCGCTTGAGCGTGGCCGTGCTCGAGATCCCGCCATTGCGTGAGCGGCGGGAAGACATCCCCCTGCTGTTCGAACACTTCGTCCTGCAGGCGGCGGTGCGCTACGGACGGGAGGCGCCGGTCGTGTCCACGGCGCAGCTGCAGTCGCTCATGGCCCATCACTGGCCAGGCAATGTTCGTGAACTGCGCAATGTCGCGGACCGGTTCGTATTGGGCCTGACCAAGGACAAGCTCGCGGGCGGTGCCGCCAGCGGTCGCCGTTCGCTGGAGGAACAGCTGACCATGTTCGAGCGTCTGCTGATCGAAGACGCGCTGAAGAATTGTTCCGGCCGGACAACCGCCGCCAGCGAGCTGCTCGGCCTGCCGCGCAAGACGCTCTACGACAAGATGCACAGGCTGGGCCTGAGCACGGAGGACTTCAAGCAGGGATGAGCGAGCCGGCCAGCCTCGGGGCCGTGCGCGGGGAGTCTTGCGGCCCCGGCACGGGAACGAGGACGTAGCGGCCGCTTTCCTGCGCACTGGCGTAGCCGGTGCCGCGCAACAGCGTGTCCAGGGCTTCCCGCACGGTATAGCGGCCGTGTAGTCCCGCGGTCGTCAGCCCGGCTACCCGCGCAGGATCGAACGAAAGCCGGACGCCGGCCTGCCGGGCATATTTTTCGAGCGCCGGCCGTAGCTGCCCGGCAGCGATGGCGAAATCCAGGCGGTGTTCCTGCGCGGTGTCCGGATTGCTCCGCGCGTGCGGCATGCCCGGCAGCGCGAGCAGCCAGCCTATGGAGAAGGCCACCGGTACGGCGATCATCAACAACTTGCCCGTCACGGGGAAGGTCCGCCGCTTGGCGCGGCGCGGCCGCAGAGGAATCACTTGGCAAGTCATGCGAGTCTCCTGTTGCAGGGTGGCCCTGGGAGGCAGCCTGCTTGTAATTGTTCGATGACGCCTTTAGCGTATCACGGCGGCCGCATTCCGTTTAGTTGCAAGTATCCATAATGATGGCCGCGGGCGGGTCAAGTGGCGGGCGTGCCACGGTGGACTTCTATCGTGATGTGGGCCAGGCGCGTCACATCGGCAAGCTGGCGCTTGTAGTGATCGGGTGTCTGGGGGCGAGGGCTCACGATGGAGGCGATCAGCCCCAGGTGTTCGGGGCCCAGTCGCCAGAGATGGAAGTCGATGACCCGGTCACCATCCTGTTCCAGCCGGTCGCGGATACGGGCGGCAAGTGCCGGATCGGGGATGCGGTCCAGCAGGGTGCGGGACGCTGCCTTGAGCAGGTTCCACGACCAGATGCCGATGACCACCGTACCGACCAGTCCCATGATGGGGTCGACCCAGCCTATGCCGCCAAAGTAGCCGGCGAGCAGGGCGGCAATTGCCAGCACCGAGGTGAGCGCGTCGGCCAGGACGTGGACGTAGGCGGCGCGCAGGTTGGTATCGTGGGCGTGGTCGTGGTGATGACCGTGGCCATGATCGTGATGGTCATGGTCATGGTCATGGTCATGGTGATGATGGTCGTGCAATAGCCACGCGCTGGCCAGGTTGACCACCAGGCCCAGCACCGCGATAGGAAGGGCTTCGGCAAAACGGATGGGCACCGGCATGAACAGCCGCTCCAGGCTTTCATAGCCGATCAGCAGTGCGATCACCAGCAGGAGCAGCGCATTGCCAAAGGCGGCGAGTTCGCCGAACTTGCCTGTTCCGAAGGTGAAGTAGGCGTTGTGCTGGTGCTTGCGGGCCACCCGGTAGGCGACGGCCGCCAGCGCCAGCGCCGCCGCATGGGCGGACATGTGCCAGCCGTCGGCGACCAGCGCCATCGAGCCGAACAAGGTGCCGCCAACGATTTCGGCGACCATCATCGCAGCCGTGAGCGCTACGACCTGCCAGGTTCTGCGCTCGTGCATGTCGTGGCGGCTGCCGAGGAAGACGTGACCGTGCTGCTTGGTGGGGAAGAGGGGCATGGCGGATGGTGTCAGAGGTACTTGGCGAGTGCTTTCATATCGCGCAGCGCTTGCGGCGCTTCCGCCGGACGCGCTTCTTCGAACAAGTGCTCGATGTGGTCGAGGATCAATGCCTGCTTGGCCTTGGCCACGGCGGCCTCGACCGCATGCAGCTGCTGGGCCAGGGCCAGGCCATCCCGGCCTTCTTCGATCATGGCGATGACCGAACGGAGGTGGCCCTCGGCCCGCTTGAGGCGGGGAACAATGTCGGGATGAGTGCGGTGCATGGCGGTATCCTATCGGGGGGGATAGGATACTGCAAGTTTCGCGGGCGTGTCTGCGCCTGCGCCTAGCGCGAGACTTTCACCACCAGCTTGCCGAAGTTGCGGCCTCCCAGCAGCCCGATGAAGGCCGTAGGCGCGTTTTCCAGGCCTGCCACCACGTCTTCCTTGTAAGTCAGCTGGCCGTTGGCGAGCCACCCGCGCATCTGCTCGAGGAAGTCGCGGTACAGGGGGCCGTACCAGTCGGACACGATGAAGCCCTGGATCCGCAGGCTTTTGTTCAGTACGAGCCGCATTAGCGCCGGCAGGCGATCGACGGCATGGTCGCCGGACGTGCCGTTGTATTGCGAGATCAAGCCGCACAAGGGAATGCGCGCGTAGCGATTGAGCAGCGGGATGACCGCGTCGAACATCGCTCCGCCCACGCTTTCGAAGTAGATATCGATTCCGTCCGGGCAGGCTGCCGCCAGCCGCAGCGGCAAGTCGCCGACCCGGTGGTCCAGGCAGGCATCGAAGCCCAGCGTCCCGGTGGCGTAGTCGCATTTCTCGGGACCCCCGGCAATGCCGATCACCCGGCAGCCGTACAGTTTGGCGATCTGCCCGGCAACGGATCCCACCGCGCCGGTCGCGGCTCCTACCACCACGGTTTCGCCCGCCTTGGGCGCGCCTATCTGCAGCAGCCCGACATAGGCCGTAAAGCCCGGCATCCCGAGTACGCCCAGCGCCAGCGAGGGCTGTGTCAGATCGGCAGGCAGGCGGGTGAGCCCCTTGCCTGAGGAAAGCGTGTAGTCCTGCCAGCCGGCGGCCGCCAATACGAGCTCGCCGGCGGGGAAGTCGGCATGGCGGGATTCGACGACGCGGCTGACGGTTCCTCCCAGCATGACATCGCCGATTTCGAGCGGCCTGGCGTAGGACGGCGCATCGCTCATGCGCCCGCGCATATAGGGATCCAGCGAGAGATAGACCGTTTGCAGCAGGATTTCGCCGTCGCCGGGCACAGGTACGCTCGTCGTTTCCAGACGGAAGTCTTCCGGGACCGGTGTCCCGGCCGGGCGGCGAGCCAGGACGATGCGGCGATTCAGGGAAGCGGACTGGGGCATCTCGATCTCCTCGCTGGCCGGCGGGCGCCGGGCATGCTTCATGCTGGGCAAGTGCGGGCCGCCGATTGCCGGCGGCCCGGATCAACGATAAGCGCTCTGGAGTATTTATGAAACCTTCCTCTAAGACGCCTTCCCCGGCGCCCAAGCGTGATCAAGGGAAGGATCCGGACAGGACCGGGTTTGAAGCCACGCGCGAACAGATCGAGCGGCAGAACGACCGTAACACCTCGGCCGACGAGACGGGGCGCTCGCCTAAATCGAACAAGCTGTCGGGCAGCGGCATCAACGTGGCGGGTCCGGGCGGCAAGTAAGCGCGACGCCGGCACCTGGGCCGCGGCCGATTAGTGGCGAGGCGGACCCAGTTTCAGCAGCGGGACCATATTCAGCCGATCGCGCAGGATGCGGTGGACCTCGTAGTCGCACTCGCTATGGCCGGCCTCCAGCAATTCATGGAGCGCCTCGTCGCTGGTCGCGCTTCCCAGGAATTGCCAGCGCTCGACCACATGAATCATCCGGGCCTCGCGGATGCCGACCGGTCCTGGGTAAGGCCAGCCCGGGTCCGCGGGCGGTATCGCGGAGCGGGGACGCCGGTTGTGCGTGGGCGCCAGCACGCGCAGCAATCGGTTTTCGTGCAGCAGCGCCCCGATCGTTCCACCGGTTTCCATCCACTCGATACGCCGCACCTGTTCGGCCAGGCGCCGTGCCTTGGCCGATTTCCACCTGGCCGGCTGGAAATGCGACAGCACCTTGTCCCGCAGGCGGTCGGCGCGGCCCACGTACAAGGCTTGGTCCTGGGGCCCGTAGAAAACATAGACGCCGTGGCCATCGGGAAGCGTATCGGGCAATCCGGGGTCGAGGTGTTCGGGCCAGCGCACGCGGCCCAACAGAGACTCGACCATATCGTCGATGTGCCATGCCGGAAATTCGTTCTGGACGACCTGCCAGAAATGCCAGAGCAGGCGGGCATCGTCCAAGGCCCGGTGACGCGCCTGGAATCGCAGGCCATGGCGGGCGATCAGTGCGTCGAGGTTGTGGTAGCGGTGCTGGGGGTAGAGCTTGCGCGACAGGCGTACGGTACATAACACCTCGGGCCGGAACGGGCGCTCCAGCCGGCGGAACTCCTCGCGCAGGAAACTCTGGTCGAAGCGGGCATTATGGGCAATGAAGAGCCTGCCCTCGAGCCGGGCCGCGATCTCGTCGGCCAGTGCCGCGAAGGCCGGCGCGTCAGCCACCATGGCGTCCGATATGCCGGTCAGCGCCTGGATGGCCGGCGGAATGGGGCGGCCCGGGTTCACCAGGCTGCTCCATTCGCGCATGCCGCGCTCGTCGACCTGCACGATGCCGATTTCGGTGATGCGGTCCTGCTGGGCGGTCGTACCCGTGGTTTCCAGGTCGACGAAAGCCAGCCTGGGCGAGGTGTCCATGGAGGCCAACACAATAGATAGAGAGTCAGCCGGTATGTTACCCGCGACCGGACGCCGCCTCTTCGCCATCCCGCCATAGCTCGTACTATATAGGGACAGGAGAGCGATAAGGAGGCAGCTCGATGGCCGTTTCTTCATGGCGCCGCGAATGGTTGTCCAAACCTTTGTTCGGATGGGCCAAGCGAGCGTTGCCGTCCATGTCGGACACCGAGCGGGAAGCAATCGAAGCAGGCGACGTCTGGTGGGATGCCGAGCTCTTTACCGGCAATCCCGAATGGCGCAAGCTGATCGACATGCCGCCGGCCCGGCTGACCGACGAAGAGCGCGCATTCCTGGATGGGCCGGTGGCCGAGTTGTGCGCCATGGTCGACGACTGGCGCGTCAACTGGGAACTCCATGACCTGCCGCCCGACATCTGGGCTTTTTTAAAGGCCCGCAAGTTCTTCGGCATGATCATCCCCCGCCGGTATGGCGGGCTGGGATTCTCGGCCTATGCTCATTCCGAGGTGGTCCGCCGTATCTCGACACGGTCGCTGGCCGCGGCGGTCACCGTGATGGTGCCCAATTCGCTCGGCCCGGGCGAGCTGCTTCTTCATTTCGGCACGGATGCCCAGCGCGACTATTGGCTGCCGCGGCTGGCGGATGGGCGCGAGATTCCCTGCTTCGGCCTGACGAGTCCCGAAGCGGGATCGGACGCGGCCGCGATGGTGGATCGGGGCGTGGTGTGCAAGGGCAGCTGGGAGGGCCGCGAGGTACTGGGTATACGCTTGAACTGGCATAAGCGCTACATCACGCTGGGGCCGGTCGCCACCGTCCTTGGTCTGGCGTTCAAGCTCTACGACCCCGACCGCCTGCTGGGCGACCGCGAGGAGCTGGGCATTACCGTGGCGCTGGTGCCCACCCAGGCGCCGGGCGTCGAAATCGGCAGGCGGCACATTCCCTCGATGCAAGTGTTCCAGAACGGGCCGAACCGCGGCAAGGACGTCTTCATTCCGCTGGACGCGGTGATCGGCGGCGCGGAACGTGTGGGCCAAGGCTGGCAGATGCTGATGACCGCCCTCGCGGCGGGGCGGGGCATTTCCCTGCCCTCGTTGGCGGCCGCTTCCTGCGTATTCGCGGCGCACACCAGCGGTGCGTATGCGCGCGTGCGGCGGCAGTTCGGTATTCCGATCGGCAAGTTCGAAGGCGTCCAGGAAAAGCTGGGGCGCATGGCGGCATTGGCCTATCAGGTGGACGCCGCGCGCCGCCTGACCTGCGCCGCGCTGGACGGGGGCCACAAGCCGGCGGTGATCTCGGCCATCATGAAATACCACGCCACCGAGCGCATGCGGGTCGCGGTGAACGACGCCATGGACGTGCATGCGGGCAAGGGAGTGATCGACGGGCCACGCAATTATCTGTCCAACGTCTACCGGGCCGTTCCCATCGGCATCACGGTGGAAGGCGCCAACATCCTGACGCGCTGCCTGATCATCTTCGGGCAGGGCGCCATCCGCGCCCATCCTTATCTGATGCACGAAATGGCGGCCCTGGCCGATGCCGATCCCCAGCGGGGCCTCGACGCGTTCGACCAGGTCTTCTGGCGCCATGCCAGCCACGTGGCGGCCAACGCCATGCGTGCCCTGGGAAGGGCGTGGACCGGCGCCCGCTTCGCGCCCGCGCCGCGCGCAGCGGGCGCCATGGCGCCGTACTACCGCCAGTTGAACCGCTATGCGTCCGCCTTTGCCTTGGTCGCGGATGTGGTGTTGGCCATGCTGGGCGGCGCACTCAAGCGCAAGGAGATGCTGTCGGCGCGCCTGGGTGACATCCTGGCCGAGCTGTATTTGCTGTCGGCAGTGCTCAAGCGCTGGCACGACGAAGACCGGCAGGCGGGTGACCTGCCCTTGGTGCAATGGTGCATGGAGAGCGGCTTTGCGACGATCGAGGACCGCCTCGACGGGGTCCTGGCCAATTTGCCCAACCGGGCTGTTGCCGGGCTGCTTCGTGTTGTATGCCTGCCCTGGGGCGTGCGTCGCCGGGGGCCGGCCGACGCCGTGACCCAGGCGTGTGCCGAGATATTGCTCCAGCCCTCGGCGGTGCGAGACCGCTTGTTGCCTGGGTTGGCCCAGCCCCGCCCAGGCGAAGCGCTGGACCGGCTGGCGAGGGCGTTCGACCTCGTCACGCGGGCTGCACCCATCCTGGACCGTCTGCGTAGCGCCGGTGTGGACGACTGGCGGGAAGCCGCGCGCACCGGGGGGCTGGACGCCGCGCAAGCTGTTTTGCTCGAGGAAATGGAGCAAGCCGTGGCCGACACGGTCGAGGTCGACAGTTTCGAGGCAGAGGCGCTCGCGGCCCGGCGGGCTGCGTAGCCGCGGGGATCTCGGCTGCAGGGTGAAAGATAGGTATATTTCAGCGAAATGTCAGAAGATGGCGCGTGAATACGGGTAAATGCGTACCCGTTGGCGTCAAGTTGGCTCTCGAGCCCGGTTGACAGCCGGACTGATTCTGGATAGAATTATTTGAGTTGAAATCATTGCTCTACGTATGAGCAGTGATTTTTTTTCGACCATTGAGCTTCAGCAAGAACATGGACCAAACCGGCTCGGTAGCGGATACGGGCGTCAACTACAACTTGCGTATTTTGCGGGCCTTGCGCCGCATTACGCGCAACATCGCGTTGCACTCGAAGCAGTTGGCGGCCTGCAGCCACATCACCGCGCCGCAATTGGTCTGTCTGTTGGCGGTCATCGAGTCGGGGCCGCTTACTGCTACCGCCATCAGCCGCGAGATCTCGGTCAGTCCCAGCACGGTGGTAGGCATCCTGGACCGGCTGGAAGAAAAGGGCTGGATCAAGCGCGAGCGCAGCAGGGAAGACCGCCGCACCGTGCTGGTGTCCGCAACGGATGCGGGGCGCGAAGTGGCAAGCCAGGCGCCTTCGCCGTTGCAGAAGACGCTGGCCGATGCGCTGAGCGCCTTGCCAGAGCTGGAGCAGGCCACCATCACGCTGTCACTGGAGCGGATCGTGAGCCTGATGGAAAGCCCGGGCGGAGATACGTCGCCGCTGCTGGATCTCAATGCGTCGGATACGTCCCCGGAGTCCGGCCTAGCGGTTTGACCCGGCGCCAATCAACCCAGTATGCCGGGACGGCACGTTGTCCCGGTGTGCGAAAAGAGAGGAGGGTCCGAGTCTGAACGCGATCGACGACACGCTCATCCAACCTGCGGTCTTCAATCCGGCCTTGGAGAATTTCGATCTCAGGCCGCCTGAAATCGAAGATGCCGCGGGCATCCAGCGACTCATCCAAGAGTCGCCGCCGCTGGATGTCAACTCCACCTACGCCTATCTTCTTCTGTGCCGGCACTTTCGCGAAACCTGCGTAGTGGCCACCCGGCAAGGGCAACTGGCAGGGTTTGTTTCTGCCTATATCCCGCCCAAGCAACCCAATGTGTTGTTCGTCTGGCAGGTTGCGGTCCATCCCGCAGCTCGAGGCCATCGCCTGGGTCAGCGCATGCTCGAGCATCTGCTGACACGGTCCCTGCCCACACCCATACATAGCATCGAAACCACGGTGTCCCCGTCCAACCAGCCATCGCGGCGCATGTTCGCGGCGCTGGCTCGGGATCGCGGCGTCCCATGCGTAGAAGCGCCCATGTTCCCTCCCGAGCTGTTCGGCGAGGCGGAGCACGAGGATGAGCGGCTGCTGCGCATCGGCCCGTTCTAGCAGGCCGGATGCCTTCGCGTCCGTCCCGGCCAGTTGCCGGGTATGCCTAAATGTCTTTCAAGCTTCTAGAAGCAAAAACAGGAGGGAAAACCCATGGATCTCAAGATCTTTGACCGCCTCGAATCGGAAGTCCGCGGCTATATACGCTCGTTTCCGGTCATCTTCAGCAAGGCCAAGGGGTCGTTGCTGTTCGACGAGGAGGGCAGGCAGTACATCGACCTGTTTGCCGGCGCCGGCACGCTCAACTACGGCCACAACAACCCCGTGCTCAAGCAGCCGCTGCTGGACTACGTCCAGGCAGATGGCGTGGTGCATGGACTGGACATGGCGACCTCGGCCAAGAAGGAATTCCTGGAAGCGTTCGAGCGGCTGATCCTGAAGCCGCGGGGCATGAAGTACACGCTCCAATTCACCGGCCCGACCGGCACCAATGCCGTCGAAGCCGCCCTCAAGCTGGCGCGGCGTATCAAGCAGCGCTCGAACATCGTTTCGTTTACGCATGGCTTCCATGGCGTGAGCGCCGGTTCCCTGTCGGCGACCGCCAATTCCAAATACCGCGATGCGGCCGGCGTGAGCCTGGGCAATACCACCTTCATTCCCTACGACGGCTATTTCGGTCCTGACGTGGACACCATGGTGTACTTCGAGCGCATACTCGAAGACCGCAGCAGCGGCATGGACGCGCCCGCCGCGGTGATCGTGGAAACGGTCCAGGGCGAGGGCGGCGTGAACGTCGCCACGCTGCGCTGGCTGCAGGAGTTGCAGCGCCTGTGTCGCCGTCACGACATGCTGCTGATCGTGGACGACATCCAGGTGGGCTGCGGCCGCACGGGCACCTTCTTCAGTTTCGAGAGCGCCGGCATCCAGCCCGATATCGTGACGCTATCGAAATCGTTGAGCGGTTTCGGCCTGCCCATGGCCATGGTGCTGATCAAGCCCGAACTGGACCTCTGGAAGCCGGGCGAGCACAACGGCACCTTCCGCGGCAACAACCTGGCCTTCGTGACAGCACGCCAGGCGCTCGAGCACTACTGGAGCGACGATGCGTTCACCCGCGAGATCCAGGCGAAAGAAACGCTGGTGCGCGACTGGCTCGAGAACATGGTCCAGAACCATCCCGAGGCGGATCTCTCGGTCCGCGGCCGGGGCCTGATCCAAGGCCTGGTGAGCGGCGTGCCGGGCCTGGCCAACAAGATCGCGGCGCAGGCCTTCAAGGGCGGCGTGGTGATCGAGACCTCGGGCGCCAACGACGAGGTGCTCAAGCTGCTGCCCGCGCTGACCATCGAAGAGAGCCAACTCAAGCAGGCCCTGGAGGTCCTGGACCGCGCCGTGGGCGAAGTCGTGGCCGCCGAACAGCCTGCCCAGAAACAATCTAACGCCCGTGTATTGAAGTTTGGAGGTAAAGCGCGATGATCGTACGCAACATCAAAGACATCATAGGTACGGAGAACGAAGTCACCACGCCCACCTGGACCAGCCGCCGCGTGCTGCTCAAGAAGGATGGCATGGGATTTTCGTTCCACGAGACCATCATCCATCCCGGGACCGAAACCCACATCTGGTACAAAAACCACGTGGAGGCGGTCTGGTGCATCGAAGGGGACGGCGAAATCGAAACCGTCGCCGACGGCAAGGTCTACAAGCTCGGACCGGGCGTGGTCTACGCGCTGAACGACAACGACGAGCACTATCTGCGCGGCGGCAAGGAGCCCCTGCGCGTCATCTGCGTTTTCAACCCGCCGCTGACCGGCCTGGAAGTCCACGACGCCGACGGCGTCTATCCCCTCGCCGACGAAAAGGCCGCCTGAGCGCAGAATCCGGGCACGGCCCGATTCGGGCCGTGCATTCCTCGCCGGGCACCAAGCCCGGCGACGGCTATGGCCATGGCCGCGTCCGCCGGCGGGCGGGGCGGCCATGCACAAGAAAGGAGGACAAGCATGATTACTCCCGCACGCGATATGTATTCTTCCCGAGCGGACCGCGCTGCAGGCATCGTCCAGCGTCGCGATCCCGTCGTCTATGGCAGCGCCAAAGTAGAGCCGGGCAGCGGCCTGGATGCCGAGCAGCTCGGCAGCTACGAGCGCAATGGCTACATCCTGCTGAAGAACTTCTTTTCGGGCAAGGAAACCGAGACCCTCAAGCGCGAGGTCGAACGCCTGGTACGCGATCCGGCCATCAAGCGCCGCGAGGAAGCGATTACCGAGCCCGGCAGCGATGCGGTGCGTTCGGTGTTCATGGTGCACAAGCTCAGCAAGCTGCTCGGACGCCTGTCGCAGGATCGACGGCTGGTGAGCATCGCCCAGCAGATCCTCGGGTCCGACGTGTATATCCACCAGTCGCGCGCCAACCTCAAGCCCGGCTTCAAGGGCAAGGAGTTCTACTGGCATTCGGATTTCGAGACCTGGCACGTCGAGGACGGCATGCCCGCCATGCGCGCGCTGAGCTGCTCGGTCCTGTTGACCGACAACGACGCCAGCAACGGCCCGCTGATGGTGGTTCCCGGGTCGCATCGCCAATTCGTGTCGTGCGTGGGCGAAACCCCGCAGGACCACTACAAGCAGTCCCTGAAAAAACAGGAATATGGCGTGCCCGATCCGGTCAGCCTGCAGTTGCTGGTGGACCAGGGCGGGATCGATGTGCTGTCGGCCCCGGCAGGATCGATCGTCTTCTTCGACTGCAACACCATGCACGGATCGAACAGCAACATCTCGCCCTATCCGCGCTCCAACGTCTTCATGGTGTATAACAGCGTGGAAAATTGCCTGAGCAATCCCAAGTATGGCTTGAACCCGCGGCCCGAGTTCATCGCCACGCGCGAAAGCTTCGCTCCCATCCAGCCGGTCGAGCCGAGCTATCTGCGGTCGGTCTGACCGCTCCCAGGGTGCCCGACGGCGCCCGCTACCCTGGGAGGCGGTACCCGAGCGCATTGGTGCGAGCCGGCCCGGATCGGGTATAAACGCACCTGGCCGCTGCGGCCGCTTCCTAGGACACCCGAGTTATGCAACGCATCATGCTTCGCGCCAAGATTCACCGTGTGGCGGTGACTCAGGCCGATCTGAATTACGAAGGCTCTTGCGGCATCGATGAAGATTTCCTCGATGCCGCCGGCATGAAAGAATACGAGCGCATCGAAATCTATAACATCAACAATGGCGAGCGCTTCTCCACCTATATCATCAAAGGCCGGCGTGGCAGCGGCGAGATTTCCCTCAATGGCGCGGCAGCCCGCCGGGCGCATGTGGGCGACCTGCTGATCATCTGCACCTACGGGCCCATGACCGACGACGAGGCCGCCAGCTACAAGCCGCGCGTCGTCCTGGTGGACGAGAACAACCGCATCAAAGAAGTGATCGAGAAGTCCTGAGTCTGCCGGTGCGCCGATGCAGACCGATTTGCTGCTTTTCCTGTCTCTTTCGGTCGGCGTGACGGTGGCGCCGGGACCGGACAACCTTCAGGTACTCGCCCGCTCTCTAAGCCAGGGCCGGTCGGCCGGCGTTGCCGCGGCGCTGGGGTTCGCATCCGGCTGTCTGTTCCATACCGCGCTCGCGGTGCTAGGCGTAGCTGCGCTGCTCAAGGCCTCCCCCATGGCTTTCGATGCCATACGGCTGGCGGGGGCCGCCTACCTGATGTGGCTGGCGGTGCAAGTGCTGCGCAACCGCGGCGGCTTCTCGCCCACCGGCGGACCACCGCCGCTGAGTCGCTGGCGCATCTTCGGCCAGAGCGTGCTGGCCAACATGCTCAATCCCAAGGTCACCCTTTTTTTCCTGGTGTTTTTGCCCCAGTTCGTCAACCCTTGGATCGGTCATCCCGATTGGCAGATGTTGTGGCTAGGCGTGATCTTCATGGTCCAGGCCGCAGTGGTTTTCTGCCTCATCGCCTGGTTCGCAGGATGGGTGGGCGAGGCGCTGCGCCGCCGGCCCCAGGTCGGCGTGTGGCTGGATCGCCTGGCGGGCCTGATATTCCTGTTCCTGGCTATCCGCATCGTCTGGGTGTAGGGCCCACCCCCTCCGCGCTTCGCGCGTCCCCCTCAAGGGGGCGGCACTGGCGGACCGGCAAAGCCGGATCCGGCTCCGCCGGTCCGCGCGCATCGCCCCCCGGGGGCGTGCGTCAGCGCGTAGGGGGGTAATACCCCAAGGCGTGCTGCACCGAGGGGTAGCGCAGGCGCACGCGCAGCTCGGTGCGCAGGCGGCGGTTGTCCAGGCGGCGGGACTCCTGCATGAAGGACCACATGGCGGGGGTGACCGCGGCGCGGACCTGGGCGGCGGGCAGCCGCGGGGGGCGTGGAAGGCCCGCTGCGTCGGCGACGGCATCGAAATAATCGCCCATCTTCAGGTCCTGCCCATCGGCGGCGTGGACGACGCGCTGCGGCCGGCCGCGGTACAACGCGGCTTCTAGCGCCCGCGCAAGGTCGCTGATCTCGATGTGGTTGGTGTAGACGTCGTCGTCGGGCGCCAGGCGCGGCAGGCCGTTCTTCAGGCGTTCGAGCGGCAGCCGCTGCGGGCCATAGATGCCCGGGATGCGCAGCACCGTCACCCGCCAGGGCGCCAGCCCCAGCCGCGCACGGCGCGCGCGGGCGGGAGCGACGGTGCGCCAGGTGCGTTCGGCCGCCACCCGCCGCTTGCCGCGTGCAGATGCGGGGCGCACGGGCGCGCTTTCGGCGAGCCGCCGCCCCTGGGCGTCGCCATAGACGCCGGTGGTGCTGGCATACACGACGGTCAGCGGACGGCCGATGCCTCCTGAGGCGGGCCGGCGTTTGGCTACAATGGCGGAATACCGGCTCGGCAGGGCGTCGTGGTCCGGCCGGGCCGGCAGCGCGCGCGTTCCCCGAGCGGGCCGCCGCAGCAGGGCCGACAGCCGTCTGGAGCGCGGGTCGCCGTCGCCGTGGCTGGGCGGTGGCGCCAGCATCAGCACGTGGGCTGCCAGTCCGCGCAGTCTATCGAGTTGCGCGGGAGCGTCCAGGTTGCCCAGGATGGGGATGGCGCCGGCCGTTCGCAATACCGGCAGGCGGTCCGGGCTGGAGGTCAGCGCGAATACCCGTTTACGGGCCGCCAGCCGTTCCAGGACGTGCATGCCCGTGTCGCCGCAGCCGACGATCAACAGGCGCGGGCGTCCCAGGCGCCTGGCCGGCGCAGGCAGCAGGATAGTCATCGTATTTCCACTGTTTTTATAGGATCCAGGTGATGAGTCATCAGGTCACCGTTCTGCCGAGCGGTCATCAGTTCATGGTCCAGGATGGCCAGACCGTGCTCGATGCCGCGTTGCAGGCAGGCGTAATGTTGCCTTATAGCTGCAAGAATGGAGCATGTTCGTCTTGCAAGGGCAAGCTCGTCGCCGGCGAGGTCGAGCTGGGCCCGCACCAGGCCCAGACCTTGACCCCGGAAGAGGCCGAGCTCGGCCTGACCTTGTTCTGCGTCGCCAAGCCGCTGTCCGACCTCACCATCGAGGCGCGTGAGGTCCAGGGCGTGGCCGACATTCCCATCCGCAAAATGCCATGCCGCGTGCAGGGCCTGGCCGACGCCGCGCCCGACGTGAAGATCGTGCGCCTGCAGTTGCCTGCCACCGAGCAGCTGCGCTTCAACGCCGGCCAGTACGTCGAGATCATCATGAAGGACGGGCGCCGGCGTTCGTATTCCATGGCCAATGCGCCTCACGAGGAAGGCGGGCTGGTGCTGCACATCCGCCACCTGCCGGGCGGAGCCTTCACCGACCACGTATTCGGCGCGGGGGCGACCCGGCTCAAGGAACGCGACATCCTTCGTTTCGAAGGGCCGTTCGGTTCGTTTTTCCTGCGCGAAGACAGCCACAAGCCCATCGTCATGCTGGCAAGCGGCACAGGCTTCGCCCCCATCCGGGCGATGGTCGAACACATGATCCACAAGGACATCCGGCGGCCGGTCCACCTGTATTGGGGCGGGCGCCGTCCGCGCGACCTGTACATGGACGAAGCGGCGCGGTCGTGGGCGGACGCCCGTGCCGATTTCCACTATGTGCCGGTCGTCTCCGACGCGCTGCCCGAAGACGCCTGGACCGGCCGCACGGGCTTCGTCCATCGCGCCGTCATGGACGACCTGCCCGACCTCTCGGGCTACCAGGTCTATGCTTGCGGCACGCCGGTCATGGTCGAATCGGCCCATAGGGATTTCGTACAACAGTGCGGCCTGCCGGAAGACGAGTTTTATGCGGACTCTTTCACCTCCGAGGCAGACATCGCCCGCAACACGGTGTAATGTTTACCGACCCGCCATGCCGGCGGGTCATCCATTTTCCGCCCGCCGGGCACGCAAGGAGTTTGAGTCATGGAATTCGGCCAGTTCAACGTCAACGCCCTCATGGAGATCACGCAGCGTCCGGACCTCGTGTTCATCCGAGGGCAGGGGTCGTGGCTGGAGGATCACGCCGGCAAGCGGTATCTCGATTTCATCCAGGGCTGGGCGGTCAACTGCCTGGGCCACTGCCCGCCCCAGATCGTCAAGGCGGTGCAGGATCAATCCCGGCTGCTGCTGAACCCGTCGCCGGCGTTCTACAACCAGCCGTCGATCGAACTGGCCACGCGCCTGACGGGCGCCTCGTGTTTCGACCGTGTGTTCTTCGCCAACAGCGGCGCCGAGGCCAACGAAGGCGCGATCAAGCTCGCGCGCAAGTGGGGCCAGGTGCACAAGCAGGGTGCGTTCAAGATCATCACCTTCAACCATAGCTTCCACGGGCGCACGCTGGCGACCATGTCGGCATCCGGCAAGCCCGGCTGGGGTACGCTGTTCGCGCCCCAAGTCGATGGCTTCCCCAAGGCGGAGTTGAATGATCTGGCCTCGGTCGAGGCCCTGATCGACGACCAGACCGTCGCGATCATGCTGGAGCCGGTGCAGGGCGAAGGCGGCGTCATCCCCGCGAGCAAGGAATTCATGCAGAACTTGCGCAAGCTGGCCGACGCCCGCAAGCTGCTGCTGATCGTGGACGAGGTGCAGACCGGCATGGGCCGTACCGGTACCATGTTCGGATACGAGCAGTCGGGCATCCGGCCGGACATCATGACGCTGGGCAAGGGCATAGGCGGAGGCGCCCCGCTGGCCGCCATGATGGCGAGGGAAGAGGTGTGCGTGTTCAAGCATGGCGACCAGGGCGGCACGTACAACGGCAATCCGCTCATGACGGCCATCGGCGTGGCGGTGTTCGACACGCTGGCGGCGCCGGGTTTCCTCGAAGGCGTGCGGCAGCGCGGTGAACACCTTTCTGCCGGCCTGCTGAAGTTGGCCGCCAAATGGGGCATGCCGGGCGAGCGCGGCAACGGGTTGCTGCGGGCCCTGGTCATGGACCGCGAGGACGGGCCCGCCATCGTCGAACGGGCGCGTACGCTGGAACCCCATGGCCTGCTGCTGAACGCGCCGCGCGGCAATCTGCTGCGCTTCATGCCGGCGCTCAACGTCACCACGGATGAAATCGACCAGATGCTGCAGCTGCTGGACGGAATCATCGCGACGCTGCGCAAGTAAGCGCAATCTGCGCAGACTTCCGACATACACGCCATGACCCGTCTCGTGATCGTCGGCGGCGGCCATGCCGCCGCGCAACTGGCCGCCGCGTTGGCGGAGAAGCAGTTCTCCGGCAAGATCGTCATCGTCAGCGACGAGCCCGTGGTCCCTTATCACCGGCCGCCGCTGTCCAAGACCCTGATCAAGGATCCGGACGCGCCGCTGCCTGAATTGCGCGGCGCGGCGTTCTACGAGGAGGCCGGCATCGAGCTGCGCCTGGGGACGCGCGTGCAGCGCATCGACAGGGCCCGCAAGCTGCTGCGTCTGTCGTCGGCCGCCGGCGAAGGCGAGCTCGGCTACGACCATCTCGTGCTGGCTACCGGCGCCAAGGCGCGCGAATTGCCGCAGGCACCTCCCGGTACCCCCGGCGTCCATTACCTGCGCACCTACGTCCAGGCACAGGCGTTGCGGGACGCCTTGCCCGCTGCCCGGCGCGTACTGGTGCTGGGCGGCGGCTTCATCGGCCTGGAGCTGGCCGCCACGGCACGCCAGCTGGGCAAGGACGTGACGGTGTTCGAGGCCATGCCGCGGCTGCTGGCGCGTGCCGTTTCTCCGCAGATTTCGGACTTCCTGCTGGAAACGCATCGCAAGGCGGGCATCGATATCCGCCTGGGCACGCAGGTGGACGGACTGCATCGGGTGGACGCACGCGTCGAGGGCGTCGTCGTAGCGGGCGAGCCCGTATCCGCCGATCTCGTCATCGCCGGCATCGGTGCCACGCCCGACGTGGACCTGGCCTGCGATGCGGGCTTGCGTTGCGAGAACGGCATCGTAGTGGATGCCACCCTGGCCACGGAGGACCCGGCGATTTCCGCGATCGGCGATTGCACGTCGTTTCCTCATCCGGCCTGGCCGCAGCCGCTGAGGCTCGAGTCTGTCCAGAATGCCAACGACCAGGCGAAGACGCTGGCGGCCAGGTTGTGCGGCAACCCTCAGCCCTATGCCGCCGTGCCGTGGTTCTGGTCCGACCAGGGCGAGGCCCGTCTGCAGATCACCGGCCTGTGGCGCGCCGGGTACGAGGCCGTCGTGCGTCCCGCCACCCGCGGCAGCGGTTTCTCCGTGCTGCATTTCGAGGGGACGCATTTGAGGGTGATCGAATCGCTCAATTCCCCCGTCGACCAGATGGCGGCGCGCCGCCTGATGCAGGCAGGCCAGTCGCCCGACAAGGCCACGGCGGCCGATCCTTCCATCCCCTTGAAAGCCTGAGCCGCAGGCCTGCCTGTCCTCGCGGCGAGCCGGCCCGGGGCCTTGCATGCGGACTCGGACAGGACGATACACTTACGCTTTATACCGCCTGCCGGGGTGGCGCCGTGGCGGGCTTGCCGCCTGGCTCGAGGAGCAAAAATGAAAGTCGTCGTATTAGGTAGCGGAATCATCGGCACGTCCAGCGCATGGTGGCTGCGCCAGTCCGGCCATGACGTAACGGTGATCGACCGCCAGCCCGGTCCGGCGCAGGAAACCAGTTTCGCCAACGGTGGCCAGATCTCGGTGTCGTATGCCGAACCGTGGGCCAATCCCCAGGCGCCGCTCAAGCTCGCACGCTGGCTGCTCCGGGGCGATGCGCCGCTATTGTTCCGGCCTCGCGCGGACTGGCATCAGTGGCTGTGGTGCCTGGCTTTCCTGCGCGAATGCCTGCCGGGGCGCCTGCCGCGCAATATCCGCGCACTGGTCAACATGGCGGCCTACAGCCGCGAGACGCTGCAAACGATGCGGGCCGAACTGGGCATCCAGTACGACCACCTCGAACGAGGCATCATCAATTTCTACCGCGACGCCGCCGAGTTCGACGCTTCGCAGAAAGCGGCCGACCTGATGCGTGAGTACGGCGTGGACCGCCGCATCCTGACTACCGAAGAGCTGGTGGCCCTGGAGCCGGCGCTCGCTGCCCAGAGTCACCGCATCGTGGGGGGAGACTACACCGCTGCCGACGAAAGCGGCGATGTCTACCGGTTCACCACCGCGCTGGCGGACAAGGCGGCCGCGGCGGGCGTCGAGTTTCTCTTTTCCACGCAGATTACCCGCCTGGTCGACGAGGGAGGATGGGTCAAGGCGGTCGAAATCATCGATGCCCAGGGATGCTACGGCAAGATCCGCGGTGACGTATTCGTGGCCGCGCTGGGCAGCTTCACGCCCGAACTGGTACGCCCGCTGGGTGTGCCTTGCATGGTCTATCCGGCCAAGGGCTACTCGGCGACATACCCCGTTACGGATTCGGCCCGCGCACCTACCGTGAGCCTGACGGACAGCGCTCATAAAGTGGTATTTTCGCGCCTGGGAGACAAGCTGAGAGTCGCTGGCACGGCCGAGCTCAGCGGCTATTCCCGTGCGCTGAACACCGCGCGCTGCGAAGCGCTGACGTCCCTCACCGGGGAGCTGTTTCCCGGGGCCGTGGATCTGGACAACGGGGCCTACTGGGCCGGCCTGCGCCCTGCCACGCCTTCGAACGTGCCGCTGATCGGGCGCACGCGCCTGCCGAATCTGTACTTGAACACCGGACATGGCACATTGGGTTGGACCATGGGCTGTGGGTCCGGAAAGGCCGTTGCCGATCTCATCTGTGGCCGCCGGCCGCAGGTCGATTTTCCTTTTTTGTGAGGTCCCGCTTGAGCTTGACCATGTTTTCTGAGAACGGATCGATGCAGCCGGCCAGGCGCTGGCTGAAATGGAGCGTGGCGGCGATGGCCGCCGGCGCATTGGCCCTGGGCAGCCTCGGGGCCACCGCGGCGCAGAACACCAAGAAGAGCACCGCCAAGCCCGCCGCCAAGACGTCGGCCAAGAAAGCGCCTTCGTCGGGCAAGAAGGCCGCGGCCGGTGCCGCGGCGGCGGGCGGGGCGGCGGCAGCGGCGGCGTCCTCCGGGCCGATCGAACTGCAGGTCTGGCATACGATGAACCCTCCGCAAGCCGCGGAGTTCGATACGCTGGTGCAGCGCTTCAACGAACAGCAGCACGGCTTCACCGTCAAGGTGACCGCCAAGCCCTCGCCCGAGGCACTGATCGAGGACGGTACCGCCGCCGTGCGCGCGCGCCGGGCGCCGCACTTGATCGAGCTGCCGGATAACCGGTCGCCGGAGTTCATCGCGCGCCAGGGTGCCATCCTGCCCATGCACCAACTGCTCACCAAATATCCCATCAAGGACCTGCGCTGGTTCCTGCCGCAGACCACCAGCACCATGCGCGATGCCAAGGGCAGGCTGCTTGCGCTGCCCTGGATGGCCGACATCCCGGTCTATCTGTATAACCGGGATCTGTACCAGCGCGCGGGCCTGAACCCCGACGCCCCGCCCCGTACCTGGCGCGAAATGCAAGGGCACCTGCTGGCGCTGCTGCAGAGCGGTGTCAGCTGCCCGTACGCGACCAGCTGGCAGACCTGGGTGCACGTCGAGAACCTCTCGGCCATGCACAACACGGCTTATGCCACCCGCAACAACGGTTTGGACGGCCCCGGGGCCCAGCTGCTTGCCAATGACCTGCTGCACGTGCGGCACCTGGCGCTCATGATGAGCTGGGTGCGCAGCAACCTCTTCCCCGTCCGCTCCGAGCGTGACCAGGCCGATGCCCACTTCGCCTCGGGCGAGTGCGCGGTGTTGACCAGCGGCGGCAGCGCACTGGCCCAGGTGCAGGGCAAGGCCAATTTCTCGTATGGCGTAGCGCCACTGCCCTACTATGAAGAGGAAGCTTCCAGTCCCAGCACGCCTTTTGTCGGCGGTTCGGCATTCTGGGCGCTGGGAGGCCATTCCACCGCCGAACAAAAGGCGCTGGCCACCTTCATCGCCTATCTGGCCTCGCCCGTCGTGGCGGCCGAGTGGCACCAGAAGACGGGCTTCCTGCCGCTGACCGAGGCGGCCTACCGCGCGTCGGAAGTTTCGTTCTACAAGAACATTCCCGGCGCCGAGTCCGTGATTGCGGCCATGTCCAAGCCGCCGGCCAAGTTCACGCGCGGCTTCCGGTTGAGTAACTACTACCGTGTGACCGAGATCATCGACAGCGAGCTGAACGCCGTCTGGGACGGCAGCAAGCCGCCCAAGAAGGGGTTGGACGACGCGGTCGCGCGATCGTCGGCGATCCTCAGCGTGAAAAAATGACGGCCGGGGCCAACGCCGACCTCCAGACGCGCTGGCCGTACCCCCGGATACTGGCCCACCGCGGCGGCGGCGCATTGGCCCCCGAAAACACCATGGCGGGGATGCGCGAGGCCCATGCCCGCCGCATGCGCGGCGTCGAATTCGACGTCATGCTGGCGGCGGACGGCATTCCCATCCTGATGCACGACACCGAGCTCGGGCGCACCGTGCCCGGGGTCGGTGACCTCGGCGCCTTCGACTCCGAAGAGCTGGGGCGCATGGATGCCGGCGCCTGGTTCTCTCCGCATTTCCAAGGCGAGCCCGTGCCGCGCTTGGAGGACGCCGTGCAATGGCTGCGCCGGCACGATGTCTGGATGAACATCGAGATCAAGCCCATGCCCGGCCACGACGTGGATACCGCCGAGGTGGTCGGCCAGATGGTGCAGGATCTGTTTGCGGATGTATCGGACCCCACCCGGCGGCCGCTGTTTTCGTCGTTTTCCGTCAAGGCCCTGGACGCCGCGCGCGAAACCGCGCCCGGCATTCCGCGCGGCCTGCTGGTGGAAGGCGTGCCGCCCGATTGGGAATCGCGCCTGCGGTCGCTCGGGTGCGTTTCGCTGCATTGCCGCCACGACCGGCTCGACGCGGGCCTGGCCCGGCACATCAAGACAGCCGGCTATGGCCTGATGTGCTACACCGTCAACGATCCCGCGCGGGCGCGGGAGCTTTTCTCGTGGGGCGTGGACGCCCTCTGCACCGATCGCTACGACGTGATCGGCGCCGACTTCCGCTGAGCGCCGCTCAGATCTCCACCACCAGTTCGGGATCGAAGTCTTCGTTCTCTCCCGGGTATCCGCCCGGGTTCGCCACTACCCGCGCCTTGCCGATGCGGTAGTCGAAGCAGGTGTGGGTATGGCCATGTACCCACAGGTCGGCCTTGGCCACGAGATCGTCCAGGTGGGACGAGAAGGCCGGCGAGAGCTGATTCCCCTTGTATTGCTCCGGGACCGAGCGTTCGCTCGGTGCGTGGTGGGTGACGACCACCGTTCGGCCGGCGTAGGGCGTATCGAGCTGGGCCGCCAGCCAGTCGCGGGCCTGGCGGTGCAGTGCAATGCATGCCGTCGGGGTGAACCGTCCCGTGTCGGTATCGATGCAACTGAAGTCCGGCATCACGCGCATGGCCATGGCCTGCGCCAGCTCGTCGCCCGGCGAGCCGTACAGCGCGAAGTCCGCCCATAGCGTGGTGCCCAGGATGCGAACGCCCTGCAGTTCGAGCGATTCATTCTGCAGCAGGTGGACCCCCTGGCGGCGCGCCGTCTCGCGCATCTTGCGGTCCAGCCGGCCCATGTGGGCGGAATAGAACTCGTGGTTCCCGGGGACGTACACCACCGGTGTAGCGCCGAAGGTCCGGCCGGCCCATTCAATGCCCAGATCGTGAGAGTGGATGTCGCCCGCCAGGACGACGAGATCGGCATCGATGTCGGGAAGCGGCCGGTTGCCGCCGAAGTGTTCGTGATGGAGGTCGGAGAGGATTCGGATGCGCATGGGAGGACAAAGACGACCTTACGTACGTAGTTCACACGCTACTCGCGCCTGGCTGCCTGCGGCACGATGCAGCCCTGTACGCGGCCCGGGCCGCGACGTTTTGCCAAGGGTTGATTATGCATCTGTGCCGAACCGCCGTGTCTGTTCTTGCCGTGCTGGGGTGGGGCGCCGCTCATGCCCAGGCCGTGCCGCCGGCATCGGGGCCCGCCGGCGCGGGGAGCGCCTACGATTTCGCCTACCGCGTCGTGGGCGACACGCGGGTCGCCCCCGTACAAGTCTTTGACGACGGGCGGCAGACCTACATGCAGTTCCGCGTTGGCCAGCTTCTGCCGGCAATCTTCCGGGTGGAACCGCAGGGCGAAAAACTGGCATCGGTGGCTTGGCAGGGCGGCTATGCGGTGGTGGAGGGGACGGCAGGCGAATTTTCCCTGCGCATCGGCAACGTGGTCGCGCGCGCCCACTACCAGGGGAGCGCGTTGCGTCCTGGCGCGAATGGCGGTGCCGATGGTCGTATCTCGGGCGTGCCCGTGGTGCCGGGCATGAAAGGCGCTGCCGGTCAGGTACCGGCGCGGCCCGCCCAGGGCTACGAGGCGACTCCGGCCGACCGCAATATACGCCAGGCCTTGATGCGTTGGGCCAAGGCCGCCGGTTGGACCTTCGAGGCCGAACACTGGACGGTCGACGTGGATATTCCATTGGCCGGCTCCGCCCGCCTGGGCAGCGACTTCAAGGCGGCGGTGCGGACGTTGCTGGCATCCACCGAGCTGTCGGCGCACCCGCTGCAGCCGTGCTTCTATTCCAATCTCGTGCTGCGCGTCATCCCTTACGCCGAGTCGTGCGACCGTACCGCGTCGGCGGGCGGCCGCCAGGGGTAGATCATGTCGCCATCCCGTTTCTTCCGTTTCTTCCGGTACGGCAGCATGGCCGCAGTCCTGTGCGCGAGCGGCTGCGCCCACATCGATGCCGTGCGCAGGATCGACGACGGGGCGGCCCGCGCCTCCGAACATATCGCCAAGGCCCGGATCGGATTCCAGGAGTCCGTGGTGAACGCCACCCGGCGCCTCCAGGCCCAGGAGGTCGACCGGCCGTGGCTCGCAGGGCGCGCACAGCCGTTGTCGCGCGAGGTCACCTTGCCGGAGCCGCTGCGCGCCTCGGTCGAGACGGCGCTCATGTTCCCCGGGGGCAGGGTGGATCTGCCCACGCTGGGCGAACAGGTTTCGCTCGCTACCGGGCTGCAGGTGCGCATCCGCCCCGATGCCTTGTTGCCCTATGAATCATTTCTGCCTCGCCTATCCACGCAAGAGGCCGCAGGCGGCACGCCCGCAGCGCGTCAAGTGGCGCTGCCTACGGGACTGCATCCCCTGCCGCGCTTGCTGGATCTCGCGGCCAACCGCCTTGGCGTCTATTGGAAGTACGAAGCCGGGGCCATCGTCTTCTACCGTACGGATACCCGGGTTTTCAACGTTCGCGCGCTTACCCTCAAGGCGTCGGCCGCAGCGAGCCTCGGCCGGGCCGGAGGGGGCGGGACCGGCACGTTCGAAAGTGCGTCGTCCACGCGCATCGAATCGAGCGGCAGCGACGCACTGGCGGCGGTCAAGACCAAGCTCGAACCCTTTCTCACGCGCGCGGGCGTGATCGCCGCGAACGGCGATGCTTCCGGGCTCATCGTCGTTACCGATACACCGGAGGCGCTCGATCGCGTGGGCGTGTTCCTCGAGAGAGAGAACAAGGCGCTGACCCGGCGGGTGCGGCTCATGTTCGAAGAAATAGAGTTGGTGGCCAAGAACCAGAGCGAGCAGGGCATCGACTGGAACCTGGTGTACCAGCGCAGTCGCGATGCGCTGCGGGCCGGGACGTCCGAATCGCTGGTATCGGATGTGGCGGGCGCGGGCCTGGGCCTATCGATCACCGGCGGGCGCTGGGATGGAACATCTTTGATCCTGAAGGCCTTGAGCGAGGTGGGCACCATCGTCCGGCGCACCACCGTCCCCCTGCAGACGCTGAACCGGCGTCCGGTGACGCATGCGGTGCGCACGACCTTCACCTATATCGACCAGGTACAGGTCACGACGGTTGCGTCATCGGCCGGTACCTCCACCGCGCCATCCGTTACTCAGAAGGAGGAAACGGTGGGTACCTTCCTCACTGTCATTCCCGACGCGCAGGATGACGGCCAGGTACTGCTGACCATCGCCTACGACAGCACCGTGGCCCAGCCCCTTAAAACCTTGACCTTCGGAGCGAACGGCAACCAGGTTCAACTGCAGCAGAAGACGATCGACGGCATGGGGACCGTGCAGCAGGTCGAACTGCGCCCCGGCCAGCCAGTGCTCATCTCCGGATTCGAGCGCTCGCAGGACCAGTACGACAAGCGAAGGCTGGACGAGAAGGCGCCGCTCATTTTCGGCGGCTCCGGCAAGACCGCGCGGGAGCGACGCAATACCGTCGTCCTGATCACCGCGCAGGTCGAAGAGGGATTCTGAGGTTCGGGCATGAACGACTATGTCCTTCTTCCTTGTCCTGCCGATGACCGCCTGCTGGTCCTGGGCATGCGCTGGCACACCATTCTAGGCAGCCGGCTGGACCTGCGGGCCAGGCAGAAGGCACGGCAGGCCAAGGCCTCGCATTATGCGCACGCGGAAAACTCCGAGGCGGTCGGGGTAGTGCGCCTGCATCGCGCGGATCGCGGCGAGGCCGGGAAAATCCATAGCGCCGCGCTGGCATTTGCCGCCGAGCATAGGCAGGGCATCGTTGCATTGCGCGCCAGCCTGCCCGACGGCCGCGTATGGGTGGTCGCCGCCCAGGCCGGCAAGGTGTTGACCCAGTCGGACCGCATCTATCCCACCGACGGCGATGCGCGGATGGCGCTGGACGACCTCGCGGAGCGCTATGGCGACGGCCTCACGGTGCTGTCGTTCGAAGATGACGATCCGCCGGGCCAATCGCTGGCCGCGATGTTGGGCGAGTCGGCGCAGCGGCATTTGCTTCGCCCCGCGGGCTGGGCCTTGCCGTCCGTTCCGCGTCCGCTTGCGGTGGCCGTTCTGGGTTGCCTCGCGGCCTTCCTGCTGCGAGGGCTCTGGGACTGGTACCAAGGTGTCCGCAGCGACCCGCCCCCGGTGCCGCAGCGCGTCGACCCGCAAGCGGCGTGGAGCGAGGTCTACAGCCAATTCGAGCGGCGGACGCGAGTCCATGCCGGCAAGGACTGGACCGCCTTGTTAAGCGGACTGGCCGAGTTGCCCGTCGACGTAGGCGGCTGGCGCTTGTCCTCGGCGCAGTGCAAACGGGCCGTTGCGGCAGACTGGTCCTGCCTGGCCCGATACGGACGGGCCCATCGGCTGGCCACCAATGCCAGCTTCCTCGCCGCACGTCCCTCCGGGTGGCACGAGAACTGGCAACCCATGGACGCGGTGGTGGCGGAGTTCGCGATAGCCGGCGGGGGGCGGGCGCTCGATTTGGCCAAACTCAAGAGCCTCGCCCAGCACGAGAACGAAATCATCACCTCCTTGCAGCAGCTGCTGCCCGTGCTCTCGAGCGCCACGCTTGGCGATGCCACCCCGGTCCGGCTCGAAGCCCCGCGCGACGAGCTGGGGCAACCCATACCGGCCATGGGCGGCGGGCCGCTCATTCTTGAACGCGCCCTGACCCTTGAAGGACCGTTGCGGTCGCTGTTCCTGACGCCCGACACGCTGTCCGACCAGATCGAGTGGCGTTCGGTTTCCCTCACCGTCGACGAAGCCGCGGAACCGTCGTTGAATCGCAGCCGGCTCATGGCCGGTCTTTCTGGAGTGCTCTATGCACATGAGTAAGCAGGCTACGTGGCGCGTTGGTGCCGTCGCGGCCGGACTATTGCTGCTTTTCTGCCACGTCGAGGCGGCCGAGGCAGAGCTCGGCAAAGTGCGGGAAATGCTGAGGCTCGATACGGAACGGGCGTTGGCCGCGGAACGCTCCCGCCAGGGAAGCCCCAAAGGCGCTTCGCCGGCGCCCGCCCGACGTGGGGACCGGCTCGTGCTCTCTTCCATCCATGGATTGCGCGGAGACCTGAGCGCGGTCGTCCTGGTGAACGGGGAAGCCAAACTCTATCGCCAGGGCCGCGACCTGCCGCGCGGTACCGTGTCCCCCGCACATGAATATAGGCTGCAGCGCATCGACGAGGACTGCGTCTATCTGCGCAAGGGACGGACCGGGGAGCGGTCGGCATGTTTTACGCCGCCGCAACTGGTGCCGCCCCGGCGCGCCAGCGAGGCGCCCGGCAGGCCGGCTGTGCCGCCCCAGTTTCCCCTGCTGGTGCCGCCTCCGGGGGGACGCCCATGAACTTCCCCGTCTGGTCCAGGGCAGCCGTGCCCCTAGGCGTGTCAGCCCGCTTGCGCAACCGCCGGATGGCGGACGCCCCGGCTCCGCCCGGCTCTGGCGAATCCGGCCGGGACATCGGCGAACCGGCGCATGCCGGTATCGCCCGCATGGATAGCCGGGACCAACTGGCACGGATGACGCCGGCCTTCAAACGAGTGCTGCGTACCGAGTTCGACGTCGGCAACCTGCTGAACAAGCTCTGCCCAGTGGAGCTGGACAACGGCCAGGTCGCGCTGTTCACCGTCGACGACTATGTCCGTAGCGAGCAGATAGAGGAGTTCGAGCGCATGGTGCGGGAACGCGGCCGCGTGCTGGCCGCACCCGCCAGGGTCGTCGTGCCGGCCACCCTGCTGCTGTCCATCGTGCGCGGGCAGATTACGGGCGAGACTTTGCGCTCGCGTCGCCGGGTGCTGCTGGACCCGGTAAAGAGCTCCATGGCGGGTGCTTTCCATGACATCGTCGCCTGGGGCGTGCGCCATGGAGCGAGCGACGTCCATCTCAATGTCAGGACGGCCCATCCTGAATCCGAGATCCGGTATACGGTAGGCGGCCGCTATGTCATGCCCGACAGATTCCGCGGTATGCAGACGTCGACCTTGATGGAAGTGCTGGCCGTCGCCTACATGGACATCCAGGGTGGAAACGGCGCTGTATTCGACCCGGTGGTGGAGCAGCAGGGAAGCATCCTGCACGAGGTCGACGGATCGATGTTCATGCTGAGGTGGGCGTCGCTGGCCACCGATGCCGGTGCCTCGGTCACGATGCGCCTGTTGCGTATGGACACGCGCGAGCAGGCCCTGGATTTCGCACAGCTTGGTTACCTGCCATCCCAGATCCGGACCATCGAAAGGGCATTGACAGCCGAAGGCGGGGCCATCGTGCTGGCTGGGGTGGTCGGATCCGGCAAGTCGACCACCATCGCCTCGATGATGTCGTCCATTCCTTCCACGCGCAAGGTCATTACGCTGGAAGACCCGGTCGAATATCTCATTCCCAATGCCTTGCAGAACAGTGTCAGCCGGTCGCTCGACGGATCCGTATCGAACGAGTTCGATGCCAAGCTCAAGACGATCAAGCGGTCCGCCATGAACGACCTGCTGATAGGCGAAATCCGCGACCGCTCCACCGGCCGCGCGTTCATGGATCTCGCCAGTTCGGGAAGCAGCCTCTATACGACGACCCACGCCGGCTCCGCGGCGCTGATTCCAGACCGTCTTGCGTCCGATTTCATAGGCGTGTCGCGCAGGTTGCTCGCCACGCCCGGGATACTGAAGCTGCTGGTCTACCAGGCGTTGCTGCCGACGCTGTGCCCTCACTGCGCGTTGCCGATTTCCAGCCTGTTCGACCATGGCGCTCCCGATCAGGAGCATGGGTGTCCAGGCCGGGATTACTGGCTGTCCTACGCCGACCGGTTGCAGGTGCTCTACGGCCTTGATATCGCAACCCTGAAGGTACGCAATCCGGAGGGATGCCCGGGCTGCCGCCGAAGTGCCCTGGCCGAACTCCAGGGATACGCGGGGCGCACGGTCGCCGCGGAAATGATAGATCCGGCCATCGACGACGACTTCCTGCGTCTGGTGCGGCAGGCCGATACGATCGCGTTGCGCGATTACTTCCGCTTCCAACGGCGGACCGCTTTCGACCATCCCGATATGACGGGCAAGACCGCCATGGAATGCGCCGTCTACAAGGCCTCGCAGGGGTGGATCGATCCGCGGGATATCGAGCCCAGGTTCGTCAGCTTCGAAACGGTGCAGCTGCGTAACCGGAAGCTGGCCCAGGCCGGCAAGAGACGCCCGCGCCGCCTTGCTTCGGGACGTGTTCCGGCGCTGGTGGATGGCAGGCGGGCACCCCGTACCGGGAGCGGGCGGGCATGAACCGGCTTGCCGAAGTCCTGCGGGTATCGTGGGCGGCCTGGCGGTTCAGGCCGGGGCGCGCCGACTACTACGACTACCTTGCCGACGTCATGGAGGCCAGTAGCGGGCGCAAGACACTGCGGGACATCTTCCTCGACGATGCCAGGCGGTACGGGACCCATCCTCGCGGCGTGCTGGCGGCTTATTGGGCCGGCCGCTATCAGGAGGGGGGCGGCGACCTCTATGAAACCTTCCGGTCGACCCTGCCTGCCGACGACCTGGTCCTGATAAGGATGGCCCAGCGAGGCGGAGCCGGGGCGCTGGAGCAGATGCTGCGCGATGTCGCCGCGGTCACCCGGCTGGTGGACGAAACGCGCCAGACGCTGGCCGGAACCCTCGCGGTCGCCTTGGCTGCGGTACTGGTCACGTTTGCGATGATTGTCGCCGTTCCGTTGTTCACCGTGCCGCGGTTGAAGCGGGCATTCGGCATGGTGCCCGACGAGTTCGCGGGCATCCTGACCCGCAGGCTCTATGCCTTCGCAGAGTTCATTCAAGGGCACTTGTTCATCGCGACGATGTTGCTCGCGCTGGCCATTTATTTCGTGGCATGGTCCATGCCGAACTTGACCGGACGGATGCGCCGAGTACTGGACCGATGCTTTATCTGGCGTCTTTATCGCGACCTGCAAGGCATACGGTTCCTCGCTTCGCTGGCGACCATGGTCAAGAAGCGGGGCAATGTCACCACGGCTTTGCGCGAGGCACTGGATCTACAGGTGGACGGCGCCAGCCCGTGGCGCCGTTGGCACCTCGAACAGATGATCGCCAACATCGACGATGGCCGAGTCGGCAGCGCTACGTTCGACACGGGGATCATCGAGCCGGAAACCTTGTGGTTTCTCACCGACCTGACCGCCGCGCGGGGCATGGACAACGCCTTGCAGCAAACGCGCGTGCGCCTGGAAGGGCGATCGTTGCGCCAGGTCGCAAAGAAGGCGACCGCAGCCCGGTGGGCGTTGCTGCTGACCTCCGTGGGTGTGGCACTGGCCATCGTGTTCTGGCATCTCGGCGTCGTCCACGAGATGCGGGCCGCCCTGATCAACTACTACTCTAGCCGATGAGGTATTGCGCATGTCCCGCCTGTCCCATGTCCGTCCCGGCCGACAGAATGGCTTCACCCTGGTCGAGGTCGCCATCGTCGCTGCGATCGTCTTGATTGCCGCCATCGTCGGCATCCCTGCCATCAATGGCTACATCATCGAGAACAAGGTTCCGACCGTCGCCCAGGAACTGCAGCGCTTCATCGCCCGCACGAAAGTCACCGGCCAGGGCCTCGGCAACACGCCCTATGCGGGAATCGGCATCGCCCAGCTGGCGAACGCGTTGCGCAGCAGCAGCGTGATTACGGTGGCCGGGACCGGCTTGGCCGCGACGGTGCGCCACGGCCTCGGTGCCACCGACGGACGCATTTCCCTGGCGGCCGACACGATTACTTCGGCGGGCGACGCGTTCGGCCTGACGCTGGACAAGGTCAACGAGGCGGCATGTCCCTCCCTGGCGGCCGTCATGCAGCGGGTGTCCGAACGCATCGTCATCAACGGTGTGACGGTCAAGCAGCCCGGTACCGGCGGCGCAGCCGGGGTCTACAACGCGGTCGGCGCCGACGGCGCGTGTACCAGCGGCGACACGAACGCCTTTTCCTTTACCGCGCGCTAGAGGCTGAAATGCCCCGGCTGACTATCCGGCTCGCCCGCTTCGGCATGGCGACGTCACAGCGCGGCCTGACGCTGATCGAACTGGCGATCGCCGGCAGCATCGTGATGATCCTCACCGTGCTGGCTGCCGGGCGGCTGATGCAGGAGGTGGACGACGCGGCGGCGGAGGCAACCGGCACTTACCTGCTGGCGGTCAAGGGAGCGCTGGATGGCTACCTGGTCGAGCACTATGACGCCTTGGCAAAAGGCGATGGCGTAGCAGGCGTTGCAAACGCGCTCGCCCCCACCTTGAGCGAACTGCGGGCGGCCGGCATGCTGCCGGCCTCTTTCCCCGACCGCACCCCCTTCAACCAGACCGTGGCCGTCCGCATCGACCGCAGTGGCACCTGCCCCGGCGCGGGTTGCAGGATGGACGCGCTGGCCCATACCACTACGCCATTGCGTACACCGGGATCGCCCGAACCGAATTCCGATCTCCTGGCCAAGGTCATCATGGCGAGCGGCGGATTCGGGGGTGCGGCCTATATCAACCAGCCCTCGCTCGTGCGAGGCCCCACCTATGCCGTGCCCAACCCCCTCGGCGCCACGGCGGGTATCGTCGGCGCCCTGGCCAGCCTCGACACTACCCTGTTCCACCAGTTCGTCCGCATGCGGGATAGCCGCAATCCCGACCTCCAGGGCGGGCTGGACGTCGCCGGCGCCGTCACGTTTCATGACTCCCTGGCGTTGCGCGGCGCCGGCGGAGACTGCGTGTCCGCCGTCAATACAGGGGTGCTGAGCGTTCAGTGCGCCGGGGCGCTGGAGGCCAAGACCGGGCTGTTCCGCGCAGACAACGGCAGTGTGGTGCAGATCGATCCCGTATCGGGGGTAATCGCCAGCCAGCGCATCAAGGGCGCGTTGGGGCTTGCCACCGACCGCGGAACGATTTTCGACAGTGCCGATGCCCAGCCCACCATACGCGTGGCTGCAGGACAAATGATCGTGGCTACGGGCGAGGGGCTGGCGCTCACCGTAGCCGGCCGGGATCTCGTCGGCCATGCCAGCATTTCCGCCGACCGGTTAGGCATCAGGGAAGTATCGGTGGCCAACAGCCCCTGTGTTCAGCGCATATCCGCCGCCGCAGGCGTGAACGCCGAATTCGCCCGCACTGCGGCCGGCGGCCTGCTGGTATGCGCGGGCGGCGCCTGGCGGGAACTGGCTGCCCTGGCCGCTGCCGGTACCGCCTGCGCGCCCAACGGTGCCTTCGCCACGGACTCCGGCAGCGGAACCGGACTGGTGTGCCGATTGGGCGTCTGGATGCGCGCGGACGACCTGCTCTCCAGCTACGTCATGGTCGGCAGCCAGATCGTTGCTTCGGGCGACATGGTGCCCAAGCCAGCATGTGGACAACTGGGCACCGCCACGGGCACACCGCTCATCTACCTGTTGCCCCAGATCGAATCATCCAAGGCCTCGTCCTTTACGCGCAAGGCTGTCGATGCCGGCGCGGCGTGGCAAGTCCAGCTGCTGGATTACGACGGCACGGTGCTTGGCGGTCAGGCCAGGGCGATCGCCCAGATTTATTGCAAATACTGAAGGAGGACGTCAATGAGAAAACTTGCCTGGGCAGCAGGCGGATGCCTGGCTGTGACCCTGCAGGCCCACGCCCAACTGGCCGCCCCGCAAACTAGGGGGGCATGGGCGGATTCGACGCTTATAACGGGCGTGGCTGAGAAGGTTATGCCGGATGCTCCCCCTATACCGTCGGCCCCTGTCGATCCTCGCCCTATTACGCCTATGCCACCTCTTACTGTGCAAGAGCTACTCAATAGGATGAATGGTGCCGAACTATATTTTCGGCAGCTCCGGGACCGAAGGAGTGGCTGGGACGAACTTCCCGGAACCCTGCGAGTTGTTGTGCGTAATTCAGGGGCGGAAATTCAGGCCCATAATGCCGGGAAAAATAACTGGTACCGCTTGTGCACGCTGGCCCCTACGACTACTGAATGCGTAGTAAGTGCCGGCTCTTCGGTAGGGGCGAACCTCGTGATAGATATCACGAGCTCGGCAATTTCTGTAAGTGATGCCTATTGCCAAGCCGGTTTCTCTGGAACCGTCGAGGCGCATGCGACATTTACATGGGAAAACTACAGCATGGGTCATGGCGCCTTTTCTAATCAGAACTGGCGTTTACAGGTCGTGGATAACGGCTACTCGGGCTATTTCTTCCAGAATGGTCGTTTTTCTTCATCCTGTTATTACGAAATGCCCGGATAAACGCCTGTTCGAATAAACGCAGTCTAACTGGGGTGCCGTGTCCTGAACTGCCATGTAGCATTCACTGGTTCCCCGGCCTGGGTGGCGCTGATCTGTACCTCGTAGGTTTTGCCAAACTCTAGTGGGATGGTAGGAAGCAAGAAGACGCAACCTTGATAAATCGATGCCGGGGTTAAGTTCGCGTCCTCCACGACGTCTGCCTCAACGCCGTCTTGCGCCTGTAACGCCGAACTCACCAGCAACCGGATGGGCACTGTGGTCGCGCTGCCTTCTTCTTGAAGCGCTGCTTTGGAAATCTTGAGCATCGCGTAGTTGTCTAGCGCTCCGCACAGCATGATGGGCGTTCCAGCAATCTCGAGGTCGGGGGCAGGGTTAGGCGATTCTCTAGCGGGTGCGAAACGTGGGTTGACGTCCTGCTGGTCGCCTGTCGGCCAATGCCATAGCGGCCCCGTAGCCAGTAGTCCGTTTGCAGTCGTGCCCAGCGTGATGCTGGTGCTGGAAAGCGGGCCCGGCGTCGTGGTACGGTCGACCCCTATGCCGATCTGGTTGGCTCGGGGGTCCAAAAGTCCGTGGAGGTGATAGACCGACGAAAGAAATGACTCGATGGCCTCGACTCCGGGAGGATCGTAGCTGATTATTTCGACGACAGGAGTGTCTGTGTAACCCTGAACGAGGGCTCGCGATAAGGGATCTTGCCCCGTAAACCACGGCTTATCGGGGTCCTCTCCGTGGCCCGTCACATAGTTCCTAACCTGATAAGTCGCATGCGCCTGCGCCGCCGCATCCAGCTGGGCGTTCTGTTCCACGGCGCTCACACCTGCCGCCAGGCGTGCTTCATTCAGGCGGATGAAGGCGGCAAGCTTGTCGCCGGTGTAGCTGGACGTAGGCATTTCGGTAATGGGCTGGTCGATTTCCGACGGGGGAGTGGGCGTTGGCCCAGGGCCTGCGGAGCCGCCATCATCGCCGCCGCCGCAGGCGGTGAGCAGCGCGGTCAGCGGGAGGGCGCGGATGATGCAGCCTAGGGTGCTGAGGGAGGTGCGTTCGGGGGTTGAATTCATGCAGGGCGTCCGGTGTTCGTGGAAAGGTTGTCACCCCGATGTGGTACTGCCCGCGCGCAGTGGCCGGCCAATATGTCGAGGGCATCCGATCTAACGGGCCCATGGATCGTTTCGATATGAGGGGCTTTACGTACGTAGTCGGGGGTGCCAGCCGGTTTCTTTTCGCAGCTTCGCGGCTAAAATGGCCGGCCTATGTGATTCCAGACCGGCTATGCGTCTTCTCCTTGCTCTCCTGCTCCCCTGGCTTCAGTTTTTCACCATCGGTCGCCCCTTCGCCGGCATCTTCTGCCTGATCCTCCAGATCACCCTTATCGGCTGGATTCCCGCCGCGATCTGGTCCGTGTACGGGTTGAGCCAGTACAAGACCGACCAGAAGATCAAGAAGGCGCTGGCCGACCGCTAGCCCACTGCGCCAGGCGGGGCGGGCAGGGGGCCAGAGCGGGCTCCCGGCCCTCGAACGTCCGGGCTACACGGATACGCCCGTTTTCCGGCGCCGGGCCGGAGGCGCGCTTTCGTGCCCGCGTCCCTCTATAATTGAGGATTCGATATTTATCCGGGGATGCAAACGGGCGCTGCTGGCGATTCATCCCCCTACTGCGTGCAGCGATGAAATCCGCCGAGATCCGTCAGAAATTCCTTCAGTTTTTCGAGTCCAAGGGCCACACCGTGGTGCCGTCCTCGTCGCTGGTGCCCGCCAACGACCCGACCCTGCTCTTTACCAATTCGGGCATGGTGCAGTTCAAGGACGTGTTCCTGGGCAACGAGGTCCGGCCCTACAAGCGCGCCACCTCGTCCCAGCGCAGCGTGCGCGCGGGGGGCAAGCACAACGATCTCGAGAACGTCGGCTATACCGCCCGGCACCATACGTTCTTCGAGATGCTGGGCAATTTCAGCTTCGGCGACTACTTCAAGCGCGAAGCCATCCACTACGCCTGGGAACTGCTGACCACGGTCTACAAGCTGCCCAAGGAAAAGCTCTGGGTCACGGTCTATCAGGAAGACGACGAGGCCTACGGCATCTGGCAGAACGAGATCGGCGTGCCGGTGGAGCGCATCGTGCGCATCGGCGACAACAAGGGCGCCCGCTACGCCTCGGACAATTTCTGGCAGATGGCCGATACCGGCCCCTGCGGCCCGTGTTCGGAAATTTTCTACGACCACGGCCCGGAAATCTGGGGCGGTCCCCCGGGATCGCCCGAGGCCGACGGCGACCGCTACATCGAGATCTGGAACCTGGTGTTCATGCAGTTCGACCGCGACGCGGCGGGCAACATGACGCCGCTGCCCAAGCCTTGCGTGGACACGGGCATGGGGCTCGAGCGCATCGCCGCCGTGCTGCAGCACGTGCACTCCAACTATGAAATCGACCTGTTCCAGAACCTGATCAAGGCGGCGGCGCGCGAAACCGGCTGTACCGACCTGGCGGACAATTCGCTCAAGGTGATCGCCGATCACATCCGTGCCTGCTCGTTCCTGGTGGTGGACGGCGTCATTCCGGGCAACGAGGGCCGCGGCTACGTGCTGCGCCGTATCATCCGCCGCGCGCTGCGTCACGGCTACAAGCTGGGGCAGACCAAGCCCTTCTTCCACCGCCTGGTGAAGGACCTCGTGGCCGAGATGGGCGAAGCCTATCCCGAGCTGGCCAAGGCCCAGGCACGCGTGGAGCAGGTGCTGCGCCAGGAAGAAGAGCGCTTCGGCGAAACCCTGGAACACGGGATGAAGATCCTGGACAACGCGCTGGCCGCGCTCAAGCCGGGCGCCGCGCTGGATGGCGACACGCTGTTCAACCTGTACGACACCTATGGCTTCCCGGTGGACCTCACGGCCGACATCTGCCGCGAGCGCAACGTCGAAGTCGACATGGAAGGTTTCGAGGCCGCCATGACGCGCCAGCGCGAGCAGGCCCGCGCCGCCGGCAAGTTCAAGATGGCCGCCGGCCTGTCCTACGATGGGGCCAAGACGGTGTTCGAGGGCTATACGCATCTGGCAGCGCAGGGCAAGGTGACGGCGCTGTACGTGGACGGCGTGTCGGTGCCGCGTATCGAGGCCGGCCAGTCCGCCGTCGTGGTGCTCGACCGTACGCCTTTCTATGCCGAGTCGGGCGGGCAGGTGGGCGATGCCGGCGTGCTGGTGCATGGCAGCGTGCGTTTCGACGTCGAGGACACCCAGAAGATCCAGGCTGACGTCTTCGGCCATCATGGCAAGCTCGCGTCCGGTTCGCTGGCGGTGGGCGATACGGTCGATGCGCAGGTCGACGAGGTGCGCCGGGCGCGCACCATGCGCAACCATTCCGCAACCCACCTGATGCACAAGGCGCTGCGCCAAGTGCTGGGCGAGCACGTGCAGCAGAAGGGCTCGCTGGTCGATCCGGACAAGACCCGTTTCGACTTCGCGCACGACGCGCCCATGACCGCCGAGCAGATCGCACAGGTGGAAGCCATTGTCAATCGCGAAGTGCTGGCCAATACGCCGGTGCAGGCGCAGTTGATGGCTTATGACGACGCCGTCAAGGGCGGTGCGATGGCGCTGTTCGGCGAGAAATACGGCGACGAGGTCCGGGTGCTGGACATCGGCTTCTCGCGCGAGCTGTGCGGGGGCACGCATGTCTCCCGCACCGGCGATATCGGCTTGTTCAAGATCGTTGCGGAAGGCGGCGTCGCGGCGGGGATACGGCGCGTCGAGGCCATTACCGGCGACAACGCCCTGGCTTACCTGCAGAATCTCAACGCCACGCTGGCCGCGGCCGCAGGAGCGCTCAAGGTCCAGCCCGGCGACCTGCCCGGACGCATCGCCCAGGTACAGGACCAGCTCAAGAGCCTGGAGAAGGAAATCGCCCAGCTCAAGAGCAAGCTGGCCAGCAGCGCGGGTAACGATCTGGCGGCCTCGGCGCTGGAGGTCAAGGGCGTCAAGGTCCTGGCTGCGACCCTGGATGGCGTGGATCCGAAGTCGCTGCGCGAAACCGTCGATCAGCTCAAGAACAAACTGAAGTCGGCGGCGATCGTGCTGGCTGCCGTCGATGGCGGCAAGGTAAGCCTGGTGGCCGGCGTCACCGCCGATGTATCGGGCAAGGTCAAGGCCGGTGAACTGGTCAATTTCGTGGCTCAGCAAGTGGGCGGCAAGGGCGGCGGCCGGCCCGATATGGCCATGGCCGGCGGCTCCGATCCGGCCGGCCTGCCGCAGGCGCTGGCCGGCGTGCAAGGCTGGGTCGAAGGCCGTCTTTAAGCAAGGCGCATGGAAGGAAGCATCATGAGTACCGAATCTGTTGCCTTCGATCTGGAAGTGGACGCCAAGGGACTCAAATGTCCCCTCCCCATTCTCCGAGCGAAAAAGGCGCTGGCCACGCTGACCAGCGGCCAGGTCCTGAAAGTCGTCGCCACCGACAAGGGGTCGGTACGTGATTTCCAGGCTTTTGCGAAGCAGACCGGAAACGAGCTGCTGGCACAGACACAGAGCGATGACGGCGAAGTGTTCGTGCACTATATGAAGCGGCGTTGATCGCTTGATTCGCGGCACGGCCTGTGCCGCGAATTTCTTTCCCGCTAGGCCGTTCGGGCTTATCCTGGGCCAGGCGCCCCGGCGCCGTGCCGCTTATCCCCTCCCGTCGTTCTCCCGTCGCAAACCGTTCGTCGGCCCGCGGCGCGATCCGTTGCGCGAACTCCAAACGTTCGTTTTTACTCATCAATCGTACGTATTTACTTGATTGATGCAGGGTTAGGCGTCGCCTACCATCTTCGGCAATTCAAGGGCGAATGGAACGTGTCCTGTAAACCGTTCCGCTCCTCGCCCATAAGAAAAGCCGGAGACAAGCAGAGCGATGACTATCGATTTCGAAGCCGCGAAGGCGAAGGTGGCCGCGCTGGCCACGCCGCGCAATGTCGTGCTGGTGGGGGCGACCGATCGCCCTGGGGCCTGGTCCGCCAAAGTATGGCGCAGCCTGGGCCTTGCCGGTTACGAAGGAAACGTCTATTTCATCAATCCGCGGCGCAACGAGATTTTCGGTCGGCCCTGCTACCCGGATTTTGCGTCGTTGCCCGAGCCGCCGGACCATCTGGCCGTGCTGGTGCCGGCGCAGGCCGCGGTGGGCGCGGTGCGCGACGGCGCGGCGGCGGGGGCGCGCAGCGCAATGATCTTTGCCGCGGGCTTTGGCGAGGATGGCGACGGCGAAGGCGTGGTACGCCGGCGCGAGCTCGAGGAAATCGCCGCGCAGACGGGTGTCGCCGTGGCGGGCCCCAACGTGATGGGCAACCTGATCGGCAAAAGCCGTTTCGCTACGCTGACCAATGACCTGGTCCAGTCTGTCACGCCCGGGCCAGTGGCCCTGGTCGGCCAGAGTGGCGGGGTGCTGATCCACCTGAACGTGGTGTTCCTGGAGCGCGGCATTACGCCTGGTTATGTGCTGTGCACGGGCAACGAGGCCGCATTGTCTACGCCGGACTACATCGCCTATCTGGCGGGCGATCCCGAGGTGAAGGTCATCGTGGCCTACGTCGAGGGCATTGCCGATGTCGAGCGTTTCAAGGAGGCCTGCCTGCTGGCGCGGCAGGCAAGCAAGCCCGTCATCGTGTTGAAGATCGGGCGATCCGATGCAGGCCAGCAGGCGGTGATGGCGCATACCGGGTCGTTGGCCGGCAGCACCGAGGTGTTCGATGCCATTGCGGGAGAATGGGGCGTGATGCGCGCCGAGACTACCGACGATGCCGTCGAACTGGTGGAGCTGCTGCTTTATACGCCGGTACCGGCCGGCCGCCGGATAGGCGCGATTACCCTGTCGGGCGCCTATCGTGGCTTGCTGCTCGATGCCGCAGACAAGTATGGCCTGCATTTCGAGGCCTTGGCGCCGGCCACCACGGCGCGTCTGGAGTCGCTGTTCACGGTTGGCGCGAAAGTGTCCAATCCCTTGGACGGCGGCTTCGGCGTGTTGACCAGCGAAGAGGTTTATCTCGCCTGTATCGAAGCGCTCGACGACGACCCTGGCATCGATATGTTGCTGGTGCAGGAAGAACTGCCTCGCGTGCCGGGCAAGGACCGAACCGTGCAGTACATTCGGCGCGTGCACGAGTACGTGGCGACGCGCGCGAAAAAGCCGATCGCGTTCGTGTCCTTTGCCACGCACAGCCGCAGCGACTATAGCCGCGACCTCAAAGCCCAGTTGCCGCGCCTGTCTTTTCTGAACGAGCCCGACAAGGCCTTGCGGACAATCGCCAAGGCGATCCGATCTGACGAACAGCAGCGCCTCGCGCAGGCTTCCCGGCCTTATGCCGGCATGCCGTCAGCCGATGCAAGCGACGCTGTGCGGCGCTTGCAGGAAGACGCCTTCCGATCGAGCGTACTCAACGAGGCGCAATCCAAGCAACTGCTGCAGGCTTATGGGATTCATGCTCCACGAGAAACGATAGTCGCTTCCGGCGACCAAGCCGTGGCGGCTGCGGAGGCGCTCGGCTATCCCGTCGTGCTCAAGATTGCGTCGGCCGATATTCCGCACAAGTCCGACGTCGGCGGAGTCTTCGTGAACCTGCGGTCGGCCGACGAGGTCCGTAGCGCGTACGACAGGATTTTTGCCAATCTACGGCGGCACGGTTTCGCCGTGTCGGCCGACGCCGCGTCGGTTGGGGCCGCAGATCCAGGTATCGACGTGTCGCGGCCTGGCCGGTCCGTCGTCATCGACGGCGTGCTGGTCGCACAGCACGTGGGTGGCGGTGTCGAGCTGGTGCTGGGTTTGCATCGCGATCCGGAAATGGGCCTGGTCGTGATGGCAGGTTGCGGCGGTGTCATGCTCGAACTGATCAAGGACGTCGCGTTTGCCGCGCCGCCTGTCACGGCTGCCAAGGCCCGCGACATGCTTCAGTCCACCCGCGTCGGCCAGTTGCTGTCCGGGTACCGCGGCGCACCGCCGGGCGACATCGAGGCCGTGGTGCAGGCGCTGGTCGCCCTGGGCCGCGTTGCTATGGAGCTGGGCGACGCCCTGGCTTCCATTGATATCAATCCCTTTGTGGTACTGCCTGAGGGCCAAGGCGCTGTCGCGCTCGACGCACTCGTCATCCTCAAGGGCGACGCCCGCCATTGAGACTTTCCGGCCTGCCGGCGGACTCCGGTCCGCCGGGCGGCCTCGTCCCGCCACCCCCGCAACGCATCTCCATAGGACCCAGCCATGACAGCCTCCAAGTATCAGTACGAAAACGTAAAAGTGGAAATCCGCGACGGCATTGGATTCGCCATGCTGAACCGGCCTGAGAAGCGCAACGCCATGAGTCCCGCCTTGCACGACGACATGGACGACGCGCTGGCCCGCCTGGAGTTCGATCCGGACGTCAAGGTCGTGGTCGTGGGCGGCATGGGCGGCAATTTCAGCGCGGGGCAAGACCTGAAAACGTTCTTTCGGGACCTCGACAACAACCCGGGCGAGCGCAAGCGCAGCCGCCTGGTTGCCAACCGCTGGCGCTGGGAGCGGCTTTTCAGCTATGACAAGCCGACCATCGCCATGGTCGAGGGCTACTGCGTAGGTGGTGCGTTCATGCAGCTGTGCGGTTGCGATTTCGCAATCGCGGCCGATAACGCGACCTTTTCGCTTTCCGAGATCAACTGGGGCATCTTGCCCGGCTCGCTTGTCGCCAAGGTGGTCGCCGACGCAATCTTGCCCCGCCATGCGCTTTATCACGCTTGCCTGGGTGACCCGTTCGACGGCATCGAGGCTGCGCGCATCGGGCTGATCAACTTCTCGGTTCCCCAGGAGAAGCTGCTGGGCGCCGTCGAGTCCCTGGCCTCCAAGCTCATGAGCAAGAGCCCCAACGCACTGCGCGGCACCAAGCAGGCCATGCGCACCGTGGTCGGTATGGATACCGTGCAGGCTTTTGATTACCTGATCGAGAAAACCAAGGCGATCAAGGTCGGCGACAAGGAGGACTCCTACAACGCCGGCCTGCACCAGTTCCTCGATGAGAAGTCATACAAACCTGCGCACGAGCCGTTCAAGCTCAAGGCCGGCAGCAAGCCCGCCTGACGGGCGTTTGCCCGCCAGAACGGAGCATGTCCGGGAGCAAGACGATTATGCGAATACCGACCAGGCTCGTCCCCGCCATGGCGGGAACCATAGTGAGTTGCGTGTCGGCGGTGGCCGCCGCGCAGGACTTCCCGAACAGAATGGTGCGCATCGTCGTGCCATTCTCGGCCGGGGGCGTGACGGACGTCATGGCGCGCGGTATTGCCAGCGAACTGGGCAAGACCTGGGCGCAACCCGTCGTGGTCGAAAACAAGCCGGGGGCCAATACCATCATAGGCACCGAGTTCGTGGCCAAGTCGCCCGCCGACGGCTACACCATCCTGATGGCCAACGATCCGTCGCTGTCGTCCAACCAGTATCTTTATTCCCGCCTTCCCTACGATCCGGTGCGTGATTTCACGCCAGTGGTCAATATTGCGGCGAGTATTACCGTCCTGGTGGCGGCGCCGTCGTTGAAGGCAGACACGCTACAGGCCTTCATCGCATCGGCCAAGGCGGACCCGGGCAAGAGAACCTATGGCAGCTTCGGGCTGGGCAGCGCCACGCATTTGTCGACCGAGGAATTCAGCGCGCTTGCCGGCATCCGGCTCAATCATATTCCCTACAAGGGCATCGCCGACGTCGTGCCGGCGGTGATGAGCGGACAGATCGACGTCGCGCTGTCGGCCGTCTCGCCCGTGCTCGGGGCGATCCGCGGCGGCAAGCTCAAGGCGCTGGCCTACGCCAATCCGACCCGGTCGCCGGTGATGCCCGATGTACCGACCTTCGCCGAGCAGGGACTGCCTTTCGAGACGCGGGCTTGGTTTGGCTTCGCGGTACCTGCGGGCACACCCAGGCCGGTAGTCGACAAGATAGCCGCCGACACCCTTCGCATCATCGAAACGCCAGAATTCGACCAGAAGTACGTGTCGGGCGTCGGTCTCGAACCCATCAATCAAGGACCCGATGCGTTCGCCACGTTCCTGAAGCAGGACAGGGCGCGCTGGGCCGAGCGCGTGCGCCGCGTCAATGTGAAGCTCGATTGAACGCGGCGTCCAGCCACCGAGGAGGAGAGCATCATGACATCGTTCACGCATCGTGCCGCGGCGCGTACGGGCCCGGCTGGCCGCCGGATGGCCGGCGTGGCCGCGCTGTGCGCCGGTCTTCTATTGGCCTGCGCGGCCACGGCCGCAGCCGCCCAGGAGTTTCCGAGCAAGCTGGTCCGCATCGTCGTGCCGTTTTCCGCCGGGGGAGTGGCCGACCTGATCGCTCGTGGAATTGCTTCTGACCTGAGCAAGACGTGGGGCCAGCCCGTCGTGGTGGAGAACAAGCCGGGCGCCAGCACGATCATCGGCTCGGAAGCCGTGGCGAAAGCGGCGCCGGATGGCTATACGCTATTGATGGCGAACGATCCGTCGCTGTCCTCCAACCAGTATCTGTTCAGCAAGCTGCCTTACGATCCGGTCAAGGACTTTGCGCCGGTCATCAACATCGTATCCGGCGCCACGGTATTCGTCGCGGGCCCGGCGTTGAAGGGTGCAACGCTGGCAGAATTCCTTGCCGCCGCGAAAGACCGTCCCGGAGAGATTACCTACGGCACCTTCGGGCCAGGTAGTTCCACGCATCTGACGACCGAGGAGCTGAGCGCGCTTGCCGGCATCCAGCTCAACCACATTCCCTATAAAGGCATTGCCGATGTGGTGCCGGCAGTCTTGAGCGGGCAGATCCACGTCGCATTGTCGTCGGTATCCCCAGTGCTGAATCTGATCCGCTCAGGCAAGCTCAAGGCGCTGGCGTATGCAGGCGCGACGCGTTCCAAGGTGCTGCCCGATGTTCCCACCTTTCGCGAGCAGGGCATTCCGTTCGAAACGCGGACCTGGTTCGGATTCGTTGCGCCAGCCGGTACGCCGCGCGCGGTTATCGACAAGATCGCCGCCGATACCCATCGCATCATCTCGACGCCGGAGTTCGACCAGAAGTACGTGACGGGCGTCGGCCTCGACCTGCTCGACCTGGGACCCCAGGCGTTTGCAGATTTCCTGCAGCAGGATCGCGCCGTGTGGGCCGCGCGTGCCCGGCGCGTCAACGTCAGGCTGGACTGAGCCGGGGAGGGCGTGCATGGACAGCACCACGATTATTGGGGATGTGGACCGGCGTGGCGTTGCCACGCTGGTGCTCAACCGGCCCGACAAAGGCAATCCTTTCAACGGCGGGATGCTGGCGGCGGTCGCCGACCGGGTGCAGGCATGGCGCCGTGCGGCGGAGGTGCGCGTGGTGGTACTGCGCGGCGCGGGCAGGCATTTTTGTACCGGCGCAGACCTGGGGCCCGGCTCGCATGACCCGGGGGCAGGCCCAAGCCTGGATGAAGTCTGTCGCCTGATCGACGGGCTGCCCAAGCCCACGGTAAGCGTGGTGCAAGGCGCCTGCCTGGGGGGCGGGCTGGCGCTCGCTGGATGCTGCGACGTGCTGCTGGCGCAGCGCGACGCGTTCTTTGCCATTCCCGAAGTCAGGCTCGGTTTTGCAGCCGCTCCGATGACGCCGTTTTTCCTGCGCATGATGGGTGCGCGCCCGTTGCGCCGCTACGGGCTGACGGGCGAGCGGTTCTCTGCCGATATCGCACTGCGCTTGGGGGTGGCACACGAACTCTGCGACGAGGCGACGCGGGAAGACGTCCTGGATCTGATCCTGGACGGCCTGCTGCTGGGCGCGCCCAGCGCACAGGCCGAGATGAAGTCGCTATGCCGGACCCTAGAAGGCCGTCCGTACAGTAAGGAGCTGGCCTTGGAATTGCAGCAGGCGTTCGTCGCGATGCGCGATGGCGCCGACGGTGTAGAAGGCCGCGCAGCCTTCCGCGAAAAACGCAAGCCGGCCTGGTATCCGGAACCACGTGCGAACGGGGAACTTCCATGAACCTGGGGAAGGTGCCGGCCGTGATGAGGAAATGGAGAAGCCGCTGCACTGCTCGCCGGCCAAGGCCGTCAATATCATGCTGGCCCGATCGGCGCGTCAGTGGACGCGGATACCGGGTAGGCGGGCCAGTTTCGGCAGGTCACGGCGGATTTCCTTGAGCAGTTCCGCCGCAGCGGGCGATAGTGATTTTTCGTTCCGGTACAGCACGCCGACCGTGCGCACGCAGCCGGGGCTGTGCAGGGGTTTGAAGGTCAGCCGATGCAGCGGCGGCCGCCTGGCCGACAGCGCCGACATGACCGAGATGCCCAGCCCCGTGCGTACCAGCGTGGCGATCGCGGCGGCGTTCGAGGCCTGATAACGCGGCGCGCGCAAATGGTCGACAATGCCAGGCAGGTAAGCGAGCTGGTTCTGGGTCTCCAGGTCGACGCTGTATCCCACCAGCTGCATGGGCTCGAGTTCCATCCATTCGATGTGGCCCTTGCGGGCAGCAAAAGGATGACCGGGGGCGACGACTACGCCGTAATGGTCGTCGAACATGGGTTCGAATGCCAGGTCGGTATTCGGGAACCACAGGCTGGAAATGCCGAAATCGATGCGGCCGCGCAAGACGTGCATCTGAATATTGCGCGCCGTGTCTTCCCACAACCTGACGTCGATGCCGGGAAACTCGGCAATGTAGCGGGCGGCGCTGTCGGGCAGCAGCGAGGCCATTACCGAAGGCACTACCGCCACGCCGACCGACCCGCGCTTGCGCTGCCCCAGCGCCCGCATACTGCGCAAGGTAGAGTCGAAGTCCCGGATCAGCCGCTCGGCCGAGTCCAGGAATTCCTCGCCGGCAGTGGTCAGCTCTATTCGCCGGGTCGTGCGGTCGAACAGCTTGACGCCCAGGTCTTCCTCGAGGTGATGGATGGTCAGGCTAAGCGCCGATTGGGTGACGAACAGCGCCTTGGAAGCCTTGGTCAGGCTGCCCTGGCGCGCCACCATCACGAAACTGCGCAGGTGGCGTACCGAAATCCGAGAATTCGGCATCAAGCCGGTGGTCATCATCGCTCCGCTCCCCCTCACCGCAATGCCGCGGTACCCGACCCGCGTCAGCCAGCACGGCCCTGAGGCCGGCGCGTCAGTGCGCGGCGGGCGGCGACAATCTTTTCCGTTGTTCGCGTACCTTGTCCAGCGTCGCCTGGAACTGCGCGATGCGGCTCCGTTCCTGCTCCACCACCGCCGCCGGCGCGCGTTCGACGAAGCTCGGGTTGTTCAGCTTGCCGCTGGCTTTGGCGATTTCGCTTTCTAGGCGGGCGATTTCCTTGTCCAGGCGCTGCTGTTCCGCTGCCACGTCGATCTCGACGTGAAGCATGAGGCGGGCCTCGCCCACGACCTGCACCGGCGCGCCCAGCACGTCAGGCAGCGCATCGACCACCTTGACCTCGGACAGGCGGGCGAGCGCGGCCAGGTAGGGGGCGTTGCGCTCCAGCGTCGCCCGGTTGCCGGTGGCATTGAGCGGAGCCTTCTGCGAGGGCGGTATGTTCATTTCACCGCGCAGCGCGCGCACGGCGTCCACCTGGGCTTTGAATTCGGCCATGGCTGCCTCGGCCGCTTCGTCGACTTTTTCCGGCTGAGTGCTCGGATAGGCCTGCACGCCCACGCTGGTGGATTCGTCGCCGCGGCGTTTGCCTGCCACCACCGACACCTTCTGCCACAGTTCCTCGGTAATGAAGGGGATGATGGGGTGAGCGAGCCGCAGCACGGTTTCCAGCACCCGGATCAGGGTGCGGCGCGTACCGCGCTGTTGCGCCTCGGTGCCTTGTTGCAGCTGGACCTTGGCCAGCTCGACGTACCAGTCGCAGTATTCGTCCCAGACGAAGCGGTAGATGGCGCTGGCGATCTTGTCGAATCGATAGTCTTCGAAACCCTTGGCAACCTCGGCTTCGGTGCGCTGGAGCTGGCTGACGATCCACTGGTCGAACACCGACAGTTCCACCTGCGCCGACTCGTCCAGGCCGCAATCCTTGCCTTCGACATTCATCAGCACGAAGCGCGTGGCGTTCCAGAGCTTGTTGCAGAAGTTGCGGTAGCCCTCGCAGCGCTTGAGATCGAAGTTGATGTTGCGGCCCAGCGTGGCGTAGGCCGCCATGGTAAAGCGCAGGGCGTCGGCGCCGAAGGCCGGGATGCCGTCGGGGAATTCCTTGCGGGTCTTCTTGGCGATGCTGTCGGCCTGCTTGGGGTTCATCAGGCCGGAGGTGCGCTTGGCGAGCAGGCCGTCCAGCGCGATGCCGTCGATCAGGTCCACGGGGTCCAGGGTGTTGCCCTTGGACTTGCTCATCTTCTGGCCTTCGGCGTCGCGGATCAGGCCATGCACGTAGACGTGCCTGAACGGGACCTGGCCCGTGAAGTGGGTGGTCATCATGATCATCCGGGCGATCCAGAAGAAGATGATGTCGAAGCCGGTGACCAGTACGGAGGAGGGCAGGTAGCGTGCCAGGTCGGGCGTTTGCTCCGGCCAGCCCAGCGTCGTGAAGGGTACCAGGGCGGAGGAGAACCAGGTGTCGAGGACGTCCGGGTCGCGCGTGAGGGGGCCGGTGTAGCCCTGGGCGGCGGCCTTCTCCCGCGCTTCCTGCTCGTTGCGGGCGACGAAGATGCGGCCGTCGTCGGCGTACCAGGCCGGGATCTGGTGGCCCCACCACAGCTGGCGCGAGATGCACCAGTCCTGGATGTTGTTGAGCCACTGGTTATAGGTAGTGGTCCAGTTCTCGGGATAGAACTTGACGCGGCCGTCGGCCACGACTTCCAGCGCGACGTCGGTGATCGACTTGCCGGGGTGGAAGGTGCCTTCGGGCGCCGGCTTGCTCATCGCGACGAACCACTGGTCGGTCAGCATGGGTTCGATGATGGCGTTGGTGCGGTCGCCGCGCGGTACCATGAGCTTGTGTTTCTTGACCTCGGCCAGCAGTCCCTGGGCTTCCAGGTCGGCGACGATGCGCGTGCGGGCTTCGAAGCGGTCGAGCCCGCGGTAGGTTGCCGGCGCTTCGTCGTTGATGCGCCCGTCCAGCGTCAGGATCGAGATCATGGGCAGGCCGTGCCGCTGGCCTACCGCATAGTCGTTGAAGTCGTGGGCCGGCGTGACCTTGACCGCGCCCGTGCCGAATTCCCGGTCGACGTATTCGTCGGCGATGACGGGAATCAGCCGGCCGGTGAGCGGCAGGCGGACCTGCTTGCCGATCAGGCCCTGGTAGCGCTCGTCTTCGGGGTGCACCATGACGGCGACGTCGCCCAGCATGGTTTCCGGGCGCGTGGTGGCGACGGTGATGGCGGTATCCATGCCTTCCACCGGGTAACGGATGTGCCACAGGTGGCCGTCTTCTTCTTCGCTGACCACTTCCAGGTCGCTGACGGCGGTGAGCAGCTTGGGATCCCAGTTGACCAGCCGCTTGCCGCGGTAGATGAGGCCTTGCTCGTAGAGGCGGGAGAAGACCTCGGCCACGCCGCGCGACATGTCTTCGTTCATCGTGAAGTATTCGCGCGTCCAGTCGGGAGACGTGCCCAGGCGACGCATCTGGCTGGTGATGGTGCCGCCCGAGTACTGCTTCCATTCCCAGACTTTCTCGACGAATTTTTCGCGTCCGAGATCGTGGCGGCTGACTTTCTGAGCATCGAGCTGGCGCTCGACCACGATCTGGGTAGCAATGCCGGCGTGGTCCGTGCCGGGGACCCAGACGGTGTCGAAGCCGCGCATGCGGTGATAGCGCGTCAGACCGTCCATGATGGTCTGGTTGAATGCATGGCCCATATGCAGCGTGCCGGTCACGTTGGGCGGGGGCAGCTGGATCGCGAACGTTTCGCCGTTGTGCGGGCCCTGGACGTGGGCTCCGGCTTTGAAGTCTCCCCGTTGCTCCCATAGCGGATACCAGCGCGCCTCGATGGCGGCCGGCTCGAAGCTCTTGGGAAGTTCGTCGGTCTCGGTGTGAGCTTGGGAAGAGGCTTGGGTCATCGGGTTTCCGGAATACGTCGGGCCGGCCACGCGGCATGCGCGGCGGACGGTAAACCTTGGATTTTAGTGGATTGCGCGCCCGGCCGTGTAGGCGCGGCCAGCCCGGCCGGGTCGATAGGGGCGGTCCCCCGGTACGGGTCAGCGCTCGGTGGCGGGCCGGCTTTCCATGGCTGCGCGGCGGATCAGTTCTTTTTCCACCGCCTCGTCGACCATACGGGCCAATTCTTCCTTCAGGCCGCGGGCGATCTCTTCGATGGCGCGGGCGGCAGCGGTTTCCACCGCGGTGCGCATGCGCGCCTGGAGCAACGGATCGATACGTTCCAGCAAGTCCTGCAGGATGGCCGAGCGCAGCGCCTCTATTTGGGTTTCGCTATCGTCCCGGGGGGCGGCGGGCGAAAGGGTTGCCGCGACGCCGGAAGCGGCAGCAGGGGCTTCGGTGGCCGCGGGCGTGTTCGCGGGCCGGGACTCCTGGCCGGACGGCAGCGGAATGTCGAGGACTTCGGTCAGCAGCGGGATGCCTGCATCGTCGGGGGGAGGAAGAGGGGAGGGCATGGCATTACTCCATGGAGCGTCCCGCGCAGTATCGGCGGCCTTCCTGGCGGGCGGGCCGGCGCGGGGGCGCCATTCTCAGGGGATCTGGTGGCGCGATACGTCGTGCCGCACGATGGTATGGCCGCATTCCTGGTAGAACCGCCAACGCGCCCGCGCTGCTTCGCGATCGGCCGGGTCGTTGGACACGACTTCGATCACGCGTTGGAAACGGGTGTAGATGGGCGGCCAGGTATCGTCCAGGTTGAGCAGCCATTCGTGGTGCGGCGTGGGCACGTCGGACGTGGTGAGCACCACCGGCGTTTCCGCCGCCAGCGGGTCGTTGATCCGGACGTGCGGAATGAACGAGATGTCGTCCAGCGCCCACAGCATTTGATCGAAGGCATTCAGGCGCCCGGCGTCCCGGCAATACACCACCAGCCGGTGCCCGGCCTGGTGGCGGCGGGCGGCGATCTGGCAAGCGGTGCGCAGCCGGTCGGGCGCGCTGAAGGCGAAGTCGATTTCGGTCATGGGCGCCGGGGGCTCACACCAGCGAAAGCAGGTATTGCGTCAGCAGGGGGACCGGGCGGCCGGTAGCGCCCTTGTCCTTGCCGCTGCGCCAGGCGGTGCCGGCGATGTCGAGGTGCGCCCAACGGTAGCCCTTGGCGAAGCGAGACAGGAAGCAGGCGGCCGTGACCGCGCCCGCCGGGGGCCCGCCTATATTGGCCATGTCGGCGAAGTTGGACTTGAGCTGTTCCTGGTAGTCCTCGTCCAGCGGCAGGCGCCACACCGGATCGAGCGCTTGGCGCGAGAGGCTCACGAGCGTATCGGCCAGCGCATCGTCCTGGGTGAACAGACCGGTGTTCACGTGTCCCAGCGCCGTGACGCAGGCACCGGTGAGGGTGGCGATGTCGATGACCGTAGCTGGCTTGAAGCGCGCAACATAGGTGAGCGCGTCGCACAGGATCAGGCGGCCTTCGGCATCGGTGTTGAGGATTTCCACCGTCTGGCCGGACATGGTGGTGACGACGTCGCCGGGCTTGTTGGCACGGCCACTGGGCAGGTTCTCGCAGGCCGGGACCACGCCGATCACGTCCAGGGGCAGGTTCATCTCGGCCACCGCACGCAGGGTGCCGAAGACGCTGGCAGCCCCGCACATGTCGTACTTCATTTCGTCCATGCCGGCAGCGGGCTTGAGCGAAATGCCGCCGGCATCGAAGGTGATGCCCTTGCCGACCAGCACCACCGGGCCGGCAGCGGCGGCCTTGCCCCGCGCAGCCGGCTTCTGGCGCGCACCGTCGTAGCGCATGACGATGAACTTGGGCGGTTCGTCCGAGCCGCGTGCCACCGACAGGAAGGAGCCCATTTTCAGGGCCTCGATCTGCTTGCGGTCCAGCACCTCGACTTTCAGCTTGTGCGTGCGGCCCAGTTTCTTGGCCGTCTCGCCCAGGTAGGTGGGAGTGCAGACGTTGCCGGGAAGGTTGCCCAGGTCGCGCGCGAGCGACATGCCGTTGGCAATGGCGCCGCCCTCGAGCAGGCCGGCGTCGGCTTCCTTGGCGTCCGCGCGTTCGACGACCAGTGCCAGCCTGGCCAGCTTGGGCCTGGCAGCGGCGTCCCGCTTGCCCAGCGTGGCATCGAAGCGGTAGGTCACGTCGCCGGCGGCGATGGCGGCCAAGCGCGCGCGGGTGCGCACGTCGGCGGTCTGCAGCGGCACGGCGGCAAGCGCGGAGACGGTCTCGGGCACGCCCAGTGCTACGGTGGCCGAGAAGGAGGCGCGGTAGGCTGCCGACAGCGCTTTTGGCGAGAATGTATCCTGCGCCCCGAGCCCGACCAGGATGACCCGTTGGGCCGCCACCCCGGACAGGGACCTCAGCACCAGTGTTTCGCCCGTCTTGCCTTTGAAGTCGGTCTTGACGGCGGCGCGGACCGCGCCCTTTGCCGCCCGGTCGACGGCGTCGGCGGCCGCCGTCAGCACGCCTTCGGCGAAGACGCCGACCACCAGCGCGGCGGTCTTGATTTTCTCGGGGGCGGATGTCTGTATGCTAAAGTCCATGCGCGATTCTTCCTGTTTGTAGTCGCGAGATTGTCAATTATCCCGCAGATGCGGGTCCCTCGCACAGGCCAGCCCAGTGTCCCTGTTTCAGCGCTCCATCAAAGACGAACTGACCAGCCATGCCAGCGTGGTTTTCTCTACGCTCGTAGTGGTGTGGATCAGCGTGCTGCTGGTGCGACTGCTCGGCGAGGCCGCGGCCGGACGCATCGGCGCCGACGTGGTCTTCGGCATCGCGGCGTTCTCCTCGATCAACGCGCTGCCCACCATCATCGCGGTGTCGGTGTTCATCGCCGTACTCACGACGGTCACCCGCAACTACCGCGAATCCGAAATGGTGGTCTGGTTTTCCAGCGGCTTGAGCCTGCTCGACTGGATCAAGCCGATACTGCGCTTTGCGATACCGTCGGCGGTGCTGGTGGCGCTGCTGACCCTGGCCGCCTCGCCCTGGGCGCAGAGGCAGATCGCCGATTACCGCCAGCGCTACGAACAGCGCTCCGACGTCTCCAAGGTCACGCCGGGCCAGTTCCTGGAATCGAGCGGGATCGACCGCGTGTTCTATGTGGAGTCGGCCAACGATGCGGCCGACCGCGTCAACAACGTGTTCGCCCGCTGGATCGAAAACGGACGGCTGAACGTGCTCGTATCCGGGGCCGGCTCGCTCGAGGATCAGCCCAACGGCGACCGTTTCATGGTGCTGGAGTCCGGCCACCGGTACGAATTCGTGCCAGGTACGCCGCAGTTCCGGCTGATGAGTTTCGAGAAGTACGGGGTGCGGATGGAAAGCAAGGGCGGCGGTTCGTCCGACGACTTGTCCACCAAGGCCCGTTCCACGGCGCAGCTGCTGCGCGACGGCGGCTCCGGCGCCGCCGGTGAAATGCTCTGGCGGCTCAGCATGCCGTTGCTGGCCATCAATCTTGCGCTGCTGGCCATTCCGCTGGGCGCGGTGAACCCGCGCCTGGGCCGGTCGGGGGACGTCGTGATCGCCTTGCTGGTGGCACTGTTCTACCTGAACATGGTCAACCTGGCCAGGGCCTGGGTGAATAACGGACGGGTCGACTTTTTCGTCGCCATGGTGGGCTTGCACGGCGCGGTGGCTTTGCTGACGGCGACGTTGTTGTATTTCCGCTTGCGGGTCAAGGCGCCCCGGGGAAAGTGAAACGCCCTCGACGGCAGTGATCGCCCCGGCGTCGGCCGCTGGTGAGGCGGTAAATACTGCAAATCGGATTATGCTAATTACTAAATATAATAAGTAGCATACCGTATATTACATTATGATCTATGGCTTGCCAGAGCCCCCCCTGAGCCGGGCGACGGCCGACCCTCGTGAACCGCACCATGAACCTGCAGCAATTCAAATTCGTCAGGGAAACCGTGCGCCGCGACTTCAACCTGACCGAAGCCGCCCGCATGCTCTACACGTCCCAGCCGGGCGTATCAAAGGCCATCATCGAGCTCGAAGACGAGCTGGGGGTGAAGATCTTCGAGCGCCACGGCAAGCGCATCAAGGGCCTGACCAAGCCGGGCCAGGCCGTCTCGCAGATCGTCGATCGCATCATGCGCGAAGTGGACAACCTCAAGAAAGTCAGCGACGAGTACGCCCGGCGCGACGAAGGGGGCTTGACCATTGCGTGCACCCATACCCAGGCGCGCTATGCCCTTCCGCAGGTCATTCCGGCGTTCCGGAAGTTGTTCCCCAAGGTCCATTTGTCCCTGATCCAGGGGAGCCCGGGGCAATTGGCCGACATGGTGCTCAACGAGCAGGCCGACCTGGCCGTAGCAACCGAGGCACTTGCGCTGACGCCCGGAATGGTGACCTTGCCCTGCTATACCTGGGAACACGTGGTGGTCGTTACGCCGGATCATCCGCTGGCGCAGCTGACGTCGTCCCAGGCCAAGAAGCTGACCCTGGAACAGCTCGCCCAATATCCCATCGTCACCTACGACCGCGCGTTTGCGGGCCGCGGCGCGATCGATCAGGCGTTCAGCGCGCAGGACCTGCACCCGGACTTCGTACTCGAGGCCATCGATGCGGACGTCATCAAGACCTACGTCGAGCTGGGGCTGGGAGTGGGCATCATCGCTGGCGTCGCGTACGACCCCCGGCGCGATGGCGGCCTGGTAGGACTGCCGGTGGGCAGGCTGTTCGGCATGCATACCAGCCGCATCGGCATGAAGTCCGGCACCTTCTTGCGCGATTACGTCTACACCTTCGTGGAACTGCTTGCGCCCAACCTGACCCGCGACGTGATACAGAACGCGATCCGGCCACCTCAGGATTGAGTGGATGCTGAGACGGACGGACCGGTCCGTCCCGGCATTTGTGTGTTCCCTATGCCGATGGAGCTGTCGATTAGTTTAATCAAATGAGAATATATCTCATTCTTGTTGACTCTGTAACGAGAATGATTATCATTTGTTGGACGTATTCGACATGACGGAGAACACCATGGCAGTCAGCGCAGTCGTCGTCGGGGCCGACCGGCTTGGCAATATTCCGGATCTGCTCAAAGGGCACAACATCGCCATCACGCATCACATCAGCGGACGCGATCCGGCACACCAGAAAAAAACGCTGCAACTGCCCTCGGGAACGGAGTTGCTGATTCTCCTGACTGATTTCCTGGGTCACAACGTCATGAAGGCCTTCCGGCAGGCCGCCCAGCGTGCCGGCGTGCAGGTGGTGGCTTGCCGCCGCTCGGTGTGCTCCATGCAGCAGGCCCTGCAGAACTGTGGATTGTGCGGCGCCCAGGGTGGGGAGCCGTGCGGCCGGGCCGGCCGCGACGAGGTCAGGGTGAAGCTGGTTCGGCAGACGCCAGGCGCCGGGCGCCGTTGAAGCGCTTCTTCCAATAAGCGATGTCCATGCTTTCGACGCGTACGACGCCGCCGGAAGATGGCGAGTGCACGAAACGGCCGTCTCCTACGTAGATGCCTACATGCGAAAACCGGCGCCGCAGCGTGTTGTAGAACACCAGGTCCCCGGGTTGCAATTCGCTGAGCTTGACCGGCTCGCCGACCCGGCTGATTTCCTCCGCCCGGCGCGGCAGCTGCAGCCCGAGCACCTGACGGCTGACATAGCCCACCAGGCCGCTGCAGTCGAACCCCGCTTCCGGCGAGGATCCGCCCAGGCGGTAGGGCACGCCAAGATAGTTCAGCGCATAGGTGGCGAGGTCCGCGGGCGTGGGGGCGTCGGTTTCCGGCGCGTCTTGTTCCTGCCATTCCCCCGACAGGATTCTTTCCGGATCGACGGGTTTCGGCGCAGGCAGCCGGCCCCATGGCGCGGGCGGGGCCGAGGGCAGGCTATAGCGTGCCGTGCGCTGCACGGACGATACGGTGGCGGCGTCTGCCGACGAATCGGCCCGAGAAGAAGGGGATTGAGAAGCGCACCCGGCCAGCGTTGCCAGGCTGAACATGATCGCCAGTTTTCCGCAGGCCTGCCGAACCTTCGTCCGTCCGGCTGGGATGGCGGGCCGGGATGTGCACGGGCGGAGGTGGTGGCGGGCCTTTTTCATTCGTATAGCGGGAGGCGCACGTAGGATGATGCAAAAGTGGCGCTAAGATACCCTTTTGGCGGTGCGCAGGTCAATGCACTTGTGCGCGCAAGGATATAAATGCCGCAGGGGGACGTCCTACAATCGCAGGTTTCCCCACAACTAGGATTCCGCTCCATGAAGACCAAGCACGTCCTGACCGCCGACGATGTCAAGAAAATCCTGGCCGCCGCCGAGGCCGAAGCCCTTGCCAACAAATGGCAGGTAACGATTGCCGTGGTCGATGACGGCGGCCACCTGCTGGGCCTGTTGCGGATGGATGGCGCGCCGCCCATCTCGGCGCATATCGGACCGGCCAAGGCCCACACCGCTGCGCTGGGGTGCCGCGAGTCCAAGGTCTACGAAGAAGTCATCAACAATGGCCGCACGTCGTTCCTGTCGGCGCCTGCCATTCAAGGCATGCTCGAGGGCGGCGTTCCGGTCGTGGTCGAAGGCGCGACCATCGGTGCGGTGGGCGTCTCCGGCGTCAAGTCGAACGAAGACGCGCAAATCGCCCGTGCCGGTATCGCGGCGCTGGGCATCTGAGCGCCGGTAGCCCGGTTTGGCGGCCAAGCTGCCTGGGCCGTCGCTGGGCGGCGCGCTCAACCCCGGCGTGCGCCCGCGCGAGGTCTTTGCGTGGGCGCTTTATGACTTTGCCAACTCGGGCTATACGACGGTCGTCCTGACCGCCGTCTTCAATGCCTATTTCGTCAGCGTGGTGGCCGGCAACACCTCTTGGGCCACGCTGGCCTGGACGGCATCGCTTTCGCTGTCGTACCTGATCGTCATGCTGGCCATGCCGGGCCTGGGTGCCTGGGCCGATGCCCGGGCAGGCAAGAAGCGATTGCTGGCGGCCAGTACCGTCGGCTGCGTGGCAGGCACGGCGGCCCTGGCGCTCGCCGGACCCGGGAACCTCTGGATCGCCATCGCGGCGATCGTCGTGTCCAACGTCTGTTTCAGCATCGGCGAATCGGTTATCGCCGCATTCCTGCCTGAACTGGCACGCCCGCAATACCTGGGCCGAGTTTCCGGCTGGGGCTGGAGTTTTGGCTACATCGGCGGCATGCTCACGCTCGGCTTGTCGCTCGCAGTCGTGCTCTCGGCACAGGCTGCGGGCCATCCGGCGACGGAATTCGTGCCGTGGACCATGCTGGTGACCGCAGGGGTGTTTGCCGTCGCCGCGATGCCGGTGTTCCTGTTCCTGCGCGAGCGGGCCGTTCCTTCCCGCGTGGCGGGAAAAGGGCCGGGGTTCGCGTCGGTCATGCGGCAGTTCATGACGTCGTGGCGGGAGTCGCACGCCTTTCCGGACTTCCGCCTGCTGCTCGTCTGCGGTGTTTTCTACCAGGCGGGCATTGCCGTTGTCATCACGCTGGCCGCGGTCTACGCGGAACAGGTGATGAAGTTTGCCCAGGCCCGGATCATGATGCTGGTGTTCCTGGTCAATATTGCGGCGGCGGCCGGAGCGTTCACCTTTGGCTTCGTCGAGGATCGTATCGGCCATCGGCGCGCACTGGCCGTGACGCTGGCCGGATGGATCGCCATGGTCCTGATTGCGTTCTTCGCTCGCAGCCACGCGGGGTTCTGGGTGGCCGCCACGATCGCGGGCCTGTGCATGGGGTCCAGCCAGAGCGCCGGCCGCGCAATGACGGGCGCCCTGGCGCCGGCGTCGCGCCTGGCCGAGTTCTATGCCTTATGGACCTTCGCTACCCGGCTCGCTTCCATCATCGGTCCGCTGACCTATGGATTCGTGACGTGGGCCACAGCCGGCAATCACCGGCTGGGCATCCTGTCGACCGGCGTCTTTTTCTTGATAGGCCTGGCCATATTGGGCCGGGTCGACATGGAACGCGGCATCGCGAGAGGCCAGGCCGCCGCAGCGTCCCGGCCCCCTGACTGACCGCGCTTATCCCTGTACGACCGGGATATCGCGCAGCTCGGCGATCTTGGCTTGCCAGGTCTTCGGGCCGGTCTGATGGACCGAGGTGCCGTTGGAGTCCACGGCCACCGTCACGGGCATGTCCTGCACCTCGAACTCATAGATGGCCTCCATGCCGAGGTCCTCGAAGCCGACGACCTTGGCCGAGCGTATGGCCTTGGAAACAAGGTAGGCCGAGCCGCCCACGGCCATCAGGTAGGCCGACTTGTGCTTGCGGATGGCCTCGATGGCGGCCGGGCCGCGCTCGGCCTTGCCGATCATCGAGATCAGGCCGGTTTTCTCCAGCATCATGTCGGTGAACTTGTCCATGCGCGTGGCGGTGGTGGGGCCCGCCGGGCCTACCACTTCGTCGCGCACCGGATCGACCGGGCCCACGTAATAGATGACGCGATTGGTGAAGTCCACCGGGAGCTTCTCGCCGCGGGCCAGCATGTCCTGGATCCGCTTGTGGGCGGCATCCCGGCCGGTAAGCATCTTGCCCGACAAGAGCAGGGTCTGGCCCGGCTGCCACGAGGCGACTTCTTCGCGGGTCAGCGTGTTCAGGTCGACGCGCTTGGACTTGTTGTAGTCCGGCGCCCACTGCACGTCGGGCCATTCTTCCAGCGAAGGAGGCGTCAGCACCGCTACGCCGGAGCCGTCGAGCACGAAGTGTGCGTGCCGGGTGGCGGCGCAGTTCGGGATCATGGCCACGGGCTTGGAGGCGGCGTGCGTGGGGAACATGTTGATCTTGACGTCCAGCACGGTCGTCAAACCGCCCAGCCCCTGGGCGCCGATGCCCAGCGCATTGACCTTCTCGTACAGCTCGATCCGCAGCTCTTCCAGCTTGTTGCTGGGGCCGCGCTGCAGGAGCTCGTACATGTCGATGTCTTCCATCAGTGCCTGCTTGGCCATCAGCACGGCCTTTTCGGCAGTGCCGCCAATGCCGATGCCCAGCATGCCCGGCGGGCACCAGCCGGCGCCCATCGTCGGCACGGTCTTGAGCACCCAGTCGACCAGCGAGTCGCTCGGGTTGAGCATGACGAACTTGGACTTGTTCTCCGAGCCGCCGCCCTTGGCTGCGACCTGCACGTCCACGGTGTTGCCCGGGACCAGTTCCACGTTCAGCACACAGGGCGTGTTGTCGCGCGTGTTCTTGCGCTCGAATTGCGGATCGGCCAGCACCGAGGCGCGCAGCTTGTTGTCGGGATTCAGGTAGCCGCGGCGTACGCCTTCATCGCAGAGTTCCTGCAGGCTGCGCTGGGTGTCGAAGCGCACGTCCATGCCGACCTTCATGAAGACGTTGACGATGCCCGTGTCCTGGCAAATGGGGCGCTTGCCTTCGGCGCACATGCGCGAATTGGTCAGGATTTGGGCGATGGCATCCTTGGCGGCCGGGTTCTGCTCGCGTTCGTAGGCGCGGGCCAGATGGCGGATGTAGTCGACCGGATGGTAGTAGCTGATGAACTGGATCGCGTCGGCGATCGACTGGATCAGGTCTTCTTCCTTGATGACGGTAGTCATGGGCGCTCCAAAAAGGGATGGGTGGGGCGCTGGCATGACTGCCGCGCCGTATGGTGGTGGCCAGGGGCCTGTTCAGTGCCCATGCTCCCCGTGCTTGAGCATGGGCGCCATCAGGCGATCGCAGTAGGCGATGGCCATGGCGGACAACAGGAAGGCCAGGTGGATGCCCGCTTGCGCCATGATGGTCTTGGCGTCGTAGTGCGTGGCGTTGATGAAGGTCTTGAGCAGGTGGATGGAGGAAATGCCGATGATGGCCGTCCCCAGCTTCACCTTGAGTACTGAGGCATTGACGTGGGATAGCCATTCCGGCTGGTCGGGGTGGCCCTCGAGATGCAGCCGCGATACGAAGGTTTCGTAGCCGCCCACGATGACCATGATCAGGAGATTGGAAATCATGACCACGTCGATCAGGCCCAGCACCACCAGCATGATGGTGGTCTCGGTGAGCTTGACCGGTGGTACCACGGTCGCGCCTGGCACGGCGGGGATGACCGTCTCGGCCAGCATGCCGATCGCTTCTTTGTTACCGAAGGCCGCCTCGATCAAGTGCACGAGCTCGACCCAGAAATGGTAGACATAGACCGCCTGGGCGACGATCAATCCGAGATAGAGAGGCAATTGCAGCCAGCGGCTCATGAAGATGAGCTTGGGCAGCGGGCGCAGGGGTTCGGTGCGGGAGAGTCCCCGGTTCGTAGGAGGGAAAGCCATATTTGCCGTGTAAGCTGCGACGCGCAGAATAATGATTCGGCGGGAATTGTAAGCCAAGCGGGCGGACGTCCCCTTGCCGGCCCGGTTGCCGTTGCCCGCCGGAGGGCGGCGCTGGCGGGCCGGCGCCGCGGGCTTTCCCGTGCCCCGCGCCGAGCGCGGCATCGAGCATTTGTTGCGTTGCAGCGCGTACTGGACGCCGGCTTTCGGTAACCTACCGGTATCCGCACCATCCACTATCCATCAGAGGACCTCAGGCGATGTCTACCATCGATTCAGTTCTGACCGAGACGCGTGTCTTCCAGCCCTCCGCGGAATTCGTCAAGCAGGCGAACGTCTCCGGCATGGAAGCCTACAAGGCCTTGTGCGACGAAGCCGAGCGGGACTTCGAAGGTTTCTGGGCGCGGCTGGCGCGCGAAACGCTGCATTGGAGCAAACCCTTCACCAGGACGCTGGACGAGAGCAACGCGCCTTTCTATCGCTGGTTCGACGATGGCGAGCTGAACGTCTCGTATAACTGCCTGGACGTGAACCTTGCCAAGGGCAACGCCGACAAGGTCGCCATCATTTTCGAGAGCGACGACGGCGCCACGACCAAGATCACCTATCGCGAGTTGCATGCGCGCGTGTGCCGCTTTGCCAACGGCATCAAGTCGCTCGGCTACAAGAAGGGCGACCGCGCCATCATCTACATGCCCATGTCGATCGAAGCGGTCGTCGCGATGCAGGCGTGCGCCCGGCTGGGCATCACCCACTCGGTCGTCTTCGGCGGATTCTCGGCCAAGAGCCTGCAGGAGCGCATCGTGGACGTCGGCGCGGCGCTGGTCGTCACCGCCGATGAGCAAGTGCGCGGCGGCAAGACCATCCCGCTCAAGCCGGCGGTGGAAGAAGCCTTTGCCATGGGCGGATGCGAGGCGGTCAAGAAAGTCATCGTCTATCGGCGCACGGGCGGCAAGGTAGCCTGGACCGAGGGGCGCGACCTGTGGATGCACGATGTGGAGCAGGGCCAGGCCGAGGCCTGCGAACCGGTCCAGGTCGAGGCCGAGCACCCGCTGTTCGTGCTCTATACGTCCGGATCTACCGGCAAGCCCAAGGGCGTCCAGCATTCCTCGGCGGGCTACCTGCTGTGGGCCGCCCTCACCATGAAATGGACCTTCGACCTCAAGCCGTCGGACGTCTACTGGTGCACGGCCGACGTAGGATGGATCACGGGCCATACCTATATCGCGTATGGCCCGCTGGCCGTGGGCGCGACCCAGATCGTATTCGAAGGGGTGCCGACCTATCCCAACGCCGGCCGCTTCTGGGACATCATCCAGAAACATCGCGCCAGCATCTTCTATACGGCGCCCACCGCCATCCGGTCGCTGATCAAGGCCGCCGAAGCCAGCCCCGACCACCATCCCAAGCAGTACGACCTGTCCAGCCTGCGCGTCATCGGCTCCGTGGGCGAGCCCATCAATCCCGAGGCATGGATGTGGTACCACACCAATGTCGGCGCGGAGCGCTGCCCTATCGTCGATACCTGGTGGCAGACCGAAACGGGCGGGCACATGATCACGCCGCTGCCTGGTGCTACCGGCCTGAAGCCCGGTTCATGCACCTTGCCGCTGCCCGGCATCTTCGCTGCCATCGTGGACGAGACCGGCGGCGACGTGGAGCTGGGCAAGGGCGGTTTCCTGGTGATCAAGCGGCCATGGCCCGCCATGATCCGCACCATCTGGGGCGATCCGGAGCGTTTCAAGAAAAGCTACTACCCCGAGGAACTGCGCGGCTACTACCTGGCCGGCGATGGCGCCAACCGCGACACCGACGGCTATTTCTGGATCATGGGCCGCATCGACGATGTGCTGAACGTCTCGGGCCACCGCCTGGGCACCATGGAAGTCGAATCGGCGCTGGTGGCCCATCCGCTGGTGGCCGAGGCGGCCGTCGTGGGCCGTCCGGACGACGTGACCGGCGAAGCCGTGGTGGCCTTCGTCGTCCTCAAGCGGGCCCGGCCCGATGACGCCGAAGCGGCCGAGATCGCCAAGGAACTTCGCAACTGGGTGGCCAAGGAAATCGGACCCATCGCCAAACCCAAGGAGATCCGTTTCGGCGACAACCTGCCCAAGACCCGGTCCGGCAAGATCATGCGGCGGCTGCTGCGCGTGGTCGCCAAGGGCGAGGCCGTTACCCAGGACGTCTCTACCCTGGAGAACCCGGCTATTCTGGAACAGTTGGGCAAAGCCCTCTGAATTGGAGTAATATGCACACAATTGGTGCGTAGAGTGGCGGAGACGATGGTGCGCACCGCACCATAATAGGGGTCAATCCCTAGTGTCACCGCTCAATTACGGGCGCAGAATACGCGTCATGCAGTGGAGGAGACAAAACCCCTGCAGTCGTTAGAAGAGCAAACGCCCGCGCGGCCGACGCCAGAGAAGCGTCGGCCGCCGTGGCTATAAATGGCAGCGCAGCGGGCTCCTCCATTCTCGCTAAACCGTTCGGTTTGGTGCCTTCCGATCCCCATCTCGACTCATAGCTCTTAGCCCGGCGCGCGCTTGTGCAGCGCAATGCACCGTCCTTGCCCGCGGATGCGTTAGTGATTCAAATTAATCGTTTCCGCAGGGTGGGGGAACGAGTGCCCGCCTGGGCGCGTTCGGCGCCTCGTTCGGAAGGGGGCAGGGCGTGAGCTTACAGCGCGGGCGGAGCGGGTGACTCGAATTGACGGCGTATCACAATGGGCTTGCCGCCAAATTCCCGCTTGCACATCCATTGCGCCAGCGCGGAGTCCAGGTAGTCGGCATGCCCGGGAAACCAGCGGGCGAGTTCCTGGGCCAGCGAACGGCCGACGGCCACGTTGCCCTGTGCGACCAGTTCCCGCACCTGTTCCACCGACTTCATGACTTCCGCGTGCTCGTTGATGTGGCATTCGCGGGCGGGAAATTCCGTTTCCGTCATCCAGGCGTCTTCGGCGCCGAAGTGCGATTTGGCGTGTTCTGCGAATTCATCGAGGTGCTGGGCGAACTCGTCGTCCGGGCAGCGGAGCATGGCGCCGACGATATCCACGAACTCCTTGTGGACGGTGTCTATGGGGCCGTAGCCAAGCAGGAACGCGTCGTTCCAGTCGAAATCGGAAGAGGAGGCTGCTGCAGTCATGGTAAGAATATGCGCGAGACGATCGTATATCGCCATAGTAGCCGCATCCGGCCCGGGGAGGTACGTGCCGCGGCACGGGTGCAGGGCTTGCCTGGCCGGTCAGCTGGCAATCTGGTAATATAGCGGGCTCTGCAAAGGTTCTGCCGCTGCAGTACGGACAGGTGGCCGAGTGGTTGAAGGCGCACGCCTGGAACGCGTGTATATGTGAAAGCGTATCGTGGGTTCGAATCCCACCCTGTCCGCCAGGATTCACTTCGGGGCAAGCCCCGAATACGAAACCCGCATCGCCTATCGGCCATGCGGGTTTTTTGTCGTCTAGGGGCTCCCGCGGGCATCTGCTTCCAGCTACCGCTTGATGGGCGGTGTTTGTGACGGCAGCCATTGAGGTCAGAAAGGGCATCGCAGCAGGTTGACACGCCTCCAGGCATTGTTGGGGGCAGCGAACCATGGGCACGCCGCCAGCGTGTGCCACCGAAACCGGCTTTATGAATTGTCGTCTGGGTTGTCTGGCCCGGTATTGGGATGGGAAGGACAGTAAAAACCCAGGCGAATTCAGAGGCACTTATTGTCGGTGACGCTCAAGCGCTCCCTGCCGAGCTCGGGATATGCCATCCGGAAACCATTCTGGCCGCCAAAGTCAGTTAAATCCACGCCTATGCCTGCGCCGTCCCGGTGACCATCAGGAAGGTATGTGCACTGGATGCAAGCCGGGCCGCGCGTTGAGCTTCGTCATGGTGCGCGAGTCTCATTGACGGTCGAGTTGGTGGATGGATTGCCATTCGGCGCAACGGACGCGTCGCTATTGTGGCTTTTTCCGAAGAGCAGGGCATATAGGAACAGAGTGACGGCGGCGAAGAGAAGCAGGACGACTGCGAATGTGGCTAACCATGAGCGTTTGCGCGGCAGAGCAGAGCGCCGCGCGAGCGTGGAAGCGTTGGCGGAGAGAGCCGCTGCAACGAGAAGTTCGTTACGGCCATTTGGATGTGAAGTGCCTGCGGCGAGAGATTCGGGATTTATTGCAGGTTGTGGACTTTTGGGTCCACGTGAGGGCAGTGGTTGGTTACTTGCGACTGTTTCAAAAGCAGATGGTGCGTGGGTTTTCTCCTCATTCATCGTGTCTGCCGGTGGATGTGTGGGGGGGAGACTACTTGCCGTACGCTCCTGAGCCATGCGGGGTGCAAGTGCTGCCCGTCCCCGAGCATGTTGCCAGAAAGCATCGGTGTTTTGTGTCGGTAAGTACGGTGCGAGAGATTGCGAATGTCGCGGCTCACCGGGCTTCTCATCGTTGATTCGTATGTCGGATGTTGCCGCCGAGAGTGTTACCGAGCATGTGGAAGAGACCAACTGCACCGGCATGCGGCTGCCGGGCGCTTCAGACTTGGCTGAAAAGGTTTGGTCAGGGTGTTCGTGATTGTGATGGCGGTGGCAGAGCGTAACCAAGTTGTTGGGGTTATGGCTGCCGCCATTCCACTTATGAATGATGTGATGCACATGCAGGTCCGTGACGTCACGTTCCCATGTTTGGCCGCACAATTTGCACTTTTCACCGTCGGCGGTACGAACCTTGGCCGATCGGACAGGCCAGTCCTTCGGATAATTTGCTCGGCGTTCTGGGTCGGCGCGCAAGAGCTTCCGCCGACAGGCTCGAACCACCTTGATAGCGTCCAGCTCTTCGCTAGACAGTTGTTCGGTACGCTTACCCTTGGCTAGTTCATTTAGCCAACGTGTACGCCGAGCTCGAAAGTGCTGTTCAAATGTCTCTGGACTTTGCTGGCGCCCATGAGCGGCTTCGACTTGCCACGGCTTCCATGCGGTAGGGTTAGCGCTTGTGGCCAGATCCCAGGACCGAAGCCGCTGGCGAAGGTAATTGTCGAGAATCGTTTCGGCCTTGGCCGGCGCGATGCTGGTTGTATTGAGCAGGGTGATACATGATCGGCAAATGGCGACGCGTCCGGTCTTGAACGCGTCGACCCTACTATCGCTAAGACAAATGCGACAGGGCATGGCAGTCCTTCGGGAGTCATTGGCTATTAAGACTGGCGGGTAGATGCCATCTCTAGCAGCTTGTACGTGAGGTCGTAAATTCCAGGTCGCTTGCTTTCGCGCGGGCCTGCCACATTTAACGTCCTGACGTCGTGGACCTGTAGCCATTGCGTAAGCCGCATCGCGGTGTTATCCATGGTGCCGGCGTCTAACTGGGCCAGGAAGCATGCGCGCCCGAGACGCAAGGCAAAGAATTGGGTTGCCAGGCTTCCTCCGTCCAGCGCGCCTACATTGACGATCAATGTGCCATTGCTCTCTGCCACATTTCGCTTGGTTCGCTGCCGATACCCTCCATCGGCTAGCTCGGTAAGCTGGTATTTCAGAGGAATGGGACCGTCTTCAGCTCCGCGTCCAGATGGTGCCCAGCCTCCATGCTGGTAGCCATGTTGGATGGCAAAATCCAGTGCGGCGCGATCCGCCCCGGTCTGTCCACCTGAGATTATGCGTTGAACGGGCAGCATCGAACTATTGTTTGTTGAAAGATGGTGAAGAGGGGCGTTTCCAGAATAGTGGGCCCCGGGGGCTTCACGCTGTGCCAAGTGCGACCACATCGCACATTTTCACTGAGTTGTGATACCGAAGTCACCCCAGAGCTGCTTGCATCGTTCTTTCAAATGGTCGGCACCATGTCCGTTTCAGGTATCGCATGATCGGCGAAGTCGCGCTCGAATGCTACGCTCCATCCCAGCACCCCATTTATCGACAGAGCCGAACAATCGACAAAAACGAACGGTTTATGTAGATGGATGTTCAAACTTAGCATGCGTAGAAGCGTTGTCCGTTCGGTGTCGAGCCTGAGCGGCGTGATGTGATGCTACCAACCGGTCCCCGACAAGGCTGCGATGGTGACGGCTCACGTCACGAAAAGGCACCTGTAGATATGAACAATCCTGGTTTAGACGAGGCTGCAATGAACGTTACTAGGACGACGATCTTCTACTACTCTACTCGGATGCGCTGGATTGCCGCATTGCCTTGCGTAATCGTTATGGTTGTGCGCTCGGGTGCCGCTTCCGGCAATGAGGTCAGCACGTATCCGAGTGAGCCCATCTGCCCGGTGTTGCTGTTCGCCGCTGGTGGTGTCTCTGATGTGATTTTTCGCGTACTTGCCAATGAAATGTCCAATTCGCTGGGATAGCCTGTGGCGGTGGAGAGCCGGTCGGGAGGCGAGGGAACCGTGGAGGCGGCGTATGTGGCGGCCGCTGCTCCGGATGAGTTCGTCGCTGCTGGTGCGTCCACGACTGTAAGCGGTGCGAAGGGCTGCGGCCCACTCATATTTTCACCACGACGTTCAGGTTCGGGGTCTCCTCGGTAGCCTTCGTCTGTCGGTATGGACGATCTTGCATCGCCATAACAGATCAATTATCCACTTTGCACTGTGGAACGGTGCTACAGTTTGCCGTTGAAAGTCTATAGAATATATCCTATCATCTTCCTCAAGTTGTGGAGGAAGCCATGCCGAGGCGTCGTTGAGGGCGCGGGGGCGGATATCGCATGGGCTGAGCTCGTGCGCGCTGTAAAAGTCTATAGGATATAAAGTATGAGCGGACAACCAAGCATCACCGTGGCCGGTTGGCCAACCGATGGCTCGTTTCGCGTCCCGTACGACATGTTCGTCAACGCTGAGTTGTTCGAGCAGGAACAGGCCATGCTGTTTCGTGGGCCAACGTGGAACTTCGTGGCCATGGAGCTCGAAATTCCCAATCCAGGCGACTACAAGACCGGGTTCATTGGGGACACGCCCGTAGTCACCGTGCGCGATCACGATGGCAGCATCCACTGCGTGGTCAACCGTTGTGCGCACCGCGGGGCTACGTTGTGCTACGACCAGAGGGGTAACAAGCAGGACTTCACCTGCGTTTATCACAACTGGCGCTATGACCTGACTGGTCAGCT
>NZ_JARYGM010000009.1:0-120551 GCF_033795525.1 Pigmentiphaga sp.
GGCCTGGTGACCGCTTGAATGACAGTCTCGGCGTTCGGAAGCTGTGGCTCTTGGCGGCATGAAACGCACAAATAACCGCTGAAATGAATATTTCAGGGACGACTAAGTAGGCCAGTTCCGAGTATGACACATCGGAGGCACTTTGACATGGTCTGAGCTTCCCCTGAAATATCGCCTTCCATCGGTCGCGTATAAACTCGACGTAAAGGAAGAGAATCACAACCAACCCCAGTCCCTCGGCAACACGGCCGATGCTGTCGACCTCGTCAGCTCGCTTGACGGCCTGCTCCTTGAACTCAGCCGTGTACTCCTGTTTCGGGATGCGCTTCACGTTGTTCTTCCTCTCGTTGTGTCGATCCTACGACGACTACGTTGGAAGACGAAATTCGTGGGGCAGCTCAGTCACCGGCTTGACCCTCGCTGAGGTGCTACGCGCGTCGCATATCAAGCCCTGGGCGGAATGCGAGACCGATGAGGAGCGACTCGACGTATTTAACGGCTTGTTGCTTGCTCCCCATCTCGATGCGCTCTTCGACAAGGGGTTGATCACATTTTCTGACGATGGCCGAATGATCTATTCCAGGCAGTTGGAATATGAGCATAGGCAGCGGTTGGGGCTCGATGACCGGCTACTACGTAATGTTCCATTGTCCGACAGGCATCTCAAGTATCTCGCGTGGCATCGGTCGAAAGTGTTTCGGGGTGACGTCCAGACAGAGTGAGGTCACCGCTCTGTAAGCGGGATCGCCACATCATTGATCTTCTTGTCGTACCCGATCGATTCTAGGGCCTTGAGAAGTACGGGGTTTGACGGGCTCCTGACCCTCACTACCTGGCGAGTATTTTCTGTACGTCGTCCGATGGCCACATCAATCGCCGATTCGGCATCTTTACCGGCCGAATCCCGTTCCAGTTGCCGTTTCGACAATGTGCCGCGACCAGGGATTCCGGCTTAAGGCCAAAAAGCCAGGCGACCTCGGCGGTCGTGAGCCACTTACGGGGAAGTTCAAGCGGGGAATGCGTGGCGGGTGCTTGGTCTGTGTGCTGGACGGAAGTGCGCAACATAGGTACCTCATTCAAGAGGTTCTACGTCTTGCACTCCTGCGCAAGGTAGAACAACGGGTGAATCGTCGCTGCAGCTAGGCGGCAGCTGTTAAGTGTAAGGGAGTCGCCTGATTCTTGGGTGCCTCAGTCTGGGTAGCGGGAGGGTAGATGCCTGCCTCCGTCAGGATCCAGGTTTCGATCTTCGTGTGCCATTGTCGAAGCAGGTCGAGAGGACGACGACGGTAGTGTTTCTCCGCGATGGCGCTGGGTTTGTGCCCTTGAATTTGGGCGATTACACCAGCGGGGGCCTCGACCCATTCGGCGAGGGTACCGAAACTGCGCCGGAGGCCATGCAGCGAAATTGCCGGCAGCCCGCCGATCTTGAGAGCGCGACTATGTGCGTTGCGTGGTTCTTGGATGAACCCACTTGCGGCCGTGCGGCTGGCGAAGACCCACGGCGAGGGCTTCCAGTTTTGCAGGTCATTTTGGATACGCTTGCCGTGGAGAATCCTCCATTCTGGTGGAGGGGTGTCGTTGATCCGCTTGAGCTCTCGGAAAAGCTGGGCAACATAGGGCGTCAGCGGGATTGTGCGCTCGCCTTCCACCTTGTCCCGCAGCGTCAGTCGATTCCATTTGAAATCCACGTCTTCCCAGCGCAGGCTCGCGAGCTCATTCCTACGAGCCCCTGTCAGCAGCAGGGCTTGTAAGTAGGCCGAAATCACGAAGTTGCTGAGCGAGCGAACTGCACTGAACCAATTTGCGAGTTGTTCTCGTTCCAAACAGTCGGTACGGGCCTTGCCTCTGGGTAACGCGCGGGTCAATCCGGTACAGGCGTTTGCGTGTACCTGGTCCTGGTACGCCGGCCGATCCGCGCACCAGGCGATGAACGCTTGCAGCATGGCGAGAGCGCGCTTGGTTGCCTCAGCCCTGATTGCCGCGTTGGCATCCAACCAACGGATCACTTTATCCCGACGGATTTCATTTAACGGCTGCGACAGCAGCTCATGCAGGATGCCGGGCTGGGTCTTGGAGCCCATTCCTGGCCGTCGGCCACGAGTGATCGGTGTCCCGCCGGGGCTTACGGCCCGCCTGTGGTCTTCTGTGTAGCGGGCGGTCCAGTGTGGGGCCCGGGTCTGTACATACTCGTCCCAGGCGACAAGCGCTAGCTGTCGCGCCTGAACTGTCTGTCGGTAGGCCTTTTGTTCGGCGGCGATGCGTTCTGCCTTTTCCTGTCGAGGATCGCGCCCAGCATCTATGATGGCCTTGAGACGACGTGCCTCTTTACGCGCTTCTTCAACGGTCCAGGTCTTGGGGTCGCCGATGCTCATGCGCACGACTTCGCCTGCGAGCTTGCCTTGGAATATGAAGGTCTTGCTGCCGGCGGTCGCGCGCAGTCCGAGTCCTGGCTGTTCCGAGTCTCGTAGGAAGGCCTGTTGTTTGCCGGGCGGACAGGTGAAATCGTCGATACGTTTGGGGGTGAGTCGAACGCGGGACATGGTTCTGTGTACCCTCTGTGTACCCCTAATGTACCCCAAATTGTCCCATTTCGTTCATGTTCGATCAATGTCGATGATGCGGTGTTGCAAATATAAGTCATTGATAAATAACTAATTTATCGATATTTTTCAACGGTCATCAACACCAATCAACGTTCTTATTCTGCCACTTGTAATGAGAAGGTCGAGGGTTCGATTCCTTTCACCGGCACCATGGACCCAAGCACGAAGGCCAGCCCTCAAAAGCTGGCCTTTGTTTTTGCCGGCAGCTGTACGAGTCTGTCGCTGCCTGGCCCTTTATGCGCTCGCCGCCGGCGCCGCTTCCGCGCCCGGCCGCGGGACGGCCGGCAGGGCCGCCGCTTCTGGCAGCGACGCCACGTACAGTGTGCGCGACGGGAAGGCGAACGAGACGCCCAGCTCGTCAAAAGCCTCCATCATGGCAAGATTGATGGCTTGCTGGATGTCCATGTAGAGGTTGTAGCCCGGATCGAGCACGATATAGACGACTTCGAAGTCCAGCGAGCTTTCGCCGAAGCCCTTGAAGTGGGCACGATCGAATCGAGTCTGGTCTTGCTCGCGGATGATCTTCTCGACGATGCCAGGCACTTGCCGCAGCTGCTCGGGCGTGGAGTCGTAGGTCAGGCGGAACTGGAACACGATGCGGCGTTCGCGCAGCCGTTTGTAGTTCTGGATTGTGGCATCGAGCATGCCGGTGTTCGACATGACGATCTGCTCGCCGCTCAGGGCCCGTATGCGCGTGGTTTTCAGGCCGACGTGCTCGACGGTGCCGGCCATGGAGCCGACCACGATGAAATCGCCGACTTCGAAGGGTTTGTCGACCGCGATGGACAGCGATGCGAACAAGTCGCCCAGGATGTTCTGCACGGCCAGGGCGACGGCGATGCCACCCACGCCGAGGCTCGCGACGAAGGCGGTGATGTTGACGCCCATGTTCGAGAGCATCGCCAGCAGCACGATGGTCCAGAGCACCACCTTCGCGGCCCATATCGACAGCGAGGCCATCGCGGTCATCTGCGTGGCTTGGCTGGTGGTGTGCCGGCGGAAGTACGCGCGCAGGCCATGGGTGATCCCGCGATGCGCCCACAATGCCACCTGCAGGATGGCGACGACGAACCAGAGGCTGCTGACGCGACCGCTCCAGCGTTCGGGCAGGTCGAGCACCGTCGCCCCGATGAGCAGCGCGGCCAGGGCGAGCAGGACGTTGCTGGTGGCCGAGACGATATCGGCGATGAGCGCGCTTATGCTGGTGTCCTGCATCTGGGTCAGGGCTTGCAGGCGTCGCCTGACGAAGCGGATGGCCAGGCGCGCCACCACGAACACGACAACGGCGACGATTGCCGCCAGTACCCAATTGGCCAGCGGGATGCCGAGAAACCGGATTTCGCCGAAGAAAGCGCCGAAGGGCGTGTCGGACATGCAGATCCTCCTTTTGGTATAGCCATAGGTAGACAGGCCGCGCGCCGCCGAGTAGCCGAGGCCTCTTTATAGGGTAACAGCCGTTCCTGTAGGCTGTAGCCCCGTTAACGTAACAACCGCGTATTTCAGCGGTTCGGCAAGTGCCGCGGGGCGCTACACTGAAGCGTCGCGGCAGGGCCCGGAGCGCCCGTTATGGCGCGCCCGCGGCGCCGAAGAGGAGGGGAAGAGGGTGGACCAGACGACAGGACAGCCAGACAGTACGGCCATACGCGTGGCCTTGTGGCGTGCCTTGCATCTCAAAGTCGACCGGCCGCCGCATGTGCTGGCCGACGACGTGGGCGTGAAGCTGGTGGCTCCGGAGCCCGGCTGGCAAAGCCGTCCCGATATGCACCCTGAAGGGACGCGGCTGTTTCGCGCGTCTATTCTCGCTCGCGCCCGTTTCGTCGAGGATCTGGTCATTGAGCAGACGGCACGCGGTGTGGATCAATACGTACTTCTCGGCGCCGGCCTGGACAGCTTCGCCCAACGCCGGCCGGAGATGGCGGGACGACTCACGGTATTCGAGGTCGACCAGCCGGGCCCGCAGGCATGGAAGCGCGAACGGCTGCAGGCGCTCGGCCTGGGTATCCCGGATTGGCTGCGCTTCGCGCCGGTCGATTTCGAGAAAGGGGGCTCCTGGCGGGAGGCGTTGCTGGCCGCCGGTTTCGACGCCCGCAAGCCGGCGGTGATCGCCTCGACCGGCGTCAGCATGTACTTGACCCGGGGTGCGGTATTGGCCATGTTGCGCGACGCGGCGAGCCTGGCGCCCGGCTCCACCTTGGCCATGACTTTCCTGCTTCCGCTCGAATTGGCAGACCCCGAGGTGCGGCCCGGATTCGAGATGGCCGCACGGGGCGCGCGCGCCAGCGGGACGCCTTTCCTGAGTTTCTTTACGGCGGCGGAAATGCTCGCCGCGGCACGGGACGCCGGTTTCAAGGATGCCCGGCACGTCTCCGGCGAGGACCTCGCCCGGCGTTATTTCGCGGGCAGGACGGACGGCTTGCGCCCGCCCAGGAGCGGCGAGGAATTACTGGTCGCTTCCAACTGACGCCTTCCCGGCCCCCGATTTGGGCAGGGCGCTAGTCGTAGTCCTTCAGAAACTTGGCAACTAGGCGCACGAACGCCTGCGTGACGAGCGAGCGCGGTTTGCCCGCCGGAAACAGCATGGCGAAATCATTGAAGAACGCTGGCTCGAACCGGCGTGCGACCAGGCCGCGGCCGGAGAAGTCATGGGCCGTGACGGGATCGACAATGCTGTAGCCCACGCCTTCGGTCACGAACGCACACATCGACGCGAACAGCGGCGTCTCGACCTTGATGGACAGGGTGGCGCCGTTTTCGGCGAACAACTCTTGCAGGCGCTGCGTACGGATGTGGTCGCGCGGCGCGGTCACGATGGGCTGTCCGCTCAAATCGGCCGGACGTATCACCTCGTTGCGAGCCAGCGGATGCTGCGCCGGCACGACGCAGACGCAGCGCAGGCGCAGCTTTTCGGCGTCCACCCAGCCAGGATCGTACGCCGTCTCGGAAAATCCGATGTCGAACTGCTGCGTGGTGACCAGGGTCACCACCGTGGGCGAGCTGCGTGCCTGCAACGTGACGTGGACATCGGGATAGTCCCGTATGAAATGCGCAGCGACGCGCGGCAGGAACTCGAGCGCCAACATCGGGAGCGCGGCGATCCGCAGGCTGCCCGCCTTTGCATCGCGGATGTCGGCCGCGAGCTGCTCTATGCTGCCCAGCCCCTGTAGCCCGGCCACTACCGCGCCGTGGAGATACTTGGCCTCATCGGTGGGCTGCAGGCGGCTCTTCTCGCGTACGAACAGGCTGAAGCCGAGGTCGGACTCCAGCCCCGCGATCAGGGTGCTGATAGCGGGCTGCGACAGCCCGAGCCGGACGGCAGCACCTGTCACGGTCCCCGCGACCATTACTGCGTGGAAAGCCTCGAGCTGACGCACTTTGAACATGGCGGGATGGGTATATGAGATTTTTATAGGTTCAGAAAAAAACAGGATTGGATCGGGTATCTCGGCGTCGGTATGCTGGGGACAGCAGCGCATCCACGGAAATGATAGTGCTCGAAACCGGGGGAAGGATCATGAAACATGCAACAGCGTGGAGCTTGAAGTTCTCTCTGGAGGTATCGATGGCCGCTGTCCTGGCGGGCGGGCTGGCCTTCGCGCCCGGCGCGGGCGCGGTCGACGACTACCCCAGCCGGCCGATCCGCATGTTGGTCGGATTCTCCGCCGGCGGCGCCACAGACCTGTCCGCGCGCATGATCGCCCAGCACTTGTCCGAGCGACTCGGGCAATCGGTCATCGTGGAGAACCGTCCCGGCGCCGGTGGCAGCATCGCGGCCAGTGCCGTGGCCAAGGCGCCCGCCGACGGCTACACCATCCTGTACACCTCGGCGGCCCATGCTATCAACGCTGCGCTCTACAAGTCTCTGCCCTTCGATCCCGTGGCCGACTTCCAGCCCATCACCACGGTGACCACCACGCTCAACGCGCTGATCGTCCACCCATCCCTGCCCGTGCGTGGCGCAGCTGAGTTCATCGCGTACGCAAAGGCGAACCCGGGAGGGGTCACCATGGCTTCGACCGGCATCGGTTCGTCCAGCCATATGGCGCAGGTCTTGTTCACCAGCATGGCGGGCATCAAGGTGAATCACGTGCCCTACAAGGGTACGGGCGAAGCCATTCGCGATATCGCTTCGGGAGAGGTCAAAGCGTCCATCGACGCGGTTACCGCCTACCTGCCCTACCTGAGAAACGGCAATCTCAAGGTGGTCTGCCTGGGCGACGTCCGGCACAGCGCGCTGCTGCCCGATGCGCCGACCTGCGACGAAACGGGTCTGCCAGGCTACGCGGTCAGGAGCTGGCAAGGCGTGCTCACGACGGCCGATGTCCCGCGCAGTATCGTGGATCGGCTCAACCGCGAGATCAACGCGATCCTGAAATCTCCCGAGACGATCCGGCAGATGCAGGCAGCGGGCGCCCGTCCGCTGGGCGGCACGCCGGAGGAGTACGCGGCGATCATCAAGCAGGACATCACGAAGCTGAAGGAGCTGGTTTCCTTGGCCGGCATCCAACCGCAATGACACGGGGGCACCCATGAACAGACCGACTCCCACGGCGGCGCAGGCAGAGGAGACCGCCCGCCGCATTCACGCCGAACACATCGTCATCGATTCGCTTGCGCCCAGCTTCGTTGACGAATGGGCGCTGACGCCTGCCATGCTCGAGGTCGGCAAGGCCGTGCAGGCTCAGGGCGGCTCGCGCCCCGCGATCAAGAAGGCCATGGCCGAACACCTCATCGCCCAGTGCGCGCACGATGCGGAAACACGCGAAACCTATCTTTCGTACTGGCGGCGCTCGGGTGTCACGGCATGCAACTACACTCTCTACGCATCGGGTCCGCCCGACACCGCCCTGGATGCGACCATCGCCAGCGCGCGGCGCGCCGAAACCCTCATGGCCGCGCTGGGCGGACAGGTGACGCTGGCCACCGATGCCTCGCAACTCGAGGCCGCGCATCGCGACGGCCGCCACGCGGTCATGTACAACCTGCAGAATGCCGAACCGGTCGGGGCCGACCTCGACCGGGTGGAAGTCCTGCACGGACTGGGCGTGCGTAGCATGCAGCTCACCTACAACCTGCGTACACGCTTCGGCGATGGCTGCCTGGAGACGAACGACGGCGGTCTCAGCCGCTTCGGCGCAGCGCTGATCGAAAAGATGAATGCGCAGCGCATGATGGTCGACCTCTCGCACGCCAGCGCGAACACCGCACGCGATGCCGTTGCCGCGTCCAAGGCGCCGGTCGTGGCTACCCATACCGCCGCCCGCGCGCTGAGCGGACATCCCCGCGGTCTGCCCGACGATGTCCTGAAGGGCATTGCCGATAGCGGAGGCTACGCCGGCGTGGTGACGCTGCCGGCCTTCATCTTGCCTGCCGAGGGCGACGGCCGCGCCGAGAAGTACGGCAAGCCGCCCACCTGGGCCACGCTCGACACCGTCGTCGACCACCTCCAGCACCTGGTCGACGTGATGGGCGAAGACCATGTCGGCATCGGCACCGATTGGGGCAAGCCCTACTACAACGCGCTGGCCTGGACGCCGTCGATGATCAGGCCCGAGAGCGGCAGTTTCAACTGGGTGGGTTGGCGTCCGCAGGACCGCTTCGACCCGAACGCCCAGACCCTGGACATGGAAACCTGGGACAAGTGGCCTAACCTGACCGCGGCCATGCTGCGCCGGGGTATGGCTGAATCCACCGTCGTCAAGATCGTCGGCGCGAACTACTTGCGCGTGTTCCGCGAGATATGCGGATAGCAGCTGCCGCATCGCCTGGCCCGGAACAGCGCATCGCGGTGGTAGGTGCCGGCATCGTCGGCGCTTGTATCGCTTATGCCTTGCGCCGTCGTGGCGCCGACGTCGTGCTGATCGACCGTGACGAACCGGGCCGCGGCTGCAGCTTCGGCAACCTGGGCGCGATCAGCATGAGCTCTGTCGCCCCGCTGGCCATGCCCGGCGTTCTGGCTTCGCTACCGAGCATGCTGCGCGATCCCGAAAGCCCGCTCTTCCTGCCTCTTGCCTACCTGCCTCGTGCACTACCCTGGCTGCTCCGGTTCCTGGCGTCGGCCCGCGCCGCGAAGATCGCGGAAGCGTCGTGCACGCTGGCGCGCCTGCACGCTGGCGCCGTCAGGGCGCACCAAGCCCTTGCTCGCGAGGTCGGTGTCCCGGAGCTTATTCTGCAGCGTGGCCAGCTGCATCTCTACCCTGACAGCCGTGCCCATGCCAAGGATGATGCCGCGTGGCGGTTGCGTGCTTCGCACGGCCTCCCCTTCACGCTGCTCGACCGCCCGGGCATCCTGGAACTGGAACCGCATGTGGGTGAGCGCTATAAGGTCGGCGTGTTTTTGCCCAACGATGGCACCATCCTCAATCCGCTGCGCTACGTCCAAGCCATCGTGCGCGCGTTCGCCACCTGCGGTGGCGAGGTCCGGCGCGACGAGGTGCGCATGCTCAAGCGCGGGGGGGAAGGCTGGGAGCTGATTTCCGGGCGCGGCAGCGAACGGTTTTCCAGGATAGTGGTGGCGGCCGGCGCGTGGTCGGCACGCCTGCTGGATCCGCTCGGGGTACGGCTGCCGCTGGAGAGCCAGCGCGGCTACCATGCGCAGTTCACGGGCTGCGCCGGATTGGTATCCCGTTCAGTGGTTCTGGCCGACCGGAAGATATTCCTCGCTCCCATGGAGGACGGGCTGCGAGTGGGCGGCACGGTGGAAATCGCGGGCCTCGAGCGCCCCCCGGATATGCGCCGCGCCAGCCTGCTCGAACACATAGTTCGTGCAAGCTTCGACGGGCTGCATGCCGCGACGGCGACGTACTGGATGGGCCATCGGCCCTGCATGCCCGACTCGATACCCGTCATCGGACCGGCAGCTGTGCCGGGACTTTGGCTGGCTGTCGGCCACGGCCATCTCGGCATGACCGACTCGGCCAATACCGCGCAGCGGATCGCGGATGGCATGCTGGGCCCGCTCGCCTAGACACGGGGGCGATTGTTTGACCGGCCCGTCGCGCGCGGCTTGGGCTCTACGCCCACGCGCGGATCGCCGGCCAGCACGAGTTCCGCCACCCGGGCCGCGATCGTTTCGAATGCCGCGTCGTCCTGGGGCAGGTAGAGCCACTTGGGCAGCACGGGGTGGGGCCGCAGGGCCGGCATTTCCTGCCTCAGCGATGCGTGGTGGTCGTGGGACGTACATACCAGCAGGCCATTCCACGGGTCGCCCCGGTCGGCTGCCACCAGGCACAGCCGCCCTTCTAGATACGCTGCCTGGCAGCCGAACATGGGCTTGAGCAGGTAGCTCGGGTTCCGCTCCAGGGGATCGAAGATCCACAGGAGCGTATTGCGCCTGGATGCGGCTTGCCTCTTGGGCGGCGCGAAGGGCATGGAGCGGTCGTTCGGCATGGCAGGAATCCGGGCGGAAGATCCCGATTCTATCCTTCGGCATACCGGCTCACGCTTTCAGCAGCCGGGGAAGCCGGTCTTCCGCCGCTATTCCGGGGAAAAGCGTGCGCGAGGCTTGCTGCGCCTCCAGGCCATAGCATTCGGCGGCTGCGTGAGCGATCAGCGTATGCAGGCCGAGGGTGGGGCGCAGGTCCCTGGCCTCGCGAAGATTTGCCTTGTCCAGTCCCGGCCAATCGGCGATGATCCGGCCCCCTTGTACCGCGCCGCCTATCAGCATGGCAGCCGAGCCCGTGCCATGGTCGGTGCCGCCGGTTCCGTTCGCGGCCGCGGTGCGGCCGAATTCGGTCGCCACCAGGATGACGGTCTGGTTCCATGCCGCGCCGAGATGCTCCTTCAACGCCGCGATCAGCGTATCGAGATTTTTCAGTTGCGCCGCGAGGCGGGCGTTCTGCCCGGCATGCGTATCCCAGCCTCCCGTCTCTATCATCGCAACGCGGGGTCCGTCGGGACGCGCAAGGAAAGTGGCGGCGAGCTTGCCGAGTTCGGCCGGGTTCTGGCGTGCCTTGGTCTCGCCGGCCATGTCGCGCGCCTGCATGGCGGCGGTCCATAGCTTGTGCAGTTGCGTGTCCGACTCGTATAGCGCCTCTACGCGCAGCAACAGGTCATCGGGAGGTGGCGGCAGGGCCGAGGGCGCGTAGGATGCGACCCGGCCCTGGCCGCGCAGCGCGAGGGGAACGGTTGGCGCCAGGGCGACCGCTTCGGCATCCTGTTTGGGAAGCAGGCCAAGCAGCCGGTTCAACCATCCGTCCTTGCGCTGGTAGGGGCGGCTGCCTCCGGTTTCCAGCACATTCTGCCCGTCGAAATGGGAACGTTCGCGGTAGGGAGACGCCACGGCATGCACGAACAGCGCTTCACCGCTCTGGTAGAGGCCGGCAGTCGAAGCCAGCGAGGCGTGCAACGCAAAGGTGCCGTCCAGCTTGGTGGCGGAATCCGCCGCGATCGCCAGTTCACGGCGTAGCGAGGCATAGGCCGGGTCGGCATAGGGGATGACCGTGTTCAAGCCATCTGCCGCGCCGCGTTGGATGATGAAGATGAAACGCCGGTCGGTCTGCGCCCGCGCGAAGACCATGCGCGGCGCGAGCAGGGCGGCCGCGGCGCCCAAGGACGCCTGTTGCAGCCAGCGGCGCCGGGAATATACGAAGGTCATTCCTACCTCCTGAGGAAGTCGGGGGATACGAGCAGCAGCGCCATGGCCGTCGTCCCGGATTCGGCGCGTCCCAGTGCCGTGGCGGTTGCTTCGCTCAGCGTGCCGGGAAGCAGCTGCGGAGCCAGGCGGCGGGCGTCGATACCGGTTTCCGCCTGGCTGGCCAATCGTCCGGCAAGCTCTACCCGGCGCATGAGCGCATCGGGCGCGGCCCAGCTGGCGGCAATGTCGTCGTAGCCGGCCGGCGAGCCCGGCCGCCACAGCGGCTGGCCCAACTGTTGCATCAAAGCCGGCATCCTCAGGCCATGCAGGTCGGTCCTGCCCAGCCCGCGCAGCGAAGAAATCATCCATTCCCAAGGCGTCTTGAACTTGGCGGCCTCCGGGCGCCAGGCCTCGGGCGATTCGACCAGTGCCCGATAGACGGGGACCAGTTCCCCATCATGGTCCAGATAGGCCCGGGCCAGGCGTTCCACCATCGCGGGTGGCGGATTGTCGCCGGCAAAGTGCCGGGCCAGTTTGGTGGCCACGTGGCGGGCCGTGGCGGGCGAGCGGGCCAGGTCCTGGAGGACGGCGGCTGCCTGCCGTTGACCCGCTTGGTCGTAACGGCGGCCCATGATTTTCCGGCTGCCGGGCTCGTGGCGGTCGGCATGGAAGGCGTAGCCCGTGTCTTCGTTCAGCGCCACCCCCGGCTTTGCGGTGTCAGGCGCGCCCATGCCGGCCACCGACCACCCGGTCAGGGCCCGCGCGAGTTCCGTGACGTCGGCCTGGCTGTAGCCGCTGCGCACGCCCAGCGTGTGCAGCTCCATGATTTCACGGGCGAGGTTCTCGTTCAGCCCGCGCTGCTGCCCGGGGTTGCGGCGGGCGTTCCTGGCCGCCACCTTGCTATTCGGACCCATAGAGGTATTCTGGTTCAGGAACAGCAACATTGCCGGATGGCGTTCCACGGCCAGCAGCATATCCTCGAAACGGCCCAGGACATGGGGCCGGATGGCATCGGCTTCGAAGCTGCCGGCCAGCATCGATACGGCCGGGTTATCGGCCGAGATGGCGAAGTGGTTGGACCAGAAGTGCACCAGCCGCTCGACAAAAGGCGCACGCGCCTCCAGGGCTGATAACGTCCGCATGTCTATGGCGTCCAGATAGCGCTGGCGCTGCGCTTTGCGCAAGGCTTCGCGCGCCGCGGGCTGAGCGTCCTGGCTGGTAGTCCGGAGTTCCCGTTGCCGGGGAACGTATTCGCCGATGATGCGGCCGCTGGGCGGCTGCGCCCTCCAGGGGCCGGGACGCGCGTCATACTGATCGAATTGCGCGAACAGCCAGTCTTTCGAGGCGGCAGGCGGCGGCTCGGACGGCCGCGCGCCCAAGCCAAAACGATTCAAGGCGATGCCGGGCATCGCGGCGTCATGCGAAGCCATGCTTACTCCTGTTGCTTGGCTTATTAGACCCGCGGCAAGGCAAACTTTCCGCTACGGCACGCGGCAGGCTGTAAGCGCGTGTAAGGCTGCCTCCCGCCTCCCGTTAGTGCGGACGGCCGGGCGGCAGGCGTGCGACCGGCCGCTTGCTCCGCTCGCCAACGGTGCGCTCAGCGCAGGTGCGCGGTTGCCTGCTCTTCCACCATGGCTTTGATGTCGCGCGCCATGGGGTTGCGGAGTTCTTCCAGCACGTGCGCCACCAGCCCGATCGCGCGCGACATCACGCCTATGCCGCGGACGACTTTCCAGGGGATGCCCAGCTCGCTGGCCACGGCGGCGATGGCACCGGTTGCGTTCACAGGCAGGTTCTTGCCCAGCCTCGCGGTCGCGGTATCGGCCACGGCTTTCATCAGGGCGACGTAGGGGCCGTCGTAGCCATTCTCGGCAGCGATCTCGAATAGGCGCGGCGCACGCGGGTCCTGCGGCTTGTGGATGTGGTGGCCGATGCCGGGAATTGTGCGCTTGGCGTGGTCGTCGACGATGCGGTCGGCCAGGGCCTGGATGTCGCCAGGGGAGGACGGATCCGGAATGGCTTCCTGCAGGATGCGCGCGGCGTTTTCCATGCTGCCGACGAAGACGCTGCCCAGCCCGCTCAGGCCCGCGGCGACGGCGGCCTGCATGGCTTCGGGGGCGCCGGACAGGGTCATGCGGGTGACGATGGCGCTGGGCGTCATGCCATGTTCGACCAGGATGACCGCCAGGGCATTGAAGACTCGCGATTCGCGCTCGTTGGGCAGGCGGTCGGTCAGTTCCAGGAAGGCCATGTCGCCGAGCGAGACCTTGCCCATGACGTCCTGGCACAGGTCCAGGCCCTTGATGGTGATCGTCTTCTCGGTGCTCCAGCAGATGTCGGTCCTGAGGGGTTTGCGTGCGGCCATGGCGGTGTTCTCCGGATATCGTTGCGTCGATCGTTCAAGCCTGCAGGTCGATCGTGGCGGCCTTGACGCGCGGGTCGTCCCGCAGCAGGTTCTTGGCGATCTTGTGCGTGGGGGTGTGGGGCAGTTCGGGTATCAGGGCCACGTAGCGCGGCACCTTGATCGCGGCCAGCCGCTCGCGGCACCAGCCGGCGATGTCGGCGGCGGCCAATGCGGCGCCCGGGCGCGGCGCGACCACGACCAGGATTTCGTCTTCGCCCAGTTCGGAGGGCACGGCCAGCGCGGCGCTTTCGAACACCGACGGGTGTTCGTTGATTACCATTTCCAGTTCGGCGGCGGCGATGTTTTCGCCGCGCCTGCGGATGATGTCTTTCTTGCGCGAGATATGGAAGAAAAAGCCGTCGGCATCGCGCCGCACCAGGTCGCCGGTCTTGAGCCATTCGCCTTCGAACGCCTGGGCGGTCTGTTCGGGGTCGCGGAAATAGCCTTGCATGACGATGGGCGTGGCGACCCAGAGTTCCCCGACTTCATCCACGCCCACATCGTTGCCGGCATCGTCGACCACGCGGCATCGCGCCCATGGACGCGATGGATCCGGATGCGAGGCGACCACGCCCATGCTGCCGACCTTGTCGGGGCCATCGTAGGGATTGCAGGTCACGCCAGGGATCTCGGTCATGCCGAAGCCGGAGAACAGATGGGCAATGCCGAATTCCTCGCGGAACACCGGCGCGGACTTCTTGCGTATGCCGTAGACCACGCGCAACCGGTGGTCCGGCCGGTACTCGCTGCGGTCGCGGGCCACCAGGATGGTGCCGATGGCCTCGATGATGTTGACCACGGTAGCGCCATGGTCCGCCGCCGTATGCCAGAAGGAGGAGGCGGAAAACCGCGGCACGACGATCAGGCTGGCGCCCGAGGCCAGCGCACCGCCCACGGAGTAGAACAGGGCGTTCATGTGGAAAAAAGGCAGGATGACCATGATGCGGTCCTGCGGCTGCAGATGGACACGTTCGACGTTGGCTTCGCCCGCCGTCACCAGGTTGAACTGGCTATGCATGACGCCCTTGGGAAAACCCGTGGTGCCCGAGGTATAGATGATGACGCAGGTATCGGCCGGACTGCCGGGCGCGGGCAATGCCTGCAGGGCCGCCGCCGCCATGGCCGCGATCATGGATGCGGGATCATCGGCAGGGCCATCGGTGGTCATCACCCAGGCCGGAGCGGGAAGCGTTGCGGCGATCGGCTCGACACGGTCCTTCAGCTGCTGTGCGACCAATACGCCGTGTACCTCGGCATGCCGCAGCGCATAGTCCATTTCGCGCGGGCCGAATTCGGGGTTGACCGGCACCATGATGGCGCCTAGACGGGACAGGGCGAACAAGGCGAGCACGTGCGCCTTGTCGTTGCGGCCCACCACCGCCACGCGCATGCCGTGGCCTATTCCGCGCGCGGCCAGGGCGCGCGCCAGCCGTTCGTAGCGCACGCCGAACTCGCGCCAGGTCCAGCGCGTGCCGTCCTGCACCAGGAACAGCTCTTCCGCGCGCACTTCGCAGCGGCTTTGGAAAGCATCGTGCAAAGTCCCGTCGTGGGGCCGATAGCTGTTCAAAACCTCGAGCGGAGCTTTCATGATTGCGCTATTTACTTGCCGGGTCTGGTGGCGCACAATTGTGCCCAGGAAAAGTTGTTTTCGTCCACTATTTGGATGTAATCGTCCACTATTTTGGATTTTTTGGCTTTTCAATCGAGGCGGCAGGCAGCCGCTCACCAGGAGACGAGATGAAAACCCTCATTGCCGCGGCGTGCCTGGCCGGGTTGGCGTGGCCGCTTCACGCCGCACCGGCCGACAACTATCCCGATCGCCCCATACGCATCGTGGTGCCCTTTGCCGCCGGCGGCGGAGGCGATTTCATTGCCCGTGCGTTTGCCGACAAGCTTTCGGCCACGCTCAAGCAGCCCGTCATCATCGACAACCGGGGCGGCGGCAATACCGTTACCGGCACCGAGGCGGTGGCCAAGGCGGACCCGGACGGCTACACATTGTTGATCGCCAGTCCGGCGCTGGCCACCAACCCCACGCTGCTGCCCAGCCTGCCCTACAAGACGCCCGACGATTTTGCGCCGGTGGGTTTGGTCATCACTTATGCGATGGGGCTGGCGGCGCGATCGTCGCTGCCGGTCAACGACATTCCCCAATTGCTCGAGCTGGCGCGCAAGCAGCCGGGAAAGGTGAGCATTGCCACGTCGGGGGAAGGGTCCGCCACGCATTTGGCGATGGTGTTGTTTCGCGAGGCGACGCAGGCAAACCTGCTCGAGGTTCCCTATCGCGGCGCGGGTCCGGCGATGCTGGCGGTGGCCAGTGGACAGGTCGATCTCGCTTTCACCGGGTTGTCGCAAATAAAGCCGCATCTGGACAGCGGCCGCGCCAAGCTGGTGGCGACGTCGGGCTTGCGGCGACTGCAGTCGGCGCCGGACGTCAAGACCATCGACGAGCAAGGGGTGAAGAATTTCGAGGCGGTGGTCTGGTGGGGCGTTCTCGCACCGGCCGGTACGCCCCGGCCTATCATTGACAAGATCAATGGCGCATTGCGCACCAGCTTGGCTGATCCGGAAGTAGCCAAGCGGCTCGAGGTCATCGATGGCGAAGTGCGGGTGTCGTCTCCGGAAGAATTCGACAATTTTCTCCGCGAAGAGATCACCCGCTGGAGCAAGCTGCTCAAGCCTTCGGCCTCGAATGCCCGAAGCGGTCCGGCCTGAGGCTTGCCGATTACTCGTTTGCCGTAATCCCTTCGGCGCGTATCAGGTCGCCCCACTTCTTGGTGTCCTCGGCGATCATGTCGCCGAACTCCTGCGGCGTCGTGGGGGAGAGTTCCACGCCGCTCGCATCGGCATAGGCCTTGAGTTCGGGCGAAGACATCACCTTTTGCACCGCGGCGTTCAGCGAGGCGATCTTGTCGGCAGGTGTGTTCTTCGGGGCGAACAGGCCATACCAGTTGTTGGCATAGACGTTGGGCACGCCCAGTTCGTCGAAGGTCGGCACGTCGGGCAGCAGCCTCGAGCGCTTGGGCGCGGCGATGGCCAGCGCCTTGACCTTGCCCGCCTTGATGTTGGACATCAGGCCCGATATGTCGCCGATGAAACCGTCCACCTGTCCACCGATGGTATCGGTGATGGCGGGCGCGGCGCCCTTGTAGGGAACGTGCAGGACATTGGCCTGGGTGGACAGCTTCAGTTGCACGATGGCCATGTGCGGCATGCTGCCCACGCCGGACGAAGCCATGGTGACGCCCTTCTGGGACTTGGCACGCGCGACGAAGTCCTTGGCCGTCTTGCTGGGGCTGCCCGGTCCGACGATCAGCACTTCGGGTGTGGAGACCAGCAGCGACACCGGGGCGAAGTCCTTGGCGGGGTCGTAGATCAGCTTGGGGTAAAGGGCCGGGTTGATCGAGATCGCGCCTACGGAGCTGAGGAACAGCGTCTGCCCATCGGGGCGGGCGCGGGCGACCTGGCTGGCCGCGATGGCGCCGTTGCCGCCGGGCTTGTTCTCGACGACCACGGTCTGCTTGAGCTCCTTCTCCAGCTGCGTAGCCACGACGCGCGCCAGCGAGTCGGCCGGCCCGCCCGGCGGGAAGGCGACGACGAGGCTGGTGACGGACTGGGCCTGAGCGCCAAACGCGGCCAGGCCGAGGAGGGCCGCCGCGAGCGGGCCCATGATGCGGAATCGGTTCGGATGGAACATGGTGTTCTCCTTTATCGTTTTGAAGATCCGGGCACCGGCGTTCAACCGCCGGCCGCGCCCTGGGTATTGACGAACAATGAATAAATCGACGTGCACGACGCCATGAACAGGCGGTTGCGGTGCTTGCCGCCGAAGCAGAGGTTGGCGCAGCGTTCGGGCAGCGCGATGCGGCCCAGCAGCTCGCCATGGGGTGAATAGATACGCACGCCGTCGAGTTCGGGCGTGCCCATGCCCCAGCCGCACCACAGGTTGCCTTCCACGTCGACACGGAAGCCATCGGGTGTGCCTTCGCCGGCATCGAACAGCACGCGCTGGGGGCCCAGGCTGCGGCCTTCATCGGCCACGTCGAATACCAGCACATTGCGCGGGCGGGAGCGCGATTCGATGACGTAGAGGCGTTTTTCGTCGGGCGAGAATGCCAGGCCGTTGGGACCATTGACGGTGTCGCACACCAGTGCGATTTCGCCGCTGTCCGGATCGATCCGGTAGATGGCGGCCGGCAGTTCCTGTTCCGCCTTTTCGCCCTGGTAGTAGCCGATGATGCCGAAGGGCGGGTCGGTGAACCAGATCGAGCCGTCGGACTTGACCACCACGTCGTTGGGAGAGTTCAGGCGTTTGCCGCGGTAGCGCTCGGCCAGCACGGTAATGCGGCCGTCGTGCTCGGTGCGGGTCACCCGGCGCCCCTGGTGTTCGCAGGTAATCAGCCGCCCCTGGCGATCGCGGGTATTGCCGTTCGCGTGTCCCGACACGGGCCGCCAGACATGGGTCTGGCCGGTGATTTCGTCCCAGCGCATGATGCGGTCGTTGGGCACGTCGCTCCAGAGCAGGTAGCGGCCATCGCCGAACCATACCGGGCCTTCGGCCCAGCGGCATCCGGTCGCCAGGCGTTCGACCGCCGCCAGCGGCAGCACGAGCTTTTCGAAGCGCGGGTCCAGCGCGATGACGGCGGGATCCGGGTAGCGGGTAGGTGCGTCAGTCACAGCGAGCACTCATGCCTCCATCGACGACGATCTCGGCCGCGGTGATGAACCGGGCCTCGTTCGATGCCAGGAACAGCGCGGCGTTGGCCGTATCGATGCCGTCGCCCATGAAGGGCAGCGGGATGCGTGCCTGGCGCTGCGCCAGGAGTTTATCGACGTCGCCGCCTGCGCGCTGGCCGGCCAGCCGCACCTCGACCATAGGCGTGTGCATCTGGCCGGGGATGACGGTATTGCAGCGGATGTTCTTCTTGGCGTATTCGAGCGCGACCACGCGCGACAACTGGATCACGCCGGCCTTGGCACTGGAATAGCCGACCTGGGCCGAGCCGGTCCAGCGTATGCCCGAGGTCGAGGCGATGTTGACGATCGCGCCGCCTCCCTGTTCCTCCATCACCGGCAGCACATGGCGGCAGCACAGGTAGACGCTCTTGAGGTTGAAGTCGATTTGCGCGTCCCAGGCCGCCTCGTCCAGGTCGACCGGGCCGCCCTTGCGGGAGCCGCCCACGTTGTTGACCAGGATGTCCACGCCGCCCCAGGTATCGACGCATGCGCGCACCATGTCGCGCACGGCGTCCGAAGACGTCACGTCCGCGCGCCAGATGGCGATTTCCCCGCCGATCTCGCGCACGCGCGACACGGTTTCTTCCATGGCGGCCGGGTCCAGGTCCACGGCGAAAACCCGCGCGCCTTCCTGGGCGAACCGGTACGCGATCGCGCGGCCGTTGCCCCAGCCGGGGCCCACGCTCCCGGCACCGGTCACGATTGCAATCTTGCCTTCCAATCGGCCTGTCATAGTCTGTCCTTCGCGTCTCGTCGTTGTATGGGAGGGGTTCAGCGGCCGAACTCGACGGTGCTGCCGTCGGGCGGCGGAATCTCGAACACGCTGAGCGTCATCGATATCAGCGTGTAGTAGCCCGCCATGCCGACCAGGTCGACGACGCTGTCCGTGCCCAGCACCTCGACGGCTTCCTGGTACAGCGCGTCCGATACCTGGCGCGTTTCCACCAGCTCATGCACGAAGCGGTACACGACCGATTCGTCGCGCTGCGAGAACACGGGCGTGATGCCGGCCCGGATCTGTTCGGCGATGGCGGGGTCCAGTCCGGCTTTCAGCGCGATCGGATGGTGCGCCCACCACTCGAAGGGCGCGCGCCACAGCGCGGCCATGGTGAGGATGGCCAACTCGGACAGCCGCGGCGGCAGGCTGGAGTCGTAGCGGCAGTACTGGCCCAACGCCTGCGCGTGTTCAGCGAGGCCGGGTCGATGCAGCCAGATCGCCAGCGGTCCGCGCACCTTGCCACGCGGGCCCGACGCGATTGCGTCGTAGACGCGGCGCTGGTGGTCGGACATCTGCTCGAGCTCGGGCGGGTGGAGTCGGGACATTCAGGTCTCCTGTTTATCTGTGCCACGCGGAACAGGGTCCGCTGGGCAAGTGGTGAATTCGTTCAGGGCGCGAAACGGTAGAGCCGGTCGGGGTTGTCGACCAGGACTTGCCGTTGCATGGCCGGATCCGGGCAAAGCCGCAGAAAGGTGTTGAGCAATTCGCCGTCGTCCGGCATGTCGCCGCGCACGTTGGGGTGAGGCCAATCGGTGCCCCACAGCAGGCGGTCGGGCATGGTCTCGAGCAAGGCCGCCATCAGCGGTTCGGCGTCGCGGAAGGGGCGCGCACCGGTGCTGGAGGCCCGGTCCAGACCCGATATCTTGATCCAGGCGCCGGGATGGCCGCGCAAGGCCAGCAGCGCACGAAAGGCTTCGCCGCCGGTGCCTTCGGCTGCCGCTACCCGTCCCATATGGTCGATCACGAACGGGACCGGCAAGGTGCGCAGGCGAGGCAGCAGGCCCAGCAGCGAGGCCTGATCCGAATGGATGCATACATGCCAGCCGAAGGGCGCGATACGCGGCGCGATCCGTTCGAGTTCATCCCAACCGGCATTGGCCAGGTGGGCCACGAAATTGAAGCGCACGGCGCGTACGCCACGGCGATCGAGCTCGGCGATCCGGGCTTCGTCGACATCGGGCTCGAGCAGGGCCACGGCCCGGTATTGGCCCTCGCCGCGGTCCAGCGCATCCAGCGTGACCGACATGTCGTAGCCATGGCAACCGGGGTGCACGATTACCCCGCGGCGGAATCCGAGGCGCTGATGCAAAGCGCGCAGTTGTTCGAACGGCGCATCGGGCGGGGTATACGGGCGGTCGTCGGCATACGGGAAGACGGCCGCGGGCCCGAAGACGTGGAAGTGGCTATCGCACGCATTCGCCGGCAGGGCTTGGCTCGGCGGCGTGATCTGGGCAAGCGGAGGTGCGCAATCAGGCATGGGCGGAGAACGAGAGCTCTTGAACCCGGCATCATGCGCAAGCGGTGCCTTGCGTGCAATGCGGCTGTGCTGACTTCTGATATAGAAAAAACGTATACCATTGGCGCATGGATCTCAGGCAAATCCGGTACTTCATCGTGGTATGCGAAATGCGCAGCCTCTCCCGGGCGGGAGAGGTGCTCGGCGTTTCTCAGCCCTCGCTCAGCCGCCAGATCCAATTGCTCGAAGGCGAATTGCGCCACCACCTGCTGGTGCGAACCGGGCGGGGCGTCGAACCGACCGAGGCCGGGCTACGCTTCCTGGAACATGCCAAGGCCATCGATGCGCTGGCCCAGCACGCCAGGCAGGACATGCGCGCGTTTCGTGCGCCGTTGCAGAACAAGGTGCGGCTGGGCATGCCGCACCGCGTGGCGCGCAGGATGGCGCCGCACATCGTGCAGGCGTTCCGCCGCCAGCATGCCGACGCCGCCTTGACGCTGGCCGAAGGCCTCAGTTCGGAAATGAACGAATGGCTGGTCAAGGATAGGGTGGACCTGGCCCTGCTGTACGACCCGCCGCCTTCCACCCTGGTGCGGTATGAGTCGATTTATCGGGAGGACCTGGTCCTCGCCTATGGAAAAGCCTGCCGGCCGGTCCCGCCGCCCCACGTCCGCGCGGGGGACCTCGGCGCCTACCCGCTGGTGCTGCCGAGTGCGCCCAATACGATACGGGCGTTGGTGGACCGGACCTGCCGCGCACTGAACGTGACCCTGAACATCGTGGCCGAGGTCGACGTCGTCCACACCATCCTCGAAACCATGACCGAGGAAAGCATGTTCACCATCATCCCGCGCTCTGCGCTCAGCGACATGCAGGGCCAGGACTACCTGACGTTTTCCACCATCGTCGACCCGACCATCATGAACAACCTGACGCTGGCCACGCCTGCCAGCGGACCGCTGCCGCCGCTGGTGGAGGCGACGGCGCAGATCATCCGCGGGCTCGACATGGCACGGCTGTTCGCCTGAGCGCCTGGACAGCTGTTTTTTTTATAGAGCCGAGGCCGGTCCGAAGAACTCGTAGCGGCTTTGGGCTTCCGGCACGTTGAGTTCCTTCAGGTAGCGCCGTACGTTACGCATGAAAGGCTGGGGGCCGAGGAAATAGACGTCGATGTCGCGTTCCCGGGGCAGCCATTGCTCCAACTGTTCCCGCGTCAGCCAGCCGGTCGCGTCGGGACGCTGCGCGGCGGAATCATATTCGTCGTAGCAGTAGAAGCGCTTGAGCCGCGGGAACTTGGCGGCGGCCGCGTCCACGTAGTCCCGGAACGCATGGACCGCACGATTGCGCGCGCAGTGAATGAAGTGGATCGGGCGCGAGGTCCGCAGCGCAGCGTCCAGCATGGCCAGGGTCGGGGTAATGCCGACGCCGCCGCTGATCAGCACCAGCGGCTTGTCGCTCGCCTGCAGCGTGAAATTGCCCGACGGCGGGAAGACTTCGATGGTGTCTCCTGCGCCCACGTGGTCATGGAGATAATTGGAGGCCACGCCGTCGCCCACGCGCTTGACGCTGATGCGGTATTCGCGTCCATTGGGCGGCGCCGACAGGGAATAATTGCGGCGGATTTCCGTGCCGTCGATCGACAGCTTCAGGCCGATGTACTGGCCGGGCGTGAAATCCAGCAAGGCGCCGCCGTCGGCGGGTACGAGATAGAACGAGGTGATTTCGGCGCTCTCGGCCTCCTTGCGGGCCACGCGGAAAGCACGGGCGCCGCGCCAGCCGCCAGGGGCCTTCGCCTGGGCGGCATAGCATTGTTCTTCCGCGCCGATCAGCAGCGATGCCAATTGCTGGTAGGCCGCCCCCCAGGCCGCCAGCACTTCGTCCGTCGCGACGTCCGGACCGAGGACTTCGCGGATGGCGCGCAGCAGGCAGGCGCCGACGATGGGATAGTGTTCCGGCAGGATCTGCAGACCGACGTGCTTGTTCACGACCTGGCCGACCAGGCCGCCCAGCGGGGTAAGGTCGTCGATGTGGCGTGCGTAGGCCAGCACGCCGTTGGCCAGCGCGCGCGGCTGGGCGCCGCTCGCTTGGTGGGCCTGGTTGAAGAGCGGCCGCACTTCCGGATGTTCGGCCAGCATGAGACGGTAGAAGTGCGTGGTCAGCGCCTCGCCGCCGGTTTCCAGAAGCGGGACGGTGGCTTTGACGATGGCGCGGTGTTGGTCGGACAGCATAAGGACTCCCAAGAGAAACTGCCGGGGCAGTGCACTTCTTCCTACTCAAGATGCGTGCCATGGCCAGGGCCGGCGAGAATGCTGGGAGCAAGGGGCGTATTGAGTCATAATGACAGCAACGTAACTGTGTCGAAACGACACGTAAACGAGTCGTTATGACTGCTACTGCCTTGCTGCGCGCGCTCGTGCCTTTGGTTGACGACCTGGCGCGCGATCTGCCGGAAGGGGAACGCTACCGCCGGCTACTGGATGCCGTTCGCACCTGGGTCCCGTGCGATGCCACGGCATTGCTGCGCCTGGAAGGAGATTGGCTGGTGCCGCTGGCGGTCGATGGCTTGAGCCGCGACACGCTGGGTCGCCGTTTCCGGCTCGCCGACCACCCTCGGCTGCGGCTTTTGCTGCAGGCCGAGGGACCGACGCGCTTTCCGTCGAACATCGACCTGCCGGATCCCTACGATGGCCTGATCGAAGGTCTGCACGAGGGGCTTGAAGTCCACGATTGCATGGGCTGCGTGCTGCGCGTGGGCGAGCGCCGCTGGGGATTGCTGACCCTCGATGCGTTGGACGCCGACCGGTTCTCGCCTGGCGACCTGGAAACGCTGCAGGCGTTCGCCAGCCTGGCCTCGGCCACCGTCAGCGTGGCCGACCGCTTGCAGCAACTCGCCAGCCAGGCGCGCGACGAGCGCCAGCGGGCCGAGTTGTTCCGCACGGCGGGGCAGCCGGCGCAGCGTCCGTTGCTGGGGCATAGCGCGGAAATCGAGCGCTTGCTGGAAGAGGTGCGCGTGGTGGGCAATAGCGACCTGACGGTACTCATCACCGGGGAAACCGGGGTCGGCAAGGAGCTGGTCGCGCAGGCGCTGCACGCAGCGTCGCCGCGGGCGGCGCGTCCCTTGGTCTCCATCAACTGCGCCGCCTTGCCCGAAGCCTTGGTCGAGAGCGAACTGTTCGGCCACGTCAAGGGCGCATTTTCGGGCGCGGCGGGCGACAGGCAAGGAAAGTTCGAGCTCGCCGACGGCGGGACCTTGCTGCTCGACGAAGTGGGGGAACTGCCGCTGACCGTACAGGCCAAGCTGCTGCGGGTATTGCAGAGCGGCCAATTGCAGCGGCTGGGCTCGGACCGCGAGCATCGCGTCGACGTGCGCCTGATCGCGGCGACCAATCGCGACCTGGCCCAGGAGGTGCGCAAGGGACGATTCCGCGCCGACCTCTATCACCGGCTGAGCGTCTATCCGTTGCGTGTGCCGCCCCTGCGCGAGCGAGGCAAAGACGTACTGCTGCTCGCGGGCGCTTTCCTGGAAGAAAACCGGTCGCGTCTGGGGCTGAACAATCTGCGCCTGGCCGCCGACGCCCAGGCGGCGCTGTTGGCCTACGCCTGGCCTGGCAACGTGCGCGAACTGGAACACCTGATCAGCCGGAGTGCCTTGAAAGCGCTGGCCAAGCAGGCTCGGAGGCCCGCCATTCTGACGCTGACGGCAGCCGACCTCGGGCTGGATCCCGACACCCGCATCGAGCCGCCGCCCAGTCCGCCCGAGCCTTTCCCGGGCGCATCGCCCGGCCCGGTGCATGCACCCACCTTGCGCCATGCAGTGGAGGATTACCAACGCGGCTTGATTGCCTCCGCGCTGCGCAGGCATCGCAACAACTGGGCCGCAACGGCGCGCGAACTGGGATTGGATCGCGCCAACCTGATCCGGCTGGCCGGCCGGCTGGGACTGAAATCCTGAGCAGACCCGGGAAGTCCCGCCTCAGCCTTCCACCCTGGGGAATTGCAGAAACAGGAGCTCGACGCCTGCCGGCCCGGCAAGCAGCGTGAGCGGGTCCTCTCCGGCTTCTACGAATACGGTGGAGCGGGGACCATAGGCCGCGCCGGCATGCTGCAGCGTGCCCGTCAGGACCAGAAAGTAATGGCCGCCCCCCAACGTGGGGTCGGGACCGGTAATCGTCGCGCCGGCACCCAGCCGGTAAACGCCAGCTTCCACGCCGTCGTCGTGACGGTCGATCAGGGATTCGACCCGGCTCTCGCCGGCGGCGGGAATGGTGGCCGCCTCGGCGGTGGCCAGGAGGAACCGGCGGCGCGACGGGCGCATCTGCTCGCGCGCGCCGGGTTGCGTCATATAGGTCGGACCCGGGTCGCCCAGCGGCCGCAGGGTCATGTAGACCATGGGCTGTTCGGCGGCCACCAGTGGCCCGTAGCCCGTATAGGGGTCGCTGTAGTGAATCGCGTAGGGCCGCGTCGGATGCCGTCCGATCCGCCCGTTCCCGCTCAGGAACACCTGGTACTGGGGCACGCGGTGGTAATGCGCGCCCACTTCCTGCAGCGGATGCATTTCGATCGTGAATGCCTGGGGGAGGCTGGCTCCGCCGCGATGCGGGTGGGCACCCATGTACTCGGTACGGTGCGCGGGGATGACGCCCTCGCGGATACGCGGTGCGGACTGTGCGACGGCGGATTCGTGGGATACGGCAACAACCATGCGATGCTCCTTGCCGGACATTCGATGGGAAGGGTTCAGGGCGATTCCTGATGGGTTGAGTATATTCTTTCTGGCGGGAAATATATTTTCAAGGCTGGATAAATATATTTTAATTGACTTGCGTACCTGAAGGGCTCCCAATACCGATTACACCTAGCGGGGGATTCGGTATGTATACATTTTCTTTGCGAACCGCCGGCCAGCGGTTCCGGCTGTGGGGGGCAGGCGTTGCCGCGGCGGCAGCGCTGTTGACGGGGCCGGCTCCGGCCCAGGCGCAATATCCCGACCACGCGATCAAGCTGATCGTGCCATTTGCGCCCGGTGGCACCAGCGACGTGGTTGCCCGCCTCGTCAGCAAGGTCGCGTCCGAACACTTGCGCCAGACCATCGTCGTGGAAAACCGGGGCGGTGCCGGGTCCATCATCGGAACCGACGCAGGCGCCAAGGCGGCCCCCGATGGCTACACCCTGGTGCTGACCAATGGCGCCGCCATCACTACCGGACCCATGATCGGCCAGAAGATCAGCTACGACCCGATTAAGGATTTCACGCACATGCTGTGGCTGGGCACGTTCCCGAACGGCCTCATCGTCCGTCACGACCATCCCGCGCGCAGTTTCGAAGAGTTCGTGAAGCTGGCCCGGGCCGCGGGCGACAAGTACAGCTACGGTTCGGCCGGTGTCGGCTCCGCCGGCTTCCTGGCCGGCGAGCTGCTCAAGCTCAAGGCCGGCCTGAAAATGGTCCACATTCCCTACAAGGGCACGGGTGCCGCGATCAACGACCTGGTAGGCGGACAGCTGGATGCGATCTTCAACAATCCCGGGGTGGCCGCTGCCCAGGTCCGGGCCGGCAATGCGCGCATCCTGGCCGTCAGCGGCGCCCGGCGCATACCGACCCTGCCCGACGTCCCGACCATGGACGAAGTCGTGCCTGGCGCCGTGGGCGAGGCCTGGTTCGGCATCTCGGGCCCGGCCGGGCTGCCGCCATCGGTCATCGCACCCCTCGTGGCGGCGTTCGAGCAAGCCATGAAAAGCGAGGACCTGCAGGCCAAGCTGATCGAGCAGGGCTTCACGCCCGATTTCGGCGGGCCCGAAGTGTTCGCGCGCAATCTGCAATCGGAAATCGCGAAATGGGGTCCGGTGATCAAGGCGGCGGATATCAAGCTCGAATGAAGGCGGCCGCGGCCGACGGGACGCGGTGGCTTATCCAGGCATGCCCGTAGGGCCATAGGCGCGCCCACGCTTTCCGGAAGGGATCCGTTACCCTTTCCCCTTTCTTGCTGGCTGCGACGAGGCTCGGGGCCTCGTCCATGGAGGAAGGGATGGATTTTCAAAGCTTGAAGACTTTCGTCGCATGCGTCGACGAAAAGAGCCTGAGCCGCTGCGCCGAAAAGTTGAACGTGGTGGCGTCGGCGGTCAGCAAGCGTATCGCCGAACTGGAACGGGAGCACGGCGTTTGCCTGCTGAGGCGCACCGGCCGCGGGGTTGCCCCGACCGCCGCTGGGCAGGCCCTGTATCGCCACGCCAAGCCGCTACTGACCGCCGCCCGGCAGCTCGAGCGGACGCTCGCCAGCTTCCGCGGCGACGGCGAACACCACATCCGCATAGCGGCCTGCCGCTCCGTGGTACTTCAGTACCTGCCCCGCGCTATCAGTATGTTCAGACGGGAGTGTCGCGGCTACCGTATCGACATCGTCGAGGCGCCGAGTTTCGAGATCCCCGCATTGCTGGCCCAGGGCGAAGCCGAGATCGGCATCTATCATGCGCCGTTCCCGGCGCCGGGCCTGCATTGTGTGGAATATTGCCGGGATCGCGTGGCGCTGGTGGTTCCACGGGGCCATCCGCTTTCGGGACACCGGCCGGTCGCTTTCTTCGACACCTTGGACTACGACTATGTCGGGTACTTCCCACGCCACGACCTGGCCAATTTCCAGCGGTTGATCGGCGAGAACCTGCCCAAGCCCATCAGTGTGAGCGCGCAGGTCTCCAATCCTGAGGCGCGTTGCATGCTGGTGCGCGAGGGCATGGGCTTGGCATTGATGGCAGAACGCCTGGCTTGGGCCTATGCCGAGCGGACCGGCGTGGACGTGATCGAACTCAAGGATGCGTGGGCCAGCCGGCAGATATGGATGGCTTGCGCGGATCCGGAAGCATTGCCCGCCGGAGCCAAGCGCTTCTTCGAGCATTCCGCGGCGTGATGCCTCGCGGCTCGGGACGCTCAGGAGGCAAGCCGGCTGGTGCCGCCATCGATGGGAACCACGGCGCCATTGATATAACTCGATGCGGGCGATGCCAGGAAGAGTACCGCGCGGGCCACTTCCTCGGGCGAGGCTGGCCGCCCCAACGCTGTGTCCGCGCCGGCATTCCCTGCGCGCTGGCGCAGCCGTTCCGTCAGTACCACGCCCGGATTCAGCCCGTTGACGCGTACCCCATGACGGGCATAGGCGGCCCCCAGTCCGGCGGTGGCGAGCATCAGCGCCGCGTTGGCCGATCCGCCGGCAAGGTGGTCCGGATTGGCGATCCGGCCGCCCATGCCGATGACATTGACGACGGCGCCGCGTCCGCGTATCGCCATACGCTTGATGACCGGGTCGATGACATGAATGTAGCTAAAGAACTTGGACTCCAGCGCGTCTCGCCATGCTGCGGGATCCAGATCGGCGGCGGGCATGCGTTTGGCGGCCCCCGCACAGTTGACCAGGATATCGACCGCTCCGATGTCGGCTTCGAGCTGTTCCACCGCAGTTCGTGCCGCGGCGGCGTCGCGCAGATCGACAGCGTAGGCCCGTCCGTGTGGTGCGGACGTGCGCGCAAAGACGCTGACCGTGGAGCCCTCCTCGAGGAACGCCTTGACGCAGGCCAGGCCGATGCCACGGCTCCCGCCGGCTACCAGCACGTGGCAGCCCCGCAGTCCGAGGTCCATCATCAGCCTCTTTTGAGCAGCAGGCCGCCGTCCACCGGCAGCAGCACTCCTGTGATATAGCGTGCTTCGTCCGATGCCAGGAATACTGCGGCATTGGCCACGTCGGCGGCCTCGCCCATATGCCCTATCGGTACCAGCGCATCCCGTTCGCGCCGGATGACGTCGCGCGGTACGCCGGTCTCCTCCGCACGCCGTTCGATGGCCATCGGCGTGTCGATGAGGCCCGGCAGGATGGCGTTGGCGCGCACGCCGTGCCGGGCATGCTCGTAGGCAATATGCTGTGTCAGCGTGTTGACCGCGCCCTTGCTGGTCTTGTAGGTGACCGTTGGGCGGGCCGCCAGCGACGATGTCGACGAGACGTTGATGATGCTTCCCGACTGCTGGCGCACCATATGCGGCAGCGCATGCTTGCACATCAGGAACATGCCGGTGAGGTTGGCATTCATGATGCGCTGCCAGGAATCGAGCGATAGCTCTGCGGTTTTGGCATCGCCCTTGGAAAAGCCGACGTTGTTATGAAGAATGTCGACACGTCCCCAGCGTGCGAGGCAGGTTTCCACGACTTGCCGGCAGTTTGCTTCGTCAGTGATGTCGGCTATCGCCACTTCGGCCTCGGCGCCGATGCGGCGCACGGCCGCCCGCGTATCTTCCGCCCAGTCGGGGTTGATATCGACCAGGAGCAGCGAGGCGCCTTCCTCGGCGAAGCGCTCCGCCGTCGCGCGTCCGTTGCCCGGCGTCGCGCCGGGCCGCTGGCCCGCGCCGACAATAATGGCGATCTTGCCGGCCAGTCGTTGGCTAGTCGTTGTCATGATTCGTCCTGTGTTCTTTTCAAGTGGTCGTGATCTTGCCGTCGCGGATAACGTCGCGCCATCGCGCTTGTTCGTCCAGCCTGAAGGTGCGCATCTCCTCCGGCGAGCCGGCCGCGACCTTCATGCCGTCAGCCGCGACCCGGGCCTTGTAGGCGGGATCGTTGGCGGCCTTGTTCAGCGCTTCGTTGAGTTTGGCGGTGATGGGCCGTGGGGTGCCTGCGGGCGCAAGGATGGCGTACCAGACTTCGGCTGAATAGCCGGGTACGAATTCGGCAATGGTAGGGACCCCTTCGTATGCGGGGGTGCGTTCCTTGGAAGTCAGCGCGACCGCCTGCAGCGTTCCGTCGTCCACGTACTTGGCGACGCCGCCCGCAGTGGCGAAAACGAAGTCGAGACGTCCTCCGGCCAGGTCGGTATAGGCCTGGGCAGCACCCTTGTAAGGAATGTGGGTCATCGTGATGCCGGCTTTCATCTGGAAGAGCTCCGCCGCGAGATGCACTGCCGATCCATTACCCGAAGACCCGTAGGTCAACTTGCCGGGGTTCGCCTTCGCAAAACGAATGAGCGCGTCCACCGTTTTGATGCGGCCTTTAGGATGCGTAACCACCACATTCGGGCCGACGCAAATCAGGCCGACGTCGCTGAAGTCGCGGCTGGTGTCGTAAGGCAAGTCTTTGATGAGGGCATCGTTGATGGCCAGCGCCGTGGTAGTCAGCAGCAGCGTGTAACCGTCCGGCTTGGCCTTGGCGACGATGTTGGTACCGATGACGGTGCCGCCACCCGGCCGGTTGTCGACCACGATGGACTGGCCCAGCGCTTCGGACATTGCCGCAGCAAGCGAACGACCCACGACATCCGTACCGCCACCGGGTGTGAACGGGACCACCAGCCGAAGGGGCCGCGTGGGAAAGGCCTTATCGCCCGCGGACTCTGCCGCCCAGGCCATGCGGCTTTCAAGCGTGCCGTAGGCGGCGGTGGCTCCCAGCATGCCAAGTATGCGTCGACGGCCGTTCGAGGTTTGGCTCATGCGTGCCTCCTATGATGCGTTGTTCTAGTGAGCGCATGATAGGAGGCAGGTCGGCGAGCGAGTTGAAATCCGGGAACGGGAGCGATTCCAGTATTTCACTGGCCGAGGCGCGGTGCCGGTTTGGGGCACTATGCGAGGCGCATTGCTCCGGCGGTCAGTCGGTCCGGTGCCGCTCGATGAATTCCGGATCGAAGTCGACGCCCCAGCCGGGCGCCTGGGGCAGCTGGTAGTAGCCGTTCTCGATGGCGCCGCGGCCGATCAGCATCTGGTGGAAGACAGGGTCGCGATCGGGATGGTGGGTTTCGACGTAGGTACCGTTCTCCACCGCAGCGAGCAGGTGCGAGCCCACGGTCGGTTCGCCGTGATGGCCCATTTGTACGCCGAAGCACGCCGCCATGCGGGCCACCCGCAGCCAGGCCGTGGGACCGCCGCCCCAGCTGGCGTCCAGGTTGCATACGTCGATCGCGGCATCCAGCATCAGGTCGCGGCAGTCTTGCACGGTGATTTCCGATTGCCCGGCGGCGATCGGCATGCCGGTCTGGGCGCGCAACAATGCGAGGTCGCGGCGATCGTCGTCCCAATGGCAGGGTTCCTCGAACCAGCGCAGGCCCAAGTCCGTCGCCTGCCGGCAGAAGGACAGCGCCTGGGGGCGGCTCCAGCCCCGGTTGGCATCGACGAACAGCAGGAAGTCGTCGCCGCCTGCCGCACGGGCGGCCTGCGTGCGGGCCAGGTCTTCCTCGACGCTGCGGCCTCCGATCTTGAACTTGCAGCCGGCCAGGCCCAGCGCGCGGTACTCCCTCATTTCCTCGCCGTAGTCCTGCGGCGAATAGCCGTCGTGGTACTGGCCGCCAATGGCGACGATGGGCAGCGCGTCCCGTGCGCCGCCCCATAACTGGTAGAGGGGCAGGCCCGCCCGCTTGCCCAGCAGGTCCCACAAGGCGCTGTCCACGCAGGCGACCGCCCGTACGGCCGCCCATTTGTCGCGGTTGCCCCGATGCGTGGCCGTCCACATCCGGGCCCACAGCGTCTCGATGGCACGGGGATCCTGGCCGACCACCATGGGAGCCAGTTCCTGGTCAATGATGTCGCGGGCCACCCGGTGCACGTCGAAGCTGCCCTCTCCGTTGACGCAATGCCCCACCAGCCCTTCGTCGGTATGGACGCGGGTGATGATGGCATTCTTGCGCGGCACGCTGTAGACGCTGCCACGGTAGTCGCGATTCAGGGCGACACTCAGCAGGATGGTTTCGATGCGGGTGATCTTCATGGCGGGACGGAGTCGGGCAAAGGTTATTGCTTGGGAATGCCGGCGCGTTCGACCAGCTCGGTGTACATCCGTGCTTCGTTCGGAATCATCTGTGCGAGCTGCTCGCCGTCGAGGACCTGGGCCTCGCCGAAGGTTTCGCTGAGCTTGCCGACGTTGTCGGGGCTCGCCATGACCGATTTGGTCGTGCGGCGCAGTGTCGCCAGCACTTCGGCCGGGGTGCCGGCCGGCGCAAACAGGCTGATCCAGTTGACGACTTCGATACCCGGCACGCCGGCTTCCGCCGCGGTCGGGACGTCGGGCAGCTTGCGGTCGCGCTTAGTGCGCATGATGGCCAGCGGCCGGACCTTGCCGGCTTCAATGTTGCGCAGCTGGTTGGTGAGCGAGTCGAACATGATCTGTACGTGACCGCCGGCCAGGTCCGTGGCCGCAGGCGCGCCGCCGCGGTAGGGAACGTGGACCAGCTTGGTGCCGGTACGCGCCTGGAACAGTTCGCCGCCGAAGTGCTGCACCGTTCCTATCCCCGACGACGCATAAGACAGCTTGCCGGGATTGGCCTTGGCGTAGGCAACCAGATCCGGCAGGGTGCGCACCGGCAACTGGCTATTGACCACGACCACCTGTCCCGGGGTGACGATGCCCCATACGGGAGCCAGATCCTTGACGGGATCGTAGGGCAGTTTCTCGTATAGCGCGGCGGCGAAGGAAATGGGCGAGGCAGTGGTGACCAGGAGGGTATGGCCATCGGGCGGCGATTTGGCGACGTAGTTGGCCCCGACTGTGCCGCCGGCCCCAGAACGGCTTTCGACGATCACATACTTGCCCCAGGCCTGTTCCAGGTTCTGGGCCAGTAGCCGTCCCAGGTATTCCACCGGAGACCCCGGCGGGAAGGGGTTGATGACATGGACCCCCTTGGCGGGGAACTCGGCTTGCGGCTGGGCATGCGCAGCGCCGCTTGCCAGCAGCGCGGAAAGCACCAGCATGGGCGCCAGCAAACGTTTCATGGAAGGTCTCCTCTAGTCGTCGGGCGCGTCGGCGGCGCCTTGCCAGCCTGGCAGTATCATCGTCGTGGCGGGCCGGTGCAACGGGCCTCCAACCTATATGGGATATAGGCAATAACCTATCGGAGACATCCCATGATCAAGCTTTCCCCACGTGGCCTCGAGGTACTGGTGGCGGTCGCCGAGACGGGCAGCTTCGCCGGCGCCGCGCAGCGGCTCGACATTGCCCAGCCATCGGTGAGCCAGCATATCCAGGCGCTGGAACGGCGGGCGGGAACCGCGCTGTTCCAGCGGCGCCGGGGCCGGCCTGCGATGTTGACCGATGCGGGCGCGCGTGTGCTGGCCCATGCTCGGGCGGTACTGGGCGATACGGCCCGCCTATCCGCCGAGCTCGATGGCGAAAGGCGTGCCGGTGATCGCCGCATCGTTTTTGCGTGCCAGCGTCCGGTGGCCAACGCGGTGCTGCCGCCGGCCCTGGCGGGCTTCGCGCGCGAGCATCCCGAATACGAACTGGCCCTGCTTGCCGGGACACTGGACGAGGTGGTTGCACACCTGCGCGACGGCACGGCCGATCTGGGATGTTTCCTGAGCCGCGGGCCTGTGGACGGCCTCGCGAGCCGCACGATCGGTGTCGAACGATTCGCGTTGGTGGCGGCACCGTCTCATCCCCTGGCGGGACGTGGGGCCGTTTCGCCGGAAGTCCTGGCGAGCCAGAAGTTCGTGCGCGCCGCGCATCGATCCGGCTTTTCGGCGCAGATGGCGGATATGCTGCGCGCGGCCGGGATCGAACGGACACCGGTGGCTTCGCGCGCCACGGAGTCGGCCATGGTGCGCGAACTGACGGCAGCAGGCGTCGGCATCTGGTGCACACTGGCCAAGACCGTCCGGCGCGACGTCGAAGCCGGCTTGCTGGTCGAATTGCCGGTCGGCGGTACGCCGATGACCATGGACCTCAGGTTGGCCTACGGGCGGCGCCCGCCTTCGCCCGGCGCGCGATTGCTTGGCGATTCCATCGAAGCGATTCTTGCTCGACCATACCTGCCGGTCGAGCAATCTGCGGCCTGCGCACCGCTGTAATTGGCAGGCGCCCCATCCGTTGGTATAGTAGGCCGCAAGGGAGCTCACGCGCGCCGTGCGCTCCCGGCACTGCCCGGGATCGTCACCACAACGCGGCCCAAGCAGCCTGCACGGCAGGCGCGCCGGCCACACCAGGGAGATCAGCATGGAAAGTGTATCCGCCGAGACCTTGCGCTGCATTCTGCTCGCGACCGACTTGAGCGCCCGGTGCGACCGGGCCCTGGACCGTGCCGTGCAATTGGCCAGGGAGCACAACGCGAAGCTGGTGGCCGTATGCGCCATCGAAACCTCCCTGGGCGACGTGCTGACTGCACGGCGCAGCCAAGTGGTGGACCGGAACACAGCCGAGCGCCGCTTCAAGGAAAGCCTGGGCGATGCCGACGTCCCGGTGGAGCTGGTCCTGGAATCGGGCCACGCCGTGGATGTCATCGTGAAGACCGCGGCGGCGCGCCAATGCGATCTCATCGTGACCGGCGTCGCCCGCGACGAAACGCTGGGCCGTCTGCTGCTGGGTACGACCGTGGAAAAGCTCGCGCGGGAAGCGTCCATACCCATTCTCATCGTGCGCGAGCGGCCCCATCATGCGTATCGCAACCTGCTCGCGGCCGTCGATTTTTCCGAGGGGGCCCGCCAGGCGTTGAAGACGGCGCTGCGACTGTTCCCCGATGCCCATCCGCTGCTTTACCACGCTTTCACCACCACGAAGGTCAATGCCGAGGGAGCGGTGGTCGAGCGGGCGCGGCAGGCAGCGGAGAACGAAGTGACGGGCTTCATGAAGCAGAACGCCACGCTGCTGAACCGTCCCGACATCGAGTGGAAGATCGAGCACGGCCTGGCTGAAGACGTGCTGCCCGATTATGTCGCGCGCCACCCCACGGAATTGCTCGTGGTCGGCACCCACGGCCGCACCGGCATCCTGCGTACCGCGATCGGCAGCGTGGCCGAGCAACTGATCCAGCACACCCCGTGCGACGTGCTGATCGTGCGGCAGCGCGAGCCTTGATGGCGGGCGCGGACGACCCTCATTCCAGCGCCACGACCGCCTCGACCTCGATGAGGAATTCTTCCTTCACCAGCCTGTCGACCATGAGCAGGGTGTTGGGCGGATACACGGCGGTCGGGAACAGGGTGGGGAAGAGCTCCTTCCGAAGCTTCATGAAGCTGTCGATGTCCTGGCTGTGCACCATATAGGTCGTGAACTTGATCACATGGTCGAAGTCCGCCCCCAGGCCTTTCAGCACGTCGCCCAGGTTGTCGAACACCTGCCGGAACTGGGCGGCAAAGTCGTTCTTGCCGAAGACCGCGCCGTCCGCGCCAACCGCAAGTTGGCCGGCCACGAAGGCCAGCCGGCCGCCGGATACCACGCCTGCGTGCGAGTAGAGTCCTTGGGCCGGCGCCGCGCCGACGGGATTTTCATAGGTGACTCGTGTCATTCGATTCTCTTTGTCAATGGACGGGGATGGTCAGATGGGAACGCCGATGTTCCAGAGCACGGTGTCGCAGTTGACCAGGTGCACGACTTTGCGCTGGATCTTCCAGGTGTCGTTCTGCTTGGCCAGCACATGCTGGTAGGTCCCGCCGAACGTCCGCTGCTCGCGAAGACGATGCTCGAACATGATGAACTTGGTGCGCAGGCGCAAGCGGTCGCCGGACGCTTCTTCGACCAGCGGCGTAGACAGCACCCGCACTTGCCGCGCCGGCGGGTTCTGGGAAAACATCTTGGGATGGCCCAGGCGCCATATCCGGTCTTCGAGGATCGAGCGATCGTCGTAGAACAGCGATACGCGCCGCGACGGATCGCTCTCGCCGTGTTCGGCCGGTACCCAGTAGATGGCATCGGCGGTATAGAGCTCCAGCCATGCGTCGAAGGACCGCGAGTCGAGCAGGTCCGCTTCGAACATCAGGAAGGCCTGTGCGTCGGCCGGCGCCGCCTGCAAAGGCGCCGATGCGCCCGTCGCCTGCGCAACGTTCCTCTCCGGGGAGGAGACAGTATTCATGGCTTGTTCTCCGTCATGAGTTCCTTCCAATAGCGGAACTGCGCCCGCATGCCCGTTTCCCAGGTGGCCAGCCCCACTTTCTCGTCCGGATACGGACCCTCCCAGTCCATGCCCATTCCGCGTGCCAGCATGACCCACTCCGGCTTGCCCGCCTGCAGTCCTTCGTAGACCCGCTCGAACACTTCCAGGTCGTCGGTCTGGACGAAAGAGCTGACCGATACGTGTACGTTGGCATAGCGAATGATGCCGTCGTTGATGTTGTCGGCGACGCCCTTGATCCGGATCGGCCAGACCAGCACTTCCGTCAGCCCGACCGAGACCGGCCGTACCACCCGGATGTGCATGTTGCCGGTCACGCGCATGATCACGCTGGGATAGAAAACCGCATTGCTCATGTTGCTGTTGGCGATAAGCGCGAGGGCTTTCTGTTCGCCATGCCGCTCGATCAGCATCGCCCGGTAGGCCGGGTCTTCCAGCTCGCTTCGCCGCGTCGCGTCGGGAATCGTCAGGTAGGCCTGGCCATAGCGCGCGCCATGCACTTCGCCGTGGTCATAGTGCGACCGCGCGTCGGCCTGGTTCGGGTCGCTGCCGGCCAGTACCTTGAAGCCGCCCTTGGCACCGTAGGAGCGCTGGACCTGCTGGCCATCCGGCTTGACGGTGGACGCATGGGAGAAAGGCGGGTGGTATTCGTCCAGGCCGTTTTCCATCTGCATCTTCCAGTTGCCCTTGTAGGCGTATTGGTGCACGCCCGCCGACACCTCGATCTCCCCGGTGGGAGAACGATCCAGCAAGTTGTCGAGCCCATCCTTCAGCGGACCCATGAACTCGATCAGGGTAGGCCCGTGCTCGGCAATACTGGCGAAAATGAAGCCGCGGTAGTTCTCCACCCGCGCAACGCGGGCCATCGACAGGTCCTCGTTCTTCAGGAATTCTTCCGGGTAACCGGAGCGGAAGGGCACGCCGGTGATTTCGCCCGTAGTCCGGAAACTCCAGCCGTGATACGGGCAGGCAAAATGATGGACGTTGCCTTCCGGTTCGCGGCACAGCAGCGCGCCGCGGTGAGGGCACCGGTTGTACAGCACGTTGATCCGGCCCTTCGAATCCCGCACCACAATGATCGGCTGGCGGCCGATACGCGTGGTGACGAAGTCGCCGGCCCGTGGGAGCTGGCTTTCGTGGGCCATGAAGATCCAGGCCCGCTCGAAGATCCGCTCCATCTCCATAGCGAAGATGGCCGGGTCGGTATAGACCTGGGCATGGACCCGGTCTTCCTGCACCAGCCGTCCCACGTCCGACGGATCGGTATCCGCCGCAACGCCGGGACGCAGGGTGGTGACTGTCTGCATGACGTTCCTCCTGGTATTGCCTTTATCAATCCTTCTCGATCATCCCTTCCGGCAAGCGCGCCCATTTTTCGATCTCGTCCCCCAGGAAGCGGGTGAGATAGGCGGGATCGCTTCCCACCGGCACCAGTCCCGAGTCGCGCATGCGCTGATTGATGGCGGGTTCGGCGATGACGGCCTCGACGTCGGTGGCCAGCCGTTTCTGGATATCGGCCGGCACTTCGGCGCGGACGAACATGGCCCACCACGACGCAGCCGAGAAACCCTTCAGCGTTTCGCCGACGGTAGGCAGGTCGGGCGTGCCCGCGTTGCGCTTGTCGCCGGTGGTCGCAAGCGCCCGCAGTTGGCCCGCCTTGATCTGTCCGTCCACGGCAGGAAAGCCCGAGAACGCGTATAGCGAGCTGTTGCCCAGCACCGCGGTGATGGCCGGCGCCGTGCCGCGGTAGGGAACGTGCAATACATCGACGCCGGCCTGGTAGCGGAACAGCTCCGCCATCAGATGGTGCGGCGTTTTCGGGCCGGACGATGCATAGGAGTACTTGCCCGGCGCTGCTTTCAAGTACGCGATCAGTTCAGGGACGCTATGGACCGGTGTGGCGGCGTTGACGACCAACTTGAAGTCGATGAGCGCCAGCAGGCTGATGGGCGCGAACACGACGCGCGGGTCGGGAGGCGGCGACTTCATCATCGATTGATTGATCGCCGTGCTGTCGTTCGACATGTAGATGGTGTAGCCGTTAGGCGGGGCGCCCAGGACCTGGTTGCTGGCGAGCAGCCCGCTGGCCCCGCTCTTGTTCTCCACGACGACGGTTTGTTTCCATTTCTCGGATAGCCGTTGGGCGACCAGGCGAGCCAGCATGTCCCCCGAGGAGCCCGGGGCGGCACCGACCACGATGGTGACCATGCGTTCAGGATAGGCGGCCGTGGCGGGGGCCGCTGTCGCGACAAGGAGCGCCGCGGCGGCGGCCAGGCGGGCGATCAATCTCGATTTCATCATGCCTCCTTCCGATAGGCTTGGGAATGGAAAGCGGGGCGGGCGCGGCATGCGGGCTCGCTCATGGCCGGTCACCGACGTCGTCGCCGGCGAGGAACCGCAGTACGGCATCGTTGAATGCCGCGGGATGTTCGAGGAAGGGAAGGTGGCCGCACTCGTCGAACACCAGAAGGCGGGCGTCTGCCATTCTCGACGCGCCAGCGTGGTGGCTTGCGTAGGAAGTGCGGGAGTCGTCGCGGCCGATGATGATGAGAGTGCGCGCGCGGATCCGTTCGAGATGCGGGTACGCCGTGGCATCAGGATCGGCCATGGAGGCCGACAGCGCTTCCATCATGGCTTGGTAGTGGTCTGCGGCGCCGGGCAGCGCATAGGCGGTGAGGTGCGCGGCCAGGATGTCATCGGCTTCGGGAGGCCGGAAACAGGTATTGGCGATGCGTGCCCGCAAGGTCTCGGTATCAGGATCGCGGTAAACGCGAGAGCCGTTGGCGTACACGGTTTCCAGCACAGCGGGCTGGCCGGCTGGGTCATTGAAGACGGAACCGGTGCCGATAAGCACAAGGTCCTGGACCCGGCTGGGCGCTTGGAGCGCCGCCATCGCGGCGACCAGCCCGCCCAGCGAACTGCCAGCGATTGAAAGGACGTCGAACCCGAGGTGCGTGGCGAGGGCGAGAACGTGTCTTGCCGCGCTCACCTGCGGCGGCTGCGTCCAGCCGGCGGGTCCCTGGCTGTATCCCTGGCCGGGCAGATCGGGAGCGACTACGGTGAAGCGTCCAGCCAGCGCATCGATATTGCGGCGAAAGACGTCCGCGGGATAACCGATGGGGTGCACCAACACCAGCAACGGCCCGCTGCCAGCCATGAGGTAGCGGGTCTGCAACCCTTCCAAGGTGACGAATGCCGCTCGCATCTTCCCGCCCCCGCGATGATGAAGTTATGCTGGCTCCAAATTTTGTATTCAAAATACATAAGAGTCAACCGAAAAGTCGCCTCGAACCTTGGGGGAAACGCGCGGTTTAGCGAGGATATAGGTTATTTTGGCGTATCTCCGAATTCCGTTGACATGTATTTTGAATTCAGAACACAATGTTTTTGGAGGTGGCGATCAGTTCAACAGCAGAGGACACCATGACAAAAGTCGAATTCCGGCCCCGCAGGCTTGGCCACGTCAACCTGTACGTTTCCAGCCTGCAGAAGTCGCTGGATTTCTATGAGCGGTGCTGCGGACTCGCCCGGGTCCGCATGGAAAGCGAAATCAATGCCGGTTTCCTCTCGAACGGCAATACCCACCACGACCTGGGGTTGATCGAGATATCCCGTGGCAAGGACAGGCATGGCCGCGATGGGCACGTACAGATCCGCTCGTCACGGGGCACGCAGCCCGGTCTCAACCATCTCGGGTGGGAAATGGAAAACCAGGCCGAGCTTGTCGCGGCCTATCGGCGCATGCAAGCCGCCGGCATGGCTCCGCATGCCTTGTACGATCACATCATTTCGCATGCTGTCTATGTGGCCGACCCCGATGGCAACGTGCACGAGTTCTATGCGGACGCCCGTCGCGACTGGCAATCGGTCTTCAATCTCGAGCACGACGACCTGGTGACGGCGCAATGGGATCCGCTGGGCGCGCCTCCCTCCACCGAGGCCAACTACACCGACAATCCACCGTTGCGCCCGCATCGGCCTGGCGAGATTCCCACTCGCCACGTGACGGGCGCCTCGCTGGCGACCCGGCGCTACGACGACATGGTGCGCTTCATGCGGGACGTTGCCGGATTTACCGTCCTGTCGGAGCAGCAACAGCCTGCACGCGTCGCCATCTTCGGGGGATCGACGGGACGTCCGGACCTGAGGCTGACCGAGGTGGGCCCGAACGAGCCAACGGGCTTTCGCATGTTCTCGTTGCTGGTCGGTCCTTCCAGTGCCGCGGGCACGCCGCTCTCGCCTTCGCCCGGTGTCTCCTCGCGCCAGGTCGCCGACCACGAGCGGGAATCGCTGCTCCTGTCCGATCCGGACGGCTTCATGGTGGAACTGTACCGGCCGCGCAGGGAGGCCTTCTTGCCGCCCTTGGCGCTGTCGCGCGCCGCGTAGCAAGGCGGTCGGCCGCTGGACCGGGCTCGACGGGATTCTGAATACAATTCCAGGATGAACGCCATCCTGCTCGCGCCTGCTCTCGATAATCGCACGCCGCTTCCGGAACTGATCTACCGGCAGCTACGGATGAACATCCTGGACGGCACCCTCGCTCCGGGCGCTGTCTTGCGACAGGAGGAAGTCGCCAAGCTGTTCAATGTCAGCCGGGTACCCGTGCGCGAGGCCATGGGCCGCCTGGAGACGGACGGACTGGTGGTGCTTCGGCCGCGACGAGGCTATGCAGTGGCCGAACTGAGGCAAGACGAGATCGTCGAGATATTCGAGCTTCGCATGGTCATCGAAGAGCACGCCGCGATGATATCCGCGCGGGCGCGGACCGAGGACGACATCGAGGCGGTAGAAGAGATGATCCTGAGGATGGAAGACCTCGCGGCCCACTCGTCCGACTACAGCGCGGAGTGGGCCCACTTAAACCGCGATTTCCATTCCCGGCTCGTTGCTGCCAGCCGCCGCAAGCGCCTGACCGGCATCGCGGATAATTTGCGGGACACGGTAGAGGCCTATGTGCGGATGGAAATGCGCATGACAGGTGGCGTCAAGCAGGCGCTCAAGGAGCACCGGGAGCTATTCGAAGCGTTCAAAGCGGGAGACGCAACAGGGCTGGCTTTGCTTAGCCGCCGCCATGTCGAGGCCACCGCGCGCCGGTTGCTGGATGGTTTGAGGCAGAGAGGTAGTCAGTGCTGAAAATCGATACTACTCGCCTCGCGGCTCGCAAGAGCCTGTCCAGGGAGATTTACGAGTCACTCGAAACCGCCATAGTCGAGGCGCGGATCCTGCCCGGTACGCGGCTGGCCGAGGATGTCCTGTCCGAAACTTTCGGTGTCAGCCGCTCACCGGTGCGCGAGGCGATCAGCGAACTGCAGCGGGTGGGATTCGCAGAGCGGGCCGCGGCACGCGATCGCCGTGTGACCGTCCCGACCGAGCAGTTCATCATCGATTGCTTTGACGTGTGGATTCTGCTGGAAAGCGAGCGTCTATACGAGTCCAGCCTCCGGAGTTCGCCCGCAGCCATCAAGAAGATACGCCAGCTTCTGGAGCAGCTCGGGCAGTCGTCCGAGCCGGATTCCCCGCTGCTGCACGAATTCCACGCAGCGCTTCGCGCGGATTGCCGAAACCAGCAGCTGCAGCGCGTGGGGGACGATTGGTCGAAATATGTCAGGTGGCTTCGCAATCTGTACTTCACCTACGATCCGTCCCTGGGCAATGCCCAGGAAGAACATCGCCGGCTGGTCGAACTCTATGAAGCCCGGCAACGCGATCAACTGACCGAAGCGCTCCGGCGGCACGTCAGCTGGCAGCGCGACCGGATAGTGGAGCAGTGGCGGCGGTCGCAGGCTGGCCCCGAGCCGGGACGCCGGCTGGCCTGACGAACCGAAGGAATCCCCGTGCTACCCCGCGTATTCGTTTACGTCGATGCCATCGCCCGCGCCGGCTCCATCCGCAAGGCCGCCGAGCAAGTCCATGTGGCCGCATCGGCCTTGAACCGGCAGCTGCTGGACCTGGAACAAGAGCTCGGCGTCGAATTGTTCGAACGGCTGCCGCGCGGCATGCGGGCCACCGCCGCCGGCGAATTGCTGCTGGCCCATATCCGCAAGCAGGAACGCGAGTTCGAGCTGCTGCGCTCCCAGCTCGATAACCTGCGCGGGCTGCGACGCGGGCACATCCGCATCACGGCGCACGAAACGGCCACGCGCGAGCTGCTGTCGCGCGCGATCTCGGCCTTCCGGACCGAATATCCCGGCGTCTCGTTCACGGTCAACATGGGTACCACGGCGCGCACGTTCGATGAGCTGCAGGACGATACCGTGGAACTCGGCTTGTTGTTCAATCCACCATCGAATGCGCTGCTCACCCGCCTGGTGGAGGTCAAGACGCCACTGCACGCGGTCGTCGCGGCCAGCCATCCGCTGGCGCGCCGCAAGTCGCTGCGCCTGAGCGATTGCCTGGCCTATCCGCTCGCGCTGACGAATTCGTCGGCGGCAGGCGGGCGCAACCTGATCGAGGCATTGGCGCGTCAATCCGGCCACGTCATCAATCCGGCGCTGCAGACCGACAGCTTCGAACTGATGGGGCAGTTCGCCCGGCAGTCCGGGGGCATCTTCTTCCAATTGGCCGTAGGCGTGGCGGCGGAAGTGGCGCGCGGCGAACTCGTGGCCATTCCACTGGCCGACCCCGTCCTGGCCCGTGGGCGGCTGGTGCTGCTGGCACGGCGCGGCCGCACCTTGTCGGTGCCCACGTCGCGTTTCGTGCACTACTTGGCGGAGCATATGCACGCTTTGGTGTAGCGCACGCGTTACACGCTATCCGTTCTGAAAAAGCGTACGCTTCGCACGCAATTTGCTGATTTTCATCTGGCGGCCGTATTCCTAGGATGGTGCTTTGCCGAGCGATCGGTGCACCTTTGACGAGGAGTACGAGAAGTGGATACCCCTGCATGGTATTTCGAGCCGATTGCCGGTGCGCCCTTGGGCGCGGTGGCACACGGTGTCGACGTGGCCAACGCCGGCGAGGCGTTCTTTGAGGAACTGCCCCGCCAGCTCGCCCGCCACGGCGTGATCGTTTTCCGCGACCAGCATCTGACGCCCGAAGCCATCCAGGCCGTGGCAACCCGCCTCGGGCCGCTGGAGCCCAATGTGCTGGACCAGTTCTGCATGCCGGGCCACCCGTTCATCTACATCCTGTCCAACATCGTGGAGAACGGCCGTCCCATCGGGTCGTCCACCGATGGGTATGGCTGGCACACCGACCAGGCGTACTACGCGCATCCCACCGCGTACACTTTGCTGTACGGCATCGAGGTGCCGCCCGAAGGCGCGGACACGCAGTTCGCCAATACCCGCCTGGCCTACGAGGCCCTGCCGCCGGAGCGCCAGTCAGCGCTGCAGAAGCTCCGGACGGAACACTCGTACATGAAGATGATGATAGACCGGGCCAAGAAACCCGAGTTCGCCGGCAAGGTGCCGATGCCGACCCCCGAGCAGCAGGCCAAGGTGCCTGACGTGGTCCAGCCGCTTATCCGCCGTCATCCTGTCGACGACTCGCTGAGCCTGTATCCGGGCGGCCAGACCGTCAAGCGCGTGGCGGGTATCGATGATGATGCTGCTGGCGTTGCGTTGGTACAGGAATTGCTTGATTGGTGCACGAACGAGCGCTTCCAGTATCGGCATGTCTGGTCCGCGCGCGACCTCGTCATCTGGGACAACCGCTGCACCGTGCATCGCGCCACGCCCTACGACAAGGAGCGTCATCGGCGCCTGATGTGGCGCCTGAGCGTGACCGGGGAACGGCCTCTGGGCCCGTGAGAAACGACCGCCTCGCCGGCATGGGCCGGCGCCAACCGCATTGATTCGTCACCGAGGCCATCATGAAGAAATTGTTGTCGGGCGTCTGGGCCGCCTTTGTCCCATCCTTGTCGCTTGCCGGGCTACGCGCCGCGGCGTTGGCTGGAGCCGCCATGCTGTCGGTGGCGACCGCTTCTGCCGCGGACCGCGTGGTCGCGCAAATCGATTGGCTGCCATCGGGCGACAAGGCACCGTTCTATGTAGCGCTGCATGAGGGTTTCTTCGCCCAGGAAGGGCTGGAGGTGACCTTGCAGACCGGCCGCGGTTCGGCCGATGCGCTCACCAAGGTTGCCACGGGCGTGGCCGATATCGCCAGCTCGGGGCTCAGTGCGGTGCTGAGCGCAGCCGCCAAGGATCCGATCCCGCTCAAGGTCGTATACACGGTTTATACCGAGGCGCCCGATTCGTTCTTCGTCGTCAAGGGCAGCGGCATCCGTACGCTCAAGGACCTGCAGGGCCGCGCCGTGGCCGCCACGGCGCTGTCGACGTCGCGTGTCCTGATGCCGCTGGTGCTGGAGCGCAACGGGTTGTCGATGGACCAGATGAAGCTGCAACTGGTCGATGCCAACGTGCTCATGCCCATGCTGGCGTCCGGCCGGGTAGACGCCATTTCGAGTTTCCGTACCCAGCTGCCGCTGGCCAATTCGCTGCTCAAGCCACGCGGCAAGGAAGTCGAGGCGCTGCCGTGGTCGTCGTTCGGGCTGGAGACCTATGGCATGGTGCTGGCGGCGTCGGACACCATGATCAAGGAACGGCCCGAGGTGCTCAAGCGCTTCTTGCGTGCGTTCCACAAGGCAGTGCTGCTGTCCCTGAAGGACCCTGCCGTGGCGGGGCGGGCTTTGAAGAAGTCGGCACCGGAGATCGATCCGGCTGTTGCCGAAGCGCAGTTCCGCGCATCGATGCCGTTGATCGACAACGCCATCAGCCAGCGCGATGGCATCGGGACGATCGAGCCCGGCCTGCTCAAGAAAAGCTGGGGCTGGGTCGCGGCATCCGAGCACTATCCGGCGGACAAGATCGATCCTGAAAAAGTCGTGTCGCGCATCAAGTGGGCGGACAACTGACGATGGACGCCCCGGTTATCGAGCTGCAAGGGGCGGGCAAGACCTTCGTATCGAGCGATGGTGCCCAGACGACGGCGCTCCAGGATATCGACCTGACAATAGGCAGGCATGAGTTCGTCGCGCTGATCGGGCCATCGGGCTGCGGCAAGTCGACGCTGTTGCGGCTGGTGGCAGGGCTGCTGCCGGTGTCGTCGGGCACGGTCAGCATTTATCGCCAGCCCGTGGTCGAACCGCGCGACGAGATCGGTATCGTCTTCCAGCGCCCCACCTTGCTGCCCTGGCTGAATGTCGTGGACAACGTTGCGTTCCCGGTCAAGCTCAAGACCGGACGGGTGGACGCGGGGACCCGCGAGCGCGCCCGGGAGCTGGTCAGGATGGTGGGGCTGGCGGAGTTCGAGCATCGCCTGCCCGACGAGTTGTCGGGCGGCATGCAGCAGCGGGTCGGCATTGCGCGTTCGCTGCTGCACGACCCCGACATCCTGCTGATGGACGAACCTTTCTCCGCGTTGGACGCATTGACGCGGGACGAGATGAGCCTGGAGCTGTTGCGCATCTTGCGCGATACGCCCAAGACCGTGGTTTTCGTGACGCACTCCATTCCCGAGGCGCTGTTGCTGGCTGATCGCATCGTGGTCATGCAGTCGCGGCCGGGCCGGGTGCACGAGGTTATCCCGGTGCCGTTTCCGCGGCCGCGTTCGCTCGATACGCTCATGGACCCGCGGTTCAACAGAATGGCCAACGACATCCGCGCGCAGGTGTTCACCCGAAGGACGGAAAGCTAGACCATGCCCGTGTTGCTCAGATTCGCCCACCGCTATGCGCCGCTGATAACTGCCATCGGCCTGGTCATCGCCTGGGAGCTGGTGTGCCGCATCTTTTCCGTGCCGTCCTACGTGTTTCCGTCGCCGTCCGAGATCGTCCAGGCGGCCGGTACGTTTACGGGGCCACAGCTTTTCAATCACTTCCGCAGCACGGTGGAAGTGGTGATCGTCGGGTTCCTGGCGTCGATCGCGATCAGCTTCCCCGTGGCCGTGATGATTACCCACTCGCCGCTGCTGTCGCGCACCATGGTGCCCATCCTGGTGGTGATTCACTCCACGCCTATCGTCGCCGTCGCACCCATTATCGTGGTGGCGCTGGGCGCGGGGGTCCTGCCGCGCGTGGTGATTACCTGCCTGATCACGTTCTTTCCGCTGGTGATTTCGCTGGTGACCGGGTTGCGGTCCACGCCGCCCGAGATCCTGGAACTGTCGCGCTCGCTGCGCGCGTCGCGCAACCGGGAGTTGTGGTTCATTCGCATGCCCTTCGCCGTCCCGTACATCTTCAGCGCCTTGAAAGTCTGTATCACCTTGGCGGTGATCGGGGCCGTGGTGGGCGAGTTCGTCACCGCCGAGAGCGGCCTGGGCTATCTGATCCTGTTCTCGACGTCGATGATGAAAATGCCGCAATCCTTTGTGGCGTTGGCCATCCTGGTGGTCCTGAGCCTGGTCCTCTACCAGCTGATCGAAGTGGTGGAGCGGCGCTGGTTCGCCTGGAGCCTGCCCAAGCGCGAGAACGCTTGATCATGCCGGGAGCGCCGCCGGCGGCGGCATCCCGGCCCCGCGATCAGTGGAGGTCCAGGCGGAACAGCGCCTGGTAGCGCACGCCCGTGCCTGGGGCGGCGGTGCAATACAGGCCCAGGGTATCGAACCGTGCCGAGGGAAAGGGGCCGGCCGGGGCCGGCAGGGCCGGCGCCGGCTGGCCCGGTTTGAAGCGGGCCAGCGTGACGTGAGGGCGGAACGGGCGGCCTTCCACCGGCAGCGCCATGTCGCGCAACAGCGCGCGCGTTGCGCCGACCAGCTGCCGCAGCGGATCGGGCAAGGCGAATCCGGCTACCGCCACGCGTGGGCGGGCCGGGTGGGGCCACAGTTCCAGCGACGTCAATGCCAGGTCCGGCAGGCGGTGGGCCATGGGCGTCAACGCGGCGTGCAAATGCGCTTCGTGGTCGGCCGTCAAGGTGCCCAGGAAGGCCACCGTCAGGTGCAGATCGGCCGGGTGCAGCCGTGCCGGGGGCAGGCCGGCACCCAGTTCGGCCAGCCAGGCCCGGGTAGGGGCGTCCGGCCCTAGAGCGATGAAGCAGCGGGACCGGGTTGCGGGCGCTTGGCGTGGGAAGGGCGTCGGCATGGCGGGGATCAGAAGGCTAGCGCATCATTCTTGCATGAACGCCCAGGCCGTGGCGCGGGGAGCTGGGCGCCCGAGGCCCTTAGCTCGTAAACTGCCGCCTAGTCGTCCACGGTGCATAGCCATGATCCGATTCTCGGCCAATCTTTCCATGTTGTTTCGCGAAGTCCCCGAGCTGGAGCGGCCGGCGGCGGCCCGCCGTGCCGGATTCGAGGCGGTCGAGATGCAGTTTCCCTATGACCACGAGGCCGTGCAATGGCGGGCGGCGCTCGATACGGCAGGGGTGGAGCTGGTTCTGTACAACATTCCCGCCGGCGACTTCATGACCGGGGGCCAGGGGCTGGCCGGCGTGCCGGGCCGGGAAGACGCTTTCCGCGAGGCGGTGGCCCAGGCCGCGCAAGCCGCGCGCGTGCTGCGGCCGCGCAATGTCAATGTGCTGGCGGGATGCCCGGGCCCCGAGCACGATCGCGAGCGCTGCCTGGATACCTTGGCGGCGAACCTGCAATATGCTGCCCGAGTAATGGCCGATATCGGGGTGGGTGTCGTGATCGAAGCCATCAATTCGGTCGACCGCCCGGGGTACTTGATCGACCGGACGCAGGCCGCGCTGGCGGCTATCGACCGGGCCGGGCATCCCAACCTGCGCCTGCAGTACGACATCTACCATATGCAGGTCATGGAAGGTGATTTGATCCGCACGCTTCGTACCCATTGCGCGCGCATCGGCCACATCCAGTTCGCGGACAACCCGGGACGGCACGAACCCGGTACGGGCGAGATCCATTTCGGCCATGTATTTGCCGCGCTGGACCAACTGCCGTACGACGGATTCGTCGGCGCCGAATACCTGCCGTCGCGGCGCACCGAGGACACGCTGGATTGGCTGCAGGGCGGCTTCAGGCGCTCTGCCGAAACGGCACGGTAGCGCGGGCCCGGGCCAGGCCTACCGCATCGCCCACCAGGATGATCGCGGGGCTGCCCATCCCTGCCTGGCGGGCTTGCGCCGCTAGCCCGTCGAGCCGGCTGACCAGGGTCGTTTCGCGCGGGGTCGACGCCCACTGCACCACGGCGGCCGGCGTGGATGCCGGCATATGCGCGAGCAGTTCCGTGGCGATTTGCTCGATGCGCTGCATGCCCATGTAGATCACCAGGGTGGTCCGGCTCCGGGCCAGCGCCGACCAGTCGGGCGATGCGCCGTCCTGGGTATGGGCGGTGACGAAGCTGACACCGTGGCAGTAATCGCGATGGGTGAGGGAGATGCCCAGGGAGGTTGCGGCCGCCAGGCCGGAGCTGATGCCGTTGACCAGTTCGACCTCGATGCCGGCCGCCTCCAGGAACGCGATTTCCTCGCCTGCGCGGCCGAACAGCAGCGCCTCGCCGCCTTTCACTCGCACCACGGTCTTGCCTTGCAGCGCGTAGCGGCGCATCAGGCGCTGGATGAAGGCCTGCGGCGTGGAACGGCAGCCGCCGCGCTTGCCCACTCGCAGCACGCGCGCGCGCGGGGCCAGTTCGACGATGTCGGCGCAGACCAGCTCGTCCAGCAGCAGTATGTCGGCAGCCAGCAGCGCGCGCACCGCTTTGCGGGTCAGCAGCTCCAGATCGCCCGGCCCGGCCCCCAGCAGTATCACTCGTCCTTTGTCCATGTTCCTATCCTTGTCCTTTCATCGTTCAGGCCGACAGCCGCGATCCGGCGCATAGGCGCGACAGCTCGGGAACGCAAGATCCGCACACCGTGCCGCAGCCCAGCGTCATCTTGAGCGCCGGCACGTCGGCGCCTCGGGTGATGGCCGCCTGGATGGCCGATTCCGGCACGCCTTGGCATTGGCAGACGATGCGATCGCGTATCCCGCCATTGCTGTCCGGAGTGAAGACGCGCAGGCGCGACCCTGTCCATGCCGCGCCGTCCAGCAGCCGTTGCGCGAGCGCGTCCGCCTGGCTCACATCCCCGGCAAGGAAGAAGGCGTCGAGGCGGTCTCCCTGCCACCGGGCGGCTTTGCGTACGCCCCGGCGTCCGTCGCGGTATTCGAGGACGTCGGGGCTGGCGTCCATGTCCAGCGCTTGCGCCACCGCTTCCAGCCAGGCCTCGTCGACCGTGGCCAATGCGGCAGTCAGGGTCAGCACCGCACGCTGCATGTCGCCACGCATGCCCAGCGCGGCATAGCCGCACGGCGCCAGCAAGGGCTGCAGCCGCGCGCGGCGGGCCAGGGCCTGCGCTTGGCCGTCGACACGGATGGCCGCGCGGACCCGCCAGCCGAGCTCGGTTTTCTCGATCCTGACTGCGCTGTGCTTGAGCTCGGGCTGGAACGAACGTGGGTCGACGGCGGCGTTGCATACTTCGTTGACCCCGCCGCTGTTCAAGAACTGACCGTTCCAGTGCATGGCGGCGAATACGCTGCCCGAAGGCAGGTCCTCGGTCAGCCGCAATGGCAGCACCAGGACGCCATCGCGGCTTTGTATGCGCACCAGTTCGCCTTCGGCCAGGCCACGGCGGGCGGCGTCCGCCGGGTGCATGTCCAGGGTCGGTTCGGGCGCATGCGAGAAGGCCGGCGCGATCCGGCCCGTGCGGCTCATGCCGTGCCATTGATCGCGCAGCCGCCCGGTCGTCAGGTGAAAAGGATGCCGGGCGCTGGTTGCCGCCGCCACGGGGCGGTAGGCCACGGGCTGGAAGCATGCGCGGCCCGACGCGGTGGCGTAGCGGCCATCGGTGTAGCGCCGCGCGAGTCCTTGCGATGCGCCGGCCGGATACGGCCATTGCTGCGGCCCTTGCGTTTCCAGCAGGCCGTAGTCCAGGCCTCCGATGTCGAGGTCGCGGCCGCGCGTCAGGGCACGGTGTTCCTCGAAAATCCGGCCCGGGTGCTCGTACGGAAACAAGTCGGGGGTGCCGGGCTTGAGCAACGCCTGCATGCGCCGCCCGATTTCCGCCGCGATCCGCCAGTCGGGCCGGGCCTCGCCGGGCGGCGGCACCGCCGGCCGGACGCGGGAGATGCGCCGCTCCGAGTTCGTGACGGTACCTTCCTTCTCGCCCCAGCTGGCGGCCGGCAGCAGCACGTCTGCGAAGGCCACCGTATCGGTATCGGCATAGGCCTCCTGCACGATGACCAGTTCGGCACGGCGCAGCGCCTGCCGCACGGCTTCCAGGCGCGGCAGGGAATGCGCCGGGTTGGTACATACGATCCAGACCGCCTTGACCTGGCCCGCGGCAAGGGCGTCGAACATGTCGACGGCGGTCAGCCCCGTGCGTCCCGATACCTGGTCCACGCCCCAGAAGGCGGCGACTTCGGCGCGGTGGGCCTCGTTGGCAATGTCGCGGTGGGCGGCAAGCATGGTGGCCATGCCGCCCACTTCCCGTCCTCCCATGGCGTTGGGCTGGCCGGTCAGCGAGAAGGGGCCGGCCCCCGGACGGCCGATCTGCCCGGTCGCCAGATGCAGGTTGATGAGCGCCAGATTCTTGTCCGTACCGCGGGCCGACTGGTTCAGGCCCATGCAGTAGAGCGACAGCGTGGCCGGGCTGCGGGCGAACCACTCGGCGGCATCGCACAGGTCTCGTTCGCGTATGCCGCACACCGCGGCGGCGGCAGCGGGCGTGGTATCGCGTACCAGGCGCTTGACGGCATCGAAGCCTTCGGTGTGATCGGCGATGTGGGCTGGGTTTAGCCAGCCCTCCCAGATCAGGTGGTGCAGCATGCCGTTGAACAGCGCAACGTCGGTCCCGGGCTGTATCTGCAAATGCAGGTCGGCCATCGCTGCGGTGTCGGTCCGCCGCGGGTCCACGACGATCCAGCGCGTGCCGGGCCGCGCCTCGCGTGCCGCTTCCAGCCGGCGATACAGGACGGGGTGGGCGTAGGCCATGTTGCTGCCCGCGATCAGCACCGTATGCGCATGGTCCAGGTCTTCATAGCAGGTGGGCGGGCCGTCGGCGCCGAGCGCGAGCTTGTAGGCGGTGACCGCGCTCGACATGCAGAGCCGGGAATTGGTGTCGATGTTGTTCGTGCCCACCAGCCCCTTGGCCAGCTTGTTGAAGACGTAGTAGTCCTCGGTCAGCAACTGGCCCGAGACATAGAAGGCGACCGCGTCGGGACCGTGGCGGCGCACGATGTCGGCCAGGCGCGTGGCCACGTGGTCGTACGCCGCGTCCCAGTCCACGGGCTGGAGCGGCGCATCCCGCTGCGGGCGCCAGGACGGAACCAGTGCCCGCCCGGCATGGCTTTGCGCAGTCTGCGCCAGCGAGAGGCCTTTCGAGCAGAGGCGGCCCGCATTGGCCGGATGGTCGGGGTCGCCCCGTACGCCCACAATGCGGTCGCCGACACTGTCGATCAGCACTCCGCAGCCGACGCCGCAGTAGCAGCAGGTCGATGCGGTGGTACGCGGTTGGTCCATGGGATGCTCCACCGTTCAGCTCAGGTCCAGATAGACGATGCCCTCGTGCACCCGCACGGGGAAGCGGCGCACGCAGCCTTCGTCGGGCGCCTTGGCCTGTCCGTCCTCGAGCCCGATCTGCCAGCCATGCAGCGGACACGTGACCGACTCACCGTGCACGATGCCTTGCGACAGCGGCCCGTTCTTGTGCGGACAGCTGTCCTGCACGGCGAACACCTTGTCCTGCGCGGTGCGGAATACCGCGAGGTTGCCGCTCGGGCGTTCCACCACGCGGCTGCCCAGCCGGGGAATCTCGTCCACCTCGCACAGGCGGATCCAGGGTGCGTTGGCGGCATTCATCATGCAACCTCTTCGGAAGCCAGTTTCAGGGGGATGTATTCGCGTGCGGCCTTGCCCTGGACCCGTTCTGCCCATGGGTCGCGCAAGCCTTCCAGGGCATAGAGCAGGCGCTCATACAGCGCCTTGCGGCCGGCGGCATCCTCGACGATCCGGCGCTTGACGTAGTCCAGCCCCACCCGGCCGATGTAGTGCACCGTGCGGTCCAGGTAATAGGCTTCTTCCCGATACAGCTGCAGGAAGGCGCCGGTGTACTCCTTGACCTCTTCCGGCGTCTTGACCTTGGCCAGGAACTGGGCGACTTCGGTCTTGATGCCGCCGTTGCCCCCCACGTAGAGTTCCCAGCCGCTGTCGACGGCGATCACGCCGACGTCCTTGATGCCCGACTCCGCGCAGTTGCGCGGGCAGCCCGATACGGCCAGCTTGACCTTGTGCGGGCTCCACATGTTGGCCAGCATGGTTTCGAGTTCTATGCCCATTTGCGTGCTGTTCTGCGTGCCGAAGCGGCAGAACTCCATGCCGACGCAGGTTTTCACGGTGCGGATCGATTTACCGTAGGCGTGGCCCGAGTTCATGCCCAGGTCGCGCCACACCGAGACCAGGTCTTCCTTCTTCACGCCCAGGAGGTCGATGCGCTGGCCGCCGGTGACCTTGATCATCGGGACCGCGTACTTGTCGGCCACGTCCGCGATGCGGCGCAGCTCGTCCGAATTCGTTACGCCGCCTTTCATCTGCGGAACGACCGAGAAGGTGCCGTCCTTCTGGATGTTGGCGTGCGCCCGTTCGTTGATGAAGCGGCTTTGCGGGTCGTCCACCGCTTCGCGCGGCCAAGTGGAGATCAGGTAGTAGTTGATCGCGGGGCGGCAGGTGGCGCAGCCGTTGGGCGTGCGCCAATCCATGAAGGCATAGACCTCGGCATGGCTGAGCAGCTTGTGCTCCCGGATGGCCTGCCGAAGTGCCTGGTGGCTATGGTCGGTACACCCGCATACCGCGCGCGTCTTGGGCGCTTCCTGGAAGTTGGAGCCCAGGGTGTTCATCAGTATCTGTTCGACCAGCCCCGTGCACGAGCCGCAGGAGCTCGCGGCCTTGGTGTACTTCTTGACGTCGTCCACGGTGAACAGGCCCTGGTCCTGGATGGCCCGCACAATGGTGCCCTTGCAGACGCCGTTGCAGCCGCACACCTCGTCGCTATCCTGCATGGCCGCGGCGCGGCTCTGTCCCTGTACGCCGGTATCGCCCACGCTGGATTCGCCGAACATCAGGCGGTCCCGCAAATCGCCGACGGCGCGGCCTTCACGCAGCAGCTTGAAGTACCAGGCGCCATCCACGGTGTCTCCATAGAGGCACGCGCCCACCAGCTTGTCGTCCTTGATCACCAGACGCTTGTAGACACCGCCGGCGGGATCCGAGAGCACGATGTCCTCGGTATCCTTGCCGCCGCTGAAATCGCCGGCGGAAAAAAGGTCTATGCCGGTTACCTTGAGCTTGGTCGACAGCACCGAGCCCTTGTAGCTGCCGTAGCCCAGCTCGGCCAGGTGGTTGGCGGCGACCTTGGCCATCTCGAACAGCGGCGCGACCAGCCCATAGGCGGTCCCGCGATGATTGACGCATTCGCCCACGGCGTAGATGCGCGGATCGAAGGTCTGCAGCACGTCGTTGACCACGATGCCGTTGCGGCAGTGCAGGCCCGCAGCTTCCGCCAGCGCCGTATTGGGCCGGATGCCCACGGCCATGACCACCAGTTCGGCCTCCACTTCCTCGCCATCCTTGAAGCGCACGCCCCGTACCCGCCCCGCATCGTCCCCCAGGATCTCGCTGGTCGAGCGCCCAAGCAGGAAGTTCAAGCCGCGCGCCGCCAGGGATGCTTCCAGCATCTTGCCGGCGGTGCGGTCGAGCTGCCGTTCCAGCAGCCATTCGCCCAGGTGCACCACGCTGACGTCCATGCCGCGCAGCTTCAGGCCGTTGGCGGCTTCCAGGCCGAGCAGCCCGCCACCGATGACGACCGCCCGCCGCTTGGTCCGCGCCGCGGCGATCATTTCTTCGGTGTCGTGGATGTCCCGATACGTAATCACGCCGTCCAGCTCCTTGCCAGGAATCGGCAGGATGAAGGGGTTCGATCCGGTTGCCAGCAGCAGCCGGTCGTAGGCAGATTCGTCGCCGTTGGCGGCCACCACCACGCGCCGGCGGCGGTCGATGCGGACGACCGGCTGCCCAGTATGCAGCGTGATGCCGTTCTCCTCGTACCATGCCAAGGGGTTGAGTACGATGTCCTGGAAGCTCTGCTCGCCCGCGAGCACGGGTGAAAGCAGGATGCGGTTGTAGTTGGGATGCGGCTCGGCGCCGTAGACCGTGATGTCGTATCGGTCGGGCGCGAGTGCCAGCAGTTCCTCCAGCGTGCGGATGCCGGCCATGCCGTTGCCCACCACAACCAGTTTCGATCTGTTCATCATGTTCGACTCGGTCAGACAGTTCCGGAAACGAAAACGGCGTCCCGCCGCAGCCATGCTGCGAGGGGACGCCGTTGTCCTGGTGCGGGCCGCCGGCTGCGCCGTGACCCTGGGTTCGATCGCGGCACGCATGGTGCCGCTAGCTGGGTTAAGCAAGGGGCGTGCCGGATTTTGAAGGCAGGGGCGTGGGCCGGGAGCACCAGCCTAGTGCGATAGCAGCAGGTATCGCACTGCGGCAGGGCAGTGCCGCACAGCGAATGTGCCGGCAGGTGCTTGGGGGCATGCAGGGAGGCCGGCGGCCATTTGTTGAGTTGAACTTAAGGCCGGATTAACTGCGACTGCGTTGCAGGAGCGCGATCAGCGGGCAAAATCCTCCTTCGACGCCTGGACCCGTGTGATGAAACAGCGGGCCATGAAAAACAGACCGCCGTAAAAACGGCGGCGTGCGGCAGAACCGGGACGTTGTTCCGCTGTGCTGCCGCAGGAACAGGAGACAAAGAATGCTGCAATTGAAGCGCCGCCCGGCCATTGCGCTGGCGGCCCTGTGCATGCTGGCACCGCTGTCCGCTCTGGCGGACTATCCTTCGCGCCCCCTGACGTTCATCGTCAATTTTCCCGCGGGCGGCGCGTCGGACAGGATGGCCCGCATCTTCGGCCAGGCCCTGGCCGAAGAGCTGCGACAGACCGTTGTCATCGAGAACAAGCCAGGGGCCGCCGGTGCCATCGGCATGGTGGCCGCGGCGCGGGCCGAGCCGGACGGCTATACCTTCACGCTGGGTGCCTTGTCGACGTCGATCACCCAGCCGCTGATCACGAAAACACCGTACGACATGAAGCGCGATTTCACCCCGATTTCGCTGATTGCGCTGGCGCCATCGGTGCTGGTCGTCCCGGCCGCGTCGCCGTTCAAAACCGTGGACGATATCGTGGCGGCAGCCAAGGCCGCGCCGGGAAAACTCAATTTCGGGTCCGGCGGGATAGGCACCTTTGCCCAGCTGACCGGAGAAATGCTCAACCAGGTCGCTGGCATTCAGACCACGCATATTCCCTACAAGGGAGGCGGCGAGGCCTTGAAAGACGTCATCGCCAACCGGATCGACATGATTACGCTGGAACCCCCCAACGCCATGCCTCAGCTGCGCGCGGGCACCCTGCGTGCCATCGCCTATACCGGCGCGCGGCGCAGCCCGTTGCTGCCTGACGTGCCGACCTTTATTGAAAGCGGCTACAAGGACCTGGTAGGAACCAACTCGTGGGCTGTCTACATGCCGGCCGGGGTTCCCGGAGCGGTTGTCGAGACGTTCCACAAGGCGCTGGTCAAGGCCATGGAAAACCCGCGGCTGGTCGCCCAATTTGCCGAATTGGGAGCAGAGGCCGTGCACACCACTCCTGGCGAGCTACGAGAGTTTGTCGCAGCCGAGACTGCCCGTTACGCCGCGATCATCAAGAAAGCCAAGATCCATGCGGACTGAACGACTTGTGACGGCTGAGGGGCCGGACCGGCGGCTCCCGGCTGTATTGGCCCCTGGCGGCATGGGCGGCGATAGCGGCCCCGGCCATGCCTCTCCATGGACAGGGTGTGACCGCGCCACTAGAGTTCACGTTCACTTACGTGAACTCTATCAGCGACAGACCATGGGCAGCGAAATTCAACCGGCAGATCTCGGCTTCTTCTCTACTTTGGTCAGCGCGGGAAGCCTCAGTGCCGCTGCGCGGGAACTGAGCATCACGACAGCCGCTGTGAGCAAGCGGCTCGCTCAAATCGAGGCGCGCGCGGGGCTGCTGCTCGTCAACCGCACCACGCGCCGGCGTATGAGCCTGACTCCCGAGGGCGAGCTCTACCTGAAGCACGCCCGCCGCATCCTGAGCGAGATCGACGACATGGCCGAGTTGCTCAGCGGCGCCAAGGCTTCGCCCAAGGGACTGCTTCGCGTCAATGCGACGCTGGGTTTCGGCCGCCGCCATGTCGCTCCCCTGGTTTCCAAGTTCGTTCGCGCGCATCCGGACGTCGAGGTCCAGCTTCAGCTATCCGTTCACCCGCCGGCGCAGAACGACGATTTCGATGTCAGCATCCGGTTTGGCGCGCCGCCTGAAACCCGGGTCATCGCCAAGCATCTGGGCCCCAACCACAGGGTGCTGTGCGCGTCACCCGCCTATATCGCCAAGCATGGCATGCCAAGGACACTGGAGGATCTGTCCCGGCACAATTGCATTGGCCTGAGGCAGGGGGACAAGGGTTACGGCATCTGGCTTCTCGCCCATAATCGCGCCGAAAAGAACGAAGCACCCCTGGCGGTGAAGATCCGCGGCAACTTGAGCACCAACGACGGGGAAATCGCCGTCAACTGGGCATTGGAAGGCCACGGCATCATTTTGCGCGCCGAATGGGATGTCGGCCGTTATTTGCGGAGCGGACGCCTGGTCCGCGTCATGCCCGATTTCCACGTGCCGGATTCCGACCTCTATGCGGTCTATCCCCCGCGGCACCAGCTCGTCGCGCGTGTGCGGGATTTCGTCGAGTTCGTCGCGAAGGAATTTTCGAAGCAACGGCACTCGACCTGAAGCAGTCACAACCCGCCTGATTGGCTACGGCCGGCGTCCCCGATGGGGACACCGCGGCCTTCCTCGTACCTTCAACCCCGCGTGCCTGCGCCCCACCCGCGCATCAAGTGCACGTCCAGATGGAGAGAACTTCGTGAGAATCGTCGACGTTCGCGCAAAAACAGTGCGCGTGGAAACCAATATGTTCAATGCCCGCGGTTCGCGGGTGAACTCTGCCGCAACGGTGGTCGCAGCCATCACCGACGTGATCCGCAATGGCAAGCCCGTTATTGGCTTCTCGTTCAGTGCCACGGGTTTCCAACCCCCCACCCATCAGCTCAATGAACGCTTCATCCCCAAGCTGCTCCAGATGGGAGAAGAGGAGCTCGCGATCGACCCCCGGTACTTTGACCCAGCGGCGACGCTGAAGGCCCTGAAGAAGAACGAAAAACTGGGCGGCGATGGTGAGCGGGCCACCGCGATAGGCACCCTCGAATGCGCGGTATGGGACGTCGTGGCCAAGCTCGCCCAGGTGCCGGTTTATCGACTCGCCGCCGACCGGTATCGCGGCGGCCGTGTCGCCGACAAGGTCGAGTGCTACGTCGGCGGCGGCTGGTATAGCCCAGACAAGAACGTGAAGGATCTGAGCGATGAAGTGCAGAAGTACCTCGACATGGGTTATCGCACGGTCAAGATAAAGGTGGGTGGTGCTCCCCTTGTCGACGACCTCAAGCGGGTCGACGCCGCCTTGGCCGTCGTGGGCGACCCGGCACGCCTGGCCGTCGACGCGAACTCAGGGATAGCGCCCGGGCGCCTGCCTGAATTCGCCCAAGCGCTGAAGAACTACGGGCTGCGCTGGTTCGAGGAGCCTGTTCATCCGAACGACTACCAGGCTAATGCCGAGTTCATCGCCATGTACGGGAACCCCGTGGCGACCGGCGAAAACCAGTTCTCGTTCGAAGAGCTGCGCAACCTCGCCCGCTACGGCGGCATGCGCCCCGGGACCGACATCCTGCAGTGGGATATCCCTCATGCCTATGGCATGCACGAGGCCGCCAATATCGTGCGGATGCTGGCCGAATTCGGCTGGTCTACCGCCTCGATGGTGCCCCACGGCGGCAATCAAATATCGCTGAATGCTTCGGCCGCCTTCGGTTTCGGCGCATGCGAATCGTATCCCGATGTATTCGGCGTGCTGTCGGGGTATGCGGACGACCTCGAGGTGGTTGATGGCCATATCGCCATCGGCCAGTGGGAAGGGTTCGGCTTCGAGGGCCAAGCCGCCCTGTTCGCCAAGATGAGAGAGCTGGTTCCCGAGTATGACTGATATGCGGGCACGCTTGTGCCTCGCTCCTTCCAGCCATGCCACCACGATACAAGGAGACAAGAAATGAGGAGTGATCGAGCGTTTTCCCCGGCCCGGCGCACGCTTCTGGCCGCCGGTGCCACCACCTTGGCCAGCGGACTGGGACTGCGGCACGGCCCAGCCGAGGCCCAGTCGGCCAGCTACCCTGGCCACCCTATCACCATGGTCGTGCCTTTCGCCCCCGGAGGGGCGACCGACGTGCCCGCGCGCATCATCCAGCCCAAGCTCGGCGAAATTCTCGGGCAGCAAGTCGTTGTCGATAACCGCGATGGTGCGAACGGCATCATCGGACTGAATCAGGTGGCGCGCGCCAAGCCGGACGGATACACGATTGCGCTGACCAACGTAGGGTCGATGGCGGTCAATGAGCATATCTACAAAGACATGCCGTTCAAGCCGCTGACCGACTTGGCCGCGGTCAGCCTCGTTTGCGACATCCCCGGGATCGTGGTGGCCAGCAAGAAGTTTCCGCCCAACAGCATGGCCGAACTGCTGGCCTACATCAAACAGAATCCGGGCAAAGTCACTTTTGCTTCGCCTGGCGTGGGCAGCGTCAATCGGCTTCAAGTGGAAGAGCTGGCGCTCAGCCATGGCTTGCAACTGCTGCATGTTCCCTACAAGGGCGGCGCCGGTCCCATGACGGATCTTATGGCGGGCCGCATCGACTTCATGTTCCTGGCCCTGGCGACCGGCCTGCCCCAGATAAAAGGCGGACGGATTAAGGTCCTTGGCGCGTCCACGCGCCAGCGGCTGCCGCAATTGCCTGACGTCCCCACCCTGGCAGAGCAGGGGTTTCCCAAGAACGTCACGTCCTCGTGGCAAGGGGTGTTCGTGCCGGCTTCTACGCCGGCCCCCGTCATCCAGACGCTATACGACGCACTGGTGCGAACGGTGAACGATCCAGGTGTTCAAGCGGCCATGGCGGAGGCCGGCCTCATTCCCGTCACCAGCGCTTCGCCCAAGGCGTTCCAGGACTTCGTCGCTGCCGACAGTGCCAAATGGGGCGATGTCGTCCGGCGTGCGAACGTGCGCGCGGAGTAAGCGCATGGCCAAACTCAGGGTGACGGTTGCCACTACGGTGACCGACCGCACGCAGGCTATCCTGGACGGCCGCATTCCGATCAATGGTTGTGACGTCATCCCGCTGCCGGGCGGAGCGCAGGATATCTTCCGGCGCACGTTGAACGACAAAGCATTCGATATTGCCGAGCTATCGATGTCGAGCTACCTGGTCGCAGCCTCGCGAGGCGACCAGGACTACGTGGCGATCCCCGTCTATCTGTCGCGGGCATTCCGCCACTCATCGATCTACATCCGCAAAGATCGGGCCATTGCATGCGGAGCGGATCTGGCGGACAAGCAGGTCGGCGTCATCCAGTACCAGCAGACGGCCGGGCTATGGGTTCGCGGCATCCTGCGCGACGAGCACGGGCTGGACACGGCGCGAGTCCGCTGGCGTACCGGTGGACTGGACGTCCCCTCTACCGCCGGCGAACGGACCCGCATTCAACCGCCGCCAGGCATAGACCTGCAACCGATAGCGGCACACAAGACATTGAACGGCATGTTGATCGCGGGAGAGCTGGATGCGCTGATTGTGCCGCCCGTACCGGCTTCGATGCATACGCACCCAGAATTGGTGGGCCGTCTTTTTCCCGACCACGTGGCGGTCGAACAAGCCTATTTCCGTCGAACCGGCATTTTTCCCATCATGCACACCGTGGTGATTCGCCGCGAACTCTGTGAAGCGTACCCTTGGCTGCCGAGGGAGGTCTACGATGCCTTCACCACCGCCAAGGCGCAGGCGCTGACCGAGTTGGGGCAGGCCAATATCAATCGCGTTGCGCTGCCTTGGATTGCGGCGGATACGGCCCGCGCCCGCGAGGTCATGGGCGACAGGATGTGGGCCTATGGATTGACTGCCAGCCGGCACGAACTTGACGCCATGCTGCGCTACTCGGAAACGGACGGCCTGCTTTCGCGCACCATGAAGCCGGAGGACCTGTTTCATCCCAGTACCCACCGGCTTGCCGACCGCCATTAGGCTTTGATGTCGAAGCCGCCCGCATACGCAGCCGCGTCGCCGCCGTCCCAAATCTTGCCGTCGATCAACCGGCTCGACCGCTTGGTGTCGGCCGGCACGGCGACACCAAGCTGCGAGGCCGCTTCGCGATACAGGTCGAGCCGGTTGATGGCCCGCGCCACTGCCAGGTAGTCCGGCTCGTCCCGTAGCATGCCCCAGCGCCGGTACTGCGTCAGCAGCCACATGCCGTCCGACAGGTAGGGGAAATTGGCCTGGCCGTCGGCAAAGAAGCGTATGCCGGGGGCGCTGCCGTCCGGTGCCTTCTCCGGCAGCAGGCGCGAGGCGATGACCTCGCGCGGGGCGTCGACGAAGTCGGGCAGCGCCAGCCAGGAAGCCGCTTCTTCCCGGTGGGCGGGAACGTCGAGGTAGCGGCATGCCTCCAGCAGCGCCATGATGAGCGCTCGCGCCGTATGCGGATGGCGGTCGGCGAAGTCGCGGGTGCAGGCCAGCACCTTCTCGGGGTGGTGAGGCCAGACCTCGGAGGTCAGCGCGACGGTAAAGCCCTTGCCTTCGCTTTGCGCCAGCGCGTTCCAGGGCTCGCCCACGCAATAGCCGTCCACGTCGCCGCGACGCAGCGCATCGGCCATCTGGGGCGGCGGGATGACGACGCTGCGCACGTCGCGCAGCGGGTCGATGCCGTACGCGGCCAGCCAGTAGTAGAGCAGCATGGCGTGCGAGCCGGTCGGGAAAGTGTGCGCAAAGGTGTACCGGGCTTCCGATCCGTGGATGAAGCGTGCCAGGGACGCGCCGTCGCGCGCACGGGAAGCCAGCGCCTGCGACAGGGTGATGGCCTGGCCGCCCTGGTTGAGCGACATCAGTATGGCCATGTCGTGCCGCGGGCCGCCCAGGCCCAGCTGTATGCCGTAGCCGAGTCCGTACAGCGCATGCGAGGCATCGAGCTCGCCCGTCAGCAGCTTGTCGCGCACCGCCGCCCACGACGGCTGGCGCTGCAGAATGATTTCCAGCCCGTACTTGCGGTCATACCCCTTGGCCACCGCGATCACCAGGGGGGCGCAGTCGGTCAGTGCAATGAATCCTACGCGCACCTGCCGCTTTTCCGGCGCATCGGATCCGGCGACCGCGTGGCCCGCAGGCGTCGTGGAAGGAGAGGAAAGGGACATCGGGAATTCTCCGGTCGTTAACCCAGCAGGTCGGACATCGACAGCAGCTGCCGCGCGACGTCTCCCAGCTTGGCGCCTTGCTTCATGGCCTGGCCGCGCAGCAGCTCGAAGGCCTCGGTCTCGCTCAACCCGCGCTTGTCCATCAGCCAGCCCTTGGCGCGGTCGATATCCTTGCGGTCGGCCAGCTGCTGTTCGACATCCGCCAGCCGGCGGCGCAGCTTGTCCTCCTCGTCGAACCGGGCACAGGCCACTTCCAGGATGGGCGCCAGCTTGGCCGGCGCCATGCCGTCGACCACATAGGTCGTGACGCCGGCCCGGACCGCGGCGCGGATGATGGATTGGTCGGCCACGTCGGAGAACATGACCACCGGGCGCGGTGCGGCGGCATTCATGACCGCCAGCTGTTCCAGCGTGTCCCGGGTGGGCGATTCGGTGTCGATGATGATCACGTCGGGCCGTTGGGTCTCGACCGCATGCAGCAGCGCGCGGGCGTGCGCGACGTCGGCCATGATCTCGTAACCCGCGCGCTGCAAGGCCTCGCGCAGCTCGGCGATGGGCTTCTCGGTATCGTTGACGAGCAGGACTCGGGGCATGGGTCTGGTTCAGGCAATCGCCGGTAAATCCGGGGCGGGCGGCGCGCCGCCTCTCATGCAAATATAGCGCCCCGCGTCTCGCCGCGTGCGCGGCGGCGTGCCGCCGGCCGTCACGCGGCCTCGCGCCGGGCAGGATGGCTTTGCTTGCGGTACAGGAAGTCGATGACCGCCGCCCGGCAGGCATGGTAGTGCTCGTCGTCCGCCAGCGCGACCCGATGCCGCGGCCGCGGCAGGCGCACTTCGAGGGTCTCGCCTATGGTGGCCGCCGGTCCGTTGGTCATCATGACGATCCGGTCCGACAGCAGGACCGCTTCGTCGACATCGTGCGTGACCATAATGACCGTGCTTTTCGTCTTGGAGACGATCTCCAGCAGTTCGTCTTGCAGGTGGGCGCGCGTCAGCGCATCCAGCGCGCCGAAGGGTTCGTCCATCAGCAGCACGTCGGGCTCGATGGCCAGGGCCCGCGCAATGCCGACGCGCTGTTTCATGCCTCCGGATATTTCATGGGGCAGCTTGTGCTCGGCGTGCCCCAGCCCCACCAGCTCCAGCGCCGCCAGCGTGCGTTCCCGCAGCCGCGCCTTGCTTTCGCTGGCGCCGAACACACGTTCGACGCCCAAGTGGATGTTCTTGTAGCAGCTCAGCCAAGGCAGCAGCGAATGGTTCTGGAAAACGACCGCGCGGTCAGGGCCCGGGCCGTCGATCTCCCGGCCGGCGCACAGCAGCACGCCCGAGGTGGGGCGGGTCAGCCCTGCGACGAGATTGAGCAGGGTCGACTTGCCGCAGCCGGAATGGCCGATCAGGGATATGAACTCGCCCTTGGCGACCGCCAGGTCGATGTCGCGCAGGGCCACGAAATCGCCCTTGCGGGTCTTGAACACCTGGCCCACGTTTTCAATGCTGAGGAATCTTTCCATGAAGCGCTCCCGGGTTCAGTCGGCGTAGGTGAATCGCTTGACCAGCTGGGTCAGCATCCATTCCAGGATCAGGCCCACCGCGCCGATCACGAAAATCGCGATAACGATGTGCTCGACCTTCAGGTTGTTCCATTCGTCCCAGAGCCAGAAGCCGATACCCACGCCTCCGGTCAGCATCTCGGCGGCCACGATCACCAGCCAGGCGGTGCTGATGGAGAGCCGCACGCCCGTCAGCATGTAGGGCAGCACGGCGGGGAACAGCACCCGCGTCATGATCTTCCATTCCGACAGCTTCAGCACCCGGGCGACGTTCATGTAGTCCTGCGGCACGCGCGACACGCCGACCGCGGTGTTGATGATCATCGGCCAGATCGAGCAAATGAAGATGGCCCAGATCGCCGCCAGGTTGGCGGCCTTGAACAGCAGCAATCCAAGCGGCAACCAGGCCAGTGGCGACACCGGCCGCAGCAGGCTGATCACTGGCGAGACGACGGCGCTGACCGCGGCGAAGCGGCCGATGATGAAGCCCGCGGGAATGCCGACCAGCGCGGCCAGGCCGAAACCGATCGCGACCCGGCGCAGCGACGACAGCAGGTTCCAGCCTATGCCCTGGTCATTGGGGCCGTTGTCGTAGAAGGGGTCCGAGAACAGTTCCAGTGCGGCGCGGCCCGTGACGCCGGGCGAGGGGATCTCGGGAATGGCATTGGCAACCAATTGCCATCCCAGCACCAGCAGCGCAAAGCCCAGGCAAGGGCCCGCCACCGTCTTGACCAAGGTTTCCCAGAGGCTGCGCCAGTCGAGCCGCGCCAACAACGGCGGGCGGCTTGCGGCGGCCGGCGGAGTGGCGCTTGCGGCGGCGGAAACGTTGGCATGCAGGTCGATGACCTCGGCGACGGGCGTCGCCGCGGGGGCGGCGGTGGGAAGGGAGCGAACCGTGGCGGTCATGATGAGACTCCTGGGCGCAAGGGCTTAGGAAGCGTGGATCTTGAAGCCGTCGGCGTAGGCGGCGGGATTCTTGCCGTCCCACACCACGCCGTCGATAAGTTTGGACGAGCGCATCTCGGAAGCGGGGAGCGGTACACCTGCCGCGCTTGCCGCCTGCCTGTAGATGTCGATGCGGTTGACCTGCCGGGCCGTAGCCAGGTAGTCGGGATGGCTCTTGAGCAGGCCCCAGCGCTTTTGCTGGGTCAGGAACCACATGCCGTCCGACAGATAAGGGAAGTTGGCTGCGCCATCGTTGAAGAAGGTCATCGCGTGGGCGTCGTCCCAGGTCTTGCCCAATCCGTCGGCGTAGCGGCCCAGCATGCGGTCCAGGATTACGTCGAGCGCGGTGTTCACATAGGACTTGGCGGCAATGGTCTCGGCTGTCTTGCGGCGGTTGGCTGCGGATGCATCGATGAACTTGCCGGCTTCCAGCACCGCCGCGGTGACCGCGCGGGCGGTGTTGGGATAGCGCTGTACGAATTCCGCCGTGGTGCCGAGGACTTTCTCGGGATGGTCGGTCCAGATGGCCTGCGTGGTGGTGGCGGTATAGCCGATCTTGTCCATGATGGCGCGCGCGTTCCACGGCTCGCCGACACAGAAGCCGTCCATGTTCCCCACCCGCATGTTCGCCACCATCTGCGGCGGGGGGACGGTGATCACCTTGGCATCGCGCATGGGGTGGACGCCGTAGGCGGCCAGCCAGTAATAAAGCCACATGGCATGGGTGCCGGTCGGGAAGGTCTGCGCAAAGGTGTAGTCGCCTTTCTCGCTTTGCATCAGCTTGGCCAGCGAGGCGCCGTCGCGCGCTCCTTTTTCCTTCAGCTTGTTGGAAATGGTGATGGCCTGGCCGTTGTTGCTCAAGCTCATCAGCACCGCCATGTCCTTGCGCGGGCCCGCGACGCCCAATTGCACCCCATACAGCAGGCCGTACAGGACATGGGCCAGATCGAGTTCGCCGTTGACCAGCTTGTCCCGTACGCCGGGCCACGAGGCTTCCTTGACCGGCGTGATCTTCACGCCGTGCTTCTTGTCCAGTCCCAGCGCCGCCGCCATCACGACCGAGGCGCAGTCGGTCAAGGGAATGAACCCTATCTTGACGTCGGTTTTTTCCGGCGCGTCCGATCCCGCGGCCCACGCGCCGGCGCGCACCAGGGGATCGACCAGGCTCATGATGCCTGCCGCCGCACCGGTGCCCAGCAGCTTGCGACGCCGGTTGTCGGGGCCAGCCGGTGCGGGGGAGGCTGCCACGGCGGGCAACGCGTCGTTCGAGGTGTTCAGTTTCATCCGGCGCTCCAGGCAAAAAAAAACGTCCCGCGCGTCCAGGGCCAAGCCTTGGTCGCTGCGGAACGTCGTTGTTCCTACCACTGAGTTGTCTGCCGGCCTGCGTTGGCCGGTGATGCGCTTCAAGCAATAGGTGTGCCATTTGCAGAAAGAACGGGCGGTGGGCGGAATAACTCGTTTCTGATCAATGACTTGGAGATGCATGTCCACGTCCGCGAGCCGCCCCGCCGGCGTGCATCGGCCCCATCGGACGCGTCCAACCTTGTGCGCCGCACCAAGCAAGTGCCGCGGTGCCCCAGGCGCGTCGCAGCGGGCCGCAGCGGCGATCGGACACGGTAAACTGTCCGCCATGCGTATCCGTCCCGACTCCGCGGCGTTCGTGCTGCTTCTGGCTGCTTTGTCCGCGTTGCCGGCTCTGTCCACTGACATGGCGCTGCCCGCGCTGGCGGCCATCGGCGCCGATCTCGATGTCCCGCCTTCCAGCGCGGCGCTTACCCTCAGCCTGTTCCTCGCGGGTTTCGCCATCGCGCCGCTCGCTTATGGTCCCCTGGCCGACCGCTACGGCAGGCGGCCCATCGTCCTGTTCGGCGGCGTGCTGTTTTCGGCGGCCAGCGCGGCCTGTGCGCTGGCGCCCAACCTGGCCTTGCTGCTGGCGTTCCGGGTCCTGCAAGGCGTAGGCGCCGGCGCGGGCTCGGTCATGGCGCTGACCATCGTGCGCGACTTGTTCCAGGGCCACATTGCGCGAGCCCGGCTATCGTACGTCGCCACGATGCGCATCGTCGCGCCCATGATCGCCCCGACGCTGGGCAGCTGGGTCATGTACTTCGCGGGATGGCGCTCGATCTACGGCGTCATGGCGCTGGCCGGCCTGGCCTCGACCTTGGCGGTGTATCTCGGCATGAGCGAAACGCGGCCAGCCGGTACCATCGCGGCCCGCGGGACGGTGGGTTCCCTGCTGCGTACGTACATGCGGGTGCTGCGCAATCCCACCTGCCTGGGCAACACGCTGGTCAACGCATTGACCTTCGGTTGCCAGTTCGCCTACATCACCGGTTCGCCGCTCTTGATGATGCAGCTGCTGGGCATGTCTCCCCAGGCATTCGGCGTGGTGTTCGCGATGACAGCATTCGGGATCATGGCGGCCTCGCTGATCAATGGGCGCCTGAACGCGCGCGGCGTGGCGCCTCACAAACTACTGTCCACGGGCCTGGCCTTGTCCAGCTCGACCAGCGTGTTGCTCGCGATAATGGGGTTCACCGGGGCGCTCTCGGCCTGGACCCTGGTGCCGCTGCTGATGATCAACACGTTCTCGTTCGGCATGATTGCGCCCAACGCTTCGCATGCGGCGGTCGAGCCGCTGCCTGAAGTGGCCGGCGTTGCGTCGGCGGTGGTCAGCTGCGTGATGATGGGGGTCGGCGCGCTGTCCGGCGCCCTGGTGACTTTCCTCTACGACGGCCACAGCGCCCGCGCCATTACCGGCATCATGGCGGCCTGCGCGCTGTCGGCGCTGGCCATCTACGCGTTCTGGGTACGCCGCCTGCCGGCGCCCGCCCCGCGCGGGGCCTGATCAGCGCAGCACGAAGCCGCCGACCTTGCCTTCCTGCAGGTTCAGCGTGCCGATCAAATCGTCGCCGCCATCCTTGAAAGTGATTTTCCAGAGCGAGAACTCGTACGCTTGCTGGCGGTAGTCCCCCAGCCGCTGCACTTGGTAGCCCGCATGCAGGCGCGGGCCCAGCTGCGCAGCCACGGCGTCGAACTGCCCGCGATCGAGCTTGGCGAAATCGCTGCTGCCCACGGCTACGAACTGCTGGTAGTTCTTGGCTTCGATGGCAGACAGCAGGGTCTTGAGCATCCGGGTTTCCGTCTCCACGGCGGCCGGGTCGGCTGCCGCTGCCAGCGGGGCGTGAAGTACGGCGGCGAGCGCCAAGCCAATAATCGCATTGCGCGGGATGCTCATGCCGTCTCCGTGGATAGGGGGGTTGCGGGCTGTGCCGCGGCGATGCTGCGCAGGCAGTCTTCGGCGCCGCCATGGACGAGGGTGACGCTGCACGCCAGCATGAGGTTTACGCTCAGCCCGAAATCTTCGACGCGGAAGCCGTGGTCGTCGGCAGGGCTGCCATCGGGGCCGACGTGCGTGGCCACGCGTTGGATCAGCTCCCGTCCGTCCTCAGTATAGGCCCACACCTGTTTGCCCCGGGCCGCCGCATAGCCCACCTCGAAGGCGGTGCCGGAGTCGGGCTCGTGGCCGCGGAACGGTGCAAGGTTCGCCATGACGATGTCGGCCCCGTCCAGCAGTTGCAGGTTGGCGCGGTAGATAGCGTCCGCGGCCTCCTTGCCCGCGCCGCGGGGAGCCGGCGTATCGAGCGGGAACAGGCCCTCGAACCCATGGCGGGCGCAAAGCTGCTTGAGCCGTTCGCCGTGCGCCTGGGCGTCGGCCCGGAAGACGTCCGGCCCGGCAAGGTAGATCTTCATGGCGCCGTGCCGGGTGTGGGTATCAGGCCAGCACGCCGGCGTCGGCCAGCAACTGCTTGAGCTCGCCCGTTTCGTGCAGTTCGGCCAGGATGTCCGAGCCGCCGACGAACTCGCCCTTGATATAGAGCTGCGGGATGGTCGGCCAGTTCGAGAATTCCTTGATCCCCTGGCGCACCTCGTCGTCTTCCAGCACGTTGACGGTGGTCACCTGCCGCACGCCGTTGGCCTTGAGCAGCTGGATGGCCCGGCCGGAAAAGCCGCACTGGGGGAACTGGGCGGTGCCTTTCATGAACAGCACCACGGGATTCTCGGTAACGGTTTGTCGAATGAAATCTTGGACGTCGCTCATGGCGATCCTCGTACGGAAAGAAAGGTGATAGGTCGATTATAGGTATCCGCCGGAAATCCGCTCGATGCCCGCCAGGTCGCGCCGGCTGCCGACGCCGCAGAGTCCAGCCGCCGTCAGCAAGTCGCGCACCTGCGCCGCCTGGTCCCAGCCGTGCTCGACCCACAAGGCGCCGCCGCGGCGCAGCCACGCCGGCGCGCCCGCCACGATGGCCCGCAACGCCTGCAAGCCGTCCGCGCGATCCGTCAACGCCGTGGCAGGTTCGTAGCGCAGGTCGCCCTGGGATAGGTGGGCGTCATCCGCGGCGATGTAGGGCGGGTTGGATACGATCAGATCATAGATGGGAGCCGCATCGCGATGCTTCAAGGCCTCATACCAGTCGCCCTGGTGCAGCGCGACCGCCGCGCCCAGCCGGTCGGCATTGGCGGCGGCCACGCCCAGGGCGTCCGGGCTCAAGTCGGTGGCCTCGACCCGGGCGTCGGGCCGGGCCAGCGCGATGGCGATGGCAATGGCGCCGCTGCCCGTGCCCAGGTCCAGGACCCGCGGCGCCGGCCGGTCGCGCAAGTCCGCCAGCGCGGTTTCTACCAGCAGTTCCGTTTCCGGGCGAGGAATCAGCACTGCCGGCGTTACCTGGAAAACGTGGCCCATGAACTCGCGCTCCCCCAGCAGGTAGGCCATGGGCTCGCCCCGCAGGCGCCGGCCGGCCCACTCCCGGAAGACCGCGACCCGTTCGTCCGGCAGCGGATCGGCGTCGTGGGCAATAAGCCAGGCACGGTTAACGTCCAGCGCCCGCTCGAGCAACATGCGCGCCTCCAGCCGCGGCAATCCGCAGCCCTCGATCAAGTCGCGCGCGCAGGCCGCCATGGTCTTCAGTCGTCGCCCAGGGCCGCAAGCAGCTCGGCCTGGTGTTCCGAAGCCAGTGCCGAAATCAGCTCGTCCAGGTCGCCATCGAGCACGTTCTGCAGCTTGTACAGGGTAAGGTTGATCCGGTGGTCGGTCACCCGGCCTTGCGGGAAGTTATAGGTACGGATGCGCTCGGACCGGTCGCCCGACCCGACCAGGCTCTTGCGATGCGCCGCTTCCTTGGCCTGGCGCTCGCGCTGCTCCTTGTCCTTGATGCGCGCGGCCAGCACTTTCATGGCCTTGTCGCGGTTGCGATGCTGCGAACGGTCGTCCTGGCATTCGACCACGATGCCCGTCGGCAGGTGGGTAATGCGCACCGCCGAGTCCGTCTTGTTGATGTGCTGCCCGCCCGCGCCGCTGGCCCGGAACGTATCGATGCGCAGTTCGGCGGGGTTGATCTGGACCTCGGCCACCTCGTCCGCCTCGGGCATGATGGCCACCGTGCACGCAGAAGTATGGATGCGACCCTGCGTTTCGGTGGCCGGCACCCGCTGCACGCGGTGGCCGCCCGACTCGAACTTCAGCCGTCCGTAGGCGCCGTCGCCGGCAATGCGCGCGATCACTTCCTTGTAGCCGCCGAGCTCGGACTCGCTCATGGACATGATTTCCACTTGCCAGCGATTGCGCTCGGCATAGCGGGTGTACATGCGCAGCAGGTCCCCGGCGAACAGCGCGCTCTCGTCGCCGCCCGTGCCCGCGCGGATCTCCAGGAACAGACTGCGGCTGTCGTCCGGGTCGCGCGGGAGCAGCAAGATGCGCAGGTCGCTCTCCAGCTCCTCCAGCCTATCCTTGCCCGCGCGCAACTCTTCCTCGGCCATGGCCTTCATGTCCGGATCGTCCAGCATCTGCTGGGCCGTATCCATGTCAGTCTCGGTTGCCACGTATTGCCGGAAGCCATTGGCTACCGGCTCGATCTCAGACCGTTCGCGCGAGAGCTTGCGGAAGGTATCCATGTCGCCGGCGGTTTCGGGCGCCGCCAGCAAGGCGTCAAGTTCGGCGAGGCGTCGAGTCAGCTGCTCGAGCCGGGACCGCATCGATGCTTTCATATCAAAATTTTCCAGAGCGCTGCTTGCAACGCGCTGCGCGCGGATCGATCGAATCGACCCTGGGCACGGCGGGTCCGGCTTTGCCGGTCCGCCAGTGCCGCCCCCTCGACGGGGCGCGCGAAACGCGTAGGGGTGGGCTCAACTTTTTCGCGACGAGAACAGGCGCGGCAACCAGGCCAGCAACTGTTGGCGGTCGGCGCCTTCGCTATGGTTGAGGGCGGACAGCGGGCCATGCAGGTATTTCTGGGTCAGCCCGTGCGCCAATTGTTCCAGGACCTGTTCCGGGGCATCGCCCCGCGCGAGCGCCTTGCGGGCGCGTTCCAGCTCGGCCTGCCGCATGGCGTCGGCCGCCTGATGCAGGTCGCGGATGACCGGCACGATCGTGCGCGTATCCATCCAGTGCATGAAATTCTGGACCCGCGTCTCGATAATCGCCTCGGCCTGCACCACGGCGGCCTTGCGCGCGTCGGACGCGTTCTGGACCAGCCGGCCCAGGTCATCCACCGAATATAGGTAGATGTCGTTCAGCCGGCCCACCTCCGGTTCGATGTCGCGCGGCACGGCGAGGTCGATCATCACCATGGGGCGATGGCGGCGCGTCTTGGTGGCGCGTTCGACCATGCCCAGCCCGAGGATAGGCAGCGAGCTCGCCGTGCTGGACACCACCACGTCGAACTCGGCAAGCTTTTCGGGGAGCTCCGACAGGCGCATGGCGCCAGCCGAGAACTTCGAGGCCAGGCTCTCGGCCCGTTCCACCGTGCGATTGGCCACCACCATCTTCTTGGGATGATGCGCAGCCAGGTGCGTCGCACAGAGCTCGATCATCTCGCCTGCGCCGATCAGCAGCACATTGACTTCGGCCAGGTCGCCGAATACCCGTTCGGCCAGCCGCGCCGCGGCCGCGGCCATCGACACCGACTGCGCGCCGATTGCCGTTTGCGAACGGACTTCCTTGGCCACCGAGAACGTGCGCTGGAACAACTGGTGCAGCAGGGTGCCCATCGCGCCCGCTTCCTCGGCGGCGCGTACCGCGTCCTTCATCTGCCCGAGGATTTGCGGCTCGCCCAGCACCATGGAATCCAGGCCGCTGGCCACGCGGAACGCGTGCCGCACGGCGTCGTGGTGCATGTGGCGATACAGGTGCGGCTGTAGCGACCTGCTGTCGAACTCGCGATACTCTGCCAGCCAGGCCGGCAGGTGCTCGGCCACGGCGGGTTCTGCCGCACAGTAGATTTCCGTGCGGTTACAGGTGGACAGGATGGCCGCTTCCCGCACCGCCCCGCCGAAGGCCGACCGCAGTCCCGCCAGGGCCGGGCGGACCAGCTCCAGCGGCAGCGATACCCGTTCCCGCACCGAGACCGGGGCGGAAACGTGGTTCAAGCCAAAAGTAAGAACGTCGACGGACATGGGCAGAAAAGGCCACGAATGGAGGGCCACCCACCATTATAAGGGCTGGGGAGGGTGGAGGGTGCGACGCGGGGTCGCGTGGGACAGGTGGCGCGTAAACCCTGATTGTCCAGTTAGAGACGACCGGTCTAGTATTGCGCCATGACAACGCATGACCTTTTTTCCCGCCCCGGCGCTGGCGCCGGTCTATCCGAGCCTTCCTCGCCTGCAAAGCCGGGGCGCCGCGGCCGGCGGGCCAGCGGCGCGGCAGTGTCCGACACCCGCATGGCGCTAGTGCGTTGCGGGACCGAGATTCTGACCGAGCAAGGATTCCACGCCACGGGCATCGAAGAGGTGTTGAAGCGGGTAGGCGTCCCTAAGGGTTCGTTCTACCACTACTTCGAAAGCAAGCAGGCCTTCGGCCAAGCCGTTATCGACAACTACGCAGAGTATTTTGCGAAGAAGCTGGATCGGTTGTTTGGCGATACTTCGCGTCCTCCCATCGAGCGATTGAAAGCGTTCGTCGAGGAAGCAACGCGCGCGATGGAGCGCTATCAATTCCAGCGCGGTTGCCTGATCGGCAATATGGGGCAGGAACTGGCAGGCTTGAACGACGATTTCCGCGCCAGGCTCGAGTCAGTGCTGCAGTCATGGCAGGCGCGGGTGGCCGGCGTGCTGGCCCAGGCGCAGGATAGGGGCCAGCTCTCGGCCGACGCGGACGTCAACGCGATCGCGGAGTTTTTCTGGATCGGTTGGGAAGGCGCGATATTGCGGGCCAAGCTGACGCGAAGCGTGGCGCCTCTCGATCGATTTGCAAACTTGTTTTTCGACCGGATTTTGCCTTCGTAGACCTCGCGGCCTAAGAAGGCGCTTGAAGGCAGGGAAGAGCCGCGGATCGCTTTGGCGATCCGAGCGGGGACGTGTTTTGTTTTTTATAGACGACCAGTCTATTACTGGAAGGTGAAATGTTCAAAGCACTGTGGCTGGAAAAAACTGAATCGGGGACGCAGGCTTCGCTGCGCGAATTGGACGATGCCCTGCTGGGCGAAGGAGAGGTAGAGGTACGGGTAGAGTGGTCCACCTTGAACTACAAGGATGCCCTGGCCATTCTGGGGCGCTCGCCCGTGGTCCGGAAATTTCCCATGGTTCCGGGCATCGATTTCGCCGGTACCGTGGAAAGCAGCAGGCACGGCGAGTTTTCGCCGGGCCAGCGGGTGGTGCTCAACGGCTGGGGACACGGCGAGGCCCTGTTTGGCGGGTTGAGTACCAAAGCCCGGGTGCCTGCTGCGCATTTGATCCGCCTGCCTGATTCGCTGACCACTCGCACGGCGATGGCGATCGGGACCGCCGGCTATACGGCCATGCTGTGCGTGTTGGCGCTGGAGCGTCATGGCGTCGAGCCGTCGCAGGGCGATATCCTCGTCACGGGCGCGGGTGGCGGCGTGGGCGGCTTCGCTACGGCCCTGCTGGCGCGCAAAGGGTATCGCGTCGTGGCTTCCACCGGCCGTCCGGAAGAGGCGGACCGGCTCAAGCGCCTGGGGGCGGCGGAAATCCTTCATCGCGATGAGCTTTCCCAGCCAGGCAAGCCCTTGCAGAAAGAGCGATGGGCGGGCGTGATCGACTCGGTTGGCTCTCACACGTTGGCCAACGCCTGCGCGCAGACGCGCTACCGCGGAACGGTGGCCGCCTGCGGCCTGGCGCAGGGCATCGACTTTCCTGCCACCGTCGCCCCGTTCATCTTGCGTGGCGTGACGTTGGCGGGCATCGACAGCGTCATGGCGCCGCCGCCGGAGCGGTCGGCCGCCTGGGCCCGGCTGGCGACCGACCTGGACGCTTCCGTCATCGCCGACATGGCGACCGAAGTGCCCCTTGCCGCAGCCATCGACGGCGCTCGCGACTTGCTGGAAGGCCGCGTTGCCGGCCGACTGCTCGTGCGTGTCGAGTAGGAGATCGACGATGCTTGCGACACTGATAAGTGGCGAGCGCGTGCGCAGCGGGCAAGAGCTGGAGCGTCGTATCAAGCGCGCGGCGGCGGGTATTCGCGCACTGGGGCTCGGCCGCGGCCAGACGATCGCCATCCTGATGCGCAATGACTTCCCTTTCATCGAGATAAGCCTGGCGGCTGAGCGTGCCGGCGTGACGGCCGTACCGATGAACTGGCATGCCTCGGTCGACGAACTGCAGTACATCCTCGAAGACAGCGAAGCCCGCGCAATCTTCGCGCATGCGGACCTGTTCGAACGCGTCAGGGACCGCCTGCCGCGGGCATGCCATGCCGTGGTGGTCGAAGTGCCGGCCGAGCTCGCTGCCAGCCATCGGATCCCCGCCGAGGCGCAACGCGCGCCGGAGGGACTGGCGGAATACGAACAGTGGCTGGTCCATAGCGACGAAGACGTCGCGGACCCTATGCCGCCCGCGTTCCGGCTGCTCTACACGTCAGGCAGCACCGGCAAGCCCAAAGGCGTCGTCCGCGCGCGTGGGTCCGAAGCGCTGACCGAGCAGTTCGCGCGAACAGGACGACTGGCGCACGGGCTCGAGATACGCCCCATTCGCGCCGTGATGACGGGGCCCCTGTACCACTCCGCACCGCATACGTATGCCGCCAATTGCGTCCGCCATGGCGAACTGCTGGTGTTGCAGCCCAAGTTCGATGCCGGAGAACTGCTCGATCTTATCCAGAGGCATCGCATTTCCCATCTCCACGCGGTGCCGACCATGTTCAAGCGATTGCTGAGCCTGCCCGAAGAGAGGAAAGCGTCTTTCGATCCTTCGTCGCTGCGCGCGGTCGCGCACGGTTCGGCGCTGTGCCCGGTGGATATCAAGCGGGCAATGATCGAATGGTGGGGGCCGGTGTTCATGGAGTACTACGCGGCCACGGAAACCGGCATCATCACTGCTTGCACATCGGAGCAATGGTTGGCTCATCCCGGGTCGGTAGGCGTGCCGCCAGGGGGCGTCCAACTGAAGATCGTGGCGGATTCGGGCGAGCCGCTCGGACCGGGCGAAACCGGCGAGATCATGGTGCTGAGCGACGTCGCCCCTCTGGTGTCTTACCGCAATCAACCGGAAGCGAACAGCGAGCTCAAGCGCGGCGAATGGGTCACGCTGGGCGACATCGGCTATCGCGATGCCGATGGTTTCCTGTGGATCTGCGACCGGAAGAAGGACATGGTGATCTCCGGGGGGGTGAATATATTCCCCGCCGAAGTGGAGGAGTGCCTGATCGCCCATCCGGAAGTGCGGGACGGAATCGTTTTCGGCATACCCGATCCGGACCTGGGCGAAGCCATCGCAGCGGTCGTGGAACCGCGGCATCCCGGCGCAGTTGGCCAAGAAGAGCTGCGGGAGCATGTCCGCACCCGCCTGGGGACCCTGCGAACACCGAAACAGATCCATCTCGTCGAACAGTTGCCGCGCGAAGACAGCGGCAAGCTGGCACGGCGGAAGATGCGCGCCGCGTTTCTTGCGGCAGGACCGGCGGAGTGAGATGAGCATGGACGCCGGGATCTACATCGTCGGCTATGCCGAAACGCCCGTTGTCCACGCGTCGGGGCGCAGTGCATACGAGCTGGCGGGAGAGGCATTCGCACAGTTGCTTCAACGCACCGGCTTCGACAAAAACCGCATAGACGGCTTTTGTGCGACGGCTGCACTGAGCGAGGCCACCAATCCCTTCCACACCGCATATCTTGCCGAGATCCTCGGTCTCGAGGTGGATTGGCTGCAGACGAGCAGTATGGGCGGGTCATCGTTCCTGTCGGGGGTGGCTGCCGCTGCGCATGCCATTCGGGCCGGCCAGTGCTCCGCCGCAATGGTATTGGGCGCCGATGCGCCGAGTACCGAAAACTCGTCGGAATACCGCGGCTATCGGGCGGAGTTCCAGAATCCTACCGGCCTGGTCCGTCCGCTGGGGGCGTTCGGGCTGCTGCAGAACATCTACCAAAGCCGACATGGCGATCCCGGTGAAGCGCTGGCGCGCATCGTCGTGACGCAGCGCCGGAACGCATTGTTGAACGAGCACGCCTGTACCAAGCTCAAGCGTCCGCTCACCGTTGACGATTACCGGCACGCCCGCCTGGTCTCCGATCCGCTGCGTTTGTTGGATTCCGTGATGTTCTGCGACGGCGCCAATGCCATCCTGATGATGGACGAGCGCACGGCCAACCGGCATGGCTTCGTCAAAGGGGTGCGCATCGCCTCATATGCAGAACGCACGAATCACCGGGCCACGGATCCGACTCCCGATCCGCTCAGCACAGGCTTTGAAATAGCCGGGCCACGTGCGCTGAGCCAGGCGGGTCTGCGTACTGGCGATCTGGACATGCTGCAGCTGTATGACGACTTTTCCATCGCGCTGCTGCTGCAGCTCGAACAAATCGGCTTTTGCGCCGAAGGCCAGGGGGCGGATTTCGTCATGTCGCACGACTTCGGACCGCAGGGGGATTTGCCGATCAACACCGGCGGCGGGCAATTGTCCGTCGGCCAGCCGGGCCTGGCCGCCGGCGGATTGTCCTTGGTGGAGGCGGTCAGGCAGATGTACGGCGAAGCCGGTTCGCTGCAAGTTTCCGGAGTCTCCAACTGCCTCGTTACCGGGATCGGCGGCATACCGCATGCGCGCAACTGGATGATGAGCAACGCGATGGTGCTAGTGAAATGACCGCTGCCGCAATAGACAGGCCAGGCCGGGGCTACCGCTACTTCGACACCTCGCCTTATTGGGATGGGCTGGAATCCGGGCGGCTCGTCCTGCAGTACTGCTGCGACACCGGCCGGTTCCAGCATTTCCCCCGACCCGTCAGCGTTTACACCGGCTCGCGCAATCTGGCGTGGCGAGAGGTCTCCGGAAGCGCAACGCTGACCGCATGGACAGTTGCGCGCACGGTGGCGCCGGCGGGTACGCAAGAACCGCTGGTGCAGGCATTGGTGGATCTGGACGAACGGGTACGAATGCTCGTTCTTCTAGCCAGCGTTACCCATTCGGACCTACGCGCGGGCCAACGCCTGCGCGTCCGCCGGGACCTGATGGCAGAGCGTCCAAGGGTTCCGATCTTCTCGCTGGATCGTTGAGCCAGCGCAACCAGAACACGACAAGGAACAGGAGACAACATGGAAGCAAGAACTTCCGTCGACAGGAATCGGCGGCGTGCCGTACTTGGAATTACCGGGCTGGCCACCGGTTTGCTGCCTGGCTGGGGCAACGCGGCTTCGGCCCACGACTACCCGTCACGCGCCATCAGGCTCATCAATCCATACGCCGTGGGCTCGCCGGTCGACGTTGTCGCGCGCATCATCGCCCAAAAGCTCGACGCCGCTTGGAAACAGCCCGCCGTGGTCGAAAGCCGAACCGGAGCCGGAGGCACTGTCGGCGCAGCGTTTGTCGCCAAGTCTGCCGCCGACGGTTACACCCTGCTGGTCAGCGTGCCGACGCCGCTGACGGTCGCCCCTTGGTTGTTCAACAAGCTACCCTACGATCCCAAAACCGATCTCGTGCCGGTGTGGGGGGTGCTGTCCGGGGGATTGGCGCTGGTCGTACGCAAGGACTTTCCTGCGAACAATCTGGAAGAGTTCATTGCCTACGTCAAGGCCCATCCCAACGAAGTCCGGTGCGGTTCGGCCGGCATAGCCAGCCCGCAGCATCTGGCGGCCGAGCTTTTCATGTCGCGTACCGGAACCCGGATGATTCATGTCCCCTACCAGGGTGCCGTGCCGGCAATGACTGAACTGATCGGAGGCACGCTGGACGTGATGTACGACGCAATCGGGCATGTGACGCCCTATGTGCGTTCCGGCAAGATCAAGGCGTTGGCCATGCTGCGTCCCAAACGTTCGCCCTCCCTGCCAGACCTGCCTACCGGTGCCGAACAAGGGCTGACCGGCGTCGAGCCCCCTGGCTCCGTGGGCATCTACGCCCCGCGCGGCACGCCGGCCGAGATTCTGCAACGGCTGGAAGCGACCGTAGCGAAAGGGATGGACGACCAGGAAACCAAGCAGAAGCTGCTCGACATGGGAATGACCATCGACTATGTGCAGGGCAAGGAATTCGCCGACCTGATCGTCCGCGAACGGGAGCTTTTCGGGGACATCATCAAGGCCGCCGGCATTTCTCCGCAGTAGCAGGAAATCCGAGGCCATCCGCGTGCCAGGGCCCTTCTGGCGCCGGAAGGCCCGGGGAGCCGCCCCTTGCAAGGCCAAAAAAAAGTATGTAATATCCTGCGTTCTCTGCTGCTGGTGAACGTTGCGTTGTGCAGCAGCGGTGCAGAAGTACACGGCCTGGTAGCTCAGTTGGTAGAGCAGCGGATTGAAAATCCGCGTGTCGGTGGTTCGATTCCGCCCCAGGCCACCAGAATTCTGCAAGCAGATCAACGCCTTAGGCACCAAGCGGCCTAGGGCGTTTTTCTTTTCCGGCACGCTCAAACACGAAACCGACACGGTGCTGCGCGCCCACGTCGTGAGTTGGCTGCTGCGCCCATCTACTTGCGCTGACGCAGGTACTCCTTCTCCGTCTCCCGCACCAAGTCCGCAGCGGACACCCCGAGTGCCTGGCCGATACCTATCAAGGTCGTGATCGTCGGCTGCCTGATGCCTCGTTCGAGGCGCGACACGAACGTCCGGTCAACGCCCGCCTGAAAGGCGAGCTCCTCCTGGGACACGTTCTGCTCCGACCTGTGCCGTCGTAGAACCTCCCCGAATATCTGCCCGATGTCCGCAATCTCCGCCCTCGCCATGTGCGAAAGACTGCTTTTCTTGTAGCCTATAGTCCACGGCCTATAGGCACGGTGCCCATAGGCACATGAGGCGCAAAGCCAATAAAGACGCCGCCCACGACATCGCAAGGAGCACAAATGACAAGAACGCCCCGCAAGCTCGCCCTCGCATCGATCCTCGCCCTGGCCGCACTCGCCGGCTGCTCCACGACCTCAGGCACCGGCCCCAGGGTCAGCCAGAGCGGCTTCGACGGCGCCCGCATCGTCACCATCAACCCGCACGGCAACGCCTGCAAGTCGATGACCTGCACGGGCCTGGGCGCGCAGTGGAGCTCGAAGAACCCGACCGAGTCGGTCCTGGTCGTCAGCCTGTTCAATGAAGTGAAGGCGATCGTCGGCGCGCAGATCAACATCGACGGGAAGGTCTACGACCTGTCCAACGCGCAGCCCTTCACAAACTTCAGCGACTTCGGCGCGGCGACCAAGGAGTCGCGCAAAGGCTTCATCGTGCCGACCGATCTGATCCGCAAGATCGCGGCATCGCAGCGAACGTGGCTGCGGGTGACGACCACGGCGGGCAACTTCGAGGATGCCGTGGTCGATGGGCAGGCGGACAGCAAGGCGTTCCACGCTCTCAGGCGGTTCCTGGCGTCGGTAGATCAGGACTAAGGCCCTTTACTAAAGAAGACGATCAATACCGATGCACTGGCAAGGCTATTTTCTTGATGTGCTCGTCGCTAGACGTTGCATCGCATCCTGGATGTTATTCAGCAAGCGATCAAAGCGTTCCACATCAGAGAACTGATCTTCTGTAGCCTCTCTCGATTCGAACTCAGGGGACTCGAATGTCAATCTTTTTCCATAGTCGGTGACACGCACCGTGCATCGGCCCTGGAAGAATTTATTTGCTTTGGTGGCAGCTTGATCGGCGGTTTGCGTCTTTCTCATTTGGGCTCCTAGCCTATGAAATGCTCCGTGAAGAATCTCGCTATTGCTGCATCACTGTACTGCCTTGGAAAGCATAGAGTCGTGAGGGCATTTACACGTCAATAATCATTCGAGGGCCGTTGTCATTCGCCCACCGTCCGCAAACGATGGCAGACTGCCCTTGCAGGAAACTCGACACTCTCTCCTGTCGTGCGACGGCTGGGGGACGCCCCGGCGCCCACCAACCAACTCCCCAGGAGAGAAAGAATGACCACCCCGAACATCCTCGACAGCATCACCAACTTCGGCGACGAAATGACGACCACCGATGGCGTGCGTGCCGCGGCCGCGTGGTTTGCGATGACCGAGCCCGACGCGGACTACGCTCTGGACGACGAGGAAGCCCCCTACAAGCTGCGCGCCGTCGTCGGTGAGCGGATCGGCTGGGATGCCGCGCAGGCGGGCCTGGACCCCGAGGGCGACATCCCGCGCTACGTTGACTACATGCGCCTGCGCGATGCGTATGGCCACGCCTGGCCCTTCGCTTCGATGGAGCGGCATCTGGCCGGCTCGATGGAACTGGACGGCACGTCGCTGAAGCCGGCCCTCGTCGTCGGTACGTGGACCATGGCTGTTGCACGCTACGTGGAAGCCCGCGCGGCACACGAGGAGCAGCAGGAGGAAGCGCTCGAAGTAGCCGCCTAATAACAGCCGCACGGTCTCACCAGGCAGACCGTGCGGCGTTCGGGCAGTCCGGCCCTGATGCTGAGCCGCCGATCCATAAACGAGCCTTCGGGGCTCGTCTGGACAAAATAAAAACGCTGGTATCTGCGTCCGGCTATCTGGGGCAATATTTGACCTGTCGGCGCCACCAGCCGCCGACGTTCGGCTTTCGGTGGCCCAAACAGCCGAGGCCAGCCCTGGCGTGACGATCGGGGCAGCCCATCTCTGCGACGCACAGCAGGCACAGTCACCCCGTGGCATCCGCTGCGGTGGTCACTTCCGCCTGGAGCGCATAGATGCCCGCCTACGAACCACCCCACATCGCGAAAGAGCGGCTTGATGAGCTGCATACCCTTCACGACGACGCCCTCGCCACCGCCCAGGAGGCCGCAGCCTTCCTCCGCCTCAAGTACGGGACACTCGCGTGGTACCGCTGCCAGGGCGGGGGCCCCAAGTTCACCCGCATCGGCCCGAAACTGATCCGCTACCGCATGGGCGACCTGCGCGAGTACGCCAAGGGCCAGCCGATGGGCGAAGGCGTCCGCAAGGCCGGCGCCGCGATGCTCGCCGCCCGCACCGCCAACGCGGAGGGCTGAAACCATGGACGCAAAAGAAGACGCCCACGGCGGACAAGACCGTGGGCGCGAGGTGTCGCCCCAGGAGAAAGGGCTGAGCAAGCATGAACGCATCAATCATGCCGCCGTCACCCTCCGCGATACGCCGTCGTTTGAGGACGCCGAGTTCCTGGCCCGCGCAGGCTACGAGCTGATCCCCCTGCGCAGCGGCAGCAAGGCCCCGCGCGACAAGGACTGGCCGCGCCGCACCTATGACACCACGCAGGTCATCGCCGAGGCGCGCCGCCGCGAGGGCAATCTGGGTGTGCGCCTGCGGCCGACCGACCTCGTCATCGACGTGGACCCGCGCAACGGCGGCGACGAGTCCGTCGCGAGGCTTGCCGCCGATCTGGGCCTGGATCTGGATGCCTTCCCGCACGTCACCACGGGCGGCGGTGGCCACCACTACTACCTGCGCAAGCCTGCCGATGTTCCCACCGTCGGTGGGATCTCGGCCTACCGCGGCATCGACTTCAAGACCGTAGGTGGCCAGGTGGTCGCGCCCGGCGCCGTGCACCCCGACACGGGCAGGCGCTACGTGTCGGCCTTCTGGCTGCTCGGGCCGAACGAGACGCCGCAGGTACCGGATGCCTTGCTCGACCTGCTGCGCATCCGCCGCCTGGACAGGCCGGAGGGATACGGGCACGACCGCTGGGGCGAGATCACGCCCGAGGTGCTCGCGGCCAACCTGGAGATGCTGGACCCCGACGACTTCGACGCCCACGACGACTGGTTGACCCTGATGATGGCCTGCCACCACGCCACGGCGGGCGAGGGGCGGCAGGAGTTCATCGACTGGTCCACCGAGGGCGCGGGCTACGAGGACCACGCCGAGGTCATCGGCAAGCGGTGGGACTCGCTGCACGCCACTGCGTCGCGCGGCGGCAGGCCGGTCACTGTGGCGCACCTGTTCGGCCTCATCATCGAGCGGGGCAAGGCGCCGATCGACCGCGCCGCCGCGGGCGACGACTTCGAGACCGCAGACAGCGGCGAGCCCGCAGCGGGGCGCAAGCGCGGCAGGAAGCGCCAACCCGCGAACACCGCCGACCTGGACGCGCTGAAGTCGGCCTGGGTGTGGGTGGGTGACGCCTCCGTCTTCATCCGCCGCCACGACCTCAAGCGCTACAAGCCCGAGCAGTGGAAGTCGATGTTCGCGCACCTGTGGGAGGGCGGCGACATCCTGTCCAAGGTCTGGAAGAGCAGCGGCTTCGTGCCCAAGTTCGAGTCGCTGACCTACCTGCCTCAGGCCGCCGAGACGCCCGACGGCGAGGACGGCGGCAGGTACAACCTGTGGCGCCCCAGTGGCATCAACCCCGTGCCGGGCGACGTGTCGTGGTTCCTCGATCACATGGCCTACATCGTGCCGGACGAGAGGGAGCGCGGGCTGATCCTGGACTACCTCGCCCACCTCGTGCAGCACCCCGACGAGAAGATCCACTTCGCGCTGCTGCTGCAGGGCGTCGAGGGCACAGGAAAGAGCGCCATCGGCGAGGTCATGCGGCGCATCATCGGTGACGCGAACGTGGCCGAGCCCAAGAACGACGAGCTGCTCGAGAAGTGGACCGGGTGGCAGGAGCGCGCCCAGCTCGCGATCGTCTCCGAGCTCATGACACTGGGCCGCATGGAGGTGGCCAACCGGCTCAAGCCGGTCATCACGGACCCGAAGCTGCGCATCGAGGAGAAGTTCCAGGTCACCTACACGATCGACAACCACCTGAACCTGATCTGCTTCACCAACCACCGGGACGCGATCAAGCTCTCGTCGGGAGACCGCCGCTGGTTCGTGGTGTTCTCGCCGGCCAGGCCCCGCGATGGCGACTACTACGAAGGACTCTTCGAGCGCATCCACGGCGACGGCCCAGCCCACGTGGCGCACTGGCTCATGCATCGCGACCTCTCGGGCTTCAACGCGAAGGGCCGCGCCCCGACTACCTCGGCCAAGGGCGAGATGCTCACGCTGACGATGGGGGAAGTCGAGAACCACCTGCACGAGCTGCTGCGCGATGGCGTCGCGCCCTTCGACTTTGACCTCGTCACCATCGAGGACGTGGAGGATGCCATCCCCGAGTCGATACGTCGGGAGACGAAGCGCCTGCGCACGATCGTCAGGAAGTTCCTGATCGAGGTGGCCGAGGCCGAGCAGCACTCGCGCAACACCAACAGCCGGGGCCGCGCCGCATCGCTGCCGAACGCCCAGCTCTGGTCCATCCGCAACCACGGCCACTGGGGCAAGGTAGGCGCGACCGAGCGCATCCTGGCCCACGCCGCGCACATGGGTCTGACGGAGCAGGACCTGATCGACATGGAGGAAATTCGCAGCCGCCGCTAGCTCCAGGTAAGGCAGAAGCGACACGGTAAGTCAGCAACTATTCGAGGGGGCCACGCTGCCCCCTCGATCTTTTTCGTCGTCGTGGGGACTCTCAAGACCAAGCGGGGCGCTGACAAGGCGTATTAAGTCGTCAGCCGCCGTCTTGGCCGAAAGCCTTGTCCGGCAAGCGTTTAGGATGCTCTAAGACATTAAGACAGCTACTTCTGAGAAATAGTCAGGTAGAGAAGTAAAGCGAGATTCACGGTGCGGTCGGCGTGCTCGATGCACGTCGTGCCGTAACTTAGAAAAGTGCTCGACTTGCCTTACTTGCTGTCTTGCCCCGCGAACAAGCAAAACCCTGGCCGAGCATGACGGGCGATTCGGCGCCCGACCTCGCACATCCTCATCCTCGCGCGCGAGCCGAGAACCTGGGCCTGTCCTGCCCGCCAATCGGCAGGCAGCGCGCCGCTCGATCCCAAGCCCCTGATCCGCATGGAATAACGATGGCGTCCCGCGTGTGCATGACACGGCACGATCACGCAGAACACCATTTTTCAGGAGCGCCGACGTGGCAGCCAAGAAATTCACGCGGGCGGCCCAGGACCGATTCATCCAGGTCCTCGAGGACACCTGCTCGCCCAAGGACGCAGCTGCCGCCGTCGGCATCAGCCGCCGCCTGGCGTTCGACTACAAGCAGAAGGACACCGAGTTCCGTGCCCGGTGGGAGAAGGCCATCGAGATCGCGCTCGACGCCCTACTGGACGAGGCATACCGCCGTGCAGCCCTGGGCGTGGACGAGCCCGTCATCCACGGCGGCAAGGTCTCCATGGCGACCGACCCCGAGACGGGGGAGGAGCGGCCGCTCACTGTCCGCAAGCACAGCGACCGCCTACTGGAGGTGCTACTCAAGTTCAGGTACGGCGACCAGATGGCGGATCGCCTGCGGGTCAAGGTCGAAGAGAGCAGCGGCCTGGACGCTGCGGCGCTGCTCAAGATGCCGAGCGAGGACCGCAAGGCGCTGACGGCACTCCTGGCGAAGTACGAGTCGAACAAGGAGCGCGAAGATGGCGGAGCCTAGGAAGCTGACCGTGGCCGAAGCCCTGGAGCACGCCGAGCTGATCGAGGGCGCGCTCGACAGGTTCGAGGAGACGGCGCCGCACGCAGTGAAGGCCCTGGGCGGCCGCGACGTCCTCGCTGCGTGCTCGGAGATGACGTGCATCGGCCCTGTGCCCCGGCTCGACCAGGAGACCTGGGCCGCCATGTCCAGGGAGTTCCAGGAGCAGCGCGATTGGGAAGCTCGGGAGGCCGCTAATGGCCTGTAGCTCCAGGTCGGTGTTGCGTTGAAAACTCTTCAAGCCAAGTGAAGCAGTCCTTATAGAACTGAGTGAAATCCCCCACCATCGATGACAGCGGTGCGTCGAAGAACTGGACTCCCGACTCTAGTTTGTTGTAGTCCAGGGCAAGCGCATAAGCAACAGGTTCATCGCGTCCTATGAGGTTGATGTCTGTTTGAACGAATGAGTGCTTGTAGGCATTGGAAATTTCATTCAACAGACGGAGCATGCTTAGATGGGAATCGTATAGTGGCAATCGCTTCGGGGCATTTTTCTCTGCGAGCAAAAATCCAATGCAGTCCACCTGAATCCTCTTCGGGTAATCGCCTTCGGCTTTCCAGTCTGATAGACACGAGATCAGGGCAATAAGATCATCAGCTGCACGCCTCATCAAGTAGATCGCCTGCTCGATTGCATAGTGATGCCTCTCTGCCGCATTAGGGTGAAGCACTGGGCTGATTGCTATCGCCCAAAAGCATTCGACTTCTGCTAGCCGCCGATTCGCCTCATCAATCCGACCAATCAGCTTCATCAGTTTCAGGGTCAGGTTGCCATAGGGGGTATTGGGGGGAAGCCAGAAAGACATACAGGCGGTGTGAAAGTCGTCCGGCTGTTTGCCATTGTCGATTTGCAACATATCTTCATCCTAGGACTGGTGTAACTGGGAAATAGTAGCCACTGATTCGTTGTTCGCGGGTCAAGCACTCATAAAGCCATGATCGGCAAGGGATAGTGGCGCGGTTAGCATCGGGGGCAACACAGCCTGACAACGATGGCGTCATGCGGCAAGCCTGCACGACACATTGACGGCATCCGGTCGCGCATTGGCGTGCGGCCCTCCCGGCAGGCGTCGGGCTCGCACATGCGGCCGGAGGAACCAAGACCTCCCAGGAGCCGCAGCATGAAGATCACCCTCACCGACACGCCCCTGCTGACCACCCAGCAGATCGGCGAACTGGCGTCGAGCCTCGACGCCATCCACACCCGCGTCATCAAGGCCATCGAGCGCCTGAACAAGGACGTGGCCGCCAAGAAGGCCGAGATTGCCTCCCGCTGGAAGAACTCCTCAGGCTTCTCCGGCGCCGACGTGGCGCGCTTCACGCAGACCGAGACCCTGTCCGCCATCGGGCAGATCAAGGACAACAGCCGCGCCGAACTCGACGGCCTGCTCAAGCAGGCGGGCGCACCCCACGCCCAGCTCGTCGCGCAGCGCCCGTTCTACGACAACCCCGCCAAGGTCCTGGCACGCGCCGCCCTCGGCGATCCCAAGCGCACCGAGTACCTCCAGCAGCTCCAGTACGCAGGTCCCGCCGAGCTCGGCCACATGGCTCAGGTCGCGGTCGGCACCAAGAGCGTGGCCCTGGCCTCGGCCGTCCTCTCACTCATCGACCGGATGCCCAGCAAGGATCGCCCCGTCGGCCCGACCGAGCTCGCCGTCGCCATGAAGCTGGAGGACTACGAGAAGGTCCGCGAGTACATCAAGCTTGGCGATGCACGCCTCCAGGGCATCCTGGTCGCCGTCCGCACCTGGCAGTCGGGCCGCTCCAACCCGCTCAACACTGTGTCGCTGGCCATGCGTGAGCAGGAAATCGACCATGCCCTGATCGGTGGCGGCGATGGCGACGCATAAGCTCCCCGTCTATCCGGCAGACCACCCGGTGGCCCTGGCGTTGCGCGCGATGTTCAGCGCCCTCGAAACCGAACACAGTCTGCTTGAAGCCCTGGCCGATACGGCGGAGCGCGTGGGCGTTCCCTTCGGTTCGGAGCGCTTCGATGAAGCCGCCGCGATGGCGGGCATCCCCTACAGCCGCTCCCTCGACCTCTATCTCGACCGGCAGACCCAGCGCGAGGCTGAAGCTCTGCCGTTCCACCTGGCCCACATGGCGTTGCTGCACTGACGCTGTTCGTGCTGTGTCCAAGGGACGACCCGTGATGAGTCGTTCCCTTTAGTCTCAAGACCTTAGGGGCGGCTCCCCTTCTGACGAGATGTTGGTGGGCTTGGCCAATGCCCAAAGAAGCGGGGCTGTCGTAAAGACAGCCCCGCTTAAGTCATCTTACTTGGATCTTACGAGGAATCGCCAAGATTGATGACCATATGCCCAGGCATCAAGAATTTTGTTGCTATTCCTGACGCGCCGGAATCGGCAGTACACCCACCGAAATCCCGGCGGAGCTTGCTTCTCTGTTGTCATATATAGACTCCGGATACATCGGGAAGCTAGACGTACCCATTTGCTTGACAAAGGAGAATCCACTAGACTCATAGGCGCCAACCGTAGGCTGAGTGGGCTTCCCATTCTCCTACTGCGGAGGGGACGTGAGTCTCCTCCGCAATTCTCTACATCATGGCGTATGCCTTGATAATCGCGGCAAGGCGTGAAGCCTCGGCCTCAGTCAGATCAATCGGAAGACCTGTGATCTGGACTGTTACCCCCTCTCGAAGAGGCACCGGTACGTTCACACTGCCAGGGGTGCTGACATGCGTGGTCGTTGGCGGGGCGTGCTCTCCGCCCATCGGCTTGCCTTCTGCACGCTGATCTTCTGCCTTGCGGACAGCTTTTGCTGGCTTTTTCGCTGTTGATGATCCGTTGGATTTAAGTGCAGGCCGGAATTGGGCAGGATTTTCGACGTACTGGAAGAAATCGTTAAGGGCTGAACTGAGTCGACTACGGTAGACCATCAAGCTCTCTGGCTTGTAGTCTTTTCCGGCCTTATTCGCGAATCGCTGGAACACTAAGTCCAAGTCCAGCTGCTTGAGATCTGAAGCCTCTTGCTCATCAAGTACTCCCAAGATCTTATTCGCTGCTCCCTTGCGACTCTGCACAGTGTTCTTGTTCAGCAAGTGCTTGTTCGCCAGGTAGTCGAGGAACTCGTTAAGAGCCCGCAAGGAGTAGTCTTTGCCTGTCATGACGGCCCTTTTGATAAATTGATGGCGAGATCATAGGGGTTCTTGATTTTTCCGTCAAGGATCAAGCCATCAATTTTTGATGACTTGATGGGTTTGCCTCCCGCAGGGCTCCCGAATCCAGCGAAACACGACTTAATGGCTCCTACGTATCCAACAACAGGAGCACACCATGACGCTGGAAGAAATGAGCATGAAAGACCTGCTGACCCTGCACAACAGGATCGCCGACAAACCGGCTGGACCCAAGACCTTTGCGACCCGAGGCAAGCTGGTCGCGCGGATCGAGGCGATCGCGGTCGGCAAGAACATCGACGTCGCCTCGTTTGGGTGGCCGCAGCAGCCCGAGGCAGCCGTGCCGAGCACACAGCCGCAGGCCGAGGTCATCGAGAGCCCAGACGCTCAATCGGAGACCGTGAAGGCACCGCGTGGCAAGGGCATCGGCGCGCTCGCGCGGCAGTTCCTGATGGACCCCGCAGGCTATCCGCACGCGCTCATCGCCGCGATGGTCAATGCCCAGCTTGACGGCGCGCAGGCCACTGATAAATCGGTACGGTGGTACGCCAACGACATGCGCAAGAAGGGCATCGAGGTTCCGCCCCGTCAGAAGGTGCACCCCGCGGATATGAACGAGGAAGAATCGGCGCAGGCATTGAAGACCGTGCGGGTGGTCGAACCTGCCGCTGATGATTGATGGATGCTTTTCTGCCGTGCATAGACAAGGGCCACCGTCGCGGTGGCCCATTCGTTTAATACCCTTGGGCGCCGTGACGCCCCGACAGAGGATCAGGCAGCCACTTCTTCGTTCTTGTCTTCTTGCTCCTTAATGGCTTTTTCCGAAAGACGCGGCGGCCACAGGCCCTCGGTCCACACCAGCCCCAACCGTTCGAGGATGTGCTTCGACGCTGCATCTTGATGCCTGCGCAGGTGCTCATGGCCCACATGGATATAGCCCATCGTGACGTTGCTCGCCGCGTGGTTGAGCAGGTACTTCAGCTCCAGCAGCGGCACGCCCCGGCACGCCTTGCCGGCTCGTCAAGGTTCATCCCGAGTCGCAGCGCGTGGCCAGTGTGGCACGCATCGAAAACTGGCTGGCACGCCATCCTGTCGCCGAGGGTTTTCCACGGCACCACATATTCGCGTTTGCCGACGGCTATCCCATCCTGGTGACCAACGAGGCCTCGCTGGCCGAGCTGAACGACAGGCTGGTCGCCCAGGGCCAGCCCGCCGTGGGCATGGAGCGCTTCCGGCCCAATGTGGTGTTGAGCGAGTTCGGTGCCTTTGACGAGGACTACACCGTGCTCATCACCGTGGGCGACATTCGCATGGCGCTGGTCAAGCCCTGCGTGCGCTGCGAGATTCCCAACACCGACCAACAGACCGGCGCCCGGGCGGCCGAACCCATGGCCACATTGTCGACCTTTCGCAGCCAGCCCGAGGGCGTCACCTTCGGCATGAATGCCATCGTCAGCGCGCCGCCCGGGGCGGTGCTCAATGTCGGCGACCGGGCCGAGGTCGTACTCGACTTCTGATGCCGCTGCCGGCCGGGCCGGCGTCTCCACTATGCGCTGAAAACGGCGCGTTTTTTCCTCCCTCTTTCTCCTTCCTTTTTGTTCCAGCGGGCGGTCTTCCGGCGCGAGCGCTGTTGCCCTGCCGTCGAGGGATAACCCTCGATATAGGCTGCCGCGCGCCCAAAACAATCGATTGTTATTGACAAAAACGATTAAAGAAAAATATAAAAAATTAATCGAAGCGAAAAATAAAAATCGATTATCGGGTGGACGAGTTCCGGTTCCGCTGTACCTCGAGGGAGTTGCTCATCATGTGGCCTTACCGTGTAGTGTCCGCCGTTGCCTTGTCGTTGTGCCCGGTCTTCTTTTCCGCCGCGCATGCCCAGGCCTATCCTGCTCAGCCGATCAAGCTCGTGGTGCCGTTCCCGCCCGGCGGTGCGACCGACCTGCTGGCACGCAAGATGGCCGAACAACTCTCGCCGCGCCTGGGCCAGCCGGTGGTAGTGGAGAACCGGGCGGGTGCCGGCGGCATCATAGGCAGCCAGCAAGTCGCACGGGCTGCTCCAGACGGCTACACGCTCGTGGTCGGCGTCACGGGTTCCCATTCGATCAGCAACCACCTGACCGCCAAGCCGGCATACGACCCCGTAAAGGACTTCGAACCGGTCTCCTTGCTGGTGACGGCGCCGCTCGTGCTGGCCGTCCACCCTTCGGTACCGGCCGACGACTTGGGCGGGTTCATCGCCTATGCCAAGCGCAAGGCCGGCAGCGTGACTTACGGCTCCTCCGGTGCCGGTACGTCCTTGCACCTGACCGGAGAACTGTTCGACATCGCGGCGGGAACGCGCATGGTGCACGTTCCCTACAAGGGCAGTGCGCAGGCCATGGCCGACCTGGTTGGCGGGCAGATCCAGGCCATGTTCGTCGATCCGCCCGTGCTGGCCCCGTACCAGGGTGGCGGCAAGCTCAAGCTGCTCGCGGTGACGTCCAAGGCGCGTAGCCCCATCCTGCCTGATGTGCCCACCATGGCCGAGGCCGGGCTGCCGGATTTCGAAGTGCTGTCGTGGCAGGGACTGTTCGCCCCGGCCGGCACGCCCTCCGATGTCGTCCAGCGGCTCAATCGCGAGGTTGCCGCCGTGCTGGCCATGCCCGAAGTCTCCGGCTTTTTCGTCAAGCAAGGATTCGTCGTGGCGGGCGGCTCGCCGGCCGAGTTCCGGGCATTCGTCGCGTCCGAGGCCGAGCGCTGGGGACGGGTCGTCAAGCAATCGGGCATTTCCACTAACTGATGTTCGCCCGCGGACGCGGTCCGCGGGCACTGTCGAACCGCGATCGAGGCGGAGGTCCTCAGCATGAAAAAATTCCTGATTGGCCTGGTCCTGGCCGTACTGGCGGCACCGTTGACGCAGGCCGGTGCTGCATCCGATTATCCGAGCCGGCCCATACGCTGGATTGTTCCCTTCACCGCCGGCGGACCGGCCGACGTCATTGCCCGGCTGGTGGCGCCCAAGATTTCCGCGGAGCTGGGCCAGCCCATCGTGATCGAAAACCGCGCCGGCGCCGACAGCAATATCGGCCACGAAGCCGCTGCCCGGGCCACGCCCGATGGCTACACCATTCTGTACGTCGTGCCCAACCTGGTGACCAATCCTTCGCTCTACAAAGCGGCGGTGGATCCCATCAAGGAGCTGGCACCCGTCTCGCAATTGACAGCGCAGTCGTATCTATTGCTGGCGGGGGCGGACTTCAAGGCGAAATCCGTGGCGGACATCATCGCCCGGGCCAAGGACCGCGGCGTGACGTGCGCCTCCGGCGGAGGCTTGCCGGGATTCGGCTGCGAATGGCTGCGTTCCATGACCAAGGCGGACTTCGTGCACGTCCCGTTCAAGGGCAACGCGCCGGCGTTGACGGCGCTGATGGGCGGCCAGGTCGACATCCTGATCGATCTGTTCAACACCGCATTGCCCCAAGTGAAGGCCGGGCGGGTACAGCCGGTGGCGCTGACCCGCGCGGAGCGGGGCAACCCCTTGCCCGACCTGCCCGTCATTGCCGAGACGCTGCCCGGCTTCGTGCTGGTGGGCTGGCATGGCGTGATGGCACCCGCGGGTACGCCGGAGGCCGTCATACGCAAGCTCAATGCCGCCTTCGGCAAGGCGCTCGAGGATCCGGACGTCCGGCGGCGCATCAGCGACAGCTACATCGAGGTCGCCCATGGCTCGCCCGAGGCGTTTGGCCGGATCCTCGAAGAAGACTTGCGCAAGTACGCGCAGATTACGCAGGCCGCGGGCATTCAGAAGCAATGAGCAGCCCCGTCAATCCCGGCCGGGGGGACGATGTCGTCATGCGCGGCGGCCGCGTGCTCACCATGGCCCAGTCGTCACACGCATCGGCCTTGGCTTTCAGCGGCGGCCGCTTGACCGCCGTCGGCTCGGATCGCGATGTGTCGGCCCGCATCGGGCCGTCCACGCGAGTGATCGAGTTGGCGGGAAGGACGGTCATGCCCGGCATGACCGACGGTCACGCCCATATGGATAGGGAAGGCCTCAAGGGACTGCTGCCGTCGGTCTCCGGTTGCCGGTCGATCGCGGAACTGGTGGACAGGCTGCGCGAAGTGGCGGCCGCCACGCCGCGCGGCCAATGGATCGTGACCATGCCGCTCGGCGAGCCGCCGGAGTATCGCTGGTCTCCCGAGATGTATGCCGAAGGGCGCCTGCCGGACCGGCACGACCTGGATCGTGCCACGGGCGACCATCCTCTTTGGATACGGTGCGCGTGGGGATACTGGCCGGGCGCGGCACCGCTGGTTTCGGTCGCCAACACCGCCGCATTGCGCTTGGCGGGGGTCGGCGCCGATACGGCGTCGCCTTCGCCGCGGCTCCGGATAGAGAAGGATGCCGCCGGCGAACCGACGGGCCGCTTCTATGAAGATTCGCTGCAGCCGCTGGCCGAGTTCACCATTTTCCGCCTGGCGCCGCATTTCAATGAGCACGACCGGCTGCGTACGCTGGCGGCCTCGATGGAAGCCTATAACCGCTACGGTACGACGGCGGTGTTCGAGGGGCACGGCGCGGCGCCGGAACTGATCCGCGCCTACCGCTCGGTTCGGGCGGCCGGAAAGCCGTCGGTGCGGGTACGCCTGGTGTTTAGTCCGGGATGGAACCAGGCCTCCGGGGAAGACATCCGCAGCTGGGTGCGCGAGCATGCCCGGCGCCTGGGCGGCAAGGGCGAAGGGGACGAATGGCTGCGCCTGGAAGGGCTGTTCGCGGAACCCCAGACGCATCCGGAAGATGCCCGTTTGCGGGCTGCGTGCGCGCCGCAGACCGGGTGGGCGGGCTTTCGCTATGACTGCGGACTGCCGCCGGACAAGGTGCGCGTGCTGCTGGAGGAGGCCGCGCGGGCACGCCTGAGGGTCTGCGCCATCCAGACCGGCATGGCCGATGTATTCATCGACGTCGCCAAACGGGTGCCCATCGATGGCCTGCGCTGGGTAGTGGCCCATCCGGCCACCCTGGACCAACGGCAGATTGCCGGCATCCGCGAACATGGGATGGTGGTGACGACGCTCACGGGGGCCTACATCTGGCGTCGTGCCGCCGCCACGTTGCGGCGCGTGGGGAAGGAGCGCGAGGACACCCTGTGTCCTATCCGGTCCTTGCTCGACGCCGGCGTCCCGGTCGCCCTGGCCAGCGACAACCTGCCGGTTTCCCTGTGGAATACGGTCTGGCACGCGGTGTCCCGTATCGATCGCGAGACCGGCACCGTGATCGCCCCCGGACAGCGCATCTCGCGGGAGGCCGCCTTGCGCTGCGCGACCGTGCATGGCGCATGGCTCTGTCTTGACGAGCACGAGCGCGGGACGCTGGAAGCGGGCAAACTGGCGGATCTGCTCGTCCTGCCCGAGGACCCGCTCTCCATGCCGGAAGAGCGGCTCGCGCAGGTCGTCCCGGACGAAACCTGGGTGGGGGGGCGGCGGGTCTTTCCCCACTGAATGCATTGAAGGAAAAAGTATGGATTGGTCGTTTCCCCATCCCAGCCGGCGTTCTCCCGTGCTTGCCGACAACGTCGTGGCAGCATCCCAGCCGCTGGCGGCCCGTGCCGGCGTCGCCATGCTCGAGCAAGGCGGCAATGCGGTGGATGCGGCCATCGCCGCGGCGGCCGCGCTGACCGTGGTCGAACCGGTGATGAACGGCCTGGGCGGCGACGCCCAGGTGCTCATGTGGGATGGGCAGTCCGTCGTGGGCCTCAATGGCTGCGGCAAATCGCCGGCGGCCTGGTCGCCCGAGCGCTTCGGCCGGCACACGCGGATGCCCGACCTGGGCTGGGAGTCCGTCATCGTGCCGGGAGCGGTCGCCCTGTGGGCCGATCTGAGCGCCCGATACGGCAAATTGCCCTTCGATACCTTGCTGGCCCCGGCCATCCGCTATGCCCACGATGGCTTCCTGGTCAGCCCCATCATCGCGCGCCAGTGGGTGGTCCACGCCGATCGCCTGAAGGAGCAGCCGGGTTTTGCTGCTGCCTTCATGCCGGGAGGCCGCGCGCCGCAGGCCGGCGAACGTTTCCGCTTCCCGGCACTAGGCCGCTCGCTGGAGCGCATCGCGGCAACTCGCGGCCGGGATTTCTACGAAGGCGATATCGCCGCCGCCGTGGTCGCGGATGCCGACCGCCATGGCGCCGCCTTGTCGGCCCAGGACCTGGCTGCCCATTGCTCCGAATGGGTAGCGCCCCTTGGCCTGCGGTACCGGGGGCTGGACGTCTACCAGATGCCGCCGCCGGCCCAGGGGCTGGCGGTGCTGTCGGCACTGGGCATCATGCAGCACTTCGACCTCGGCCCCAGCCAGGATCCGGCGCTGCGCATGCACGTGCAGATCGAGGCGATGAAAATGGCTTTCGCCGATGTCTATGCGCACCTGGCCGACGCGGCCTGGATGCAGGGCGAGGCTGCCGCGCTGCTCGATCCGGAGTATCTGCGCTCACGTGCCGCGCGCATCGATCCCTCGCGGGCGGCCGCCCATCCGCCTTGCACGCTGCCGCGCCACGCTACCGTGTACTTGGCCGTCGCCGATCGCGACGGGATGGTGGTGTCTTTCATCCAGTCGAACTTCCACGGCTTCGGGTCGGGGGTCGTGGTGCCGGACACGGGCGTCAGTTTCCACAATCGCGGATCGGGATTCAGCCTCGAAGCCGGCCATCCCAACCAGGTGGCGGGCGCCAAGAAACCCTTCCACACCATCGTGCCGGGCCTGCTGGTCCGCGACGGCAGTCCGTGGGGTGCCCTGGGCGTGGTCGGAGCCGACATGCAACCCCAGGGCCAGGTTCAGATCATCTCGGCGCTGGAAGACCTGGGTTTGAACCCACAGGCAGCCCTGGATCTGCCCCGCTGGCGCATCGATCCCAAGGGCGCCGTCCGGCTCGAGGCGGCCGTGGCACCCGAGATCGAGCAAGGCCTCGCCGCGCGCGGGCATCCGGTGGTCCGGATGCCACCGGGCAACATCGATTTCGGTGGGGCGCAATGCGTGGTGCGGGTCGGCGACGGCTACGCGGGCGCATCCGACGCGAGCCGGGACGGCAGCGCCGTGGGCTTCTGAGGGCGGCGCTCAGTCGGACTGCTGGCCGGCCTCGGCTTGCTGGCCGGTCAGCCGTTCGAACTTGACCAGCAATTGGGGCCGGTCTTCCCGCCACTCCGGATTGAACTCTATGCACTCGACGGGGCACACGACCTTGCACTGGGGTTCGTCGTGATGTCCCACGCATTCGGTACAGCGGGCGGGATCGATCTCGTAGATCTCCTCGCCCATGTAGATGGCGTTATTGGGACACTCGGGCTCACAGACGTCGCAATTGATGCATTCGTCGGTAATCAGCAGAGCCATCGAAAACTTCCTTGCTACGTAAGGCGCGCTCAGGCGCTGTCGCGTCCGCCCATTTGCGCGACCTTGGCGTGCAGCCAGCGCTCGACCGAGGGGAACACGAATTTGCTCACGTCGCCGCCCAGCTGCGCGATTTCGCGGACGATGGTCCCCGAAATGAACTGGTACTGGTCAGACGGCGTGAGGAACATGGTTTCGACATCGGGAAGCAGGTATCGGTTCATTCCAGCCATCTGGAACTCGTATTCGAAGTCCGAGACGGCGCGCAGGCCGCGCACGATCACCCGTGCATTCTGCTCGCGCACGAAATCCTTGAGCAGGCCCGAGAAACTCGATACTTGCACGTTGGGGTAGTGGCTCAGGATTTCGCGGGCGATCTCGACACGTTCGCTGACGGTGAAGAACGGCGCCTTGTTGCGGCTGACCGCCACGCCGACCACCACCTTGTCGAACAGGCCGGCCGCGCGGCGGACCAGATCTTCGTGACCGCGGGTCATCGGGTCGAAGGTGCCAGGATAGACGGCAATGATCATGCGTAGGCTCCGTGTTTTATTGAATGGAGGTCGGTCTTGGGCACGCCGTGCCTCGGGCTGCATGGCAGCCGGGCGTGGGCCGGTCCGCCCCTCGCGGGATTGTTCTTTTCCCGCGGCCGGGCCGCGGTGTCCGTTTTCCCGATGATGTGATTATTTCCTTATTTGCGCGGCGCAGCAAATTGGATATTGCTCGTATCGCCGGTATCCAGCCGCTACGTTGTCCGGGGCAGCAGCCGGAACAGGTGGAAATAGACCGCCCCGGCCCGGTCCTGGCGTAGCAATTCCGTGCCGTCCGGGGGCGCGATCGACCCCTCCGCTTCGATGTACAGTATCCCTTTGTCAGTAAGTGCTTGCAATACGAGTGGCGTCACGCGTTCGAGCAAGCCTTGTCCAAACGGCGGGTCCAGCATGACGAGGTCGAAGCGGGCCCCGGGCTCCCGCCGCAGCGTTCCCAGCACGTCGCCGGCGACGACGCGTACGTTGTCCGCCCCCAGGCGCGTACGCAGCGCCTCCAGGGCGCCGGCGGCGCGGCGGTCGGCCTCGACCAGGACCGCTTGCGCCACCCCGCGCGAGGCGGCTTCCAGCCCCAGCGCGCCGGTTCCGGCGAAGGCGTCCAGGACGGTCTTGTCGCCGAACTCGCCTTCCCAGAGGTGGGTGAGCCAATTGAACAGCGTCTCACGCACCCGGTCCGGCGTCGGCCGCAAGCCGGGAAGGTCGAGGACCGGAATGGGCGTGCGCTTGTAGCGCCCGCCTATGATGCGGATCTTGTGCGGCGCGCTTCGGCTGGCGCGATGGGACGTCTGGCGGAGTGAGGGCATGGCGAGGGACCGGTAGAATTCCAGATTCTATATGCCGGCGGCGTGCCTGCCGAACGGCCGGCCGGGCCGTCGCGGCGTGATGCCGGGTGCAGTTTCATCAGACAGGTTTCCATGTTCAGTTTCTTCAAGAAAAAAGCCCCCCCTCCGTCCGATGAAGGCAAGGACCGCCCAGCCGCAGAGGCAGACGCGGCTGTCGAGGACCAGGCCGGACAGGCGCCCGCTGCCCAGGAAAGCGTGGCGGCCGCCGCATCGCCTGCGGCCGAGGCCGGCCCCCAGGCTGGGAGCCCGGACCGGATTGCCCCCAGCCCGGTCGATCAACCTACGTCCGTTCCCGCCGCGGCGGAGGCCGCCCCGCCGGCCAAGGCCTCGTGGCTGGCCCGCCTCAAGAGCGGCCTGTCGCGCACCGGCCAGAACCTGACTTCCCTGTTCGTGGGAGTCAAGGTCGATGAGGAATTGTTCGAAGAACTCGAGACCGCGCTCATCATGGCCGATGCCGGTGTGGATGCCGCCCAGTCGCTGATCAAGCAGCTGCGCGACCGGGTCCGGCAGGAGCGCATCGAGGACGGCGACCGCGTCCGCCAGGTGCTGCGCGAGGTGCTCGCCAGCCATCTGCGCCCGCTGGAGTGCCGCTTCGACCTCGATCGGCCCGCGCCTATCGTCACCATGATCGCGGGCGTGAACGGTGCCGGCAAGACCACGTCCATCGGCAAGCTGGCCCGCACCTTCCAGCAGCAGGGCCGGCGCGTGCTGTTGGCTGCCGGCGATACTTTCCGGGCGGCGGCGCGCGAGCAGTTGATGGAATGGGGCAAGCGCAACGACGTGACGGTGGTCGCGCAAGAGGGCGGCGACCCCGCCGCGGTGGCCTTCGATGCGGTCAAGTCCGGGCAGGCGCGCGGCATGGGCGTCGTCATGGTCGATACCGCCGGGCGCCTGCCTACCCAGTTGCACCTGATGGAAGAGGTCAAGAAGATCAAGCGCGTGATCGCCAAGGCCGACGCCACCGCACCTCACGAAGTCCTGCTGGTGATCGACGGCAATACCGGCCAGAACGCCCTGGCCCAGATCAAGGCCTTCGACGAAGCGCTGGGGTTGACCGGCCTGATCGTGACCAAGCTGGATGGCACCGCCAAGGGCGGCATCCTGGCGGCCGTCGCGGCGGGCGCCCAGGGCGTACGTCCGGTGCCGGTGTATTGGATAGGCGTGGGCGAGGGCATCGACGACCTTCAACCGTTCGTGGCCGACGAGTTCGCCGGCGCCTTGCTGGGTAACTGACCCAAGCGGCCGCGTGGCCGCTCCTCCATTGGCCACGGCGACTGCCGCGGCCTTCGCGAGCCGGCTGGTGCCGGCGTCGCCCTTCCCCCTCCTGATCGATCTCGAGCGCCGCGACGTCGGATGCGGCCCTCGCGGATCAATCTTCCTGCTGCCGTATATCCAATATTGACCGCATGGCCAGCTAGGCCAGAAAAAAACCTTTGATATGACTTGTTGACGGATATAAGATATTGACTGTTTGGTCAATTACAAATCCGCGCAGGCACAAGGCCGTCCCGTTGCTGCGCACCCATGGTCTCGACGCTTCCCTATGAAAAGCCTGCAATTGAGCATGAGTTGTGCAAACTACGACCGTACGTCGGCGCTGATGGACGGACGGGCCGCTATCGAAGGCGTGGAACTCGTCACGTCGCAGCTGGAGCCCGAAGAGTCGTTCCACCGCGCGTTCAAGTACGCGGAGTTCGACATCTGCGAGATCTCGCTCAGCAGTCATACGATGATGACGTCCCGCGGCGAGAACGCGTATGTCGCGATCCCCGCCTTCGTTTCGCGGCTATTCCGCCATTCGGGCATCTATATCCGTACTGACCGGGGAATCCGGTCGCCGTCGGACCTGGCGGGCAAAAAGGTGGGACTGCCTGAGTACCAGATCACGGCCAACGTCTGGATCCGCGGCATCCTTCAGGACGATTACGGCCTGGATCCCGCGTCTGTGCGGTGGCGGCGCGGCGGCGTCGAACAGGCGGGACGCGAAGAACGCGCGCCGATCAAGCTGCCGCCGGGGATAGAGCTGGAGCAGATTCCGGGCGACAGGACCTTGAGCGGCATGCTCGCCGACGGCGAGCTCGATGCCGTCATCAGCGCTCGGGCGCCATCCTGTTTCCTGCGCGGCGAGCCGGGTGTCGCCCGCATGTTCCCCAATTATCCGGACGTGGAAGCGGACTACTTCCGACGTACGCGCATCTTTCCGACCATGCACGCCATCGGCATACGCAAGGAGCTGGTCGAGCGGCATCCTTGGCTGCCCGTGAACGTGCTCAAGGCGTTCAGCCGCGCCAAGGACCTGGCCTTCACCGAGATGGGGCAGATCGGCCATCTCTATCACAGCCTGCCCTGGGGCGTCGCGGCCTACGAGCAGGCCAAGCGCGAGATGGGCGATGACTATTGGAGCTATGGCTTCGAGGCTAATCGACATGTCCTCGATACTTTCGTCCGCTATCACCACGAGCAGGGCCTGTCTGCACGCAAGGTCGCGCCTGAAGAGTTGTTTTCGCCGTCCACCCTCGACCTGACCCGGATCTGAGGCGGCGACATGAAACCGTCTCCCTTCTCTCTTCACCTGCCCGAGTCGCTGGCCGAGGCACTGGACCTGCTGGCGAGCAGTGACAACGCGCGGGTGATCGCGGGCGGCCAGTCCCTGATGCCCATGCTCAACCTCCGGCTCGCCGCTCCCGACGACGTGATCGATCTCAACGGTATCTCCGAACTGGCGGGCCTGCGTGAGGAAGGAAACGATATCGTCATCGGCGCGATGACCCGCCAGCGGGACATCGAATTCTCGCCCATGGTGGCCGAGCGTCTGCCCCTGCTCAAGGAAGCCATCCTGAACGTGGGCCACAGGCAGACGCGCAATCGCGGCACTGTGGGTGGCAGCCTGTGCCACTTGGATCCCTCGGCGGAGCAGCCGGCTGTCGCGGTCGCTATGGATGTCCGGCTGTCGCTACGCAGCGTGCGCGGCGAACGGACGGTATCCATGCGGGACTTCGCCGTGGATCTGATGACCTCCTGCCTGGAGCCCGACGAGGTCCTGGCCGCCGTTCGTTTCACCCCCTGGCCCGCGCGCGCCGGCCACGCATTCGTGGAATACGGCCGCAGACACGGCGACTTCGCCATCGTGTCGGCCGCCGCGCTCGTCCTGCTGGATGCTGGCGGCGCGGTGGAACGTTGTTCGTTGACCCTGGGGGGCGTGGCGTCGGTGCCATTCCGCGTCGAGGCCGCCGAACGCGTACTCCAAGGAAGCCGGCCGACCGAAGCGGTAGTGCGCGAAGCGTGCTCGCAGGCCGCCAAGTGCGAGGCGATCAGCGATCCCGCCTATCCCGCGTGGTACCGCCAGCGGCTGGCCCAGCGCCTGCTCGAACGCACGGTGGCCAAGGCACTCGAACGCGCCGCCGTCCAATCCTAGGAGCATCCACCATGAAGAAATTCGAAGTCGGTGAGCTGGCGCGGATATCCCTGTGCGTCAATGGCACCCGGCACACCGTCAGCGTTGAACCGCGGACCACGCTCGGCGATTGCCTGCGCAACGACCTGGGTCTGACCGGGACCCACCTGGGCTGCGAGCACGGCGTCTGCGGCGCCTGCACCGTGCACGTCGATGGGGCCACCGCGCGCAGCTGCCTGATGCTGGCGGCGCAGGCACAGCGCTACGAGATCCACACGGTCGAATCGCTGGCCCGCGATGGCGAACTCAGCGATCTCCAGCAGGCATTCCGGGAACTGCATGGATTGCAGTGCGGATTCTGTACCCCGGGGATTCTGATGAGCCTGACCGAACTGCTGCGCGACATGCCTGACGCTACCGAAGAAGACGTAAGGTTGGCGCTGTCCGGGCACATCTGCCGCTGTACCGGCTACCAGAATATCGTGGCGGCCGCTATGCGTGCCCTGGAAAGCAGGAGGGCCGCTCATGAACGCGCGTGACCGGGCCCCCGTCTCCCATATCGGCGAGCGCGCACTGCGTGCCGAGGACGTCCGCCTGTTGACGGGAACCGGCCGGTACGTGGCCGATATCGACCTGCCCGACGCGCTGCACGTAGCCTTCGTCCGTAGTCCCTACGCCCATGCATTGATCCGAGGCGTGGACGGATCGGCCGCGCTGAATGTCCCGGGCGTGGTCGCGGTCATAGACGCGCGCGAAATGGCGACCTACGTCGAGGCTATTCGCATGCCGCTCGGCTGGCCGACCAGCGATTTGCCGCCCGACATCACGCCCTACGTCCTGTGTCCCGAGGAAGTGTGCTTCGTGGGCGAGCCGGTGGCCATGGTGCTGGCCACCTCGCGCTACATCGCGGAGGACGGCGCGGCGCTGGTGATGGTGGACTACGAGCAGCTGCCGGCGGTATCCGACATGCAGGCCGCGCTGGAGCCGGACGCGCCCAAAGTGCGGCGCGAGGCACCTAGCAACGTGCTGCGGGAGTTCCGTGTAGGCTACGGCAATTGCGATGCCGCGTTCCAGGATGCGCCGCACGTTTTTCGCGAGACGATTTCGCAGCATCGCGGCGGCGCCCACCCCATGGAAGGCCGCGCCATGGTGGCGCAGTACGACAAGCACCACGGGGCGCTGATGATCTGGGCGTCGACCCAGATGCCGCACGAGCTGGCCTTCACCGTCGCCAAGGCGCTGGGGCTGCCCGACTCGCTGGTCCGGGTCGTGGCGCCTGACGTGGGCGGGGGCTTCGGCTGCAAGTACGTGGTCTATCCCGAGGAACTGGCGGTGGCCGCCGTCGCCTGGCACCACAAGCGCGCCGTCAAGTGGGTCGAGGACCGCATGGAGCACTTCCTCGGCGCTATCCAGGAGCGCGACCAGCTGTGGGAGGTGGAGGTAGCCTGCGACGAGCGGGGGACGGTCCGCGGCATACGCGGGACCATGCTTCACGACCAGGGCGCCTACACACCCCAAGGCGTCAATTGCGCCTATAACGCCAGCACGGCGGTGACCGGCCCCTATTCCATTCCGGCCTACGAGATGCGGGTTACGGTCGTGCAGACCAACAAGGTCTATGTGATCCCCATCCGGGGAGCAGGGTATCCGCAAGGGACCTTCGTGATGGAACGGTTGCTCGACCGGATCGCTTTCGAGCTGGGTGAGGACCGAGCGGCGGTGCGAGCGCGCAATCTTGTATCCCCGGAAATGATGCCCTACGTCAAGCCGCTGACCGCGCGCTCGGGCCGGCCGATCGTCCTCGATAGCGGCGACTACCTGGATGCACAGCGCCGCGTGCTCAAGCAGATCGGCTATGAGGAGTTCGAGGCGCGGCGTCTGGCGGCCAGGCGGGAAGGGCGCTACATCGGCCTGGGATTCGCGCATGCCGTCAAGGGAACAGGACGAGGGCCGTTCGAATCCGGCAGTGTCCGCGTGTCGTCGAACGGGCACGTTACCGTAGCCACGGGAGCCATGGCGATGGGACAGGGCCTGAATACCGTGATGGCGCAGATCGCCGCGGAACAATTATGCGTGCCGGTCGAATCGGTGCAGGTGATCTCCGGCGACACCGCCCACACCTCGATGGGCGTGGGCGGGTTCGCCAGCCGGCAGACCGTGACGGCCGGTTCGTCCGTGCACTACGCGGCCGTGGCGGTGGCGGCCAAGCTGCGCAAGGTCGGCGCCTACATGCTGAAGGTGGACGAATCCGCGGTTACCTTGCGCGACGGCATGGTCTGCGCGACCGGGGGGGCTGGCGGCACCGTGACCTACAGCGAGATCGCGCGCCTACTGCGTGGCATCCCCGGCTACGACTTGCCGCCCGGAGTCGGGGCGGGGCTCGAGGCGACCATCCATTGGGAGCCCACCGACATGGCGTACGCGCACGGCTTTCACGCCTGCGAAGTCGACGTCGATATCGTGACCGGCGAGGTTCGCATCCTGCGCTATGTCGCGACGCATGACAGCGGCACGCTGATCAACCCCATGACCGCCGAGGGGCAGATTCAAGGGGGCATCGTGCACGGCATAGGGAACGCCTTGTTCGAGCACATGCGCTACGACGACCAGGCCCAACCCATCAGCACGACCTTCGCGGACTACCTGTTGACGACAGCCACTGAAGTGCCGCCGCTGGAGATCTCGTTCACCGAGTCGCCAGCGCCCAGCAACCCGCTGGGCGTGAAGGGGGTGGGCGAGGCCGGGACGATTCCAGTCACTGCGGCCATTGCCTCCGCCATCGACGACGCTTTGGCGGATTTCAGTATCCGGGTATCACGGGTGCCCGTGGAGCCGGTCGAACTCGTCCGGCAGATCGCCGCGCACGAGCAGGCGGCGGGCTAACGCCTTGCCATACCGCCGGCTTCGCGCCGGCGCATTCATCGATCCAAGCAGGTCTCATTTTCCTGGGAAGGGGTTGAACAATGTCTAGCTTGAACAAGGTGCGCGGGTGCGCAGGCATCGTCGCGGGACTACTCATGGCGGCTTCGCCGCTGGGACATGCCGAGGTCCGGTTTCCGACCAAGGCGGTGCGCATTGTGGTCGGTTTCACGCCCGGCGGAGCGGCCGACCAGACCGCGCGCATAATGGCTGAAAAACTGGCGGAGAAATGGAAGCCACACGCCGTGGTGGTGGAGAACGTGATCGGCGCGGGCGGCAACATCGGCGCGCTGAACGTCTATCGTTCCCCGCCTGACGGCCATACCTTGCTGCTGGTCAGCAACACGCACGCGATAAACCGGGTGCTCTATACCGAAACGGAATTCGACATCACCAAAGACTTCGCGTTCCCGGGCATGATGACGTCCTCGGCCATCGTCATCGCCGTCAATCCCAAGGCCGGCGTCAAGACCATGCCTGAGTTGGTGGCAAAGATGGAGCGGGAAAAGGGCGAGATGAATTACCTGACCTGCGGCGCGGCAACGGCCCACCATTTCGCGATGGAACTGATCAAGGCCGAGCTCCACACCAAGGCTGTGCATGTGCCGCACCGGGGTTGCAGTCCGGCCGTGGTGGACGCGGTCGCGGGCCACGTCGACACGGTCGTGGCGACCATGCCCACGGTTCTTCCATTCATCAAGAGCGGCAAGCTGGTACCCATCGCGGTTACCTCTGCGCGGCGCTCGGAGTCGGCCAAGGACATACCTACCGTGGCGGAATCCGGCATTCCGGCCTTGAAGAATTTTTCTGTGGAAAACTACTATGGCCTCGCCGCGCCGGCGGGGACGCCCAAGGACGTCGTGGCCAAGATCGGGAGCGATGTCAGGCAGGCGTTGGAGTCGCCGGATATACGCGCAAAGCTGTCCGGCGCGGGGCTGGACGTACTTCTCCTGGATTCGGAGAAGTCGGCCGAGCTGATCAAGCGGGATGTAGCAAGCTACGGCGCGGCGGCCAAGACGGCCGGCATCAAGGCCGAGTGACTCGCAAGGTTTCCGGGACGCGGCGAGTCAGCGTCCCGGGGGCTTTCTTTGCTGCCTAAGACGGCTCGCTTTCTTTTCTGAACAGCCGCTTCCACCGCGGAACCGAGTCACCGGATTGGTCCGGGGCCGGCTCTGCCAGGCCTTGCGTATCTCTCGCGTCCGGCTGCATGAGCGCGTTGAATTTGCCGAAGAATTCGTCTGACAGCTTGCGCGCCGCGGCTTCGATCAGGCGTGCGCCCACCTGTGCCAGCTTGCCACCGATCGAGGCATCGACAGTGTAGGTCAGGCGGGTGGCACCGGCCTCGGGCGCGAGCCGGACGGCGGCCGTGCCTTTGCCGAACCCGGCCGCGCCGCCCTGGCCCTCGAACTCCAGGCGGTAAGCCGTCGGAGCCTGGATGTCCAGCAGCCGCAGCTTGCCCTTGAATTTTGCGCTGATAGGACCGACCCGTACGGCCATGTCGACCCGATAGGCATGTTCGCCATCTTCCGTAATGGCATCGCAGCCCGGAATGCATTGCCGCAGTATCTCGGGATCGTTTAGCGCTGCCCACGTCGTTTGCTGGTCCGCGGGCACCAGCTGTTCGCCAACCAATTGCATCGCTCGTTCTCCGTGTGGCGAGTCAGTTGCGGGGCTCGGACTTGAGGTGTCCGTCGCGCTTTTGAAAGAGTTCGTCGCTGGCGTATCCCATGAGTTCGGGCTGGGCGCGTCCGAGCATGACCTGGAAGTAAACGGGTTCGAGGCTGCGGTTCTCGTAGCCGTGGATGACGCCGGGCGGGCAGGCGGCGCATTCCCAGGGGCCAAGTCGCCGCCAGACCTGGTTGCCGTCTTCATCCTGGAAGAAGACGTCGAGAAAGCCCTGCAGGACGAAGAAGACTTCCTCGACCTCGTGGGTATGGGCGGCGTTTCCCTGGCCGGGCTCGACGTACATGATGCTCAGGGTGAAGCCGCGGGCGGGAATGGCGGACGGATCGTTGTGCTTGCCGGACCCGCCGGCGCCGATGAAGCGATGCTGGGCGCGCTTGAAGCCTTCGATCTTGGCGTCTTCGAAGGCGGCCCAGTCGGGGGTCTTGTCGCGGAAGCGGCCGATAAAGCGGGCGGCGATGTCCTCGAGCGAGGCGTGCTCGAGTTCGGGTGGTCGGGGGTGGCGTGCGATGGCCATCGTGGGTTCCTCTGGAATGGATGGAGGACGACGGCGCGCGGGCGGCCATCGTTCAGCCGCACGATAGGGTAAATTGACTAAATGGTCAATGTTCGCCGGCGGAAAACCGGTCGCGACGCAAGCGGGTCAATCCTTCTTCAGGTACCGGATCACCATGTCCGCCGCGTGCTCCAGCCGCTGCCGGACCCGCTGCGGCGTCATCAGTTTCTGCCGGAAAATGGCTTCGAAGGTGTGTTGGTTGTTGACGTAGTGGGCCGTCAGCGAGGTCACGGAGATGTAGAGATCGATGGGGTCGATGTCATCGCGGAAAATGCCGGTCTCGCGGCCGCGGGCAAGCAGTTGCTCTATCGTGTCCAGCAGCGGGTTGTACAGTTCCGAGATGGCCGCGTCGCTGGCAACGTGGCGGCCGCCGGCCAGGTTCTCGCTCATCAGCAGGCGCTGGAACTCGGGGAACTGCACCCAGATCTTGCCCGTCGAGATGACCAGGCGGCGCATGGCCGCTTCGGGGTCGACGGTACGCAGCTGAATGTCCTGCTGCCGGCTGCGGATGTTCTCGTAAGTGTGGGTCAGTACCGCGGCGAACAGGCCGTCCTTGTTGCCGAAATGATGGTAGAGCAGGTTCTTGTTCACGCCCGCGCGTAGCGCGATCTCGTCCACGCGCGCGCCCTCGAAGCCTTTCTGCGAGAACTCCTGAATGGAGGCCTCGATGATGGAAAGACGGGTGCGCGCGGCGCTTTCGCGAGGGCCGCTGGTTCGGCGCCGGGGTGTCGTGGAATCTGTGGTCTCTGCTTTTCTTTGTGTCATGGCGGACGTAAGGGCAAGGGTCGCCGTGCAAGTGTACATGCAGGGGGATGGCGCCTTGGCCGGGAATAGGCAGGGCGGGCCGGACTTTTTCGGATTTGCATCTTTAAAATTGACTGTATAGTCAAATAAAACCTAGAATGAGCGCTGTTTCTTCCTTGCCTCATGACCTGCGAGCGAGTCTGCCTTGAATATCCTGCATAGCTTTATCGACGGCGCGCCGGTGCCCGGGACCGGGACGACGATTACCCTGGAATCGCCCGAGCATGCCGGCCGGTGCGTTCGGCTGGCCGAGGCTTCCTACGAACTGTGCGCGCAGGCGGTTGCTTCCGCGCTGGCCGCGTTCCGCCGCCATGCGGCGGCACCGGTGGTAGAGCGTGCGGCCTTGCTGAGCAAGGCCGCGGATCTGCTGGAGGCGAGGGTGGATGCCGTAGCGGAACTCCTGGTGAGCGACGTCGGCAAGCCTATCCGGGTGGCGCGGGTCGAGGTCGTTCGCGGCGTTCAGTTCATTCGTGCCTGCGCGGTGCAACTACAGACCATGACCGGCGAAATGTTGCCACTGGATGCCGTCGCGGCCGGCGTGGGGCGGCACGGCATGGTGCGCCGCGTGCCGTACGGTGTCGTGGCCGCCATCACCCCGTTCAATGCGCCGGTCAACCTGCTGGTGCAGAAGGTGGCGCCGGCCCTGGCCGCCGGCAACGCCGTCGTGGTCAAGCCGCATCCGGCCGGCACGCGCGCGGCGTTGGCCATCGCCGCGCTGTTCGCGGAAGCGGGGCTGGCGCCGGGGCTGTTCAACGTGGTGTGCGGCGACCGCTCGCCGGCGCAGGCCCTGGTGCGCGACCCTCGGGTCCGTGTCGTTACGTTTACGGGCGGCACGGCGGCCGGCGATGCGCTGGCGCGAACTGCCGGTGCCAAGAAATTCGTCGCCGAACTGGGTTCGAACGCCGCCAATGTCGTGCTGGCCGATGCGGATCTGGCGGACGCCGCCCGCCGCATCGCCGGCGCCGCGTTCGAGGCGAGCGGGCAGCAATGCGTGTCTGCGCAACGCGTGATAGTGGAGTCCTCGGTGTACGACGCCTTCCTGCCGTTGTTCGTCGAAGCGGCCCGGGCCCTGCGGGTCGGCAGCGCGGGCGACGAAGCGACGGATGTCGGCCCCATGGTTTCGCGGGCGGCTGCGGATCGCGTCATGGCCATGGCGCGCCGGTCCGCCGAGCGGGGTGCCCGGTATGCGCTGGAACCGCAGCAGGACGGTTGCCGGGTCAGCCCCGGTATCCTGGTGGATGCCCCCGCCGACAGCCCTATCTGGACGGACGAGGCGTTCGGCCCGCTGGCCGTCGTGCAGCGCGCTGCCGATGCGCAGGAGGCGCTGCAGCTCGCGAACGATTCGCCGTTCGGGCTGCAGGGCGCGGTATTCACCCGCAGCCTGGGAAATGCCTTTCTCTTCGCCGACGGCTTCGAGGTGGGATCCCTGTGGATCAACGAGGCCAGCCGCTTCCGGCTGGACATCTATCCCTTTGGTGGCGCCAAGCAGTCGGGGTTTGGGCGGGAAGGCGTACGCTACGCGATAGACGAGCTGTCGCAGCTTCGATTCATCGGCATCCGGCCGCTATAGCGGGGGAGGCAGGATCCACTCCTTCCCCGCTGCGCCAGGTGTGCGCCGGCTAGTTGACCGTCGCCCCCGACTGCTTGACCACCACGCGCCACTTTTCGATCTCGGCTTTCAGGAAGGTCTGAAATGCCTCTGGGCTGCCGCCCATGATGTCGAAGCCCTGGCCGATCAGTTGCTGCTGCACGCCGGGCTGAGCCAGGATCTTGCCGGCTGCAGCATTGACGATATCGACCACGCTTCGCGGCGTTCCTGCAGGGGCGACCAGTCCGAACCAGGCCACGGCCTCGAATCCGGGCAGGCCGCTTTCGTTCAAGGTGGGAACGTCGGGTAGCCAGGACAGCCGGTTCCGGGTGGTCACGGCGAGCAGGTTGATGTTGCCGTTCTTGGCCAGCGCGAGCGCATTGGGGATGTTGGGAAACATCAGGGTGGTCTCGTTGCGCATGACCGCCGTCAAGGCTTCCGACGAACCCTTGTAGGGGACGTGCATCAGCTGGACGCCGGTCATGGATTTGAAGAGTTCACCCGCCAGGTGTTGCGACGTCCCGTTGCCTCCTGAACTGAAGCTGAGCTCGCCGGGCTTGGCCCGGGCGGCCTTGATGAGATCGGCCACGTTCTTGATGCCCGACGCGGGGGAGGTCACCAGGGCGTTGGGGTTTGAGGCCAGCACGATGATGGGCTCAAAATCCTTGACCGAGTCGTAGGGCATTTTCGCGTACAGCGATGGATTGATGGCGTGCGAGCTGACCGACGCCAGTAGCAGCGTATAGCCGTCCGGCGCTGACTTGGCGACGTGGTCGCCGGCGATGTTGCCGCCGGCACCCGGGCGGTTCTCGACGACGACTGCTACCTTCAGCGCCTTGCCCAGCTGTTCGGCCATGACGCGTGCCAGCATGTCCGAGGCAGCACCGGGCGGTGCGGTGACTACGATCCGTACGGGCTTGGCGGGATAGGTGTCGGCAGTGGCCGCACTCGCCATCGCAACGGTCGCGCAGACGAATGCCAATTTCATTCGATTCACAGCGGTTCTCCTGCAAATAGGCGCCGCGCGGGCATCGTTGCGCCCGGCCGGGCGTGTGGCGAGTCAGTTGCGGGGCTCGGACTTGAGGTGTCCGTCGCGCTTTTGAAAGAGTTCGTCGCTGGCGTATCCCATGAGTTCGGGCTGGGCGCGTCCGAGCATGACCTGGAAGTAAACGGGTTCGAGGCTGCGGTTCTCGTAGCCGTGGATGACGCCGGGCGGGCAGGCGGCGCATTCCCAGGGGCCAAGTCGCCGCCAGACCTGGTTGCCGTCTTCATCCTGGAAGAAGACGTCGAGAAAGCCCTGCAGGACGAAGAAGACTTCCTCGACCTCGTGGGTATGGGCGGCGTTTCCCTGGCCGGGCTCGACGTACATGATGCTCAGGGTGAAGCCGCGGGCGGGAATGGCGGACGGATCGTTGTGCTTGCCGGACCCGCCGGCGCCGATGAAGCGATGCTGGGCGCGCTTGAAGCCTTCGATCTTGGCGTCTTCGAAGGCGGCCCAGTCGGGGGTCTTGTCGCGGAAGCGGCCGATAAAGCGGGCGGCGATGTCCTCGAGCGAGGCGTGCTCGAGTTCGGGTGGTCGGGGGTGGCGTGCGATGGCCATCGTGGGTTCCTCTGGAATGGATGGAGGACGACGGCGCGCGGGCGGCCATCGTTCAGCCGCACGATAGGATAAATTGACTAAACGGTCAATGTGATTGAGCGTGGAAAAATTCTATTCCGGTTTTGCCTAGTTTTTCCGGGAAGTTTCTAGTCGATTGGTCTTAAAGCGTTGGTTTAATTGACTTTTTAGTAAATAGATGGGAGCGGGGCTCCGGCAGTCGCCTCGCCCCAAAAAAACCAGGCGTCCGCTGCGCCAGCCCGAGCCCGATGCGCCGGGCACCCGTTGCGGCAGCGAAGGCATGACAAGCGTGAAATGGTCCTAGCGGGCGAACTCGGTGGCTGCCCAGACTGCTTCGACAAGATCGGTTTGCCGCGCGCGCGGCCGATACAGGCGGACCTCGAACGGCACCTCGTCGCTGCGGTCGCCCAGCACCACCATGTTGCGGCGCTGGCAATCGGCCGCCACCATGGACCATGGGAGCCATGCCACGCCCAGGCCTTTCTTGACCAGTTCGTAGACGGCGTCGGCCGAGTCGCAGCGCAGGAACACGTTCATGCTTGCCAGCGGGTTGCGCTCGAAATGCTCGCTCATCAACCGCTCCATCGACAGTCCTATGCCATAGGCGATGAGCGGCGTGGCCTGGTTCGCGCCGATCAGGCTGAAGCGGGGCCGTCCCTGGGCGTCAGCCACGCTGACCGGCACCAGCTTCTCGGTGGACAGCGTCAGGTGACGGTAGCGGTGGCCATTGAGTGGAACCGACAGCGCCCGATGCTCGTAGCAGCACAACATGTCGACCTTGCTCTGTTCCAGCAAGGAGGCCAGGTCGTTGGTCGTGCCGGTGATGACGTCGATCTGCGCTTTGCCGCGCAAAGGGCTGCGGGGCATGTGGGTGATGCGGGCCAGCCAGTCGGCCACCAGGGTGCGCGCGAGCGTGCGGCCGGTGCCGACGCGCAGGCTCAGGCCCTGGTTGGAGCCATGGCGCTGGATCTGGGACCGCGCATTGGCCACGCTTTCGACGGTGCGCTCGGCGGTCTTGAGCATGACCTCGCCTTCGGGCGTGAGATGAACCGGTGTGCGATTGCGTTCGACCAGCGGCGCGCCCGCCCAGACTTCGAGCGCGCGGATGCGGCGCCCGAAGGCCGGGTGCGTGACGTGCCGCAGTTCAGCGGCCCGCACGAAGCTTTGCGTGCGGGCCAGCGCGATCAGGTCTTCGAAAAGTTTGAGGTCCATGAGGGCCGGATTTTACTGCCTGGAGCGCCCATCCCCCCCGCAGGCTTTCCCAACCGTAACATTTGCCGCGGTCCGCGCTCAGTGCAGGATCTGGCTCAGGAACAACCGGGTGCGTTCGTGCCGGGGATGCGAGAAGAACTCCTCGGGGGCGTTCTGTTCGACGATCTCGCCTTGGTCCATGAAGACTACCCGGTCCGCTACCTGGCGCGCGAATCCCATTTCGTGGGTCACGCACAACATCGTGATGCCGGTCTCGGCCAGCGACGTCATCACGTCGAGCACTTCCTTGACCATCTCGGGGTCCAGTGCCGACGTCGGCTCGTCGAACAAGATGATCTTGGGCGACATGCACAGCGAGCGCGCGATGGCGACCCGTTGCTGCTGGCCGCCCGACAGCTGTCCCGGATACTTGTGCGCCTGCTCGGGGATGCGGACGCGCTCGAGGAATTGCATGGCGGTGGCTTCGGCCTGTGCCTTCGGCTGCTTGAGCACCCATATCGGGCCCAAGGTCAGGTTTTGCAGCACGGTCAGGTGCGGAAATAGGTTGAAGTGCTGGAACACCATGCCGACTTCGCGGCGGATCGCCTCGATGTCCTTCAGGTTGCCTGTCAGCTCGATGCCGTCGACGACGACGCGGCCCTGCTGGTGTTCCTCCAGCCGGTTGATGCAGCGGATCAGCGTCGATTTGCCCGACCCCGACGGTCCGCAGATGACGATGCGCTCGCCGCGGCCGACGCGCAGATGGATGTCGCGCAGGGCCTGGTACTTGCCGAACCACTTGCTGACACCCTCGAGGCTGATGATGGTCTCGCCTCGCGCCAAGCGGGAGGCATCGTTATCGGAGGCGCGGGGCGTGGAGTCTGGCATGGAGATAGTCCTTACGCGGTGTGCGGTCGCGGGGCCCGGCCTCATCGCTCGCGGCCGGCCCGCAGGCGCCGTTCCAGCGATTGGCTGTAGCGCGACATGGCGAAGCAGAACACGAAGTAGATCGCAGCGATGAACAGGTAGGCCTCGACCGAGAAACCCGGCCATGCGGCATCGGCCAGCGATGCCTTGGCCGATTGGGTCAGGTCGAAGATGCCGATGATGACGACCAGCGAGGTGTCCTTGAAGACGAGGATGAACATGCTCACCAGCGGCGCGATGATGATCTTGAGCGCCTGCGGCAGGATGACCAGGCGCATTTGCTGCCAATAGGTGAGGCCGATCGAGTCGGCGCCTTCGTACTGGCCCTTGGGAATGGCCTGCAGGCCACCGCGCACCAGCTCGGCCAGGTAGGCCGCGGCGAACATGACGATGGCAATCTGCGCCCGCAGCAGCTTGTCGATGCCAAAGCCTTCGGGCAGGAACAGCGGAAGCATGACCGACGACATGAACAACAGGCTGATCAGCGGTACGCCGCGTATCAGTTCGATGTAGACCACGCACAGCGCCTTGATCGCAGGCAGGCGCGAGCGGCGGCCCAGGGCCAGCAGCACGCCCAGCGGGAAGGCCAGGCCCATGCCGAAGGTCGCCAGGATCAGTGTCAGGGGCAGGCCGCCCCAGCGCGTGTTCTCGACGTACTCCAGGCCCAGCACCCCGCCCCACATCAGGATGCCGGTGGCCACCAGCGCGGCGATCCATATCAAGGCCAGCCATTTGTTCCAGAAACGCCGCAGGCAGCTGGCCACTACTGCGCCGATCAGCAGCAGGCTGGCCACCAGCGGCCGCCATTGTTCGTCGTAGGGGTAGAGCCCAAAGAGGATCAGCCGGTGTTTCTCGGCGATGAAGGCCCAGCAGGCGCCGCCGGTATTGCGGCATTCCTGCGCCGATGAAGCCACGAATGTCGCCCGCACCAGTCCCCATTCCACCAGGGCCGGTACGATCATCAGCAGCAGCCAGGAGGTCAGCAGCGTCAGGACGATGTTCAGCGGCGACGAAAACAGGCTCGCCGCGATGCGCTTCGCGCGCCCGCCGGGGGGCAGTGCCGGCGGACCGGCAAAGCCGGGTCCACGGCGCCCCGGGGCGGGCGCACCATCGATGGGAGTCGCGCGCGTGTCGGAGAAGCCGGCCGGCATCAGCGCTCCACCAGCGCCATGCGGCGGTTGTACAGGTTCATGAGTACTGAAATACTCAGGCTCACCGCCAGGTACACGGCCATGATGATGAGCACGCCTTCGATGGCCTGGCCGGTCTGGTTGAGCGTGGTGTTGGCGATGGAGACGATATCCGGATAGCCGATGGCGACCGCCAGCGAGCTGTTCTTGGTGAGATTCAGGTACTGGCTGGTGAGCGGCGGGATGATGACGCGTAGAGCCTGGGGCAGGACGACGAGCCGCAATACCGCGCCTCGCCGCAGCCCTATGGATTCGGCGGCTTCCCATTGGCCGCGGTCCACCGATTGGATGCCCGCCCGCACCACTTCGGCAATGAACGCCCCCGTGTAGACCACCAGTCCGAACAGCAGCGCCGCGTACTCGGGTGTGAGGGTGGCGCCGCCGACGAAACCGAATCCCTGCAGGCGCGGTACGTCGAACGCGAGCGGCGCGCCGCCGGCCAGCCACCCGGCCAGCGGCAGTCCCAGCAGCAGCGCCGCTATCCAGCGGCCCGCGGGGCGGACCTCGCCGCTGAGCCGCTGTTTCTTGCGCGCCACGTGGGCTAGCGCGAGTGCCAGCACGACCGCCAGCGCGAAACCCGCCGCCGCCAGGTCGAAGCCCGGATGATCCGCCGGCAGCGGCAGCTTGATGCCGCGGTTGGAGATGAAGACGCCCGGCAGCAGTTCTATGGCCTGCCGCGCCGCCGGCATGGTCTCGGTTATCAGCGCATACCAGAGGAAGAGTTGCAGCAGCAGCGGCGTGTTGCGCATCAACTCGACGTAGGTCCCGGCCAGCCGTGCCACCAGCCAGTTACGCGACAGCCGGGCGACGCCCATCAGCGTTCCCAGCACCGTGGCCAGCACGATGCCGACTGCCGCCACCCGCAGGGTGTTCAGCAGGCCCACCAGGATGGCCCGCGCATAGGTGTCCTGGGGGTCGTAGCGGATAGGCGTCTCGCCTATGGCGAATCCCGCCTCGCGTTCGAGAAAGCCGAACCCCGAGGCGATGTTGCGGGCAGCGAGGTTGGACAGTGTGTTGGAAACGAGGAACCACGCCACTGCCGCAACCGCTGCCAGCGCGAGGGTCTGGTAGACGACCGACCGGACCGACGGGTTGCTCCAGCTCAACCGGGCCATGCGCGCGTCAGCGGATGGGCAATGCGTACATCAGGCCGCCTTGGGTCCAGAGCGCATTCGGGCCGCGCTGCATTTTCAGGGGACTGCCTTGGCCGAGGTTGCGCTCGAAGCTTTCGCCGTAGTTGCCGACCTGCTTGACGATGTTGTAGGCCCACTTTTCGTCCACGCCCAGGTTCTTGCCGGCGCCCGGCGTCACGCCCAGGATGCGCTGCACGTTGGGATTGGGGCTCTTGAGCATCTGGTCGACGTTTTTCGAGGTGATGCCGTACTCTTCGGCCTCGATCATGGCGTTGAGCGTCCATTTGACGATCGCCGCCCATTGCTCGTCGCCCTGGCGCACCATGGGGCCGAGCGGTTCCTTGGAGATCATCTCGGGCAGCACCACGTAGTCGTCGGGATTGGGCAGCTTGGTGGTGCGGATGCCGTTCAGCGCCGAGATGTCGGTCGTGTAGGCGTCGCACCGGCCCGCGGCGAAGGCGCGTACCAGTTCGTCGAACTTGTCGATGACGACCGGCTTGAAGGTCAGCTTGTTGGCGCGGAACCAGTCGGCCAGGTTCAGTTCGGTGGTGGTGCCGGGCTGCAGGCAGATTGCCGCGCCGTCGAGTTCTTTCGCGCTCTTGACCCCCAGTTTCCTGGACACCAGGATGCCCTGGCCGTCGTAGAAATTCACCCCCACGCCGGTCAGGCCCAGGGCGGTGTCGCGCTGCAGGGTGATCGAGGTGTTCCGCGGCAGGACGTCCACTTCGCCCGACTGCAGGGCCGTGAAGCGCTGCTGGGTATTGAGCGGCGTCAGCTTGAACTTGGAGGCGTCCCCGAACAGCGCGGCCGCGACGGCCTTGCACAAGTCCACGTCGATGCCGGTCCACACACCCTTGCTGTCGGGGTTGCTGAAACCGGCCACGCCGGTGGAGACGCCGCATTGCACGAAGCCTTTCTTCTTGACCGCATCCAGGGTCGGACCGGCGTGCGCGGCATGGGCCGCCCCGGCCAGCAGGGCGGCGGTGAGCAGGGATTTCAATGCGTTCATGGCGGGTTCCTTACGCGGGCGGCCCTGGACTATAAAACATTGCCGGGCTGCGGGCACCGTGAAACGACATGTACCGTAGCATGGGTTGGGTATGATGAAAACCTCGGGCCTGTCGCCCTTCGGCCGCCCGGGTTACTATTTCGACCTCATGATCGAATTCCAGCAAGTCTACAAATCCTATGGCCGCGGTATCGACACGCTGGCCAACGTGACTTTCGGCATCGCCCAGGGCGAATTCGTCTTCGTCTCCGGGCCTTCGGGCGCCGGCAAGTCGACGCTGTTGAAGCTCATCGCAGGGCTGGACGTTCCCAACCGTGGCACCGTGCTGGTCAACGGGCAGAACGTCGGCAAGCTGCCGGGCCGCTTTCGGCCCTACCTGCGCCGCGCCATCGGCACCATTCTCCAAGACGTGCATTTGCTGAACGATCGCAGCGCTTTCGAGAACGTGCTGCTGCCCTTGATCGTGACCGGCCATTCGCGCTCGGCCGCGGCCAAGCGGGCGCGGGCCGCGATCGAACGGGTAGGCCTTTCCGGCAAGGAGGCCCTGCGGCCCGAAGAATTGTCTGGCGGCGACCAGCAGCGGCTGGCCATCGCACGGGCCATCGTCAACCGGCCGGCCGTGCTCATTGCCGACGAACCCACCGCCAACCTCGACAGCGACAGCGCCCGGCGCATCGTCGAGGTGTTCCGCGATTTCAACCGGGTAGGGGTGACCACCATACTGGCCACGCACGACGAGACCCTGATCGCCGACTACGCCACCCGCGTACTGCTGGTGAACGCCGGCCACGTGACCGACGGCGGCAAGCGCACGCCCCGGCTGGGCGGGGAACCCCGGGCGATGCCCGGCAGCGACGGGAGGGCCGTTCGATGAGCCCTCTCATCCGCCAGCACCGCTATGCGCTGGGCGTGACGCTGCGCCGCCTGCTCGCGCAGCCGTTCTCGTCGATCGCCAACATCCTGGTCATCACGCTCGCCCTGGCGATTCCCTTGCTGGGTGCCGCCGCGCTGATGTCGCTGCGGCCCGTGGCCAGCCACCTGACCGCCGATCCGGAAATGACCGTGTTCATGCAGGTCGACGCCACAGAGGCCGAGACCGCCGCAGTGGCCGACCGCATCCGCCGCGACCATGCCAGCGAAATCCACGCGTTGCGCGTGATCGATCGCGAGCGGGCCCTGGCCGAGCTCAAGGCCAATCCTGCCTATGCCCAGGCGCTTGCGGTGCTGCCCGACAATCCCTTGCCGGACGCCATCGTCGTGACGCTGGAGGGCGAAGACCTGGCCGACCGGTCGGCCAAGCTGGCCGCGATCTGGAAGACCTGGGACAAGGTCGATATGGTGCAGGTGGACAGTGCGTGGGTCCAACGGCTCGAAGCAATCCTCCGCTTCGCCCGGACCATCCTGTTGTTCCTTGCGCTCGTGGTCGCGGTGGCGGTGCTGGCGGCGGTGTTCAATACCGTGCGCATGCAGGCGCTTTCGCAGCGGGAGGAAATCGGCGTGGCGCGCCTGGTGGGCGCCACCGAATCTTTCGTGCGCCGGCCTTTCCTGTATCTGGGGGCGGTCAGTTGCGGGATTGCGGCGCTGGCCGCGATCGGCCTGGTGGCCTTGGCGCTGAGGCCGCTCAATACCGCCTTGGCGGACCTGGCGCGCAGCTACGGCACCGAGTTCGCGCTGCGCCTGCCGCAATGGGAATGGCTGGCGGCCTTCGTCGTAGGGGTCGCCTTGCTGGGCGCCTTGTCGGCGCGTTGGTCGGTGAACCGCAATACGCGGTTCTGACCGGCGCCTCGGGCACGGGCGGCAACTCGTGGGCGGTTGATGACAGAAAAATGACCAGTCATCATCATTGGGCCGCCCCTTGCTACCATGGCGGTTTCCATGCCCGCGGTGCGCCAGTCCCCGATGCTAGAACAAGAACTCAAGTTTTCCGTTCCCCGCGCCTCCCGTAAAAGCGTCGCCGCCCAGCTTGCGTCGCTGCAGCCTCCGCCCCGCGTGCGCCTGCGGGCCATGTATTTCGATACCGCGGATCGTCAGTTGGCGCGCCGGCATGCGGCCATACGGCTGCGCCAGGAAGGGCGCCGCTGGGTGCAGACGTTCAAGATGGCCGGCGCCGACGCGCTGTCGCGCATCGAACTCAATCATCCCTGCCCCAGGCGCGAGCTGGACCTGACGGTCTATACCGGGACGCCGGCCGAGGCGGTCCTGGCCAGCCTGACCGGGGAACTGCAAGTGCGGTATGAAACCGACGTCTGGCGGCGAGCGGTATCGGCCCGGACCCGCGGCGGTACGGTCGAAATCGCCTATGACGAAGGCGTCATCCGGGCCGGGGAATTGGAGCTGCCGGTTTGCGAACTGGAGTTCGAGCTGGCCTCTGGCCGGCCCGAGGCGCTGTTCAAGCTGGCCGCCCGCTGGCAGCGGCAGCACGGCCTGGTACTCGATGTCCGCAGCAAAGCCGAAAGGGGGGACGGGCTGGCCAACGCAGCGGCACGTATCACGGCGGTGCCGCTCGACGCGCAGTCCGCCGTCCGTGAGAAGGAGATCCTCCGTTTCTGGGCTCCCCGCGCCGCCGCCGAGGTGAACCTGGAAAAACGCGCCTCCCCCGACGAGGCGCTGAGAATCGTCACGGCCGAATGTTTCGACCAGATCGTTCGCAACGCCACCGCGCTGGCCGCCGTGGAAGTGCCCGCTGACACCATCCTCCCGAACGAGGAACTGGTGCACCAATTGCGGGTCGGCATGCGGCGGCTGCGCTCGGCCTGGCGCCTGTTCGACGGCGCCGCCGCGCTGCCGCCGCAGCCGTTGCAGGACGCGGTACGCGAGCACTTCGCCGCTTTCGGGCGGGTGCGGGATCGGGATGTCATCGAGCGCGGGGTGCTGCCCGCCCTGCTGGAGGCAGGCATGCCGGCCTTGCCGGCGCCACCGGCCGTCAGCATGGATGCGGCCGGCCTGGCTTGCGCTCCCGGGTTCCAGGGCTGGCTGCTGGCAATGCTGGCCTGGAACGTGGGCGTGCGCGAACCGGCACCCGCCCCGGCCTCCGCCGCGGCCGGAACCGTGCCGCCCGCGGTGCCGCCGATTGCCGACCCGGTCAAGCTGGCGCCTTTCGTCACCGCCCGGCTGCGCAAGTGGCACAAGCGGCTGACTCGCGGGGGGGAGCATTTCGCGCTGCTCGACGACGAGCGCCGCCACGCGCTGCGCAAGCTGGCCAAGCGGCTGCGCTATGGCCTGGCGCTATCCCAGTCCCTGTATCGCCGCGACTATGTGCGGGCCTACCGCAAGAAGTTGTCCGCCTTGCAAGACATCCTGGGCGAGGTCAACGACCTGGTCGTGGCCCGCGGCCACTATGCCGGACTAATCGAGACGCACTCGCAGTCCTGGTTCGCGCTGGGATGGATCGCGGCGCGGCTGGACGAGCTCGAGGCCAAGGCCGAGGATGCCTTCCGCGACCTGGGGGCGGTCAGGACGCCGTGGAAGTAGGGCGGCCGCCTCAGTCCAGGACCTTGGCCATCGACGCGGCGACGTAATCGAGGTTGGCTTCGAACAGCCCGGCCACGCACATGCGGCCCGACTGGATCAGGTAGACGCCGAATTCATCGCGCAGGCGGTCCACCTGGGCGGGATTCAGGCCCGTATAGCTGAACATGCCGCGCTGGGTGACGAAGTACTCGACGTCCAGCTCGGGTCGCAGTGCCTTCAACCGGTCGCGCAGGCCGCGCCGCATGGCGTGGATGCGAGTCCGCATTTCGGCGACCTCGCCTTGCCACAGCCCGCGCAGTTCCGGATCGTTCAGCAAGGCGCTGACGACGCGGCTGCCGAACAGGGCGGGGCTGGAGTAGTTCTTGCGCACCGTGGCTTGCAGCTGGCCCAGCACGCGGCCGGCTTCGTCGGCCGTGGGGCAGATCACCGATAGGCCGCCCACCCGCTCGCCGTACAGCGACATGTTCTTGGAGAACGAATTGCCCACCAGCATGGCGATGCCACGTTCGGCCAGTGTCCGCACGACCCAGGCGTCTTCTTCCAGGCCGTCGCCGAAGCCTTGGTAGGCCATGTCGAAGAAGGGGATGGCATTGCGGCTGACCAGGACCTCGATGATGCGGGCCCACTGCTCACGCGAAGGGTCGATGCCGGTCGGGTTGTGGCAGCAGGGTTGCAGCAGCACGATGCTGCGCTCGGGCAGTTTTTCGAAGGCGGCGACCATCTCGTCGAAACGGATGCCGTTCGTCGCTGCGTCGTAGTAAGGGAAGGCGTGCATCTTGAAGCCCGCTCCCCCGAGGATGTTGTAGTGATTTTCCCAGGTGGGATCGCTGATCCAGAGCTCGCTGTCGGGAAAATGCGCCTTCAGGAAATCGGCGCCCACCTTCAGCGCACCCGATCCTCCCAGCGTATGGATGGTCGCGACCCGGTCCTCGGCCAGCGCGGGATGGTCGGCACCCAGCACGACCTCCTGGATCGCCTTGCGGTATTGGGCGTCGCCCTCCATCGGCAGATAGACCGCCGGCACCGAGGTGTCGATACGGTCGCGCGCCTTGCTGACGCTATCGAGCACGGGCACCTTGCCTTCGCTGTCGTAGTAGAAGCCGATGCTCAGGTTGACCTTGTGCTCGCGCGGGTCTTTCAGGAAGGTCTGGACCAGCGAGAGGATAGGGTCGCCGGCATAGCGGGGTACGTGCTCGAACATGGAATCGATTTCCTTAAAACTGCCAATAATTGTAGCTTTCCGGGAGAACGCGGTGCCGCCCAATCAACAGCCGCTGGGAAGACCCGCTTCTGCAATCCAAGAATCAAGAAGGCCCAGATCCAGGATGCGGCGGATCCGGCTCCGCCGGTCCGCGCGCATCGCCCCCTGGGGGGCGCGCGTCACCGCGTAGGGGGGTCACAATTTAGTGCGCATCTGCCAGAGCTCGGGAAACAGCACGACTTCCAGCATCCTGCGCAGATAGCTCACGCCGGCGGTGCCCCCTGTTCCGCGCTTGAAACCGATGACCCGCTCCACCGTCGTGACGTGCCGGAAGCGCCATTGCCGGAACGCGTCTTCGAGGTCCACCAGCTTTTCGGCCAGCGCATACAGGTCCCAGCAGGCATCCGGGTCGGCGTAGACCCGCAGCCACGCAGCTTCGACCGAGGCGTCGTATTCGGTGGGCAAGGTCCAGTCGCGCTGCAGGCGCCCGGGCGCGATCGGCAGGCCGCGCCGGGCCATCAGCATTAGCGTTTCGTCATAGAGGGACGGCGCTTCCAGGGCTGCGACCACCAGTGCCTTGCGTTCCGGATGATGGGCATGGGGCGCCACCATGGCGGCGTTCTTGTTGCCCAGTACGAACTCGATCTGCCGGTACTGGAACGACTGGAAGCCCGACGAGCTGCCCAGGTAGGGGCGGAATTTGGTGTATTCGGACGGCGTCATGGTCGAAAGCACCGTCCACGCGTGGACGAGCTGTTCCATGATGCGCGAGACGCGCGCCAGCATCTTGAGCGCGGGCTCTACCTCGTCGCGCTGTATGCAGGCGCGCGCGGCGAAGAGCTCGTGCAGCATCAACTTCATCCAGAGCTCGCTGGTCTGGTGCTGGATGATGAACAGCATCTCGTTGTGGTCGGGCGAGAGCGGATGCTGGGCGTTCAGCAATTGGTCGAGGCCGAGGTAGTCGCCATAGCTCATGGATTTGGAGAAATCCATTTGCGCGTCGTGCCACGAAGACGCCGGGGCGCCGGTTTCTTGCTGGGGGGCGGTCATGGGGAACGTGTCCTGGAGATGTGGTGAAAACAGTGGCGCCGTTCAGCGCAGGGGTCTCAGCACGGCCCGTACGGGGCTGGCGTCCAGCGCCGCGAAACGCAGCGGAAGCGCAATCAGTTCGTAGTCCCCCGCAGGAACCCGATCGAGTACCAGGCCCTCGAGTATGGCCATGCCGGCGGCATGTACTGCCCGGTGCGCGTCCATGGTCTTGGATTCTTGCGGGTCGATGGACGGCGTATCGATGCCGATCAACCGGACGCCACGCTGCGCGAGCATGGCGATGGTCGCCGGCGCGATGGCACAGAACGCGCTGTCCCACTGTTCGATGGGCGCGCGCGTGTAGGTCCGCAGCAGCACCCTCGGCGGCAGGCCGTCCAGCGTCCCTTCGAGGTGATGGGGTTCGACCAGCGGGCGGGCGCCTATGCAATGGATGACGCGCGCCGGGCCGAGATAGGCGTCCAGCGGCACGTCGCCGATGGCCACGCCATCGCGGGCGTAGTGCAGGGGCGCATCGGCGTGGGCGCCGGTATGGGGGGACAGCGTGACCCTGCCGACGTTGACCGGACAGGCGCCTTCCATGCGCCAGACCTCGGCTTGCTGGAGGGGCGTATCTCCCGGCCAGACGGGCGTGGCGGTGGAAAGCGGTGGGCTGATATCGATCAGTGTCATGGCGTGGATAACGAGTTGGGGCGGCGCGATGCGGCAGCGCCGCACAGGTCAAAATCTTATCCAAGCGGCCATAGAATGTGCTGGCATTTTCCGTGGTTGACGAGGCAGAAATTCGAATAAAATTGCATGTAATAAAGGATTATTCGAATATCATGCGAATAAAACTGGACCGCCTGGATTTGCGCATCGTCGAATGCCTGCAACGGGAAGGGCGCATCAGCAACCAGGATCTGGCGGCCAAGGTGTCGCTATCGCCATCGGCATGCCTGCGTCGGGTCAAGCAGCTGGAGGAGGCCGGGATCATCCAGGGCTATAGCTGCGTGCTGGATTACGCCCGGCTGGGCCTGGAGGTCGAGGCGGTGGTGCACGTGTCCATGCGCCATGAAGTGGAGGGGTGGCACGAAGCCTTCGTCGCGGCCATCCAGGATTGGCCGGAGGTGCTGTCGGCACGCATCGTTACCGGCGGCGCGAACTACATGCTGGTGGTGCGGGCGCGCGATGTCAGCCATTACTCGGACTTCATCGTCAATCGCTTGTACCGTGCGCCTGGCGTGCGCGACATCCAGTCCAATATCGTGCTGGGCTATATCAAGCAGGCGGCTTCCCCGCTCGATGTACTCGAACGGGACTGAAGATGCTCGTGCCGGCTATTGCTTGCCGACCACGCCGAACGCGACGATTTCCACGCGCATGCCGGGCACGACCAGCGCCTGTACCGCCGCACTCGAACGGCTGGGATAGGGAGCGGTGAAGAACTCCCGGTAGACCTGGTCGATGGCCTTCATGTCGTTGACGTCGGTCATATAGATCAGCACCTGGGTGACGTCCTCCAGCGTGCCGCCCGCGGCCTCGACGGCCTTCTTGAGATTGCCGAAGGTGAGTCGCGCCTGGTCTTCGATGGGACCGGTATCTATGCTGCCGTTCTGCCGGACCGGGCCTTGGGAAGTAAAGAGAATGCCGCCGCTGCGCACGGCCCAGGAAAAAGGTTGGCCGACATCCGGCAGGCCGACATCGATGACTTCTTTCATATTGTTCGCTCGGTTGCTGAGGGAGGACGCCCATGCTCGCACGAAGATCGCGCGCGCACAATTCGCCGCTGCCTTTGTGGCGATCCAGGAGCGGCGTGCACAGCCGGTCGGCCCGGATAGCTAGCGTGGTGCTGCCCTATCATGGCATTCAGCGCGTCGGGCGTACTAGCAGGCCGTTGAAAAAGTGGGCATCGAACGCATCAGGGACGCTGTTTTCGAAGAAACGAGTGGCCCAGACGCGT